>JANQLV010000070.1 GCA_028280415.1 Saprospiraceae bacterium
CTTTTCGGATGTGTTCCCCTAAAGTTGCAGGATTCGCTATATAGCCTGATTTATAGGGTTTTATGGCAAAAAGGGCGATATTGCACTTTGGGTACGCAACCCTGCCCCTGTGGCTTCTACAACCATCCCGAAAAAGACTGCGTTTGTGAGCCAGGAATTGTCAAACGCTATTTGAATAAAATCTCTGGTCCACTGATGGATCGTATTGATCTGCACGTGGAAGTGACACGGACAGCGGCGGACTTGAGCGGAAGTGCCGAGATCAAGATCGAATATTGGGCGGAGTGAAAAGATGTAAATTTATGACAAATCTTTGAATGTCTTTTTGATGATCAGTTATTTGTTATAGCCAGTATATTTAAAATTAAATGAACTACTCTTCAATTTGATTCAGCTTATTAAATTTCTCAATTAGATCTCCAGTTATTGCTACTACTGCAGGTTTAGGAATGTTATCCTGATCAAAAGGCCATTTGCTTGTGGGCTTGTTCAAATCTGTGGTTTGTTCACCTGGATGTTGAACACTTAAGAATAAGGTTTTACCATCTGGTGAGAACCAAGGGCCTGTAAGTTCTGCATCTTTTGGAGCTGAAGCGATTCGTATTACTTTTCCTGCCTCTTTTCCATATCTAGGAATTACAAATAAGCTATTGTTTTTAAATGGCATATATGGACCATCTTCTTGATTCATTTTACTTCCCGACATATCTGAGGTAATCCAAAGATTTCCGGCTAGATCAAAGGCTAAATTATCCGGACAAGAGAATCCATTTTCTTCCCCACCTGCTTTATAAGTGGTTGCTTTGAATTTTAGCGCATCAAACGCGCCATCATTTTCTTCGATTTTTAGAATTGAGCCATGGAAATCATTTTTCTCATAGTTATTTGTCAAAGAAACAAAGATGTTACCCGTGATTGGGTCAATTTCTATGTCCTCAGGGCGATTCAACTCGGTTGCTCCTAATAATTTTGAAGCTTCCCGAGCCCTAATGAGCACCTCAGTTTGATCCTTAAATTTATTTTTTAATACAGGTTGATTTTCCCAGTCTAAAGCAAGCCACTTTCCATTATCAATATCAGCCACGTATAGGGTTCCTTCTTTCAAGGAGTGGGGCTTGGAAGAGATAAATTTGTATAAATGTTCATTATTTTTATCATCTCCAGTATAAGCTACCACTCGCTTATCCTTTAGTTCGTATAAGGTGCAACATTCATGAGCGAATCGTCCCAGAGCTATATGCTTTTGAGCTTTTCCGTCTTTTGGGTCAACCTCTACTACCCAACCATAATGTTCTGGTGGATAATTGTAAAAGTTTTCCCAGCCATACCAACTAGGTATATGGGAGGGAATATTTTTTTCATTATATTCAGTTTCTCCATAGAAACTATCATAATTTTCTTCACATGTAAGAAAAGTTTTCCATGGAGTAATTCCGCCGGAACAATTGCTATGTGTACCAATAACCCTGGTTTTTCCTTTAATCGGAGTATCCCAATTGAGTAAAATTGGAGTTTTTGCTGTAATCCGCCTATTGTGAGGATCATTTTCAACAATTTGCCACTTTCCATTTTCTTCTTTAATTCTTATGATGGTCCCACCAACGTTGTACATTTCTTTATCAACTTGTTCTATGGTTCGGTGTTGCTGCGGATTTTTGTAATTACGATAATTGAAATTAGAAACAAAAAGCGGGTTGACGTATTCATGATTTACCCATAACAGTCCATCTTTCAAATTATTATCATCTAGAGGCATGAAACAAATAAAATCATTATTGAATCCAAAGTTATCGTCATCACTAATTTTATCACCCCATTTTATCAAAGTATGATATTCTAAGCCTTTGGCAAGTAGTAAGTCATCTTTGTTAGATGCTGATAGCCTTTCAAAAGGAAGGTTTTTTAAATACCTAAGATGGTCTGAAGATATTTCTTCAATTGAAATCGACGTATTGGTGTTTCCACAAAATTTTAAGAAAGGTGGAATTATTGCGGTTCCTAAACTGGCTTTGCCTAAAAAAGAGATAAACTTCCTACGATTATATTCCATTTCATTAATTGTTTAAGTATTTTCCTTTATAGTAATTTACAATTTAAGGGTACATTCTATCCTTTTAATATTATTTGATTATTAACAGTGTGTAAAAGTTCATCTCGATAAGCTTTATTTTCAAAACATCCTCCATATTTGATGCTGTTAGTAAAGCCATACCTATGTTTAAACGTCTATTGCCAATAGGCAAAATCCTAAATCTAAAATTTCTGCTATAAAATAAAACGATCAATTTCTTGTGGTTAAAATCAATACTAAGAAAGACAGTCTTCGCATTGTCCAATCAATAACAGCTCCGCAGAATCTATTCTGTAATTAGAAACGGATGGAATCAATATATCAATAGGTAAGCATGCTGTCTTGCCACAATCTCGACATTGAAAATGAGGATGTAAATCCATGTGATTTGAGGATGAACACCCATTATATTTAGCGTACCATTTCAGCCCGTCTTTTCCTGTAAAAGAATGCAATATGCCCTCATCTTCTAATCGTTCCAGAACGCGGTACACAGTGGTCTTGTTCATTTTTTGATGAAGTTGTTCCACTAAGATTACCACAGAAATAGCATTATTGGTTTGCTCAAATATCTTGAGCAATGTCTTGACCGATTTTGTCTTTCTGATAATTCCCATAATACAAATTTAATGCAACTCGGTTGCATTAACAAAAATATTGATTACTTTTGTAAATCAGTTGCATTACGCAAAAAATACACAGTATGAATCGAACTGAAAATATGGAATATTCCGACTGGCTGGGAGTGGCGGCCAGCGGCCTTTGTGCTATTCATTGCACCTTAACTCCTTTATTCTTTGCCGCCAAGCCCGTGTTGGAAAGCACTATAGGCGAGCATACCCACGGCTTTTGGGCGGCACTGGATTATGTTTTTCTGGGCCTGAGTCTTTTGGCAGTGTGGTATTCTGCCCGGCATACTACCCATACCGTCCTCAGATGGGTATTATGGGTGGCATGGGGGGTATTCGCCGTCGGGCTATTATCTGAGCTACTTGAGTTGTCATTTGGAAAATGGTTCATGTATGCAGGTTCTATCTCTTTGGTCATCGCGCACCTGAAAAACTATCGCCATTGCCAACAATGCAAAATCGAGACTTCGAACCAGAGCTGAAAGCAAAATAAACCATACGAATGAATTTCTAAATTTTTTATCATGATACCAACGACCTTTGAACAATGGAAAAACTGTATCGTCAACGAGTGCAAAATCAAACTAACCAAAGATTTTGTCGCCAATCGCCTGAAAGTTTATGAAGATAAGCGTAATCCTGAGACAAGAAAATTCATAGGGTTATATGGTAAACAGCATCTAAATAATATTATTTACTGGTTAAAAAAGAGTTCCTCTGAAATGGCAGAACGAAACTTCCCATAACGGTCTTAAGTGGATTTCTGGGAGTAGGTGAGATTATTTTGCTTAACCATATTCGACATAAAAGAAGGACTGAAAGTAGCGCTTAGCTTAAAAAAAATGAATACAATATAACATGACTTTAAATACAGAATTAATGAAAAAAAATAGCTACAATAAAATTACGTTGACCATCTTACTGCTGGTACTCAACTTTACAGTTTACGGACAGAATGCTACCCTTTCTGGTAAGGTAAGTACCGATAATGGAGCACCTTTAGGCGCCGCCACTATTGCCCTTGAAGGTACCACTTTGGGGGTAATTGCAGATCAGGATGGTAGCTTTATCATAGAGCAGATCCCGGCTGGAACTTATCTGGTCAAGGTGAATTTTCTTGGCTACCTATCCGTATCTGAAAAGGTATCCCTTGAAGCCGGGCAATCCATAGAGAAAAACTTTTCCTTACAGAAGGATGCCTTAAATATGGAAGCCGTGGTAATCAGCGGCACGCGGTACGAGCAAGATCGGGTGAATAATCCTGTAGTGGTGAATGTGGTGGATAAGAAACTACTTAATGCTACCCAATCTATTGCCATTTCTGAGGGCTTAAACTTCCAGCCTGGCGTGCGGGTAGAGACCAATTGTCAAAATTGCGGGTTCACTCAAGTACGCTTAAATGGTTTGGAAGGGGCTTATTCCCAAATCCTTATCAATAGTCGTCCTATTTTTAGTGCTTTGAACAGCGTGTATGGCTTGGATCAAATCCCTTCTAACATCGTGGAGCAGGTAGAAGTGGTTCGAAGTGGAGGCTCTGCCCTCTATGGGTCTAATGCCATTGGCGGTACGATCAACATCATCACCAAAGAACCCGTAGAAAACACCTGGGAATTTCGCTCGAATACATCTTTGATTGATGGCGACGCTCTGGATCAGACTTTTAACATCAATGGATCAATTGTAAACGAGAGCTTAACCAGTGGTGTTACCTTTTACGGAATGAGCCGCAACCGAGACAGCTATGATGCCAATGGGGATGGGTTTACTGAACTAGTGGAGTTGGAAAACACAGTGCTGGGGGCAAGAGCATTCTTTAGACCGGGAGATCGCAGTAAAATTTCTGTTGATTTTAGCGCGCTCAACGAATACCGCAGGGGGGGAGACCGCCTGGACCTGGCCCCACATTTTACGGATATCACAGAGGAGTTGGACCACAACACTTTTTTTGGTGGTCTCAATTATGAACAATGGAGCAGAGATAACCAAAATAAATTATCCATCTATGCTTCTGCACAAACTACAGAAAGGGGAAGTTATTACGGTGGCTTAGGCGGCGGAAGAACGGCTGCAGACAGCCTGCTAGCTATAAGTGCCTACGGACTAACAGAAGACTTGGCTTTGGTCACGGGCCTTCAATACACTCGGTACTTGAACAACAATGATGTGATTACGGCAGGGCTTGAGAATCAGTATTATGATACTCAGGATGAAATTCAGGGTTATAATCGATTAATTGATCAGCGGGTAAATACGACTGGATTCTTTGCACAGTACGAGTGGAAGCCAAATCAAAAGCTTACTGCCTTGTTTGGGGCGAGATATGATGTTTCAAACGTAGATGGAAATTATCAAATCGGCGAAATTAACAACTCTGTAGATATAAACATCGGGGTATTGAGCCCACGGTTTACCTTATTGTACAAAATAAACGAGGCCCTGAGGTTTAGAGGTGGATATGCCAGAGGCTTTCGGGCACCACAAGCTTTCAATGAAGATCTGCACATTTCATCTGTAGGTGGTGAACCTCTCTTCGTTATCCTGTCTGAGGATCTGGATAAAGAAACTTCTAATGCATTTACCGGCTCACTGAATTACACCAAAAATTTCGGATTGAAGCAAGTCAATTTCTTGATCGAAGGGTTTTACACACAATTGCAAAATCCATTTACTCAGGTAAGCACAGGTTCAGTACTTCTAAATGGGTCTATCGTAGAAGAGGTGAGAAATGGTGAAGGGGCTACTGTTTCCGGTATCAACTTCGAAGCAGGTTATTCGCCTTCCGGCAAGTTTGCTTTCCAGTTTGGAGGGACCGCCCAGCAAACAAGCTACGAAGAAAATCAAGTACTATTTGAACCAGAGGGCGGTACAGGAGGGGAAATTGTAGCCGTGGATGAATTTGTGAGAAACCCTAACTTGTACGGATATTTCAACACTTTCTACAACTTTTCTGAAGCATTTAAAATGGATTTGACAGGAACCTATACCGGCTCTATGATCGTACCGAGAGTTGTAAGCGAGACCGGCTTTCTGGAATTGATTGACTCCGACCCATTTTTTGATGTGAATATCAAAGTCAGCTATCAGTTTGATCTGGTCAATAATATTCACCTAGAATTGAGCGGAGGGGCTAAAAATATCTTTGACAGCTATCAGCCAGAGTTTGACTCTGGCCCCGAGCGTGATTCTGACTTCATTTATGGACCGATGGCTCCGCGGTCAGTATTTATTTCAATAAAGATAGGTAACTTGCGCTGATGACTAAAATATCTTTTAAAATCATAGGCTTTATGATAAGCATTCCATTTTTCCTGTGTGCTCCTTTGGGGGCACAGGAAACGGAATCGGTTCGTTGGCTATCATTCGAAGAACTGGAAGACTCTCTGGCCGCAAATCCCAAAAAAGTATTCATTGATTTCTATACCGACTGGTGTACCTACTGCCGTAAAATGGACAAGGTAGTGTTTACAAAGCCGGAGCTAATTGACGTACTGAATGAACAATACTATGCGGTTCGCTTCAATGCCGAAACCGACTCGTCCATCATCTTCAGTGGGCAGCAATTTATTAACGACCAAGTGGGAAAAACCAGAACCCCCGTTCATCAAATCACCCAACTACTTGCTTTACGGGAGGGGAAATTTGTAGCCCCAACTTTAGTCCTTTTAGACGAAACGTTTAAAGTCACATCCAGATATTTTGAATATATGGACAGCACGAAACTTTTAAAAGCATTAAATAACAAGCGGTAAAATCTAAACCACTATTCACTTTCCTTTTTCCGAATAGCTGGTTTAGATCGAAATACTTTTATTACTTCTAAATAAAATTCTTCATGATTGACATTCAGCAAACCAGTAAATCCTTCAAAGGAATTCCTGTGATACAAAATTTATTATTGCAGGTTCATGCAGGAGAATTATTTGGATTTTAAGACATCAATGTGGAATTCCTAAATGGAGTTCATTTATGGATGAAGTTCTGAGCGGTGAAGTAAGTGTAAAAAGATTGGATAAAATTGAGCTTATGTTAGAATTCAAGTATGCTTAAGGAGGTTACAAAGGGATTTTGAGACAGTTCGACCTCAGCGATTCCGAGAATATGAGGCAAGGAATTAAAAGATTGTAAAGAATCAAACAAAAATCTATCATCCATTAAAATTTATTTGACCTATATTTATTCATACTTCGATGTAAAACATTAGAAAAACCAAACAACAGAAAGATGGTAAAAAGAATATTACTATGGGTTTTAGCTGTTTTCTTGGCCTTAGCAGCAATGATCTATCAAAGGAGTACAGGTCCTACTTATGAGTATAAAGGATATTTAGAGCATGGCGGAGAAAAACACAAATATGAACTGCTTCGTTCTCATGAAACAACCGAAGGGGCAAAAATTGAATTGCCATATTTTGAAGGAGCTAATTACAATGCATCACTGCATTATAAGCGCTACCGGACAAAGGATCCTGTTACAAGTTTAGATTTTCAGTTAGATGCAAACAAACAATTCGTTGCTCAATTACCTGTACAGCCAGCTGCCGGAAAGATGGAATATTTCATTATTGGGAGCATCGATGGTAAAGAATTTAATATTCCTGAAAAGGGGAAAGATAGAATTGTGTTAAGATACAAAGATCCTGTTTCCAACTTTATTTTAGTGCCTCATGTTTTAATGATGATTATCGTTATCATTTTTGGTATCCGGGCGGGATTAAGTGCACTTTTTGATCATGGTTCTATGCGTCTATGGACAATGATCGCATTCTTGGCAATGACAATAGGCGGAATGATATTAGGGCCATTGGTACAAAAAAGTGCTTTCGGCGAATACTGGACTGGTTTTCCTTTTGGAGGCGATTTTACAGATAATAAAATGCTTATCATGTGGGTTGCTTGGGCATTGGCTTTGGCGATCATCGGTTTCAAACCTAAAAAGAAAGAGAAGATTAGTAGAGCAGCAGTATTAACAGCTGCAGTAGTAATGACTGTGGTTTATTTGATTCCGCATAGTATGGGGGGGTCCACTCTTGACTATGATAAGGTAGATAAAGGAATAGATCCGAAAGAAGCGATTAAAACTGGCGCTGAATAATATTTCAATCAAAGAATATCAAAGCCCGATATGTAATAAAGATGATAGCAAATTGGATACATATTATTATCGTTCATTTTGCCGTAATTGGAACGCCTTGGTTGGCATATCGGGTCTTCGTGCATAGGCTAACTCCAATGGATGCCAAACCTTGGAAAGGTACTTTTAGTGGATTGATTATTTTAGCAATTATTACAACCGTAGCATACCTAACCGGACCGGAAACTGCCGATTGGACCAAACAGGCCTTAGTTGCTTTTCCTCAAAATCAAGTAGAAGATCATGCGCTTTGGGGAAGAATAGCCTTTGTGATTCAGGGGATTACAGGACTCATAGGGCTTATGGGCTGGGCAAATATTTTACAAGAAGAAAAACCTGATCGCAGAATTTATAGCTTTTTAATGGTATTGTTGATACTAAACACCTTAGTAATCCTATACACGGCTCACTTGGGAGGACTGATTAGAAGGATGGACCTTATTTGATAAAATTAGGTTTGATCATTAAATGAAGTTAGTAAAATGGAATTGGTTCTTTAGGTATAACACATTGTGATTTCTAAAAAGAAATGTTGTTTTTATTCATGACACCTTAAGCGATAAATACACACTCTATCAACATGCTGTCAAAAATTTTAAAACTGTTTGGATACATCCTGTGCCTTGCATTAGGTCTAAATCAAGTCATCGCGCAAGGATTCAAGGGATACTACCAGTATCCTGACCTTCATCAGAACACTATCGTTTTTACCGCAGAAGGTGACATCTGGAAAGTTTCCATTGAGGGAGGGCTTGCCCAGCGGCTGACCACCCATGCCGAGGAAGAAAAATTTGCAGTCATTTCACCGGATGGAAAGACCATCGCCTATTCTGCGAGTTATGAAGGTCCCATGGAAGTGTATACACTTCCCATAGATGGGGGGCTGACCACTCGTTGGACCTACGAATCAGAAGCATCGGTAGTCACGGATTGGACGCCCGGTGGAAAAATCGTTTACCAAACCATTGCATACAACAAACTACCCAATTCGCAATTGGTAACCATTGATTTAAACACGAAAAAAAAGTCTATCGTACCGCTCCATCAAGCCAATGATGCGGTGCAAAACGAAGACGGAACTTGGTTCTTTGTCCCTCTTTTCGGCAACGATCATGTGAAACGATATAAGGGTGGTGATACTCGTCAAATCTGGAAATTTGATGGTAAGAATGAGGCGGTTAAACTAACCACAGATCATCCCGGTGAGAGTTCTAATCCAATGTGGTACAATGAAAGGGTTTATTTCATTACTGATAGAGATGGTATGAAGAACATTTGGTCCATGAACGCCGACGGTGGAGATTTTAAACAACATACTAGGCATAATAAATTTGATGTGCGCTACGCTAATTTAGATAAAGGTAGAATTGTATATCAACACGCTGCTGATCTATGGTTATTGGATATTGCCTCTGGCGAATACAAGAAAATTGATATTCGCTTAGCCTCAGACTTAGATCAGTTGAGAGAGAAGTGGGTAGAAAATCCTTCGGAGTACATAAGCTCTGTTCATTCCGATCCGAATGGTGAAAAAGTTATTGTTACTGCAAGAGGGCGTGCATTTGTAGTACCTGTGAAATCTGGCAGAACGGTTGCCTTTATAGATCAAAAAGATGTTCGTTATAGAGATGCGGTTTTTTCTCATGATGGTAAAAATATCATCACCCTATCTGATGAAAGCGGAGAGTTTGAGTTTGTGCAATTTGCCGCCGATGGCTACGGTGAAATTCAGTCTTTGACAAAGGACGGAAACTTGTTGCGATACCAGGGAACACCTTCTCCTGATGGTAAGTGGCTTGCCTATAATGACAAGGAGTCTAATATGTATGTACTCAATATTTCCACCGGTATAAGCGAAAAAATATCTACCAATCAACAAGGCATTGGGGACTTTTCATGGTCACCTGATGGTCAATGGCTTGCCTTTGTGCAAAAGGCATTTAATAACATGTCTCAGATTAAGGTGTATAATGTTAATGACCAATCCATTTTCGACCTCACCACCGACCGAGCGAATAGCTTTGATCCCAAATGGAGTCCCGATGGGAAATTTCTTTATTTTCTTACTGACCGAAGTTTCACACCATTGAGAGGAGGTGAAATAAGACAACCAGCATTTTACTGGGATGCCAGCGAAATGGTTTTTTATGTAGCTTTGAAAAAAGGTACCCGATCTCCTTTCCGGGTAAAGGACGAACTCATGGACGAGGATAAAGGTGAGGCAGCACCTTCCGATAAAAGTAAGAAAAAAGAGAAGCCCGAGGCAACAGAAGATGAATTAGTTGTGAGCATTGATAAAGAAGGAATCCAATCCAGAATCATGGTGACACCTATCAAAGCAGGTAATTATTCCAATCTGGCAGTCAATGATAAAGCATTATACATAATGGCAACTGAGGCAGGTAAAAATGCCAAATCACATCTGAAAGTGGTTAAAATCACTAATGAAAAAGTAAAAATAAATGAGTTGGCTTCGGCAGTAAGTGGATTTGAAATGAGCCAGGATGGCAAAAAACTACTCGTTAGAAAAGGGCGCTCTTACTTCATGGTTGATGCAGGTATCGGGAGTGCCAATCTAGATGATGGTAAAGTGGATTTTAGTGGATGTAAATTTTCTATTTTTCCCAGAGAGGATTGGAAACAGATTTACAAGGATTCATGGCGTTTAGAGCGGGATTACTTTTACGATAAGAACATGCATGGGGTGGATTGGGATGCCATGTATGAAAAGTATCTTCCTTTGGTAGACCGGGTAAGCACCAGAAACGAACTCAATGATGTGATCACTAGATTAACAGGGGAATTATCGGCATTACATACAGGCTCAGGTGGGGGGGACACGCGAAGCGATAACAAAAACATTCAGGTAGCCAGCTTGGGAGCGAAAACCAGCAGAGATGAAGCCAATGGAGGATTCCGCATTGACTACATATATAAGGTTGACCCGGATTACCCTTACTGGAAATCTCCTTTAGATGATCCTTACCTCGACATCAAAGCAGGTGATATCATTACCAAAGTGAATGGAAGAGAGGCCTTATCTGCAATAGACATAGGAGCCTTGCTCCGTAATCAGGCCGGAAAGCAAGTAAGGTTAAGTCTAAAAAGGGATACCTCGACTCGAGATGTCATCGTAAAACCTTCAGGAAACTCCTTTTGGCTCAGATACGGGGATTGGGAATATTCGAATCGACTGAAAGTGGAAAAAGAGAGTGACAACCAAATCGGCTATTTACATCTGAGTGCAATGTATGACTGGGATCTTGGTCAGTTCTATCGGGAGTTTTATCCTGTCTTTAATCGAAAAGGATTGATTATCGATATGCGGAATAATGCTGGCGGATACATCGACATGTTTATTCTTGAAAAACTAATGCGAAAAGCCTGGATGTATTGGAAAGGCAGGTCAGGAGAACCTACCTGGAACATGCATTACGCCTTTAGAGGACACATGGTGGTACTGGTCAATGAAAGAGCAGGCTCCAATGGTGAAACCTTTGCCGAAGGGTTCAAAAGACTGGGCCTTGGCACAACCATCGGTATGCGAACCTGGGGAGGTCAGATTTGGACAGGTCCACGCCCTACAACTGATAAGGGGGATCCTGGAGCTCCTGGGACCGGAGTATATGGCCCGGAAGGTGAATGGTTGATCGAAGGTCACGGATTTGTACCTGATATCGAATTGGATAATCTGCCGCATGAGACTTTTAATGGAAAAGATGCTCAACTAGACGCGGCTATAAAACTATTACTGGAAAAGATTGCAGCGAATCCTAGAGCTGTTCCTCCTCCTCCTAACTATCCAAATAAGTCCTTTAAAAATAATCGTAAGAACTAAAATTTAATTATGAACGATTTGAATAACAATAAGTGGGATTTTATGAGATCTTTTATTCCTTTTTGCATTATTATTTTATTGACAATAATGGGCAATAATCATCTTATTGCACAATCTAAAAAAGAATCACTTTCATTTGAAGACATTAGACAGTGGAGAACTCATTCAGTCACTTTATCAAATAATGGTGAATGGTATACCACGCTTTATAGCTTATTGGATGAGCCGGAATCAAAAAAAGATACAATAATAGAAAACCAGTCTAAACAAAAGGTCGATAGTTATTATCAAGACGATAACCAGAGCGATAAATTATATATATCTAATGCAAAGGACGGCGTAAAATATCAGATAACAGACGGTAGTAAGCCTGTGTTTTCTTCTGCTTCGGATTGGATTGCTTATCAAATAAAGCCCGAATCTAAAGACGAGAATGATAAAAAAAAGGATTCAACCATTATTGAGCTAAAACACCTTGAGTCTGGTTTTACTATAAAATACGAGTCAAGTGCAGCATATCACTTTTTAGAGAATAAAAATTACTTTATAACTACTGATAAAAATAGCCTTTTAATATATGACCTGGATAAGCGCAGAGAACATTACATCGGGAACATTGGAGAGTATCTGGTAGATGAGAAATCAGAATACATCACCTACACAATAGCTTCGAAAGATAAACGAGGAAATGGAATTTATCTTTACAACCCTAATGAAATGACCACCAGGGCGCTTAATACGGGTAATTTCATTTATTCAAACTTGTCATGGAATACTAATAAAAATGCCTTAGCAGCGTATAAAAACAATAAAGTTGAAAAGGAAATCGATTACGCTAATATGAGCATTATTGTGATTAGCGGAATTGATGCTGAAGCTTCGGAGACTGTTGAGTATCCGGTAAAAAATATAAATGGTATCCCTGAAAATATGGGACCAGCTGTAAAATCTGACCAACACCCGAATGAGATTACCTGGAGTAATGATGATGAACGCTTGTTTATCAAACTTAAAGAGTACGATAAGGAAGGTGATGATCAAGAAGATGCTAATAAAAGTAAAGAAGAATCAACGGTCCAGATATGGCATTGGAAAGATAAAAAACTACTTTCTGAACGAATAATGGAATATGAACGAAAAAAGAATGAAGTTTTTGAAGCGATATTCTTCCGTAATTCAAATTCGGTTATACAATTGACAAGTGAAGAAATCCAGAAGTTAATCCGTAGTAAAAAAACAGATAATTGGGCGATCGGGACAGATAATCGAGAGTACATATCAGATTGGGACATATATAAAAATGACCTTTATAGTATCAGTCTTAAAACTGGGGATAAAAAGCTAATTGAGAAAAAATACAGATCAAGATATAGTTCTGGTTTAGAAATGTCTCCTGTTGGTGAAAAAGTTATTCTTTGGGATGGGAAGGATTATTGGTGTTATGATTTTAATAAAGATTCAAAGCGTAATATTTCAGCTGGATTAGAGGTCTCTTTTGTTGACAAAGAATATGACAAATTTGGCTACGTCCCAAACTATGGTTTTGTAGGCTGGGTAAAAAACCAAAATGCTGTAATTGTTAACCACAAATTAGATTTATGGCTCTTACCACTCGATGATAGTTCAAAGGCACAAAACCTTACAGCTTCTGTTACTTCCAAAGATTCAATCCGTTTTCGTTTTGAAGATTTCAGTTTTGCTGATGAACCAGAAATTGAGGATCGCTATATTGATCTTCTTAAACCTAATCTTTTATACGCTTTTCATACACAAACCAAATTTGCTGGATATTATAACTTACAAGGTGATCAATTAACAAAGCTCATTTACAAGCCAGTATCTTTCTCAAATCCTTATCGAAGATATAAAATCATCAAAAGTGAAAATTCAGATGCCATTATTTATAGAATGGGGGATTATCAGAGCGATTCCGAAGCATATTTAAGTACCCTTGATTTTTCAAGCTCAAAACAAATAACGCATACGAATCCTCAACAAGAATTATACAAATGGGGGAGGCGCATTTTAATTGATTATACAAACGATGATGGAATACCTTTGCAAGCTGTATTAAGTATCCCTGATGATTACAAGAAAGGGCAAAAATTACCTATGATTGTGTATTCGTATGAAAAAAGATCCTATACTATGTATAGATATCCAAGACCTTATCTTTCGGGGACAAATGTGCCCGAAATGTTGTACGTCTCCGATGGATATTTATTCCTTCAACCTGATATTCACTTCAATGTTGGAACGCCTCATTCAGACATGCATGAATGTATAGATGCGGCCATTGAAAAAGTAATTGAATTGGGTTATGTAGATGAACAACGGATAGGTTATCAGGGATATAGTTTTGGTGGCCATTGTGGGATGTACATCTCTACACAAAAAAATAAATTTGCTGCTATTGCTGCCGGGGGTGGAGTAAGCAATCTGGTTCAGGGATTTAATCTTGATATTGTATGGGATGGTAGTAATGAACAGGATTATTACATGACTGGACAAGGAAGACTGGGTACAGACCCTACTTCTAATATTGAAATGTATATTTCTGAATCTCCCGTATTTAATGCTCAGGCTATGGATACCCCTTTGTTATTATTTCATGGTACTGCTGACAAGATTGTGCAATGGGAACATTCCTTTGGCTTTTACAGTATCTTACGCTATTTAAAAAAACCTGTCATTTTTCTTTCATACCGAGGTGAAGGCCACGGTTTGAGAAATAAAGAAAGTACCAGACTTGATATTCAGAGAAGATTAAAAGAATATTTTGATCACTTTTTAAAAGGGGAGGAAATAAAAAAATGGATGACTGAAGAAACTCCCTACATTCCAGAAAAAGAATCAGAAAAAAAGGATAAAAACAAAAGGACATTACCAAAGTGGAAATAAATAATCGAAAATTTACTAAAATGTATTTTCAGGCATAGGGCCCCATTCATCAAATCGTCCAACTGCTTGCTTTACGAAAAGGGAAATCTGTGGCCCCAACTTTAGTTCTTTTAGACGAAACGTTTAAAGTTATATCCAGGTATTTTGATTATATGGATAGCAAGAATCTTTTAAAAGCATTAAAAAGCAAGCGGTGAAATCTAAACCACTATTCATTTTCCTTTTTCCGAATAGCTGATTTAGGCCGAAATACTTTTATTACTTCCTCATTAGCCTCTAAATAAGGCCCATCAATCAAATCAATGCAATATGGAATAGCCGGAAAAACAGCATCCAGACATTCGCGAATAGCTTTTGGCTTACCCGGTAAATTCACAATTAGGGTATTGTTCCGAATGCCAGCTGTTTGCCTGGAAAGTATAGCTGTAGGAACATATTGTAAACTAACGCGCCGCATCTGCTCACCAAAGCCCGGCATCATTTTTTGGCAAACCTGCTCAGTTGCTTCTGGTGTCACATCTCGCACAGCGGGTCCTGTGCCTCCTGTTGTAACAATCAAGCAGCAACCTTCTGCATCCGCCATTTCTATCATTTTTGCTGCAATTTGATCTTGCTCATCAGGAATTACAGCATAAGCATATTCCCAATTGCTAATCAAATATTCTCCCAATGTGGCGATCACTGCTTTCCCTGGAATATCTTCATAAATCCCTTTAGAGGCCCGGTCAGATACATTTATAATTCCAATTTTTGCTTTTGTCATTTTTTTCCTTTTTCGAAAGATCAAAAATAAATAAAAACTCCGTTCCATTGTTAGCAGACCAGCATTAGATTTTTCTAATAGACAAAATCTCTGCACTTGCCTACTGACAAAAGTGGGATGTATTCAATATTGTATTTCGTAATCTTTGGAATAGGAATATTAATGTTCAAACATTCTACCCTTTCTTTCGTTTGAGGATTTCCTTTTTTAATTTTAATTCCTTATTGCAACTATGTTGCAATAAGGAATTAATTATCTATCTTTACCAAAAATATAGACCAATAGGAATTCAATCCAGAAGAAAATTCATTAGGCACACAATTATACTGTGACAACTTTGGCATTGCCTTTTCCATTAGTTTCTTTTTAAAAAATTAAAATAATGACAAATAAGAACAGATTTGAAATAATTATAGTTGGCGGAAGTTATTCAGGGCTTTCAGCTGGAATGGCTTTGGGTAGAGCATTAAGGAATGTTTTAATTATAGACAGTGGTCAACCATGCAATATTCAAACGCCTTATTCGCATAACTTCATCACTCAAGACGGAAAAACGCCAAAGAAAATATCTAGCCTTGCCAAACAACAAGTAGAAGAATATCGAACCATTAAATTTTATAATGGACTTGCAACAAGTGCAATAAAAACACAAAATGGATTTGAAATAACAACCCAAAAGAACGATAAATTCAAAACAAAGAAACTCATTTTTGCCACAGGGGTAAAAGATATAATGCCGAATATTCGAGGTTTTGCCGAATGTTGGGGAATATCCGTCATTCATTGTCCGTATTGTCACGGTTACGAAGTAAGGAAAGAAAAAACAGGCATTTTAGCCAATGGGGATTTTGCATTTCATTATGCCCAACTCATTAGCAATTGGACAAAAGATTTAACCATATTTACCAATGGAAAATCTACATTGAGTCAAGAGCAGATTGATAAAATTACGAAAAATAATATTCCGATTGTGGAGAAAAAGATTGCTTCTTTCGAACACAACAAAGGAAATATTCGGGCAATTGTTTTTGCTGATAATTCTACTTTTCAGCTTAAAGCGATCTATGCAAAAACTAACGTTGAACAACATTGTAAAATTCCAGAAGCACTTGGATGTGAGTTGACAGAACAAGGACTTTTAAAAGTAGATATGTTTCAAAAAACAACAGTGGAAGACATTTTCGCCTGTGGAGACAATGCAAGTCCATTTCGATCCATATCATATGCTGTTGCGACAGGAAATATCGCAGGTGCCGTATTAAACAACGGAATGACTGAAGAAGAATTTAAAAAAGATAAATGCTGAATACACAAGCTCATTGAACTTTAAAAATCTCACCTTTCATCAAACTGTGCAAAGAGTAGAAAAACTCATTTGTATAGAAGTCCTATTATACAACCTAACTAGGATTATCTTCTATTGTAATTTTGGAAAGAAACAATCGAATTTTATCCCTCATCCGCTCAAAAACTACTCTTCCCCAAATTCTATTTTCGCTAATGTTCGCTCATCAATTCCTATCTTCTTTGCCAATACATTCCTCCGAGTTCCTCTTTATTCTTTGTAAGCAAGGATAATCGAGGCCCGAAAGATTCAGGAAGTGCGGAAATCAAGATTGAGCATTTGGCCGAGCCGATTCAGTACCGAAGCTTGGATCGGGAATAATAATTAAAACAAGCTTTAAAAAAGCAAAGGATTTATACCTTTAAATTCCTTACTAATCCAAAAAATAGGTGCTAAATCAATGTTGATTTTTCAAAGTACTATTTGAAAAAACAGAACAAAATCAAGTCTCATCAATATCACCCCCCAGGGTGATTTGTCCTCCCTTTTCCAGGTTTACTTTTGTGGTATTATTTCACTAATCCTCAAAACCACATTAAAATGTCTTGCCAAATTACTTACCTGGGAATCAACCAAAGCGTAGTTACTTCAGGTGCTGAAGATTCATTGCTTGAGATTTCCATTGAAAATAAAATCCCTCATTTACACGAATGTGGCGGCAATGGAAATTGTACAACTTGTAGGGTCAGGATCATAGAGGGCGCCCAGAATGTAAATCCTAAAACATCTATTGAGAAATCAACTTCGGACGCCAGGAAATGGGATCCCTCAATACGTTTAGCATGTCAATGTTATCCCAAAGGAGATGTAAAGCTACAACGTCTGATTTGGTCTAGCGGAGAGGTCAATAAATTGCAAACCGAATTAGTTCCTGAAGGAAAGGCGGAAGAACGCCCGATTGCGATACTCTTTTGTGATTTGAGAAATTTCACCAAGCTTTCTTCTCAAAATGCCAACTTTGATTTAGCTTATATGCTCAATCATTTTTACACAGCATTAAGCGAACCGATCTTGATGAACAACGGCATCATTTATCAATATGTTGGTGATGAGATCATTGGTGTATTCGGTACCGCCGGAGGAATGAGGCAAAAGAATTGTACAGATGCCATCCGGGCTGCTATTGGAATGCAATATGCTCTGGATCGACTGAATAAAATTGAGTTAAAAGAGTTCAAAGTAAAACTTGAAATGGGCATAGGTATTAATTATGGCCGGGCCTTTGTTGGGCATCTTGGGCATCCTACCCACCGCCAGTTTTCTGTCATTGGTGATCCGGTAAATATAGCTAGTAGAATACAAAGTAAGACCAGACAAACAGAAGCGAAAATATTGATTTCCAATACTGTGCTTAAATGTGTAGACAAAGGCAGTCTCGATATTGGTAAATCATTTCATACCACACTTACGGGTAAAGCAGAACAGACTGAAATTCATGAAGTCCTGAACTTTAAGCAAATGGATTTGCAATTAGAATTACAAGCTTCCCTTTATATGCTATTGCAGGATGAAGATCTTTTTGCCAAAGTATTTTATAAAAAGGTATTTGAAAAAGCGCCTTTCGTAAAGGCTTTATTTAAAAGTAGTATGATTGATCAGGGTCGCTTGCTCACACATATGCTGGGCGGTATCGTCTATTCCCTTTCCCGGCCACAGCACCTTAAAATGGGGCTAAAAAAACTAGGACAAAGTCATCATCATTATGGGGTAAAGGCGGAATACTATCCCGTGGTTAAAGAAGCCATGCTGGAAACCATTGAAGATATTCTTGGAGAAAGGCATAGCACCAATATTGCCGAAGCCTGGTCACAGGCGCTGGATTTTGTTACGGATACCATGAAGAGCTGGAACAATAATCAAGTGCAAGAAAGGCTAATCCGGGAAGTAAACTAAACTCATTTCAGGCTATTGTACTTTTCCTTTTACAATATCACCCCCGGGGGTGATTTCACAACATCTTATCCACAATACTTTTGAGGCATTACTTAATCTTCCAAAAAGAAAAACGATGAACAATACTTTAAGTATAATTTTTTTCTGTTTGTTAAGTTTGACTTTATCTGCTCAGTCCATTGGTATCAATGAAGATGGCTCAGCTCCCGATGCCAGTGCAGCATTAGACATTAAAAGCACTCAAAAAGGCATTTTGATTCCCAGACTGACAACACTTCAACGTACATCCATCCCGATACCAGCTAAGGGCTTAATCGTATTTGACCTGGATACCGAAAGTTTCTGGTTCTATGATAATATCGACTGGATAGAGCTGATTGGCAGGAATAATTCGGCAAAGAATATTTTGGACGGAGATGTGGATACCGGAATTGAGGTAGAGGAAAACCCGGATGAAGATTTGATTCGCTTTAAAACTGCGGGTACGGAACAGTGGCAGATGAATGGGCCGAGGTTGGAAAATAAAAATTCGGGGAGAAGTATATTTATTGGTCTTAATGCCGGAGCTGCCGATGACTTAGGATCCAATAGAAATGTATTCATCGGGGAAGAGGCTGGTTCAAATAATATTGACGGCTTTAGGAATATTGCTATTGGCGAGCAAAGCTTATTTTCAAATATTGATGGGTTTAATAATATTGCTATCGGTGAGCAAAGTTTATTTTCTAATGTAGATGGATTGAACAATATTGCTATTGGTTTTTTAACCATGGATGCTAATACCTCAGGGTCAGTGAATACTGCATTAGGACATCAATCAATGCGCCTTAATGAAACAGGAACAGAAAACACCGCAGTAGGTTTTAGTTCATTATTCTCGAATAGGACTGGCAATTACAATACAGCTATCGGAACACTTAGCCTGGCCTTGAATGAAACAGGAGGATTCAACTCTGGTTTGGGGGGACAAGCATTATATAACAATACAAGTGGAGATGCTAATGTTGGTGTTGGTTATCAAACACTATACAATAATGTTACTGGTAATAATAATATCGGTATCGGTTATCAAGCACTATATAATAATGAGGACAGCAATAATAATATCGGTATTGGTTATCAGGCATTATACAATAACGAAGATGGCTATGACAATATAGCAATTGGAGAATTAGCTTTGTACAGTAATACTATCGGAAACCAAAATATTGCTATCGGCTTAGAGGCATTAAACGATAATATAGATGGAGAGCGAAATATTGCTATTGGAAATGCTGTACTTTCAAGTAGCACAAACAGCTCAGAGAATACGGTGATTGGTCATGAAGCACTATTGAACAATACTACCGGTTCTTATAATACTGTCCATGGAAATAAAGCAATGGAACTCAATTTAACCGGAAGCTGGAATACGGCAATTGGTTATGAAGCATTATATTATCCTCGTAGTAGCAACTATAATACGGCGGTTGGTTATAAGGCATTAAGAAATGTAGCTACTAATGGCACCGGCGGTAGAAATACGGCGGTTGGTAATCAGGCATTAAAGGAAAATACGGACGGGAGCCGTAATACAGCCATTGGTAATTTAGCGCTGGAAAGGAACTTACATGGTCTTGGAAATACGGCAATCGGTGCAAGTGCATTGAATGCTAATACGCTGGGTGGACATAATGTAGCAGTTGGAACAGAGGCTCTAAGTCTGAGCACTATTGGAGATTGGAATGTAGCGATTGGTTATAAAGCCTTGGATGCCAATTTAGCCGGAGATAATAATACGGCTTTGGGGAGAGGTGCTAATAATATAATTACTGTTAGCTCTAATACTACAGGGATAGGCTATAATGCTGATCCTACCAATCCCAATGCGGTTCATCTGGGAAACAACAGCGTCACCTGGATAGGTGGCCAGGTAAGCTGGTCGACTTATAGTGATGAACGTTTTAAGTCAAATGTATCCGAAAATGTCAATGGCCTGGATTTTATCAATAAACTTCGCCCCGTCACCTACAATTACGATCTGGATAAAATAAGCGACTGGAAAGCAAAGCATTATAATGAGCGGGATTCATCTGATTATGCCGAAAAGTACGAGATCGAATCTTATCGATTTTCCGGATTCCTCGCTCAGGAAGTAGAGGCTGCTGCACAGCAGGCCAATTACGATTTTAGCGGCCTTTGTGCGCCAAAGCATGAAAAGGACTTTTATTCATTGCGCTATGCCGAGTTTGTAGTGCCGCTGACTAAAGCCGTTCAGGAACTGGATGATAAAAACCAACAACTGGAAATGATTATATCGCAGCAACAACAAATGTTGGAAACACTTCAGCGGCAAGTAGCCCGGTTGGAAGGTGTTTCGAAAGTACAAAAATAAATATCACCCCCCGGGGTGATTCCCCAACACCATATCCACAATACCTTTGAAGAGTCATTCTTTAACTCCCAAATTGAAAAACAATGAACAAGTTTTTTTTAACCACTCTTATTTTTAGCCTGACGGGTTTGACCTTATTTGCTCAGTCTATAGGCATCAATGATGACGGTTCCGCTCCGGATATCAGTGCAGCATTACATATCAAAAGTACCAACAAAGGGATTTTGATTCCTACCATGACAAGCCTTCAGAGAAACGCCATCCTTACACCGGCAAACGGACTAATGGTTTTCGATGCTGATACAGAAAGCTTTTGGTTCAATACTTCCTCCGGTTGGATAGAAATCGTTGAAAATAGCACGATTAGTACGATAATCGATGCTGACTCAGATACAGAAATTCAAGTCGAAGAAAACCCGGATGAAGATCTGATTCGCTTTAAAATCGCCGGTACCGAATACTGGCAAATGAACGGAACAAGGCTGGAAAATAAAAATTCCGGTAGCAGTGTATTCATCGGACATCAAGCCGGGGCTTCTGATAATCTGACCGATAATTATAATGTATTTATTGGAGAGGAAGCCGGAACAGCAAATACCATTGGAGTGTATAATACCGCTATCGGTTATCAGACCTTAAAGAACAACCTGAATGGAAATTACAACCTGGCTTTGGGAGCCCAAGCCTTAACCAGTAACATTTCCGGAAGTGGTAATATCGCGAGTGGATCAGGGGCCTTGTTTGATAACACCACCGGAGAGAATAATGTTGCAAACGGATATTTTGCACTTTGGAAAAATATATCGGGAAATAGGAATATTGCTATAGGAGGTTCCGCATTAAATAAAAATACAACGGGAAATGAAAACGTGGCTGTGGGATTTGAAGCATTGTTTTCAAATACAATTGGGGAAGAGAATGTAGGGATCGGAAAAGGATCACTATATGACAACCTGGACGGAAATTATAATACGGCAATCGGGCATACCTCAATGCCATCCAACACGAATGGGAATTATAATACGGCAATCGGACATACCTCAATGTCATCCAATACCAGTGGAAATAATAATACGGCCTTGGGGGCCAATGCAATGTTCTTTAATGCCAGTGGAAATAACAATACGGCGACCGGATACCAGGCATTGTATACCAATCATTCCGGAGAACGGAACACGGCTATAGGGGTAGAAAGTTTAAGGGCCAATAATGTAGGAAGTGACAATATTGCTGTTGGTTATAATGCCTTGTTTACAAATGCAAGTGGAAACGGCAATACAGCAGTTGGGAACAATGCTTTATTTCTCAACTCTACTGGCTATCAGAATACGGCAATCGGTTATAATGCCTTGAATCTAAATACAGATGGTTATAACAATGCTGCTGTCGGGACAGATGCTTTATTGAAAAATACTTCCGGTTTCAATAATACTGCCATGGGGTATAAATCTCTGGAAACGAATTCTACTGCAACGAATAATACTGGTTTTGGAGCCTTTGCGTTATTTGGTAATTCAGTCGGAGAGCAAAACACTGCTGTTGGTTCTTTAGCTTCCCATGGGAATACCTCTGGCAGTTGGAATACAGCAATTGGCTATGGAGCTTTGGAAAATAATAGCTCAGGAAATAACAATACCGCTGTCGGGCGCGAAGCATTAAACGCTGCTTCCTCCGCAAACCGGAATACTGCCGTGGGCAATAAAGCATTAACAAGTAATACCGGTTCAGAGAATTCTGCATTTGGGCATCAAGCCTTATCCACTAACTCTACCGGCACACATAATACTGCTGTAGGAAATTTTTCTTTAGATGGAAACTTAACAGGTGGCTGGAATACGGCAATCGGTTATAATGCCTTAGAATCCAATACCTCCGGAGATAATAATACCGCCATAGGAAGAAGTGCCAACAGTACCGGAACGACTTATTCCAACTCAACGGGAATTGGCTTTAATGCCGACTGTACTACATCCGACCAGGTACGCATTGGAAACATAACCATTACCGAGATAGGCGGGTTTGAAGACTGGACCAATGTCAGTGATGGACGCTTCAAGCAAAACATAACAGAAGATGTAAAAGGGCTGGATTTTATCAATGCCTTGCGCCCGGTGACTTATAATCTAAGTGTCGATAAGATCGAAAGTTTTTTCGAAAAACATTATGGCGAAAAGGGGCAATCTTCCGAAGTAAGCAAAGCTAAAAAAGAAGCCATTCGTCAAACTGGTTTCATCGCTCAGGAAGTAGAAACTGCAGCCAGAGCATTAGGTTATGATTTTAGCGGAGTAGATGCACCGGAACATCAGGGGGATTTCTATGGTCTTCGCTATGCTACCTTTACTGTACCTCTGGTCAAAGCTGTCCAGGAATTGCATAGTAAAAATGAAGAACTGGAAGCAGTCATCCAACAACAACAGCATTTGTTATTGAATCTGCAGGCGCAAAATGAATGGTTAAAAACTGAATTTACCAGTCTCAAGGCTTCACTCCAAAATCAATAATCATGAATATCCAAACAGCATACAGGCTTTCCTTGAAAAACATTTTCATTTTACACTTAACTATCCTATTAGGTACAACTTCCCTGGCATCAGCACAAGGTAATTTCCAAATCAGTAATGGAACACATCTGATGCTGGGGAGTAGCCATCTGGTCATCGACAATTGTGATTTCAACAACCAGGGAAGCATGAATGCTCAATCTGCCCACTTAAAGTTTACCGGTGATAATGATGTATTACTGACTTGCGGAAACGATTCTATCCCTTATCTGGAGATTCAAAAAAACGCTGGAACGAAAGTCATATTAGGCGATGATTTATTAATTACAGATACGCTTGAATTTACTGCTGATTTCAACTATCTGGACATCGACGGAAATGATTTGATTTTAGAAAGTGATGCGGCTATCCTCAGCACAGCCCCCAACAAATTCATCATTGCCGGGAATACTGGCGAAGTCATCAAAAAAGATTTGAGCTGGTTTAATTTTCCTGTGGGATTTGATGAAACATCTTTCAATCCCATTACGATTACTGAAAACGGCACTCCTGATACCATCGGAGTACGCTGCCTTGAAACTGCCTATAGCAACGGAAGTAGTGGACCTGCTCTTTCGGATGCAGTAGCTACAGCCTGGCTAATTAGCGAAAAAATTCCTGGAGGATCGGATTTACAAACTTCTGTTTCATGGAACATAGTCGATGAACCTTTAGGCTTTGATAATACAGACTGTGGTATCATGCGTTACCATGATGGGGATTGGGACCTGCCGGTTACCAAAATGACGGCAGCCGGAGGAACCGGACCTTATGCCTTAAATCAAAGTATTGATAGCCTGGGACTTATCGCTATAGGTGGTGAATCTATGATCAACCGGGTACAACTCGCTTTTCGAACTTTCCTGCAAGGGCCTTTTTCTGCTACGGCAATGAGTGATCAATTGCGAAGCAAAAACCTGATTCCTTTAACCGAACCTTACACTGATCTGGGATATACTCATGTTGGCCGGGGAGGAGGGGAAACGATTGATCCAACAGTTTTGACATTGAGCGGTGAAGATGCCATCACAGACTGGATTGTACTGGAATTACGGGATCAAAATAATCCGGGTTTAGTGCTTGAAACCAAATCTGCATTAATTCAAAAAGATGGAGACATCGTCGACCTGGATGGTATTTCCGATGTAGGGATTCCGGTATTAGATGATGATTATTACATTGCCATTCGACACCGCAATCATCTTGGGATACGAACGCCTGTCGATCATCACCTGACAGAAGAAAGCAGTACGGTTTATGATTTTACCACTGCTTCTTCCCAGGCCTCCGGTACAAATCCAATGGCCGATCTTGGCAGCGGGATATGGGGTATGTATGCAGGGAATGCTGATGGAAATACTATGGTAAGAGCTACCGGTCCTCCGACAATAAATGATTACTCGAACCTCCTTAATTTCCTTGGCGGACCAACTGGCATTATATCAAACATTTATTCCCGGCAAGACTTCAATATGGATGGAAATGTACGTGCTACAGGGCCGCCGGTAATCAATGATTATTCTCGCTTACTGAATGTATTGGGAACACCTACCAATATCATTTTTGAGCAATTATAAACGTCGAACATCAATTAAAAATTTTTCCTCTTCTCTAAATTCCACTCGTGGGATCACAGGGTTGTATTTCAAAAATTAAAAACCAATTATGATGAAAAACATACTTCTTATACTACTGATATTTCTCTTGGCGGGACAAGTCTATGGGCAACGTTTTTTGGCTAGCATGGAAAGCAATGAAGATACACTGATTTTTAAAATCTCACCAACGGGTGGCAGCATTACTACCAATTGGTCAGACATTGAATTCTTTCTTAGATGGCCGGACAGTTCACCCGCCTTTACTTTTGGTGACATCCTTGTAAATACTACAGATTTTCCAGGGGTGAGTATTCCAAATAATGGCACTGATGTACAAGGAAGTGAAACGGGGTTTACTAACAACTGGTTTGGAACTTCTTTTTCGGCTACCGCTTCGCAAACCTATAATTTCGGAAGCGACTACTGGGTGTTCAAGGTAGTCGTCAACGGACCTGCCCAGGCAACTGATATAGCATTTGAGTTGTGTCACAATAATAATTTTGCACCCTTTTATCTGGCCTTGACAGACGGAGCAGGAAGTGACCTGACTGCTAATGATGACAATTTAAAATTTTATGGAAATGATGCTCAAATATGTGGTCCTGTCAACTGTCCTGCATCTACACCAGGCACCAATCACATTGTTTCTTTACCTATACCTCTGCCCGTCGATCTGGTCTCTTTTGAATCCTACAAATTGAATGAAACAGATGCGTTGTTGAAATGGGCAACGGCTTCTGAAATTAATTCCAGTCATTTTGAAATCGAACGCAGTACGGATGCAGTGGATTGGAGGTTGATCGCTACCGAACAAGCCAGAGGTTATACTAATGCAAATCAAAATTATGACTTCATTGATAAAGATGTTTTCAATACATTGGGTATACATGATCTTTTTTACTATCGTCTGAAGATAATTGACCTGGATGGCACTTTTGAGTATGCAGATATTCGATCCGTACAATTTGACCGCCCTCAAGCCACCTGGAACATCTTTCCGAATCCTGTGACTACAGACGTTTATCTAAACGTTGAAAACGGAAGCCGCATGAATGAGACAAAGTTGTATCTCTACAATATTACCGGTCAACTCATTTTGCAAAAACAAGTGGCAAAAGGTGAATTTGAAATGCCTTATCATTTAGACCTTACTCAGGAAAACATTAGCCCTGGAACTTATCTGTTATTGCTTTTCGAAGAAGAACGTCAAATACTGAGTGAACGATTAATTGTTCAAGATTTATGAAAATGAAAATAAATCAGTATATTTTAGATAAAAGAGTATCATCACTCGAAGCAAATATTTACCAAGCTCCATAACCTCAAAGAATGAAGAACATACTGACCGCTATCTTTATTTTCCTGGGCTGTATTACCTTATTGTCTGCTCAATCTGAGAAAAGCAGTCTATTGCAGGCGCTGTCAAATGCCAAAGATGATACTTCCAAAGTCTGGTTACTACACGATATTGGCAAGTATTACCGTTCGCAAGGTATTGACAGTATGATTTATTATCTTCAAGAAGCGCTTGACCTGTCCCGAAAATTGGATTTTACAGAAGGAATGCTTGGATCCATGTATTATTTGAGTTTGAGGTACCAGTATAGAGGAGAGCATAAAAAAGAACTTGCGATCCTAAGGGAAGCAATGAGCTTAATGAAAGATCAAAAAGAGTCGGGATGGCATGCAGATATTTATAAGCAGTTGGGACAAGTTTATTTTAGAGATCTGAAATATGATTCTGCTTATTATGCCTATAAAGAAACAGAACGAATCCTGAAGGACGTCAATTACGAATATGGCATATGGCACAATAACTATCTTTTGTATTGCCTGTTTAATGCGCAGGGCGAGTATGAAAAAGCAGAGCAATATTTGCAGGAAGCTTATGAAATCACCAAGGCCGAGGGTATTCGCAAAGATTTTGGATGGATTCTGGTTATGCAGATTGAATATTATTTTCGAACAAAAAACTGGGACCGCTATTCTACTGCTTCAGAAGAATATTTAAAATTTCAAAGCGATCGCAAACAACCGCTAAGCAATAAACATCCTGACCTGCTCTTCAAATATAGCGATGAGAATCCGGATGATATTATCAAAGAATTAGAATCCCTGATCAGATACCATCAGGAGAAAAATAATGAACTTAGCTTGTTGGAAACTTACACTTATCTTGGAAATGTGAAAACGCAGGCAGGCGACTACAAAGGAGCTATTGCCGATTATTTAAAGAGCATAAGCATTGCAGAGAAATTATCCCATGAAACTTTTGTGGCAGATAATTACAAAACCATTTATCAAGCTTACGAATTGGATGGTAATCTTGCAGCAGCTTTTCCTTATTTAAAAAAATACCATCAACTCGTTGATAGCTTAAACACGGTTGAAGTGCGAAAAAATATAAGTGAACTGGAAGTCAAATATGACCTCCTCAAAAAAGACGAAGCGCTTGCTCAAAACGAATTAGCATTGGCCAAAACAACTCAGGCGAAGAAAATCTATACCATCATAGCCATTGCAGGATCAATACTGGCTCTTGTGGCCCTTTGGTTTCTTTATTTTAAAAACCGAACCAATCGCGTATTAAAATCACAAAAACTGGTCATCGAAAAAGCACTCAATGAAAAAGAAATTTTATTAAAAGAAATCCATCACCGGGTAAAAAACAATCTTCAGGTCATTTCCAGTTTGCTCAACTGGCAGTCCAGGTACATAGAAGACAACAAAGCCTTACAAAGTATGAAGGAAGGTCGCAACCGCGTTCAATCCATGGCTTTGATTCATCAGAATTTATACCAATCAGAAAACCTGACTGGAGTTATGGTCTCTGATTATATTGACAAGCTGGGCAATAGTCTGTTTAACTCTTACAACATCAAGCAGGACCAAATACAATTTAAGAGTGATGTAGAACCACTTAATCTCGATGTGGATACACTTATTCCATTGGGTTTGATTCTTAATGAATTGCTGAGTAATGCTTTGAAGCATGCCTTTCCTGAAGGTCGAGAAGGACAAATACAAATCAGCTTGCAAAAACAAGAAGAGAGTCTGCTACTGGAAGTAAAAGATGATGGTATCGGCATTCCTGATAAATCGGTAGAAAAATCAAAAGATTCGTTTGGCTACAAATTAATTGAAGCCTTTGCCGAAAAACTAAAAGCTCAATTACAAATCGAAAACGCCTATGGTACTACGGTACGCTTGTTGATCAGAAATTTCAAAACAGTTTAATTCATTTTAAATATGTCAGAGATAAGAGTTCTAATCGTAGAAGATGAAGTTCCCATTGCCAACGACATTGCCAACATTCTCGAAGGCATTGACTATCAAGTGTCCGGCATCGCTTACAACAGCGACAAAGCACTTTCCGAACTCAAATATAATTGTCCGGATATTGTACTTCTGGACATCAACCTTGAAGGTGAAAAAGATGGCATTGACATCGCACACATCATCAAATCTCAATACGAACTTCCTTTCATCTACCTTACTTCTTATGGCGACAAAGGCACTATCGAAAGGGCTAAGCTGACTCGTCCCATGGGTTATATCATTAAGCCTTTTAACGAAACAGATTTGTTTTCTACCTTGGAAATTGCGCTTTATAATTATTCTCAATTGCATTATCCGATCAACTTTGACATGGATAAACTCAACAAGAAGTTATTGTCTAAATTGACCACCAAAGAGTTTGAAATCCTGTGTGATATTTATGATGGGAAAACCAATCAGCAACTGGCCAATAAACATTTCATTAGTCGCAATACTGTGAAAACACATATCAAACACCTCTATGATAAACTCGATGTGGAATCCAGAGTGGAAGCCATTACCACACTTCGCACACTACTGCATTAGCGTTTATTTGTTCCCTGAATGAATAAAATCTCCAGTATCTTCTATAATTACCCGGATAAAGACTGTGTCCGCGTACCGGATATTGGTAATTAAGACCTTTTGTGTATTTGGATGCGAATACAGCATCTCTTATTTCTTTTCCGGTAAAATCCTACAAAGAACAATGAAAATCCAATAATGTGGACCGATAACTAAAACTTCTTCTATCTATTATTTTTTGATATAAAAATATTTACTATTTTTGATAATGAAATGACTTCCTGATTGCTTCCATTTCAATTACTAGCTGAATTCTCACACATTTACCTGTTTTCATTTTTTAGAAAACAAAACTTCCCAAAACCGTAAAATTTCCATTATTCATTATTGTGCAAAGTGTATTCGTACGCCTGTATTGCATTTGAACTGATTTTAATCGGCTCGATATTCAATATAGGCTTGAAAACTTCCATTTCAAAAATCGACCACCATGAAAAACGTTTTACTCCTACTGGTATTCATAGTTCTCTCAGGTACTGATCACCTGATGGCGCAATGTAATTTTCCTGCTCCTCCCTCCAGTTATAATTGCGAAGATGCTCCACTTATTTGCGAAGGAATCGATGGCTATTGCAGTACATTACCAGTGCCGGTATCTCCCAGAATTTTTCCCGGATGCTCTAATTCTGTTGTCTCCAATGATCATTATATAAAATTTATCGCGAGTTCGGATTTTTTATCTATAACGATCAATCCCCTGAATTGTACAATCGGAAATAACGGGGGGCTCGGGATACAGGCCGGCTTGTATAGCGACTGCCAGTATTCCAATATATTGGCTACAGCCTGTGGAACAAATTCGGTAGATCCCCTGAATTTGACAGCGGTAGTTGAAATAGGGCAGACTTATTATTTACTGATCGATGGTTATAATAGTTCTATATGTGATTATACGATTACGATAGACGAGGGCAATACCGAAGCTCCGAATCTTGCGGGCCTTTTTCCCGGTATTTATGGCCCCGATTTTTTAATTAATAATACGGTTTATGATTTTAGTGCCGATTTGCTTCCTGGTGTAACGGACTATCATTGGACAGTGACGGGAGGGGCAATCATTGAAAATAATGGGGATAATATTCGAGTAGAAATAACCGATGATACTACTTTCGAAATATGCCTTTCTTTTAGCAATGACTGCTCCCAGTCAGAAACGGTTTGCCAGGTATTCGATATTGTACCCGATTTGCAAGTCATTGAGGAAACCATCTGCGAAGGAGAATGCTTTGAAATAAATAATTCCCTGTTTTGTGATCCCGGTACCTACGATCTTGCCATTGATAATGGAACGGAAATAGAATATTATCGACTTATACTTACAGTTACTTCAACTATTGAGACGGAATTTGATGAGTATATTTGTGTTGGAACTTGCTATGATCTTGCTGGTATTCCTTTTTGCCAAACCGGAACTTATACGGTGACTTTGATCGCTCAGACGGGCTGTGATAGTATAGTAACTTTAAATTTGTTTGTCCTTAATGAAAATGAACCTGTTATAGCTATTGAAAATTCCGGGGATTTGGATTGCGAAAATACAACTTCTACACTGAATGCCAGTGTCAATATCCCCGGAGCTACTTACCAATGGTCAGGCCCGGGAATCGATGCTTCCAATGAAAACCTGCAGAGTCCTGTTGTAAACTTGCCTGGAACCTATACCGTAGTAGTTACAGTAGGCACTGCTTGTACCGGCTCTGCTTCTACTGTTGTTTCCGGAATTCCCGGTCCACCGGAAATTGAAATAGAAGGGAACAATCCTCTAAACTGTAATAATCACGAAAATACAATTATAATTACGGGTGCTATTGCCGGTCTTGAATACGAATGGTTTGGCCCTAATGCTTATCAGGAGAATGGCCCGGTGGTCAATATCAACGAAGCAGGCGAATATATCTTAGTTGTTACCACTCCTTTTGGTTGTATAGATACGACCATCGTTAATGTCGAAGAAAATAACGATCCATTATTTGTCGATCCGGGGCCCAACCGCCATATTCAGTGTGAGTTTATCTTAACGCTCAATGCGCCCGGAGCTGTGGGTACAAATGTTATCTACGAATGGACTACCCTGGATGGTAATATCCTGAATGGAGCAAATACGCTTAATCCTGTTATTAACCAGGGGGGGACCTATACACTGACTGCTACAGATTTATCTAATGGATGCACGGGCTCTGCCGATATGATCGTTTATAGCGATATGGCAATTATTGAAGAGCAATACCTTTCGCTAACTTGTGATATACCAGTTATACAAATTGACGGTACCGAATCTTATAATGGTCCGGATGCTTTTATCCAGTGGTCAACGAATAATGGTAATATCGTAGAAGGTGGAAATACATTGACTCCAACCGTTGATGCCGGAGGCGTTTATCAACTTCTGATTACCCGCCCGGGTTGTCTGAGTTTTGCCACTGTTACCGTTTTGGATAATACTACATTACCCGCTCTGGAAATTGAAGCTACAGCAAACGCTATTTTCTGCGAGAACCCTGTCGTTCTCGAAGCTGTTACCAATGCTGTTCCGGCAGTTTTTGTATGGTATCAAGACGGAGTGCAAATAGCTTCTGGTTCAACGCTTACTACAAATGAGCCCGGTACGTATACCGTTGAAGTAACTAATGATTTTGGCTGTGTTTCCAGCTCAATCATTGTTCTGGAAAATATTCAGGATCCTGAATCGGTAAGTATCCAGGGAGATTTAACCTTGGTTTGTACATTGAACGGAGTAGGTATAATTGAAGCGATAGTTACCGGAAATGCTCTGCTTTATGAATACAACTGGTTCGCTTTAAATGGTGGAGAGTTTATCGTTGGACAAACTTCCAGTAATCCTACTATCCTTGGTGGAGGGACCTATTGTGTTGAGGTGTCTAATTCCACAACTGGCTGTACCATTATTGAATGTGTAGATGTGATTGAAGTCAGTGATATAGAAGTTGATGCTACAATTGTCGGAGTGACTTGTCCTGATGCAAATGACGGACTTATTCAGCTTCAGGTTAGTGGAGGAACAGCTCCCTACATCTATAACTGGTCGAATGGTCAAACTGCTCAAACGATTACTGATCTATCTCCTGGAGCCTATACCGTGAGCATTATTGATATAAATAACTGTGTTTATTCAGAACAGTTTATTGTAGAGGTGGTCGGTACCAATGATGTCATAGCGGAAGCGGGAGAAGATACGTATCTGGACTGTGAAGCTAATTTTATTGTATTGGATGGTGGTAGTTCGGTGTTTCCTCCGGGAACCTTTATCGAATGGACGACCAATGATGGTGAAATCCTTGATGGTGAAAATACTTTGTTTCCCTCTGTAAGCAGTACCGGAACCTATCTCCTGACAATCTATGACCCGAGTGGTTGTTCTGATTCGGATGAAGTAGAGGTAGTCGGGCTGGAGGCCTCTGCAAGTACAGGAGGAAGCTGGTTGACTTGTACCGTAGCGGAAATTGAGCTGGAAGCTTCGGCATCAGTTCAGGATAATATCTCTTTTTTCTGGTTTACCGATGATGGTAATATTGTGAATGATGCCAATACGGCGAACCCGACAGTAAATGCTCCCGGTGTCTATACCTTGGTCGTCACGGATACGCTCAATGGCTGTAATGATAGCAGCTCGGTCATCGTTCAGGGCTTTTTTGATGAACCCGTATTAAGCATAGAGGATGAAGAGGTTTTCATTACCGCTTGTAATGGTACGGCTACTTTGATGGTTACCAGCAATGTAGATGCTAGTTATCTGTGGACAAATAGTAATGGTGTAGACATTGGAGATGAAAGTACAATTACGGTAGACCAGGATGGAATTTATACCGTCGTGGTGACCAGCAATTTTAACGGTTGTAGCAGTAGCGGTGAAGTTACTGTAACAGATAATAGCGTCTTGCCGGAAATCAATATAGAGCGGCCCACTCAATATATCAATTGCTTTAATGGCAATCCTTTACTGGTAGAAATTTCTATCACTGCCAATTCAAATGATTATGCAGTGGATTGGTCTACAGGTAATGGAAACATCGTATCAGCGGTTGGCGATCTGATAAATGTAGATCAGGCAGGAAATTATGAAGTAATGGTTACGGATAATGAAAATGCCTGTACCGCTACCGCTTCGGTAGAGGTTGAAGCAGAGGAAGGAGTGATTGAGATCGAGACCACAATTGCAAGCTGTGGTATTGCGGATGCGACGGCTCAGGTCATGACAACTTATATCTACGATCCCGAATACTTGTGGAGTACAGGAGCCACAACGGCTCAGGCAGAAAATCTGGCTCCTGGGATTTATACCGTCACAATTAGCGCTCAAAATGCAATTTGCGAAGAAGTTCGAACAGTGGAAATCATTCAGGACCCTTCCTGCTTTGTAATCATTTCGGGCTATCTCTACGATGATGCCGCCTTGACTTGTGATTTGAATGGCAATATTTCGCCCAAAGAAGGGGTATTGATCAGGACCAGTCCGGAAGACTTGGAAACTTTGACAGATGAAAATGGCTATTACGAATTTTTAGTGCCTCCGGGGGATCATACAATTATCCCTGAATTAGTGAGCCCTTTTGTCGTTGAATGCCCTGCGGAATCAATTACTGTTTCCGTTCCTCCGGGAAGTTCGGGATCAGAGAATAATAATTTCTTTATAAAAGCTTTAAGTGGTTTCGATTTATATGTAACGGCCAGTTCCGGTGCAGCGAATGCCGGATCGAATCAGTTTTATCAGATTTCTTATTGTAATAACTGGTTTACGACCATTTTCGGGACAGTAGTGTTTACCCATGATCCCTTGCTGGAATTTGACCCGGTAGCAGCAGGAGCATCTTCTTACGATCCTGAAACCTACACCGCAGTGTGGGAATTCGAGGATTTATCCTTTTTCGAATGCGAGTTCTTGAGCTTCTCCTTATTTATACCCGACGATGTTCCGGATGGCACAATGTTATTCAGTACAGTCACGATACTACCTACTCAGGGAGACATTGCTCCGACTAATAATACAACTAGCTGGATAAGACGGGTTAATAATTCCACAAATACCTCAATGATTCATCCATCAGAAGGGATAGCTATACAACATCAACTGGAAAAGACTTTCGTAAAAGAAGTCAAATTATATCCGAATCCTTTTGATGCGCAAACAACTATTTCTTTTATTTTGGAAAACGAGGATAAAGTTGAAGTACAAATCTTTGATGCAACAGGGCGCCTTATAAAATCTTATAATAACTTCCAGGAAGGTTATAACCAGCTATTGGTACGGAGCGAAGAATTACCCTCTTCCGGAATGTATTTTTATAAAATAATCAATACCAAAGAAATACTGTACAGCGGAAGAATGATCAAGCGCTAGTATTGTTTAAGAAATTATAATCGGATTGCCTGAGCGGAAAAAGCCTTTCGTTCAGGCATTTTTTAATTAACCCTTCTGATGCCTGGTATTAACCGTTTACTATCGGTCTGTTTTTACAGCTTTTGGAAGGATTTTTGAAAATAGTAACAAGGAATAATTTAAAATCAGCATTATGGACCTTGTTTACGATTTAGAAGGTAATTTCTTGTACCGAAACCTTGAAATTCCCAGTGAAGACCTGCCAATTACCGTTTTGGCGGTAGTTAATCAAAATTATCCCGGTTACGTGATCAGTGATTTTGTCAATCAGCAGGATTGGGGCGAGAATATTCAATATGAGATAATACTCGGAGGGAAGGAAAGTTCACTGGAAATCCTCATCACCCAAGAAGGAACTGTAGTCTTCGAATGTGATCAATAAACTGCTTTTTGATCAATTTAAGCCAGATAGGCTAGCCTATCTTTTAATAACATATCTTCGTATTAATTCGTTATACTCAAAACGAATAGTTGTTGGTTTTTATATTTTCCAGATTACAAAATATCGCCTACATATTTTTGCAACCAAATACCTGCTCTTTTTGCCAAAAGAGCGACTTTCGGGACAACACAACGAACAACAAATAGCGAATAGCGCACAACGAATAGCAAACAACAAACAACGAAAACATGGATTCCTCAGGAGCTGTTGGCACTTTAATTATGATTGTTACCGGCCTGACGACCTTCAAGGGCCTGAAAGATTATGCCTATTTCGAAGCCTATAAGTTCAATATTGATAAAATTCTAATCAATAAAGAGTACAAGAGACTGATTACTTCGGGTTTCTTACATGGCAGTTGGTTGCATTATGGATTTAACATGATCGCGCTGCTTTCTTTTAGTTTCTCGCTGGAATTGACTTTTGGCTATGTAAAATTTTTACTCATTTATTTCGGATCAAAAATAGGAGGCAGTCTGTTAGCTTTATTTGTACACCGCAATCATGGCGACTATAGTGCAATCGGAGCATCAGGAGCGATTAGCGGGGTGATTATGTCCTCGATAATTTTGTTCCCCGATCACAACATCGGCTTTGTCATTTTACCATTTGAGATAAAAAGCTGGATATTCGCGCTGCTTTTCATTGTTATTTCAATTTTTGGGATAAAAGCCCAAAGGGATAATATCGGCCATGAGGCACATCTGGGAGGGGCTTTAACGGGTATACTGATATCCCTGATCCTGAGACCTTCCATTCTTGAGCAAAATCCTTGGATCGTACTATTAACAGCCGGTCCTATAATTGCCTTTTTAATCCTGATCATCCGCAATCCCGCAGTACTGATGGCTGAAAAATACTGGGGAGAAACGCTGAGTCGCCGAAATTTCCGTTTTAGGGAAAAAGCAAATCCCCAAGACTTGAAATTTAAAAATAAATCAGAACGGGAAGCTTCGCTCAACCAGCTTCTCGACAAGATCAAGAAGGAGGGGATTGATAGTCTTAGCAAGAAAGAAAGGGAGCTTCTGGATCAACTTAAAAATGATATTTGATCTATTGGCTAAATGGTTACTTTTTTAATTAAAACAGTTCACCCTAAGACGTAGAAATTTTACCAGGCAGATTCAACCGGAGTTTTACTGCTTTTTATACAAAAATCAAATCTCAAAGCACTTTATTTTGAGTATAAATTACTAGCTTAGCTTCCCAATATCTGAAATAAGGCAAGCATTTACTACCAACTGAGGATTACTAATTCATTTTCAAGTATCATTTCATATGAAGTATTTGTTATCCTTTGTGCTTAGCTTTTTTTGTCTTTCTGCATTCTCTCAAAACAAAATTCAGCATCTTGAACCACCCAACTGGTGGCTTGGTATGAAAAATCCGAATGTGCAATTACTGGTACACGGTGAACTAATTTCGGATTATCATCCTTCAATCGATTACACGGGAGTGCAAATACGACAGATAATTAAGGTCGAAAACCCCAATTATCTTTTCCTTGATCTGGAACTGGCTGCCGATGCCCGCCCGGGTATGGTTCGAATTGATTTTTCTAAAAATGGTGAAAAAAGTTTTAGTCAAAACTGGGAACTGAAAGCCAGGGAGAGCAAAGTTGAAGATCGTAGCACATTCGATCAGTCGGATGTACTTTATCTTATAACTCCGGACCGTTTTGTCAATGGTGAGCCTGCAAATGATAATGTACAGGGAATGCGAGAGCTGGCCGACCGGTCTAATAAAGGAGGGCGGCACGGTGGAGATATCAAGGGGATTCTTCAAAGCCTGGATTATATTGCTGATCTCGGATTTACCGCAATTTGGCTCAATCCGGTACTGGAAAATGATATGGTCAAATATTCTTATCACGGTTATTCAACTACTGATTTTTATAAAGTTGATCCAAGATTTGGAACTAATGAAGAATATCAGGCATTAGCACGGGAAGCGAGAAAAAAAGGGATTAAACTGATCATGGATATGATCGTCAATCATTGCGGTTCTTATCACTGGTGGATGAATGATTTGCCTATGCAGGACTGGATCAATCAGTGGCCGGAATATACCAATACCAATCATCGTAAATCGGTTATCCAGGACCCTTATGTTTCCAAAACCGATCATAAAAACTTTACGGATGGCTGGTTTGTACCAACTATGCCGGACCTTAATCAACGCAATCCCTTAATGGCCAATTACCTGACCCAGAATGCAATCTGGTGGATTGAATTTCTTGGACTGGCGGGAATTCGTATGGATACGTACCCATATCCGGATATGGACTATATGACGGAGTGGACCAGGAGGGTAGAAGAGGAATATCCCGATTTTAATGTAGTAGGTGAAGAATGGAATAATAATCCCGCTATTGTGGCTTACTGGCAACGCGGGAAACAAAATCCTAATGGTTATACTTCTGATTTGCGTAGCCTGATGGACTTTCCACTACAGGTAGCGCTAGTGAATGCCCTGAATAGTGACGAATCATGGGAGGGCGGCTGGATGAACGTGTATAATATGCTCGCACTGGATTTCCTCTATGCTGAACCTGAAGAACTCGTCGTTTTTCCCGATAATCACGATATGAGCCGTATTTTTACACAGCTCAATGAAGATTTTGATAAATATAAAAATGCGCTGGCTTTCTTTGCTACGGTGAGGGGAATCCCGCAAATTTATTACGGCACAGAAATACTGATGAAAAACCCCGGCTCGACAGATCACGGAATTATCCGCTCCGACTTCCCGGGCGGTTGGAAAGGCGACACTATCAATGTGTTTAGCCAAGAAGGCCTCACGGATCAGCAGAAAGAGGCACAGGCTTTCACTAAAAAACTTTTGAATTGGCGTAAAACAGCCTCAGTTATTCATTATGGAAAACTAATACACTTCTTACCTCAGAATGGAGTTTATGTTTTTTTCCGCCACGATGAAAAAGACAAAGTGATGGTCATTCTAAATAAAAATAAAGAAGATTCCATATTGAAACTGGATCGGTTTGCAGAAATCATAAATGGGGAGACGAAAGCTAAAGATATCCTTTCGGATCAGTCTTTTAACCTGGGCACGGAAATCCATCTAAAAGCTCAAACGCCCATGATTCTCAAAATCCATTAAACACGGTATTTACCTTTATCGCCTTTTTAACATCTGTAAGCCTTTAATCATGCTGGAAATTCAAAAAAAACTTAGCAATTCCTTTTATGCGATCATGAGTATGCCGGCTACGGCGATGGGATTTGCGCTCTGCGTACAAATTGCCGCACTCAGTTGGATACTGAATACGAAGTACGGTTTCGATATACATGAAGTAGGACTGGTTTGGATTGCCGGCCCGGCGGCGGGGATCATTGGACAAATATTGGTAGGTGTAATCAGTGACAATGTTTGGTTTTGGGGAGGGCGCCGGAGACCCTTTATCATTATCGGCAGTGTGATTGCCGGTTTAATGATCCTGGCCCTGCCCTACATCGATGTCATTAATGATTCACTTGGAGTAGACAGTTTGATTGGGGTGGCAATTACCGTGGCCCTGACGCTTGATTTGGCAATTAATATCAGTTTTAATCCTACCCGTTCTTTAATTTCTGACCTTACAAATCCTGGAGAACAGAGAACAAAAGGATATACGATGATGCAAACGGTTTCGGGATTTTTTGGTGTTGTAGCCTATTTAATCGGTGCATTGATTAATAATTATTTTTTGATTTACTCCGGAGGTATTTTTGTATTATTAGCGGGCCTGGTTCCCTTGCTTTTTATTGAGGAACCAAAAGATCTAAAAAATAATAACGAGGAAGTAGAAGAAGGAAAAGTCACTGCTGAAGTAAAGTTTGATTTGGCAGAATTTCTAAAAATCTGCATTGCGCATTCGTTTACCTGGATTGGTGTTCAATCCATGTTTGTCTATATCTTTTTTTATATAAAGGAAGTTATCTACGGGTATGGTTCTGTGGAGTCCATTTCTACTGAAACCAGCAATCAGATAGGTATGAATATCGGAATTGCTTTCGCAATACTGAATACCGTAGGTTTTTTAGGGCCCATGCTTATTATCGAGCCCATGACCAGAAAAATAGGCCGGGTGAAAACCCATATGATTTGTATATTTTTGATGGCTCTGGGTTATGGATTAATGGCTTATTTAGGAAATTCTTATATTGCACTTTATACCTTTATGGCTATTATTGGGATTGGCTGGGGATCAGTGGTAAGTCTTCCTTTCGCTATTATGAGTGAAGTCATTGATATTTCTAAAATCGGATTATTTATGGGGCTTTTTAACCTTTCGGTGGTGATACCTCAGTTAATAGCTTCGGGTTTGGGCTCCTTTTTCCAGGGACAGGAAGACAAGCGAATGATATTTATTATCTGTGCAGCCATGCTTGCCATTTCCGGTGTACTCTGGCTACTGGTCAAAGAACAGAAGCCCGATCCAGTTACTGACAGCACGAATACGATGGCCGGGGGGCATTAAAAACAAGAGCCTGATCGTTTGTCCATTGATTTCTTGCGTGTATAGATGAATATTAAAAACACCTGCATGTCAAACATCAAAGATACCAACGAACAGGAGAGCTACTGGTCACTGCGATATGCCGAAAACCGCACTGGTTGGGACATTGGTTACCCCTCAACTCCTATCAAGGAATACATTGACCAGTTAAATGATAAATCCTTACAAATTCTGATTCCTGGTGCAGGGAATGCTTACGAAGCAGAATACCTGTATCAGTCGGGCTTTCTCAATGTTCATATACTGGATATTGCCAAAGCGCCTTTAGAAGCTTTTAAAGAGCGGAATCCCGATTTTCCAGAGTCACAGCTTATTCAGGAAAACTTTTTCGAACACGAAGGCAATTACGATTTGATTTTTGAACAAACTTTTTTCTGCTCTTTTGTTCCAACGGCTGAAAACCGTCAACAATATGCTAAAAAAATGGCTTCCCTCCTTAAACCAAAAGGTAAATTAGTTGGTTTATGGTTTGATTTTCCTTTGACCGGGAATATGGAAAAACGCCCTTTTGGCGGTACAAAAAAAGAATATTTGTCCTATTTGCGACCTTACTTTGATGTCTATATTTTCAAAAAAGCTTATAATTCAATCAAACCAAGATTAGGAAATGAATTGTTTGGTGTTTTTATAAAAAATAAGTAAAACCAATATGAAGTTTATCGGCATAACAGAAGAGTATTTGATTTTAAAGGATATAGGTACAGACAATCACGATATCCTAAAAGAAAAAATCAAAAGCAGTCTTTCGATTCTTTGGAACACAGAAGGAGAAACTGTGCTGTTGATCGATAAAGTTGAATATCGTTTGAAAAAGGATCAACTTATTTTTTTAACGGAGTTCCATAATGTTGAAATAAAAAAAATAGATATGCTTCGAATGGTGCGATTCAATCGCCCGTTCTATTGTATCAAGGATCACGACAATGAAATTGGCTGTAAAGGTGTTCTTTTTTATGGAGCTTCAAAAGTGCCGATAGTCAATATTCCGGATGATGAACTTGAAAAGTTTGAGCTGCTCTGGAAAATGTTTAAGATCGAAATGCAATCCAGAGATAAATTACAGATCGAGATGCTCCAGATGATGCTTAAAAGATTTATCATTCTATGTACCAGATTGCGAAAAGAACAGGGAGAGGTACAATTGGATAAAGAAACTCATGATGTTGTCAGAGAATTTAATTTTTTGGTCGAAATGCATTTCAAAACCAAGCATTCCGTGGCTGAATATGCTGATCTGCTTAATAAATCCCCCAAGACTTTATCCAATTCCTTTTCAAAACAAAATCAAAAGTCTCCGCTTCAGATTATTCAAGAGCGAATACTGCTGGAAGCCCGCAGGTTACTGGCCTATAGCGAAATGGCCGTTAAAGAAATAGCCTATGAAATAGGCTTCGATTCCGTCCAGACTTTTAGCCGTTTTTTTAAAAATAAAGAAGGTATTTCTCCTTTGGAATATAGAAAACGCGTGGCCTAAACACTGAAAGACACGGATTTATACGATTTTAGTAAGAAAAAATTATTATATTGAAATCTAGCTGTCTGTTATTCGCAAGTAATTTTATGTAGCCCTCAGCGTCTTAAAAATGAAAAACCTTGATCACTTGGTCTATGCCGTTCCGAATCTCGAAATGGCTATGGATGATATCGAACAAAGATTCGGTATTCGACCGGTATATGGAGGTAAGCATGAAAACCAGGGGACGCATAATGCCTTAATAGGACTTGGTAATCGTCAGTATTTTGAGATTATAGCTGTTGATCCCAATAATAAAAGAATTTCTTCTCCGCGCTGGATGGGAGTGGATTTGATCGAAAAACCAATGCTTACCCGGTGGGCTGCCAAAACCAATGATATTGAAAACCAGGCAAATTATCTAAAATCCTGCATTCCCTTATTAGGCAGTATTGACCGGGGCAGTCGCAGATTAAGCGATAACAGTCTCCTGGAATGGACCCTTACCCTGCCTTTACCCGGGCCAGTAGTAGAAATCCTGCCATTTTTTATAGATTGGAAGAGCTCTGAACATCCTGGTGTCAGCCTTAAAGCTTCCTGTAAATTGATTAGCTTTGAAGCTACTCACCCAAGTCCTGAACGCCTCTTATCCATTTTACAGAAACTGGATATTGATCTCGTTATAAAAAAGTCAAATGAAATTAGCCTCATTGCTACGATTCAAACTCCTAATGGCCAACAGATTCTTAGTTAATTATTTTTTACTACTTTATCCTTTTAATAGCTTCCAGTTCAATTTTCGACAACAACTTCAATGCTCCTTGCTCAAACATATCCGGCAGCTTTTCTAAAGGGGTGTTAAAATCGGCGCTGTAATTTTCATAATCCTGAAAACGGATACCATCCACTACTCTCGAATTAAAAGCTTTTCTGAATCTGACGCCACCTCCATTGACATGAAAATTATAGGCCAGATAATCCATCGTTTTAGTTTGCTCATTGACCCAGTAGAGATAAACATCCTCATGATCAGTTCCTCCTTTTTCTTCCGAAAATCGAACCTCAATAGCATGATAAGCCTGGCCCTTGATTTTTGTAAGGCCTTTGTAGGATTTTTTTACTGCTTGATCATTTAGCCGATAGGGGAGCAGTGCAAAATAAATAACAGAATTCAGGCTGTTGCCATAACGGGTCTGATCCTTTGTACTTAAGTCTAGTGTATCTCCGTTTACGGTATAAATGAACTGCTCATTGTCCAGGTAATAATGCACAGCACGATCATTTTTGCTGTGGTCGAAAGTATAGGCATATCTACCTTCATCGTGTTTGAAAGAATAATTTTTATTCCTGAAAGTGAAAGAATAATGGGCCTTTTCGTATCGCTTCCCTCCGTGAGCTTCAATGGTTTCATCAATGATTCTTTGTTCCGTGCTTTTATCTTTGGTAGCCAATCTTGTACAAGCCAGTGATGAAATAACAAATAAAGTCAGCAATATTCTCATGGTTAAAGTTTTTAGTAGTACTGCCAAAAGTAAAATGAAATAGCAAATAAGCATAAAGAAAACACAAATTTATATTCCCTTTGTCTGCTCGATACCCTTCCCGTTTCTTCGGTTGACAACTGTATTAGCTACTTGTACGGATAAAATCGTATTTCGATTTTCGAGGTTCGACTTTCGAGGTTCTCACAGGAGGGGAAAAAAAGCTAACACCTGGGGAATTTCTGCCTACCCCAAGCCTGATTTTGTATTGCATATTTGTAATGTATTCGGGAATAAAAATATTTTTTAACAACTACAACCAGATATCATGTTACAACAAATCAATAAAGAAAATTTCAAAAGCACAGTTCAGGGAAACGATGTTGTATTGATTGATTTTTACGCTGAATGGTGCGGTCCATGCAAAGTACTTACACCACAATTAGAGGTTTTGTCAGAGGAGTTTGAAGGCAAAGCAAAAATCGTGAAAATAAACATTGACCAGGACCCGGAACTATCTGCACAGTTTGGTGTAAGAAGTATCCCTTCTCTTTTATATTTTAAAAATGGAGAATTAGCCGGGCGACAGGTTGGACTTCAACCAAAGTCGAGTATCACAAATAATTTGAATCAATTAATAACAGCATAACTTAATAAATCAGGAAGAAAGTAGTCCCCTTAGTTATTTTACTGCTTTCTTTCCTTTTTAAGTTATTTCAATCAACTAACTATCATGGCAACCAATATAAAAATCAAAAATATACCTACAGGGTATCAATCGATCATTTCGAATGGAAAACATAGTATTATAGGAGACGAGCCCGTTCCTTCCAAGGGCACAGATTTAGGCTTAGCTCCTACCGAACTCGTACTTGCAGGAATTGCAATGTGTAAAGTGGCGACGGTGCGCAATGTGGCTCGACGCAAGGGCTGGGAGATCGGGGATGTAGATGCGGAGCTCTCTCAGGTCGTAAGCCGAGAAGCTGGTGGAAAAATGAGTACCCGGGTAGAGACGATTATTAAGATCGAAGGAGATATCACCGAAGAACAAAAAGCGAAGTTAATCAAGGAAGCGGATAATTGTTATGTCACCAGAGTAATTCGCGGAGAATGGGATTTTGCACATTCAACCGAATTGGTAGAAGAAAAAATATAATATTAATAAGGGTTAGTAAAATTAAATGGGAGGTTTTAGACTGATGTCTTGCCTCCTTTTTTCTACCATGATATAAATCACGGCCCTGGATATATCAAGCTTCCAAGGTCCCTCTCTTCTTCAACTATTTGTCACTCAATAAAACACTGGATTACTCAAGGATTATCTGCTTTGTCATTTTATAAATAAAAGAATTATTGCTTGCCCTCCATCCGGTAAATTCATTTCAAATCTAAGAAGTAACTCCTTTTGTAAATAAAAAAAGTATAAAGAAAGGAAAAAGTATGGATATTAATGATCAAATCAGGTGTTCCCCGCCTGCTTCTAAATTGTTCTGTCCGAAAATAGAAACAATGCGGGGTTCACAGAGATAATTAAAATTATTGTATTATAAGTCTACCACTATGGATTTGAAAATCCTTAGTTAATAATTTATAAAAATATATACCGGGACTCAGATTGGTTCTTTGAATCGTCAATGAATTGCCAGTGGGCTGATCATATGCCCGAACTTTTTTCCCATCCATTGTATAAACTTCTACATAGCTAATATTTTCTTCTAATTCATTAAAATACATTATCGCTTCATCAATCATAGGATTAGGAGATATTTCAATGTTAGCGGGCCTGGATGCTAGTTCCTCATTAGATAGA
>JANQLV010000078.1 GCA_028280415.1 Saprospiraceae bacterium
ATTTATGATCCCCTGGGAAAATACTGGTCTGCCTTCTAAAAGTTCCGCTTAGCAAAAAGGTGGTATTGGTATTGCCCCCTGAAAGGGATACCTGTGCATTGGTAATATGTGAACTACCCCCTAATAATTCTTTCTGCCAGTCCGTATAGCGATTTGGATCCCAAGTACCGTTGACATCATAATCGCCGGGGCCGGGTGTTGCCCCATCATTGGCAAAAGCTTCGTTCCGCATTTCCAGGTATTGCTGCGTATTTAATAATTCTACTTTATTCCCTACCTTTCCTATGGAACTAGAGATATCGATGTCCAGTTTTGTTTTTCCGGCTTTACCCTTTTTAGTTGTGATCAGCACCACTCCGTTTGCCCCCCTGGAACCATAGATAGCAGTAGCATCTGCATCTTTTAAGATTTCAATGCTTTCAATATCCGCAGTGTTGATAGCCATTAAGGGACTACTAGGCCCTCCAGAGAAAACCGTGCTATTGGTAGTTCTAGAAGATAATGTTTCAAAAGAGAAAGGCACACCATTCACAATGTACAATGGGGCATTGGGATCTTCCCCCCCATAATAAGCATTATATTTTCGAATGCTGTTACGCCCGCGGATTTCAATATTGACAGGTGCTCCGGGTGTTCCTGTTGTTTGCTGAATATAGACTCCGGGCATCCTTCCCTGCAAAGCCTGTAAAGGGTTGGTAACCGACTGCTGCTCTATTTCTTTGGCAGCTACTTTAGAGATACTTCCGGTGGCTTCTTTTCGTTTTACCCTATAATAGCCGGCATTAATAGTTACTCCCTCCAACTCCATCGCAGCCTGTTCCAGGATAACATTAATGGTAACTTTATTACCGACCTTCACTTCCTTTTTTGCAAAGCCTACATAGGAAAAAACCAGCACCGTCTCCGAATCAGGAACAGTAATGGTATAATTCCCTTCCAGATCGGTGGTAATCCCTTTGAAGGTACCTTTAATGAGGACAGTGGCACTGGGTAAAGGCTTGCCTTCTTTGTCGGTTACCTTACCCTTAATAGTTATCGGGGATACTTCAGATTGTTGCTCTTCGGCTTCATTCGGCCTGGCAGTTTCTGGTATTAGAATGATTTGTTTATCGAAAATTTTAAACGAAGTATTGCTGTTTGCAAACAGTTTTTCTAAAACAGTAATCAATGATTCATTTTCAGCCTTTATCGATACTATTTTTTCATAATCTACTTCACTATAATTATAAAGAAATTTGAATTCGGTCAGTGCTTCAATTTTATTTAATGCATCTTCAACACTTATGTTCTCAAGATTCAGGGTCAGTTTCGTTTTCTGCCCATAAGAACTGGCCTGAAGCTGAACAAAAGAGACAATGAGTAAAAGGCTTACGATTTTCATCTTCAAATCAAATTTACATGGAAAGAAAGCGTACTTTCTTAACTTAAATACTTTTTTCATATTTTTGTTTTACGTTATGTGATTAATACTTGTGTTAATCATTTTTTTATAACCGGGAGATGTTCGAGGTCTTCCGGTTTTTTAGTGAGACTTCACTTTGATAAGCCAAAGGCGAAATCAAAATGAGTAGTCGAACTAATCCCGATGATCATCGGGATCTACAATAATTTTGAGGGTATTTTTTATCTCTTGTCCATAGGCGTTTATTTTTTATATGTTAGTTAATAATTATTTGATTATCCTTAATGGTATATTTTATCGCATGGTTTTCATTAAATGATTGGAGTACCTGCTCAATGGTCTCTACATCAAAACTGGCGGCAAAGTATTGGTTGCCCAATGCCTCGTTATTATTAATAATCACAACATTGTAATGGCGTTCCAGTTTTTTCAGGATGTTTGTAAAAGACATATGCCTGAATACGATTTTACCATGTATCCACGCGGTGTACAATGCGGTGTCGGTTTCTTCAATGGTGATTTGCCGGCTTCCTTTCTCCCACGCGGCCTTAAAGCCCGGTTTTAAAAGGTTTGCCGTTTCAGGATGGTAGGCTTCGTCTTTATGATAAATGCTTACGGAGCCTTCTACCAATACCGTATTGATGGCATCGTCTTCCGGATAAGCGGATACATTAAACTGGGTTCCAAGTACCCGTATATCAATTTCATTGGCATTGACAATAAAGGGATGTTTGGTATCTTCAGCTACCTTAAAATAAGCCTCACCATTTAAAAATACCTGTCGGTTTTCATCTTCAATAAATGTAAGCGGGTATTTTAAAGAAGAGCCTGCATTTAAATGTACATGGGTGCCATCGGATAATTGAATTTCAAAATATTTACCATAAGGCACGGTTAGTGTATTGTACTCGAGCGTTTGTTTTTCGATCGCATTGGTATATACCAATTGGTTCTCTTTTTGAATTCCCGCGAGATTGCCCTGTGCATCCATGATCTGTGTGGATCCGTTTTGACTGATGATCTCAATGTTACCATTGCTTAATTGTAAGGTGATGCTTTCGTCGGGAATCACCAGGCTTTGTTTGCGCGACGTGAGAAACCCGCTTTGGTATACATATCCGATACCCAAAAGTACAATGAAAATGGCTGCATATTTGAGGTAGCTTGAAATGGATATTTTTCTGGTTTGTTGATCCTGCCGGATGTGCTGTAAGGCTTCTTTTAAGGCTTTTTCATGACTAATACCGGGAGTATTTTGGTGGCTTAAATAATGTAAGGCCAAAAATTCTTTAAATTGTTTTTTGTGATCGGGATTTTCCAGGCATTTCACTAATTGTTCCTTTTCATCATCCGTAGCCTCATTGTTGAGATAATTTATGATTAAGTTATCTATAATTTTTTCGGACATCTTTATGATAATATTATTTTTCTTTTACCTTTAACGAAAAACTTTTACAAAACCCTCATGGATTTTTAAGTTTTTTATTTGCAATAAATATATTTGATGACACTGTCTTCATCCCAAAATAAGAAATTAGTATTGCTGCTTAAAAAGGGCAATCAAAAAGCATATCAGAAAATTTACATTGCTTTTTATAACAGCCTGTGTAAATACCTATTGAACTATACTAATAATAAATTGCTGGCTGAAGACATTACACAGGAAGTGCTGATTAAATTATGGACGAACAGGGAAAAACTAGCAACAAATACATCCTTAAAACCTTTTTTGTATAAATCGGCTTATTTTACATTTATTGATCATTATCGCAAAAACCAACGGATTAACGAGAAATTGGAAGAGATCCGTTTCGATTTATTGCAGGAGGTGATTGAAGAAGAGCAATCTTTTTTGGAACAACGCCTGGGGAAATTGAAATCAGCTATCGATCAATTGCCCGACAGGTGTAAAGAGATATTTCTTTTAAATAAGTATGAAGGGTACCGGTATAAAGAAATTGCTGCACACTTCAATATCTCGGTTAAAACCGTAGAAAATCAAATTGGAAAGGCTTTTGTTTTTTTGAGGAAGCATTTGAAGTAAGACAGATATCGTACATAGCACATCAGAAATCAGAAATCGGACATGAAAATGTACGGTATATGATGTACAATTTCTGATATATGATATGGGGCTGATATTGAAACCCTATCAGGCTAGGGTGTGTTCCTAAAACTTCCAGAAGGAGAACAAAACCCCGGAATCCACCTTAGCGGACAAGCCTGCTGGCACAGATTCCGGGGAAAATATGCCTGCCTGCCGCAGGCAGGAATCAATTTTAATTAAGGAGGGATTGTTTGTTATTCGGGGTGCGACTTAGAGTCGCGCCCCGAATTGTATAGCCAAAAAGTTTTGCCCTGTTTATCCGTGCATTTTTTTTTAAAAAAAATATCTATTATCATTAGTTAGTTATTTAAAATCTTTTTTACAGACAGGCAAAGCCTGTTTAGATATATTCGACTCAGGCAGAGCCTCAGCCGAACGGGATAGCCCTTTTACAATTGTTGATGTAGCGATATTAGATATGCGATTTGTACTGATTTGCTTAAATCATTATTTGATGTAAATTTTAATGTTAAACTCTTCTTTTATCGGTTGCAAGCACATATTTTCCGTACATGTTTGATAACGAATTTTAACTTTAATTTCATAATGTCCCGCTTTTAAGTCAGTGCTTGTATTTAATGCGCTGCTTATTTTTATGCCCTTGCCTTCATAGACTTCATACGACCCTTTGAAATGTGGTTTCGGCCATTTAAATTCACTTACTGTTGTGATCCCTTTAGGTAGTTTAAAGCCGATCTTTGCTTCTACCATGCCCTGGGCTGCATTATTACCTGTGGGAGCATAGATGTACCAGGATTCTGCGATATCAAAGACAATGCAAAGTTGAAATTGATTTCCGCGATTCACGGTGTCAGGTACTTGAACCATATAGCTAACCAGAGGCCTTTCTGATTCCTTTTGTGCCCAAGCAGGATTGATAATGATAAGGAATAGCCAGAGCATAAATACTATGGATAGCCGGTAGTGTCGTTTTTTATAAATCATAGGTTTTATTGTTGCATTGTTACAACTTGTGCTAGTTGCTTTTCTCATCTTTTTGTCTTTCAGTTTTCTTTTTCACCTAGCATTACATATACATAGCCCCGATGGCGAAGGGTTCGGTAATCTTCTGCAGGAATTTTTTCTTTTACTGTTTTTCTTTCTAAATATTCTCGTACTGCATTATCTTGACTTCGTTTATAATCTTTTGAATTGCCCGGATCATTTGACCCTAAACCGGTTTCTCTTTCCCAGTTCCAGGAAAGGTAACCGTTAAATACGTCGTCATGCAGTGTGACCACACTGGTACCAATCAATAGATCGTTGACACCATCATCATTCCAATCGCATACGTTGATATGAGGATATCTTCCCGGAAGCACTTTAGTACCATCCTTACTCCTAAACAAGGGAATACCCGGTTCAAAGCGATGCCCTTTGACCGTTTTAACACCCCGGAAAAAAGTCACAGCCGGCAGGCCTTTTTCGGTATAACGGTTGGTCGCCAGCAAATCCAGTATGCCATCCTGATCCCAATCTACAACTAAAGGCGAGACCAAAACAGAGAAGAAAGCCTGCGGATTTTTTTCAGATTTTACAATTTTCAAAGGCTTGTCATTTATATCGAGTAATAATTCCCGGTGAGCAAATTTAGGCTGAGCTTTGGTACCTATATTCCTGCTTATTCGTAAAAACGAAATACCTCCTACAATCATATCTAACAGACCATCATCATCAAAATCTCCAAAATTGGCGGCTGAATACAGCCAGTAAAATTGGCTCCTGACATCATCACTACTCGAAAATCTAATATCAATAGAATCAGGGTTCCCCTCTTGCTCAAGGAGTTGGCCGTCATCAAATCCACCTTCAATTCCACGAAACCAGGTAACATGCCCGCTATATTGACCTGTAATGATATCCATTCGGCCATCTTTATCCAGATCCACAAACTGTGGAGTAAAACCCATGCATCAGCTATGTCTGGCAGACAAGGGCGTGCCATTATTATGTTGAGTATAGGAAGGCCTGGCATAATTAAACCTATCAGTAAATTTAGGATTGGTATTATCTCCGATATTTTTATAAACCCGCATAAAATTGCCTACATGAGGCCCATTTTCAAGACCACTGAGGAATTCGCCGATCAAAAGGTCTTTCTTACCATCATTATCCCAATCCCAATAGGCAGGAGCAGCAATTCCAAACCCCTTGGCAACCACCGGTTGGCTATCTCCCATTACTAACATAGGCCTGCCCAATTGGGGAGCACCAGGAATATTGGCATTGATAATCTCGGAAAAATCATTTGGTCCGGTTTTATCTCCTAAGCCTGGTTGTGCCTGTGGCAGAGTATAAAACCAAATGACTGTCAAAATTGTTAATATTGTTTTCATATTTTAATTATTAGCTTTTAATTTTTATAGTTTATAACTTAATTTTGGGGATCCCTGATAACAATTACTTTCATCTCTTTCTTACTTTTTACCAGATCCAGCCCAACTTCTTTTAAGGCCTGTCTGAATCCATCCAGATTTTTCAGGTTCCCTTCAATAAGAGCG
>JANQLV010000006.1 GCA_028280415.1 Saprospiraceae bacterium
CAATTACGCCAACCCTGGCAATGATTTCTTCGATGTCTTTGATGGCAGCGGCAATATCATTGCTACTTATATGCTCAGCCAGCTTCCCGTTTTGCATCAGGGTTATGTACCTACCGGAGCTCCCGTAGATGTACTCGCTGTTTGTATCAATGATAATCCTAATTGTTGTACCGATACTGAATTTTTAGTACCAGACTGTACTAATGATTGTGAAATCTATGATATTATCGCTGAGCCTCACGATTGTGATGGGAATACGTTCCTCGTGGATTTTGATTTCAATTATAATAATACCAGTGATTCTTTTACCGTTGAGGATGCCAACAATTTCTTCGGTACTTTCGCTTATGCGGATTTACCCATCACACTTGGCCCATTCGAAGGTAATGGACAAAATTTTGGATTCCTGTTTATCGATCAAGAAAACGAAAACTGCCTTAATGATGTAGGTTTTGAAGCACCTGACTGCGAACCAGCTGCTTCTACCTGCATTCAATTCGAAGGATTGACAAACGGTATCAATTACGGGGGGAGCAATAGTGAGCCTGGTGATCTGCTAATGATTGAAAATGAAGTCCTGGTCACACTGGAAGGTTTAATCGATCCACTTGGTAATTTGAATTACAATTATATGTTTGCCACCGATCAGGATATTTGTAGTCCTTTTGATGCGGCAAGTGATAATCGTCTGTTTATGTTTAATGGTCTAAGGTTTGACTTCTCACAATTAAGTCAAAACCCGACGCAGGTCACTTTCCCTTTTCATAACTGCGGAATTCCATTTGCACTTTCAGCCAATGATCAGGTACCACTGACCTATATATTTCCATTGAACGATACGACCTTTGCACTTACACCTACTGTAAATGCAAGTATCCAATTGGATAGTGGTGATCCGGAGGAAGGTATTTTGACCCTGAGTGGTATAATCGAGAACTTTTATATTGGCGGTATCGAATTACAAATAGATAATGTATGTTTCAACGTAGAGAACCTAATCCCCGATGTATGGCCAGGTGATGCTAATTTTGATAATATTGCCAATAATTTTGATCTGCTACATGTCGGAATTGCCTTCGGAACTCAAGGCACCGCAAGGGCTATGAGTAATATAGATTGGGATGCTATGCCGGTAGAGGATTGGGACGACTTCTTTGCCGATGAAGAAACAAATTATAAACATGCAGACTGTGATGGAGATGGTATTGTAGATGAGGTAGACAGAGTAGCTATTTTGGAAAATTATAATCTTGATCACGGCCCGATTCCGATTTTTGTACAAATCGAAGGAACACCGAATGACCCACCTTTCTTCGTCGATCTGCCGGAAGCAGGGGATATTCAGGTTGGTCAGCCATTTAGCGCCCCAATCATCCTGGGGACAGAAGCTATCCCTATTGAGGAAATTTACGGTCTTGCATTTACGATCTCCTTTGATACCGAAATAATGGATGAATCACAAGTAAGTATTGAATTGGGAGATAGCTGGATGGGACAAGATGGAACCAACCTTATACATCTTGATCGGGAATTTGCTTCCGAAGGCAGGATTGAAGTAGCAATTACCCGTACTGATCAGAACAATGTCGAAGGCTTTGGAACGATCGGAAATTTCATCGGAATTATTGATGATATTCTTGGGCACTCTGAAGTAGAGGTTGAAGTCCATCGCATCAAAGCCATCCGTTATGACGAAACAGTAGTACCATTATATACGCCTGTTGAAACACTGGATTTGATAACTCCTCTACGGCCAGAGCCATTAGCGGAAGCCATTGGTATTTTCCCTAACCCTACCAGCGACTTGATCTATATAGACAATCAAACTGGAGAGCATATTAAAAGTATCGAAATTTATAATACTTTAGGTCAGTCTATGCTGGTTATTGACCGGGTTATCGAAGGAGAAAGTATCTCAACTTCCGAATGGCCAGCCGGAGTCTATATTGTTCAGATTGAACTGGAAACTCAAAAACTGATTAAAAGGGTTGAGAAAATTAATTTGTAAAAATTAAGAGGCTCTAAACGGCATCCAAGTATTAGATAATCAAATGGCTCGCTAATAGCGGGTCATTTTTTTTGATAACATCCTGACAGCTTTAAAAGCTCTGTATTCTGTAATACTATAAAACAAGCTTTGATTTTGACTCTACAGCTGTCCGGTTTTTATCCCTATCTAAGACTTTATGTTTTCTCAGTGCCTTCTTTGTTCAAAAATTATCAGCCTATAGTGTAATAAAAGGTCATTTTAAAACTTCCTCATTGTAATAGGAAAGGACTGGGTATAAATATATCTTTGCCATATGATCTTTATTTTCCTCATCCTTGCCTGTTTTTTGCTCTTGCTTCTAGCTCCGAAAGGTACAAATCTGCATGAAATCATTCGCCTGCCCTATTATAATTACAAAGCCCAAACGGCCAAACGAAATGAGATGATCATGCATAAATACCAATTTGGTGCGCATCGCAGACAATACCTTTATCTGTTTTTGCCAAAAGGTAAAAAAGTTAGCAAAGAGGAAGTAATCATTTACTTCCACGGAGGGGGCTGGACTTTTGGAAATCCCATGATGTTTCGTTGTAATGCTCAACTTTTTGTTGACCTTGGTTACGCGGTTATCATGCCAACCTATCGCAGACTCCCCTTTTTCAATGCAGATGATATGCAGAAAGATATTCGACTGGCTCTGAAGACTACTATTGATATTATCAAGGAAAAGTCCTGGCAAAATAAAAGACTGATCATTGCAGGACTGTCTTCCGGTGCACATCTGGCAGCGCTGCTTTGTTATAATAAAACGCATTTTAAATCACTGGAACTCCCCAGAGAAAAATTAGCGGGAATACTATTACTTGGTCCTCCACTCGATCTCAGGGAAATGACTCCTACCCCGGTAATCTGGAAGCTAGTCGGTAGGCGAAAACAAGCGCTTTTTCAAAGAAATAATCCGGTCAATTATCTAGAGCCAACGGATCAACAGGCAACATTCCTGCTTCATGGAACTAAAGATGGTCTAGTCAATTATAACAGTTCACTTTCTTTTATAAAAAAAAGAGGTACAGAAGCTTTTACTTTTTATACTATTGAAAACGGAACACATCTCGATGCGGGCTTTTGGATTTTTGAAGAAGGGGAAATCCGAGATGCTATATTTAACTGGCTGGAAAGTCTGGAAATTAAAAAATAAAAACTTTTTAGAGTAGTCATGCATATGCGGCATGACCATCACTTACCTTGTTCTAAGCAATTATTATTCAAATAACATTTCAAAAAGCAAATAATGTTTAATCCCAAATTTCTCACCCCAATTCTCAATGTCTTTTCCACTCGTTCCAACCTGACACCAGGATTTGGAACCATCTTCTCTTTCATAGGGTAAAATATAAGCCAACAGATAAAACTTCTCATTATATCCGATTTTCATCTTACTCTCTTCAGCGATATTTCTCAAGCTATATTCATCTGTATCTATTGCATCAAATTCTTTGGTAATTGAAAAGCGAGGAAATTTAAAAGTCATCTTCAATTTATTTTTGTGAGTCAGTTTTGAGATTACTTTTAAATCTAAAATGGTGTCATTTACGTTCTCAAATTGTTCAATTCCGATTGACTTACTATCAAAAACCGTTGTGTCCCGAAGAGTTTTTCCATCCCAAATTTCTTTTACGGTAATTTTATAGCTCTTGTCTTTTAGTTCCTGTCCGATAAATTTTATTTTCAAATATTCAATCTCTTCAAATTGAAGAATATCCCTTATTTCCTGATTTTCAGAAGAATAGTCGGAAATCATTTTCAATCCCTTATCAGAATCTTGTCCGAATGATATGTTGCTTAAAACAAGATATATTAAGATCAGGATACTTTTTCTCATCTCGAATTATTCTTTCTAATGATTAACATGAAGTAAATTAAAGTCCAGCACAAGTATAAGTATCAAGCGTCAAAATAAAAATCTGACCTTGATACTTTTTTATTGCTATTGTCAGCATTCTGTTTGTCTAACAACCTTCTGGCCTTGCACCGATCCCGGAACGATCCAATAACTCCTGCAAACGTTTTTCGTAAAAATCGAGCAAGAGATTGGTTATATTTAATTCGATATCCACTTTGCGAAACTCTCCGCCTTTTTCGGAAGCCGGATGCTCATAAGCACCAATTCGAATGGGAACCCCCATGAAGTCCAATTGTTGCTTGACCGTCCAGGCGCGGGCAATACCCAGTTCCATATTACTTCGCAAGGAATTGGTGATTTCCCGTTTAGTAGTTTTTTCTTCAGTATCTACCTCGGAATAATGAGTAAAGGGCGTGCCTTCGGGAATCTCCAGAGAGTTTTTATAACGCGCACCTTTAAAAGCATGTCCATCCGTATGTCCTTCCAGATAGATGAAAAAATCTTCTTTACAACGCATATTTGCTTCACAGTATTTACTTAGCACCTCCGTATCGACCCAAGCCGCAATTTTTTTATAATATTCCGGATCGCCCATTTTAGCCAGGTCAATATCCTGACAGAGATAAGTAGAAATAATATATTGTATCCCAATGTTCCCGAGGGAATCATAAAGTACAGTTGTTTCGCAGGGTTGTTGTTCACTATTCAGATCATCCTGCATAATTTTGGCGGATGCCGGGCCAAAGCGTTCCCGTTCAGCATGTGTCTCTTTACGTGCCTGCAATACCAGCTCCCAATAACGGCAATCCCAAACTTCAATTTGCAAGCGAAGAACCCGACAGGCCAGTTCTTCATCAAATTCGAGACTATGTTCTTTTTTCAAAGCATTGATCGCATCGAGGTATTGTTGTCCTTTGTTACATTCATCCATCATCCCCTTAATCGTCCAGGATTTGACCTGAGTAATTTTATCACAATAGTAAGTCGCCGTTTCAAAGGGATGCAACAGCGTATCATTTTCTACGATAAATTCTGCCCAGAGCAAATCCAGTGCTTCCCGGTCTGCTTCGTACTGCTTAAGTTTTGCTTCCAGTTTTTTAATCTTGTCTTTGGTTGTTGCGTCCAAATGAGGTTTGAAAGTAGTCTGTATTGAAGCGATGCTATCCAACATCTTTTGACCATCGGTACATGCTTTAACCGTTCCATACATTGTCAGCGCCCTGATTTGTGCTTCTTTTTCACAATATTCCGACATGAAGTCTAAAGCTCCCAATAAGGTGTCTGTAGAAACAAACTCTTTCCAGGATTTATCCAGTTTCGCTATATCTCCATTATAACGCCCCACTTCCGATTCCAGCCAGTCGATTTTCTCTTGCAAATCCTTAGGAACACTTTGTTGATTATCTCTTTGTAGCTTTTGAATCTCGGCTAAATTTTCGGCCCCAAACTTACAGATATCAACTGCTGCCCGAAGCATGTGAGCTTTCATATTCGGAATCGCATTACATTTAATCAAAGGTAATTCCGGCTTAAAACCTGGTGATTTATCTGTATTGGTATATTCCTTCCAGGCTTTCCCGAGTTTAGGCAGATCGATAAATAATTGTTTAGTGCTGGCTACTCTTTCTTTAAGTCCTTGTACATCTTCTACTTTAAGTGAAGTACGTTCGGCCAGTTTAAGTACGCGATTTTCAAAATTGTCTTTTGCACTGCCAATATCCCCGGCACAATAATGAATATGTGCCAGCATATAAAAATGTTTGGCCAGTGTACCTTTTTCGCAAACTGTTTTTGCAACAGCATTCTTTTCGAGGTCCTCCAGTGTGACACTTTCGTATTTAAGAAATTTCTGCCAAAGTCTTTCTGTTTCGTGATAGGCATCAATTTTACTTTCCAGATCATCATAACGAGTTTTGAAATCCGGAATCTTGGCATAAACACTCTCGCCGGTTTTCTTAATTTCTCGCATTAATTTTTCCGCAGAGCCTATATCGTTGGCACAAAAATCAACATAACCGTACATCAAACACCATTTTACATAATCGACCGGTGTTTCTTTTGAGGGTTTGGTCAATTTACTAATGTTGGAGGTTTTTGTATCTGTAAGAAATTCCTTCCAGGTTTCTTCAAAATTGACAAACTGAGCCTGACAAAGGCTACCTAAAAAACAGATAAAAATAGTGCTTAATAACCGTGAGCAATTCATAAAGATGATCTTAGAATGTTTTGAAATCAATTTTATACAAAAAAAAGGAAAAGTTCCGGGAATTAATAATCTGATATAAGGCAGAATTCACTAATTCTGTGACGTTATTTTGCGTTAGGGCTTTTTTTCAGCTGCTAAACAAATGACAAAATTGTAATAAAAGAGGATAAAATGATTTGCTAAACGTATATTTAGAATTGCAAGAGCGAATTAATTGTGGTCATGTTACTGATTGTATAACAAAGTTTAAGGATCGCCTTAATCAATTAAGGTGCATTATCCTTATGATTTCAGGCAATAGGTCTAGATAAACCTCATGCTTAAAACCTGACTATTGAACCCACTTAAGAATACTGATCCCGTAGACGCATTCTTCACTTTAAAACATTAGATTCAAGTCATTAAAAACAGATTTACTGCTTATGAGACTTAGATGTACTTTACTTTTTATACTTTTTCTGTATACATTCCTTTCTACTAATGCGCAGGTAGTGATTAACGAATACTCTGCTACCAATATGCGAGCTTATTACGATAATTTTAATAAAAATGAGGACTGGGTAGAGCTATATAACAATTCAAATCAGGCCGTTGATATCGGTGGCTGGTATCTTTCCGATAAGCAAGACAATCCGACCAAATGGGAAATTCCAACCGGAACAAACATCGCTGCCAATGATTATATGTTATTCTGGTTAAGCGGCAGAGACACGGCTATGATCAACGGAATGCATACCAACTTCAAACTGTCTCAAACAAAGAATAATGAATATTTGGTTTTGAGTAATCCCCAGGGCAATATTCAAGAAGTATTCCCGCTCGCTATTACCGGCCTGCATCATTCCAGATGTCGTACAACGGATGGCAATAGTATCTGGATGGTATGCACCGAGCCAACACCGGGCTATTCCAATAATTCCAGTCCTCAGTACAGTCGTTATACGGTAGCTCCAACGATCAGCCTGACGGGAGGTTTTTATTCCGAAAGTCAAACGGTTAGTATTAGTTCCACCGAGCCCAATGCAGTAGTACGTTATACACTTGACGGTACTTTGCCTACGGAAACATCACCAATTTATGCTTCGCCGGTCCTTATCAATGAAACCAGCGTCTTAAAAGCGCGTGCTTTTAGTAATGATCCTTTGATCCTTCCGGGCAAAATAGATTTCAACACTTATTTCATCGACGAGTCTTTTAGCCTTGCTGTATTTTCCGTAGCTGCGGATTCCGTTATTATGCTTGCCAATGGAACCGGAACTATTCTTCCCGAGGGTTCGATTGAATATTTTGATGAAAACGGTGTCCGTACAGCTACTTCTTACGGAGGGCTCAATAGACACGGTCAGGATTCCTGGGCCCTTCCACACCGAAGTCTGGATTGGGTCTCCAGAGATGAAATGGGGTATAATAATGCAATCCCCGAAAAACTTTTTAGCTATTCAGACCGGGATGAATACCAGCGTATTATTTTCAGAGCCTCGGGAGATGATAATTATCCGGCGGTCAATGATAATGCACATCAGGGAAGTGCGCATATCAGAGATGAGTATGTACATACTTTAGCCCAGGAGGGAGGAATGAAACTGGATGTCCGCGCAGTAGAAAGGGTCATCGTCTTTCTAAATGGACAATACTGGGGCGTATATGGTTTACGCGAACGTCCGGCTGATCATGATTATATCAAAGAATACTATGGTCATGACAAATTTGATATTCAATTTTTATCTACCTGGGGAAATACAGAAGCCGAATATGGTGGCCAAGCTTCTTTTGATGACTGGGCGGTACTTAGAGATTTCATTTTAGAAAATGACATGTCTGATTCCAGTAATTATCAAATCGTCAAAGACAATTTGCAGGTACTGAGCCTGATTGATTATATGATCGCCAATCTCAACTCCGTAGCTTCGGACTGGCTTAATTATAATACCGGCTGGTGGCGCGGACTCGATCCCGATGGCGATCACAAAAAATGGGGCTATATCCTATGGGATAATGATGCTACTTTTGATTATTACATTAACTATTCCGGGGTCCCGAATACCGATCCGGATGCCGAGCCTTGTGATATTGATGATATCAGTGATTTTATGGATGATTTTTTTGATAATGGCTGGACTGGGCCAAACGTTGGAAAACACGAAAAGATATTTTTGAAACTACAGGAAGAAAACGAAGCGTTTCGTCAACTCTATTACTCCCGGCAAGCTGATTTGATGAATACTGTTTATACTTGTGAAAACATGTTGAATACTTTAGACAATATGCTCGCGGTAATTGAACCCGAAATGCCCCGACAAATCGCCCGTTGGGGAGGGAGCATGCAAGAGTGGCAAAGTAATGTAGAGGACCTAAAAGCATTCATATCTGAGCGCTGTACCTTACTGGATGACGGGATGGTCAATTGCTTTGACCTTACTGGTCCTTATCAGCTTACTCTAATGGTTGAGCCAGCAGGTATCGGAGTTGGAGAAATTGACCTGAATACTTTGGATATTGAAGAATTTCCCTGGAGCGGCAATTACTTCGGAGGTATGGAAAATCTAATAAAAGCGAGATCATTTATTGATGAATATGAATTTTCTCATTGGGAGAGTAAATCCGGTAATACCATATTTCCCGATGCTCAAAGCCGTAGAGCGCGTATTACGCTGACTGAGGCAGATACTTTAATCGCGCATTTTGCGCTCCCCACTTCAAGCAGTCAGCCCGATAGCGATTTCGCCTTTAGTGCTTTCCCAACGGTAACGAATAATCATCTAAACGTCGTTTTCGAATTGAAAGAAGCGATGGAGATTCAACTTAGCCTGCATTCCATTACCGGAGCGCAAATTGCGCTCTTTGATGAAGTACAGGGAAGACTGGGAGCAGGTGAGTACCGGGAACAAATTTCACTGGGTAATCTACCTCTGGCTTCTGGCTTATACTTTTTGAATTTCAAAGCAGGCGATAGTCAGAAAACAGTAAAGATTTCCTTAATCCCTTAATCTTGTATGTATCACCAAGAAAAATAATATAAAACATCCCGAATTTCCTTTTCGAAAATTCGGGATGTTTCATATTTTATCGTTTTGTAACAACAAATAATTCTCGACTTAGTAATTCATTATTTTCTTTTCGAAAAACCAGGTTGTACACCCCGGAAGGTAAATCTGAAACGTTAAAAGTTTGATTGATAGAATAATTGTCTACTCTTGCATTTTTTAATAAGCTCCCCTGCATATTATAAATCTCAATGGAATGTACCGATTCTGTTCCGAGTTGGATGTTCAGATCATTCGCCGTCGGATTCGGGAAAACAGAAATACCCAAAGCTTCCGGTTCCTCTACCGCATTAACTATGTCAAGATCAAAAACTGCAAGCCCTCTCTTGTCAGTAGTATCAATATTTGCAAAATTGCCCCCAACGATCAATTTATTATTCGCTACCAGCAGGGCGTTCACCTGATTGTCAACGAAAACGGACCAGTTATCATAATCTCCGGTTTCCGGATCTACAGCTGTCAGGTTCATGGGGTTTCCCGGAGCATTCAAGGCATAAGCACCACCCATATATAAACGATCGTCCCAGCTTGCAAAAGAAGTTACTATAGGTATAGCATTATTAGCAAAACTCACTGACCAGGCTAATAAATCTCCCTGATCTGTATCCACTTTGGCTGCCATCTCTCTCGTCTCTCCCTCCACGGTGAAAAAAATACCGGAAATATATACGTGATTTCCATCAGGAAAGGCATTTGCATTGCTGTTCCCAGGATCATCCACCATAGGATTCCAGGGCATTAGATTCCCAGTATCCAAATCAAAAGAAGCAAAGGATATACGTTCTTGTCCATTCACTTCCGTAAAAGGCCCTGCAATGTATAAGCGGTTATCCTTTTTCGACAAACGCTCAACAGGAATATCCGTTGTCGGATTCCAGGCGAGTAGATTTCCTTCCATATCCAATGCTGCCAGGTTTGAACGAGTCTCCCCATTTACAGAAGTAAAATATCCACCAATGTAAATATTATCGTTATAAACCTCTACCCCCGTTACTCTTCCAGTCTGAAAATCGGGTGGGATAAACGGAAAGATAATATCAGGGTTCCAGGTCAGTATACTTCCGTCGATAGCACTAAAAGCTGCTAGAGTATTTCGATTGAGAAATTCAAATGTACCACAAACAAAAACAGTATTGTTATGTACCGTTATGCGATCGACCATTCCATCTATAACTATCGGTGGATTCCAGTCCAAAAGCGCACCGGTATTCAGATCAATAGCGGCCAGATTCGATCTGGGTATTTCAGCTACTTCAATAAAATTTCCGCCAATAAATAAGGTATCTCCTTTACTCGCTAAAGCATGAACTTGTCCATTGACATAAGGAAAATTGAGATTTATATCCTGGCTTTTTAACAAACAAATCGAAATAAAAAAACAAAAGAAGAAGGGTAAAATTGTTTTCATAATTTTTGAAATTTAGGGTGAAACTGTTGAAAACAGATAAATGGTTTATTAAACTAACGAACCATTTATGCCCCCGGGTTGGTAACAATTGCATTAATAACATTTTATGTTGTCGTACAGTTGGCATTTATCTTAAAAGAACACCGTATTTGCAATTTAAAAACCGCTTTGAAATTAAATCCGGAAACAATGAGTTTCCAGTATTTCATTCTAAAGTTGTTTTTGGAATATGGTATAAAGCATTGCATAAAGTAAGATAAATATACTTTTATATATTAAGGGCATATTTGGAGATTCGTTTCAGAACTATCCCGACAGATTAGAATTGATTAGGCGAAGTGCCTCTTTTAAAGCTGTTTTCCAGATAGCAAAGCGACCTATAACAAAATACAAACGCGTGTGCTGTGAAACGATTATTGCAATTCTTATAAGCTCTTAATACATACAGGCAATAATTTCATCAATGTGAAATTGGCCGGGAGTCTGGATTGATTTCTTTGATTGGTATTCTAAGCTATTGCATTTTAACAAAAATTAAGGCTCGTTCTAATGTTACCTTTTTGTATCAAAAGGTATTAATACTATCTGGCTTAGTTATTTTATTTCTCATTTGATATAGTTTCAAATGAAAAGACTATTTGATTTTGTACTTCGAACCTTATCGTTTGAATGCATTGTATTTTATTATACTGCTTAATGATCAAGGGCTCGCTATTTTTCATTGTTAAATCAAAAGGTATGCAACTAGAACACATTCAAAAACAAGTACAAAGCATTGATAAGAGTCAATTAGCAAAAATTAAAGGTGGGACTAAAGATAATACAGATACGGCAGATAATGATATTATAATCGTTGACATGGACGAAATTTAAAACTTATTAACCAGTCTGTAAAATCTTCTTTATATCACATTAAAAAATAAAAATCTTATGCAACTAAAACACATTTAAAAACAAGTAGAACCACTCCACAAAAATCAATTAGTAAAAATTAAAGGAGGTTCAAAAGATAGCTCTGATGCAGCTGATAATAATATCATAAATGTTGACACTGACGAAGTTTTTTAACTTATTACCTGACTCACAAAATTGCCTTTTTGTTTCTTATTTATTTCACATTAAAAAATAAAAATCTTATGAAACTAAAACAGATTCAAAAACAAGTAGAACCACTTCACAAAAATCAATTAGTAAAAATTAAAGGCGGTTCAAAAGATAGCTCCGATGCAGCTGATAATAATATTATAATTGTTGATGAAGACATGCTTTAAATTACCAAGCAGTGAAAGCATGAACTTTTTTATATCACATTGAAAATTAAAAACCTTATGAAATTGAAACAGGTTCAAAAGCAAGTACCAAACTTCAATAAGAAAAAATAAAAAACATCATAGGTCGATCAAAAGACAGTAAGCATGCAGAGATTATTGTTATTGATACAACAGGAAATTAAAATAGCTGATGTTTTTTTAAATAGAAAGGTGTTTAGGCACCTTTCTACCGATACTCTTTCTGCCACTGCGTGCAAAAATAGGTAGTTCTCCCAGCAATCTTCGCTTGTTGAACAAGTCCCTTACCATTTGGTGCTTTCGTACCTTCCTTACGCCATTGCCAGAGCCAGTCATCGGGATATTCTTTATAATATACATTCTTACTGACAGCCATTTTCAGGATTTTCTGCATAGTGGTAAAAATCTCCTTTCGTTTTTTCAAAGGAATTTTATCTGCTATTGAAGCCGGATGAACCTTTGTCCGGTAGCAAATCTCGTCTGCATAGAGATTCCCCACTCCCGCGAGATTCGACTGATTCAATAAAAAACCTTTAATCGAAACTTTCCTGCCCTTCATCTTTTCCAGAAAGTCCGATTCGCTAATGCGCTGAGCATCTTCACCAATACCAATTTCACGAATATAAGCATCGAGGTCTTCTATATACCTGATCTTAGCAAATTTGCGCGGGCAGTCAAAGCCCAGGCGAAAACCATTCTCAAAATGAAAAGTAAAGCGTTCATGCCTGGGACGATCCTCTTCTTCCTGATAATAGGCTAGGTCACCAGTCATTCCAAAATGCATTAATAAATAATGCTGATTATCCAATTCAGCAAAAAGATACTTTCCTCTCCGGTAGGAACCAACGAAAGTGCGACCGGTCAATAAATCAATAAAAGCAGCTCCACTCACATTATGAATGATCTTTGCATCGTGTACCTGCACTTCGGCAATTCGCTGTTGCAAGGAAGTCTCATCGAAATATCGCTGGAAGGTATTTACCTCGGGTAATTCGGGCATTGTAAGAGCTTTTGGATGTCGAGAAATGCGTATTTTTTAATTCTAATAAAACAATGATCGGTTAACTTAGTTGTATGGAGATAATTTGGCAGATATTACAATTCGCCTCTACATCTTTAAACAAGTCATCAAAATCTGCCATGCTAATTATGTATTCTATAGCTTCACCCAATCACAAATTACAAACCAATGAATACATAATTTGTCATTAAAAACAAAACGCCTGTAAATCAATTGCTTACAGACGTTTTTAATTTATTTTAGTCGGGGTGACAGGATTTGAACCTGCGACCACTTGACCCCCAGCCAAGTGCGCTACCGGACTGCGCTACACCCCGCTTTCGATTTTCAATATTAGTCATCCAATTTTTAAATTGGATCATTAGATCACAAACATTGATTATCTTTTTTCGGTTCGCAAATTTAGGCTTTTTTATAAGAAGGCAAAATATTGAGCGATAAAAAAAGCGGTTTGGCAAAATGTCAAACCGCTATATAGATCGTATTTACAATTTAATAATTCGAGTTGCGATTCATTCTTCCAGAGAGCAAATGCTTTTAATTTTATTCCAAAATCAAAGACTTCTATCAAATCTCTCTTTATTGCCTCTCATTCATCACAACTTGGCTTAAATATTAATCCAGGTCACAATCATTGGTAAAACCTGTAGCATCAAAACTGGTGATCTTACGGCCTTCCTTATCCTCTTTTTTCGCTACAATATGCAAATCATTCATCCCCGAACCATCTCTCTTTGGCGTACAATATTCAAATAAATAGTAGGCATTGGCTTCATCGGCAATGAGATTTGCCACTTCTTCAAACTTTTCGGTTAAAGCCTGAGTGTCGTTCGCGAAAACAGAGCTGGTTTTTCCAATCCTGTTTAGTACGGCTTCATCGATTTCCGCCCCCAGACCAATCGTATAGAAATTGATTCCTTCTGAAGCATTTTCCACTGCACTAAAGGCGTCTACCTTACTATAACGTGCCGCCTGGTCCGTTCCATCTGTAAACATAATAATGGAGAAAGCACTTAAAATTCCCTGATTCTGCGCCAACTGAAGTTTATTTTCTGCCAAAGCAGCACTTTTTATAACCGCACCAAACAAGTCCGTAGAGCTATCATCAGAAATTGCAGGCGAAATGTTGTTGATCGCCGAACGCAATGCTTCCTGATCATCGGTAAAGTCAATCAGAGGGTGAATAAGATCCTGACCATCAAACCACCAAATACCTACAGTGTTAGTCGTGTTAGATTCTGTTGCAAATACATCACTGATAAAAGCAATGGAAGCTTCTTTTAACTCAGAAAGGCTATTATTCAACACACTTCCACTCAAATCCAGTAAAAGCATTGTTCTGTATTCGAAAAGCTGGCTATTATCGGATAGTAACCGGGTGGTTTCATCCTGGCTAAGTAGTTTTTCCACATCATCGTTACGCCCTTTCTCGTAAATTGTAAAGTTATCTTCTGTCAATCCGGCTACAGGTGCTCCTTCTCTGGTCTCCACCTTAAAAAAAACGGAAACTCTCGAAGGTGGGTTAACATATTGCTCTTGAATGGTGATGATCAAATCCTGATCGGGTGTCTGCTCAAACGGTACAACATCGTCTTTTTTACAGGCAGTAAAAAGCACGATTAGGCTTAAAATCGGGATAAAGAATTTGATTGATTTCATTGTCTAGAGAATTTTAATGACTGGAGGGGATGTTCTCCAACAGATTTAAAAAAATCACAATATTTCATAAACGAAAATTGCGCCACATTTCAGTATGTAGATTTGAAAAACTTTAACTTACCCCTATGAATTACCCCGACTTTAACGATTTTTTAAAAGAATGATCGTTAAAAAAGGATAGATATTGAGTACAACATGCAATTAGTGCATTATTTTGGTCGTCCAAAATAACTTTTGGAGTGCTGAACTTGATTCTTGTTATGGTTCTTTTTAAGTTCAGGTACGAGTTTCCTGATATTTGAAAAATGCCTTTGGTTATGAAATACCTGCTTCCTGCCTTGATTTTCTTCTCTTTTCAGAATGCCATCTGGTCGCAAAAAATCAATGAGCCCCTCATTACTAAAAGCATTTTTTTCGGCGGCGGAAGTTATTATGTGGATTATGAACAGGCAGCGGCCCTGCAAAAGCTAATCAACAGTATTGAAAATCCGGAACTTTATGAAGTGTATGTACACGGTCATACCGATAATATCGGGAGTATCGAGTACAATCAGTGGCTTTCCGATATGCGTACGGATATGGTGATTATAAAAATCAAAAATTTTGGCATCGCTCCAGAAGCTATATTTGAGAAAGATTTTGGTGAAAATAGTCCCGTTTATGATAATAATACCTGGGAGGGGAAACTAATGAATCGAAGGGTGGATATTATCTTTAAAAAACTGGAAATGTAGAAAAGCTCTTTTTGATCAGGTATATAGATTTGAGAGGCAAAATTGTGAGACTGGAGGGATTCGAACCCCCGACCCCTACCCTGTCAAGGTAATGCTCTAAACCAACTGAGCTACAGTCTCTTGTATATTCTGTTATTTGCTATTTTCTAACTATTTAATGTCCTTTCTGCTCCTCAAGTCTTCAACTTCCTTTGAAGTTTTAATTAGCAGGTTAGAAAAAGTACAAATTCGGCTGCGAAAATAAGGTATTTTCTATCAAAAACATAAAATGTTAGGGCCAAGTTTCTTTAATTGATTGATAAAGAAAATCTTTTGATCAGATGTTCCAAAAGAATAATCTTTACATTTTTTGGCAGCTTATCAGAGTCTCAGACAACCCCGCGCTTCTTCATTAATTTCATAAAATCCTCCTTTAACTTACGGCTTATTGGAATCCATTTTTCCCCGATCTTAACCGAACCGTCTTCAATGACTTCTATCTTATTGAGATTGACCATATAAGAGCGATGAAGCCTGTAAAAAAAGTCTTTCGGCAAACTTTCTTCAAAAGAAGTCAAGGTCTTCAAGGTCATATACATTTTGTCAGGAGTATGAAACTTTACATATTCCCCATAACTTTCCAGGTAGAGCAAATTATCAAGTTCTATTTTTACCAGTCTGTTTTCAACCTTGATAAAAATATGGTTGGCTGGAGCAGAAACAGGCAGAGGATCAGAATCCGAAAGCATTTTTCTTGCTTTAACAAATTCCATAGCTTTGGAAATGGACTTGAAAAATCGTTGAAAGGAAATGGGTTTAACCAAATAATCAATTACATCCAGCTCATAACCTTCCAAAGCAAATTCTGAATAAGCAGTAGTTAAAATCGTAGCGGGCTGCACTTTCAGCATCCTCAATAAATCCAGGCCCGTAATTTCATTCATCTGAACATCCAATAACAAAATATCAACTGCATTTTCAGATAACATTTTTTTTGCTTCAATGGCGTTGGAGCAAGTCCCGATTAGCTCCAGGTCATTGACCTTGGCCGTATGCAATTTAAGCAATTCACGAGCGGGCTTTTCATCATCAACTATTAGTGTTCTATATTTGATCATCCGTCTTTTGTGTCTAATTGAATTTCGAGATTAAGGTTGAACACCCCTTCAGATAATTCAGTTTTTAAATCGTATTTATCTTTATAAATCAAGTCTAGCTGTTTTCGAATATTGTTCTGACCAATTCCACTTTGATTTTTCTTACTATGGCTTTTTTTTACACTATTGGATATTTGAAAATGTAAAATATCTTCTTCATCTACATTGGCATTTACCTTGATAAAACCTTCCTCATTTAATAAGGCATCGCTATGTTTAAACGCATTTTCCAGTAAGTTTAATAATACCAAAGGAGCTACTTGCAGATTGCTGTTAAAATTTGATTTTTCAAAAGTAATAGATTTTTGTTCATCATTTTTCATTTGATAAAGACTAAACAAATTCTCCAAACTTTCAATTTCCCTTTTCAAGAGCGTCCTTTCTGCCTTACAATCATAAACGATATATCGAAGTATATTGGAAAGCTTTTCAATCATCTCCGGAGTATCGGGATGCTGAGTACTGGCATAGTAATAAATATTATTTAAGGTATTGAATAAAAAGTGGGGATTGATTTGAGCCTTGAGCAGGTTTAATTCCGTAGAAAGCTTTTCGCTCCTTAAATCTGCTTTATCCTGAACAGCTTTCATCCACCCTTTGCCATAGAGAAATAATAATACGCTAACAACTATTAAAAACAGATTGACCGGAAGACAGGAAAGAATGAATTGCCAGAGGGGATAATAATCTAAAATACCGCCATACAACCAATTTACTACAATGTATTCCGCCACCAAACTGATTGTAAAAAGAACTACAGTAGCCAATCCAATTAACAACCATTGCTTTTTTCTAAACAAGGGGATGAAGTATTGAATATATACGTACGCAATGCCACATAATACGGCTGTTATAAGACCACTCCCGATAAGAGATTGCCCCAAAGGAACTCCATCCTCTGCAAAAAAAGAAAATACGGTAGCTATAAAGACCAGTCCCCAAAAACCTGCAAATGTTGTTCGATTGTATCCTTCAAAGTATTTCATAAAATGACTCTAGCTGGGTGAAATGCTGAAAATTTGTTCAATCTATCTAAAAAAGACAGTGCTAAATCAAATAATCATTGAAGTGTATAGTACAACCCATGGATGGTTTTTCTATTCCCATGAATGGTATTTGTAAGATACAAAATTACTGCTCATCGGGCATTATTAACCATTGAAAGGTCATCTTTTTCCATCTAATGAATATTCCAAATACCTGAAATTCAGGCTCTTATTTTTGACGCAGGATTTTACAATTGAGTAGAAGAAAGTTGAACCATAGAAATTATTCAAAATATAAAATAACTATGCGAATCAAATATTGGGATGTTCTTTTAAAATTCCCTATTCTGTTTCTTTTTCTTGTCCTTGCCAATTTATCAAATGGTCAAAATTTGGATGAATACCTTGATCTGATAAAAAAGGGTAATATCATTCTCAACCAAAGTGAGCATCAAATCCGGTCTTCCAAACAAGATATTGCTTTGGCTAAAGCTGCATTATTGCCTTCCCTTGGAGCCGATTTCAACTATCAAAGAGATTTCACCAGAAGCTACCTGTTTATTAATGATGAAGAAACAGCTGCATTATTTGGTGACAGATTCAGAACAAATTTTAATAATAACCTGACACTGGATGTCATTGCCAGTCAATCACTTTATGCCCCGACAGCAAAGGCCACCTATCAACTGGCTATACTTGCCAAAGAACTCTCTAAACTTTCCCACGATGATCTTTCCAAAGAAATGGTCCATCAGGGCGCACAGTTATTTTGGCAGGCCATTCTTACACGGGAAAGCCTTAAAGTACTGGAAGAGAATCAATCCCTGGCCCAGGCACAATGGCAGCAGATGAGCGATCTATTTGATGAAGGCTATGCGAGTGAATTACAAGTACGTCAATCCGAATCCTTTTATAAAAGAACTATTCCCCAGCTTGAATCGGCCCGAAACACCTATGAAATACTGTTGAATGAATTAAAGGATTTAGCAAGCCTGCCACTTGACCACCCATTGGAACCGGAAGGTAAGATATCCATTTCCGATAGCGAAATGGCTTCTTATTTTCTTGCCGATACCAATTTATTGAATAATCCTCAATTAAAAATTCTTCATCAAAGATTATCCATTGCAGATCAACAAATAAAGATTTCAAAAACTGCAAAATACCCTATCATCAAAGTAAACCTGGGCTATAATCTGAGCTCACAGGATGATGATTTATCTTTTGACAATAATATCAATTTGATTTATGGGCAAATTGGTATTCAAATGCCTTTTTATACGGGAGGAGCAACAAAAGCTCAAATTCAAAAAGATATAATCAATAAAGAAAGTACCCAACTCGAAATCCAGCAAAAGGAACTATCCTTAAAAAAAGAGCTAAGAAATGCAAAGCTGAATTTTCAAAACGCTTTACAAAAGATAAAAGAGGAAAAGGAAGTCATTCAATTAAGTGAAAGGGAACTGGAAATTGCAGAAGAAGGGATAAAGCAGGGCCTTATTACACCTTTGGAACTTAAAGAAATTCGACTTGGACTAACCGGAAGTAAGATGCGATTATTGACTGCCCACCTGGAATTGCGAATCGCCCGATTACAAATGGAAAGAATACTTGGTAGCAAATAAAAAGCCACCTTAAAAATAAATAAAATGAAATCAATCAAATTATTCATAGTCCTTTTAATAAGCAGCTCTTTATTCCTTGCTTGCGGTTATAGTTCAGAAACAAATGCTGTTATAACAAAAGAGGAACCAGTGATTAAGGTAAAATCCACGAAGGTGGAAACCAAAGATATTCCGATTTATAGCACTTATTTTGGAGAAGTGAAATTTAACCAAAGTGTTACCTTGCTTGCTGAGACGACTGGTGAGGCCAAAAAACTTCGACTTAAAGCAGGACAAAGTATCAGAGCAGGACAAACCTTATTAAGCTATCCCCGAAAAGACGATAATATTGCCATTGAAAACAAACAAATTGAGCAAGCACAAATTTCCCTCAGCGAATTAAAGGTCAATTATCAAAGACAAAAAAAGCTGTTTGAAAAAGGTGCAGTCAATCGAGTATCGGTTGAAGAACTGGAAAACCAGATAAAAGTAACAGAAAACAGCATTGAACAACTGCGCTTAGGGGTAGAAAAAATACATACGGTTAAAGCACCTTTTAGTGGGATACTGACGGAAGTGCATATTGAGGAAGGACAGCAATTGGCCTATGGAATGCCCCTGTTCACGATTGCCAAGACTGCTAAAACCGAAGTAGAGTTTTTTGTATTACCAAAAGATTTTAATGCGATTACAATTGGAAAAGTCATCGAAATCCTTGATGGGCAACAAAGCATTAGCGGTAGAATATCTGAAAAAGCCACACAGGTAGACCCCATGAGAAAAGCAATAAGAGTAGTAGCCACATTTGATCAATCGGCTCAACAACTCTTAGTAGGCAGTACGGTTGAATTAAGGTTGTTAAAAGAAACACTTAAAAATGTTCTGGTCATACCTGAAGAAACCCTGACCCAGCAAGGAAAGTCCTATTACGTCTATACCGTCCAGGAAGGAAAAGCGATAAAACAAAAAATACAAATTGCCCAAAGGATAGACCTGGATGTAGTTGTAAAAGAAGGTCTTCAAAAAGGCGATGAACTAATTACAGTGGGGATGAATAAGTTGAAAAACAACACTGCCATTGAAATAATCCAATAGCAAAATTTAAAAATCACAGGCATGAAGATTACAGAATTTGCGGTCAATCGTCCCGTCACCACTTCGATGTTGTTTTTGGCTCTGGTCATTTTTGGATTGCTTGCCTATACCCGTTTGGCAGTTAATCTGATGCCGGATGTTAAATATCCGGCGCTGACTATCACCACTGTACATTATGGTGCAACACCGGAAGAAATTGAAAGCGAGATTACGGATAAGATCGAAAAAGAAGTTACTACCCTGGGAGGGCTAAAACAAATAAGGTCATTTTCCATGCCGGATGTTTCTGCTGTTGTGGTTGAATTTGACCTCTCCAAAAACCTGGACAAGGCATTGGAAGAAGTAAAGTCCAAACTCGATCTTGTTATCCCATATCTTCCCAAAGAAGTTGAAAGACCTCTTGTTCAGGCCTTTAGTTTTACGGACTACCCCATTTTGGATTTGGTGGTTTCAGGAAACTTGCCCAGCAGCGAGTTATATGATCAAGTGGAGCAGAAAATAAAAGATCGTCTTTTGCAAATTGATGGGGTTTCCAAAATCGATATAGAGGGTGGTGAAATTCGGGAAATCAGGATATTGGCAGATAAGCGTACGATGTATGAAGTACAAAGCAATTTAACTGATTTGTCCGCTTACCTGGACCTGAGCAATGTTAAGTTGTCAGGAGGTAAGTTCAGTAATCGGCATCGAACTTTCAAAGTAGAAACAGAACAGCAATTCAGGTCCATTGATGATATTCGGGAAACCTATGTACCTACTATAAGCGGTATCCGTCGGATCAGCGATTTTGCGCAAGTGGTAGATACGGTCAAGAGCATCCAATCCGGAGCCCTGTTTTTCGATGTTGCCAATCAAAAAAAATACGACAATATCGTAAGCATTGGGATCTTGAAAAAATCAAAAGCCAATGAGGTTAAAGTGACCAAAGAAGTCAAAGCTTTAATTCCCGAACTACAAGCGGAATTACCCGAAGGGGTCAGCATTAATATCCCTTTTGACAATTCCGAATATACCCAAAGCGCTGTGGATGATGCCTTGATGAATGTCATTTTAGGTATCCTTTTCACTGGAATTATTCTGTTCTTTTTTTTAAATGATATTCGTACCACGCTCATTGTAAGTATTACGGTACCCGTTTCCCTGATCGGGACTTTTATGGCCATCCGGCTATTTGATGGTTCATTGAATATGATGACGCTGATGAGTTTTTCGGTAGCCATCGGTGCATTAATTTCCAATTCAATAGTGGTCATCGAAAATATTATTCGCTTGCGGAAAGATGGAATGGAGCTTAAAAAAGCAGCCGTTCAGGGTACAAGGGAAGTGATGATGGCGGTTATTGCTTCAACAGGAACAAATCTAGTGGTCTTCCTCCCAATTGCTGCCATGACTTCTTTAACGGGTGCCTTTTTTAAAGAATATGCCCTGACCATTTCTGCAGCCACCATTTTTTCGCTCATTGTATCTTTTACCTTGACCCCGATGCTGACCAGTATCTTGTTGAAAAAAGAAAACAAGCCATCCTGGTTGTCGAGGGTCATGGCTCGATTTTTTGAACGATTGGAAGTGTTATATGAGAGCTCCCTCGCTAAGTTGATTTCCAAAAAAAGATACCCTGTCTTTTTATTCCTAAGCATGTTCGTCGTTTTTGTTATGACCGCAAGCCTTTTACCTGAGATAGGAATTGAGATGGAACCGCAAGAAGATAATGGCAATGTAAACATTGAAATGGAAATGCCATCCGGCAGTACACTTGCAAGCACCGGGGAAATGCTCAAATTGGTGGAAGAAAAAGTAAGTGCTCATCAGGAAGTAATTGCTATGTTGAGTATTCTGGGTTCAAAAGATGGTACCAGCTCCGGAAGCAATTTAGCCAGTGCTTCTTTAAAACTAAACCCTAAAAGGGAAAGGAATATTTCAAATGTTGCTTTTGCAGAAATGCTTTCAAAAGAACTGGAAGCGATTCCCGAAATCAAAGCCAATGTCTCCACCTCAGATTCCGATTCAGGTGCTCCCATTGAATTTGCATTACAATCCGATAAGTCTGATGAATTGATTACAGCCAATGAAATGGTCCAGGAAAAGCTATCGGAGATTGATGGTTTACTGAATTATCAATCGAGTTATCGCAAAGGGAATCCTGTTATCAGCCTGGAGCCCAAAAAAAGAGAACTGGCAGAGTTGGGTTTAAGTGCTTACGACTTGGCCAGTATTATACGAAGTTCAGTGAAAGGCATTAAGGCATCTGTATTGAAGGAAAAAGGAAGGGAATATGATATCACAATGAGTTATGTAGGCAATCAGGTTAACTCCATAGAAAAGATAAAGCAACTACCTGTCTTCACTTCAGCAGGTGTTTTTCTGGTAGAACAATTAATGGATGTAAGTTATAGAACTTCCCAGGCACAAATCCTTCATTTGGACAAAGAAAAAACAATTGAGTTTTCTGCCAATCCTGCACCTAATGTAGTCACGGGCGATGTAACGGGAAAGATCGAACAAGCCATTGCCGATATCAATTTGCCTCCTTCCGTTTCTTTCAAATGGGCCGGTAATATCAAAGAGTTACAGGAAACGACCAGGGATATGATAATCACCTTTGCTATTGCCCTGTTGTTGATGTACATGCTCTTATCTTCCCTCTTGGAAAATGTATGGCAGCCCATTATAATTTTCACTACTGTGCCAATGGCAATGATCGGAGTTTTTCTTTTCATGTATTTCGGGGGGCATACTATGAATATTATGTCCATCATGGCCATTGTGACCTTGCTCGGTTTAGTAGTCAATGATGATATTTTGATACATGATTACACCGAGCAGTTGAAGCAAAAGGGTATGCAGAAGCGAGAGGCTACCCTATTGGCAGGAAAAAGAAAAATGAAGACCGTGATCATGACGACTGTCGCTATCATCGTAGGTATGTTGCCCAACGCTTTGGGCTTTGGAGATGCAGGAGCAGAATATAGAACACCTATGGCAATTGTAACGATCGGCGGGATGATCACTTCAACTATTCTGACACTATATCTTATTCCTTCATTGTTTTTTATTCTTGGCAATAAAAAGAAGAAAAAGGAAGCATAATATTTAAGTGAAAGCCTGTTTGGGATTTAGTAATTGACTGCAAATGTTCCCTCACAAGGGAATAGCTACCATCTGTAGGTCAGTTATCGCAATTGAATGAGTATCTCGATTTTATTAATATCAATCCAATAATTTTGGAGTATCAATTCAAAAAAAATAATTATGAAGTATCTAAAATTAAGTTTCTTTTTCCTTTCATTTTTTATAATAAGTTCTTTAAGCGCACAAAGCGCAACAGACATCATTGGAAAATGGCATAACGAAGATGAAGAAGGCATTACCAAATGTTATTTTTTTAAGCACAAAGGGGATCTATTTGGATTAGTGTATTATTACAAAGGTGAAGGGGAAGAATTTTCACTTGAAAAAGAATTAAAGGAATACGAGATTGAAAAAATTGAAGACCTGTCGAGTGAAGACATCTTTAAATATTTCAATGAGTACGTTTGGTTTAAGAATTTTAAAAAAAATGGGAATGAATGGAGCGGAAAATTTGATTATATCGAAAAGGGAGAAACTTCAACTTACCAATCTACACTAAAATCAATCAACAAGAACGAATTAAAAGTGAGTTTCAAATATTGGGGTGTTTGGGATTCTGATATTTGGAAACCAGTTTTATAAAAAGAATTTTTAAACGAATCCAAAAAGCCCGTATGTTTTCTTCTTTGCCTTGCAGGAGGCCATTCTCAGAAGTGCTAAGTAATTACCAATAAAAAATAAAGTATGGAAGAAATAGTAAAACAAATGGAAGATAATATAGGTCTGATTATCTATATCATGCTAGGCTTCGCTCTGATTCTGGCTGTTGTTGAGTTCTTTTATGAATTGTATAAGAGAAAAATCAACAAATGGCGGCTAGGAGAAATGTGGGCCAGTTTCGGTGTTTTCATTATTGCCCAACTCTTGGAAAAAACATCCACCTTAATATTTGCAGGGGCATTTATTTTCGTTGGTGAGTATATCCCCTGGCAGATTCCTGTGAATATCTGGACAACATTAATCTGCCTCATTTTGGTAGATTTAATCTACTACTGGGAGCATGTAATAGAGCATAAAGTAAGGATTTTGTGGAGCTATCACAGCATTCACCACAGTTCACCGATTTACAATTATACCACGGCCATGCGGGTTTCATTTATAGACAGTTTCATCACCTGGGTGTTTTATCTTCCCTTAGTTATTATTGGCTTTCACTCCTACATCGTCTTGCTTTGTTTCTTTTTGGTATTGTCTTACCAATTTTGGCTGCACACAGAAATTATTGGCAAATTAGGTTGGTTTGAAAAAATATTCATGACCCCATCCCAACACCGGGTACATCATGGTACGGATAAAATGTATCTCGATAAAAACTTTGGTGCCCTATTCTCTATATGGGACAGGATGTTTGGCACTTATCAGGAGGAAATGCATAAACCTACCTACGGAATTACCAAACCCATTAATACCATCAATCCTATCAAAGTACATTTAGTAGAATACATTGACATTTTCAGGGATATACGAAAAGCCAAAAGTTTAAAAGAAGCATGGAACTATATAGTAAAGCCACCGGGCTGGAAACCAGAAAATAAATAATCAAAACAGATGAAACTAAAAGCTGTTTTTAAAAAATATAGCCTAAAACTCGGCTTCACCCTTTTCTTAATTTTATTAGAAGCTGCGCTTGCCATTTTGTTTCCTTTGTTCATTGGCTATGCCATTGATAGCGCCATTAATGGAAGCCATTATGGAGCCATACAGTTAGGCTTACTTGGTGTAGCCGCCCTCCTGGTGGGGGTTGGAAGACGGGTATTTGATTCCCGCTTTTATGCCAAAATCTATCAAAGTATTGGCACAAGCGCCATTTCTAAAATGGAAGACAATGTTTCCTCTAAAAAGTCTGCTCGCCTGGGCATGCTTAGGGAGTTTATTGAATTTCTGGAAAATGCACTGCCCGAATTGATAAGCAATATTATCGGACTGATTGGAGTAATCGCGATTATTGCCACGCTAAACCTTAATGTCTTCTATGGCAGTTTGATTGTTACCATTATAATTTTTTTGATATACTGGTTGACCAGCTCGAAAACTATCAAACTCAACAAATTATCTAATGATGAATTTGAAAAGCAAGTAGATGTCATCTCAAAAAATGATGAACAAGAATTGAATCTTCATTTAAAAGAAATGATGAAATGGAACATCAAATTATCTGATTTGGAAGCCATTAATTTTTCTATTTCCTGGATGGTCATGATTGCCTTCCTTGTCGCCTCAATAATTATTTCTGTAAGTGACGGCATTGTAAAATATGGTGCTTTATTTTCATTGATAATGTACGTTTTTCAGTATATGGAAAATGTGATTAATTTACCCCTGTTCTATCAAAACTGGTTGAGACTAAAGGAAATAAAAGAAAGATTGGAGGAAGTTTAGAATAGAAAACAAGGTTTACTGCTGAATAAAGTAGTTAATCGCCACAATACTGCTGTTTATTCCAATCGCCACCTTCTTTTATCCTTTAATGTAAACCATTCATAGGTGATTCCCTGCATCTGAATGAGTATTTCCCTTTAGCGCTGCCTTTTCCCATACTTTTGAGAATGTCTTTTTGTACTTAGAGATGCTAAGGCAGCATCTCTTAATTCTCCTAATTCAACTTAAATGATGCACAAATGAAAAAACTTATTACCATTAGTTTTTTACTGATAGTTGGCTCAACTGCAACGGGTTGGGCGCAAGTCAATTTTAGTGAACACATTGCACCGATTATTTATGAAAATTGTACCTCTTGCCACAGAGAAGGCGAGGTTGGTCCGATCCCATTAACCAATTACCAGGAAGTAGCTTCCTGGGGGCCCATGATTCAGTATGTTACCGAAATTAAATATATGCCCCCTTTCTCTCCGGATGTAAGCTATAGCCATTTCCTCTTTGAAAGGTCATTGACTGATGAGCAAATTCAAATGATAGCTGATTGGGTAGATGCCGGAACACCACAGGGCGATCCTGATTTAGAACCTCCGCTTCCCAGCTTCCCTACAGGTTCTCAGATTGGAACACCGGATTTGGTTTTGACCATGGAAGAGGCACATACGATAGCAGGAAATAATCAGGATGATTACCAGGTCTTCGTATTGCCAACCGGATTTACAGAAGATAAGGAAATAGCTGCTATTGAGTTTCGTCCGGGGAATAAAAGAGCGGTTCATCATGTACTCATTGCCTATGATATAAGCGGAGAAGCCGCTGCAAAAGATGCTGCAACTCCGGAATACGGCTATTATTCTTTTGGTGATTTCGGAGTCGATGAAGCTGTTTATTCGACCTGGGGCTATGTACCGGGCACTTCGCCTTTGGTATACCCTGAAGGCATAGGAGAGGTTATTCCGGCAGGAGCTGATTTATTGATTCAGGTACATTATGCCCCTTTACCAACAGATGAAACCGACCAGTCCAGTGTTAATATTTTCTTTAAAAAAGCTGATGATCCGATTACGAGAGAAGTTCGAATCGCTTCTGTTACACCTTTTAATTTACCGGGAGGTTTTTCCGATTTTGAAATTCCGCCCAATGAAGAAAAAACCTTTGTAGCGGAAAGTCTTTATGAAGATGATTCCTGGACCCCGGGCATTGATTATGATATCAGTTTAATCAGTATTGAGCCACATTCTCATTATTTAGGAAAAGATTACGAGATTTTTGCTGTTACTCCCCAAAACGATACTATCAATTTAATAAAAATACCGGAATGGGATTTTAACTGGCAAGGCTCATACACTTTTCAAAACATGATAAAAATTCCTGCCAATTCTACCTGGTATACCGTCGCCTCTTATGATAACACCCTTGATAATCCGGCGAATCCTTCCAATCCGCCAATTAATGTGAGCTGGGGTGAAGGCACCGAAGATGAAATGCTTTTGGTGGGCCTGTACTTTATACCATATGAAGAGGGAGATGAGAATATTAATATGAATGTACTGGACATGAACACCTCCACTCAAACGATGGTATCCCCGACAAATAATTTGTTCCATCCCCCTGTTCCAAATCCCGCAAAAAACTCGTTTACTGTTTCATTTACTTTAACACAAAGGGAACGATTACAATTGAATTTGCTCGATATGTTTGGAAAAAAAATCATGGCTATTTCGGATGCTCAATTTTGGCCAGCAGGCCAGCATTCTGTTCCAGTTAATATTTCAAATATAGGAGCGGGACCCTATTTAATTGAATTAAAAGGCAAGGCTTACACACTCACCCAAAAAATAATCATTTCCAATTAAATCACTTATTGTCGAATGAGCTTATAGCAAGCTTGTTCGACAGTATTTTAAAATATCTAAAAGATGAAATTTTCAATAATGTTATTGCTAAGTTTGTTTTTTAATTCTTTTCAAAATCAAGCTTTAAAAGAACCAAGTGAAAAAGTTACGGAAGTCTATATTTTTCTGGAAGAAGACTGTCGAATTAGCCAATTTTATACCAATACACTGAACGATTTACATCAACAATTCGCTAGTGAGCATATCACTTTCACTGGGGTCTTTCCAAGTCAAACAACAAAGCCCGAAGATATTACCGATTTCAAAAAGAAATATAAAATCCCCTTTGATTTGATCTTTGACGAAAGACAGGTATTGACTAAAAAATTCGAGGCAACTATCACGCCCGAAGTGGTTGTTTATCAGCCTGATGAAGAAAAAATTATTTATAAGGGGCGTATAGACGATTCTTATTTCAGAGTGGGGAAAAGAAGAAACGTAGTAACCGCAAATGAATTAAAAGTGGTTCTTGATTGCATTAAAAATAAACATCCGATAGAGGTTCCATGGAAAGATGCCATCGGTTGTTATATAAAACTCATTTAAGAAATCGAATATTAATATTGGTTTTCTCAAAAAGCTATAGTAGTTCCATAATTTTATTGCTGTCTTTTCCAAAATTTAAAAGTTGCTGCACATGATTAGGATTACTAACCATGTGCAGCAAAAAATATTTACCCCTTAACATCAGCTATAGATGCCCCAAAGTTAATATGCAGCACATTCCCGTTTGGTGTTAGCAATGCCGGAACAGATACCACCCCCGCATTTTCGGCCACTTCTATTTGGCTTTTGTTTTCTCCCAGATGAACTATTTCAACATTTGACTCCCCAATCAGATTGATAATATCCTGCTCTGCACTTACACATACTGAACATCCTGCGTGATAAAAAACGGATTTACTCATTTTACTATAATTTTAAAGATTAAGGCAGTATTGCCAGCACAAATATAGGCAGGATTCCTAACTAATGCAAAATTAATATTGCTTTTTCAAAAATTTAGCCCGGCCAGTCGATATATCGATAATTTTTGGATGCAAAAAACCGCGGCTTAATACTCATCATTTTTGATTAGTTTAAAAGCCGTATTAATGTGGAGGTGAAACTTTTAAAGATAGACTAACTTTATCGCGTTGTTTTTAGCAACATCTGGTTTAAGGATTAATAAAATACAGTTCCCCTTAGTAACAATGTATTGACAAACAAAAAATATGAAGCCTTACTTAGCAAAGTGCTATTAAAATTATTTAAGCAAAATGGAGAAATTAAACGAATCAGGATTTTTATTAAAAAAATCATAGATCGTTTAAAAGTTTCCAAATGCTGTAAGACGTAAATATTTTATTAACTTTATTAAAAACAACCATCATTATGTCATTCCAAATTTCTAAGCTGGAACTCGCTAAGCAAACAGTGCAAGGAAGCATTGAGTATATTTTGTATATGGAATTTACTTCCAGTGAATATAAACTTACGGTAGAAGGACACGGAGATATTCCTGAAGAACTGTCTGCAGAAGGTGTTTTATCCATTAGCGTATTTATTAATGAAACCGAAGTAGAGGCCGATCAATTACCCTCTATAGTTGAGTATGAATTTAGTCTAGGAACGCTGGACTTCGATGAATTTGAAGTTGAAGTCGAAGCTCAGGGTAGAAAAAAGAAAGTCAAAAGTAATAGAACGAAAAGTTCCACTGCTCAGGAGGTGCACAGACCCATTTAGGTGCTGTCTATCAGACTGAGTAGCCGTTCAAAGATTTTATACAATAACCGACCTATGCGATTATGCATCATTTTAGTATGGCTCGTTTTAAGTGGTTTCCCCATAGCTTCTTTGAACGGTCAGAATCAAATATTCATTGACAGTCTGATTAATGTACGAGAAAAGACCAAAGATGCTATTGAAAAAGTCAAAATATCCAATGAACTGGCTTTTCAGTGGAAACTTTCTAATCCTCAAAAAGCAATTCAGCAAGCGGAAGAAGCGCTTTCCATTGCCAAAAGCATTAATTATCAATCCGGTGAGTCTACAGCTTATGTCGTCCTGGGCTTAATCCAGATGTACGAAAGCAATTATATCAAAGCGGATAGTTTTTTACTCCTCGCACTAGACCTTCGAATACAGCTCGGAATCAAATCCGATATCGCCGGTACTTATAATAACCTTGGAATTTCTCAATATGATCAAGGTAACGATTCCAAAGCTGTCTTTTTTTTCAAAGAGGGTTTAAAAACCCTTGAAGGGGAACCACTTTCAAAAACCGAAGCTATGCTTTGTAATAATATCGCAGATAGCTATATCTATCTCGGGGATTATAAAAGCGCTATCGATTATATTAGCCAGAGCATCGCCATTCGGGAACAATTGAATGATAGACATGGAAAGGCCCGTTCATTGCTCAACCTGGGTTATTGGTATTTGAAAATTGAAAATGTTGAAAAAGCAATTGAAAATTCAAAAGAAGCATTGACCATTTTCGAATCCTTTAATGATTCGACCTATATCGCAAAAAGTTGTATCAATCTGGGGGATATCTATTTCCAGATCGGAGAATATAAAACGTCCACCCAATTTTTTGATAAAGCCGTAAGCCTGCAAAAATATCTCGAAATAGAAGATGTGGCAACACTTTATCAAAACCTGGGCAACTTACTGGAAAAAACAAAAGATTTGAGTGGTGCGATGGAAGCCTTTAATACCAGTATGGATATTTATAATAAAAATGGTTTTATTGATGAAGTGGCAAAAGTAAAACTGACTATTGGTTCAATTTATTTCGATCGATCCGAATATCAAATTTCTCTAAAGCATTTGCAGGATAGCCAGGAAATTGCAGATGAGTCTGAGGACCTTTCTCTAAAAATGCAAATAGCTCAAATGCTCTCCGAAGCTTATACCAAAACGAATCAAACCGAACTTGCCCTTAAATATAGCAGAAGATATAATCGTCTGAAAGACAGCATTAGCAGTAGCCTTCAAATGGCTATGAATTATAAAATTGATCTGGAAGAAGCCAAAACAAAAAACGCTATTTTAGAAAAAGAAAATGCTAGTCAATTAGCTGCAACCGAAAGAAAGAACCTCATAAATATCAGCTTAATAACAGGTATTATTTTATGGACTTTTTTATCCATTGCAATTATTATTGCCTACAAAAACCAGCGAAAAAGAAGAGTTGCAGAACTAAAAGTGATCAATAAAAACAATGAAATTGATACCCTGCTCAAAGAACAACAATTAAAAACCACTTATGCCAAATTAGCCGGACAGGATGAAGAACGAAAACGCATTGGACAGGATTTACACGACCGCATTGGCGGTATTCTTTCAACGGTCAAACTCTATCTCAAAGGATTCGATGAAAAACTGGATGCCATTCAGTCAGAAAACAAACAACAATTTACTAAAGCCAATGATCTTTTGGATGAAGCAGTCGTTGAAGTGCGTAAAATAGCCAAGAACATTCACTCCGGTATCCTTACTAAATTTGGCCTCAAAGCCGAATTGGAAAATCTGGCAGAAATGCTGAATAATAGCAATAGAATTCAGGTAAAAGTGGTTACCCACGGACTGGAAAAAAGACTTCCGGTAGAAATGGCCATTAAAATTTATCGCATCATTCAGGAGCTTGTTTCCAATGTATTAAAACACGCCGGAGCTTCGAAGATCACCATTCAAGTAAATGAATTCAAAGATGTGCTCAATGTTGTTGTAGAAGACAATGGTATAGGCTTCGATCCGGAAAAGATCAAAGATAAAGGAGGAATGGGTCTGAAAAATATCGAATCCCGTGTATACGATCTGCACGGGACAATTATCATTGACTCCGGTAGAGGGAATGGCGCCAGCGTAGCTATCGATGTACCGATTGAGTAAAGTCAAAAACCAGGCTTTATTAAACCTTAGATAACTTACGGGTAATCGAAAATCGAATTTAACAAATCAACAAAATATTACCATGATTAAAGTTTTATTAGCAGATGACCAAACTATGTTCCTGGATGGGCTCCAGGCATTACTGGTTCAGGAACAGAACATCGAAATCGTAGGTTCGGTTACCGATGGCGAAAAGGTTACTGATTTTTTAGATAAAAATAATGAGGTGGATGTTTTAATCCTCGATATCGAAATGCCCAAGCGCAACGGGATAGAAACGACCAAACTAATTCGCCAGGATCACCGTCTGAAGGATATCAAAATACTCATCCTGACCATGTATAATGAGAAAAATTTTATTGTCAAATTGATAGAAGCCGGTGCCAACGGTTATATCCTCAAAAACAAAAGCAAAGAAGAATTGGTACAGGCTATCCATAATGTCTATAGCGGAAAGTCTCATTTCGGGCTCGAAGTGTTAAGCAAGGCAACCTCAACCAAATCGGAGCTGGACAAAGCTGTAGAACTAACAGATCGTGAACACGAAGTTCTTTGCCTGATTGCCGAAGGTAAAACCACCAGAGAAATTGCGGCAATGCTTTACATCTCCGAACCAACAGTCAATACCCATCGACGTAACCTGCTACGCAAATTGGAATTTCCCAATGACAAATATCTGGTACGATACGCTATCAAACAAGGCTATGTCAAACTATGAATTTAAACTATGAGCAACCCCAAACTCAAAGCACTACTTATCGGTATTAACAATTATGGTACAAGCAATTTAAAAGGTTGTTTAAACGATGTCGATCTCATGGAATCGGTCATCAGAGAGCAGGTTGAATCTGATGTTGAATTAGCTATTAAAACACTCAAGGATCAACAAGCTACCTACCAAAACGTTATCGATACTTTCCTGGAGTTTTTTAGTGATTTAAAAAACGGAGATCAGGCTCTGCTATATTATAGTGGTCATGGTTCAAGAATGAAAGCGCCTCCGGAATTTCATCAGGATGCATCGAATGAATATATCGAGACCTTTGTACTCTTTGATAGCCGCCGGGGAGGCGGACGGGATCTGGCGGATAAAGAATTGGCTTATCTCAATTGGAAAGTTACCCGGGCCCAAGGAAAAAATGTTTTTTTTACCATGATCTTCGACTCTTGTTTCTCGGGCGGAATGCTGCGTGGAGAAGAAGCCCTGATCCGGCACGATCCGAATCCCAATGAAGATCGAAGCTGGCAGGATTTTCTGGGCTCTGAGGAGTACGACTGGCAAGAGGGAAAAATCCATGTTCCGGAAGGGGACAAGGTTGTCCTGGCCGCCTGCCGGCCGGATGAGGTATCCGTTGAATATTTCCTAGAAGGCAAACAACAAGGCTTGTTCACCTATAACCTGGCCAAGGTACTCCGGGCATCCAATGGCAAACTCACTTTTGCCGAGATCATGCAAAGAGTTAAAGCCCGTATTCATACCTATACTACTCATCAGCATCCGCAATTACAAAATGCTGAATGGCTCAATATTGATCATCAGGTTTTTCTGGCCAGCGTTTTAAAATATAAGCCCAGTACGCATCTTCTTTTTTACAATTATGAACCAGAAGGCCATATGCCAAAGGGCTGGATAGTAGATATAGGTACAATTCACGGACTGGATTCAACTTATAACAAAAATCAAAAGATCCAGCTTCAAATTACCGCTCCCCTGCCGGCCGGAACCGATGATATTATTGCCATTGAAAGAATAGGTCAGTCCTACTCAACCGTTATCGTTCCTGACAAGCTTGCGAAAAAAGATGAACAGGGCCAGGTCATACAGTACGAGGTTGTTTTAACCAGCTATCCTGCACAGCCTTTAAACTTTGGTTTTCCTTTCCCTTCCAATGAAAATGATCCTCTGGGAGAACAAATACTGATCGAAGAATGGAAAAGACGACCCTCAATTTATTTGCAATTTGTAGAAAACTGGTACGAAGCCAATTATTTAATCTATGCCAAGAATAATCGCTACTGGCTAAGGGCAATGGGGGAAGCCAGCAATTATTTATTTGACCAACTACAGGGTTTTACTCCTACGAATGCTAATCAACTTTTTTTCAATCTGGAAAAAATAGCAAAATGGCATCGTATTAAAAGTGCGCAAAATCCAAAATCCAGAATTGTCAGTGGCAATATCGAATTGTCTTTTTATGAGGTTAAAAAAGTACCCCGGATTAACGAGATAGAAATAACCGATATCATCAGTCCGGGTTTTCTAATCGAAGAGCCCATTTTAAAATATTATCCTCAAAGCGGGAAAAATCCAGAACTAGATGCTTCTTTTAAATTAAAAATCAAAAACAAAAGTGACCGGGAGCTCTGGTTTAGTGTCCTGTTTATAGGATCGGACTACAGCATATCGAATAATTATCTGGTTCAGGAAAAACTTGCTCCAAATAAAGAGGTCTGGTTAAAATCTTATACCCCAAAAGGCCTTCCAACTAAATCAATAGATTTATTTATTGAGGATGTATACATCCGTAAAGGCATTTCTCGTATCATCGAATATTTCAAAATAATTATCAGTACACACGAGTTTAGTACAGATCACCTCAATCAGGGAGGGATTTCATATGATAGTCAAACCAAAGAAACACCGATGAGAAGTGTAGATGATGAAAAAACGCTGAAATTCCAATCCGACTGGACCTGCATTGACTTCTCCGTTTGTATCAAACATCAGCGGGAAGCATAAAATCTACTCATTTTTGATGAGGTAAAAATCACTATAATACCGGAGGTATTCTTAAAAAATTCAAACGAAATTTATGAATGGAAAGTGGATGAATCTGCACTTTCCTCTCTCTTGAACGAAGAGTCGTAAGACTCTGAGATTATGATAGTCTTCTTCGGTAAGCCGCTACCCCCCGGTGGTGGCTCTTTTTATTAGGCAAGGTCATCCTCTTCCAAACTATCAATAAACTCCCCCATAGAATATTTAATCCGATTCATCTCCCGAAAATAATCATCATGGCTCAACACTCCGATATTATATTCATTAGTAATAAAATTATAGCGTGCATTAAGCATCAGAAAATCACGCTCGATTCTGGTACGGGGTCTAAGAATAGTCTCTATTTTTTTAAAAGCTTTTTCCGGGGCATTCATTGCTAATCGAACCAGGCCATCTTTTAATTCGCCCAATGAGGCTATGCCAGTATCACTGCTAACAGCTGTTTGCCCCCCTCCCCGAGTGGTCTTGGTGTTTCCATGGTTGTGGGAATTTCTTTGAGTCGAAGCATTTTCTTCCGGTGGTATTTCATCAGAATTAGCTATCATAAAAAAGTACTCACCTTCGAGGTGTCCTACTTTTTCCAAAGCCTTATAAACCGGTGTTCCTCCGGATTCGCGTAGAATAAGGGGTTCAATTTTTCGCCAAAGATCAATGCCCCGAAGACAGGGTATCCGGTTATTCTCCAATTCACTAAGCAAGGCTGCCGCGAATGGACTATGCTGACCGGGGCGTCCATCCGGAACCGGTTCCAATAGTCCTGAAGTCATCAAAAATCTTGACTTCCGGGTATAGTATCTATTTATCTCGGGATCAACCGAGCCAGATCGCGTTTTAAACAGCGAACCGGAATAGCATGAATCAACAATCCCGAGAATGTGCCTCGCTCCGCAGGTCGCTATAAAATCTTGTACTTCTACATTATTAAGATAGCTTCCTTTTTTTTTGTAGCGAGCCTTATACGGTATCCAGTAGCCTCGTTCGGTCGCCTTTTCAATTTCCCCATGTCCGGCAAAATAAAAAATTAAATTATCGTTTTCCGTTAAGCTGCGCAAGCTGCTAAAAGCATCCAGGATATTATCGACGGTCGCATCACTATTATATAAGGCCGTGATATTATTTTCTTCAAAATCATATTTTTCCTGTAATATTCTGGCAAAGCGTTTTGCATCTATTACGGTGTTATTCAATTTCGGAAATCCCTGATCATATTCGTCGACTCCGATCACCAGGAGATGGTTTCGGGTAGGCATGTTCCGTTCTTTGAGCAACTCATATTTTCTTCGAGCCATAGGTTGATAATTTTTTTAAATCGATACAAATATAACAAATTAAGCTTTGCACTACGCTCCTGATAATGGATTATAAAGTGGGTAAAATTACTGGATAGGTAGAGCCTATCAGGAAATTATTAATTGGTCCGTAAATGCCATTTTTCAGTTTATTTCCTGATATAAGTACGGAACATAACAGATATTTTTTCATTATCAATATTATTTTTGCCAATCAAAAAACAGGACAATTCTTATAAAAAGAATGTCCTGCTTGGTAACGTTCACTAATTGTTTACTTATTTAGGCATTTTAATTATTGAGATACTATTTATTAAGAGGGGCAAACAGACCTATCTCATCAAATAAGTGTTCGCCCTCCCCGCTTGCAATAATTCCATTATAAGTTCCGGTAAGTGGATTGTCATCCTTTACAATTTTTATGATTTTTTGATCTAGGTAGAGAAAAAACTTATTCTCTTTTGCGACAAGTCCCAATTCGTAAATCTCGTTAGGTTTAATATTTATGGATCTTTTAAAAAGCAGCTTTCCATCCATAGGCTTATTAAAATTCTTCAACCTTCGAAACTGAAGTAATCCCTCATCATTTAGAGTATAAGCATAGGCTGATCGTTTGGACTTGTGATATCGAATAGTCGGTCCACGTCCCATACAGAAGTTTTTATCCTTGCATGAACGCTGTTTACTAAGCACAACTTTCGCATAAAATGGTATAATATCTCTCCCCGCATCGTAATCTATACCTCCAATGTATTTATGCCGTGTATATGCGTTATTGGCTTTACCATTATTAATTTTTATTTTATAAAAACGATTTTGAAATACTCCCATCCAATGGTCGCGGCTCGTATTTTCAAGCTTCCAGATGTCCTTTCTAAAGGACTCACTTTGCCTATCTGAAAAATCTTCAAAAAAAACCTCGGGCCTGCCTCGCCAGACATTAGCAGATTTTTTCAAAAAATCATCTGAAACGTTTTTGAAAGTAGTAGAATAATCAGCTCCAGTTTGACCTATAAGTCCATGTTTTACCGGTTTATTTACTGGCTCAGATATACGACTTAGGAGCACTGCAATAATCAACGGGATCAGCAGTACAGGTAGTAAATAGTATTTATATTTTTTTATAAACCCCTGGCGATCTTCCTTTTTTACTACAGGAGAAATAGCATGACTGGTTTTGTTTTTTCCAATTTCTTTATGATCAATTTTCTCTAAAAACTTGAGCATAGAATTATGCAATCGCGTTCTTAAACGATGCTCTTCTTCGTGGGACAGTTGATTCGTTAGTGTTTCTTCTTCCAATTGTGAATACTGGCCCATCAAAAGAATGAGTCTTCGATCATTTTTGCTCAATTGCGCTTTTGATAAAAGCTGAAAAGCTTCTTTGGTTTTTCCTTCTCTAATCAACTTTTCTACTTCCTGAATTAATTCGGCTTTATTCATTTTAATTGCCTTCTAAAGGTTTATTAATTTGGAGTTCACTAGTATTCCTTACAGGTACGTTTTTACCTTTCTCTCTAATCACCTCAATGTTTTCGAATCCTTTACGTACCGCTTTCACCTCCCAGTCAAAAGAAAAATTACCTTGTCTGTTCATCAGTTCTTTTACCCTAAATCCATTTTGTGTTTTTTCTACAACAGCTAGTCCATAAGTATTAGTGGACAAAGGCGTCAGGTTTACAGTTAAAGAGCTATGATTAATTATCAGTGAAAAATGCTCGGAAAATTCTACGAAAACTTCTCCATTGACTAGTGTAGCAGTCCCGCGTTCATAAGCACCTGCTTCTGGTCCTTCCAGGCTTGTGTATACGATTTCTTTAGTCGGATCATTGGGGTGATCTGTTACAAAGTTTTTTATATCCGCCTCAATACGTCCCATACCATTTGCATCCACATACATATGTGCTTCGGGTACTGTACTGATACTATTTCCATCCACCCCGAATACACCTATTGCTCCATGATCGGGAAAGTTAGTAATATGTGTTATGATACTATTGAGTTGTAAATTCTCCCCATAGCTGGCCAGATATCCAGCTACTTCATTTGTCACGCCCACATCCACTAGTCGAGCACCATTTTGATTGTGTACAGATACCACACCATAATTTGGTGCATTATTATACGAAGCTATCTGAACATTGGTATTACCATTCGTTCCAAAGGTGGTTAAAATTCCATTATCAACATCCGTAACATTATTATAGACTCTGGCTGCCCCCTGAGTATTGGCAATTGTAAAAAATCCTCCGTAGGGATTATAACTATTCAAGGAAATTAAGGATTGATTACTGGGGGTATTACTATGCAAAGAAATATTGCTACCAAGCCAATCTGCAGAAAGTGAAATAGCATTAGTACCAGTTGTCGTAAAAATATCCATCCCCCAGGGCGTTTGTACTACGTCATCGGAAGGAGCAGCAAGCCTGATATAAGGATTAGCGCCATTTTCCAGGTATATCTCATCATCCACCAATAAGCTATTTACAATTCGTACATCCCCCTGGCTATAAATGGCTGTATCCAAATTTACTTCCCAAACGCTATTCTGGGTACTGCTTAAATCGATAGACTGTACATCACCTCCTTCGACTATACTGAGTACCGAATTATTTAAAAATAACCCGCTGATTTTTTCATTATTCGGATCACTATCCGCATCGTTTACACCGTCTTGTAATACACTCAGGTCTACCGCATTTCCATCTTCTATTAGCAGTGAGGTACCGCTCAGAAAAAGGTGTTGATCATCCGTCCCACCCGGTGGAATGATCCCCGATAAATCCACATTATTGCCAGAGCTGATTTCCAGTACTGTACCATTCAATTGCAAATCTTGCAATTCATTATTCGGATCACTGTCCGCATCGTTTACACCATCTTGCAATACACTCAGGTTTACCGCATTTCCATCTTCTATTAGCAGTGAGGTACCGCTCAGAAAAAGGTGTTGATCATCCGTCCCACCCGGTGGAATAATCCCCGATAAATCTACATTATTCCCAGAGCTGATTTCCAGTACCGTACCATTCAATTGCAAATCTTGCAATTCATTATTCGGATCACTATCTGCATCATTCACACCATCTTGTAATACACTCAGATTTACCGTATTCCCGTCTTCTATCATGAGATTCGTTCCGTTTAATATGAGCTCTTGATCATCTGTCCCACCCGGTGGAATGATCCCTGATAAATCCACATTATTGCCGGAGCTGATTTCCAGTACCGTACCATTTAATTGTAAATCTTGCAATTCATTATTCGGATCACTATCTGCATCATTCACACCATCTTGTAATACACTCAGATTTACCGTATTCCCATCTTCTATCATGAGTGAGGTACCATTCAGAAAAAGTTGCTGATTATCTGTAGAACCTGCGGGAATAATACCTGACAGGTCTACATTATTGCCATCCTCGATGAACAAATTGTTTCCAATCAAAGTAAGATTTTGATTGTCCTCCGCTACCTGATTAATTGCATTAGACAGGTCAACAGATTGAATGGTTCCTCCTTCGACCAGATTTAGCGTAGCGTTATTGAGGAACATCGCTTGTATTCTTTCATTATTCGGATCATTATCCGCATCATCTACACCATCCTGAATTAAACTCAAATCGATACTATTCCCTCCCGAGATGACAAGATTGGTACCGACTATACTTAGAATTTGATTGTCTGTATTAAAAATGCTTCCCAAATCTGCCAGGTCAATAGTATTGCCATCGGAAATAGTAATTTCCGTACCATCAAGTGCCAGTGATTGTAGCTCATTTGTTGAATCATCATCATTATTCAAAGGTATTGCCGGTAGTAGTACCGCATTGGCTCCGGAGAGTGAGAGTTCATTCGTAAATTCATTATACTCAAGCGTTTGAATTTCATTCTCAGGACTGGTATCCATATCATCATCAGCAGAACCGGCCCGGTCCGCGTATAATGCATAGGGAACTGAAATAAATTGAGAAATCCCCATTAGGGTAAAAGCACCATCACGATCTGCATCCATTTCAACTTCCAGAAAAAAATCATCGTTTCCCCATTCAATTAATTCAAAAGCTCCCAGGGCAGCATTACCATCACCAATGCTAAAGGAAAATATCCCAAGATCACTTGTTTTAGGTTCGTGGAGTTCTCGATAAACCACTTCGCCTTGTATATTGCCTTTTCGTATAGTTAATCGAATCGCAATTTCTCTATTTTTAATTGGACTATTATCAACGTCTCTTGCTGCGGCTTGATAGCTAATAGCCTGAGGAGCCTGACCATCCGCCTGAGATAGTATAAATAGTAAACCGAGTAAAAAAATTATTTTATGCATAGTATTTATATTTATAAACTCCATTTTATGGCATGACAATAAATTTCAGATACTGATAATATTTAAGTCTTCTTTGCTCAAATGGTCCATTCTCAAATTCCTGAGCATATAATCGTTTTCCATTAACTATAAATGATAAAAAATATACTCCGGCCACTTTTTGAGGTAGTTCAATTCTGATTTTATTTTCCCCATTTAACAAGTCATTGTATTGATTCTTATAGATCAGTTGACCGATTGCATTATAGGCTTCAACTTCGATTTTAGCCCGGTTCGAGATTCCAATATTTAATTCAAATACCCCATTATTGGGATTAGGAAATAAATTAAAAAGATCGAAATCATTCTGATAGCTAATGTCTTCCAGGTCCAATTGCTGAAAGCCCTGAGATAAAGTAAGAGAGTCTTCCTCTAACCAATTCACAATGGCTTCGCCTATCGAAAAATGTATATTCCCTTCTATCTCATTTTTAAAATACTCGCTATCTGTGGCTAAAATCGTTCTCGTCAGCTCTTGCGCCTTACCAGAAAAACCGCATAGAAAAAATAGCAGGATGAGATAATCGATTTTTCCCGATTTTAAGTTGATCCAATTATTAAATAATATTCTATTCATATCGAGTCATAGATTAACGTCTGGATTTTTTCAAATAAAAGTGATTCGTTGGTACATCAAACAGTGGTACATTTGCACCGAGATTGAGAAAATAATTTTTAAATAAAAAATCATAACCTCCTTCGACCTGTAGAAATCGATGTACATAAGCTAAACCCAGAACAGGTTTTTGAGTGTTGATCTCACGCATATCAATGGCATAGGTGCCATCCGGATTAATATTCAATGCATTGCCAAAATCTCCACGATAATTATCCCACACCTGTCCTTTGGCATGTGAAAGTCCTACCATCAGGTAAAATGGAACGGGTTTAAAAAAAGTATAAACATATACTCCATAATTCATGGTAAATATATTTGCCTGAGTAGACTCGTACTGTAGAGGTTTATAAGCAATTCCTTCCCGATCAAATTGGCTGGACAGCTCATTGATTTGTCCTTGTGTATAATGATTAAGCGGCAGCGGAGTTTTTAGCCTGTCAAAATTAGCAAGCCAGACACCGACTAAATAATAAATAGAAATACCAAAACTTGACAGATCAACATTTTTAGTTGCCTGATCAATTGGATCAGAATAAGCAAAAGGAGAAGAAGGTGCTTTATACGGCGAACGAATCAGATTGAAATTAATTCCGATAAATAAGGTACTATCGTGTACTTGTCTTTGCAATTTTTCCAAGCTGGCTTTTAGCGTCCGGTTTTTGCTTAACAAACTATTTTTTTCTTTTTGAAGTTTTTGTGCTTTTTTCTTCCAGCGTTCTTTATTATCTCTTTCTACCCTCAATCTTTTGACACATGAGTTGAGCTCATCCCCTACCAGTGCACATGGATCGTCATACCTAAATCGAATTATTTGTTGCACCACCTCTCCCAGTTCATTCTCCGCTACGATTTTGACAGTCGTATTGGTGCCTTTTACCCTTGCATTAATATCAAAAAAGTTAGTAAGGACTATTTTATTTTCCGGGTTATACTTGAAAGGGATTGGTTTATCATTTACTAATATCTGAATGTCTTTTTCACTATCCACACCCTGTACAAATGCACTAACATAAACGACTGTATCTTTGACCCGCGGATTGTCCGTATAAACTTCATTACTTGGATGTAAAAGAATAATATCAGGGACAACAACTGGTTTCCGATTAAAAATCCTTAGCTCTTCTACATTAATTCCATTCTCATTTGCGGCAATTAGTTGAATATTATTTTTACCAATCTTTAATGAAATATCGGCCATTAAAGAACCCCGGATAAATTGATACTCTGAAGCAGGAATCAAATTTCCGTTTACCAGTAAAATGACTTTCTCCTGATCCTCTTCCCTGAGTCCGGTAACAGAAGCCCGGATATTCAGATTGACACCAGCCCGAATCGTATCTTTCGGAGTATTCGTAAATGTGATTGTCGGTAACATGGTGGAAGCCGGATCTTTATATTCTACTATTCTCCGATCTACTGATCGGCCATCTTCATTTTGAGCAATAATTATAATAATATTTTTTCCTGACTCTAAAAAAAGTGTTTTAGATAGTCGTTGTTCTGTAAAATCAAAATCAACTTGCTCAATACCATTCAAGAGTAAAATTACATTATCCTTTTTGTTGATATTTTTAATTTTGGCACTAAGCGAAAGGGCAACGGTTTCAATCGCAAAATCTGCAATTGGTTCTATGAAGAAAACTTCCGGAGGTTTACCATTTCCGAATTTTGGTTCTGAGGCTGGTCCTGGATCGCTGAAAGGCTCATGAATTACAGGAGGCCTTTCCGAGATAACTTCAGGACCTTCCAAACAATCCACATGGTCATCTTCAAACCTTAATTCTTTAAAGAAAACATTGAAGCTACCGTTTGGAAGTTTATTGTAACCGAAATAAGCAAGCCGATTGTAAAACCTATTTGTACTCCTACAGTTCGACCCTTCGACTTCGTACTTGCTTTTATATTTCACAAGTATTTTTTTTTGATTTTCATGGTATTTTACAACACAAAAATCTTTGAAATCAGCTGCCTCCGATTTGTCCAAATAATTTTTATTGAAAAATTCTCTAAAAGAAACACTAGCATTAGGTGAAGATTTTCTTCTTTTATCGCCACAGTCAAATATTACCCTGGCATCTCCTGCTACTTTCATCTGGTGCAGAAATTGCTTTTTATACATTTCGTAGATATCAGTTCTGATAGCATTTTTTTCTTCTCTGCTTTCAGCTTTATCCCGTTGTTTAAGTAAAGAAGCCGTTTTACGACGAAAATCAAAATACTCTTTCATCAGGTTCTCCGTCTGCTGGCGCAAAGTCTCCTTTTCCAATTCAGAAAGTTGTGCATCCAGCCTAGCTAGTGGATACATCAATACCAGGATCAAAAAAAACCGGAGATGGCTTATGAAAAGATTAAATTGCATTTCTTTCTACTGTAATTTTGGATAAATAAACCCGCCACTCCAGTTTTCCACTTCCGGGACTTTCCGCTAAGCGGGCAATAAATTCTACCCCTTTTCCCGTATTATCCGAGTAGAGTAATTTTCCCATTTTACTATCAAATTTTTGGTATTTATAATACTCCTGTTCGATCAGTGCTTTATTTTTATGCATTGGAAAATCTCCATCCATCATCGATTCAAATGCATCATCCATCTCAATGGAATTAATATTGATTTTAACTTCCTGATTAATATTTTGGAGATTATAAAAATAATCGAGATAGGCACTCAGTGAATACGTTTTAATGAGGTCACTGCCTTTATTACTTATTTCTACTGTTACACCTTTTCCATTATCAATGAAAAGTTTTTTTGCAGCATCCCGGTGATCCACACCTTTTGAAATTTCATTGATATAATCGTAAAAAGTATTTACAAAACCTTTAGCTTCTTCTTTTAGAAGGTCTTTATCCAAAGGCGGAATTTCAAAATCAGTTATAATACCTTCACAAGGACCTTCAACAATATCTATCGCTCCTGCACATACTGCTTTAGTACGACAACGGTAAGGAATTCCATCCCCACACACATTTTTTCCGATCTCTTCTTCGGGGCAATCACAGTTTTCCGCCAAACCACTACTCAGCATGGAGAGTTCATAAAAAACACTAACTCTTTCGGGAGCCTTATCGCACATTCTGGCAGCAATACTATCCCTTAGTTCTTCAATGGTGTGAAAGACCGGAAAATAATGACCCAGTAATTCTACAGTACTCTCTGAACTATATTCAGAAAAGAAAAAAACAGGATCATTGGGCCCAAGTCCTCTATCGGTCAAAGAAAGTTCAATATCTGATTTTGTCAGTTGAACTTCTTCGATTGAATTAAACGTTGCCGGAAGTTCAAAGGTGTTTTTTAGTTTATTATCGACATAGGTTTTATCGAATACGGCACCTGCCAGTTTTTCCGCAGCATTCCGTTTCAAAATTAAATGTTCTGCTACTTTGTTTTCTTCCGGATGCAGAGCAATTAACTTCGTTTCATCCCCTAAATTAAGCGCTTTCAAATCTGCTTCTATACAAATTTCACGTTCATAGGGATAACAGAGAGCAATAAGATCAGCAGGGATTTTTTCTGATTGAAAAATATTTTTGTCAAAATAAAAATCAAAATGAACGCCATCTGATTTTTCACCTCCACCTCCACAACTAAATGTAGCAGCGCAAATGATTATCAAACATAATGCACGATTGATATAAAAAATGATTTTATTGTTCATAATTAATTTCTTGATTTATCTAATTATCCAAAATCAGACTACTCTTCATTTGTATTAAAATTGTCTTCCAGGTTTTTAATATCTGCATTTACCCGGGTGCTTAACTTATTAGTGTCTTCTGGTTTGTCGGGAACGGGTGGATTTGCCGGAGGCAAATTCGTACCGGATGAAGGTCTCGATTTATCCGTTTTCTTCTGTGTATCTCTCATCAGTATTTCCATTTGGAGATTGTGGCCATACTTAGAAACTTCAGAAGCCGCTCCGGCAGTTTCCTGAGCATCAATAAAAGTGACCAAATCCTGATCCGTTAATATGCCCCAGGTTCTAAATTGATAATTATTGTTGCTATTCAATTTCGGATCGATTGCCTCTAAATGATGCCGGCCATTATCAACGCTTAACTCTATAAGATTAACATCTGATGAGAAAACATATCTGCGGTATTCGGGAATGAAATATTTATTCTCACTTTTATTTTTTAATTTATTAAATTTTCGGTAGTCACTGTTAATGAAGAAAACTCTAAGCATAACTTCCGAAAGAAAATATCCGGTATGATAAAAATGAACATAAGCAACATAAAGATAGGAAAGACAGATCCCAATGGTGATGCCATCTATTTGTTGAGGTGGTAAATAATAGAATAACAAAATTTTACCGACTGCTAAAACTGATAACAGGAGTATCGCAAGAAATTTTAAAACTTTCCACTTCGTTTTCTTTTTAGGCATTCTGGAATCAATATCCCAGGAGTTGAGACCACTTTCTTTATTGTTCTCAAATTTGTGTAATTCATTTTCGTATAAAGTCTTGTCTCCTTCAAACCAATGCAGTGCAATAGCACATGCCAGGTCTACAACAAAGGCTCCGACAACCAACCAGATAAAGACTCTGGAAAATCCACTGGCCTGCCAAATAACATATAAGCCAAATATTTCGGCAATAATTGCGGTGACAAAAAACAAGGTGTCCGAGTTATATTTTTCGGTGGTAAAAAGTCCGGGTAAAGAAACCGAGCCTTTTCCGTAGCGTTTTTTTCGCGTTAGTAACCATTTTATTTTAGTATCGCTTGAAGGTTCGAAACGATTATTCATTTTACTTTTGTCAAATGGACTTGAACGTTTTAAATCCGACATAATTCAATCATTTTTTAATTAGAATAATAGTTTACAAAATCATTGATCTCAACAATAGAGCGATTATAGGCTTCATTAAAGCCTCCCCGCTCTGTTGCACGCATAAAGCAATGCGGAGCATCAACAAATTGTAAATAGGTGCATTTATCGTTATAGCTTGTTCCCCTGATTGTCTCATATATTTCTTCAGAGCCCGATAATTTGAATGTAAATAAAAGGCGAAGCGCTTCCGTTATCCATTTAGGAGCTACTGCAGTAACATTAATTCCAAATAAAATTATCTCTGTATTTTCCTCATTTTGTTTGGAAACTGTACCTCCTATCGCATATTCAAATCCGGGAAGATCAAACTGATAGGTCCTCATATATTTGTCAAATGGCAAATGACGTCCGATATCCAGAATTAAATCATTTGTACCATGCATTAAAAGTATGGGCGGAGCATCATCATCCAAGTCACTAGTACGAAGTAAGGCTCCTGCCAAAGAAATAATCCCTTTAATTTGGTAGCCATCGTTTAAGCTTCGGGTAGCAAGAGCATCCAGAGCACCAGAGTATTGTTCCTTGAAATAAGACTGGGCCTCCGTATCATCCATAATTATTGAATTCAAAGCAATAATCCCCCCGGAACTAAAACCGGCAACGTAGATATTATTTACATCGATTTCATATTCATCAGCATGATCCACTAAATATCCAATAGCTGCTCTGGCATCCTGAAGACTTTTAAAAATCGTTTTTTTAACATGTTCATCATTATCGATTGCCAGATCGGCTAGAGCTTTGAAACTATCAAATCGCAAATAGCGATAATTAACACTGGCCGTAACATATCCTGCCCGTGCCATGTCTTTGGCATACTTATTAATAATCGGATTTTCTTTTTGGCCATATACAAATCCTCCACCGTGAAAAAACAAGATCAAGGGTTTTTTATTTGTTGTATTCTTCGAGATAAACAGATCAAGTTTGAGTCGATCCCGATTTTCTTCATCGTAATAAGCGTAAGTAATATTTTTAACCGGCCGATAACTAGCATTCAATTTCAAGTCGTTCTTTTGCTTTTTATCACCGAAAGGCCAATTAATCCCTCCGGCAGAAGCTGTAGAATTGTTCTTGATTGAAAACTCTTTTTTGCCACGTTTGTACATAAGTGATTTTTTATCGGTAATCCGATTATTCTTATTGTCGTAATACTGCTCATTACGCGCTTCGACGACATCCCAGACGCTCTCATTGGAAGTATCGCCAAGACATCCGGAGAAGAGTACTATTACCGTGATCACCAATATGCTTTTTATATTTTGCACAAGCATTTTTGATATTAATTTTAGATTCAACACAAGAAGTCGAGATAGCAACAACTTGCATAGTTGCTTACTATTTTAATTTATTTTCCTTCTGAATAGTAAATAGGGTTTTAAGATACCGGCACCTTATTTGCTCATATATCTATTGCAGTCTTTCTGCTAAACCGTTCCTCCCTTTTCAAACTCCTGCGAATTTTTCAATATCGACCACACACTTCTGATTGAGATATTGAAGTATCTCGATATAGCTTCTACTGCTGCGGTTTTATGTGGGTAATCCAGCGAATAGCGTGTATACTCTTTGAGTACAGTATAGTGTTTTACATTTTTTGTTGGGATCAACTCATGATCTATTAAGTACGTCACAAATCCTGTATAGCTCTCGTCAACTCGGTATGTTTTACAATAATTTTTATAACTGCTTAATAAGTGCTGTTGAAATTTATCCATCAAATGTTTTCGTGATTCTTCCATAGTTTCTATTTTTGTTTTTGGAGAGACCTCTTTTAATAATCAGGATATTTTAGCACTCATTAGAATAACAATCTACTTTACAATGATATTTTTTTATTCTGATACAAAAAAGTACATTTTCCCACTGTTTCCTCTTATATTTAACAGCATCAATGCAATGTACTCCTCTGCAGCAACACACAATAACTCACTGAATATCAAGCAAATAAAACGCTCAACTGCATTCATTTAGCTCTTATAATTTTCCTCTTCAAAAAACGAAAAATCAAAGATGCGGAACTCAAAATTCATGACATTATTATATAGTTTAGAGGAAACAGAGTTAAAGGAATTTCAATTTTTCCTATCCAAACAACACAGTGGTCAGAAGCAGGCATTACATATTCTCAAACATATTTGCGCTCATCTCCAAAAAATCAAATTAAATAAAATCGGGAAACAAGATATTCTGAATAGCCGCCCGATTAAAAAATTCAATCTAAGTGATAAGGGCTTTAGTAATATCCTCTCAAAATTGTATCACCTGCTCGAAGAGTTCCTCATTTTGAAAATTATTCGAAAAAACCAATCCTACGAACGGGATATGCATATGGTGCAGGTATTCCGGGAAAGGAAACTGGATAAACTTCATTTTAAAAAAATTGAACTTCTAAAGGATGATCTCGATAAAGAAGAAGAGGCGAATGCTTCGAATATCTTGAAAAAACTAAAGCTCAATCATGCTCATTTTTTTCATATCTCTACTGAAAAACTAAACCCGGAACTGAACACACTGGAATTAGCCCATCAAAACCTCGATGAATTTTACAGCATTTCCAAATTAAAATACATTTGTGAAACCATTAATCGAAGCAATATCCTACAGAAGGAATATGATGCAGAAGCTATTCAAACAATTGTTGATTATTGCAAAAGCCTAAATACAAAAGACAGTATTTTATTTAAACTTTATCTCACAGCTTATGAGTTATTACAATTTAGAGATGAGCAAGTATTCCAAAAATTAAAGGATCTATTTCTAAAACATGTAGATACTATATCTATAGAAGATCAGTCTATCCTCATAGGCTATCTAATCAATTTCGCTATTCTGAAAATTCAAGAAAATATAAGCTCATATTACAAGATTATTTTTACATTATACAAAACGGCTTTACAAAAAAATCTAATTGTTGAAAATGGTTTTATACCCGTTACATCTTTTTTAAATATAGTAAATGTCGCTGCCAAGTTAGGGGAGTTTGATTGGGCAAATGATTTTATAGAAAGACAGCAACAGTTTTTATCAGAAACCTTAAAAGAGAATATAGTCAAGACCTGTCTTGCCCAAATTGAGTTTGAAAAACCGGATTTCGATGCTGCTTTAAAACATTTGATTACCGTAAATTTTAAAAATCAAATCGGACTCTCTTTTAATGTAAAAGCACTCACCCTGCGTACGTTGTATGAAATTGACGGCAATAAACCAACTGTACATGACAATGCCAAAGCCTTCGAAAATTATATAAAAAGAAATGATAAGATGAGTAAACAAATACTCGATGCTTATCTCAACTTTATTCGGTTTACCAAAAAACTGCTTCGCAATAATTTAGATGTTGATAAATACTTAAGCGAACTAAAAATTCAAAGAACAATTTATTTTAAAGAGTGGCTCCATGAAAAAGCTGAAGCACTTCAAAACTCAAAAGGGACCAATAAAGCATAGCCCCTCCTGAGTTAGCATTTTCTAACTACGCGGAATTACACTTTCCGTAATTATAATATTAGAACTCCCGCCACGGATCTTTGCCAGTTGTTGTTTATCAATTACTTGTTTTTCAAATCGAATAACACTTGCTTGTTTTGGTTTTTCCATGATAAATAATTTTAATTAGATAAAAGAGGTTCGACGTATGACTATCATTGACACTCGATATCTGCAGCTATCTAAATCAATGGAGACTTACCAAAAGACATTATGGACTAGTAAGTTCGATAGATGATTATTTGGGTTTCACTTAATAATCAGTTACAAGTTAGCGGCTTGGAAAGGTTGGCAAAACGAGGAATTTGATGATTCTATAATCGTCACTTTTTATGATTGGGAGTAGTCATTTACAATGAAGACTCCCCTACTCTATGTATTCAGGTTTGTTTTTCTCATATAAACCCAAGCTATTGGTGACAGCTGTCCAATTGAGATAGAGGGGCAATTCCCCCGGTCAGCAATGAGGTGATGATCTTGTCCGGTACGGCCATTGTTCCTTCGGGCCATACAACACAAGCGCAATCAGCTCACAGCGCTTCAGGGGAAAATAGTTTTCCGAAAAGAGTTTAATCCGGCACCCGACAACCAACTATTCAAGTAGAAGCCGGAACCGCTACAAATAAAATCAGGAAAAGCGAACTTATTCGTTTTTAATCTGCTATATTGGTAAAGTTAATTTCCAGGTTAAAAACCCATAACTCTTGATGTATAATTTAAAGTTTTGCTTAGCACTTTTTCTAAGCTTCTGTTGTTGGAATGTGGTTTCCAGCCAGCAAACGGTAGGATTGTTTTTAGATAGTGAAGAGGCTTCGGATGCTTATACACTGTTTGGGAACAATAAAAAAACGTATTTAATTGACCCTTGCGGATATACTGTAAAGGTATGGGAAAGTGACTTTGATCCTGGTTTGTCCATGTATCTCCTGGAAAACGGCGATCTGCTAAGAACAGGCAGAATTGACGGGTTCTTCGGGGATTCGGAGATAAGCGGCCAATTTGAATTATTTAACTGGGAAGGTGATTTAATCTGGAACTACGAATATCGAAATGAGCATATTCGGGCGCATCATGATATTGAACCACTCCCCAATGGTAATTTTTTATTTATTGCCTGGGAACGGATTAGTGAAGAAGAAGCGAAGTTGAATGGCCGCAAATTTGACGGTGATGTCTGGTCAGAAAAAATCATTGAACTGGAAATGATTGGTTCACAAGAAGCTAATATTGTCTGGGAATGGAGGCTGTGGGATCATTTGGTTCAGGATTTTGATTCCACTAAAATGAATTATGGTAGTATTTCCGAAAATCCAGATAGGGTCGATCTCAATTTCATCGGTGCAGGTGAAAATACAAACGGAGACTGGACTCATTTTAATGCAATTGCCTATCATCCAGAACTTGATCAGATTGCAATCAGCGCCCGGCATATTAGTGAAATCTGGATCATTGATCATAGCACCACTACCGCAGAAGCAAAGACAAACGCTGGAGGAAATTCAAACCGGGGAGGGCGGCTGCTCTATCGATTTGGCAATCCGCAAACCTATCAACGGGGTACTGCCGAGGATCAATTATTCTTTAAACAACATGATGTAAGATGGGTGCCCAAAGGGCATCCTCTAGAAAATCATTTAATGGTTTTCAATAATTTAAAAACGGATACCAGTTCAAGTATAGAAGTCTGGAAACCGCCTTTGGAACAAGATGGTACTTATACGATTTCTGATCATACTGCATTCGGCCCCAATGAGATAAGTTGGGAATACAATGCTCCCGGATTCTTTTCCAGAATCTTATCGGGTGCCCATTTTTTATCCAATGATAATCTTTTCATTACCTCCGGTATAAACGGACGTCTGTTTGAAGTTGCTCCTGATAAATCGATTGTCTGGGAGTATATAAACCCAAGTAGCCGCACTGGTATGCGTACGGTACAAGGAGAAGTTCCGTTTCGAAATGATGTATTTAGAGCGACAAAGTACCCTTTTGATTATCCGGCATTTAGAGGGGAAGCGCTAGAATCAGGAGCACCAATTGAACGGAATCCCTGGGAAATAATTTGTGATACGACAAAAGTTGATTTCAACATCAATGATGATTTTGAAGTACAGATCAGTAAAAATCCGGTTAGTGATTTCCTCCATTTTGAAGCGAGGTTTCCAGATGAACTGAAAATTATGGTAAGACTCTTCGATACTTCTGGCAAAACTATTTTTTCTGAAGCCCTGAAATTCGGTACAAACGAGTTTTCCGTATCCAATCTGCCTTCCGGCCTTTATATTCTTCATTTTTCGGATCAGCAAAAAAGCTATCAAGTGCAGAAAATTTTAAAATTATAGGAGCTATCAAAAAAATAAATTTCCATTTTATTTTTTAATCCGTCCATAATGGTTTTTAATGAGCATTCAAATTGAAAAAATAATCCCTATTTTTGTGGTTAATATTCTTAAAAACTCAGCCTGAGAAAATGCCCGGTATGAAAATGATGCCCGTTCGAGATATGCCCAGAAAACTAGAGAATATACTACCTGGTTTAAATACGATATTCTATGGTCCGCCCGGAACCGGAAAGACTTATAAAATCACCAATGAATTAATTCCGTTTTTTACGGATCGGGAAGCTATTAAATCCAATGCGATCGTTGCTCTGGAGATTGTGGAAAATCTGGCCTGGTGGCAGGTCATTACTTTAGTGCTTTTGGACTTAAAAGCCGCAAAAGTTCAGCAAATTTTCGAACATCCTTTATTGAAAGTGAAGCTGAGTATTTCCAATAACAAAACTCCAAAAAATACGATCTGGTCAATCCTTCAAACATATACGAAAGAGGATTGCCCTTATGTCAAATCCAGCAGAAGGAATGATTTGCAATTTTTTTGGAAAGATAAAAACGGAGTTTGGACATTGGACGAAAACATGCTCAAAGAGACACAGCCTGATTTTTTCGAACTGCTTGATCAGTACCATCGCGAGCCAGCGCAACGCGTACTGGAAAAACGCTACGAGTTGGTGACTTTTCACCCTTCTTATAGCTATGAAGAATTCGTGGAAGGATTAAAACCTGTGCTTTCCGATATGGACGAGGGAGATGCTCCGCTTCGTTATCATATTGCCGATGGTAAACTGAAACGGCTGGTCAACCGGGCGATGCAGGAACCTGAAAAAGATTTTGCACTTTTTATTGACGAAATTAATCGCGGAAATATTTCGAAGATATTTGGTGAATTGATTACACTAATCGAACCGGATAAAAGAAGCCATAAAAAACAAAGACATCCACTGGCGGTAAAACTCTTATACTCCAACGAAGAATTTTCGATCCCCAGTAATCTATATATCATTGGTACCATGAATACCGCCGATCGATCAATAGCTTTGTTAGACACTGCATTAAGACGCAGATTTCATTTTGTAGAAATCCTTCCCGATGCCAGTCTTTCCATTCTGGATCGGGAAATCGAAGGGGTTCACCTTGGGCGTTTACTGGCAGCCATGAACGAGCGTATCGAGTTTTTGTACGATCGTGATCATACGATTGGACATTCCTTTTTTATTGGTATAAAAACTTACGCTGCGCTCTGTCAAATTTTTCAAAATAAAATCATCCCTTTATTGCAAGAGTATTTTTATGATGATTGGGAAAAAATCCGATTAGTGCTCGCCGATAATCCGGAATGGGGAAAAAGAGAACCTGAAAAATTTATTCAAGAGAAAAAACAGCGACAGAGCAATCGACTTTTTAAAATTCATTTAGACGATTATGATGATCGAAGTACCTATCAGATTAATCCTGCGCTCGCCACTGCGAAGATTCCTTCCAGTGCTTTTCAGAAAATTTACGACTCGCTCGAATTATGAAAAAACGGAGTAAAGTCATCCGGGAATTTGGGAAAATCTGGAAACGAGAAGATTTTGCGGAAGCGGAACTACAAGAAAACCCGGATCAGATATTTCTGTCTACGGGAGATTTCATACACCTTATTGCTTTTATTGAAGAAAATCGCCATACCGAAATTAATAAGGCCTTTCAGATTGCCCGGCAAAAAGGAAAAAGTTTTATTCAGGTAAAGAATTATGTAGGAATTATAGAAACGAAAGAAGGAGTAACGGTTGAAATACTACCAAAGGTTTATACCGCTTCGGATACCCTTGAAAAGCAGCAGCAGTTATTTTTACGGATGCTTCGACAATTGCGAAATAGTCCTTTCATCAGTATCAAAAATGCACACCTAAAGATCAGTCCGTTTCCAATACTCGAGGTCTTCATTAGTGGTTTTTTAAATGAATTAAAAAAATTACAAAAAACGGGTTTAAAAAAAGACTATCGTACGCAAAGCAGTAATCAGCGGTTCCTTAGAGGGAAACTATTATTTCATAAACAGTTAAAAAATAATCTGACCAAACCTCACTTGCTATACGCCGAACACGATAATCATTTACTCGATACGCCTGCCAATCGACTCCTTAAAACCTGTCTGAAATTATTATTAAAAAAATCAAAGTCCATTCGCAACCAAAATCAGATAAGGCATCAATTATTATATTTTGATTCGGTAAGTATTTCGGAAAACATTTTGGCTGATTTGCAGAGGATTGATCACGAAAATCGTTTATATCGACATTATCAACAATGCCTCCGCTGGACCAGGATTTTTTTGATGGGACAATCTTTTACCAATTTCAAAGGCAGGCATTTGAATCAGGCTTTACTTTTTCCAATGGAACGTATTTTTGAGGATTATGTCGGTGTCCATATCAAAAAACAGTTACTGGATTTTGATGTAAAATTGCAGGATAAACGTTTTCACTTAATTAATGAACATCTGGGAAAACCAAAGTTTCGACTTCGCCCGGATATCGTGATTCGCTCAGCGGATAAGCTTTTAATTATCGATACAAAATGGAAAAACATTGATCAAAACCGCCCGAAAGCCAATTATGAAATCAGGCAATCGGATATGTATCAGTTATTCGCCTATGGGGAAAAATATCGTCAGACGGGCCTGTCTCCTACTCTGGTCTTGCTATACCCCAAACAGCCCAACTTAACCAGACCGCTTCCGCTTTTTAAATATCATCCCGATCATTTACCCTTGTACATTATTCCGGTTGATCTGGAACGCCCGGGAGCGGAAATCGTACTGATCCGGCACTTGTTAAGGCAATGCGAAAGCTAAAGCGGTTTATTGGACACAGAGATGCACAGAGGAAACACAGAGCACCGCAGAGACTCAAGTGTTCCATAATACAGTTTTATTTAATGTCGATCTTTTATCTTTTTTAATTAAAACATTACTGAACAATAAGCCTGGTATAAGCTTCTCTAATTTTTAGTATATTCCGATTGATCTGGAACGCCCGGGAGCGGAAATCGTACTGATCCGGCATTTGTTAAGGCAAACCGAAAGCTAAAGCCTCTTGTTGGACACAGAGGTGCACAGAGGAAACACAGAGCACCACAGAGACTCAAGTGTTCCATAATACAGTTTTATTTAATGCCCGCTTTTTAAAAGATTTAAAGATAAAACATTACTGAACAATAAGCCTGGCACAAGCTTCTCCAATTTTTAGTACATACAAACCGGAACTCCAGTCAGATACATCGATTGCTACATCTTGTATCAGTTTATTTCGATAGATTTCCTTTCCATTCAAATCATAAATCAACACTAGTTGTTCATCCAAAAAAGTATCCTTGAAGTCAAGGTAAAAAACTTCTCGTGCCGGATTGGGATAAACAGAAAATTCAATCAGGTTCACTAAAGGTTCAAGTGTATTAGTACTCAAATTATTTTCAGCATTAAAAGTTGGAGTCATTGTTTGAAAACTTCCGGTTCCATTGGGATAGCGTCCGTAGGAAATATCTGCAGTTTGATCTGCAAAGCTTACTTCATCTACGATTGTTCCGGAAGCATCTACCAGGAAAAGAGACTCCGCAGTAGCAGCAAGTTTAAAGTTCGCATGTAAACCCGATTGGTTTTCATCCTCATCCGCCCAAATAATCAAATAGGCATTTGCTGCAATACTCGCCCCTTCGGGAAAAGGCCACTTCATTAGATTTTCGGAATCATCTGATAAGAAATAACCTTCCAGATCAATATCCGTGCTTCCATTATTATACAATTCGATCCAATCGTCAAATTCTCCGGCAGCATCCGCCTGAATAGCATCATTAGATGCCAGTAATTCATTGATCACTAAATCCCCAATATCAGGCTCCGAAATCGTAGCGGTGATTGTATGGTATTCGTATTCGGCTCTTTGTGGCGAAAACATTCCGGCAACCTCATTCTCTGCATAAATGTAGTATTGTGTAAAAGCATTTTCAATTTCCAACTGGATGCCAAAAACACCATCATTGGCCGCCCCATCATCATGCATACCATCATCGTACATAGCCAACCTGGTAAAAGGTGCTCGCGCTTCCGTTCTATAGCCCAGATAAACCGCATTTGTACTAGCAATTGTAGCCCTAATGGTCAGGGTTTCATCAATAATCGGATTAGCTGTAGACAGAGTGATGTCTGAAATTTCCGGAGCCGTTTGGCTAAAGGCTGAAAGTCCAAAAAGATAATCCACTCTCCCATCCATTAAGTTGCTAATACCGGGTGTTGATCCTCCTCCCGGGCCACCGCCTCCATTGATATCGGATTCCAGATTATCTATAAAATTGGCATAGCTAAAAAATTTATTATTATCCGCCTGTACCGCTTCGTCAATCAATATTTGCAGTGCCTGCCCGGTAGTAAAGTAGGCACTATTGGAAAAGTTTTCTAAAAGAATTGTTTTATAATGTGCCAGATACATTTTTTTATACATCGGAACACTCATTAACTGCTGCATTAATGGAAAATCCGCATCGCCATCATGCAATAAATAATCCATCTGTTGCTTTGCCGTTGTGTTCTGCAAGTTTCCCGAGCCCGTAGCCGAAAAGCGACCGAAGGATTCGTTGAGATCCCAAATCACCGGAATAAACCTTCCGTAATCATCCCGGTATAGATAATAGTTTTGTACAAACTGCCCAATATAGCTATCCAGATTAACCAGGGCATTATTATAGGCCAGCATCCATAAAACCCGATCTACATCGAGCATCGTCCCGATATTTTCAACATCCGTTTCCAGCAATTCACAAAGATCAATCAAGTCCTGCCAGCCAGCATCCGACTTCAGTTCGTAAGCATCATAATAATTTGTACTGTCTTGTCCCAAATATACCAGGTTCGGCAAATCACTGGATTGTGGTCCAGCTCCATCGGGTGGATTACATTTAATAAAGGTCTTGTCTTTTGAACCAAAACGATCATCTACAAACTTTTTGGAAATGGATTCTGAATTACTGTAAAGACCAATCAATATTCCGTTTACATAAACATTCGCATAGTTAGACCGTGGTGCATCCATGTATTGTCCCAGAATTTGGTATGATAAAACTTCCCTTAGAAAAGAAGGATCTTTGGCCACATTACTCAATTTAATATCGGTATACGATTCATAAATATGATCTTTATAGGTATCCAATTCTATATGAAACGGATTTTTAATCTGATTGGCATTATAGGTACTATTGCCTTTATACTTCACTCCAACGCTATCGAATACGATACCATTAATGGTAACACTTTGCGCCATGATGTAATTTCCATCTCCTGCTTTTTCCAAATCGAGTAACTGATCCCAATTATCTTCCGCAAAAGATATTTCAATAGTTTGAATGGTATTCAAATCGTATAAATCCTGAGCATAATTGAAGCTTGCCAGGCCCAGGAAGAGTAGAGTCGAAAAGAAATATTTCATACAATCATTTTATTTCCGTTTATAGACGCCTATTTGAGTTTAATCCTTCGGTATAAAAAGAAAAAATCCTGGATTTTTTTTTCGATACTGATACGTTTTTTAATTAAGGTGCTATAAAGAAAAATATGATTTTGAAAAATTGTAAAGTCAATGTTCATATTCATGACTCGAATAGAGCATTGACTTTACTTCAATGGATAAGAACCTGTCTAAATTTCATTTACGAAGTCGAAAAAGATGTTTTTTTACGGACCAGTCCATAATTTTTAGACAACTTCTAAGACTATTGAACCAATAGTTTTCCCACTCCAATCAATTGTTTGTTTGTTTCAATTCTAAAAAAGTAAATACCGGCATTCAAGTGATTTCTGTGCAATATGAAAGTTTGCTCATTCGTAGCTAAGGTTCTGATTAGTTTACCTCCGACATCGAATAGTTTCAATTCCATATTATCGAATGACTGTCCTTTTACTTGTATCTGGGTCCATTCCTGAAATGGATTTGGAAAAGCCTCAATATATACATTTGGCAGTATCGGTTCTTCGATATCCAATGTAATCGGAAGCGGGCTTACAATGGTGTGAAATGCTTCGTTCGTACGAATGGCAGTATTGAAATCAAAGTAAATATCGGCTGAGTTTCGAATAATGGTTCCCGGGGCTAAATCTTTATTCTGATCTATTTTAAATTTCACAAAGCCATGTGAAGCAGCTTCATTCGTAACACTATCCGGTAGCAGTATATTTTCAAAGTTAAAAATCAATCGCCGGGGATTACGTATCTCTACTTCATAAGGATGACTACTTGCTCCGGGGCGAATCGTTGTAATATCCAACTGCGGTGCAATCACATCTTCGATGACCACATTGAAAGCTGTATCCGTTCCATTATTTTGAAATCGAATCATATATTCAATAGGCTCGTTTTGTTCGATGAAGTTTTCCTCGGTCCAGCCCGTCGGAGATGCTAATTTATCATTGGGATCGTAAGAACCAATATTTTGCTGACAATCTATGGAGATAAATGGATTGTAATCATCCATTGGAAAAGCGTTGACCAGGCCCAGATTGAAAGGTGATCCCGGATTAAAAATGGCATTGCAACCTTCTACTACCGTACTCGGATTGCTCTCTCCGGGATGTCCTTCGACCTGATCTACCTCCAGCCGCCAGGTTGACTCATTGGAAGCAATGGCCAATACTTGTACCTCTTCACCACTGGTCAATAAGACCTCATCTCCTTCGCTGTTGTGCATGATGACATCTTCGGTGACAATATACGAGCTTGGTATAAGCATATCTCCCAAACCAATATTTCTGATAAAGAAAAATAAACTGTCATTGATACATTCTGCACGAGTAATCAGACTACTTCCGTCCCAGTCAGGATCAATGGGTATACAGGTAGAATCAGGACTGATCAAAGCTGTTACACAATGGCTTTGTCCGAGTACCGTCTGATCACAATCTTCATCTAAAAAAACAGCGATCGAAAATTGTCCACAGGAATCTACTCCAAGCGATCCGAGCTCAAAAAGTAGCGTATCCCCATTCTGTGCAGCAAGATCAATGGAGGAAGTCAGATAAAGCATATTTGGATCAAGTACTACCTGCACAACAGCTGAATCGGCTGCAATCGTACCGTAATTACAATAGTTTACATAATAAGTATTTTCAAAACATCTACGCAAAAAGGAAGCTCCAATATCCACCTCCAAAAAAGGACATTCAAATAGCAACTGAGCGGGTAAATCCAGGCTAATCGTATCTTCAGGTCCGCTGATGGTAAAGATATAGGGTACATCGATACAGGTTCCCCAGTAATTATTGGGCAAGATAGATCGAATGGCATAGGTGCCGGTATCCAGACTAATATCGAAGGTTCCGTTTTCGTCGGTAATGGCGTAGGCTATATTATCGTCCCCCACGACTTCCACAATACGAGACGTTAAGCCAAGTTCGCCAGGATCAGAGATACAATCCAGATTATCATCTTTAAATACCCGTCCTTGAATCAGGTTATCAAAGACATAGCCGTTGGCCGGGATTTTAAAAACATAGGCATCTGTATTACTTGGTATATCTAAGCAGCAGCTATTGCCAATAATCAAAGTACTGTCAGAATCCTGAACAATATCAAAACCATTTATTTCAGGTATTTCAAATACGTCAAATGAGGGTTCTCCAAATATTCGATCCCAAATAAGTTCTCCACCGGAGGTCAGATTAGTCAAGCCAATAAAATGAGCAGCATTTGTTCCATATCTTCCACCTAGTATATAACTACCATCCGATAACTCTCGTACAACTTTATTATTAAATTCTACCGGCAAATTCTTTTCCCATAAGAGTATACCATCTCCGGATATTTTTGCCACATAATTTCGTGATAAATAAACAAAATCCCCTTCGCTTGTCTCTATGATATCATGATCTTGAAGAGGAGAGGCAAGTTCTATACTCCAAAGTTCATTACCAGCTGTGTCTCGTTTCTGAACAATACCAGGATCAGAGACCACAAATGATTCAGCCGAAATGGATACTATCTTTGCCCTCCATCCATCGATTCCATTAAATAATTCCGTCCATTGTAAATTAACGGCTTCATCAAGTTTCGCTATCATTGCACTCGCATTAGGGGACACTCCAGTCCCCCCGACAAGCAGATAACCTCCGTCTACGGCTTCAGTTACATCCCTAATAAAAAAAGGCATATTCCCTCCCAGATCATCATAGGTCTGCGTAGACAGAGAATCCCCGTTTTCGTCTAATTTTGAAATTATTAATGAGCCATCACTCATTCTAAAATGATAGATCTCATTTTCTGTAGTTGTTTCGGCACCAATGTAATAATGCTCATCGCCGGTCGGATCAAAATATAAAGATGGATATATTCTCTCCCATAGGACTGTTCCATCCGGAGTTATTTTACTCAAAAACGAACCATATAAGCTTCCAGCAATATCATAACTAAACCCGCCAACGATAAGGTCCCCCGCTCCGTCAACAGAAATATCTTTTACGATTGTTGGAAATAGTCCTTCATCCGGATTGATCGTTTGTTCCCAGATTTGTGCATTGCTGTTAAGAGTATTCAGCAATAATATAATTACCAAAAAAAATGTATTCTTTTTCATGAAGCATTGATTTTAAAAATTAGAAATTTCCATAGCTCTGCGCCAGAGACTTATGCGTTTTATAATCTACGCCAGTTCACGATACAATGATCTTGCTTTTTTTCTTTCCAAACAATGACATTTTTTGTAAATTATAGAGCATTTTATATACAAAAAATTCATAAAATACTTATAATCAATTTATTACAAATCTATCCATAGAGAATAATTATGAAAAATAGCAAACTGGCCCAGGTGATTAATCAGCTCAGTAGTACAGATATCAGGTCGATCAGAAAATTTTTGCGTTCTCCTTTTTTCAACCAGCGGCAAGATGTAATCGATCTTTTTGAATATATGGTCACAACGAGCACCAATCTGATTGCCGAGAAAGCCTTTGAAAAACTGAACTTAAAACGTCCATTTGACCTGGTTCACCTACGCCTGGTGATGAGTTATTTATTTCGCTTGATTGAAAAATACCTGGCGGTAGAGGAACTCCTGGAAAATGAAGAAACGCAGCAATTACAATTAATCCGGGCCTATCAAAAACGCAGCGCCTCCAGACAAATTGCGATTGCGATAAATGAAGGATTCAAAGATTTGAAAAAAAGCGAGAAACGAAATGGCGATTGGTACTATCATATTTTTCAATTGCAACTGGAACAATTTCAGTTAGAGTCTCAGGAGAGTCCCTCGGGGGAGCTCAATCGACAAGAGTTATCCGATACACTTGATATCGCTTACCTGATTACCAAACTTCGCCAGGCATGTCTCTTGATTGCGCACCAGGGCATTTACAAATCCAGTTTCGATATTGGTCTGTTAGATTTTATATTTCCTTTTTTAAAAGAGCATCATTATTTGGAAACTCCTGCCGTCGCAGTATACTACCACTGTTATTGCATGCTTGCGAATCCGGAAGACGAGCATCATTTCAAATCCTTTAAGAAACTACTTCTTTCCAAAGGAATGTTTTTTTCAGATTGGGAGATTCGGGACCTATATCTACAAGCAATCAATTATTGTATCAAGCAGATCAACGGAGGAGCCGATAATTATTTCAATGAAGTGATGGATTTTTATAAAGAAGGATTAGATAAACAATATCTTCTGGAAAATGGAGTACTTTCCCGTTTCACCTATCACAACATTGTTGCAGCAGCCATTATGACTCAAGAGTTCGAATGGGTGGATCAATTTATTTATAAATACAAAAAAAACTTACAGCGCAAATACCGTGAAAGCTCCTTCAGTTTTTCATTGGCTAAATTAGAGTACCACCGAAAAAATTACGCTGCAGCTTTAGAGCTTTTACAAAAGTCTAATTATCGCGATCTTTTACTGAACCTTGGCGCCAAGACCGTATTAATAAAAATTTACTATGAATTGGAAGAAATAGATTTATTGGAAGCACATCTGGAAGCTATGAAGAATTATATCCGCCGAAAAAGACTTATCGGCTACCACCAAAAAAATTACCAAAACATTATTCAACTTACCAAAAAACTGCTAAGCATCAATTTTTATAATAAAGATGAAAAAAGGCAATTGATCCAACTTATTGAAACAGCTGATCCACTGACCGAAAGAGAGTGGCTGATGCAACAACTTAAAAACAATCTTTAAAACTGATTTGTCCTATTTCGAGCATCACAATTCGAATTGCGATCATGTCCCCATGATCTCCTATTAGTACCCTTAATACTTAAATAGCACTAATGCACCTATAATGTAAAGTGGTCTATAATTCTTTCCGTTTTTTGTAACTTGTAATTTGAATTAGGAACAAAGAGTACGAGTATCGAGATATGAAAGTTTGCATTGCCGAAAAGCCCAGTGTTGCCCGTGAGATCGCAAGGGTACTCGGAGCTAAGATCCGTAAAGATGGTTACTTCGAAGGGAACGGTTATGCCGTGACCTGGACCTTTGGGCATTTTTGCACCTTAAAAACACCGGACGATTATGATCCGCATTGGAAGAAATGGGATCTGAATACCTTACCAATACTCCCCGATAAATTTGAAACCAAGCTCATTTCTAATAAAGGGGTAAAAAAGCAGTTTGGGATTATCAAAAAATTATTAAAAAAAACACAATTGGTCATTAACTGCGGGGATGCCGGTCAGGAAGGTGAACTTATTCAGCGTTGGGTATTAAAAGAAGCCGGTTACAAAGGCAAGGTACAGCGCCTCTGGATTTCTTCGTTGACCAATCAGGCTATTACCAATGGATTTCAGAAGCTGCGAGATGCCAGGGAATTTGATAATCTCTTTTACGCGGGGAGTTCCAGAGCAATCGGAGACTGGTTATTGGGTATGAACGCTACACGTCTTTATACTTTGCGTTACGGTGGCTTCAAACAATTGTTGTCTATTGGCCGGGTACAGACCCCTACCCTGGCGATGATTGTTGCCCGGCAAAAAGAAATCGAAAATTTCAAACCCGAACCATATTGGGAGTTGCATACTATGTACAGGGAAGTAGACTTCCATTACGAGAAAGGTCGTTTTACCAAAAAAGAAGACGGTGAAAAGTTATTGGCACATGTTAGCGGAAAACCTTTCGTCATTTTATCTTTTACAAAAAAACGAGGTAAAGAAGCACCGCCGCGTTTATTTGATTTAACCAGTCTGCAGGTCCATTGTAATAAATCTTTTAACTATTCTGCCAATCAGACTTTACAATTAATCCAGTCACTTTATGAAAAGAAGTTAGTGACCTATCCCAGAGTGGATACCACTTATCTGCCTAATGATATTTATCCCAAAGTAGCCGGTATCCTTAAGCAATTGAGTTATTATAGCTCTTTTACACAGCCCTTGCTAGGGAAAAGCATTCGCAAATCTGCCAAAGTTTTTAATGATAAAAAAGTAACCGATCACCATGCGATCATTCCTACCGGAGTAGAGATGGCTTTACCGGCTAATGAGCAAAATGTCTATGATGCCATTAGCCGCAGATTTATTGCCGCCTTTTACCCGGATTGTATTGTATCGAATAATACGGTACTGGGAGAAGTAGATGGCGTTGTTTTTAAAGCAAACGGAAAGGAAATCCTCGAAGAAGGCTGGAGAGTGCTATTCCCTAAAACCAAGAAGAAAAGTGCTTCCAAAGCAAAAGGGCAGGAAGAGGAAAAAAATGAAGAAAAAATATTACCCAATTTTGTCAAAGGAGAGCGGGGTCCACACGAGCCTACACTTAAGGAAAAAATGACACAGCCTCCAAAGCCTTATACGGAAGCGACTCTGCTCAGAGCCATGGAAACGGCGGGCAAGCAGGTCGACGATGAGCAGCTTCGCGAGTTAATGAAAGCCAATGGAATTGGCCGCCCAAGTACCCGGGCAAATATTATTGAAACCTTATTCAAGCGTCAATATATCCGCAGGAATAGAAAACAAATCCTCGCTACCGAAACTGGTGTACAACTGATTGATACCGTACAAAATGAGCTTCTGAAATCCGTTGAGCTAACGGGACAGTGGGAGAAGAAACTACGAGAGATTGAAGAAGGGAATCACTCGGCCAGTCTATTCATTAAAGAAATGAAAACGATGGTCAGCCAGTTAGTTGAAGAGGTCCGTATGGAAAAAAATGTCAAACGCATTTCGGCACCTGTTTCCAGAAAAGCAAAATCCGGTACAAAAAAAAGCGCTAAAAAATCTACAGCCAGTATTTTAAAAGAACGGCCTTGTCCCAAATGCTTACAGGGGAATATCCTAAAGGGAAATACGGCTTTTGGTTGCAGCCGTTATAAAGAAGGTTGCGATTTTCGTTTGCCCTTTATTTTTATGGAAAAGAAAATTCCGGAAAAACAAATACTCCGGTTGTTCAAATTGGGTCGTACGATCAACCTCAAAGGCTTTAAGCAAAATGGTCAAAGCATAACGGGATTGCTCCGCTTTGACAAATCTCAAAACCTGATTTTCGAAGAAAAAAAAGCAAAGCCCAAACTGTCCGGGTCAAAAGCAAAGAATCAAAACTCTGAAACCGATACGCCAATTTGTCCCAAATGTGGTATTGGCAAAGTCATTAAAGGAAAAAGAGCCTATGGCTGCAGCAATTGGCAAACAGGTTGTAGTTTCCGTTTTCCATTTGAGGAAGTTTTCAGAATCGCTAATGGAAAGAAATTAACAAAGAAATTGGTTTTGGAAATTTTAAATAGTAAGACATAAATTAAGACCGTTGTTTTAATCGATGAATAGAACAACGGTCTTTTAAGAAGATTTACCACATGGAGGATTTTCTTCTTGTTTAAAAATTTATGTTTGGGTTAGAGGCGGAGGTTTTAAGCATTAGTGTTAGCAAAATGGTTATTCCGGTTAGCAAAATAATGGTCCCAGGCTTCCGCAGCAGGTTAACAGCGCAACTGTATTTGCTAAGGAAGCAACAGAATAAGTAGTTACTGCCTCATCTAGACAATCAGCCGATTCACAAGCATCCACTTGTAGATGGAAGTTTTCATCAATTATTTCCTGGTTTGCAATGTAAGTATCATTACAAAAACCTGCATGTAAAGAGCTCGGTAAAGCAATGATGAGTATAAGTAGTATCTTTTTCATTTTGTATTATTTGGTTAAGGTTAGTTGTTCGATACGAGTTTGATTCTCTCCTGAATTTCCTCAGGTGTCAATGGTCCGGATTTAAGTAATGAACCATAGACTACTCTTTTTTCATCATCTGAAAGGCTTTTGGTTATCGGATATTTTGACTTAAATTCTTTTCCCAAGCGTAAAATCTCACAAGTCGACTTCGCCAGTTCATACATTTTTTGATTTCCTTGAAACATTTCCAGACTGGTTTCACAAACGCCGGTTTGGCCACGCAATTTTATATAATCTTCATATTTTACCAGATTCACCAATTTTCCGGTTTCTTTTATTGTCTTAAAATATTTAATCGCAAGCGGATCATTTTGAATTTGATTACTTAAGTGTTCCAGTTCATTCTTCTGATTACAGGAGAATAACAAGAACAAAAAACCAAGGGAGATAAAAGCAATTCTTTTCATGTTCGTTTTTTGAGTTAGTTAAATATAAGTTGTAGATATTAACTGCTTTTCCAAATTATTCGATGCAAAATTAATTTGATAATTGACAGCACCATCATACCGTAAAGAAGCTGTTATAAAGTATGATTGAGATTTTAAATTTGAAAAAAGATATGATATAAGTTTGGAAAAGCTATCTGGAATAAGCTTGTTATATACTTGCGAGTTTAATGTTGAAACAAAGTAGCAAATTGAATTATGCTCTGAAGAAGGGATGAACAATTCGCCATAATTCAAAATATCAGGACTTACTGTCCGGGGAGCATCAAAATGCTGTGCTTTAATCAGGGCCGGCAATAAAATCACACAGGAATAGAGAATATATTTTGAGAGTTGTTTCAAGTTGATTTACGTACTTTGGGGTTAATTATAAAACCATTAATATAACAATAATAAATTAATTAGTCGTCATAAAAGGCAGTCATATCTAACAATGCAATACAGTAACGGGTAATTTATTCAATAATTAGTCAAGCAATTTTATTTATAAAATTATTACATATTATAAATTTCTACGTATTGTTTATCTTTTTGTTTTACATTTCAAAGTTTTTCTTTATTCATAGAATTGATTTAAACTTTTAGAAACAGGCTGGAAGTAAATGAATACGAAAAGAAAAATAACTAAATTTTACTTTAAGGCAGTCTGAATAAAATTAAATTAATTCATAATATAAAAATATCCCAGAATACTTTTTACAATAAAATCCAGGGCCATACAATGGTATGGTTTAAAACTTGTCTCTCTTAACTTTAGTGTTAAGCTACCCTTTCTTCTTTTATGATTTTTTCTAAACGCCCCTATCCTCTAAAGAAATCATGATGATATTCGGGTAAAATTGATTTGATAGCTTTCCTTAACTAGTATGTATTTTAGTACCTAAACGTTATTGGTTCATTTATGCACTTAGCTCCACTCAGAGAATAAATAATAAACTTTTTTGAAAAGAAAGAATGTAATTTAAAAAGTACTTATTTTACTCTATTGAAAACCTTCTCCAACTTTTAAAAAATTGAGATCAATTAATTAAACGCTGGTTGTATTTTTTTTGCAAATTAAAAAAAATGTAAAATTTTACAAAAAAATAAAAATTTATTTTTTTTATTCCATAATAATTAATGAACAAAAAATCATATAAGCGCTTAAAAGAATTCAAATTACACAAACATAAATCTTCAATTCAGCATAAACCAAGTATAAGGACCTCTATTTATAAATGATCTTTTTTCTATTCTATTTACACTATCTAACATCATGCCTTAATTACTTTCTGGTTGCGAAAGCCAGTAAGATCAGAAGTTGAATCTTGCAGTATTATGTTCCGGTCAAATAATTACTTCTTTATTTAAAACTGTTCCCGGCTCCATTATCAGATTCATTTTTCGAATAATTTACATCGATTAAAACATCATGATTTGCAATTAAAATGTATTTAAAGATTTAATTGTATCAGGGCGGTCCAATATCATTTTTAATTATTTCAATTTAAAAATTGAGGTGGCGCGCATAAAATAAAATTATCAAACTAAGCAAGCAGATTATTAATCACTAGTTACATTAACCTTGACAGCCAGATACGGGTATCATTACAGTTGCAACAGCAAAATGTCATCCAGATACTTTAGTCAGACGAACAAAAAATCGGTATAAAACAAAGAGCCTCGGATAAAAATAAAATAGTACTTTTGTTTTCGGATTCTATTACTGTTGTTTTACTAAACCTATGTTGAAAAATCAATGCGTATCCTGATTGCTCCCGATAAGTTTAAAGGCTCTTTGTCCGCAATGGAAGTTTGTCAGGCTATTGCAAAAGGGCTGGAGCAACAAAGCACATCGTATGAACTGATCTTTCACCCTATGGCCGATGGCGGTGATGGCTCTCTGGACGTACTCTCCAATTACCTGTCTTTGGAAAAGCAATCCCTCAAAAGTTTTGATCCAGTCGGTAGATTAATTCCTACCTATTATTTCACATCCGGGCATTCGGCTTTTATCGAATTGGCCAATGCAAGTGGTTTAGTATTACTCTCTGAACATGAACGCGATCCACTCAAGACCTCTACTTTTGGAACAGGGCAATTAATCGCTAATGCGATCTCAAAAGGTTATGAGCATATTTATTTATTCCTGGGAGGCTCTGCCACCAATGATGCAGGAATAGGAATTGCTGCTGCACTGGGTTGTATTTTTTATGATGAACAACAACAAGCTTTGCCTCCTGTCGGAGAAAGTTTAATTAAAATCAAAAGCATTAATTTCCAAACGGCTATCGATTTTAAAAATATAAAAATCACACTACTTTGTGATGTACGAAATCCTTTGTTTGGGCCAAACGGAGCAGCTTATATATACGCCAGACAAAAAGGCGCCGATGATAGCAGCATTGAATACCTGGATCGTGGCTTGATGCACTATAGTAAAATACTTCATCAGCAAAGCGGTATTGATATCAGCAATATGCCGGGAAGCGGGGCAGCAGGAGGTGTGGCAGCCTCAATGATAGCTCTTTTTGGAGCTCAAATCAAAAGCGGTATTGAAGTTATTTCCAGCCTGTCCGGTTTAGAAGAAAAAATGAGAACAGCAGATTGGGTTATTAGTGGTGAGGGAAAACTGGACGCTCAATCCCTAGAGGGTAAAGTAGTCGACGGTATTGCTTCACTTTGTAAAAAACATAAAAAACCATTAATCCTTTTTGTCGGGAAAAATGAACTATCTGAAAAGCAGATTATCCAACTGGGAGCCAGGCAAATTTCATCTATTCTCGAACATGCAAAAAGTTTAGAAGATGCGATGCTCAATGGTGCTTTGTATTTAGAAAAGCTGGCTGCAGGCTCCGCATTCATTTAAGAGCATATCCAAGGGGTATTTATTATTCTGCAAAATAAAAGAGATCATTCGAATAAACATTATGATTACTTCAGCAGTTATATTACACGACATACTTCATTAAAATCCTGCCAGGCGCCATTTCAACCGGGAATGAGGTTCAGAAGAAAATCGCGAAGGGGTTAAAACAAAATATTGAATTGAGAAAACGGAAATGAACCGCCTGATTTGCCACAAAAACAGTTTAATAAGCATCATTTGTTTGAAACAAGATTATCTTAATCCTAAATAAATTTTATTCGTATGACCAATCAGATAGAAACCCTCCATCTTGATGATGTAATCAAAAACCACTCACAGGATATGACCGGTAAAGTGGTGGTTATCACTGGAACAACTAGTGGAACCGGTTTTGTTTGTGCCAGAGAAGTCGCTAAAAAAGGAGCAAGCGTTATTCTCCTGAATCGCGACAGCGAAAGAGCAGAAAAGTCCTTACAACAGCTACAGAAAGATGTTCCGGAAGGAAACTTCAATTGGATCGCTTGTGACCTGCAAAATTTCGAAAGTGTACGGAATGCAATGAAGACCATTCAGTCTAATTATGAAAAAGTTGATGTATTAGTGAATAATGCTGGCGTGATGGCACTTAAAGACTATGCTACATCAGATGGTTATGATGTCCAGATGCAAACCAATGTCATTTCCCATTTTCTGATTACAAAAGAGCTGTTTCCACTTTTGAAAAAGAGCGAACAGGGAAGAATCGTAAATCATTCTTCAATGGCTCGATTGGGACCACCATTGGAAGCTCAGTATTTTGAGGCTAAAGGTGGCGATTTGGGTGGCGATGGTTCAGAGGAAGAAAATAATAATTTTCAAGGTCCCCGCTGGTCGCGTTATCATCAGACCAAGCTGGCGAATGCTGCATTTACCTATGGATTGAAAAAGAAGCTGGAAGAAGCAAATATTTCCAATGTAGTACCGCTATTGGCTCATCCCGGACTCGCTTTGACAAATTTGCAAGTGACCACCGCCAATGACGGGGGCATGGAGAGTAACAGTTCATTTATGGATCAGGCCCAAACTGCAGAGGATGGTGCAACAGGTATCATTCGGGCCGCTATGGACCCACAAGCTAAATCCGGTAATTTTTATGGACCAACTGCCGGTTGGAAAGGATTTCCTGATTTGCTGGTACCCGAAGATTCCTTGTATGATGATTCGAATATTCGGATTAACTGGGAGGGTTGCGAAAAAGCAGTAGGTAAGTTCACCCTATAGAATTTTAAACTAAAAACACTGTATCTAGGGCCCGGTGTAGAGAACGTAGCGACCGAATGGGAACTGCGTATGTTCTGCACCGAGCCTTATAAAACACTCGAAATTACTCCACTACGATAGCTTGCATGGTGGATTTCATTACTATTTAGACTTTCGTTTTGATTCATAAGGTTTGGTTTCGTCAAGCAGTATTGCTTCCTGAAATATTTCGTCCAATACCTTTTGCGGAACACCCGCCAGATTGTCAATATCAATACTCAATAATTGTTTGCGCCCCTTGCTTTTTAAAAGTCCCTGACTGTTAGACAATTCGTTTCCCCGAAAAAAAGCAAGTTCTACCTTATTCTGTTTGGTAGGTTTTAAATAACAAATCCAGCTTCTTCCATAATAACAAGGGTTCTTAAAAGTGATTTTGGAGGTTAAGTTATATTCATCGGTCAATAAATTATGGAAGTAAAGCATAATCTCCCTTTGCTGACCATCATATTCATAGATTAAATTTTCTACTTCTGACATTGTAATTTTATTTTTAATCATTGCCCAAATTGGTATATACATCATAAGAACCGAATGAGAGTTATGAGTGTATGTACATCGTTGTAGCTATATTTTTATTTTTTTCTATAATTAACAAATATAACTCTTTCGCTATTTGTCTCGAGTTACTAATCATCAATACTCTAAACCGGGTTCCGTCATATTCAATTATTCTTTTCCAGGTTTTTCCACTATCCATTGACAACATGATCAAACTCTTGATTTTTCTGCTGTGCTTAAATTGTATGACTGCCCAAATCTCGTACTCATTTTTCTCGTTTATCCGTATTGCAATTCTTTTAAAAATTGCTCTTCTATATGGGTTGGGTATCACTTTTTCCTCAAACTTAATCATGTCCTTTGTGGAAATCAGAAAATTAGTACCCCCATTATAATCAGAGCCAAATATTATTTTATCATCCAATTCAGCAAAGCCGGTATATCCTCCTTTTTGTATGTGATATCTATTTAGTTTCTTCCATCCCGATTTAGGTGACAAAGCGGGTTTTTCGAATTGTGTTTTGGATAAGTTCATCCATATATTTTTTTGGTTATCACCATCTGTCAGTATCAGCCCATTAATTATGTTGCTCCACTTTAATAGATGGACGTGTTTGTTTATTCCTGCCTTTTTCAAGAAATCTGTTTTTTTCCAGCTATCCCCATTATTAAGTGAATAATAGATATATCCTACAAATTTCCATTTCTTATTTTCGAAAATGTTTGCATATTCTGCAACAAACAATTCACCGGTGGGGGATTCCGTAAATGCGTCAATAAGAAAGTAACTATCTGATGTGGAGAATTTCAATACTTCTTTGAAAGATTTTTTATCCTCCGAAGACTTATAAAGTATTCCATTGGCACAACAAAAAATGCTATCAGTCTTACTAATGTATACCCCCAATACTGTTCCCTTAAACTTAAAGGAGGCTATTGTCTCCCCCTCAGCGGTACATCGATACAAGGTAGATTCATCATCATATTTTGTTCCCCAATAATTTTGCGAACTATCAATAAAGACCAATGACCAATTAACAATACTCTGAGATATTTCGAAACTGTCTGATTTAATCTTTGCTTGTTTATCAATTTGGGAAAGAACAGACAAAGGGGTGGTATCAATAAATGGTAGTAATTGATGCTTTCGATATAAAAATATATATTGAAACTCCCATACAATGAAAGATAAAAGCTCTCTTATTTTATCATAACGATATAAGTCAGCAATAAATTTAAAAATCCTTTTTGCCGTTATATTTCCTTTGAATATTTTCGATATTTCCATTACTTATTCTTTGCAGTAAATAGAACTAACCATGCAAAATTTCTTAAAAATTTCATTCTTAGTAGTTTTTGGTCTATTCTAAATAAGACAGGATAATACTTCTTGAAAACCTTCAAAAAGGACAAAGGAGACAGAAGGTGGAAAAAATGAAGAGAAGAATTTTCAAAATCCTCACTTAGCTTAGATATTTCTGATAATGTAAAATGATTCCAGGGATAGGAATGATACTTATGATTAGTAAGTTTTAAATATGCCCTGCCTATTCTGGTGATTGGGTTATTTCTTAAATTTTCGAACATTATAATACTACCATTCTTTTTTAGTATTCTTTTGCACTCCTTTAAAATAGATTCATGTTCAAAGTATTGAAATACACTACGGGAAAACAATACGTCAAAAGAATTATCTTCAAAAGGAAGAGTAGATTTTATAGTATAACATTTAAAGTCGATGCCAGAGTATTTCGATTTTGCTTTCTCAATTCGTTTATAGTCTCCATCGACGCCTGTGACCCGAAAACCGATTTCATTAAATAAGTTCGACATATGACCAGACCCACATCCCAAATCAAGTAAAGTTCCTTGGCACCTGTTAGTTTGCAAATATTCCAGTATCAAAGGATTGATATCATTGAAATGATTTCTTTTAGATTGGTCCTCAAGGCTTTCAGTCCATAACTTTCTTTTATCCAGGTCCGAGTATCTCATAGGCTTGTCCATATTCTCAGTTTCAATGGTCTACAAGGCTACTAAGAGGAATATATGAGTTTTTCAAATATCAGTATTTCAGTTAGTTAGCCACTTTTTCAAGATATTGATTTAAAGATAAGGACTTTGGATTTAGTACTCATACTATTATTACTTTTATACATTGTCAGCTCCTGTTTTTCTTTTTACGGAGTTGTTCGATTTCCTTAATCAGGGTCTGTTTTTCTGTTTTTGATTTTGTCAGTTCTATTGCCAGGGTATAATGCTGAATAGCTTTGTCCATGTCCTCTTCTGAGTACAAATATCCCAAAAGTTCGTGATAGTAATTGATCTCAAGCAGCTTAAGTTTTTCAGCTTCTGAAATAGCTTTTTTGTATCCATACACTTTGGAAAAAGCAAATATCCTGTTCAATGCGGTTATTGGCGAATATTCAATGAGAATAAGCTGATTGTACAAATGTAAAATATGTTCCCATTTGCTTTCACCGGTAGGCGTCGTATGCCAATAGGCAATACTTGCTTCTAAGTGATATTTCGAGATTTTATTTCCATTACAAGCTTTGATCAAAAAGTAGTTCCCTTTTTCAATCAGTGATTTGTCCCACAGTTTTTTATCCTGTTCATCATATTTTATAGCTTCTCCTTTATGATTCGTTCTTGATTCCAGTCGCGAGCTTTGAAAACACATTAATGCCAATAGAGCATTTGTCTGTGGCATATCTGTTAATTCGTTTTTAGTTAAAATCAAAGCTAATCGAATCGCTTCCAGACAAAGTTCTTTTCGGATGAGTTGGTTATTTGTTTTGGAAAAGTAGCCTTCATTAAATAGTAAATAGATACTTTTTAAAACAGTATCCAGTCTTGATTGAATTTCTTTTTGATCAAGTGTTTTGATTAGAAAATTGCTGTTCCTGAGATTGGCTCTTCCCCGAAGCAGTCGTTTTTTGATCCTTTCCCTATTGGTCAAAAAGGCATTAGCAATTTCTGCCAGGCTAAAACCGCAGAGAATTTGCAGAATCAGACAAATTTGATATTCGGTCGGGTTTTGAGAATTGCAGACCGCAAAAATCATGGATAACTCGCTGTCTTTAATAATATCCTCATCAAAGTCAATGTCGATTTGTGCTGCTTTTTTGTTCAGTTTTAAGGAAGGCTTGATTTTATTTTCAAACAGTTTGATATGCTTGAAATAATCTTTGGTTTTGTTTTTAGCTACAGTATAAAGCCAGGCCGTGGGGTTTTCCGGAATGCCTTTGATTGCCCAATGCTCCGATGCTTTTAAAAAAGTATCACTAACAATATCTTCTGCAATTTCAATATGATCCAAGCCAAAATGACGGCAAAGCACAGCCGTCATTTTAGTATATTCCTGCCTAAAGAGATGAGGCAAGAGTTCTTTAGGTGTTCTCTTACTTTTTGACACTAATCACGTTTAAGCACTTCACGAACCTCAATATTTCCACCAATTTTGAAGATAGGGTTGGCTTTAGCCATTTCAATGGCATCATCAATATCCTCTGCCTTTACAATCACATAGCCAACAATAAATTCTTTGATTTCTGTATAAGGTCCGTCCGTTATGATATTATTGGGTTTTACAGTTTTTGCACTGGCCGGGCCAGGTAAAAGCGTATTTCCTTTATCAAGCAATTTGTTTTGAGCAGCAATACCAGCCAGCCAGTTCATTCTTTCTTGTATTTGTTCAGGAGAAGGTTTAAAATCCTCAATATCGTTTATTCGGAAAATTAATGCGTATTCTTTCATTTTTTTTAATTTTTATTCAAAAGTTATTTAAAAATAGATAGATGATTTATTGGCAAGTCCTTGAAATCCAATGCGGCAGTTTTATCATGAATTCCAGGCAATACAAGTAATTTCACCTTTCATGCTTAAATAACTTCTCCATTAAGTATTAGCTCTAATTTTTCATCTGCGATTTTTCTTTTTTCTTCATAAAGAGATCGATTTTGGTCCAGTTCAATGAACTCAATATCCTTAAGCCCCAGGAAGTTTAAAAAAGTGCGAATGTAATTTTTTGAAAAATCCATTGGGCTCCCCAAGGCTACACCGCCACTGGTGATGACTACAATCGCTCTTTTATTTTCTACCAGCCCCAGAGGATAGCCTTCTTCACTATACCTGAAGGTCTTCCCTACCCTGGCTATCAAATCGAAATAAGCTTTTAAACTTGCTGGAATTCCAAAATTATACATCGGAGCTCCTAATACCAAAATATCACTTTCCATAAGTTCATCTACCATCTCATCTGATAAGGCTGTAACTTTCAATTGTTCTTCACTTAAGGTACCATGCTGAAAAATAGCCGCTATTAATTTGTCATCCAAGAATGGTAAATTGCTATAGACCACATCTCTGTTAATCACCTCCCCTTCCGGATATTTAGCTAATAATTTGAAAACAATATTATCCACCTCTCTTCGGCTAATAGAGGCTTCTTTTTGCCCACTAGAGTTAATTTTTAATACTTTCATTTTACTAAGTTTTATTATTTACTCTAATGAAGATCGAAATTTGATAATGGGGACAATTTTTATAATTGATATTCTTCAAATTGCGAATAACACGCTGTTCTACACCAAAAACTCATTTATTATTTACCTAACAATCATAAAACATGGCTATAATTTTGTAATATCCTAACTAAAACTTAAATTCAAAATCTAATAAAACCAGTGACACATATGAAAAATATATTTCTTTTATTCGCCTTGATCTCCCTTACCATCTTTAGCGCCTGTGAAAAACAAGGAATGGAAGATGATTTTGTTCCTGCCAATCAAGAGCCGGCATCTTCTGACACAGATTATAAGACCGATAACTTTGATTTCAATGAATCTGTATTATACACCGGAAACGCTAATTTTAAAATCAATAATGAAGATAATACAGTATTTGAAAGAGAGGCCTTATCGCTGACCAACAACTCTGTCAAGGCTGTTTCCTATCATTGGGATTTTGGTAATGGCGACACCTCAACAGAAGCTATTCCAAATTATAAATACAGGATACACGGCAATTACACCGTCACGCTGACTATTACTGATCCCAATGGAGACAAACATCAGGCGAGCCATGAAATTACAGTGCTTTGCCTCTTTGGAGGAGGTCCGCATGATCAATAGCTAATAAACAATGCACGGATATAAAATCAAAAAAAGGTGTATCTAAACTTTAGTACACCTTTTTTTGTATGCTCTCTCAAGACTACTACATCCAACTCAGTTCCCTTCTACCCTCTATCTTTTTTAATTATACCCGATCCAATTTCCCTCATTGTCAAATTTCCACTCCTCAGGAGGAGCATCTAACTGCAGTAGTATTATATGCATTGAGCTATGGATAACTTTTGCTTCTGCCGGTTCCTGTATATTGCTGAGCATATAGTTGTACTTTTGGGCATCTTCATTGGTATTGCTTTGTAAGCTCATGGCACCTTCAGTTGGGTTCATAATCAAAATGCGGTCGTATTTATCAAAATCCTTAATATTAAAAGAGGTGATAAGGCAGGATTTTGTGTTGAGAAACCAATTTGAAACATGTTCTGCACCGTTTCTCGTTATGATCAAGTCTTTTTCATTAAAATCATTTTTTTGCTTCATGTCCATCAAATCGCGGTAAATCAGCTCTTTGTTTCTATTATGAAAAAACAAACTCGTAATATCTCCAACTGCGATTAAAACGGTCCCGAATAGCGCCAGTCCAATCAATACCCTTTTCCATATTACTCGCTGTACGGTGTTTTGCAAAGTAAAAGCCAAAATAAAAATTAAAGGCAAGGTCAAATAATTGACAAACCTTGCCATGAGTAATGGCTCATAGATGGGTAATAACAAAAGGTAACAGAATATTATGTTGCAAAGCCAGAATGTACTGTTTTCAAAACTAAGCACCACTTTAGATTTTTTATAACCATAATATAGCCATGCAACAAAGCCCAAAGGAACCAGGAGCATGAAAATAGAAGTGAATTTGTCAGAATTGCTTGATGAAAAAATCAAACCCAAACTGGAACTGTCGAATATTCGGTATATATAACTGATTATTCTTTCAAACCTTTGAGCATCTAAAAAGTAAAAGGTCATTAAAGAGATAGCTAGTCCCGCCATTAAACTCAATCCAATCCAAAAGGTCCATGATCTCCTTTTATGTATCCACAAGGATATCAGGAATGCACATAAATACAAAAGAGCCACCGCTGTGGTCCCATAATGGCTAAGTACAATTAAGATAAAAACAAGGATTAATACAATGATACGTCTGACATTCAAGTGCTTAAGTGCAAGTCTGGATTGTTGCATTAAGATAGCTAAGAGCAACAATCCCAATATGTTTTTCTGAAGAAACTCCGGCAGGTGAACCAGGCTCAAGGGATAGAATGCACTTATAAATAATAATGCCCAAATCCACTTGGGAAAGTCTGTTTCTTTATAAATGCTTTTAAAAACAGCATAAAGGGGAATCGGGATGAGAGAAGGTATCAAACACATCCAAAACCTTGTTGCATTTACAATTGCAACAGGGGTCTCAAGGCCGATCCATGTTAGCATTTTGGCAGTTAATGCATATACATAAAATAACAAGGGCATATCCGGAAAAGACAATCTCCCACTTTCCAGTAGCTCCTGGGTTTGTACATAGAAGTAATACGTGTGATTAAACCAGCCTACAAATTCCGGTCTTCCTAGCCAAATAAGGGAAACCCGAACCATAAATGCGACTAAAACCAATAGTAATATTAGAGTATTTTTGCTCATATTTTAACTTTACAAGGTGCAAGGTTCTTCTATAAATCTAGTAGGAAGTGAAAGGAGACTAATGCGGTTTTACATTTTATTGTCGACCCTTTTTAAATAATGCAGCTTTTGTCTTGTTTGATTTTTTATTCATTTATGAAGCATTAACTGCTTCTACATCCTGATTATACAATAACTCTTTCTTAGCAAATAAACGTTCGGCTTTAAGACCACGTCTTTTGCCTAATAAGATGAGACCAAACAGACCAGTTGCAGAACAAAGGCTCAAATACCACATTTGGCTTTAAATAGACATGCGTTTCTTTCATTTTTCCGTTTTGAGAACCATACTTTATATAAATAATAAACATGGTTCTATTTTTTAATGGTTGATAAGGCTTGAAGCATATGAGTAGTAGCGGATTTATCCTTTCTGAACCCCTTTGAGTTTAGTAATGATCTTTTTGCCAAGCTGTCCTTAGAGCTTGCCTAAAGTTTTAGAATCTTGCGAATTGAGTAAGTTTTATTCCGAATAAGGCATTTTTCACAGTAGGATGTGAGCAATCGACGAAAAAAGATAATACTTCGCCCATTTGTCACCATCACAATATAATAAAGAATGACCAGACCTGGGTACAGTAAGCAGCATCATAAATGTTAAAAATGGAATTCTCCGTTTGTGCCTGATAAGCATCATAAAGTAGAGGTAGTACTTTATGAAAAAGTCCAAAGAGCTTTTTTGGTAATTTCATGCATCGCGCTTGGCTTATTTAGCGACAGGGTTTTGTTCATTTAACTTGTCAAATGCGATTGCTTTTCCTTTTTCATGCTCAAAAAATGCTCCATTATCATACACCAGATTTCCATTGACAAATGTTTGTTTGACCTTTGTTTGAAAGCTTGTTCCTTCCAGTGGCGACCAGGCACATTTATATAAAATATTATCTTTAGTGACGGTCCACTGGCTATTCAAATCCACCAGGGTCAAATCTGCGAAATAGCCTTCCCGGATAAATCCCCTGCCTTTCATACGATAGAGGATGGCAGGATTATGACACATTTTTTCGACTATTTTTTCTAGCGAAATGAGTCCCTGTTTATAAAACTCTAACATGCAATTGAGCGAGTGCTGAACCATGGGCGCTCCCGACATAGATTGAAAATAGGGCCTTTGCTTTTCTTCCAAAGCATGTGGTGCATGGTCGGTGGTTATAATATCGATTCTATCATCAAGAACTGCTTTTAACAAACCCTGCTTGTCCTGTTCCGTTTTTATAGCCGGATTCCATTTAATAAGCACTCCTAATCGCTCGTAGTCCTTATCGGAAAACCATAGATGATGTACCGAGACTTCCGTAGTTATCCTTTTCTCCTGTAGAGGAACATCATTCTGAAAAAGAGGGGTTTCTGCCTCCGTTGTTAAATGAAGAATATGTAGACGGGCATTGTGTTTTTTGGCTAAATTAATGGCACGTTTTGTTGCTTCGTAACAGGCTTGGGTACTTCTAATAATTGGATGAAATTTTACCGGTACATTGTCGCCATATTTTTCCCTAAAAGCCGTTTCATTTGCTTCTACTATCTCTTCTTTTTCGGAATGAATAGCGATAATGGATTTGCAGTTTGCAAATAATTTTTCCATCGTCTCCGGATTGTCGGCAAGTAAATTTCCCTTTTTCGTAAAGTACAATCCATCATCAGAAACACCAATAAACTGGCTGGTATCTGTTTTTATTACATCATCAATATTATCTCCATTTACACCGAGGAAGAAAGCATAATTGGCCAAAGACTTTTTTGAAGCAATCTCATACTTTTCCTCTAAACGTTCAACGGTCAAAACATTCGGAACCGTATTGGGCATATCAATAAAGGAAGTCACCCCGCCTGCTACAGCAGCCTTGCTTTCGGTATACAAATCACCTTTGTGGGTCAGTCCCGGGTCCCTGAAGTGAACCTGCCCGTCAATGATACCGGGGAACAGGTGTTTCCCCGTTCCGTCAATTACTTTTTGATTGGGCGCACTGTCAATTTTCCCAATTTGCTGAATAAGTCCATCTGATAACAATACATCTGCGACAAATGACTTGCCTTCATTTACGATGGTCGAATTTTTGATTAAAATGCTTTGATTCATTGATTATATTCTATCCTTTTATATTGCCTCTAACGGTCTCTGCGATAGCCGTTTTTAGAGGCTTAAGTTATATGATTTTCTGTTCATCCACTGACTTTAGCAAGTCTGAGCAGGTTCGGACCTAGTTGAACCTGCCGTAATTGTGCTTATGCATAGGTGGCCTTTTCTTTCGCTTCTTTAATTCTTCACAAATATAATTAGTCTTTTGTATTCTTCCTCTAAATATTCCTTTTTACAGCGCATTTCTATCCAGGAATTCGTAGCTGTCGGGATTTCACCAGAAGCTATTGGAATCCTATAATAGCGAATAAGGTCAATAGCTCTCTCACATTAAGGCATATAGCATTAGCAGTTTCGATAGAAGCTAAAAGAATTTTTGAATACCGATTGAAGGAATGATGGTTTTTCCAACATTAGTATCATCAGGATGACTGATATTTTTCATTTCAAGATATTGAAAGATCAATTCTATGTTCCATCCATTATTGATCTCATAATCTACTCCCGGACCGAAGGCATAATTAAACATAATACCATTTAACTCATTCAATGATTCATTAAGATCATTAAATTTAGAAGTATACCAAAGATAACCAAAACCAAGATTGGCATCTACAAAAAAACTCCATCGATTTCGATTCAAATATCTACGATAATAAATATTGGAACCCAGGGAATGTAAACGCTGAACTTTATCAAATCCGGAGTCTACAAGTCCAAAAAATGGTCGTACCCCCAGGACATTGTTGTTTTGAATAAACCAGCCCAAATTACCATATAAAGCGATGCCATTAAATCCACCGCTATTTCCTGCACCATTATTTAGATATATAATAGGTAAACCGGTGATTCCCATTTGTTTGGAAACAGGAGTTATTTGCTCTTGAGCATTGATGGATGTTGAAAAGAAAAAAAGAAGGGAAAAAAGGATAGAGAAAATTTTCATAACTAATATTTTTCAGTTGAATTGAAACGAATTAAGTATCTGTACAGATAAAATGACCTCGAACAATTGAAGAACAATTTTCATTAACACTATAACACCATGTATTCATAGATTGTTGTTCTTAAGAAGAGATCACAAAGAAATCCGATACGCCATTCGAAAAATCAGGTATCTCTTATTTTGATAAAACCCTTCTTCCAGAGATGTCAATACCCTAACCCTCTATGCAGACGACGTGGCGACAAGTACGTTCTACACTTCGTTCAACGACGGATTCTTTTTGGATAAACTGCTCTCATAAGACATTAATTCTAAAAGGGCCTATTCTTTTTTTAAGCAAAAGAACTGCTTTTTGTGCAGCGATTTTTAAAGTTACAGGATTCTATATTTAGGAATTAGTAAGTATAAATACTTAGAGATGCTGTATTAACATCTCTATGATTTTGCTATATTATTTAAGCTTTACTAATTGCTTTTTCTAGTTGATTGTTAAGAAAATAGTTCTCACCCCAAAACATAAAATAATTAAACCTATTAGTTTTCTTAAGCTTCTCTGGCTTAAGCCGAAATATTTATCTTGTTTTTTATGACTTCAACAAATTTCTTAACGAAATCAGAAAAGGAACTTATCGAATTAGGAACAGAACTACATGACACTTATATAAGTAACGCTCCATTTCCAAATATTAGTTTTGATAATTTCTTTATAGAGAAAGAACTACGAAAGATTCTTACGGAATTTCCGAATTTAGGTCAAAACAAAGACGATATATATTATTCAAACCCAAATGAAGTCAAATATGCATCTAAAGGAATATTCCGTTTTGGTCCCAAAACCAGATCATTTGTATCTTACTTAAATTCACAACCATTTCTTGAATTTTTGCAAAACTTAACAGGGATAAAAGAGACACTAATTCCTGACCCTTATTTTCAAGGAGGTGGTTTTCACGAGATAAAACGTGGAGGATATTTAAAGTTACATGTTGACTTTCACAAACATAAACTATTAAAACTGGACAGGAGAATAAATGTATTAATTTATTTAAATGAAAACTGGAAAGAAGAATATGGAGGACATTTTGAATTATGGCAAAAAGATAAAAGTAAATGTGTAACTAAAATATTACCTTTATTTAACAGGCTCGTGATTTTTTCAACAACTGATGATTCCTGGCATGGACATCCGGATCCCTTAAATTGCCCAGAAGATAGAAGTCGAAAATCTTTAGCTCTATATTATTATACTTGTGGCAGGGACGAAGCTGAAATTAAGCCTATAAGTAAAAATCGAATTACGACAACCTTTTTCAGTCGAGATAAGCAAGATAGTGTAAAAATGAAAGTATATAACAATCTTGTTAATTTTGCTAATAATTGGTTTCCTCCGGTTCTAATTGCAATGATTAAAAAAAATCGAAAGGAATGATATTCCTTTCTGTCGCTGAATGTTCCCTGCAAACGACCTAGTCGGGTTTAGTGTCTATGTATGTTTGAACTTGATTATGCTTCGAATTTTTATTTACAATAATTTAATAAGTGCATTATTTTATTTTCATTTTTAAGTTCTCTTAATCGTTCTAAGACACCTGCATCATTAAATACCATCTAGCATTTCTTTTGTTTTTATTTCAGAATATAGCAAGGTATTTCTTCTTGTTTAATTAATTGTGCTAAAGCGTTTTCTCTTCCTTGTGACTTATAAGTTGCATGTTAATCTTTTATGATGTATATTGCTCCTTAAGCAGTGTATTAAATAATATCGTTGATTTTAAGAGTATAAAGAAAACGATATTTGTAATAATTGCTTTCTGCTATCAGGATGAAAGCATATTTGCCAGTTATTGACAGTATTATCAAAACTGGCAAAATAAAAACTATTTCTGATTGCAAAATTTAAAGCTTTGAAAATTACTAAAGCTTCCAGATTTACTAAATGTCTTTAGTAAAATAATTTTCAACTATCAATTTTTATTTTAAAAAGTATATGGTTTTGAAAATCACCATTAGTTTATCTATGGCTGTATTTTCAAGAATGATTAATTAATTTATTTACCAATATTTCGATTTTGGTATGGGATGTTAATGCCTGTTTATTTGTATGATCGGATAATTCAAAAGAGTTCGTTCATAAACTAACACAAATTACAAAGCCATACCTATGGAAATAATTAAAAATTGTAATTGCGTATGAAAACTTTATTTAAGATCAATCAATTTATTCAATCTTCTAAACCATAAATCTGTTATGAAAACATCTTATTTCCTTCAAAGGTCGTACCTATTGATATTTTTAACCATGCTATTCATAGCTCCTTTTGTTCGTGGGCAAGATACTATTACAACCAGCATTGTTTCGCTTGCAACTCCGGTAATCGAAGCATTAGACGATGAACTCATTTGTCATGAATTAGCATTTACCCTTGACCTTGAATTCTTGGACAGTCTGATCAAAAGTAAAGAAGATAATAATTTTCTCCTTCAGTTAAATATCGGCAGCCAATATCAGTTTGATCTGGATATGAAAGAAGTAGAATTTAGAAGCCCAAGTTTCACCTTTACGAAATCAGGAGCACAAGGGATAACAATTCTACCTAAAGGTTCTTCCAGTATTTACCGAGGTACCTTTAATGGCGATAATAGTTCAAGGACCAGAATCGCTATCACAGATAGCTATTTCAGAGCATCTTTTTCTAATGACTTGACTACCTATACTATCGAACCACTTTCATCGAATTATGAGGGACACGAAAATATTTGGCTATTGTGTACGTCTCCTACGATTCCTGAAACTCCTGCCCCTCCAATTCCGGACAATTGTACCAATCCAATTATGGAAGTGGCACTTGAGGGCGATAATGCTTTTTTCAAAAAAATGAATGAAGATTCAAATCAGGCCTTAATGTTCATGAGTGATGTTGCAGAATTGGTCTTTACATTCTATGAAGAAAAACTAGGCCTAAAATTCGAAGTTGTTAACTGCAACATTCGTGAAGATTTAGACGACTATTGTTGTGCTGATATTCCTATTGCACAAAACATTAATAGTTATTACAGGAATCGTTTTCCTTGTCTTAAAAAAGATGCTATTATGGGGTTCATTGGTAAAACACTCTATGGTGGTGGTGGCCAAGCAGGTGCATCACTATGTGAAGACGACCCTAATAATGTCCCGGTTGGATATGTTGAGCTGGGCCCATTGTCTGTTGAACGTCAAAAAATTGCTTTTGCTCACGAGCTGGGACATACTTTAGGTGCAAATGAATTGGAGGTAACATCATGTTCCGCCGAATGCAGTCCTACCCCGCTAGGAAGCCCGACACCTATAATGTGTACAGGTGGTATCAATCCACAACTTATACTAAGTAGCTGCAGTAGACCTGTTATGGAACAAACAATCGAACTTAACTGCAATGATTGTCTTTTTGAAGTTGAAGAGCAACCTAATTGTAGTCATTGTTTTAATTCAGTAACAATGACAGCGAGCAATCATTTTCCAGTAGCGGATTGTGGTACTCAGGAGCTTATCACCTATACAATAGAAGTATGTTCCGATTGTGATGGAGAAAATGCCGAAACTGGTTCCAGCCTTGACATTCAGGTAATTTACGACGGAAATAGCCAACAGTTTATCGACGAACCCGGAAGTCCTTTTGAAGAAAACACCTGTCGTCCTTCTACAGCATCCAATACTTATTTATGTATTGAGAATGAGGAATTCGCTCCTCAAGAGTGTCGAACATTCCAATTTACAACAAAATGGATTAGTTCTTCTGGTGGACATGGAATCGAAGTACAATTAAAAAAAGGAACAATAAACGAAAGTGATGCTTCAATATTTTTAACTCCCGTAGACCCTGTTTCAGTTATTGCATCACCTCAAGGTGATTCTCTATCGAGCTTTATTCCTAACCCAATCGACAACGAAATTTTTGCTTGCTTACAGACTGGAAACCCTAATACACAAATTGATCTGGAAATCGAAGGGACTTTAATTATTGACAGAGACTATTGTTTCTTAGATGGCTCTAATCTTATTATGCGGCCGAATGCAGCTATTATTGTACAATCAGGACATACGCTTCGTATAGAAAATTCTCGAATTTCCAGTTGTACAGATATGTGGAAACATATCACTGTACAAAATGGTGCTACTTTGATTGTTAAAAAATCTGTAATCGAAGATGCTGAAACAGCAATTGTGGCAGAACCCGGAGCACATCTGGTCATTCGGGATTCCGAGTTTACTAATAACTTTATTGGTCTGGAAATAACGGGTGCGATTACTTTTGACGAACCTTTTGAAGGGAATTTATTCCGGGCCGATGGATTCCTTAAATCACCTCGAAACGGACAAATTGCAAAAACAGGTGTCAGAGTGGATAATGCCGGGTTCATCGTTTTTGGCTCTACCGGTGTTGATGCGGAAGGGCTGCCCGATGCTCCTAATCAATTTATTGGATTGAAAAAAGGTATGATCCTCAAAAATTCTCAACCTGTTGTCATTAATGCTGCATTTCAAAATATTTACGTAGGAGGAGGTAGTGGTCGTGCCATTACCAGTAGTGGTAATTTCCCGGCAATCATAGGAAATGACCAAGCGAATGAGGGAATTGTAAGTTTTCAAAGTTGCGAAATCGGGGTATATAATAGTCAAAGCGCATTATGGGTACGAAATACATTAATGGCAGATTTGGATTTCGGGATACGTGCCTTTCTCAATCAAAATCAATCCATCAATATTACCAACAATTCTATTAATGAGGCTAGTGTTGGAGTAGATCTTTTGTTCAATGGTAATTCAAGTGTTCTTGTGGATGAAAACAGTATTGGTGTTGGGCTAAATGGAACGGCGATCAGGGTACAGGAGTTTAGCATAAGCGGAAATTATCGAATCGAAGATAATAGGATCAATATGAATGATGGTCAAATCGGAATTTTCCATCGTGGTGGAAATAAAGCACAAATAAAACACAATACGATTAATGCAAATGGAGGTCTGGATTTTGAGGCAATTCGCTTAGAGTCTGGCGATAGTCATGAAGTTTCATGTAACCTGATTGCAGGCCCTGGAGCTATTGGTACTGGTATACTATTACAAAATACACCCGGCCTTTCTCTTCAATGCAATAGCGTAAACAACACTGCCCTGGGTATTAATTTCTGGGGAATAAGTGATGGCACTCAGATGGAGGGTAACACTTTCGGAGATCACGAGATTGGTTTCCTCATGGGGATGTTACCTGCAGACGGCAATGCCGTAATCGGTAATCAGGTACATCACGGAAACCTTTGGGCGGGCAATTATTCGAGCGGTTTTGGTGCCCGGCACTTAGGGGATCCTACTACAGTTAGCCAATCCTTTTTCTTTGTGGATGCCGTGGAAAATCCTTTATTTTCAACAACCGTAGATGCTTCCTTTAACTGGTTCCTGGGAGCACCTAATTCTACTCCCAGCTTTGAATGTAGTGTTTCAGGTTCATGTCCAAACGGTCCAGGAAGTTACTTCGTTGTTCCTCCAGTGCAATTGAATAAGCTGGATTACACCATAGCGAAAGGAGAGCTAGCCATGGATACGGCGTTTCAATCTGCACTTCAATGGACCGCTGCTACACATTTATATAAACGATTGGAAGATTTCCCTCATCTCGTAGAAGCGGATAACATATTTAAAACATTTAAAACAAAACAAAGCAACAGTACAATTGGCTTGTTGCAAGAACTTAAAAATGGTATAAAAACGCTGTTAGTATCTCCAGATGAGTTAGCGGAAGAATTAGAGCAAAATGCAAGCATCATAGTTAGCCATTTGGATAAATTACTAAGTCTCAAAAAAGCATTATCCAGCAATCCAGGTGATGTCAAGAGCGCTCAAATATCAGAGCAGATGAATAAGTTGATGCTTAGCTTGAATGCGTTGAATACAGAACGCAAGCAATTACTGGATAAGCAGAAAAAAAGTATGAGTAGCTTGCAAGCTACTTTGCTCGCAGATAATTCAGCTATTCCAAGGGATGAAATTTATCAGGACAATTTTATCTGGTTGAATGATATTTATCTTAAAACGATTGCAAAAGGAAATGATCAATTTACCAAGACACAAGCAAAACGATTATTTGCTATTGCACAACAATGTCCTTTGGCTGGAGGAGAAGCCGTTTGGCTTGCCCGTAGCCTTTACACTTTGATTGATGATCAAGTACGCTATGATGACCAGGCTTTATGTTCAAATTACAGAAATCATGAAAAGCAAAACTCTGTGAGTGAAGAGCAGAATGTATTCGAAACAGCAGAATATAACATTCTTCTTCACCCCAATCCTGCAAAGGAACAACTCTGGATAAATTACGATTTGGAAAATTATTCCACCACAGTCGCAAAAGTAATTATATATGATATTCTAGGAAATGAAGTTTTCAGCGATATTCTGCCAATGAATCAGACTTCTCATTTAATGAATATTGCTTCCTTGAATACTGGTACTTACTTCTGCACTATTTATCTGGATAATCAAATCATTCAAACAGAAAAACTGCTTATTATCAAGTAAGAACTCTGGTATGATCAATAAACATAAGTCACCCTGAATTCTAGTGATTCGAAAGGGGCTTATAGTGTATTAAAACTTCATGAAATAGGTTTTAAGTATTGGGTTTTAGGCTTTCGGGAACCCAATATCTGAAACCTGTTCTTTTTATACACAAGCTTGAAACGGCCGAATCATAAACCCTGTTATAACAATCTACATTGAATACATCCAATTTGCCTCATGTCACAAGCAGTACAAAAGAATTTTAAATTCATACAATGCCGAAAGCTCCAAGAGCTTTAGCCTTTTTCATAGAAACAAAATCTAAACCGTCTATTTGAAATCCGAAGAAGTTAATTTCACTTTACCTAAGACTCTCCAAGCTAAAAGTTTCTCGCTAATGATTTTTTATTCTAATCAAGACTCAGATCGAATCATATGACCACAGCTACAAAGGCAAGTACGAGTCGAAAACTAGGGCAAAAGGGTAAATTAGGCCCATATTCATTTTACAATGTACATTTATGTCTGTTTACAACAGTACTATCTTTTCATAATAGGTTAACCTGATTTTCTGCACGAATCATTGAATATTATGAAAATAAATAACTACCTTTGATGCATATTTTTAATTATATATCAATAATTAAAATCTATCTCATTTCAAACTCTATTTTAAAGCATTTGAAAACCCTGTAATTATATAGGGTTTTAGATATTTCCTGTAGACTTATTTTCTTCTTACAAATATCTACACTACCTACAACCTACTACTACACAACCGTTCCTAAAACTGATTTTTTCTTTGACTCAACGATTGTTGAGCTGTTTTGCTATTAAAATAAATCGCTAAAAATTTTTAGGGAATTGCACCCTAAAAGAAGGGATGTGTTCTACTAATTCTTATGACCTCATGGTCAGAATAATTTATAATTTTTTAATCATAAAACGTTTTACTTATGAGCAAATTTACTCTCCTTAGTCGAGTTTCTAAGAAAATGCTTTGGAGTTTAAAATGCCTGATCATGATATTTTTTATCATGAGTACAGGGCAAAAACAACTCTGGAGCCAGAATACTCCTCTGGGAGTTCCGGCTACTCAAAATCCCGATGGGACTACTAATGTACCCGGGACCCCGGCAAACTGTGCTTCCGGATTTAGTATTTATTCTATCGACCATGAAGATGAAAATCTTGGCTTCCTCCCAGGTGGATTTTGTGTTACAACTGATCTTGTTAATAATGGTACGACACCTATCTCTGTCACTGGTACTCCAAATGGTGCCGGTATTGGGGATGTAGACAATATTGTAGTAAGCGGTGGTCGGATCAATTATTCCAGTACAGATGGCGGAAATCTTGATGCAACTTATACTTTTTGTGAGCCAGTCACCAATCCCTATGTCTTTATTGGAGATCTGGAAACTTTTACAACGATCAATTTTTTCGATTGTGCCGGTAATCCTGTAAATGTCAATTTGATGAATGGACAAAGCCGTTTTGCCACATCCGGAAACTCAGCTTTGATTACCGGGACAACATCAACCAATCAGGATGGTTATGTCCAGGTACCCGGAACTTATTCTTGCCTGGTGATTAATATCGATAATCCGCCTCCATTTACTTTGGATGTTATTCAAATTGCAGTCGGTGTATGTATGCCTGATCCACCTGTAGCGACAGCTACCTGTCCTTTTGATCTCTATATGTGGAAAAAGGATGAGTTTTGTACTCCAGTTTATCGAGATGTGAATGGTGTGTTTTGGGAAAAGGATCAGAACAATAATAATGTGGCCTCTTTAGGTGATGAGCTTTGGATCAATAACCCTATTTGTGGTGATCTGATCTTGCTTGAAACAGAGTATGCGATTGATGATAATGCCTGTCAACCAGAATTTACTTGTGATGCCTTTCCTGTAGAAATTCAATATTATGAACCTGCAGGAACCGGATGTTTGTATTCTACGTACTGGTATGATCAAACTTCTTTTACTATAAATGATCCTGATCCCGGGAATCAATGGAGCGCTATTTTCTCCGGGACAGATGCCTTTGGGCTTCCTGCCCACCCGGGTACGCCGACCACTGCGGCTGAAAACTGTGGTCTGGAATGGCTGGGAGACAATGAGGGTGATATAGATTTTGATGATGAAGCTGGTGGAGCAAATGAGGACGAGCAATTACAGTTGGATGGATGGTTATATATTGCTGATCAAATAGAGTGTATTCAATTTAGAATTGGAAGTAGCGCAACAGATCACTCCGTTGCCTTGTATTTAGGTGCCGATTTGAATAGTATGTCCCTGATAACTGAGGAAAATGATGAACAAGCTGGAGGTTCGAATAATGCCAATGGCGTTGTAGGTACATTTTGTATTCCTGATAATGCTGCCACTACGGTTGATGATTGTGGCTGGAAAGTGATTCGGGTAAGAATTTATGCACACGATGATGATACCGCTTATGACCCTGCTGTAGATTGGAGTTTCAATGGAGGTTTAACCTGGGATGTTGTAGAAGAGCAATGGTTCGTTGCAGCGACAAGCGCTAGTGATAATACAGCACCTGTAGGTACCGGCACTGGCGGATGTAACCCCGTTACTCACTGCTTAATTGATTCGGATGAAGTATTAGTAGATGAAAGTGGAAATATATGGCCCGCGGGTAATTGTACAAGTGCGCCCAATAATTTATACGAGCCAAACATTCCGAATGGCGGAACTTGTTTCGGTGATGCAAATGCAGAAGAAGGAGATCATTTTGCTCTAATTCCATATTGTATCGTATACAATGACGAACCTTCCTTTACTTGTAATATTTGTGAAATTGATTTACAGGTAGATGGTTGTGCTTGTGCGAATCCCGACAATGTGTTTTCATCTGCTTGTCCACAAGATGTAACTCAATATAAACAAACCTTGACTATTAATAGTGAAACGAATAATAGCTACACCGTTACCGGAATGGGTATTGTTGGTGCCATCACTACTGTAGATGGAGTTGGCGAGGAACAAACTTTTACGTTCTTTGTGACTCCCGGAACCCCTTATACCATTACTGTAGTGGGAGATGATACTGGTGTGACGCAGATTTTTGAAGGCGTATGCGAAGCACCTAATGATTGTAATTGTCCAAGTATGCCAGAGATTTGCGGGGATGGTTTAGATAATGATTGCGATGGTTTGGTTGATGGGGCAGATCCGGATATTGCTGGTGATTGTGTCCTGGACTGTACACCCGATCCGGTGATCATTGAAGGAAAAAATTTATGCCTGGATGGATTTTTAACGCATCAGGTTTGGTCCAGAGAATGTGGAAATACAGGTTGTTGCCCTAGTTCTATTAATCCACACTCCTGTGCTTTAGCTGCTTTCCCCTGTGTCGATGTAAATGGTCTTCCTGCGCATTTTAATCAATGTAATACTATTCCGGCAAATCCTTGTAATCCTGCTCCTCCGGGGCCAGCTGGTCAGGCCGGTTGTACCGGAAACGATGTGTTTACTTTATTGGGAAGTACACATAATCAAGCAAGACAGTTTTATTCTACTCGTCCGGAACAAACACAGCTAGATGGATGGTTAGTTGTTCCTCCGGGACTTACCTGTTTTGAACTAAAGGTAAATCATCCAAGAGCCTGGGATGCTCAGGCGGTTTATATGGGAGCTGGAGTAGCCAGTATGAATTTGATCGGTGCTACCTCTTTTCCTCCTCTTTACAATACGGATAACGAAGCTTCTTGCCAGGCAGACGATGGTTCTAATGCGCTGGGAAGTGATGTATTTAATTATGATGTAACAACGGATGGTTCTACGCCAATCGTAGTGGATGGATGTACCTGGCACGTAGTTAGAGTCAGAGCATATATTTTTGATGAAAGTTGGTATCATGTGACTCCGGTCCAATGGAACTTTGGAAATGGTTTCCAGACAATTCCCCGGCAATATTTTCAGTCGGTAGGTCCTGACGGATGGGATACAGATAATAATAAACCGACATCAGCAAATATTATTGATGCTGCACCTTTCTGTGCTTTCCAGGATATGGATGGAGATTTATTCAATGCTCAGGGAGAATTAATTGCTTTAGATCCGTTCAGATGCGAACAAATAGGAACGAGTACCTGTTTGGACTGTCCTCCATTTTATAATGAAGCACTTTGCCCGGATGATGTATGCGTTAGTACTCCAGCTACAGACGACAACGGAGATTTACTACCTGTACAATTAGATTGTGATTTGTATTTATATGAAATCACTCCAATGGTTATAGATGACAATACTTCTCCTGGAACTGGTTTGTTAACCAGATATTGGGATCATGATGATGGAAACTGTACAAGTACGCAACTTGAAAATGAAAGTATTTTCTGTGCATTTAACGGAACGAATGGCGCAAGCGGTTCTTGTACAGTTAACAGTACCGGAGATGATAATTGCCCAACTTGTTTACCTTCACATCCTAATTTCGATAATCCTACTGAGGCAGATTTGATCACTCCGACTCTGGGTAATGCTATACATAATCAGGCTGCCAATGATGTCGATGGTGATGATTTTGTTTTGGGAGCACTCAACAGAAGATCCGGAGAAAACGTTCAGCAAGACGGCTGGCTCTTAGTCCCTCCAGGAGTAAGTTGTATTGGATTTAGAATTAATTCTCCTAGCTGGGCTTCCGGTGCATTATACCTGGGAACGGGTATCAACGATATGACTTTCGTTGGAGAATGGATCAATCGCAATGGAAATAACAGAGAAGATATTTTCTATTTTGATGTCCCGGTTAGTGCACAAACGGTAAACTGTCCGGATTGCGATAATCAGGATTTCACCATGTTAAGAGTCAGAACCTATACCCATGATAATAATATGTTTGCCAATACAATTTGGGATTGGAATGTAAATGGAGTATGGGCACAGGTTCCCCGGGCACATTTATTCCCGGTACCGGATCATTGTTCAGATGCACTTCCAATTGATATATGTCCTACTTATACTACCGGAACTGTATTCACTGCCATTCATGAAGATGCCAATCTGAATGGGACAATTGATAATGATGAACGGTGGTTTAATTCTCCATGGGCTACATGTACCGCGGCAATGGCTGGTTTTGATATTAATAATCCTCCTTCATTGGTGCCAATTGGTTTGGGAGCTTGTGATGAAATCAACAGTTTGGATTGTCCACTTTGTTGTGTACTTGATGTGACTTGCCCACCAACTGATCTTGGAACAATTAGCTGTAACGATGCAATTCCAGCTGCAGCAAGTACGGAAGCAGAGTTTGAAGCTTTGGGTGGTAATATTGCAGATACGCCCGGGCCATGCGGAGACCTCGTCATTACAGCGGTTGATGTATTCGATCCTCCTACTAATATCTGTAATGGTCGAACAATGACCAGAACTTATACCATAGCTGACGATAATAGTACCTTTACCTGTACACAAACGTTGACAATCTCTGCTCCAGGCGGACCACAAATCACCTGCCCTGCGGATATGACTGTTCAATGTTTTGCCAATATAATGGTTGATCCGAATGATGCAATAGTAGTGACCGATTGTGGTCAAGGGTTTAATACGGTGATCTCCGGGCCGGTACAAAATGGTCCTTCCGATTGTCCTGGAACAACTTACACGTATACTTATACAACGACTGATGATTGTGGTCAAACCGCTGCCTGCGAGCAAGTATTTACGATTGATAATTTCGGTCCAATGATTATTTGCCCTGCTGATGAAGTGGTGCAATGTGCCGAAGATATTGTTGCTGATCCCAATAATCTTGAGGTGATGACAAGTTGTGGTTTGAGCTTCATTGCTTATGTCAAACAACCATTAATCACAGGTGGGGTCCCTGGTTGTAATGGTACTGTTTATACTTACATTTATGTAGTCAAAGATGAATGTGGTCGAAGCGCAGAATGTGAGCAAAACTTCCTGATCCAAAATGATGCTCCTCAGGTAACAGTACCTGCTGGTGAAGTCGTAGAATGCTTTTCTGATATCCAGGTTTCACCGAATGATGCTACCGTAATAACAGATTGCCCTAATGACACTTATACGGTTAATGTATTGCCAGCCGTATTCTCTGGAGCAAGAGACTGCCCTGGCACAACGGTAACTTATACTTACCGCGTTAAGGATAATTGTAATCGTATAGTAGAAGTGGATCGAATCTTTACAATTGGTAACAATGATGCACCGACCATTACAGCTCCTGTCGATATTACCTGTGACTGTCTTGCCGGGGTGAATACCAACCCTGCAAATGCGATCGTAACTACAGCTTGTGGTAATGGTGTCGACTATCAGGTAGAAGTAAGCGGTCCTGTGATCAATGGAGCATTAGATTGTCCAGGTACTACTTATACTTATACTTATACAGTAACAGATGCTTGTGGCAGAATCGCAAGCGATCAGCAAGTCTTTACAGTTGCGAATGAAGGACCGGTACTTGATTGTCCTGCTAACTGCGAAATCTTCGATTGTGATTATGGAGGATACCTAGATGTTATTGAAGCATGGTTAGAAAGTGTAAGTGCAGAAGCTTCCTGCTCCGGAGCATTAGAAGTTAGTAACAATTTCAACCCCAACAATTTAGGTATGTGTTATTGGAATGGTTATACTCCGGTAACCTTTACAGCTACGGATAACTGTGGACGTACTTCTTCCTGTGTTGGTATGATCGTGATGATTGATACAGAGGCACCTGAAATTTATCAGCGCGCGCAAGATCAATATGAACGCTGTGGAGAGAATACAGAATTTGCTTTCCAACAATGGCTGGATAATAATGGTTATGCTGGAGCTATTGATGCCTGTGCCGGAGAAAACCTGAACTGGTTTACTATCCCTGCGAATCCACAAATTGATTGCTTCGGAGATGTAGCAAATGCGACTGTAACCTTCTGCGTAGAAGATGATTGCGGAAATACAAACTGTACAACTGCGACATTCTATACCTTTATTCCAGGAGGTCCCTGGGGTAATATGACCGAACAGGATAATCCAATTGAATTGGACGAAAACAGTTTGGGAGAAGTGCAATTGTTTCAAAACAATCCGAATCCATTCAAGCAGGAAACAATGATTGGTTTTTATCTTCCTGTAGCGCAGGAAGCTAAACTGATTGCTTATGACCTGAGTGGTAAGGTTTTACTCACAATAGAGGGAGACTACGCACAAGGCTATAATCAAGTCACGATCAATGGCAACCAAATACCTACTACTGGCATAATCATTTACAGTCTGGTTACAGAAAAGAGTACTTTAACTCGCAAAATGATTATACAAAAATAAATAGTAGCAGTATGGTCAGTTTTATCTATTGATAAACGCTGATTTTACTTCACATAGTAACCGCTCTCTGTGTTAAGACAGAGAGCGGTTTTTTTTAAAAGAACAATTGTATGTTCCATTATTTTATTAAAATGCCCAAATAATAAGCATACATCCTTGCCTTTTGGCTAGAGTGCATCACAGTCGTTCGGTAAATATAGTAAGCTGATTAGGAGATGGTGGGCAGTGCCGAGTGGCGCAGGTATCAACTATTACACAGAATCCAGCAATTTGCCCCTTCCAGGATTATATTCAATATTTGTAATTTCGCCTTTGAAGTATTCGAAATCTCCATCCTTCAAGTGCCATATAGCTTTTATCTTACTTGGAAATTTCACTCCATCTTTTTCACCATAAGCATCTACCACAATTGACCAGAGTATTTTTTTAAATGTTCCATTTTTTTCTGCAAAATATCTGTCTCCTGTGTAAAAACTAATCATTTCTCCTTTTCCGTTAAACCTAAAGGTTCCACTTACCTGAATATCATTAAATGTTAAGGTTGCTTTAGCACTATTATCATCAATGGCATCCCATTTTATGTAAGTTTGTACTGCATAATTCGGAATAATTAATGTTTCCGACAAAACAGTTACTAATGCAGATTTGTCCATTTCTATACCTTTCGCATCTGCTACAGTAAATAGCTTTAACAATTTAATGAGCATATTACCCCTTCCGCCCTGGCATTTATCACGAGCTTCAAAAGGAAAAATGCCCAAAATATTGTTTTTCAAATAAACGAATCTTGTTGGTTCAGATACCGAATTGTATTGATAACAATCCAGCTTCATCCATTTACTATTTAGTGCTCTTTTAAACAAAACATTGTCAAGTTCGAGTTTTGCATTAATCATTTTTTTCTTACCGATATAATTGCAATGTTTAAAATATCTTTGAACTGGAAAAGGCAAGGTTTCAATATCCTTTTCTGTAAAGGTTCCTATCGGAAGGTTAGAACACCTCTCCATATCCGTTTTCGTTTCTGATAAGTATACATTCTTTAGTGATCTGTAATTTGTCATAATAATTGATCCTATTAATAAACTACTGTCAATTCGTTTTTTTAATCCTGAGGCCTTAATTCACTCAAGGCTTTATCGGCAGGCAATGTCTCTGCTAATCGAAATGACCTTGTATAGGCAACATCTACAGATGAGCATTTTTCGATGCCGAATTCTTTCTTTTTTCTCTGCAAGATCAAATATTGATTTGACTCATTCAAATATACCATTTTTGTCTAAAGCGGAAGAGCTCCCTTTTGATTCTCATTTTCCCTATTTATAAGATACTTGCGGCGGGGTAATTCATTTGGAAGCCAGGTCTTTAATCATTGTAATGGATGTTTCCTGTTCTTTGTAAAGCCTATATCCAGATCTTTCATACAATCCTTTTGCTGGATTTAATTTGTCAACACTTAGCGATATTTTTTCTATTCCTATTCTCGAATACTCCATTTCAATTTGTTTTAACAGTTCCTTTCCTATTCCTTTATTTCTGTATTCGTTTTTGACGGCCATACTGATTTCAGGAGTACTTTCATCAACATATCCATATCCACTTTCATCCGCTTGAAATTTTCTTCCCCAAATTGCACCCACCAATTCATTCTCGTTAATTGCCACAACTGCTAGATCATCCTTTTTTTGATTCCAGGATTCCACATATTTTTTTATTTCCGGATGCTCAATTATTGATTTTGGAAATTTTGGTTGCCCCTTTGGAACAAATAGTGCCTCATAAAGCATTTCCTCTAAAAATTGATATTCATTCTCTTTTATTTTTCGATAATTGATTTTCATTTTTCTTGTTTGTTGGAAACAAATTGGTATACCCCCATTTACTACAGCATATAAGGTCAAAGCAAATGTAAATATACAGAAATCAAGAAAGAGGTCAGCACTTGTCCTATACACAATGAGATCCTGTCGTATAACATTGCAAATGGATGCTGCCTTATGTGCAGATACCGGTCTCGTGTATGAGTAGTAGCGGATTTCTACAAGTTAACTTTCCAGTTTTGCACAGACCTTAGATTTGTTTTTTAATAGGATTAACAATAGAGCCCAATTAAGTTTGACGCTTACTCCTTGAATATAGCATTCGCAACTACTCAAGCTTAACTGAATTCATATATTTATCAGTCTGTTTACTAATAGATCAGCCATTTACAGATTGACAACATCCAAGAAGTCGTGGATATTATGTTTAATAATGGATATATTTCTAATTACGCTACTGAAGATTTATGAAGTACAATACATAATACCTGATCTAACATAGTGCAGAACGTCAATAGCGCATTTTCATCCTGCTGGAACTTTTGTTGAGTGTTTTGGGATTACCTCTCTCCAAAATCGTATTTACATTTGCCTTATTTTTAGGAGAGGCCCTACCCGATTCTCGAGGAATCGGTTCCAAGGTCGCGCTACTGCGTTTGCACCAGCATTATGCAACATTTGAGAAAAGCTGTAGTCCTTTAAACAGACTCAAAATTCGCTTGACTCATGAATAAATTTTTAATTAGCCTTGTTCTTTTTACTTCACTTTTCCGAATTACTCAAGCCCAAAAGGTAAGTGACTACACGATAGATGTACAATTTTTCCCACAAGATGCCCAAATGTGGGGCTACTCTGTTTCTGACCAATCATTTATGAGGGGGAATGCAAAAATTGAATTTTCTGAATTTGATACTGACACTTTAACTTTTTTCCTTCACGGAGAATTAAAGATTGATTCAATAATCTCTGATAATAATGCCATAAAATTTTCATCAACTAAGATATTTTATGGTATTGACTATAGCAATATTGGGTTAAAAACTATCATTGATTTTCCCGATACGATTAAAAAGAATGCGCTCACTATATACTATTCGGGATTTATGAACCCTTCAAGAGCTCGAAGCCTTTCAGACTATATGCATATTGATAAAAAGGAAGGCGTTTTTTTGAGAGGGTATTATTATTCAATTTGGTTTCCCGTTTTCCAAAATCCTGGTGAAGATGATTATGAAGTTAACTTCAAACAAGTCAAAGTAAAACTTCCTAAAAGTTTCAATGCCGTAATAGCAGGAGAATTATTGAGTGAAACCGTTGAAGATGATATTTATTCTGCAATTTGGAAACCCGGAATAATCAAAACATCTAATATACAATGTACTGCAAAGAGATATGAAATAATCTCTAGAGATAATATCTTTGTTTACTTTTCGGATGACCGTCAAAGTGGTGAGAAAATAATTAGTTTTACCCAAAAACTTAAAAAGTTATATTATTCAACTTTCCGAAACGTTCAGAACGATTCCCCATTGTATATTTTGGAAATGCCAGAATACGGAAATATTTCGAGTCATAATGTAATTGGTATTTCATCAGACCTTTACAAAGGTTTCGATACAGATTTATTCTCCCAATTGACCATAGCACATGAACTTGTACATCCTTATGTATCTATTCCGGTCACAAAAGAAAACTCATTCTCCGCTCTTTTAGTAGAAGGATTTCCAAGCTATTTTCATCTCTACAGTTTAAATAAAATATCAAATGATGTAAAAACTTTTAATTTCAAGGAATATATGAAAAATGTTGAAAATTCTTATATCACGAAAAAACGAACAGGAAAAGACAGAAGAGGGAACAATCTCCCATCCGAAAAACCAATATTAAAAATAACTTTTGATGAAATTGGTCAATATAAAGATTCATTTATTTTGCCAGACAGAGTAAGGTTATTCCTCTACCATTTGTTGTGCGAAATGGGTGAAGAAAATTATGATCAGTTTTTGAAGGAATTATTCCTATTTGATACAATGAACTACGATAAATTTAAAAGCCTAATAGTAAAATATTTACCACATTATGGCAATGATTTGAATGTTTGGCTTAACACAAATGAATATCCAGAATCTTTACACATTAAGTAATTTTTTAGACCTCTATCACTTAGAGCCTGTTTGGAAATTATTAATTGATCTGCAAATGCCACTTTTCAGCTTACACTTCAGCTATTTTTCGGCACGTACCTTACAGGTATGCACCTCATAATGAGCTTTGTTTAATCTAAAAACTGACTATTCTCGAACAAAGAACAAAATCCAAACAGGCTCTTAAGCATAAGTTTGAGATGAAGAAAGGTCAACAAATGTGAAAAAACGTTGCATAATAATGTGCAAATCACCAATAGCGACTTCCACATTACTGGAACTTGAGTGCAGCGTCCTAAACTCCCTTCTCTTACAAATAGTGCCCGGGTAATTTGCCCCATTTCTGGAAGAACCGTATTTTACTTGCTACTCGGAAAATCGTAAACACCGCCGCGCTACTGCGTTTGCACCGGCGTTCACTTCAATACATACAAGATTCTAGTTTATTCGAAAGGTAAAAGCAATATTATCTCGAATTAATTTAATAGCTATCTACTTTTTTATAAATTCGAAGAAAGATAACATACTAAGATGGGACTATTTACTAGAAAGGAATACAATGACAAGTCTTCCTTAAAAAAGAAAATTAGAAAAATGATTGCAGAAGCGAAAGAATTACAAAAAAATGATAAAGATAATTATTCCAAATATCAAAATGTAATCGACGAATTAAAAGATATTTTAAGGAACCTAAGCTTATCCTAATTTAATTCCCCAATTAAATAATCAAAATGTTCCTTTAAAATATTCCGTTGTTCAAAAGGGATCATCTCGTTACAGAAAAGTTCATTAGATATGTCCTTCAAACAATCGGTAATAAGTATTGGTGAAAACTCATCAGAAGCTAATTCAAAATATTGTAATTCTGATTTATCGCTCATTGCGATAGCATCATGTATAAAAGTCATTAAATCCATTAATTCACCTGCTAAGTCAATTTGATAATCTTCAGGTTCATTTTGTTGGTATTTTTGAACAGTTCGAATTGCTAATTTCTTTCTTCCTCTCCATAGACTATCTAGTATTTCACTATATGGAGATTTTCTCTGAAGTAGAATTCGTTTTTCTTTTACAGAATTTGCTTCACCTAAAATCTCTTTTACCTGTTGGCGCAAATTAATAATTTTATCTTCTGAAACTGTCTCACTTTTACCAAGCTCTTCTATATAATTATCATCTAATTTAATTCCTCCTTTTTTATAGAATTGAGGCTTAGGGTACTTTTCTTCATTTATCATTTTAATATTATTTCTTGCATAGGCAAAAGACCGCTCATATGCACGGGTTAAGAACAATTGTGAATAAAAATAAGTCGCAAATTCGATAGCTAAGTCGTCAGGAATTTCTTCTGACATAGCGATTACATTATCGATACTCTTACTGACTTCAACACCCTGCGCAACAGAATAACAAGAATTTAAAAAGACTAATTCTAAGTGTTTTTTCTGCTTATATTTAAAATAATCTCCAAAATTATCGGCGTATACTTCTTTACTTGTTTTATCTTTTTCGTTTTCAAAAACGGTTCTACCATTTAATAAACTATGATTAGATAAATGCAAAATATTTGGTTTGATAGTCTCAACTTTATCTATAAACTTTTTCACAGTCATTCCATTAAGGAAAGACAATTGATAAAAGTCATTCAAATCATTCAAATCTTTAAACTTTCTTATGTTGTCAAATTCTATCTTTCCATCAATCCGATCATTATCAACCGGAGAAGCAGCACCAAATAGAATTATCTTTTTACTTCTATTCATCACAAAAATGTTATTTATCCACACTAATTGTTTTGAGACATTCGATTGGTAATTCATTAAAATCATCTGGAATACTTTTGGGAAAACTGGCTACATCTATTCTTCGTGGAAGATCTTCATTATCAAGTTTTATCAAAATTTCAATTGCACGAGATTGAGAAGAATGAGAGACTTTTGAAAGCTGGTAATTTGCAATAAGAAAATTACCCAAGATTATAATCACTGCCCCTAAAGAAGGGCCAAGGTTTATTTTACCTTCAATACGATCTGAAAGCCAACCTCGAGTTAGTTCTCCTGATTCTGGGATTCCGAATTCTATATTTAATGATGAGATGTGTTGACGAAGGTCCTTCAATAAAACTTCGCTTGAGATACCATCAATTTCGATGGCAAAAGTGGTTTGAGTTAAACTAGTCATTTTGTTTCCTGCTTTGGTTACAATGAATAGTTTCCTCAATAGATGTTTAAAGGGTATTCTGATCAAACACCTATTAGTAAAAGTAGTAAAATCTAATAAATTTACCAAACTTAAAACAAAGTGAATTTTGTTCAACAATCCAGCTCCTATATAATATAACATTTCTATGTCAATGAACTTACACAAACATACTATTTGTTTTTAAATAAAACAAATAAAACAAAATGTTTTTAAATTTTTCTTTTTGATGACTTTTGACTGACTTGATCCTTAATATTATATTAAATTATTTTATTATATTTTTGAGTACGGTTTTCGATTCCACTTTCCTAGCATTTGGATTTGAAAATCGATCATGGCTGTGAAAAGAGAGAACAGGAAGATCAAAATTCATCTAGAGGATAATGAAAAAATTACTCTACTTTTGGGATCAAAGAAGTGAAATAGCAGATAAGAATATAAATTGATTTAGAAGAAAAAAGAATTGAAGTTGACAAGGCGTAGAACACACATAGGCGCTAAACGCGTCTACGTCGTCTGTACAAAGCATTGTGGCACAGTTAAGAACGATAAGATTGAAAAACTTAAAGAATGAATAAAAAAATTTAAAAGTTTCTATCTACTGCTTCATTATTCTTGTGATGCTGAGTTGTCAAAACATTTCAAATAATCAAAAGCAAGACGAGTACAATGCTATTGATAAAACAATTGATAGCTTTATGATTGCAAGGAACATACCTGGTTTTTCAATTGCCCTTGTTTCTGATACTAAATTAGTCTGGTCAAAGTCTTATGGTAAATCTGAGGTCAAAAAAAATAGACATCAATACGGACCAGATTATGAATATTGGCTCTGTATCAAAAACAATTACGGCTGTTGCTATTATGCAGCTATGGGAAAAGGAATTAATCCGCTTAGATTCAGACATTAATAACTATTTAGACTTTGAAGTTAGCAACCCTCATCATCCAGACGATTCTATAACAGTTTTTCAACTTCTTACTCATACCTCATCGATTCAGGACGGAGAATCCTATTCTCACAGCTATGATTGTGGAGATTCTCCTATTTCCCTAGAAGATTGGGTTTATTCTAATCTAAGTAAGGAAGCAGAGTTATATTCAGGGGGAAGTAATTATGGAAAATGGGCACCAAAAGAAAAGAGTGAATATTCAAACCTTGCCTTTGGGCTATTAGGATTAATAGTTGAAAAAATATCTGATAAACCATTCAATCAATATACCCGTGAGCAAATTTTCAAACCACTTGGGATGAACAACACCGGCTGGTTCCTAAATGAAATAGATTCCACGAATCACATAAGACCATACGGTTTTATTACTGAAAGAAATAGAAACGGATATCTAAAACGAAAGAATTTGTTTCCCACGGAAGATTCCTTCGAGCTTGGAGTACTGGTAGAAGGTTGTCTATACAGTTTTCCCAACTATCCAGATGGACTTGTAAGAACAAGTGTCAAAGAACTATCATTATTTATGTCTGCCATTATGAACGAAGGAGAATTAAATGGCAATAGGATATTGCAAATCAAAACTGTCAGAAAAATGCTAAGTCCTCAATTAAGTAAAGAAGGTTCCCAAGGTTTATGTTTTTATACAGAAACAGTAAACGATTCACTTAAATTATGGGGACATAATGGTATAGACCCTGGTGTACGTACTACAATGTACTTTAACTCTGAAAATAAAATTGGCATAATCACCTTTCAAAATAATGCGACTGACGGAGCAATTCCAATATTGAAAAAACTTTATCTGATGCATCAAAAATAGATAAAACGTGCTACGCTCTGACCGCGGTTAACGGGCATGGACGTTCTGCACTTTGTTAGGTGCAGGCTTTTTCTCCAATTGTTGATTAGCTTTTACTATTCTGGATTATTAAAATCTGCTTTAAATAGATAATCATCACCTACAACTTGATTTGGATCTGGTGCATGCGATAATGCTCTGTGTAAATGCGGTTTCGGCGTATAGCTTTGATGGACCGCTATACCTTGTCATCAGCTTTATTCAAACTTTGATCTTTGGTACCAATACCTTTGACTAATAATACAAATGCAATTAAACACCCAATCCATAGAATAATGTAAACAGGCATAAAAGCATCCCATATTCCAGTTCGGTTATATGAAATGAATCCACCAATTACAAGCACAATCGGGTAGAATACACATTTTGTCATGGAAATGGTTGATACAAGATATCCCCAATAATTTTTCTTCCATAACAAGACGGCTCCAACAATTAATGTTGAGACAAGAAGTGATAAGTCCGTAGCAAAAACAACCCCGGCCGGATGACCTGTCTGCGTAATACCTGGGGGCACCTGGTTTGTCATCATAAAACTCAAAACCTGAGCTATCCAAAGACCTCCTATTATTAGGGCAAAAAAGATCATAAAACTACTTATCAATTTTACAGGAACACTTCCTTTAATTCTAGATAGCAATTCTTTTCGATCCGTTTGAATAATAGCCAAAATCAGTGCATAAACTGAAAGCGTAAAAATGAAAACATACAGAAGGAAAAATTTATTGAATACTGCTCCATACATATAGAAAATATAGTTGTAAAGCATATACCATAATGTTCCCATCCAAATGAGTCTGGCTCTATATGAGTTTTTCTTCATATAAAACAATGAAGCGATCATTGTTGGGACGATAATAAATAATGTTGAAACATCATTTCCGAACCAAACTGATTTTATAAATTCATTGTCTCTATAGATATTACTGAAAAACAATCCTCCAAATGTGGCGATAGTTGAAAGGATAACAATTATAACAGACAGTCTTATGGCTATTTTATCTGATGAGTCCATTTTTTAACTTTGATTTTTCTTTTTTCAATTGCTGCTAAGCATTCATAGAGCTAGAGGGAACCTGAAAGAAGAAAAATAATAAAAAATAGAGGGCTGCCAGTTTTTTCAGTTTATTTTAACTTTGCTATTGTCCGTTTCTTTGTTTGTATTCAGGCCACAAGTACTTTTTTACCCGGTTGTAATGCCTATATGATTTCTATTTAAGCAGGTGATTGATTTGTTCTATTCCGATAACCGATCCAGATTAGATTGATAGATGTCAAGACTCAAATCTTTTTGTATTTTGGCAAGCTCTACCGCCTTGGCATAATTCAGTTTTGCTAAATTATATTCTCCTTTCAGCTCTAATACTTCTCCCAGGCTATCATAAACATTTGGCGAGTTGGGATACCTTGAAATATTTTCCTTGAATATAATCCTGGCTTCATTTAATTCATTCATTTCCAGATAAGCATACCCAATTGCATTAATCAATTCTTCAGGTAAATCAGGGTGAGCGGACAAATACCCCTGTATATGTTCCTTTATAATCAGCTTGTAGTCTTTGTCTTCCAGATGCATCGTAATAACCTTTTTCATAGTGCCTGGTGATGGGTGAATGGTATAACCTGCTATTCTAGAAAGTTTTTCATGGTAAAGGTCAAAATCTGCTAAGCCTCCTTCCTCATAAAAATGGGGTAAATCTCTCAGGCTGGGATGAATAAAATGTTTTACGGGCTTTTCTTCACCAAAAACAGAAAGGTGGAGTTGAGTAATGAAGCGGATACTGTTATTCATTGGTATCGAGTTGGAAAGTATAATAATAGTAGTTTCATCTTCATACAAGGCTATCGCACTTCGATAACCCATTATCGCACCTCCGTGAAAATATAATTGAACATTGTGATTTTTTCTTAGAAATCCTTCTGGATTTTTAAATAACCCGTAGCAATATCCTTTTAAGTTAGGCTTAAAAAATAAGTCTTGAAACTTAGGGTTTAGTAAACTGTTATTTCTTATTGCCTGTGTCCATGTAAAAAGATCATTCAGACTGGAATAGATGCCTCCGGCAGAGAACGCAGTTGACAATTCTCTATCCGCAACTTCTTCGTAATGACCTCTAAAAAAAGGTATGTTTATAAAACGACTGTCTGCTGCAAAGTTTTCAGTTAACAATTCATTAGCATATCCTGTGTTTTTCAAGCCCAGAGGTTCAACAATTCGATTGTGCAAAACACTTTGGTAATCTTGCTTAGTTACATTTTCGATAATTGCACCGAGAAGCATGTAGCCGAAACTGCTATATTGGAATCTGCTCCCCGGAGCAAAGTTCAGATTCATTTTGCCTATCAGATCAATGAGTTCTTTTGTCGAAATTGGACTGCTAAAAAATGTCTTAGAGGTATATCCAAATTTCAATAGCTCCGGATAATGGGGCAGTCCTGATGAATTCGAGAGTAGATGATGGACAGTTATTTGGGCTCCTTTATCCTCGGGATAATTGGGGAGGTAAGTCGAAATGGAATTGTCTAGATCCAGCTTTCCTTCTTGAGCCAAGAGAAGTATGAGGCAAGCAGTAAATTGTTTGCTTAAGGAACCGATATAGAATTTTGTATCTGCATCAATGCTCTGATCGGATTTCGGGGCCACCTTCCCTATGCCTTTCTTGAAAAGAATACTGTCGCTTTTCGCTACAAGAATAGCGCCGGATAATGGGCTGCCAAAAATATCAATCCCCTTTTTATCAAAGTAATTGACCAATTCCTTAGTATCGGTGGGAGGAATACGATTACTATTACAACCTACCATGAGGAATGTTAAAGAAAATAGATAAATCAAATTTTTATTCATATCCATAATTGTTTTTTCAAGTGCAATTTGAAAAAGGTATGAATGAAAACACACGACATCAACACGACATTCTGCCGATATCAGCACGACAAGAGACTATTTGTCTATACCTGGGGACTATGGTGAATAAGAATATTTAGCTCTCTCCTTTTTAAGCTTTTTGAAATTTGAAAGAGCAGGAATAGGTTAACAATGGTGAGTAAAATATGTATCAACTGAGGAAGGACAGGCAGCCCATTCATTTTTTGTCCGGTAAGGATAAAGGTAAGTAGGGGGATAGAAAGAATGATTGTAATTTGAAATATAGTCCAAAGAACCTGAAAACCAATAATTTTTTTAGCAAATTCATTTTTGACGAATTTCTTCCTGTAAAAAAACCTGAGGGTAAAAATGATAATCAAGTTAATAGGAACAAAAACTGCTAATAGCGTAGACCATGTTAAAACGCTTTCTGAGAATTTCAAGTCTTTTTGATGGATTGTCTTATTAGAGATTGAATCCGTATTCCAATCACTTTCTTCAATATTCAAAGCTTTCATGATCTGCCTCAAACTGTAATCCTGCGGAACGGTATCCCCTGCTTCTATCCTTTGAATTGTACGGGTCGAAAGTCCCGTCTTATCTGCTAATTCCTGCTGAGTCATTTTCAAAACCTTCCGCTTCTCTATCAACATTGATTGTCTGAAATTCATTGGAACATATTTTAGGCTGCGTAATTAATGCAAAGGTGAAAGAAAAAAGACGACCTTTCGAAAAAGGATGCTATTTATAAAAGGAACAAACCAAAAAGATAATGCAAGATGCCTTTATTACCACAATCACAAGATAATAAAGAATGGTCATACTTGCTATGGAAAACAAACGATTAAGCAGTCGGGAATGGTTGATTAGATAAAAAATGCCTGCACACAATTTTGTATAAGCGAAATACGGACCAAACAGCTAAAAACAACGGTTTTGACTATAAGAACCTTTGTGTTATAAATTGCTTCCAAATCCCACAGGGTGCTTATTTTTAACCTCAAGATAAAACGACAGTACAATTAAACTCTAACGAAAAGTAAACGCAAGCGGTTATCTGGTTGTTAGGCCTCATCATCACGAAATGAAATAAAATGGGATTCGATTAATTCAAACTTATCAAAAAACTTTAGACCTATCTATTAAAGTACTGTGACACAAATTCAAAACCCCATAAACAACTCATAATCAACAAGTTAAATTTAGCCTGTTTGAATTTTCAAGCAAAATACTTATTTTGAGAAAAACATCATTGAATGAAAGCGCCTAAAGTTCCATACTTATCTGTTTCTGAATATATCAAACAAGAAATTGAATCAAACACAAAATATGAATATCATGATGGAAAGATTTATGCCCTTGTAGGAGGAACTCTTAATCACGGCTTAATTAGTGGCAACATATTTTCCAAAATGATGAACAAATTGGAAAGTAAAGGCTCAAATTGTATGCCTTTCAATAGTGATATCAAACTTCATATAAGCTCTTCAAACAGTTATGTTTATTCTGATTCAATGGTGGTTTGTGGAGACTTTCAACACTCACAAGAAGATGAAAACTCTATTGTCAATCCGGTCTTAATTGTTGAAGTACTTTCTAAATCTACGGCTGAATATGATAGAGGTGATAAATTCTACCTTTATAGACAAATCCCCACATTCAGAGAATATATTTTAATTGAACAAAAAAAACATGTCGTTGACGTACATTTTAAACACGAGAATAGTGACCTTTGGAGAATAACCAGATATCAAGGCTTGGATAAAATAGTAAAGCTTCAATCCATTGGTATTGAGATTTCTATGAAGGAGCTTTACCATAGAACAGTAATTGACCTCAGCGAGAATTCCTAATCAATAAGTCTTCAAAGAATTATACGACGCCTAACAAAGTGCAGAACGTCGACGCCCGCTATGCCGGCCACCGCGTCTGCACAAAGCGTTAGGTGATATTAAAAAGAGATAAATATGTCACCAATAGAAGAACTACAGCAATTCGGATTTAAGTATTATGGAATTTGGGAAGTTATTGAAGGAAACACAAAATCATTTTCCCATACAATTAACTCCGAAGAAGTGCTTAGCAAAGAGATTTTTCTTTACGCATTCATTCTTAATGAAAATATTGTATACATTGGCAAGTCTGATAGATCAGTTCGGAAAAGATTGGCTGGCTGGGCGAATACTAAGGAATCTCTTAAAAAAAAGATAAAAGCCAGAGTTGAATTCAATAATGCAGTAAGGTCTAATAATGATCTTCGAATTTATTTGTGTTTCCCCGAATTTAGTATAAAAGAAAATGCTGTCGAAATTAAAAATTCGATTCAGCTTGATCATAAAGTGGTAAATACAGTAATAAAAAAAGGTATAAACCAAGGACTGGAAAGTAAGCTAATCAACTATTTTCAAGTAAAACATTCGCAATGCAGATGGAACTACAAAATAAAACAGAAAAATAAGAAAACAATCGCCTAACGGCTCGGCTACATGCAGGTACGAGCGAATGCGAGTATTCGCATGTAACCGAGCCGTTAGGCACAAGCAAAAAGCATCATGAAAGCGATTAAACTTATATTGGTCTGTTTTCTAATATCGGGCTGCAACCAAGAAGCAGAGACCACTTCACCCCGTAAAGAGCAAGTAAACTATGCCAGAAAGTTTTTGTCGATTAATCCTGATCTAAAAATTGAACCTTTGGGATTTCTGGAACATAAAGATCCTATGGAAACACATTTGATGTTCAAATTCATAGTAAAAACCGAAGATTCAGCTCTTTTATTTGATGATGTGAATTTAAATGCAGATGATTTTCAGAAAAACGTCCATTCTCCAACTCCTCCTTCATTTGTTCCAGAATGGTGGAAAACTGATTCACAACCTCTTATTGGAGTGAATTTAAGTAGCCAGTAAGACTACGAGTACTTGGAATATATCCATGGGATATTTCAAAAACACGGATGGAACATTAACAGTATATGTGTGGAAGCATGGCTAAATGTTATAGAATAGAAAGATGGAATGCCAAAGCGATGAAGTAAACAAAAAAACAGCCCATAACAATGGTCATAAGAAATTGCTACAAATCGCTTACTTCATTTAACGGAATTGGTTTGAAAACTTATGATAGAAGAAAGATATATTCCTTTGGGAAAATAAATAGCAAATTAACTTTGAAGCTTAATATGGAGTCTGTTGAAGAATATGATAACGAACTACGCAGTTTATTTCCAGAGATACTATCCGAGTTGGTTGAAATAGCGGTAATAAGCGAAGAAGCACACCATGAATTAGATTTTGTATATCAAAAGCTGGTTTCAATAGATGCAAAAAGTACAAGCAATAATGAAATAAATATTTAACCAATAAAAAGAAGACAAAAGCGAACAAAGTATGACATGTTCATACGGGTTCTTCGCCCGCCGGACATTAAAAAAGATTACAATGAAAATTGAAAATATTGCAGCTCTTACAGAGAAACCCAGCCTTTACGAAAAAGGCACTTCTTTTATGTGGACAGACCCATATATCTCTGAGCAACTATTACAAGTTCACCTAAACCCAGACATAGACCTTGCGAGTCGTAAAAAATCAACAATAGAAAATACGGTTAAATGGATTTTGGAAAATAAGAAAAGTAATGAAAAACTAAATGTCTTAGATTTAGGTTGTGGCCCCGGCTTGTACACGGAACTTTTTGCAAAGAATGGACATGAAGTAACAGGAATTGACATTTCAAAGAATTCTATTGACTATGCCATTAAATCGGCAAAAGACAAAGGCTTAGATATTGACTATCAAAATGTAAGTTATTTAGATGTTGATTTGGGTCAAGAAAAATATGATTTAGTTGTACTCATTTACACAGATTTAGGAGCATTGTTGCCAATTGAGAGAGAAAAACTTTTAGCCAGTATCTTTAGGAGCTTAAAGAAAGGTGGAACCTTCATTTTTGACATTTTAAAAGATAAGGACTTGAACGATAAATTATCCCCCAAAACCTGGGAAGCAAGTAATTCCGGTTTTTGGAAAGAGACACCATTTTTGGCCCTATCTGCATCTTTCTTATATGAGAAAGAAAAAGTTATTTTATTTCAACACGCAATAATTGATAATAGTGCGAAAATTGAGATTTATCGTTTTTGGATACATTTCTTCTCTCAAAATGATATAACTGAGCTATTGAAACAACAAAATTTTAGAAACATTGAATTCCAAGAAGATATTTTACCTGAAAGTGATTTGTGGAATGGTGACAATGTAATATTTACAAAATGTGAAAAGTAGAAAACTGTAACAAGACATATCAACCATTAAAACGGTTTATATGTGGTCACGTTCGCTATTATTAAAAAAGAAAAATAAATTTACATATGGTTAAAATGATTAGCTATCTATTATTAATTCTAATAGTATTCCCATATTCCGGTTGTGCTCAAAAAGAAGATATTGATAAAAATTTACCAGAATTAATTGCTAATACTCATCTGTACTTTTCCGAAACACCCATTATTAAAGAAGATATTCACAGTTTTTCAATAAGTAAAAAGGGGCAAATCATTAATCAATATTATTATAGTGGTTTCACGCAAGATAGTCTTAACAATGTAAAGTCTATTACCAAGAGTATAGTTGGTTTATTAATCGGAATTGCTATTGATCAACAATTAATAAAAGATATTCATCAACCTGTAATTGATTATTTTGACGATTGTGACGATCATTCTGGATTTGCTGAGAAAAACGAAATATCTATAGAACATTTATTAATGATGCAATCCGGTATCCAATGGAATAATCGTGCTAGAATAAAAGATCAATGGTGGTTCCACGAAACCCCTAATTGTTTTTTTCTAAATTATTTTCCAATGGATACTTCAACTTCAGCAGGTGTTAAATTTTCATACAATTCTGCGGCGGCCCATCTATTGTCGGGCATAATATCTAGAGTTAGTGGAATGAGCACAAAACAATTTGCTGACAAATATCTTTTTCAACCATTGGGTATCAAAGATTACTTCTGGGAACAAGATAGAGCAGGAGAATACAGGGGTAATTCGGAATTATACCTTTTGCCAAAAGATATGCTTAAAATTGGACATTTATTATTAAATAATGGGATTTATCAAGGCAAATCTATTGTATCCGATTCCTGGATTAAGAGTACTCTTGAAAAGGCATATGATGCTACGCCTCTAATGAATTATGGTTATTTATGGATGACCTCTAAAGACAAATCTCCATTTTTTTTCTTTGCAGGTGGCTCTGGAGGACAGCATATTTTCATTATCCCTGACTATCATATAGTTATTGTTACTACCGGGCATTGGAATAATGCCCGATCTACCCGGGAAATCATGACCGCCTGTGTAGAAAGGATAATAAAGCGCTTAGAGCATTAATTATTACCTTGTTCTTATTGCTACAATTTTGTTGTTGTTTAACATAATTTTCATTTGACGTATACCAAAATTAGTTTCAATGAACAGTCGCATATTATTTTCAGGAAGATGATGAATGTTGATTATTTTTCCATTGAGGTTTTCATTCCAGACAGTTTTATACTTCAATAGAGTTCTTGAGACCTTATCCTGGTGACTAGACATAACATGAGTAGTTATAAAATTTTGATAATCGGTGTCTGATACTGAATTTAAAGCTTTAATTAAGGCTTTAACTAATCTACTTCTTCTACGAAAAGAGATTCTTTTTGTGGTTTTTACTCTTCCTTTTTTCGCAAATTTTAAGGCAACTTTCTTAGCTTTATTATACTGTGCAAGGTAGTCGGGAACGATACCTATTGCTTCTATATTTTGCTCATCTTTAGCATGTTTTGATTCCTCATAAGGCCAATTAAGTAAGAAAATATCGTTCATCAAATAAGTTGCTGTTCTATGGGCTGCCCCGGGAGTTTTTTCACCAATTACTATTGCTCTATGGTGTCCTTGAAGTCGTTGTGTAAAGATTTCAGCTGCTGAAAAAGTAGATTGACTTGTGAGGATGATCAATTTTACCTTCGATAATTTCTTAGATTGAGTTTTGAGCCTTGTCCAGATTTCTTTAGGAGGTGAGTTCCATTGATAACTGGTAGCTAATTTCTTCTTCCCTTCAAAAAAATAGCCTGCAATGTGGTTTATCATTTCATCGGAACCACCAGAATTATCTCTTAGGTCTATGATAATTGTATTTGAATTTACTAGTGACGACATAAGATCATCGATCTCTTTTTCTAAGGTTTCATTCATCCTGGGAAAAGAGTCGAACTTTAAATAATATATGCCCCTACTCAGAAGCTCTTTGAATATAAAAGGCTTTTCTTTTGAAGAAGAAGCTTTTTTAGAATTACTATAATCGGGATCAGGCTTGTACAAATCGACCCTTAAATGTAGATCATTTGACAATAGGTATAAATCACGATTCAATGTTTCCACAAAGATTTCAGGGTCATTAATGTTTGAATAATCGCCATTCTTTATTTTTGAGTCTAATTTTTTTGCGATTTGTTTTCCCTTTTCTTTCCATAAAAACTCATTTTCAAAACTCGAAACCAGGTCATTTAAAAATTCATTTTTTTGTGCTTGTGACAAACTCACTTGACAAAACGCTGAGTTTATTGTTACAATTAGCAGAATTGATATTTTGATTATTGGTTTCATATACTTTAAATACTATGGAAGGAAACTTTTTAAAGGGTAAATATATGTAAACCTCTATTTCAGAAATAGAATGAAATTAGCCTAAGCGTAAATCATATCTTTCTGAGTTTTTTTGGATTAAACCCAATATAATGCTTAAACAATCGAGTCATGTGACTTTGATCAGAGAAGCCACATTGATAAGCTATTTCAGTTAAAGAATCCGTAGAATTCAATATCATGTTTATAGCGCGTTCCACTTTAAGCTTTCGCATGTAGTCTGCCAATGTACAATTGGCATGCTTAGAAAAGGTTTTAGATATTGTTACCGGGTGAAGCCCTAATTCAGAAGAAAGTTCATCCAGAGACACAAACTCTTGCCATCGATCATGCAATAAAGTTTTAAGTGTATTTATCCAATCAGGATTCTTTAACAGAACGTCTTTATAAAAACAGGATTCTAATAGTTGTTGTACGGACTGACTTGAATAAGCATCATTTAATAATAGTTCATGATAAACTTTTAGTAATGATAAAGAACAATGATTATCCAAATATAAATTTGATAATTTGATTTCATCATTAAAGAATTTTGGGCTTATTTCAACATTTAAATTCTTGGATGGAAAAACAGTATTTCTATTACGATGAACTTCACCTTCTCGGTATGTCATAATTTTTCCTGGTTTTACCTGTATGTCGCCCTTTTTTCGCGATTCACAGTTTCCACCGATAAGGATAGAGGACAGATGAAACTTCTCATGATAATGCCAATCTTCCGAAACGAGTTGGTTATAATTAACAATAGATATCGAAAACAAATCATTTTCATATCTATATGAAGTTACTCCCAAAAACTTTGATGTTTTATTGACTATCATAAGAGATTCATATATTTGCTATGTTTAAGTAAACCAATACAACTAATGATGTTCCACAATGAGCTATATACCTTGTTGGCAAACGTTTCATTTGCTCCCTAGCAAGAATCTTAATAAAGATCACTCAGCTTTCCACTGATTTAAAATGCTTTTTGCACCTTCGTGATTTGGATTAACTGCCAACACTTTTCTTGCAAATTCGATGGCTTTTGTACCGTTTTTAAGTTCAGAGTAAGTCTGAGAAATTTGATGTTGTAAAAATGTTATATATGCAGTTTCTGGAAAGAAATCAATAATAGCCTGCATTAATTTCAGTGACTTTTCATAAGCTCCATCACTTTTTAACTCTAAGCCAGCTCGTATAATTTCTAAGTCATCCAGAACATAATCCTCAGATTTCGTTTTTAGCAAATTATCAACTTCAGAGATTGCATATTCAACAGATTCATTGGCCGTTTTTTCTAAGACAAATTTGAACAAGGATTTTTTTGGAAGTTCGTATTCTTTATTGACTAGAATACTTATGATTTTATTTGTTATTGCATGTGTATCCGTATCTCTTCTATTGCTAAGTAGAATGATGGTTTTGTTTTCATCAATTAGTCGAGTGATCTGTGAGCGATAGCCTGTTACCAAGCCACCATGCCATCGAACGTTTAAATCAGAATGTTCACCTCTGAGATTGACATGGAATCCATATGAATACCGATCAAAGTTTGGTTTTAACAGAAGCTCAAGAGATTTTTTAGATAACAATTGATTGGTGTAAAGAGCTTGATCCCATTTTAACAGGTCTTCTGTTGTTGATATAATCCCTCCAGTAGAATAGGTTGTAGATGGATCTCTATATTCTGCATTATCGTACTTAGCCGTAAGAAAATTGTAGCGATAAGGACTTACCCTATTTTTGATGATTTTATCGGAGTCAGAAAAAAAGGAATTAGTCATTTTTAATGGATCAAATATTCTTTCTTGAAGCAACTCTTCGTATGCTTTACCTGAAACGTTTTCTAAAATGATTCCAAGCAAATAGTACCCTATACTGCTATAACTAAATTGTTCGCCTGGTTCATTTCTTTCCTCTAAAGTTGTAAACATATCCATGATGGAGTCTTTTTCATGGCGAAGTCGAGCTTTGCTTAACAAAAAGTTATTAATTCCCCCCCAATGATGCAGACCAGAAGAATGACTTAATAAATGATGAATGGTAATATCCTTGCCACGAGCGTTTGGATAATTTGGAATGTGCTTACGAATAGGATCATCTAGTTTTATTTTTCCATCTTCTACCATTTGTAAAATCAATACTGCTGTAAACTGTTTTGTAACAGAGCCCAAGATGAATTTCATATCAGTTGTATGAGGTACATCGAGTTCCAGATTGGCCAAACCAAATGCATTTTGATAAACAGGCTTTCCATTTTCTGCAACCAAAACTGTCCCGGAAAACAAACCGTATTGATGATATAGTCGCATTACCTCATCAATTTTATTGGAGGTAGATTGCGCACTTATTGTTGACTTCGTGCCCGCAATTGCTATAAATGCATATAGAATGAAGATAAATTTCATATAGAATCTTTGAGGGGCTACCCCTATTTAGACTAAAAAGACGAGAGCATCTTCATATGCTGATTTTACTATTTCTTCTCCTTGAATTCCCAAAACACATTAATGATTTTCCAATCACCATTTAGCTTTACAAGATGAAGATATTCAACCCATCTAACAGTTGGATATCCGGTGCTTAGAGATGCACTAGCCATGTTTCCGAATACGGAAATATTTTCTACAACATTATTTTGATGTTCTAATGGAAACTTTGGTTTTGTAGACATGAGTTCTTTTAATTTTTCAGGGGGGAAATCATCACTTAAGGTAGAACCGTCCTGATTTAAGCCTCTTTTTGCAAGACGTGGATGCAATGATTTATTCATTTCATCAAAGTCGTTTTCGAAAAAATTTTCAATATAGTTTAAAACTGCTTTTTCAATTGCTTCATTTTCTATATCCTCTTTTTGAGTTTGAGCAGTTACCGCAATGGCAAAAAAGAAGATTACAATGGTAATAAATGGTGTTTTCATATAGGAATAATTAATTGTTCGAGATCAAAGATATACTTTGTTTTTATGAATATAGCTTATTGATAGCTTAACGAGAAGTTAAACAGTGTTAGTCAGATGTTATTGACGTTTCACTTGCAAAAAAAATGTATAATATTGTATATAATTGAACTTCAATAATGGATAAAATCAAAATCGTATTTAGTTTCACTGCTATTTCATTGATTGTTTTAATGGTAATTCAGTTTTTGTTTCTCAAGACTACTTACAATGAAAGAGAAGAGATCTTTGAAGATAAAGTTTTGATACTTTTAAAAAACATCAGAGAAGCCCTGGACCCCGGAGATCCCCTTCCAGAAACCTTCAATAGATTACTTTCACAGAAGCGTTATCAAAAGAGGTTTCCATTGTTTGAAAAAAAAATAGCCCGGTATTCTCCATTGAAAAATATTCAGTATTCAATCTATAAAAAACATGCCCCCGACTTTGTCCTAGGCAGTACTTTTGAGTCTAGATATGTTACAAGTTTAAAAGCAGACAATATCATTGTAAAACTGGGATTTCCTGATTATGGTGTAAAGTACCACTTAAAAAAGATGTGGATTCATATATTGATGTCTATACTCTCTACAGGTTTGTTAATTGTGTCTTCGTACTACACTATTTTTATGTTGATAAAGCAACACAGACTTTCCAAAATTAAAGAGCAGTTTATCAATACAATGACTCATGAATTAAAAACTCCAATCTTCTCCATTTCTATTGCTGTTAAGACGATGTTTGAATTTGATGTTTTTAAAAAGAACGAAAAATTGAACAGGTATTTGAACCTTGTTTACAGTGAAAATGAACGGCTAAAGATTAATACAGACCGCGTGTTAGAAACAAGCTTACTAAAATCAGGAAAGGTTGAGTTCTCTAAGGAAATTGTAGATGTGCATCAAATTCTTGATACTCTTATTGAAGAATTTAGATTGATCGGTAAGGATGTCGAAATCTCAAAAAGCTTCAATGCAACGGAGCACTCTATTGAGATTGATCCGCTCCATCTGAAAAATGTAGTCCATAATATTTTTGATAATTCTATGAAGTATTCAGAAAAAGATTTAGAATTTACCATTCATACAGCAAACATTGGGAAAAAAATTATCCTGATCTTTGCCGATAATGGAATAGGAATTTCAAAGAAGGATCAAAAAAATATATTTGATGAATTCTTTAGAGTGAATACGGGAAGTATTCATAATATTAAGGGTTATGGACTTGGTTTAACTTATGTAAAAATGATTGTAGAGCAATTCAAGGGCTCCGTTTTCGCTGAAAGCAAACATGGAACGCAAATAAAAATCGTATTCCCGGTCGTATGAAAAAAGTATATATAGTAGAAGACGATCCTAATTTAGGCTATATCTTAAAAGAGTATTTAGAATTGAACAACTTTGCTGTCCAGCTTGAGACCAATGGACAGGATGCAATAGATCATTTTACCGATGCAGATATATGTATTTTGGATCTAATGCTCCCTCTTAAAAACGGGTTTGAAGTTGCAAAATATATTCGTAGTATCTCAAATGTACCATTGTTATTCTTAACAGCAAAATCTTTGAAGGTAGACAAGCTCAAAGCATTTAAGCTAGGAGCAGATGATTATTTGGTAAAGCCTGTTGATGAAGAGGAATTGATTGCCAGGATTCATGCAATTTTAAACAGATATTCCAAAGCAAAGCAAACAACAACGTATTCCATAGGGAATTATACCTTCGACTATCCAAATCAAACATTGACCATCGGTGATGACATTCTTCGATTGACCGAAAGGGAATCTTTGATTTTAGTAGAACTGTGTAAACACAAAAATGAAATTGTTTCCAGGGATTTTATGTTGAAAAAAATATGGGGTGACAATGATTATTTTAATCGGAGGAGCATGGATGTTTTTATGTCAAAACTACGCAAGTATTTGAGTCGTGATGAATTTGTAGAAATTAAAAACATCCATGGAAAAGGTTTTGTACTGGTGTGCTAAATCTTTCAAAAATGTTGGTAGTATCCTATAAAGTGTTTACACACTTCATAGGATACTACCTTTAATTCCTTAGGTATTCAACTATTTGCTCAGAATTACTGTCCGTTAAAATTATTTTACCCTCAGGAGAAACCAAAATATACGTGGGAAATGACACAACCCTGAACATATCTTTAAAGGACGAATCCACAAGGGCCACTGGCCATTTTAAGTTGTGCTTTTTAACATACTCCCTAACAGATTGTGCTGTGTCAAAATCAAATAGACCTATTACTTCCACTTTGCCACTTTCATATAGTTTTTTAATAGTAGGTTCTTGTTTAATACAGCCACCACACCAGGTACCACCTACATCAATTAGTAAGTATTTTTTTTCTTTAATAAGATCTTTTACCCTTGTAGTAGTTCCGTCCAGGAGATTAATGACAAAATTTGATATATCATGTCCATCCTTGAACATAACTCTTGTATCCTGATTTGTTACTGATATTGTGAGTTCGTCTCCGTTTTTAGAAATGGCCTTGACATAATAATTCTTACCGTATAGTTCAAAAACAGCATTATGGTCTATAGGTTCTGCTTGTCTAAGAAGAGCGGTTAAACCTTTATTTTCATCAATTTCTCCTTCAATGATAAGTATTCTATCACCATATTGATCGGTCTGAAAAGTAAATAATCCATCAACAGAATTGTCTATTAGGAGAATAGTGATCGGATTAGCATTAATCTTTTCTTTGCTTATCCTGACAGACAAGCGTCTGCTTGTTAACCAATTATTAGCAGTTAAGATGCTGCTCTTTGGAAACCTAGAAGCATATCTATTTCTTAAGCGGCTCTCATTTTCCAGACTGACTTTACTTTTAGCAATTTGATATTTGTAATAAGCAGAATTAGCATCCTCATTTGATAATTTTAGATTTAGATTATTCTTTAAAACTAATGGGGCTCCATCATCATTAAAGTCAAGATTACCATTTCTGTCAATGTAAATTATCGGGTTAATAGCTCTATAGTTTTCCACCAACAGGGCAATTTCATTATCAAACAATGAATTACTTAATCCGGTAAAATATATAAAACCGTAGGCAGTATTTGCTTTATTAATAGATTTAGAGAGGTTCTTAATTTTTAAACTACGTTGTTTATTATGAATAAAATCAGAGGATAATTCGAATAATGGGATAAAGCCAACCAGGTCTGAGCCCTTCCCAAATTGACTGATGTATTCTTTGCTTATGCTAAAACTCATTTCCTGAGCAAAGGCACTACTTGACAAAATTAAGATAAAAAGCAATTTTATTATTTTCATAAATTAAATTATTAATTCTATAAACCGTTGAGTATAAACAATCGATTTTAATGCTGTTTATACATTGCTGTGCGTTCGTTTTTATTTTCTTGTTTATTTTTCTTAACAAGCATGTAAATTGCATGTGGCAACATAAGGAATGTCATGCCCGAGAAAGGAATCATAAAAACTCCTGTCAATACGACAATCAAATATGCCCAAATGAAATTTTTAGGGATTTTTCCATTTATTTTCTCTACGTAATTGACCAAAATTCCGAGTGGAATAAGTAAAAGTCCAAAATAGAAGAACCAAAATGCTGCAAAATTTTCATAATTCATTTGTCCGTTTAGTAATGGAAATTCAGATAGTCCTTCACTTATTCTGAAAAAGAATTTATCCGCGAACCCAGCAAACTGTTTTCCAAAAGCAAACGGAGAAACTCCTAAAAGTGGGTGAATAATCCCAAAGAATATCAAAATTTTCCCATTGCTTATTTTCTTCATTTTATTTTGTTTGTTTTAGTTCTGCTTAATGATGCACAAAGCTCGGCGCAGGCGATGTAGGCGCACTTAGCGACTATGTATGTTCTGCACTTTATTCATCGAATTTTTATTATTAATTCCGTTAATCAAATTTTTACTTCAACAGAGTAGTTCCGGATATCCCTTCTATGATGATTAATCATTAAAACTAGCTTTACTCCAAATCTTCATTTTCTATTATAAATCTACAGTTTTGTACTTTAACGTTTTTCTTGCTTCCCTCAGAAATTTCCATCCAATTTCTATAATCCATTATATTTTTTTTCAACTGTAAATTGTTAGCTGTAGTAAATTTCGAAGAGTCCAGATCAAGAGGGGCACAGAGTAAATCTTCAAAAGCGTCGGTTCTCCAGATTTTTTCATAGAATGTGACTTCAGAATATGATTGCAGAGTAAAACTATCTATAGATATTGGAAAATTAGTTCTACTACTATCTCTTTGATATAAGCGAACCTCTATTTCATAATCACTTTGATTCACAAGCGTTAAAGAATGTTCGTGTAGAAATTCATTAGAATTACAAGCAATACAACAAACTGCTACAACTACAATGCTAAATAGGAGAACAAACTTATTCATATGTTTAAACTTTTTGTTTAATAAAAGAATCTTACTTGAAAATCGTTTAGTATAAAAAAAGTTGTCTTAATGATACGGTTAATTTTGATTAAAATTAGAATTTATTAATAAGATTCATGACCTGAAAATGATGAATCATCCCAGGAGAATGTTATGTTTTTTCTTGTAGCTACTTCCGATTAGCCTCTAGGTTTAGTTAAACTATTATCTTTACGAATCTTTCAAGAGTTTATGTATTTGATTTGTTATGAAATTAGCGTATGATTTCAGATCAAAAAAGACAGTTTACGGTGAGATTCAATATCCTATTTCACTTAATTTCCGAAACTCATTTTCTCTAAATACTTTCTTTACATTGTCTTTATTTCGATGAACAAGCAGATAATCGATATTGATGTTGAGCATGTCCTGAGCGCATATTCTGATAATTCAGAAGGGTGCTGATTGATAGGTGTCAATATGATAAGGAAACTTATAGTTTCAGTATTGGAACTATTCTAAGTAAAGCAGGAACATATTATTTCAATAATCGCTCTGACCTTGAAGATACTAATGCTACTAGCGGTCAGCGATTTGAGGGACAATGTTCCAATCAAGAATCAGGAGCTTTTTATACGGTAAATAATGGTGATGCCTACGAAAATGGATTTGGCTTTATCTTCAATAGCCTCTTATGAAGCTGTAAGAGATTTTAACTTTAATATGGATGGTGTACTAAAATAAAAAAGAGTTACAACAAAATGTCATAACTCTTTGACTTTCAGCATTGCGGGGTGGCAGGATTCGAATCTGCGTGTGCCTGCCCCAAAGCTTTATAAACTCCTTTCCTACAGAGGTCATAAAATCATAAATAACTGATTATCAATGAAATAATTTTCAATATCGTATCATATTATACCACAATATACGTATTTCGTATGCAAATTTTACAAATTATGATTTCAGTTAAGATTATCCTCGATAAGCGTTCTAAGAAGAAAAATGGTACTAGTTCACTTAAATTGCGTATTGTTTATAACCGCCATACCTACTATATATCACTTGGGTATAGTGTGCTTACTAAGGAGTGGGATGAAGTAGGGCAAAAGGTAAAATCAAGTAGCAAAACTATCAGTAACACAACTCATTTTAATGCACTTATCAATAATGAGAAACAAAAGACTCTTAACCTTTTCACCAAGTTAGATGGCGAAGGTCAGCTAGATAGAATGTTTTTTGAAGATATTAAGAAACAGCTTTCTAAAAAGCATACAGAGCTTCGTGTATTGTCCTATGGTAAAGATGTTATTGCTCAATTAAAAGAAGCTCAAAAACATGGTAATGCCCGTGTCTATGATACTATAATTAGAAGTGTGAGAAATTTCCTGAAAGGTAAGGATATTCCCATGAAGCAACTTTCTTATGCTTGGCTAAAAAATATGAAGCTTGGTATCTGTCTAAAGGTAATTCTGTAAATGGATTGAGTGTAAATCTTAGAACGCTTCGTGCTTTATGTAATAGAGCAATCAAGGAAAAAAGATTTCGAAAGATTATTACCCTTTTGATGAATACAGTATCAAAACTGAAACGACCAGAAAACGTGCAATCACCAGAGACGATATTCTAAAGCTTAGGGATTTTTAGTCACAAACAGAAAGACAGAAACGTGCTAAGAACTACTTCTTTATTAGCTTCTATCTAATGGGAGCTTCTTTTGCGGATATTACCTATCTGAAACTAAGTAATATTGCCAATGGGCGTATTGAATATAAGCGCAGAAAAACAGGCCGTTTGCACTCTATCCCTATTTCCGAACCGCTCAAAGCACTTTTAGATATTTATAGTCAGGGCAAAGAGAAAGATGATTTCATATTGAACATCATCAAGTCTGACGACCCCGAAAAACAAATCCGAAATATCCGTGATGAACTCAGGTGTTATAATCGTAATTTAAAAAAGATTGGCGAATTATCCGAAATTAGAGCTACGCTCACCAGTTATGTTTCCAGACACTCCTATGTTACAATAGCTAAACGCAAAGGCGTTCCGATAGCCGTTATAAGCAAAGCTTTAGACCATACTTCCGAGGAAGTCACTCAAATTTACCTCGATTCATTTGATAATGATACGCTTGACAAATATCACTCTATGATAATTGAATAAAATCAATTCTATTTTCCTATATTGTTAGTAGATATCTTATTCACCAAAGCTACCTATGGAAAAAGTTATCTGCCTAGATACCAAAGCGTTTTATTCTCTTCTTGATGAAGTCGTCGAAAAGATGATGAAAGAGCGCAAACAAGAATCCAAATGGGTTTCTGCGGAGGAACCTATGGAAATACTTAAAACCACTTCTAAGACTACTTTACATAAGCTTAAAAACGAAGGCCACATTCAGTTTTCACAGCCTCTAAAAAAGTTAGTTGTCTATGATGGGCAATCACTTTTGGATTATTTAGAAAAACACGCTCACGAACCTTTTCAATAGATAATTATGGATATTAGCCAATACACCAAGTTTTTCAATTACGGATATTTTCTATCTAAATATGAGCCATTGTTTTTAAAAAAGCTTCTAAATGCCACCGAAGGTCAAGATGAAATAAATGAACCTTTAACAGCTGGTAAGGCTCAGTATAATAAAGAACGAGTTTTAAATAAATTGAGAAGTGTATCAAAACGTCAGGTAAAGACAAATCTAAAGATAAAGGAATTGAGCTTGAAAAATAATTTCTGTTCGAAATTTAAGATTCCTTCCACTAGGTATTAATAATTTTTTAATTAATAATTAATAAAAATGATTGATAGGATATATATATCTTATGCATGGAAAGGTCAAAAAGAGAACGTAAAGGGTAGTCGAGAAGAGATTGTCAATAATTTATGTAAAGTTTTTAAAGATAAAGGCTATGAAATTATACGTGATAAAACACACATGAATTATAGGTATATAATTCGTGAATTCATGAATGATATTTCAAATGCTGCTATCCTCATTACCATAATAAGTAAGAAATACCTACACTCATCGTATTGCATGTATGAACTAACAGCAACTTGGGATAAAGGTAAATTTGAAAATAGAGTATTTCCAATAATTCTTCCAGATGCTACTTATATTTATGATACTGTTAAACAAATAGAATTAGTAAAATTTTGGGAAAAAGAATATAAAAAATACAAAAGTAGTGTTAGCAGCATTGAAGATTCTGCCAAAGATGGTTTCATTCAAAAGCTAAGAGACCTTGAATTCATACATCAAAGAGTTTCGGGTAGTATATATTCCTTAACGGGTATGGTTGGCATAGATGCTAATCTTCTTTTAGAAAGTCAATTCTCAGAAATCATTAATCAAGTTGAGCAACAAATTACTCCGGCTAAATTAACTCAATCGAGAGTAGAGTCTAAAAATAGAAAAGGTTTTCCTTTTTCTGAAAAAAACAAGCAATTTCTATCGAAAAAAATATTAATTATTTTGACAATAGTTTTTATCTTAATTTTATCTTTATTTTTTTTCAGCAGAAACCAGACAGTAAAAATAGAAGGAAATAATAATGACAATAACAAAATAATACTAGGAAATGAAAATGATTAAAATATGTTTCGTTTTAATTATCCTTAGTCTGTCTTGTACAGATACTAGTATTAATGGAGATGATAATGACAATAATAAAATTATTGTTGGAGATGGGAATACAATTATATATGAAGATCATCATGACCAACCTTTACCAGATTCTTACGAATCTGATTTTAACAAAGAGCTATTAGCTAAAAAGTACAACAAAATAATTGAAGAATATAAAGTCCGCAAACTGCAAGTAGACTCCTTAGAAGAAGATATAGAGTTAATTATCCAAAAAGAAAGAAAAGGAGAAAGTTACTATTTCAAAATCAATAATTTTATTATTAAAAAAAACAGCCTAAATAATTTTTACAAGGATGAAAATTTACAAGAAATTTACAGATGGAAATGGAAACATGAATCAGCAAAAAATAGAAATAGAAACAAAAAGAAAGAATATAAAGAAATAATCGAAGTCTATGAAAAATATGGCCTAAGTAAAACTAGCAAAATGTTAGCTTTTACTTTTCCTGATAATTCAATGAAGAGCAATGATGAAAAATTGGGTTTAATTATAGCTTGTTATTATGGGACAGGGGATTTTAGAAAAGCTGCTATTGAAGTTCTAAACAGAGATAAGTCGAGAAAAAAATGGAATTATTCGATGAAGCTTGACCTTGCATTATGCTTAAGGCAATTTAGACTTACACACACACTTAATGAAGGAATAGCACTAGTCGATTCTTTAAAGAGAGACTTTAATACTAAAATAATATCCTACTTTTGGTTAGTGACACCAATAGAATATACACACTGTATTGAAAGTAGCTTTCACTGTGGTTACGAATTAGATAATAACACGTACAATGAGTTAAAGTACCTAATCAAAACATATCCAGATGATACTTTCGTAGATATAGGATATTATTTAATTGAAAAGTATGAAGAGGCTTTAGAAGTTCGTCCAGATACTCGAATGAAAGATATATATCTATTAGCAGCAGCAGAGCAGTATTACAATAAAGTAATTGATCAATATGATGATATTAGAGATTATCTTTATCACAAAAATTACGGTCAATTTATTGATATAGAAGATTTAGAGGAATTACGTATAGCAGCACAATATTTTCAAAAGTATATAAATAAATTTAACCAGCAACCATACGTCAAAAGGTCTATTAATAAATTAATAAATATTTTTGTTATTAGCCAAGAGTTAGATACTGCTCGATATTACTTAGATAAATATAAGCATCTTATGACAAATAAAGAGTTTGCAAGAAGGTTATTATGTTTTGCAGAAATTGAACAAAATAGAAATAATTTTGAAAAAGCTCTTTTGATTACTCGAGAAGTAGAAAGTCATGCCGAATTAGCTGGATTAGAACATTTTCAATTTGAACTTGCAAGTGAGATTCCTCAGCATAAAAAAAATGATTCTTTACTTTTGTATTTTATTAACAAAGCACCGCCTCAACCTTCAGAAAGAAGATTTTATAGTTATTACAGTGGTGTGTACTATAATAATAAAGTTTATAAGTATTATGAAATCAGTTATAGGGTCTCATTCCTTACTAAGCAGCCTATCCAAGAAGCATTAAACTTAATAAGTACTACTCAAGATTCTTTACTCAAGTATACCCTATTATTAAATCTTGCTCTTGAAGCATTTAAATCTGAGAAGTTTAATAATACTAAACGTTTTTTAGATACATTATCAACTTTAAATTATTACATGGAGGATGAGTATGAAGTATATATGATAAAGGAAAAGTTAGACTTATTAGATAATCTCAGAGAAATTAACACACCAGAAATATATCAAGAAGGAGTAATAAAACTTAGATATGATGATCACATAGCTGATAGACCATTTGCATACTATATTGTTAGAGAAGGGATTCGTAAATTTCCCCAAAATGATTATTTACGGTATTTAGAAGTCAGAACTTTAGTAAATTGGAAATCTCATTTAGTTGAACCCTTAGTTGACAAATTTCTCAAACTATTTCCAAATAGTGAATATGCAGATGATGTGTTATCAGAATTGGTTCATATTCAATTTTTTATTTTTGATGAACCTTTTAAAGGTGAAAACAATGTAAATAAATTACTAAAAAATTATCCAACAAGTAATGCTTGTGATGATGCATTATACTGGTTTGGGCTTTATTATTGGGAAATGTATATTGATTCATATAATAGGAGTAAATCTGAACGAGAAGTAATTAAAGAGAAAATAAAAATGAAATTTTCAAAAGCACTAGAACTTTCCTCTGAATCACAATATAAGGATGAAATTGAAGAAATAATTTTCAAATTGAATTATTCTCCATCTGAGTATTGAATTGGATTAAGTGCTAATATAATTCCTAATTTTAGAATGATATAGTATTAGTAGGATTTAAAATTCTAAGGTTTCTCATTCACCTTCTTCTTCACAAATCCAATGAAAGCCGCATTAACATTTCAGGCTGAAAGCCATTTAAAAGTTGATAAGAAAATTGCTTGTGGATTTCTTGATAATCCCAATTAGTACCAGCCTTTTCAATAATTTCTCTACCCCTCGCCAGAGTTTCGGGGCTAATACTAGGTAAATCATCAAATTCAATAAATTTTCTCCGAATGCTAAATCTAACTATATCATTTTCAGAAAGGCTTATAGTATAATCAGGTAGATAATTAGTTTTAGAGATTTGGCGAATAAAGGACCGAAATTTTTTGATAGAAGAAGTTGACCCTGTTTTTGCTTTTAATTTCTCCAGCCCAATATTCATTCCATTCATTACCATTACCACAATGCTTACAGGCTATTTCATACAATCTACGTTCTAAGGCTTTCCTAAATCTAAAATATTTCCTATTAATTGTTAATAGTTAATGTGATCTTGGAAATGATACTTCGTTAAGGTTAGGTATCAGGCTTCTTATTTGGCAATTAGTTTTTACCTATGTTTTCATCAATTCGTTGATCCATTTCAATTACAAAAAATTCATACACATTTGATGCAATTAGATTAATTGGCGTATTACTTCAATCAAAAGAAGGTAGGACATCACTCTGGTTGAGAAAAAGCTATTCGAAGATTATCAAGAGCAAGTTCAAGCAAATCCCAAGTTTGACAAGGTATTAAACTATCAGCTATCTCATATACAAGAACATAAATATCTTCTAATCATCCTTCATCTAGTCTTTCCTTCAATTCAATAATCGCTAATTTTTTTAATTCATTCCACGTATTAGACATCTTTGTAACTCGCAAAGGATAAAACAATAATGAACTATTAAAAATGCCGGAAGAGACCTTTTACTTACGATTATTAAAATACAGCATCTGATGGAAGGAAAAACAAAATAAAATCATAGCAGCCCTAGCTATTCTGCTTCGCGGAACAGCTAGGGCCGCTATGAAAGAAAAATATTATATTTATGAATAAAAAGTGTACCCCATCTCTATTGAACGGTGTGTAAGCTGTCTGTTACACGCCGAAAACTGAAATATGAAATCAATTTTAAATAGTTTTTTACTTGTGGCATTGCTTGCTTCCTGTTCACCACCAGAGAAGAAAGATAAGCCATTTGTCATAAACCAACCGGCAGAATTTGATACGCAACAAGCGATTTGGTTAATATGGCCGACAAGCAATCATAAAGAAGGAGAATCTGTAGAAGAGGTCACAATATCCATTATTGAAGCCATCATCCCAAATGAAAAGGTTATGGTTACATGCAAGAATAAGGAAGTATTTGGACATGCAAAGGAAACACTACAAAACTACTTTGGCGATCTAGAAAATATCACACTTGTGGAAATTCCATCTTTGGAGATTTGGGCTAGAGATATGGGGCCAATATTTGTAGAAACCAATAAGAACACGATGGCTATTGCCGACTTCAATTTTAATTCATGGGGATACTCAGACACATCAGACCCAGACACAAAAACAGAAGAAATGTATGATGTAAGAGTAGCTGAACAATTAAAGTTGCCTGTGATTTCGAGTTCAATGATTAGCGAAGGTGGAAATAGAGAAGTAAATGGAAAAGGTACATTAATAACAACAGAGTCTGTAGAAAAAGGCAGAAATCCAGGTATGAGTAAACTAGAAATGGAAGCCGAATATAAAAGGCTATTAGGGGTGAAAAAAGTGATCTGGTTAAAACAAGGTTTGGTTGAAGATGATCACACATTTCTCGGACCAAAAATAACTTCAGACGGTACCAAAGCTTATACAGTAGTTACCACTAATGGTCATATTGACGAATTTGCTCGTTTTGTAAATGATTCTACTATTCTTTTGGCACAGATAGATACCACAGAATTTAACGATCCAATCGCTTTTGAAAACCACAAACGAATTGAAGAAAATTATCAAATATTGTCCAAAGCAACGGATCAGAACGACAAACCATTTACTATTATTCGAATGCCACTTCCAGGAACAATTTTCTCAACAATGAGCCCCGGTGATTATGTATATGAATACATTAAAACACTTGATTATAAGGATGGAAGTACTTTTCCAGATGGAGATACTGTAAAAGTTATAGCTGCATTAAGCTATCTCAATTTCATCATTACAAACAAGGTAATTATCGGTCAGACTTGTTGGAGAGAGGGAATGCCCAATGAGTTGAAGTTAAAAGACGAAGAGGTTTTTCAAATTTTACAATCTGTTTTTCCTAAAAGAAAAGTAATAATGATTGATGCTTTTGCAGTCAATTTGGGAGGTGGTGGCATCCATTGTATTAGTATGCAACAACCATCATTGTCGAGTGATTAATTAGATACAAAAAATAAAACGATGTACAATAACAGCTATAAGGATCATAGCTGCTTCTGCCAGCTACGTCGTATGGCCAAAACGTTGTGTGCAAGCTGAAAAATCGGTAATAATTGAGAAAACTGATTTTCATATTAATTCCGATTTTACTATTTATGGAGTTTCTCTTCTTTATTTTTAAAAACTAATAAATGGAAGTTTATAATATCTTCGAGGTTTTAGGGGTGACATTTTTTATTCAGACCTGTTTATATATAACTTTTCTATTATTTAGAACACCATCAAAGTCCAATGTTATTCTCACTGCGCTGCTTGGTGCATTGATTTTAATGTTTACAAATTTATTTATTAGATTTCATTGGATTGAAGATTTCCCATATTACTATTATGAGTTTATTGCTGTTATAGCTCCTCTACAATTTTTATACACCAAATCTCTGGTTGACAAAGAATTCAATTTGTCACGCAAAGATTCTATTCACTTTTTAGGCGTTCTGCTTCTTTTTATTTCCAGATTGGCGATACAGTTTAATTTCATTGAAATAAATGATGCTGATTTTGAAAAATTATTTTTCCTCCCATTATTCATATTTCTTTTTGTTTACCTCATCTTTAGTTTTAGAACTATTAGTAATTTTCATAAAACAATTTTGCTCACACGTTCAAATTTCAATTTATATAATTTGAAATGGTTGAAAATAGAACTCATCATATTAAGTGTTTTTTTTATAACCATTAATGTTGAAAGTTTGAATTTGTTTATTGACTTTGGAGATTATTATGTCGTAGTCGTCTTGTTTTCTTTTATAAGCATACTACTCTTTATTAACATTCTCACTTTTAAAAGTCTTCTGGCTCCTATTCAGATTGCCGGTATTTCAAAAGAAGAAGATGGTGTTTTTAGTGCTAAAAAAATGAAATACGGTAGGTCCAAAATTTCTCCTGAAAAAAGTAAAATTCTATTTGAGGGCCTAATTGAATTGATGGAAAGTGAAAAGCCTTATAAAGAGTATAGGCTTTCACTAAGTCAATTAGCCAATTTGTCAAAGATAACATCAGCAGAACTATCACAGATTATTAATGAAAATTCAAATATGAATTTTAATGATTTCATTAATAGTTATAGGGTTGAAAACGCAAAATCTCTAATCCGGGAACAAAAAGATTTGCTAATTAAAGAAGTCATGTATGAAAGTGGCTTTCAATCAACTTCCACCTTTAATAGTGCATTTAAGAAATTTACGGGCAAAAGCCCATCAGAATTCTATAAGCAATCCAAAACCAGTCATGATCTCCCTTAACCATTCCTAAATAATCATTTAGGAACTACTAAATCATAATTCCGGCACTGTGCAACATTGGAACTATTTAGTTTTGGTCTTGGAAACCAAAAACAATATTAAATAACCCATTTGCGATGCATGAGAGGAAATAAGGAGAGTTTTGATAGAAATCTTTGATTTCGCAACAAAATTAGACGCATTTTCTCTCGTCAAGAATGCATCGCAACTTAAATTAAATAGTAAAAAGGGATCATGAATACACCAAGAACAGCAATTCTAATAGGCCTGATAATAGCCTTCATTTTTAGTTTGAATATAACAGTAGCACAAAAAACAACCGTTAAACTTGAAACCAAACCAGGCAAGCAATATCCCCTGGAGCTATGGGAATATCACATAAATTCTGACACTTACAAATTCAAAGAAAATCTCGCTCTAAACGAGCAGGGGGCAGTAGAATTTGAAATACCCAATAGCCCAAACCTCTATAAGATTAAATTGGGGGATAAAAGCATTGAGTTTATAAATGATAATAGTGATAACATCGAAATCGAAATCGATTTTACGACTAATGTTTTCCCCCCAATAACAGTAAAAGGATCCAAAGCTACCAATCAATACAAAGATTATCTGTTGAATGTTGCATATCTACAAAACAAATATCTTTACCCTCTTGAATCTAAAATGAAAGCAGCATTAGAGTCTGGCGATCAACAACGCATTAATGCGGTTGAACAGGAACATCAGGAGAATCTAAAAATATTTGCCACAACTCTTTATGAACAAATGACTACAATGGGTTCTTCATTAGCACTATTTGCAATTATTAGAACCCTAGATTTTAATAAATACTTGCCATATATTGAAGAATTGGAAAAACCATTTATTACAGAACGACCATCTTCTCCTTTTACCATCAAACTGCATAATATGATTGAAGAGGCTAAGAAAATTCAGGTTGGTGAGATAGCTCCTATTTTCACACTGAATCGATACGACAATAATCAGTCTCAAAATCTATCTGATTTTAGAGGAGGAATTGTCCTGATAGACTTTTGGGCCTCATGGTGTCTTCCTTGTATTAAGGAAAATATTGAATTCAAGGATATCTATGCAATTTTTCAAAAGAAGGGTTTTAATATCTGGGGCATTAGCATGGATGAAGAAGAAAACCATTGGGAAAAAGCTATAAAAGAATACGATCTACCCTGGGTACACTCAAGATTGGAAGATGATACTGTAGAAAACATGTACAAAGTTGTGGCACTTCCAACAAATTTCTTAATAGATGAAAGGGGAAAAATAATTGCCCGGAATATTACAGCGATAGAATTAGCTGAAATACTAAATAAAAGATATAAATAATCATTATTATCTAGTCATGAACATAATATGAGTCACTCAGCTAATTACTGCCAATGAGCATTTCTTGACTTTTCCTTGGATCGGCAAATAAGTAGGTTCGAAGCCATATTTTTTAGGTTTTATAATTTCAGTATTTATAACTGTTCTACCATAAATTGAGTTTAGTTAAAGTAGAATGCCGCTCTCTTTTTGGATGAAAAGGAATTTCAATATGATCTTTATTATTACTGTATTCCGTTGATTGAATAGATTTTTTGAATCTGTTTGTGAAGCTTGGTGTACACCAAAAGAAAAAGGAGCTATGAAATTGAATTCATAACTCCTTGATAATCAAGTCGGGGTGGCAGGATTCGAACCTGCGACCCCCTGCTCCCAAAACGGTAGCTTTTTATTCCTTGATATTTATCAATCCAAACCAAAAATACTTAAACTACTGAATATCAATACGTTTAAAGTATTTTGATTTATTGATAGTTGTTCTTATTTTGTGGTGCTTTGTTGCATCAACTTACACCATAGCTTACACCAGAAAATAACAACAACTTATGCCTACCTTTAAAATAATACTTTTTAAGCAGAAAACTTTGAAAGATGGCTCCCACCCTATCATGCTTCAGATTGTCCATAATAGCAAGCCATTTCGAATCTCATTAAGTTACAAATGCAGCCTTGATGAATGGGATTTTGATAAGAGCAGATTTAAAAGAAATTTTCATGGATACAAAAACAAAAATGCAGTATTAAGAGAGTTGGAGAAAAAAGCAGAAACCTCCCTGGACAGAATTGAATTGTTAGGAAAGCCATTCACTCCACAACTTTTCAGAGATGAATTTAGTGGCGTAAATAAAAATATTTCTGTATTTCAGTTTTTTGAAGAACTCTTTGATGATTTTGACAAGAAAGGAAAAGCAGGCAATAAGAATGTTTATAAGGATACTCGAAATGCTTTGAAGCGATTTTGGAATACTAAAAAAACATTGATGTTTACTGATATTGATTATAAGTTTCTCAAAAAATGGGAAGCCTCTTTGTTTAGTAACGGTTGTAGTGGTGGAGGTGCAGCAGTTTATATGCGTACACTCAGGGCTACAATTAATGAAGCTATCAGAAGAGGATATATGGATAGAGATTTCTACCCTTTTAGTACAGCTCAGAATAGAAATGGGTATTCTATAAGTCATTTAAAATCTAAAGCTTCTCCTAGGGCTTTATCTATTGAAGATATGGAGAAAATTAAAAATTTCCCTGCTGGAGAAAATTCGCATCTAAAACAATCTTTTTACTTCTTCTTATTCAGCTATTATCTGAGAGGGATAAATTTTAAAGATTTAGCGTTACTAAAGTGGACAGATATACATAATGGACGTATCAATTACACCCGATCTAAAACAGGTAAATTCTTAACTATTAGAATATCAGAGTCGATTCAAACTATTCTTAATGAATTTCCTAAAAGTGGAACGGGCTACATTTTTCCCATCCTTTCAGATTTCCATAAATCTGCCGAACAGATTAAAAACCGTATCAAGAAATGCCTAAAAAAGTATAATTCCGATCTCAAAGAAATTGCATCAATATGTGGTATTGAAACTACGCTTACTTCCTATGTAGCTCGTCATACCTTTGCCAATACTTTAAAGCACAAAAATGCTAGCATAGAGTTAATAAGTGAAAGTTTAGGCCATGAAGATATTGCAACAACTAAGGCATATCTCAAGAAGTTTGAGAATTCAGAGTTGGATAAGTTGGATGAGTTATTGTAAATAGATTTTATCAAGGTTTAGCTAACGGACCAGCTACACGACGTGCTGTTCCCCGAAGTGGGCAGCATGTGCGTAGTAGCTTTTGTTACACGAAGACTTATTAATATGATTTTAATAACCAATTTTTTCGTATTAAAATAAACTCTGGAAAATTTTCATTTTCTGAAATATTTATTGTTTGTCTTACTCTGCATACAGATAAATGAATATCTGTTTTTGGTAGTTCGAGAAATAAACTTTTTAATTCATCCATTTCTAAAGCATATTTCGTTATAAGATCCTGATTTCTTTCAATATCTGATGCAGATATCCTGGTTAAAATTTTATAGTCATTAATAATTTTAGAAAAAGAATTCCGAACAGACTCATTTTGATTAAAAAGCTCATCTATTAATTTTATAAATGATTTATTGTAATTCATACCTATTGTGAAAAGAAAACATAGTAAAACTGCAACTGTTGAATCATGTTTGAAGTCAGGGTTTTCCAGAATTAATCTTGTGAAAAAAAGAGAAATGAAATTATCTTCTCTGCTCGATATAATGGTATATCTGAATATTCGTCTTATAAATTCTTCTAAATAGTAGGTGGCATTTGAAGATAAAGCAACTACTAATGCAGCTTCTGAAGGTATTTCATAAAGAATATCTTTGTTAGGCAGATTCGGAAGCCTTAATATATAATTAGCACATAAATATTCTTGGATTGATTTATGTGAGAATTCATATTTTTTATAACCTGATTTAACAAATAATCCAGTATGATTCTCAATTTCCTCTATAATGATTTGAGAATCATACTCATTTAATCCAAAGTTAGATTTAAATTGATCTATCGCTTTAAACAATACTTCTTTGCTAAATGAAAATGTTTTTAATTTAGTTGTTAAATGATAAGCAAGTGCAGTTAGGAATTCTTTTTTTCGCTCAATTGTGAATTGCTCAAATTTTGATGATCTAATTATGTTTCTTTGTAAGTCCCAGTCTTCTATAAGTAAATTTACCACTCTCCTATATACATCTTTTGGCTTTTGAGGTAATACTTGATATCTTTCATAGATTGCACATAAATGGCTTAAAGTTAATGGCCTAGTTGCCGTATCATAAAAAGGCGAATTATTAATTGAATTAATTAGTTCATCTCCCATTTCTCTACCAAGCCATTTTATTGAGAATTTTTTTATTTGAGGGGCTGAAAGAGGGCATAGTTCATATACATCAAGATTATCAATATGATGATTTATTTCTCCAAGTCTTGATGTGATTAATATTTTAGTATTTGTGACTTGGAGCAGTAATCTTTCTATTTCTCTAATTATTGAATTTTTAAATTGGTGTTCAATTTCATCTAGACCTTCAAGGATGATTAATAATGGAAATTGATTGCATATCTGAAAGAATACTAATTCATATGTTGAATCCAATTCTTCTTTTTGAATATGAGAAGTTATATCAATATACTTTGAGATTTTATTTATTGCAGCTCTTAATTTTTCGAACTCCTCCTTCTTTAGGTCTTTTGTCTCTATAGCCTTTTTAAAGTTACTTAATATTTCATCTAAATAATGCTTTTTAATTTCTATTATTGAAATACCTATAGTTTTTAGTATTTTTAAGAGTATGATGTTAGGGCTATTTTTATAGTCCTCATTATTGAAATCTCTAAATCTCAATAGTATAGGAATCCTAGTGATGTTCTTTCTTATTATGTCTTGAAGTATTTTTTTTACTGTTGTTGTTTTCCCTGAACCAGGTTGCCCTAATAGCAATATATTGTCTGAAGAAGATTTTAGTAGTTTTAATGCAGTCATTCTTAATCTCTTCTCTTTATGTGTTTGTCTATTTTTGGGTATTGCATAATAATCTAGGCTTATATATTTGGATAATAGTCTTTTTCTTATACCAGAATCAACAATGAAAATTGTTTTAGACCAATTGTTTACTTTGTTTAGGTGTTTCTGCAGATGTAAATAGGCTTGCTCGTAAGTGATATCAATGCTATAGCTATTATTTATGGATATTTTTTTATTTCTACTAGATTTTTCCTGACTTATTTGATCTATAATTGAAAGAAGTGAGTTTCCGATTTTATTTAACTCTATATTTTTATCATTGATTGACATGAATCCGTGCATGAATTCTTCTTCAATTGTAGCTAGCCTAGCTGATACAAGTAAAATATTTTTTGAACTTATTTTGTTAATTATATTAGTTTTGGTTGACTCTTTTTCATCTAATATATTGGGATGCTTTTTGGTTATTGCGTTACTGAAAGCTAATAGATATTCTATAGTTTCTTTATACTTAGCATTTGAAACTAAGTCTTTAGCATCTTGTAGATCAAATTTCATTATTTTACATTTTGTGTAAACGCTTTGTGCATACGCGGTGGCCGCGTAAAGCGGGCGTCGACGTTCTGCACTTTGTTGGCTGCCGTGTTCTTCTAATTTATTCTTCCATCATTGTAGATGAATTTAATTTCATTCGATAAAATATCTTTTAAGACTTTATCAACTATTTCTTCCGCATCAATTACTACTTCGGTTCCTTCACCTGAATGAACATCATATTCAAATGTTATGCTTTTAATTTTTATTAATCCATGTGGTACTATTTCCAAGTAGTTATCTTCAAATTCATACGTATGTTTCAATCCAGTTTCATTTTCCCAATTTTGGGGTACTCCTCTTTCGAGTTGATGGAAGTTTTTAACTTTATTGCCATCTTTATCTAATATCCATACTTCATCCGCCATTCCACTTATTTTATATTTTATTTTCCATTTTTCTTTTGGAACATTCGCTTTAAACCATTTTTCATCAATCAAAACATTCCTTTTGGTAATTTTCGGTATAACCATATTTATCTTGACCACTATTTTTTTTAATCTACCATCCCAATCTTCCTCTATTGGATTTCGTAATAGTTTTAAACCAATTCCAAATTTTTTAGCATAATCTTTCACTCCTTTTTGATAACCGACTTTCGTGACCATTATTCCATAAATATTTCCAATATCATTCAGGACAGAGTGGAAATCTCTAATTTTGCCTAAAGATATTTTTGACTTATAATTTTTACATTCGATTGCAACTTTGTGAGGTACATCCGCCATTTTGAATTCCCAATAAACATCTATTTGGTGTTTTACGTCTGATATGCCTTTAATCTTTACATCATGTTGAACTTCAATAGTATTGAAACCTTGATTATTTAAGAGCAATTGATAAATTCTTTGAGCTAATTTCTCGTATTCCGTATCTGCTTTCATTTTATTTTTTCTTTATGGCAGCCAACGCTCAATGCAGAATTTTTTTTCATATCTAAAAACATTCCTGCATCATTAAAACTGTTATTAATTTGTAAATTTAAGTTTTGCTTAATTGTTCCAAAATGTCAATTCTGAGAATTAGGTTCCATTAACTAATCAAAGTTTTTAGTATCAATTTCAGTAGTTCTGATAATTGCAAGGTTGGATAATTCTTTCCCAAAACCGAAAGCATCTGGGTACAAAATATCTGCTTTTATATTGACACTTCTTAACTTCTGTAATAGTTCTAGTTTTAATTCTTTTGGAATTATTATTTTGTAAGCAGAGTTAGTCCCGATATCAAGTGCTTCGATTGCCGCCTCTTGATCAGCTAAAGGATTATCTGAAACAGTAAATAAAGCCTGTTGAGAATGATATCTTCTGGTACTTTTACCAGTTACCATTGACTCGATTGAGTTTGGGAATTTGGCATCTGGGTCTAATCTAAGAGTTAGCTTACTAAATTTTTTTACTGATTCTACACCGATTTTATCGTTATTGATCATGTACAGTACCCCATCATTATTCCAATTACTCTCTACGGCATAGTATAGACCTATTAACGGAGAAGTTGTCCAGTCTAAAAGTCTGGTAGGGGCACCATAGTGCTACATCAAAGACCATAGCAGGATGAAGCCACCTGTAGTATTAACATTACTTCCAAACTCAATATTTTTAAACTCTTCAAAATGCTTGTAATTGGTTAAAAACTCTCTCATTAGACTTAACTCAATTTTGGTAGCATTAGAAGGGTGGAGAATCTCATTTGATTTGAGAATTCTTGCTAATGATGGTACTAATGACCAATCTTTGTCTGACTGGCCTCTGAAATTCCAAAAAGGAGAATATCCTCCTAAAGACTTTAAGTCCCCGGTAATCTCAAATAATTGATTCCATGATTTTAATGCAAATGTATTAAATTTACTCATTTAAGTTCTATTATTTAGAAAGGCTTGCCCAGGGAAATTAATGATTAACTTTAGAATAGAAAAGAATTCATTCACTTAAATGGTGAACTATCACTATTTTTTATTAATGGTTCATTACACACATTCAGAAAAATTAATAAAATGGAGAATAGCCTAAAAATAGTTCCTTTTTTGCACTGAACGGTCTGGCTAAATGCAGTAGCGGCGCATAGCCGCTATTGACATTTTAGCAACTATGTAAAAGCAGTAACTTCAAGTCATTGTTTACCAAAAGCTTAAATTATGACTCAAATAGTTACTACTCCCTCTAAGTTATACATTGGGATTGATATCCACAAGAAAAGTTGGAAGGTTCATTTTTGTACGGATTTATTTGATGGAACCACTAAAACATTTACTCCTGACCCTAAGTCCTTTAAAAAATAT
>JANQLV010000049.1 GCA_028280415.1 Saprospiraceae bacterium
ATCGTAGGTCCCCGAAGAAGCATTCGGATCATTCGATATCCAACCACTTCCCGTCTCTTCGCCTGTCACCAACACATCAAAAGTAAAAGTATCATCCAGCGGATCGTTCGGAGTCCCATTATCCGAACACACGATATTCGATACCACTGCATCAATCACACAGACGGGTATCGAACACGGAGATGGCGCCGTGACACTTACCGTTGAGGTACAGGCAGGGTCACCGATATCGGTAAATGTAACGATCAAACTACCGTCCGTAATTAAGTACGGACCCAAAGTGGTGATTTGATCATAATTCCCGGAAGAAGCATTCGGATCATTTGATGTCCAACCAGTTCCTGTTCCGGTACCTGTTACCAAAATATCAAAAGTATAGGTATCATCCGATGAATCATTCGGCGTCCCATTATCCGAACACACGATATTCGATACCACTGCATCGATATCACAGACGGGTATCGAACACGGAGATGGCGCCGTGACACTTACCGTTGAGGTACAGGTAGGGTCACTGACATCGGTAAACGTAACGATCAAACTACCGTTCGAAATTAAGTATGGACCTAAAGTGGTGATTTGATCATAATTCCCAGAAGAAGCATTCGGATCATTCGATGTCCAACCACTTCCCGTCTCTTCTCCCGTTACCAGGACATCAAAAGTATAGGTATCATCCGATGAATCATTCGGCGTCCCATTATCGGAGCATACAATATTCGATACCACCGCATCGATATCACAGGATGGTGTTGAACAAGGCGGTGGTGGTGTAATATTAATATCAAATGTACAGTTGGGATCATTATTATCTGTAAAAGTAATCGTAAGTGGTCCATCGGCAATAAGAAAAGGACCAAACATTTCAAGTGTATTATAATCACCAAAATTATTAAATGGATCATTAGACGTCCAGCCAGAACCCAGGTTCGTTCCGGTAACATTAACTAAAAAGGTATAAACATCATCATCAGGTGTCCCCGTGCCATTAGTAAAACAGTTCAGTTCGCTGATGACCACATCCGTAATATCGCAGGAAGTCACACAGGGCGTAATATTTTCTACGTCCAGAGTAATTGAACAAGCAGGATCATCAGCATCAGTAATGACTATTTGAAAAGTTTCTCCGGGGTTTACAGCAATTGACATAATGTTTTGAGTCGTTGGACTACCATAGGTACCAAACCCCGGCGAGACCATTGCAACTGCAGAGGTGACAATATACTGATCTCCCAAGCCCAGACCGGTTGGATCAATAACTAATTCGATGAAATCATCATCACCAATCCCGGGCGTTCCAAAATCATTGCAAGTAGCCGAGATAAATCCGGCATCAAGTAATTCACAGCTTTGGGTACCACATCCAGGTGGGACATCAATGTCGACGGAAAAACTACAATTGGGATCGTCCACATCAGTAACTGTAAGCGTAATGGTAGTTGCCGGGGCAAAATCGAAGATGGAAAAGACGGTATTTACTCCATAATTTCCCGTTGATGTCCCCAGATTGCCCACATTAGTCGACACCGTATAGGAAGTCCCCGTGTTAGTACCAACGGGAAATAAAGTAACCGATACGAAATCATCATCAGGATTCGATGGCGTGCCCGGATCTACACATTCAATATTAGAAACTTGTACATCGCTAATTTCACAAGTGTTGGTATTACAAATCCCCGGTGAAAATATAGTAACGAAATCAAAACAGTTGTCATTTACCTGATCGGTAATTTGCAGACCGGTTACTCCCTGATAAACCGTAAATGGCCCGAGCGTTTGCGTAACACCGTAAGTACCACTGGTATTGAGAACACCAGTAGAATTCCAGCCAGTACTGGCATTAAAACCAGTCACATCTATATCTACCGTGAACGTATCGTCAAGAGGGTCATTATTACCATTACTATCGCAAACATAATTTGATAAAGTCGCTGCAACAGCACATAAATCATTTGTACAGTTCGGTCCAGGATCCAAATTAAGTGAATAAACACAATTCGGATTATCCTGATCTGAAAACCCCAGTGGCATTGGCGCATCACTGATATTAAGCGGGCCAATTATTACCGGGCTATCGTAATCCCCCGAGCCGGATATAAAAAGGTTATTATAATTATACGAAGTACCAATACTAACGCCTCCCATTGTAACTTCAAAAGTAAAGGTATCATCTGATGGATCATTCGGCGTCCCATTATCATCACAGGTAAAATTGGATATATCAACCGGAAATAGATCACAGGGCTGAGCATCCAAATAATATATTAAAAGAAGAAAAAAGGCAGTAAATAAAGTTGATTTCATGGCCGGTGTATTTATATGATAATCCCTGTGTGAAACAATAGTTTAAAAACAAAGTAGTCTATTAAAAAAATGTATAATAGCCGTCATTTTTAATAAAGACTAAGAAGATATAAACAATTAAAACAGCATAATACTCCGGTAAAAACAGGCAATTATACATAAGCATTGTTCGGATACAAACACAGATGTCTATGCAAATACTTGTTATTAAGCTGTTAAACGTTTTTCAAATAGTACACGGGCATGGTTTTTAAGCTATCTTGGTTTTCAGGACATCTTAAAAACAATGGTTTAGTTTTCATTTCGAAAATCGAAAATGTGATCCTATACAGTTGTTATTGATACACTAATAATAAATTAGTCCTATGAAAAATATCCAAAATAAACTCATTGTACTGCTTTTCATTAGCCTGACCTTTCCCTATCTCGGTTCTACACAAAACAGTGCAAATACGGAACAACTAAGCTATGAAGTGAATAGAGTCTATCCCTATATTTCAATTAGCAAAAAGCAATTAAATGAAGCCCGTACCTTAATTGATCTCAATGATCGTTATCAACCATCATGGGTAAGAAAATATATTTCTGTTGAGATAGTAACCAGTCATAAGGGAAAGCAGAAAAAAGCGCTGAGTAAAAATGATATCCTTAGTCAGGAACAAAAAGACAATATGAATATGGCTGACGCTGGTACGGACATTTCAGTAAAGGTCCATTATATACCTGAAAACACATTAGTCCAAAATGATGCAAAGGAGATCCATTTTACCTTCACGATCGACCCCAAAAACGAAGCAGCCTATCCCGGCGGACCGCAACAATTGAAACAATATCTAAAAGAAAAAGCCATCGATAAAATTCCTGATGACCAGTTTAAGAATTATGACTTAGCTGCCGTTAAATTTACGATCAATGAAGAAGGGGCAATAATCAATGCTCATATATTCGAAACCTCTAAAGATGAGCAAGTAGACAAATTATTATTGGAAACCCTTCGTAATATGCCATGCTGGAAACCAGCAGAGTATTCTAATGGAATCAAAGTAAAACAGGAATTTGTATTAACTGTTGGGAACATGAAAAGCTGTATCATCCCTCTTTTAAATATTCGTCGAGACGAATTGGCAAAGAACAACTAAAGCGTCATCCTCCCCTGCTGATCATCTCAAAATGTGGAAAATCCTATTTAACTGAATTTTCTATTTCCAAGTCTGTAAAAATAATCAAGCCAAAAGGTAATCCATCATAATTTATAGAACGGCAAAAGAAAAGAGAATGAAATCAGTAAAAATAATGATAAGAATACTATTTCTATCTGGCATTATGACCACCTTCTCTTTGTGCAAAGGACAAGCCGGGCATGAAAATCCAACTATACAAGCTGAAAAGGATGCTATTGGTACGATCGTATCAGAACTTGTCGAAGAGATTTGGAGCGTTTATCAGGACCGGAAAAACAATTATTGGTTCGGCAGCAATGGTAATGGGGTCTTTTTCTACGATGGCAAAAAAATAGTACAATTCACTAAGAAAGATGGCTTGATCGGTAATCAAATACGAGGCATTCAAGAAGACAATGGCGGGAACATCTATTTCGACACACCGGAGGGAATAAGCAAGTTTGGCGGATTTGCGTTCACCACCTTAAAGCCCATTTATGATCCTAATAATGAATGGAAATCCGAAGCCAACGATTTATGGTTCAAAGGCAATGGAAATATAAACGGGGTTTATCGGTACGATGGAAAATCCCTGTTTCATCTGAAATTTCCGGAATATGATTTAGAAAAAGTCCTGGACTCAAAGCAGGAATATACCGCTTTCAGTCCTTACGGCGTATATGATATTTACCAGGATAAAAAAGGTAATCTCTGGTTTGGAACATTGTCTGCCGGGGTCTATCTATTTAGCGAAGAATCGCAATTATGGATTTCGGAAAAAGAATTGGCAGTACTTGATGATGGTCGTGTTCCGGGTGTTCGTTCAATTATTGAGGATAAAGAGGGTAAGTTCTGGCTAAGTAATATACTCAACAGTTACAAGGTATATCCGGAATATTCAACATCTCAGGAAAAAAATGTTTTTAAATACCAAAAATCAGATGGGATAGCCGCTTCAAAAGATCAGGAATCTATGAAGTTCCCCTACTTTATGTCGGCAGTGACTGATGATAAAAATAATGATCTATGGATGGTGACTTATGCTGAAGGAGTATGGCGATATGATGGAGAACAGCTATCTAATTATCGTATTAAGGATGAAGAAAAAGAAGTGCGGCTTTTCTCAATTTATAAAGATAATCAGGGGGCTCTTTGGCTCGGAACGCATAATGCAGGAGCTTTAAAATTTAACGGGAAAAGCTTTGAAAGATTTGAACCAAATAACAAGAAAGCTCCTGTTAACAATAACTAAAATGTTCGTCTCTTTAGCAGGGTAATTTCATCCCTCCGCTACCCTAGCCATTTTACAAATAATAACATACTACATACATAGCATCAGAGCTAAATTGATTATTTCTAGACTAATGAGTATCTTACCTTAAAGAATTGTATGAAGCCTATAAGAGATGCAACATTTTCCGTGGCAGAGTATATTAAGTATGAAATTGATACGAATCAAAAATATGAATATCACAATGGAGAACTATTCGCTCTAACAGGTGGTTCAATTAAACATGCCTTACTTATCGGTAACATATATACAGAATTAAGAAATGGACTTAAATCCAAAAAGTCAGACTACAAACCCATTACCGGTGAGGCTAAGTTGTATATAAAAAAAGAGAATAAATACGTATACCCTGATTCAATGGTAATTTGTGGCGAAATTGAAAAATCTGAAGAAACTGATGAAGCTATTTCCAACCCTACTTTAATTGTCGAAGTCCTTTCAAAATCAACCCTTGAATATGACAAGGGAGATAAATTTTATTTCTACAGACAAATTCCTACCCTCAAAGAATATGTTTTAATAGAACAAGATCGATATGTTGTTGAAGTATATTTCAAAAAAGATAAAAATGATCTTTGGAGAATTTCTAGATATGAAGGAAAAGATCAAACAATAATTCTACAATCTCTAGATATCAGAATAAAGATGGCTGAATTGTATTTTGATATAGAAACCGACCAAAAGAGTCAATCCTAAAATTTCAAATTGGTCCTTCCAGGGAATCCATTACCTAATAAAGTAGTACAAAACGTCGATGCCCACTGCCTTTGTACTAGCCTGCACATGAAAAAACCTAAGCTAAAAGCCAGTCCTTTACAAAACGAATAATACGTATAATATTCGGTATATCTCAACAGCTACTTTTCTTCCTGGATTTCATATTTTTCACCGATGTTATAAACATAAATTTCAGCTACTATATGTACATTTGTACCTCGTAAATCATTGCTCTTTTCTAAAGCTGAAATTAGTTTTGTTCATACTGCTAATACTCAGAAAGAAAAAGCCTTATTTAACCCAAACTAAAGCACAAAAATACTGATAATCAACAAATTATAAACCTTAGCCAAAAAGAAATATGAATCAAGTCTGGATAAAAAAATCTCAGGAAGAATTAAAAGAAGAAATCTTCACTGCTTTAAACAAAAATATCTCCTATTTAGAAAAGCCAATCCTCGGTGTGCCCGCATCCTATTTGAATGACAAAGTATTCTATCAGGATGCAGCCTTTTTAAAAGATGCGCCATTTTTAAGTACTTTAATTCAAAATCCGAATCATATCGGATGCCATACATTGGGCAAATCAGAATCCTTTTTTAAAGGTACTCAAGCCATTGAAAAAGAGCTGATAGAAATTTGTGCCGTGGATATTTTAAAAGGTGAAGCAGGTCAGCAGGATGGTTATATCGCATCAGGAGGAACAGAAGCTAATATTCAAGCCATTTGGATTTATAGAAACTATTTTCGAAAAGAGTTTTCAGCCAGTCTGAATGAAATTGCCATAATTTGTAGTGAGGATAGTCATTACTCTATGGATAAAGCTTCAAATCTTTTATGTGTGGATCTCTACAAATTCTCAGTTGATAAAGATAACAGAGCGGTTAAAAAAGAACTATTGGAACAAACCTTAAACACCGCCAAAGCTGAAGGGAAAAAGTATTTCATCATCGTCGTTAATATGATGACAACCATGTTTGGTTCAGTTGATGATATTGAAATAATAACAGAGCTTTTGAAAAAACAGAATTCACTGTTCAAAATTCATGTTGATGGTGCATATGGAGGTTTTTACTATCCATTTTCAAATGAACAAAGCTTGTTAACTTTTAAAAATCCGGATATCAGTTCATTCACTCTGGATGCACATAAAATGGCACAATCACCATATGGAACCGGAATATTCTTGATCAGGAAAGGTTTGATTCAATATACTAACACTAAAGAGGCCAGCTATATTGAAGGAGAAGACTTTACGCTGGTAGGAAGCAGATCAGGAGCTAATGCTGTAGCCGTATGGATGATTTTGTGTAAAAATGGTCCATTTGGCTGGAGTGAGAAAATATTTATATTACAGAAAAGAACGGATTGGTTATGTGAAAAACTGAACCAGTTAAACATAAACTATTACCGAAATCCTTTTGCCAATATCGTCACTATTAAAAACGAAGATATTGACAGAGATTTAGCGGATAGATATCGCCTCGTTCCGGACAATCATTCAAATCCCAAATGGTTTAAAATCGTGATTATGGAACACGTTACTGTCGATGTATTATTATTATTTATTAGTGATTTAAAAAACACTAAGGAATCTGTAATGAAATAATTTGATACTATAATTACGGTGTCCTACGAATAAGATGTAAAAGGGCTATAGTACTTCGGTCTTATAGCCTTTTTGCATCAGTGTTCAAATTAAAAATATTAAATCAATTAAAAATACCTGCATCAAGATCAAAACCTTCTGATCCATTTTTTAGGTGCAAGTGATATTTTTCCAGTTTTACGCCCATGTTTTTATTCAAATTAACAGTCCCTGAACTTCTAATGTTATCCAGTTTGATATCCGGCTCAGGTATTTGAACAATTTTCTTATCCTCCCGGGACCAATATCCAACATGACCAAGATTATTTGCAATAACTGAGTTGGAGAATGGAGAGGAATATTTAGTGTCTTTAGGTTTTACCAAAAAATTCGAATTATTTACAATAACATTATTCGTAAAGACAAACTGATAATCCTCAGAACCAAGCCAAAATGCGCTTTCATAGGAGTTATATACAATTGTATGTTCGACAGTAAATCCATCAGCATTATTAAAAATTAATATCGCATTCCTACAACCATAAAACACACAATGAGAAATGGTATTTTGAGGTCCATGTACATAAACCCCTCCCTGAATTTTGGAAACCTCTTTATCGCCAATGAAAATACAATGAGCAATGAGCAAATCACTTAAATTTTCATTTTCTTTGGCAATGGGATAATAGTAATCTACCATCGGATTAGCATTTCCCACAAACTTCAATCCCCGAATCGTCACATAATCCGAAGCAACTAAGAAACCTAGCGAATGAGCAAAATAAGTAACAGAGTTATTTGCAGAAATGGATTGAATGACCGGCATTTTTTCGGGTGACCATTCCTGATCATCGGGCATAATATCCGCCTCTATAATATACCTCGAAGTGTCACTCAATATCCTGACCGGATTAATATCGATCTTATCTTCCAGTACATAAATACCCGGTAGTAGTTTGATCACTATTGTTCCGTTCCCAGTTAGCGTATTAGCCTGTTTTACAGCTTTATTTATCGATTTAAACGGAGCTTCATAAGTACCTGTATTCAAGTCATTTCCGATATTCGCATCAACGTAATAGGTTTGAGCATTTAAGGAAGTGATTAATACAGCCCAAAAGCATAATAATAAGCTTAGAATCCTTTGCATAATTTTATTTAATTTTGAACAAAAGTCTCTGAAGACAGTCGAATAATCAATTCAATTGACGTTTTTTTTGCGTTCAAATACCGTTCAAATGGAAAATAACCAGATACCATATATAACGAGATGTAAGAGGTTGATAGAAGATAAACTAGCCTGGTCCATTGAAAGTAAAAACTGGAAACAGAGAGATTATTTGAATCTCATTTCGATATTGGAAAATAAAACCGGGATTTCCCTAAGTCTATCTACAGTGAAGCGGATTTGGAGCGAGAACTATAGTGGAACCCCCCATCCTGCAACACTGGATACCCTGGCTAAATTCCTGGATCATGAAAATTGGTTGAGTTTTCAAGAAAGCCAGAAAGCTGAACTGCTATTTCCTCAAGCTAATCAACAAAGCAGTGATAAAAGCAAATACAAAATAAAAAAATACCTACTCCTCTTATCCCTACCTGTTCTGATCATTATAATAGCCAGTTTAGCCTTATCCCGTGCTGTTGAGCATAAAGAGACTGACTTAAGTTTTGCTCCTGAACAAATAGCTTTCTCTTCCTCAAACGCCCAACCAATCGGAGTGCCCAATACCGTTATTTTTAACTATAAGCTTCAAAACCTTAAGGCAGATAGTTTTTTTATACAACAATCCTGGAATCCTTTTAATCGTGAAAAAATTAAGCGAACGGACACGGTGCTGACCAGTATCTATTACTATCCCGGAGTTCATACCGCAAAACTTATTGCCAATGATTCTGTAATAAAAGAAACGACATTAAGGATTTATTCTGATGGCTGGATAGCAACAGTTGATTATGGTATGAAAGACTTTGTTCCGAACTATATTGATTTGGATGTGATAAACCGCAAACCTAAGCTACACATTACCAAGAAACAGCTTTTGGATTCTAAGTTGGACCTCAATAAAATGATCAATGTGAGTTATTTTTATGTGGATGAATTTGAAAAAATTTCAGGGGACCATTTTGCCCTAACTATAAATCTTAAAGGGGATAGTATTTTAAATTTTACTTGCCCGGGAATCAGGCTGTTTGTCTTAGGGACCCTTGAAATGCACTCCTTCAGCCTGATTGATAAAGGCTGTACGAATAAAGCCTATGTCAAATTCGGGGAGATGCTTATGAACGGGAAAAATAATGACCTCACTAATTTAGGCGTAAATATTTATGATGAGCAGCAAATTACAATTCACGTTAAAGAGAAAAAGGCCAGGATATACCTTAATGGTCAACTCAGTGTAGAAACGGCATACTCGGAAAGTATCGGTGATATCGCAGGCTTTTGTTTGAGCTTCACCGGAAGCGGTCAGATTAATTCTCTCAAACTAAGTAATGATATTGATGAAGCTTCAATTTTTGATTACTGATACCATACTTTGCTATTATTTACAAGAATGAGCAAAGGCTGATTCCAAGCACAGAATTGTAAAGAATAGACGAATAGTCTCTGTGAAACTTAGCGATTTCCCTGTAGTATTCTGCGTCCAGAATTACCGAGCCATTGATACTAAATAGTAAAAGAACGAGAATTGCTCATAGCTTGATCAAAATAGAAAATTTAATAATCCAAAATAACAGAATGAAAAAAATAAAGTTTCCAACGGCCCAGACTATTCTATTGATTATTGCAGGATTAGTAGCGCTCCTGACTTGGGTCGTTCCATCGGGCAAGTATGATAGCTTAACCTATGATAAAACAAGCAATAAATTAATCAGAAACAGCCAGGGAAAACAGGAAAGCTTAGAAGCCTCTCAAAAAACACTGGACGATTTAAACATCAAAATCCCAATTGAAAATTTCACCAGCGGAGGGATTTATAAACCTATTGGTATTCCAAAGACCTACAAACAATTAGAGTCGCGTCCTCAGGGTTTAGCGGCATTCATCCAGTCTCCTATCAAGGGAATAATTGCTGCAGCCGATATCATTTTTTTGGTGCTTATCATCGGAGGCTTGATTGGTATTATGAATCTATCGGGAGCATTTGATGCAGGCATTGCATCTTTAGCAAAAACACTAAAAGGTAGAGAATTTATATTAATCATTTTAGTTACCGCTTTGATTGCGATTGGAGGAACTACTTTTGGTTTGGCAGAAGAAACAATGGCCTTCTACCCTATTCTGATTCCCGTTTTTTTAGCTGCCGGATATGATGCCATCGTTGGAGTGGCTTGTATTTTTATTGGTTCCAGTATTGGTACAATGTGTTCTACGGTCAATCCTTTTTCAACGATCATCGCTTCAGATGCCGCCGGAATTAGCTGGACCACTGGCTTGAATGGCCGATTTGCTATGCTGATCATTTGTACTTTGATTTGTATCCTCTACATTCTTCGTTATGCGAAAAAGGTGAAAGCTGATCCAAGTCAATCCATTGTTTATAAGCAAAAGGAACAACTTGAAGCTTTATTCGGAACAAAATCCGCTGATAAAGATTTAAAACTGACCGACAGATCTCGTTTAATTTTATTCGTATTTAGCCTTTGTTTTATCATTATGATTGCAGGAGTCTCTTTTCTCGAATGGTGGTTCGTCGAAATGACTACAACCTTTTTAGTTGGAGCAATTATTATCGGTTTTATAGCAAAGTTGAAAGAGAATGATTTTATGGATGCCTTTGCAAAAGGCGCCGGAGACTTGTTGGGAGTTGCTTTCATTATTGGAATTGCCCGGGGGATTACAGTTATTATGGATGACGGTTTAATTAGCGATACAATGCTTTATTATGCCAGCAGCACTACAGAAGGAATGAATAAAAGCATCTTTACAAATGTCATGATGTTTATATATGGTGGTTTATCTTTTTTTATTCCCTCTTCTTCCGGAATGGCCGTTCTTACGATGCCCATCATGGCTCCCCTGGCCGATACCGTTGGAATTGGAAGAGAAATCATTGTTAATGCCTACCAGTACGGAATGGGGCTATTTTATTTTATTAGTCCGACCGGATTGATTCTGGCTTCCCTGGCCATTGTAAAGATTGGTTTTGATAAATGGCTAAAGTTTGTATTGCCCCTGTTTTTTATTCTTTTGATAGTGACGATGATCATATTATCTTTATCAGTATATTTTTAGAAAAATAAAATAATCAGGCTGTGGCACCTTAGGTCCAAAAGCCAGCATCTATAAAATTATATACTACAAGTACTATCCATTCTGTATGAAGTAGAAATTTTAGATAAATTATGAGTAATGAAATAAATTATCAGGAAGTCATAAACGATATCTATCGGGATGTTTCTGATAAAGAAAATATTGGACAAGCAGCTTCCTATATTCCGGAATTAGCTAAAATCGATCCCGAAAAGTTTGGTGTCTGTTTAAAGACCGTAGAAAATCAAGAGTTTGGTGTAGGTGACTGGCAAACCAAATTTTCTATTCAAAGTATTGCCAAAGTTCTTTCGCTTAGTCTGACGTATAAAATTCTGGGAGATAGTATTTGGGATAGAGTCGGTGTGGAGCCTTCCGGAAATCCATTTAATTCCCTAATTCAACTGGAAACAGATCATGGCATTCCACGCAATCCCTTGATAAACGGAGGAGCAATGGTAATATGCGATTTATTGATATCACATACTGAAAATGCTTGCGCAGAATTTTTGCAGTTTATTCGAAAGATATGTTCGAATAGCGATATTAATTATTCTACTGCCATTGCTGAATCTGAAAAATCTGTTGGCTATCGAAATATTGCATTATGTAATTTTATAAAGTCATTTGATAATATTAAAAATCCACCCAATGAGGTACTCGACTTTTATTTTCACATGTGTTCAATAGAAATGACTTGCCAGGAATTAGCCAGAACATTTATGTTTTTGGTTGATGATAATTTCAAAACCCGGGAAAATGAACCGGTTTTAAATATCAGCCAGGCTAAAAGGATCAATGCAATTATGCAAACATGTGGCTTTTATGATGAATCAGGAGAGTTTTCCTTCAAAGTCGGATTGCCCGGAAAAAGTGGCGTCGGTGGTGGAATTATAGCCGTACATCCTGGTAAATACTCCATCGCCGTATGGAGTCCAAAGTTAAATAACAAAGGTAATTCTTATAGGGGAATGAACTTTTTAGAGTCCTTTACAACAAAGACTAAACTATCTATTTTTTGATCTATCAAAAACAAGCCACTCCCCAGTGAAATACAAAACATTAATAAGTGCCGAAACGATTCATCCTCTTTATATCAAGTATTTAATAGCCCCTTAAATGAAAAAAATAATTATTTATATAATTTTAGTTTTACTTTATTACTCTTGCCATAAAGAAGCATCAGATAATATACCTTGCCCTGCTGCTCAGCCTGAAAAAACGATTATCCTAAATGAATTGAAACATCCCTGGAGTATTTGTTTTTTAGATGAAACAGATGTTTTAATTACTGAAAAGGACGGTAATTTAATCAGAGCTGATCTCAATAAGAAAACGAGGACCATAATTGAAGGATTCCCTGCTGATCTTGCCGATAGTATTCGAGTGAAAGACTTTAGAGACAACTCCGGAATCTTTGAAGTTATTAAACATCCGGATTTTAAAAGCAATCGGTTGATCTATATTTCATATGCTGCTCAAAATAATACCGGTACGACTACTAAAATTATTCGGGCAAAACTGGAGAATGATAAACTGAACGAAATCCAGCCTATTTTTATAGCAGAACCTTTTAGTGCTGATTTATTTCATTATGGAGGCGGAATGACCTTTGGAAAGGATGGAAAGTTATATTTTACAATTGGAGAAAGATTGTATAATGAAAGAGATGAACCTCCTTTGCCCATCGCACAAGACCTAAGTGATAAACGAGGAAAGATTTACAGACTCAATAGCGATGGAAGTGTTCCCGAAGACAATCCCGATTTTGGTTCAAATGCTCAAGCCGGAATTTATGCCCTAGGCATCAGGGCGGCTCAAGGCATAACGGTTAACCCTGCAAACGGCAGTATTTGGTTTAGCGAACATGGTTCTACTCAGGGAGATGAGCTGAATTTACTACAAAAAGGAGCAAATTATGGCTGGCCAATAAAGACAAGTGGAAAATACAGGAATCCCGAATATCAAGCCCCTCCGATGGAAGGTACCGCATTTACCGAACCGGTTCATTACTGGCTTCAAACTATTGCACCGACCGGGCTCGTTTTCTATACCGGGAAAGCCTTTCCAGGTTGGAATGGTGATATCATTTTATCCGGATTATCCAGAGGGAGCTTATGGAGAATTCATCTGGAAGAGAACCAGGTAATCAGCGTAGAAGAACTTTTTGTCAACGACAGGGTCCGTTCCAGAAAGGTTGCCCTGAGCCCGAATGGAAAATTATATATTTTGACAGATGAGAAGAATGGGAAATTAGTGGAAATTAGAAATGCTGCCAACAATAATTAACCGGTAATAATATCCAATATTGAACATTGAATATTCAATATTCAAAAATTAACCAGCACAGGGTTTTCAATTTTTACTAATTCACTAGAACTTCTGAATTCTAAATTTGATAAGATTAATTGATTAAAATTTTCAAGTCCATCAAATAACCAAGCTGATTCCGTTCTGATTATTTCATTGGCTATATCTATTTCCTGACTTTCCATTGTTGGATGGAGGTTAATGCTTCTTTTTTCTATCAAACTAGAACCTCTAAGCTCAATACTAATTCTGGTTAAAGACAATTTTTTATTCTTGTTCTTATTATTAACTAGTTGGATCATTCCAGAGCTAATATCAGGTTTATTTAATTTGACCCTACCTGCGTCTATAACTTTTATTTTATCCGGCAGGATTGATCCTTTTACGAAATTTGCCTTCTCATAAAAATAGGTCGGTACGAAAGTGATTAAGGTATCTTGAAAATTAGTTTTGTTAATATTTTTTATTTGGCTCGACGATAGTATATTTTGTCCATTCAAATCCTTCAATATTGCTATACTTAAATTTCCAAGCTCTAAGCTATATACATCTCCGGTGTAATTTACTACTTCATCATTATTTTTAGATTCATTCTCACTGCCATTCAAACAACTCTGGAAAGTTGCAATCATCAAGAAAACGCCAAGTATTGTAATGATTCTTTTCATTTTGAGTTTGATTGTTGAATTCCGTTTTTCTTAGCCTTTAAGGGGATAGCTTTAAGTCGTTTTCCAATTGCTCTATCAATTCTTTTGAATTCAGCCCGTTTATGTTTTTTAACTCTTCAATAATTCTCTCCCGAGTCTCTTTAGAAGATTGGGATTCATCTAGATTAAACCTTTCTCTGGGAGCCAGAGAGAAGAATAGTTTATCCGACCAGTCATTTCTTTCTCCGTCAAGGACCAAATGAACACGATCCTGGGTCCCTCTATTCGCTACTGAATGGACAAAATTTACATTAGTGTACCAGCACTCCCCCGGAAGCATCTTTAAACGTTCACCATCAAGAATAAATTCTACCCGCTCATTGGTAGTAATGGGAATATGAATTCTAAAATTGTTATCCTCATAACCCAATTTGAAGTCTTGATGAGCTTTGATGACCGATCCGGCATTTAATTTTAGCAATCTAACAGAAATCAATGGACATTGAAACGTACTGATTACCTGCCTGAAATAATCGCATTTTTTTAATGCTATCGTTTCTTTAAGCTCTCCATCCGCATTTCCAAATGCAAAGGTATTATTTTCTCCATCTCTGGCAAACAAAGCAAGAGAAGTCCATTCTCCATCATAATTCATTTTATATATCTGAGGCAACCACATTTCCTCGGAAATGGTTTTTAAATCTTTTAGCAGGGCTTCTTTTTCAAAAAGGAAAGGTAATTTTAAATAGCTGATCGTTTTCTTTGGGGCTATCATGTTTTTTAATGATTTTTTTGGGCTTTGAATTTATTTCAATTCTCTGAACATCAAGGTTCATCTTTATAGCCTATAGCGGCACAAATCATATTATACATGTTTTTAATGTAAAAACAAAGCAATTCTAGCAGTATTTAGTTATTCAGTATCAAAATCTCAGTCCCTTGCCTTTTTTATTCCATGCTCCCAGGCCTTTATAATTTCCTCAATGTCTCTGGTTAATATGCTTTCGTTAATTGTAAACTTTACAACACCAGCACCATTTGCCCCTCCCATCCAGATATTGTATTCATTATACAGGTATGCAGCGAGTTTCTTTGAGTTTATGTTTTCAGATAATTGTAAATTATAAATATTAGTACCATTAGTAAGGCTTTCCAAATTAACTCCACTGATTTGCTTTAAGCTATCCATTAATTTGATAGAAGCAGAAATGGTTTTTTCCCATATTTCATCAATCTTTTCAAGATAATGCAGTGCTACCGCAGCATTGTGCCAATTTTGAAAAACGGTCCCACCAAGAATTTTAATCTGATGCGATATTTGATCAATGAGTTTTGCTTCGCCGCACAATATCGCGCCACCGGCTGCATGCAAATATTTATAAAGTGATATATACACCGTATCAAAATAGGAAGCATACTCCAGAAGCGACACTTTGGAATAGGCAGATGCAATATGTATTCTTGCCCCATCCAAATGCATTTTATAGTCCTTCTGTTTGCAGTAAGCAGCTATTTCCTTAATTGTTTCAAGAGGTACAATACTGCCATCTGCTCGTCTGACTGGATTTTCGATAACAATTGTTCCCAGTCCACTTTTAAAAACTTCATTCTTATTCAAATAATCAATAGTGTTTTCTAAATCCATTAGGTTGAAAAAAGCTTTACCTTTTCCAACGGGAATTAATCTTTTATTATGAACACTTTGTGCCGCATCAGCTTCATCTCTGAAAATATGAGCGTTTTCAGGAACAATTACTTTGGTCTTGTTCCCATTAAGTAGTTTAACTGCCAATTGATTGGCCATTGTACCAGAGGGAAGATAAATAGCCTTTTCTTTGCCGGTCAACATTGCAAATTTTTCTTCCAGTAATTTTACGACACCTCCCTTCCCGTAAAAATCCGTCTCTATTGCTTTCGTCTTATTTATTTCCTGGAGCTTGATCAAATAATCATTTGGAGACATTGCCAATCCATCAAAGATAAAATTGACAGGTGTTTTGTTACTGTACAATTTATTGCTATTCGATTCTGTTAATGTCATCGCATTCATTGCGCTTGCCGGAAGCAATAGAGGAATCGTTGATAAGCCACATTTTTTTAAAAAGCTTCTTCTATTATTTTCGAATGGTACTTTTTTCATTTTTTTGATTCTAATTGTTATCTAGGAATTTATAGTAGAGATCGTTTGGTATACCGCTTTTCTTATGTTTACTTCTCTTTTCATATTCATGATTTCATATCCCATCTTATTCATGGTGTATGCAAAAACCAACCTATTCTCCGGGTCTGCAATAACAAAACTTCCACCTGCTCCAAAACCGCCAAAAGCTTTTTCGCTTTTTGAGAAGTTATGATTTTTAGTTGGTTTCATAAAACCAGCATGGAACCGGAAAGAGTCCAGCTTTAGAATTCGGTCCTTATATCCATAGGTAGGTGGTTTTGGGGGCATGGAAAGATATTCAAGGGTTTTCGAACGAAGTTGCAAAGGATGATTAGTTGCCAATAATCCGTTAAAAAGAGAGGCCAGTCCTCTCGCATTGCCAAGACCGCCGCCACCCCCAATTTCCAGTTGTAAGATTTCCTTTTTGTTGAAATTGGAATGATTAGCCACGAAAGCCGGATTAAGCATTGATCTGAATGTAAGTGACCATGGATTAAAGAACTCTTTTACAAAAATAAAGGGCATCGAAAAAATCTTGAGCTTGGAAAAAGGAATTAAGCTTGCGAGTTTGTCCATATCATAATCATCATTAATACCGATCCTCAAATCTCCCGATATATGGGGAAGTACCTCTTCTTCCAGAAACTCCTTTAATCTTCTCTTTTTAGGATCAATTTTTGACAATAAAGCACTAATGAACCATCCAATATTCCAGGGGTGATAGCCCTGATAAGCTCCCGGTTTCCAATGAGGTTTCTGCTTGGCAATAATTCTTTCCAGCAATACCCGATCTTTTATAATTTTGGCATCTAATTTTTTATCGATGGCTGATAAGCCTGCCCGGTGTTGTAAAAGCTGCTCAATGCTTATATCCTCTTTACCGTTTTCAGCAAATTCAGTCCAATAATCTGACACTTTATCCCGATAATCAAAAAGTCCTCTGCTATGGCAAATAGACAGACAGCTTGCAGAAACGGCTTTAGTCGTTGAAAAAAAGGGAACCTCCGTATCTCTCTCCCATTTCGCCTCCTTTTTCAAATCTTTAAAACCCGACCAGATATCTATTACCAACTCATGATCATGGTAAACACATAATGAAGCACCAATTTCTCCAAAATCTTTAAAGTTTTTTGAAAAGGCATTAGCAATTGATGAATATCGATCATCTATATATCCTTCAATTGTATTCATTCCTATTTTACTTTAAACCTTAAAACCGTTTTTAGCTTTTCTACAGGAGTTTTTCTAAAATCCGATAGGTAAATTTCCCGGTGCATTTTTGAAACTCGTTTTAGGTTTTCATTTTCAGCAAAAACTTCCATTATCTCAAAACTTTCAGGTTCATCATCATAGCTACCAAAATGGAGCATTTGCACACATTTCCCATCTGTGATTTTTTCGAAATGTATTTTATCAAAAAAAGCATGCGGCTTTTTCTTATTTGCCAAAACGAGCATTTCGTTAAAAATAGATTCCGTAACAAAATCGGGCTGTCTTATCATTAATTTATAAACAAAATCGTCTTTATTTATTTTACCATCAAAGTTCTTTTTGGCTTCTTCATTCAGATCCCAAAGGCCCTCTAAAGGATATACGGTATAATCATAAAATCCCTCGACCTGATCCGCTGCTTTTTTAAGGGTCATTTTTATGGTATATGACAGTGCATACAAAACGCTAATGCAATCTGAAAACAAATCGCTATTTGGGTTGCCTGCTCCATCAATAGTTGCAAACTGAAATTCAGGGACATTTATAACTTCAGGCTTGTTTTTAGGCAGGTAAACTGATTTTTCTTTTTTTCTCCATTCGTGTTTTTCCATGAATAATTCCGGTTTTAGTGTAATGAAATATTTAGCTGTACCAAGCAGAAAGTAAGCCTGAAAAATTTAACAGACCTCTTAGTTGCGTACCTTTAAATAAAGAGTACGTTTGGTAAATTTTTATTGAGTTGTTTTGAGGAGGCCCAAAATCCAGAGTTACCATTTAGGATAATGAGTAATTTTATAACGAAGTATAAATGAAAAAGTGAGCTCTCTAAAACGGTTAATAATCCCCAAATACGCCCTAAGACTTACACAGAGTTATTCCAGCTTTTTAAAAGGCTTAGCTTGGGAAGGGAAACAAATGAAATTGTTCATATTTTGAACTTGCAGCTAAAATACAAATTGTTTAATCTGCTATTCCGGTGGAGAATCTATTACTTCCCCTACATTTTCTCTAATGCCATTGGTTTCAGTGTTCCCACCTTTGATTGTTTTAGTATTGCTTATTGGTTTGAGTAGCTGCATCAAGTCGCGAAAGGTTTTCTTTTTCATGTTAGTTCTTTAAATGAGAAATGTTTTTTCAAACCTAAGATAATAAAATATTATCACTTGGAATTGTTAAAAAATGGAGCTTGAATTATGTTTATACTTCGTTGCAAAATCGACCTAAAAACCAAACTCCCAAACAGGCTCTCAATCTTTAAAGCTTATTATAAAACATATCTTTTAAAAATGCTTTCTATAACTTCTTCCGGATTATAACACAGTCCGGGATGAGGCTTAGAACATTGGAGGATAGTGCTTTTGGAAGCGGTTAACCATCGAAACCTTGATGATAGTTCTAATTTTCCAATACGCCCCGCATCAGCACCTCCTGCACATATTTGCTCCCAGGCCTTTAAATAATCACTTATTGTATCAATATCAATTGTTTCTGAAAAAGATTTTATTCGCTTTTCGTCAATTCTATATTTGATCCCAAGGTATTTTTTTTGTTTCGAAAAGAGCAGGACACCGATATTAATAAACTCTTCGCGTTCCACTTTTGGAACTAACCTGATAACCGCAAATTCGTATATAACTCTATCTTGCATCTAAAGCTTCTTTAACTAGTAAATCAATTTTGGCTATTCTGGTATTTAAAAACTTGATATACGCAGCTCTCATTTCATGAGTAGTTAAAACATTGGACTCTTCCAATAACCAATCCTCGGGTATAAGGGAGATTATATTTTCGATTACATCCTCAGTGATCAGACTTTGAATTTCTCTGGAAGCTTCCACTAGTTTATCGGCTTTGTCCAACAAAACATGATCCTTTACATTCGGAAAAGTACGAGATAGATGTGCTTCCCAGTTTTTCCAATTATGATGAAAATATAAACTTGCACCGTGGTCAATGAGCCATAACTCTTTGTGCCAGTTTAGCAAATTCGTATTTTTCGCCGTTCGATCAATATTGGTGATGATACTATCCAGAAGAACTACTTTTGAGGCGGACAGGGAATCGGCGATAGACACCAGCGGATCGTAGCTAATCGCTCCCGAAAGAAAATGCAATCCAAGATTTAAACCTACACTAAACTTTAATAAATCCTGAATTTCTTCATCAGGTTCGGTTTTACTAAATGAATCATCCAGATTCATAAACACCAACTCCGGCACTTTTAAGCCAATTGCCTGTGCCAGAAGCCCGCCAACCAGTTCTGCAATTAATGCTTTTTTCCCTTGTCCGGCACCTCTAAACTTTAAGACATAAAGAAAGTCATCATCCGCTTGCACAATTGCGGGGAGAGAGCCTCCTTCCCTCAAAGGTTTCAAGTACTGAACAACATCAACCGTTCGAATCTCAATTTTACTCATGCCTCCCAAGATAGTAAAATTTGTTTCTCTATAGGCGGATCGGAATCAAAAAGTCTTGTCTTAAACCGATTCCGGAAGTGGATATACCTTGAGTCTGAAATAGACAGCTTTGTTACATATAAATTCTTGCGAAGGACATGCTGACTTATAGACGCAGCCTTGTTTTTGCTGGTTTAGAAGCAAGTGTGGATACTGATCTTTTGGCGGGTCACTTAGCTATTGCTAATTTTAAAAGTGAAGTGATTTAAAGTAGATAAAAGAAAAGGATAATAACTATTACAATATCGAATTTTAGTATGTTAAAGGTTTTCTAATTTGGCCCGGGACCAATAGAGGATTCGGAATTCTGAACCTCGCCTGTGATCTAGCTTTTTTTCTACACTACTTGATGTCTTGGCATCAAATAGCATAGAAAAAAGCTTTTTCGACTTCGTTTTCAGTGAAGTGAACTTCAATTGTAAAAAAGATCAATTTAATTGAGCATTTCCGAATTTTGAGCATCACCAACTTTCATAAACTTCTCAAAACCCGAAGTCTCTACCTTTGCTTGACTGGGGAAGAAGGTTGAAACAAATGTTTCATCTGCATTGGTCATCGTGTTCGTAAAAGAGTTTTTGAAAATCTCTTTTCCTCCCATTAAGGTTTTTGATTTTCCTGTGATGGTAAAAGTATAGACTAGTTGCCACCAAATTGCAGAGATTTCTCCCTCTTTAGGAGTTACACTGAATTCCTGGCTAATGGTTTGCGACTCCGACATAGTTATTGACTGGGAGAAAGTTTGACTCATACTTGCACCAATAGATACTAATGACGCTTTAACTCCCAAGCTGGCGGAAAAGGATTTGGTAATTGTTTCGGTAGTAGAAGTCCCTGTTGTAACCGAATTAGTCTGATGAAACGGTGTGGAGGGAGAAGCAGTAGCTGCAACTACCTTTTTCCATTGTGCGGTAACGGTCAGGACCTGATCATAGAGAATATTTTCCATAATGTAATCTTCTGTACCAGATTCTTTCGGGTCCGGAATCTTTATTGACTGGAGCGGAAGATTTGTTTGTGCAACCTGAACTATCGAAGGATCGGGCGGAAACTGATTAATTCCGGTTGGAGCCGGAGGTGCTGGAATATCGTTCCATGTTAAATTAGACATATAAATTGTTTTTAGTGTTAAAAAAGATTAAGATTTTAGAGATGCTGTGTTAGCAATAAAATAACTGAAGCAATAAAAAATGGCTAAAACCCGGCTTAGAATACACTAGCTTCTTTCATAAACTTCTCAAAGCCCGAAGTCTTTAAATTCGCTGAGTTGGGATAAACGGTAGAAATAAACGTTTCATCCGCATTGGATATCGTTGTTGTAAAAGGGGTTTCATCTGACGCTTTTCCTTCCATTAAGAGTTTTACTTTTCCTTTTATCGTATATGTATAGACCAATTGCCACCAGATCGCAGAGATTTCTTCTTTTGTAGGAGTTACACTAAATTGTTGGGAAATGGTCTTTGACTTCGACATAGTTATGGAGTGAGAGAAAGTTTCACTCATACTTGCACCAATAGACCCTAATGATGCTGCCACTCCTAAGCTAGCTGAAAACGACTTTGTTATTGTATCAGTAGTAGAAGTTCCTGTTGTAACCGAATCCGTTTGATTAAATGGTGTAGAGGGAGAAGCCGTACAGGAGAGCACTTTTTTCCATTGTGCTGTAACGGTCAGGATTTGATCACAGTGAACTTGTTCAATAATAATAATATCAGTTAACTGCTTTTTTTGGTCTGGAAGCTTAGTTTGCGCAACTTGGATTATCGGAGGAGCGGCCGGGAATTGATTAATTCCGGTTGGAGCGGGAGGTGCTGGAATTTTGTTCCATGTTACAATTGACATAGTAAATTGTTTTTGGTGTTAAAAAATTGAGCCAGTATTTTGATACTATTCATTGGCTCAGGAATGCCCGTTTTTGTTTGAACAAAAATTGAGGACGCTTAGCTCAAAAAATACATCAAGCAGACTCTTAAACATTAAACTTATTTACAATATAAAATAATTTTATTATATATGAAATTTTTATAATACAAAAATTTTACTTATGTCCTCTTTCCTTAAGTATATTTATCAATTGAATTCAGGTTTGCGGGCTAATTCATAAAAACAGTAGCTGGAAAGCTGTTGAAGGTTGAACTGTTTGTTGAAAAAAAGTCTAAAATACGGAGGGATATAAATCTTTTTCGGCTTAGATGGCAATAAACCAGCTTATATTAAGCCAAGATCGATTTCTCATTTGATTTTCAATAAAAGAATCTAATCTATTTTCGATCCCAAGTTCTAATTTGTTGTTATCATTGAATTCATAACCTAAAAAAACAGCTAGTCTAATCTCAAGGTCATAATTACTGTTTTGAAGCGAATTCAGATATTCATTATTTAGCTTTAGATAAAACTCATTGGCGTTTATCGATTGACCATTTAAGGGAATTTGATTAGATATTCTGTACCGGAATCGGAAAGTGGTACCTTCTTCTTCAAATGTTTGATCTGATGAGAAGCGATGTGCGATTCTAAAAAATAGCCATTTTTGAGTAATTGCAAATTGTTGAATCAATCTATGGACGATCCTCTCATCCCTCACTCTCAATAAGTATCCTCCCGCCAAAGAATTATTCAAGCCTATCTTCGTAGATGCGATAGCCGAAAAATCAATTAACTCGTACTGCGACTTAAAGCTTTGCTCCTGATAGATAATCTGTCTTGACTCTGTTTTAAAGTTTAATTTCAGATTACCTAGTAATTTCTTATTAACGTTTACAACTGGTAATAAGCCAAATTGATAATTATCCTGAGCTTTCCCTATTCCACAGAAAATTATAAAAAGAAATAGAGTACCTAATCGGGTTTTAATATTCAAGATTATCCGTGTTTTTAAGCAGAATTACCGCCTTTTGAAGCATCTCTCCTTGATCATCAAAAAGATACTCCAGCTTTTCATGCTTTTTTTTATTTTTTACTTTGACTATCATTTCATAACGAGTAATAACTTCGGGATTATTAGTAAACTTTTGATTTACAATTGTATTAATTAAGGCATCCGGATCGCCTGAAAACTGGATTTGAATTTTACAAATATTGGCCTTTTGATAATTAGTGTTTAGATATTTAAGGATATTTTGACGCACTTTCTCTGATATTTCATTCAATTTAATTTCAATCTCAATATCTTCTATTATTCCTTTCGAGTTAAACTCAACACTATACTTTTTTGAAAGGTATTTTGTTTTCGCTTCGATCGAAGTTTTATCAAGCCCTTCTTCTTTATACCATTTGATTTTTCTATCGAAGCCTAAAGCATTGACAAATTCAAGTGCCGGTTTCGGCACATCCTTTTGATTTAGTCTATACTCCTTTTCATACTTGACCTGGGCTTCAAGCTTATCAAACAAGATCATAGATACGATTAGTATAAGCGCGATATTCTTTATCATTGATCGAATTTTGGATATTATTCTATAATAAATCGCAAAGCTGAAAACAGCTCTGTTTGGGGCCCTTCCATTGATAAAAGAAAAATTTTAGATGTGGTGAGCTTAATCAGCCAGTAGGCTCCTGCAAATTCAAATGCAGGAGTGCTTAAAACAATATTTTTTTAGCTCTTATTTATTATTCGTCGCTTTCTTTAATAATATTTCTGAGCCATTCGTTAGGGATCATATCAATTCTTAAATTCACTTGTTCTTCGTCCCCTTTGTTTTGTATTTGATGGGGATCAGAAAGTCTTAAATACCAGCATTCCCCTGCTTTCATAGGAACCAGCGTACCATTTAGACTAAATTCTTCATGGCTATTATTAATAGGTACAGTAAGGCGAACCATAGATTTTTCCTCTTCCAGAGCCAGTGTGGGTTCCGTACGCAACTGTATAAATGAATTAGGCAGTACATAAGACAAACTAACCTGATTTACGGTAGTATGTTCTTTAAAAGTATTAATCACCTCATTCAGGTAAGGAGATTTTTTGAAAAATTCAGTATCTAACCAGGACGTCCAGGAACCATCAGCATAATCCTCCGCAGGAGGCGGAAAGGGTATGGATGAATCAACAATATGAGCAGGGGCTCTCAATGGAATAGTACCTTTATATCCGGAGTTTTCCTCTCTTATCACCTTATATTCAGCTCTCAATTTATCCACATCAAAATTAAAAGGCAGTTTAATCCGGTCAGAAGATCTCCCTCCTTTCTCGGTATTCTGCTCAGGAACCGGATTATCAAGCTCTATTGCTTTTTCATCATAATCAAACCTTAATTCAACCTGAGGTTTTATACAATAAGTAAAATAAGCCTTTTTATGTTCCAGAGGCTGAGGAAACATGACCTTGCATGGAATTGTTACGGAAGACTCATTTCTGGTAATAAAATTATCTTTATAAACTCTTACTGTTGTATCAATAAGAAATCCTTTATATTCCGGTTTTAACTCTACTTCAAAAGAAGGAAACTTTTTATGATCGTGTTCCGCATTGATAGCATTGGTCACATTAAATATTTCCTTTTGGAAAGAAGGTGTAGGGCTATTTACATCATCATAAATACTAATATCGAGAACAACATTTTCAGGAACGACAACAATATCCTTATTCAATTGTGGAAGCATATTCATTAAGATAGGAACATAGCTTTCCCGGTATAATAAAGAATCCAGCGTTTCACTAAAAAGAATATGATAAGATTCCGGATTGGGGATAGTAAAAGTTATAGCATCTTTGTTATAATAATCATTTACATATTGAGTCAAGTCTAATTTTTCGATTAGAACCTTAGCTGCATTTAATGAGTCAAGATTAACTTCCAACAAAGTAAATTGTACTTCTTCCGGACTAAATAAAGGAGCGACTAAAGTTATAAATGGAGCATAAGGGCCACATCCCGCATAAAAGATATTTACGGTCTCATTTGGATGTTTTTTTTGTACATCTTTAATGGCACTAACTACTCCCCTAAGTAATTTAGTGGTTCTTTGATAATCAATTAAACATTGAGCAGCATGGCTCAGGCCCAGAGCCATTCCACTAGCAGTAGGAACGGCTGCCATATTTTTTATATCATTTTCGCTTCCGGTAATCGGAGAATGTTCTTTAAAATTTTCATGAATTTTATCAATAGTCTCCTTAATAATAGAAAAGTCTAAATCATTTTCAAGAAGGGTAGCTGAGAGGTCTTTGATGCTTGTTTCCAACATAAAATATTTTTGCAACAAAATATCAAACTTTACTTAATTGTGGAACTAAAAACGAATATTATTTAAAAAAGATATGTTATTGATTGTAAAGAATACTAAGCACAATTAAAATTTCCTTTTTAACAAATGGGATGATGGAATATTAAGAGTATTTAAACTCCATGAAATCAGGTATTACAGGCAATGGGTGTTAGGTGTGGGAGTTTAGGTTTCCCATGTCCAACCAATGCCTGATCCCCAATGCCTCATACCTCATTGTACTAATACAAAACCTTGGAGCCAAAATCGCTTTTCGTATTTCGAGCCTCAAAGTTCGAAATACGAAAAAACGATTAAAAGCTAAATATTAATAAGGTTCCGAATAATTTTTTAATAATTAAGCAAAAGGATTAACATCAGCAGAAGGACCATAAATAGAGGGTAATTCTTGATTTAGTATCCTCAGATAAGTGGAGAGTTGTCCCCTGTGATGGTAAAAATGGTTTAATACAAAGGTTCTTATAAATGCTGTAGTGGGCATTTCGGCGAGAGTTCTTCCGGAATCCAGCAACTTCCAGTTGGACGATAGCCAGGCCGTATTTTCCAACTTCAGCAAATATTTTATGTGTTCTGTACTTCTGGAAAAGCCTTCTAAAATCTGCTCCTTCGTCGCAGGAATCGGATGGTCGACTATAACAGCGGCTTCTACCTGACCATCTTTGGCAAAGGCGAGATTTCTTCCGGGGATAGTTGCCACATGCAAGGCAAGTTGTCCTAAAGACATCGCCTTTTCATGAGGTTTAAAATCCAATTGCTTTTCGGGAATAATTTGCAAAAGGCTCTTGGTTGAAACAAGTTCTTGTTCCAGTTCTGATAAAATTTGTGTTGCATTCATATTATTTTCTTTTATGATTAATGAATGCTACAAATCTAAGTAGGAGAAATGCTGAACAACGGTATCTTTTGATACAGTCGAAGATATTTATTTCAACTCAATACCCCGACGATGTAGTATAAGGCTCCCGTTCATTTCAAACTGTTTAAGAATACGGGAAACGACGACCCTTGTCGTGCCTAATTCATTTGCTAATTCCTGATGGGAAATTTGGATGATATTTGTGGAACTCTTGTTTTTTCGGAAAATTAAGTATTCCATGATGCGTTTGTCAATGTGATCAAAAGCAACACTTTCAAAAGTATTCAATAATTCATCATACCTCAGGCGAAAGGTTCTGATCACAAATTTGTTCCAGGAATGATATTTCTTCTGCCACAATGTTATAAAGGGACTAGGTATTGCCAGAATGCTAGTATCAGTAATTGCGATGGCCTGAGAAGGACTTTCATTATTGAAAAAACAGGCAGAAAGTGACATCATACAGGTTTGCCCGGATTCCACATAGTACAATAATATTTCCCTATCCTCATTTGTTTGAAATACCCTGATCGCACCGGACAATACAATTGGCAGAATTTTTACATACTCCCCTTCACGAACGATTACATCTCCTTTTTTAAAAGAATTTACTTTACTGTTCGCTAAAATCTCTTCCTGCAATTCTTTTTCGTATAGAAAATCTAATGTTCTAAATATTCTTTCCTGTGTTTCCATTTATTCTGATCTGATATACTCAGCTACTCTAGGCTCTTAATCAATAAGGACTTTTCTTACTAAGGATTGATCTTTAACTCTAATTTCAAGAAAATAAATCCCCGAAGCCAAATTTGAAACATCTAAAACCAGCGCTCTGTCAGAGTTAACATTTTCAAGGTTTAATACTTGAACTCCGAGCGAATTAATCAAGGTTAAAGAATTGGGAATGATGGAATTTTCCGCTCGAATATTGATGGAAGAATTGGTAGGATTAGGGAAGGTGCTTATTGAAATATCCAGTTCTGAGTGATCATGGGTACTGACAGGAATGCCTTCTTGTACCGTACAATCCTCAAAAAATATATCAGGAGTAATGACATATCCATTTTGGCATATAACCTGAGTAACGAATTCTGTTAAATTGCATGGATAGGCTTCATTTTCAATTTGAGGAATCCCTTTTGCAATGATTGAAAAGTTAAAGTTTCCCTGGCTACTAAAGTAAAAAGGATGAACAGGAGTATCAGAGCTAAAACTTAAAGAGTCATTGACCGCCAGCTCTCCTGAAGTAGAAGAAAGAGTCCCCTCGGGAATATTTATTTCTTCTATAAGCATAATCAATTCCAAACCTGTCACAAAGTCTAATAAACCCTCGTCCAATTCAATATTGACATCTTCATCCGGCGCACAGTCTTCAATTCTGTAAAAACTACCACTATAAATCGCATCATAAACAGGGACACCGACCTGATATTGAGCATTTAAAAAAAAGGGAGATAAGGTCAAAAAGAGGGAGGGAAACAGGTTTTTCATGACTTTTTCTTATGAAGATACAAATTTTTTCTAACAGCTATAAACCAAAATCATTGCTATTTAATTTCGCTGAATTATACCACAAGTTTACGCTTATTAGGTTCTTTTTAGCTAAGGAATTTATATTTATCTTTGTACGTGTCTTAGTTCATAACATTAAAGCTTAAAACAATGGCAAAATTCAATTTAAATGTCAATGGTAAAAACTTCCAGCTTGATATCGCTGCTCAGACCCCGCTCCTTTGGGTTTTAAGAGACCATCTTAAATTAGTTGGTACAAAGTATGGTTGCGGTATTGCACAATGTGGTGCCTGCACTATTCACCTCGACGGGGTGGCTATGCGCTCTTGTTCATTGCCCGTTGAGGCAGTTGGTGATAAAGCCATTACGACCATAGAAGGTTTATCCGAAAAAGGAGAGCATTCTATTCAACGGGCCTGGCTGGAACATGATGTTCCTCAATGTGGTTATTGTCAGGCAGGACAAATTATGACTGCAGCAGCTTTATTGAAAGACAATCCCAATCCAAGTGATTCTGATATTGATCAGGCAATGAACGGGAATATTTGTCGTTGCGGAACTTATACTCGTATCAAAGCAGCGATCAAATCGGCTGCGAAAATGGAGAAATAGCTTTGAATATGTATTCGTATTCAAAACTTATTCATTCAATCTTCAAAATAAAATATCATGGCTTTAATAAAAACAACATATAACAGACGATCATTTCTAAAATCATCTGCCATTGCAGGAGGTGGTATGATGCTTGGCTTTAGCTGGTTTGCTTCCTGTAAACCCATAGATGATAACACGGAATTGCTTATGCCTGATGAATGGTTTGACTTCAATTCTTATTTAAAAATTGGCGATAATGGGCTCATCACTATTTTTTCACCAAACCCTGAGTTTGGACAAAATGTAAAAACTTCAATGCCTATGATATTGGCAGAAGAATTAGACGTAGATTGGAAAAATGTCCTCGTAGAACAAGCACCTTATAGTCCTGAACAATTTCCCGGTGCGCCTTTCGGTCAGTTTACAGGAGGCAGTCGGGGTATTATGATGAAATGGAAACCACTTCGTATCGCAGGGGCCTCCGCCAAACAGATGTTAAAAGCCGCCGCCGCTCAAACCTGGCAAGTTGCTGTCGATGAAATTACGACAGAATCAGGTGTTTTACATCACGAAGCAAGTAAAAAATCGATTGGCTACGGTGAAATGGCTTCATTGGCAGCACAAATGGCCATCCCCGAAGAAGTGAAATTGAAAGAACCTAAAGATTATAAAATCATTGGTCATTCCAAAAAGAACGTAGATGGTTTAGCCATTGTAACCGGTAAACCATTATTCGGCTTGGACTACCAAAAAGAAGGAATGTTGATTGCGATGGCAGTACATCCGCCCGCTTTTGGAATGACACTGGAAGCTATCAACAATACCGAGGAGATAAAAGCTATGCCCGGCATTAAAGATGTTTTTCCAATTAAGACTTATAAAGATGCTTACAAAAAAGGCTATTTCGACACCAATGCTTTCCCTGAAATAATAGCTGTCGTAGGTAACTCGACCTGGGAGGTGCTGAAAGCAAAGAAAGCAGTCAAGGCCAAATGGAAATCTATAGAGGGATCAACCAATACCATTGACCGGTTTGGCAGAGATATCAGTGTTCATACTCCTGCGGGCCTGGAAAATACTACCGACCATAATACTCAAATGGAAACGCTGATGGCAAAACCCATGAAAGTCGTCCGAAGAGATGGTGATCCTGAAGGTGCTTTTAAAAAGGCTGCTAAAATTATTGAGCGTACCTATTCTGCCCCCTACCTTGCCCATAACTGCATGGAGCCGATGAACTTTTTTGCTGATGTGAAAAAGGACAAAGCTCATGTAGCTGGACCACTTCAGGGCCCGGGGCTTATTGAACCAACCTTAGCTGCATCGCTCGATATACCTGAAGAAAATATAGAAACCGAAATGACGCGCATGGGGGGTGGTTTCGGCCGTCGTGCTTATTCACATTATATGGTTGAAGCAGCATTAATTTCTCAAAAAGTAAATGCGCCCATAAAATTGATGTATACCCGTGAGGACGATATGACCAATGGCATTTACCGGCCGACCTATCGGGCGATATACCGGGCTGCTTTGGATGAAAGTAATAATTTGTTGGCGCTGCATGTAAAGGCGGGAGGTGTACCTGAAAGCCCTTTATTTGCCAATCGCTTTCCTGCGGGTTCAGTCGATAATTATTTAGCAGAGGAATTTGCCATTGATTCCAATATTACAACAGGAGCATTCCGTGCCCCTCGCTCTAATTTCATGGCAGGTGCAGAGCAATCATTTTTGGATGAAATCGCAGAAGAGACCGGCAAAGATCCTATCGAATTCAGATTGGAGTTATTGAAAAGAGCTAAAGAGAATCCTGTAGGAAAAGAAAATGATTATGATCCGGAACGCTATGCCGGTGTTTTAGAATTGGTCAGGGAAAAATCAAATTGGGGACAAAATGATGCTAATTTACATCGGGGTGTTTCTGCATATTTCTGTCATAATTCCTATGCCGCACATGTTTTGGATTTGACGATAGAAAAGGGAAAACCTGTCGTGCAAAAAGTCACTTGTGCCATTGATTGCGGCATCGTTATAAATCCGGATGCAGCAGCTAATATGGCGGAGGGTGGCATTGTTGACGGCATTGGCAATGCTTTTTATGGCGAAATGACTTTTAAAGACGGTGTACCACAGAAAAATAATTTTCATCAATATCGAATGATTCGAATGAGCGAAGCTCCAAAAAAAATTGACGTTCATTTCGTACAAAACGAGATTGATCCAACGGGATTAGGTGAACCTCCATTTCCACCGATTTTTGCTGCAGTGGCAAACGCCATGTACAAAGCAAGTGGTAAACGGCAGTATCATCAGCCGTTTATCCGGGAAGAAAAAATATTAGGATAAATAATACGGAAGTCCCTTTGTGTTCATTGGGACTTCCAAAATCCAGCAATGAAAAGCATTTCTAATATCCGCATTCGAAACAGGGCTAAGAATATTTAATTCCCCGAAATTTGTTCATTTGATTTTAACTCAAATCCGAAAAAGCTATATTCGCAATTGATATTTCCCTTAAATAAGGCAACGTTATAGTAAGTGACAGTTAGCAACCATATGAAAAAATATATCACAACCATATTATTAGCTTTTTTGGCTGCAATAGTACTTTCTCAAAGTAATTGTGAAGAGTATTTAGAGAACTATATACCAATTGACTTAGTAGATGCAATGAATTACTTAAACTGTACTTGGCCAGATTCAATTAAATCTGAATTTAAAAATAGTCCGAAATCAAAACTGTTCCTATACGGTGGAATGGGAATGCGAAATGGTTGGAATCTTTGGGAAGGAAAAAATAAACTTTCCAAGTATTTTCAAAACATGGGAATTTACCACCCCGATGATATATCAAGCATAATCATAGAAAGTTTCCATAGAAAATTAAATAATGAACCGATATTACTAAAACAACAAGTAAAGTACTACATAGCCTCCTGGGAAAAAGTAAGGGAGAAAGACAAAATCATTTTCGATAGTCTAAATTTAATATTCGAAAATAAGTTTAATAATCTCAACAAAGGTGATACTGTTCAAATTGAATTCAATTTACATAGAAACAATGGTACACGAATACAGCAATATCCCTTTTATGAAAAGGAATGCAATTGTCTAATTAAAGGAATAATTAAAAAGAAAAAGCTCAAAAAGAATAAATATTTCTATGGTAGATATGAATTACACATAAAACTAATTAGTACTTGTGAAAAAGAAGAAATTATATTTTGGATGGAAGATACCATTTTAAAAAAGGGAAAAAAGTATAAATTCTTTAATCTTGATAACTATAGAATTACGAAAATAAATACGGTTGCTAACTAAGTACAGAACGTACATACGCCGTAAACGGGCGTACAGTCGTCTGCACAGAGCGATATAGCTATTCATTTCATTATTTACAAAATTAAATATGAAATTACAGACCCCAAAAATCACTCCTTACCTCTGGTTTGACAAGCAAGCCGAAGAGGCTGCCGAATTTTATTGTAGCATTTTTAAAAACTCAAAAATCATCTCAGTTTCAGATCCAATCGTAGAATTTGAATTAGAGGGTTTACAGTTCATAGCCTTAAATGGTGGACCGCAATTTAAGTTTACCGAAGCTATATCACTTTTCGTACTTTGTGAAGATCAGGAGGAAGTAAATTATCTTTGGAATGCACTGATTGCCGATGGAGGGGAAGAAGGTATGTGTGGCTGGTGCAAAGACCAATATGGCCTTTCCTGGCAGATTATTCCCAAACGATTCATGGAAATGATGCAAACAGGCTCAGCTCAACAGGTGCAAAAAGTAACTGAAGCAATGATGAAAATGAAGAGAATGATTGTAGAAGATTTTGAAAATGCCTTTAAGCTTTAATATTTGCAAAACTATAATAGTCAAAGTTGATATAAGCTTCTTTCCCTAGTTCTTTTTTCCCTAAAGGATAGCTCCAGGTTTTGTTTTTCAACTCAAAAAACAATTCCCAAACAAGCGCTCAATTTTTAAAATGAATATATAAATTTGCAGAAAACAAGGTTCGCCACAAACGATATATAAAACAACAAAAGTCTCTAAACAGGACTACTGTACTTATGTAATATTCTGCAAGTAATCCAGATAATGAAAAAACGAATAATAGGAATTGATGTAGCACGAGCATTAGCGGTTATTGGGATGATAATCGTGAATTTTAAAATTGTTTTTGGAGAGAATGGTGATAGTTGGTTGAAATCTTTTGCTCATCTTTTTGATGGAAAAGCGGCAGCAACCTTTGTTGTGCTGGCCGGTATCGGATTGGGATTAATGACAAATTCAGCAATAAAAAATCAGGACCTTAAAAAACTGGCCACCAGTCGGAAAAGAATCATCAAAAGAGCGATTTTTCTTTTTATTGTCGGATTATCCTATATATGGATCTGGCCAGCTGACATTCTGCATTTTTACGGTGTATATATGCTATTGACGCTTTTGTTTATCAGCCAAAAACCGAAATATATCCTATTGGGAGCAGTTGGTTTGATATTAATTTATCCTGTATTATTACTGTTCTTCGACTACGAAACAGGCTGGAACTTTATTGCTCTGGAATATACGGACTTCTGGACCTTTAAGGGCTTTTTTAGGAATCTGTTTTATAATGGATTCCATCCCGTTATTCCATGGACCGCTTTTATGCTATTTGGATTATGGTATGGGAAGCAAGACTTGAATAAGGATCGTTTTGTAAAAAAATCGCTAATGATCAGCCTTGTCGTTTTCATTGCTGTTCAAGTCCTTTCCTTCGGTTTAATTCAATTTTTGTCAGGAGCAGATTCAATATCGACAGAAGATCTAACTGCCTTGTTGGGTATGGATCCCATGCCTCCAATGCCTATTTATATGATAAATGGTATTTCCATTTCGATTGTAATCATATCTGCCTGCATCCTGCTGGCTAATAAATTTGAAAATAGTTTTTTGATCAGGGCTTTACATAATACAGGGAAATTGGCCCTGACTTTTTACGTAGCCCATGTAATAATCGGTATGGGGTTTGTCGAGGAAATAAGTGCAAAGCCCCTGGGTGAATATTCAATTGAATTCTCTGTAATTTATGCGCTGATATTCAGCCTCTTATGTGTTTTATTTGCTCAAATCTGGTTAAGGTATAAAAAAGCAGGACCACTGGAATGGATCATGAGAAAAACTACTGATTAAAATATTATTAACGTATATTGTGGTCTTTCAAAAAGAAGTGAAATTGAAGTCATTTATCTATGCAAACTACCCTTAAAATAATATTTTGTCTATTGCTGTTTTTTGTATTGGGCATTTCCTGTAGCGAAGAAGCGAAAGAATGTTCGGATGTTAAGAAAAATATTTCTCAACCGCTTAACCCAAATGGAGATAGCGAATTAGCGCTTCTAATGCGAGCCATGTTTGATGAAGCACAACAAATTAAAGAGCAAATAGCAAATGGCAAGCCTGTAAGCCTAAGTCTTGATCATGAAAAAATACTCACTGCCCATGCCACCGAGCCCGAAAAAGCAGCTTCTGAGGAATTTCAGGCATTTGCCACGCTCTACTTAAAAACCATAGAAAACCTGCAAAAAGCAAGTCCTGAAAAAGCCATAAAGCTTTATGATAACATGGTGGATAATTGCATGAGTTGTCATAAAGCACTCTGTCCGGGTCCAATCGTCAGGATCAAAAAGCTTCGATAGTTATGATGTAGTACTGTTAATTGTATAGACGATATTAGATTAAAAGATGAAAGAAAATCAGGAAATATTAAATTGGCTATTGCAAGGAGATGTTTCAATTCAGTATCAAACGTATAGAGATTTACTAAATACGAATAAAAAAGACCTCCAGGAAAGAATTGCAATCGAAGGCTGGGGAAAACAGTTTCTGGCAAATAGAAAACCAAACGGGCATTGGGGCAAACGTTTTTATGAACCGAAATGGATATCTACGCATTACACCTTACTGGATTTGAAAAATTTAGGGCTTCCCCAAAACAATAAATTAACTCAGGAGACAATAGCTTTAATCCTGCAAGATGAAAAAGGGAAAGACGGAGGTATCTGTCCAATTGGCACCGTTCAGTTAAGTGATGTTTGTGTTAATGGGATGTTCCTTAATTATGCCGCCTATTTTAAGGCTGAAGAAGAAAAACTAAAATCCATTGTTGATTTCCTATTGTCCGAATTAATGGAAGACGGCGGTTTTAATTGCCGTTCAAACAGGTCCGGCGCTACACACAGTTCCATGCATTCAAGCATTTCAGTACTGGAAGGAATTACTGAATATGAATTAAACGGATATACGTATAGATTGGAAGAATTAGTTGAAGCAAAAAATTCAAGTATAGAATTTCTTTTATGTCATCAATTATTTTTATCGGACCGAACGGGAGAAATAATTCATAAAGACTTTTTAAAATTGGTTTACCCTGCAAGATGGAAATATAATATTTTGAGGGCATTGGATTATTTCCAGCATGCAAATATTGCCTGGGACGACCGGATGGCGGAAGCAATAAAAGTGCTGATAAAAAAACGCAATAAAAATGCGACCTGGAATGTTCAGGCCAAACATCCCGGTAAGGTTCATTTTGACATGGAAAAAGCGGGAAAGCCCAGTAGATGGAATACCTTAAGAGCACTAAGAATAATCAACTATTATAAAAGTAATATCACAGCCCTTATTGATTAGTTGTACTAAGCTGGAATCTCGATTCGAAAAACGAAAGTCGAAAGTCGAGGTTCGAAAGTCCCCTGATCATCTCCCTTCGCCGCCTGTATCACCTATAATGAGTATATTTGTAATTAAAGGGAATCAATTCTAGTACAACATGCTTCACCATCACAGCATCTTACATTTATACGAACAACCCGTATTTTCTATTCTGGATTTTGAAACGCCCATGAACGAGCGCTTGCCTATTCCGGCTACGGCCTGTTTTTGTTATTTGCTGGAAGGAGATGAACAGGATATTGAGCCAACAGCAGGTATCAGAGCGAGCAAAGGGAGTGTTATTTTATCGCTTTGCGGGATGACGCTGGGCAGTATGCTTTCCAATCAAAAACCGGGTAATATCAAATCGCTAATCGTCCATTTTTTCCCCGAGCATCTTAAACTGGCTTTTACCGATACCAAACCACCTCACTGGAAGGAACTGGAAAGCCCGGTGTCCAAATATGTGGTACAAATGGCTACTAATAATCTTATCGAAAATTTTATTATCAGTGTTCAGGCCTTATTTGAAAATAAAATAGCCGTAAGCAACGAATTACTGATTTTAAAACTCAAGGAATTGATCATGCTCTTACTGCAAACAAAGAGTTCTCCGGATATTCTAAAAATGGTAAGAAGTTTATTTTCTGAAAGAGAATTTAGTTTTAAAGAGATGATAGATGCACATTTATTTGAGCCTCTGTCTGTTGAGGACTTGTCCGGGCTGATGAATATGAGTCTCTCTACGTTTAAACGAACTTTCAAAAAAATTTATGGCGAAACGCCAGGTGCTTATATCATCGATAAACGAATAGAAGCAGTAGCTAAACAATTATTGCTTAGCGATGCTCCTATTAATCAAATTGGCTACGAAGCCGGTTTTTCAAATCCTGCTCATTTAAGTCGTTGCTTTAAAAATAAATACGGCTACTCCCCTTCTCAATACCGATTGAACTTCCTGGATAAGAAAAAGGACTTTTAAGTAAATCCTGAAATTAAAATCCACTTCATCTTTGTTAAAGTTTAATTCACTTAAAACTTTCCTAAAAGATGAAAAACTATATAACCACTTCTTTCCCCTCCATACTTTGTTGGGTCTTAATGTTACTGGAAACATTGCCTTCTGCATCTGCTCAAAGCAATCATGAAAATACCTGGAAATTAGTTAAGACCAATAATAAGAATGAAGGCTGGAAACTCTACAAAAGACGCGTTCCCGATTCGAAGATTTTTGAATATAAAATAAAAGGGAAGGTTAATGCTTCTGTTCGGGCTGCGCAAAAAGCAGCATTAGATTTAGTCATCAATCCAAAGTATTATAAATCTCCCAAAGGAAAAGAATACGGAACTTTTAAAATTATAGAACAAAATCAAAAAGAATATACCATCTACTCTCTGATGTACGGGCCATTTATTTTTAAAGACAGAGATGTAGTCTTGAAATATGAATTATATCAAAACGCAGCGGGAAATGAAATGGGACTGCGATGGCAGAATGCCCAGAAAGAGGGATATGAAGCGACTAAAAAAATAATCCGTATGCCTGTTGATATTGGAGATTGGAATTTCAAAAAACTGGATAATAGTAGCTGCGAAGCAACAAATATTCTTCGCTTTCATCCCGGAGGAAAGATGCCCAGATGGATGATAAATATGATGATAAAATCCAGATTGCCCGATGAGCTTAAAAATTTGAGAATCGCTGCAAAAGAGTTTGAAACGAAAGATTAGGAAGACAATTTTTATGTATCATGAACGATGAAGGAATTATGAATCATAGCAGAAAAAAAACGGCAAGGTTAGCGGGTTGGTCCTACTTCGCTATAGCCATATTTGCAATTATCAGTTTAATGTATGTTCCTGATAAATTAATTGTTTCGGAAGATGCGGATACCACTTTCAATAACATCCAAAAATCCCAATCATTATACCGATTCGGAATCCTGAGTAGTGTCTTGTATCAGTTAGCGTATATAGCGCTGGTGCTTTTATTATACCAGCTTTTAAAACCGGTTCACAAAACCTATGCTGTTATCATGCTTGTTCTGGTATTGGTGAGTGTACCGGTTTCTTTTGTCAATATACAACACAAAGTAGAGGTATTGAGCTTATTGAATCAGCCCGATTATCTGCAATTTCTTACAAAAGAACAAATACAGGGGCAAATCATGTCGGCACTTGCCGCTTATGATCAGGGAATTCAGCTCGTGCAGTTGTTTTGGGGCCTATGGCTTTTTCCTTTTGGATACCTGGTGTATCGATCAGGTTTTTTGCCAAAAACATTGGGCCTTTTATTAATGCTCGGCTGCGGTAGTTATCTGATTGAATTTTCAGGAACTTTGCTGATCCCTCTTAGTTATGAAGCCAGTGGTTTATCCAGTATGGTTATGCTGCCCGCGCATTTTGGAGAGCTGGGAATCTGTTTGTGGCTATTAATCATGGGAGATAAAAAAGATTCGCCCCCTCTCCTACTGCTATTTAAAACAAAGGAATCACAGTCGACCTTTTCACCTCATTCAAAACAAAGGTACTTTTGATTTGAGATACATTTGGCAATGCAGCCAGTTTTCCGGATGAAAATTGATGATAAGCCTGTAAATCTTTTACTATGACTTTTAGTAGAAAATCATTGGCGCCTCCCATCAGGTAACATTCAATAATCTCGGGAATCTTTTTAACCGCTTTGTTAAAGCTTTCAATCTCTTTTAATTTCTGACTTTCAAGAGAAACCGAACAAAAAACTACCATGGAATTTTCAATTTTAGTTGAGTCCAGCACCGCAACATATTTTTTAATAATCCCTTCTCTGACATACCTTTTTATCCTGTCGTAAATTGGCGTTTTGGTCAGATTTAGCCTGGAGGCTAATTCCTTAACATTTGTATTGGAATTGTTCTGCAATAGTTCCAATAATCTTTTATCAGTAGTATCTAATTTTATCATAGGAATTATTCCTTTTAAGGATTATTTCTAATTACATTTTTACAATAAATTCCCGTTAATTATTATCTAACAGGAATCTTTCCCGAAAATAAAACAAAACAAGCAAATAATTCCTACACATCGTAACTTTGTTATTATTTAATTTAAAAACGTAATAGATGAAATCAGCCATGCATCCTGAAAGCCTGATGATGACTTATGGATATAAACCCGAATTATCTGAGGGTGCAGTAAAACCTCCAATTTTTCAAACTTCTACTTTTGTCTTTAAAACTGCTCAAGAAGGAAAAGCATTTTTTGAAATAGCTTATGGATTAAGAGAAAAAGGACGAAACGAGGAACTCGGTCTCATTTATAGTAGAATTAATAATCCCAATCTGGAAATTCTGGAGGACCGCCTTTGTCTATGGGACAAAGCGGAGCAATGTGCTGTTTTCGAAAGCGGGATGTCTGCGATAAGTACCGTGCTTTTGGAATTTCTAAAACCCGGTGATCTATTGCTTTACAGCTTGCCTACTTATGGCGGTACGGATCATTTTATCAATCATTTCCTAAAAGAAATTGGTGTTGATTCCATTGGTTTCAGACCAGACCATAACATTAATGAAATCATAAAAATGGTTGAAGAAACGGGTAAGTCTGATAAATTAGCGCTTATCTATATCGAAACGCCAGCCAATCCAACCAATGTTTTGATCGATATCGAAATGTGCAAGGAGGTGGCCAATCATTTCGGAACTTCTGAAAAACAAGTTTATCTGGCAACAGACAATACCTATATGGGACCACTCTGGTCACATCCGCTGCAATTGGGCGCAGATTTAGTGATCTATTCTGCAACCAAATATATTGGCGGGCATAGTGATTTAATAGCAGGTGCAGTTTTGGGGAATTCGGAAGTAATTTCGAGAGTAAAGACTTTAAGAACTTTTTTGGGTAATATGGCAAGTCCACATACTTGCTGGTTACTTTTAAGGAGTTTGGAAACCTTAAAAGTCCGTATGGAGCAACAGGCAAGAAATGCGCAGGAGATTGCTAATTTCCTAAAGCAACATCCAAAGATTTCGAAAGTCCATTATTTAGGATGCCTGGAAGAATCTTCAAAGAGTTTTGAAATATATAAAAGACAATACGCTTCTCCCGGTGCCATGATCGCATTTGAAATCCAGGGGAAGGAACGAGAAGCATTTCAGTTTTTAAATCATTTAAAACTAATTAAATTAGCGGTGAGTTTAGGAAGTACGGAAAGTCTGGTTCAGCATCCCGCTACGATGACACATACCGGATTGTGCCCGGACTTAAAAAAGAAAATAGGTATCACAGAAGGCCTGATTCGCTTGTCAGTCGGAGTGGAAAATTATGAAGATTTAATTGCGGATATAGATTATGCACTCGACAAAATAGAATACAGTGAAGATTATGACTTTGAAAGAAACGAGAATCGACCAAGGCTAAAACGGCGAGTATGATTTGTGATATCAATAAAAATTTGAACAATTTAAGCCAAGTTGAAAGTAGACCCTTTACTACAGCCTGATCTTCATTCCATTAGCAAACTTCAACCCGAAGGATGGTCTGATATTCGGCTCAAGTTTAAGTACTACATTGAAGCTGATTTTTGTTTCCCTTTTAAAATTACTCTCCATCATGAAATCATTGCCATTGGAGCAATAATCATGCATGACGAAGTCGCCTGGCTTGGGCATATTATCGTAGAGAAGAACTTCAGAAATAAGGGAATTGGTAAAAGGATCACCCAGGTATTAATTGACTTTGCAAAAAGCAAAAACTGTGAAACTATTTATCTGCTGGCAACAGAACTTGGTGAAATTATCTATCGCAAATTGGGTTTCATTGTCGAAACTCAGTATCTATTTTTCGAAAATCTCAAGATTAATCATGATTGGAAATTGTCCAAACAAATTATCCCTTATGATCAGCAATTTGAAAAACAGATTTTAGCAATTGACCAGCTTACCAGCAAAGAGAACAGGGCGCGCAGCTTAAGCGCTGTGCTTCCCAGTAGTTTATTATATGTTGAAGAAAACATTTTGCAAGGATTTTATTTACCGGATCTCGGCGAAGGGCTCATTATTGCAACAGATACTCTTGCGGGTATAGAACTAATGAAAGTCCATCTGACTTCTAATAAGAAAATTATTTTTCCAAATAATAATTTAAGTGCTATAAAATTTATGCAGCAGCATGGTTTTGAGACCTCCAGAACTGCAACACGTATGAGATTAGGCAAAAAGAGAAATGTACTTTTTGAAAACATTTTCAACAGAGTTGCCGGGAATATTGGTTGACCAATAAGAATAATTCATAATAAAGCAACTGCCTTAATTCTTAGCTCAAAATGAATTCAATTTTGCTAATCGATTTCATTAGTCGATGAATTTCCAGCTCACTGCTTATACTCTTCGGAAATTACGGTTTTTGTTTTTTTAACATTCATTTTTTCTGAATGATAGGTAATGACAAATTCCACATCATAAGGTACGCAACTCGGTTCAAGTACAAACTCGATTAAACCAGATACTACAAAATTGTCTTGTGAGGCTAGTCTGATTCTTTGTGTATAGCTCGTAGTTTCTCTTACAAATTTCACTTGCCTTTTCAATACAGGATCAAACTCTTCTACTGAATTAGGAATTTCCAAAAGCTGATCAAGCAGAATAAAATTACTGGTTTCTGCAAAAGAAATTTCGAAATGTCCATAAGTTTCGTCTTCCGAATAAGGAGATATAACATAATTCCCATTTTCCAATTCAATAGTAACTATCAAATCATACTGATCACTCCCCCTCTTGTCAATTTGAACATCGATGTCAAAAGGTTTCACTTCAATTTGTGGCTCAATTATTTTGAAGACTCCCTCAGAGCTTAAGGTTTGACCATAAATAGTCCAACTGGAAAGGTTTAAGAACAGTATTGCAAAAGTTAAGATTTTAGGCATTGGTCGATTTTTAATAAGAGTATATTTAAAAGCATGTTTGAGATCTAGGAATTGACTACAAATGTTCCTTTTATGTTTCATTGCAAAACAAGTATACAGCTTATGCAGGGGAAGATCAATTAGAAGCCGTTAATTAATGTTAATTCGCCTTATTTTCAGATACCCTAGCAAGCTGGAACAAAGACATAAAGCAATTCATTCTATAAAAAAAGAATCAATAATAATCGTATCTTCAAGTCCCGTCTTCAATTAGATAAGGACATTCTTAAATCTTATTATAAAGCTATTTAACATGCGGGAGTCCGACCCTTTTAAAAGTTATACATTGATAGAACCGGATTTCGTATCAGAGTTTATAGATCGGGACGAGCTGTTAATGAAAATGCTAAAGATAATGAAGGATAAAATACCTTTATTGCTGGACCTCGATAGCTCTTTTGAGGTTCGCATTATTTCTGTAAAACGATCTTTGAATATAGAAGAATATCCCGCTTTGGGAATTCATGCTAAAACGGAAAACCAGTTGGATGCACTTCCAAATATATTTGATATTGAAGCAAAAATTAATGAATACTTTGAAGGTAACCGGGCTCAAATTATGTATTCAATAAATCAAGGAGAATGAAGTCAAAAATAATCAGTATGAGCCAGCCTATATCTGATACCGAATTTTAAAATTATACAATACCCATTAGTAAAAACACAAATCCAATAACCTTAATAGCAAAAAGATGAAAAAAAATGATACCCTAAAAAACGTTATCATGTTTTGCGGTATTTTCCTAATGCTTTTAGTAAGTTGTAAAGATTACAGGATCAGAAGAAATAATTCTTTCGACCACATAGAATTCCTAAAGGAAAATATTTTATTAGTCAGACTTAAATCTGCAGATAATAAAATTAAATTATTAAAATCGAATCAGAATCAAGCCCGCGTAAATGAAGAAATTCAAAAAATAAAAATCGAGAATTCCGAAATTATGAAAGCGTTTGAAAATCATTTTGATTTTTGTAAAGTTTATTTTTTTCTCCCTAAGGAAGCCAGGTCATTACGAAAAGGAAATTTTGATAAAGTAACATTATTCAATTCAAAAAACACAGCCGTTTCAGATAAATCTATATTGCGAAATGGTTTTTTGGTTTCTGCTTTTGGTGCTGCTTACGCTGATGAATTCATTTATGAGGACAGGGGGTATAGGGGCTCCGCTGGAGGAACGAACAGTTTCCCTGCGCTGGTCATTATGGACCAAGACTATATTCGGCTTAAAAGACCCTTTCCCAGCAGGATTCCCCTGAACAGTGTTAATAGGAAGAAATCTGAGGCTGTAAAGGAGTTAAATAAAGAATTATATAACTTTTATCATAAATCTAAAATAAAAAAAGCCAAGCTAGCAAGAAGAAAACAAAGGGATTAGAGTCAGCATATTACAATGATTAAAATTTCAATATGTTTAACTGCTGTATTATCCTACTTTTTAAAAAAGTTTCAATAAAATAAAAAAAGTATGGTATCTTTTTAAAAAACTAATGAAATCAAACTCACCAGAAGTAATGATTTTCACCTCTTATCGCATTTAAAAATTACTTTTATTTTTTTCATCAGAATAAAATTGGTTTATTCGTCTGGGTTGAAATTAGTATTTTATTTATTTCGATCTGTATAATTAAATTTTCGTGAATTTTTATTTATATTCACAAAGCCTAACGAAAGACAAATAAACCCCAGGGAATGAAAAACCAAACTTTTGTAAAAACTTTTATTTTTTACACACTCACCTTCATTTTTCTGCTCTGTACTTCTTTTAAATTAAATGCACAGGTTTTAATGAATAAATCCTGGGTAAGTAGTTTAGGCAATCCGTCCAGTGGTATTGAATGGGCCGCATCTGTTTCGGATAATTCTGGTTTCACCTATACAACCGGACATATTGTGTCATCTGGTTTATTGATCGAATTATATTTAATTAAAAAAGATAAACTGGGAAATACGATTTGGGAAGAGACGTTTAATCTGGGAGCAGGAACTAAAAGTTATGGCGTGGCTCTGGCCCTGGATGGCAATAATTTATACATTGTCGGGGCAACCTTTAATGGTACAAATGGCAATCATGATTATTTGGTTTTAAAATATGATACCTCAGGAAACAACGTTTGGTCGTATACGTATAATGGGCCGGATAATGGTGAGGACATTCCAAGTTCTTTAATATACGACGCGGACGGTAATATATATGTAACAGGAGCAAGTTATGGGAACACGACAAATTATGATTATTTAACGCTTAAACTTTCGGCCTCTGGAATCCTATCCTGGGCGAAACGTTACGATCATAATGGATTTAGAGACGGGGCTTCACATATTCAAATTGACCCTTCAGGAGAAATTGCCATTACCGGAGCGAGTGAAAATACGGCAAATGTATGGGATTATGCAATTTTGAAATATGACCATTTGAATGGAACACTCATACAGGAAAAAAGATTTGCAAGCGGTATTATTGGCCTGGATATTCCATTAGGATTTACTGCCGATGATAATGGTTATTTTTATTTAACAGGATACGGAACAAACGGCAGCGGAACGGATAATGATATTTATACGGTTAAAATGGATGATCAACTCAACATTATCTGGGAAAAATTCTTTGGTGCATCTGACCTGAACGATGCCGGACAAGATGTAGTGCTTGATAACGGTGGAAATATATATGTGTGCGGATATAGTGAGAAAACTAATGGCGGGTCCAATTTTACTTTAATAAAATATGATCAAAACGGAAATGAGCTATGGTCAAAACAACGTGCTTCTGTATCCTCACAAAATCCTGTTCAGGCACGGTATATAAAAATTGATGCGCTAGGTAATATTATCCTGACAGGGGAAGAGACAAACGGAAATAATTCCTTTATCAAAACAGTCAGTTATAGCCCTGATGGACAATTACTTTGGGAAGACGATCATGATGGTGATCCCAATGCCATAGAAAAACCTTTGGGGATCACGACACTTTCAGATGGTTCAGTACTTGTTTCCACGCATATAAAGCAAACGCCTCTTGGTGGCTATCAATTAATCAATTACGAACAAGAGAATAATCCTATCGCATTTGATTATGATGCAGAAAATAATCCAACCAATGTTGACGGTGAAATTATTGTACGGTTTAATCCGCAGGTATTGGATTCGACTTTTGTTGATAATACCGATCTAATTTATGGGATTGTCAGTGATCTCGTTGCGGACCAGGCGCTCATTAATCAAATGGATCAGGAATTAGACGGGGGCCTGGGGCGTGTATCAAAATGGAAAGTGCAAAAAATATTTTCATTTTTAAATACCACGACGATCAGTTCCTTAAATAGATTTGGAGAGCCTGTTTATATTCCTTCTTTATGGAGTGCTTACATACTGAAACTGGAAAACGGGATGGATGAAATGACGGCAGCAAATATTCTTTCCGGTTTTGATTATCGGGATATATTATACGCTGAACCCAATTTCACCTATAAAGTAAATGCCTCCCCTCTTCCGCCCCCGCCCCCTGATGATTCACTTTATGTGATACAGCATTCATTAAATTCAACAACATTTCCCAACGCACATATTAATATTGAGCCAGTCTGGGATCAGGGTATTACGGGAACAGAATCTGTAAAAGTTGGTGTGGTGGATACAGGTGTCAGTTTTCATCATGAAGATTTTGGTGGCGGAACCAATCCTAACAATTATGGGGGCATTAACGGCTCTGTCATAAGTGAAGGATTTGATTTTACAACATCTGGAACCTTCGAAGTGATGACTGAGTCAGATACAGAAAATGATTATGGTTCGGGACATGGAACCAGAATGGCCAGCATTATAGGAGCCCTTAGAAATAATAACCGAGGAATCAGCGGTATTGCCGGAGGGGATCTTGCTACAGGAACAAGAGGCGTAGACTTTAAAATATTTAAGGCCGGAGGAGGACCAGCCGGTACGCTGACCAGTACGAATGCAGGAGCTGGCATCGCACTTGCCGCTTTGAATGGTATACCTTTGGTAGATATTCTCAACAATAGTTATGGCGGCCCATCATTCTTTGGCACTTCAGGAGGAGAAGAAGGTCAGTTCCTGTTTATGAAAGATGTATTGGAACCTACCTATAAATCCGGGACAATCATGTTATACTCCAGAGGAAATGAGGCTGATGATGCACCTCATCCTCCTGGAACCCTGGATGATAAATGGATGATAACGGTAGGGGCAAGTGGCTTTGACGGAAGGCTGAAAGTGGAAGAGAATAGTGTTTCCGGAACAACACAAGAAGATCTATATGCTTCTTTCGGTAGAAACATGGATATTATAGCCCCAGGGACTAACGCGCTAATTGTTTCCTTAAATAATCTAGAGCCCGGCAATGATTTTATTTGCCCTGATCCTTCTTTTTTCGATGATAATGTCCACTATGCATGTTCTAATGGTTCTTCTTCTGCAACGGCCCATGCGACGGGTGTTTCAGCCCTGATATTGGAACATCACCGAGAACAATACGGGATTGATCTTACCCATGAAGACATAGAGGCTTTATTATCTTTTGGAGCGACTGATGTTGTTGATCAGAATATTGGAATTCCACAGGGATATGAGGATCAGAATGGATGGGGATTACTGAATGCGTCAGGAAGTATTGATTTGATTTCTAATAATCAAAAAATAATCCATGTAGATGTGATTCCGAATCTGGATAGTACTATAATCCAGGCAGATTGGGAATTAACACGTGATTATCATTCTCCGGATCAAAGCTATAATAACGATGGAATTTTTCCAGGGAATATACTTATGATCGGCAATATATTAAAATATTCCGCTCCTATCGCTTTAGATATATGTGCACTTGGTGCAGATTCTATTATTCCCATTGATGAATCATTAGAAAAATACTCCGCCTGGATTAATAATTCCCGTTCAGATTTATGGGGCATTTACCAGGGTAGCAATGATCCAATGATTGAAATTGCATCAGTCATTCCCGAAGATAGTATCTTTTGGGAAGAACCTCCGATCATCCAAAATAATGGTTGTGTGCTGAATGGCAGAATCTCCGGTTATGCTTATAATCCTACTATTATCAATAACCAACCAGTTGAAGAAACGCAGATTATTCCCCCTATAAGAGAAGGCCAAAATCATTATCGTATAAACTTCTCTTTGCTCATTAGTGATTCTAATAACACTATTCAGGATGGTGAGATTATCATTGATACCACAACGGATACTTATGAGGCTCATCAGGAAGAACAGAAAATAAAAATATTCCCAAACCCGGCCAATAATCGAATTAATATTCAGACCTATTTAAGGTCCAATACAAATGTTATTTTAGAAGTCTATGACATTCAGGGCCGATTATTGCGTAGTAAAGACATAAACAATCATTTTGGTGCTGAGACAGCTTTTTCCCTGGATATAAGTGCTTTGACGAGTGGTTTGTATCTATTAAGACTAAAAAATAAAGACTTTACAGCGATTGAACCCTTTATAAAAAACTAAATTAATTAAATTAGCAGGTATGAATAAATCAATACTCGGCATCGCATGTTCTCTAGCACTCATATTTTCTGCGTGTACAGACGATGAACTGCCGAATCCCCAAAAGCAAAATCCCTGTGATAATTTTCTTCTAACAACATCATTTAACGATACTTGTTTTGAACTGCCACAGCCTCGTCCACCAGAGATTGTGGAGACCGGTGAATATGCTTTTCTTCAACCGTCTTTTGATCGTAATAACCCCCATAAATTATTATATATTCAATCCAGGGGTGAGGGAACGTATTGGATAGTTGATTTGTGTAAAAATGAATACACTAAGCTTATGGATGGATTTCTTTTCGGCAAGATTCGACCGCAACTTGGACAGAATGGCTGGGTGGCTTACTGTACAACTCTGGAAGAACTGATGATTAAAAAAATCGGAGAGGAAAATGCCGTACATATTGCGCAAGAATATCAATGTACTCGTCCTTTTTGGCTTACTTCTGAAAATCGGCTGATCTGTCAGGCCGAGGTTGGTAATGGTGTTTATAAAACCTTATCAATCAATCCAGATGGACCCGTCATTGAGGAAATTGATACTCCACCCAGTGTAATATTTTCGGAATATCAGCAAAAAATAACAGCCAGATCAGGACCTTTTAATGAAACTAAAATCGGTTACTTAGATATGCAGGCAGATTATGCTTTCATCGAAGTCTTTGCACTTCCCAGTGTGAATCAACAACCTATTCACATGGATTGGCTGGATGAAACTCATATCATTTGGACTGATGCAATTGGCTTACATAAAGTTAATATTTTGACGGGAGAGATGATAACCCTTAAAGAGAACTGTGGAAACCGAGCTATGGCTTATTTCTCTATCCCCCCTAATCGGGATGGGACCATTATCCTGGACCAAACCAATTACACGCCGGAGGAAGACGGTTTGAATAAAGATATTTCTATTCATCGATACGATACCAATACAGGCATACAGGAACGGTTTGAATTAGAACCGCAGTTTTAACCCAATCCATTTGCTATGAAAATATGTATACCTCTTTATATTATTGGTTTATTTTTCTTTGCCTGTACAAATAATGAACTACCGAATCCCCAAGAGCAAAACCCCTGTGATAATTTTATTTCTTTAACAGCCTTTAATGATACCTGTTTCGAAATTCTTGATCCTCGGCCGCCCGAAATTGTCGATCATAGTAAATATGGGTTCTTACATCCCTCGTATGATCGCGTCAATCCGAATCGCTTTCTCTATAGACAAGCAGGTGGTACAGATGTTTACTTAGTGGCGGATAAATGTAAAGAAACGTATACTAAAGTAGTGGATGGCTCCTTAGCAGGCCGTATTCGACCACAACTCGGTTATAATAATTGGCTTGCATACTGTACCACTTTAGAAGAATTGATGATTAAAAAAGTCGAAGAGGAAAATGCTTTACATCTCTTACCTGGCGTAAAATGCGCTTTCCCAAAATGGATCAATGAAAACGAAATAATCTGTCAAGCTGAATTCAGTGATCCGTTTGCTCTAAAAACACTTATTGTAAATATTGAAGGAGAAATTGTCCAAAGTTTTGATTTTCCGTATGGGAAACCTGTCGCTTATAATGACAAAATTGCTACACATTTTGGCCCCTGGGGACAAATTAAAATAGGTTTTCTGAATGCTTTAAACGATTATCAATTCTCTGAAGTTTTTACCCTGCCACAAGTTCATCAAGTGCCATTATCTATTGATTGGTTGGACGATGAGCATATTGTCTGGACAGACAAAATTGGCCTGCATAAAGTTAATATTATAACCGGAGCAATCGTTACCCTTAAAGAAAATTGTGAAAATAGAGATATAATGCATATCTCCGCATCGCCCAATCGAGACGGGACTATTCTTTTTGGACAAATTAACTATACGATTGAGGAAGAAGAATTAGATAAAGATATTTTTATTTATCAATTCGATACGAATACTGGTGAGCAAAAGCGAGTCGAATTGGAACCGCAGTTTTAATTCAATCCATTTGCTATGAAAATATATCTGGTGATGTAATTAATGTAAGGGTGAAGAAAAAAAGGTGGCAATTCGGAAAAGGAAGTTATTTTTAAAGTGACCAAACCAAAAAATAATGCCCATATGCCCTCGTTGCCACAGTCACAAGATAATAA
>JANQLV010000028.1 GCA_028280415.1 Saprospiraceae bacterium
GAAAAAGCCACCTCCCCGGAAAAATTCATTGGTTCCATCTTCGTTCGGCGTAAAGGCATTAGGCAAGAAATAAGTGACTTTGGGCTCTACATCTATATAATGAATTAAAGTATCCAGGCAACCAAACCGGTGGGTAATAACCAATTGTATGGGGATGTACCCGGTATCCGGAAAAACATAGGTCGGATTTTGTAATATGGTGCTGCCGAATACTCCAAAGGTCCACTCCCAGGCTGCCGCCCGAATGGATTGATCCGTAAATTGTACTTCCGGCTCAAAATTGGTCACACTTTCGGGAGTAAAAGTAAAATCGGCAATAGGTAAAGAATCTATTTCTATCCAATTCGGAAAGTTTCTACTGGTATAACAACCGATAGGTGAAGTGATTTCAATACCAACATCAAAGATACCCGGTGTATTAAAAGTATAAATCGGACTAATGGAAGTATCCTGCCCTCCATCCCCAAAATCCCAGACAATATCATAGGTTGAGTCAATGGGAGAAGATAAATTTTCGAAAGTAATCTCCTCCGGCGGACAGCCCAAAAAAGTGCTAGGTTCGATAATAATCAGTGGTGGAACGGGAAACCAGGTAATTGGAAAACTAACCGTACCGATACAAGCCCGTTCATCCCTTATCGTCAGTGTAACCTCATATTCTCCAGGGTCTGAATACTCGTAGACCGGATTTGGCTCATTGGACATCGAACCATCCCCCAAATCCCATTCATACTCTACAATCTCGCCATTTTCAGAATTTGACAGATTAGTAAAAGTCACTGGTCCCGCGACACAAGTATCATATTCGAAGTCAAAATCAGCAAGCACAGGCTCTCCAATCCAGACACTCACTTTTGCGGTATCCGAGCATTGAGTTCCCGGATTGAGTACCATTGTTCCATTGTAGGTACCTGGCCCTGGAAAGGTAATCGTTGGCTCTTCTTCCAAATAAACCCAGTTTTCTCCATTGACATCAAATTGCCATAAAAACTCATCAATAAACTGAGTTTGATAACTGAGATTTTCAAAAGAAAAGGTATTCCCTCCGCAGCTTTCAAAAAGGTAGGCATCATCGACTAAATCACCTTCCAGTTCCGCCACTACAGTCGGCTCACAATAAGCGACATTAAATTGAAAATCTCGCTGAATAGTACTGATTAGTTCTCCATTCCGATATTCTTTAACACATATCCCTACTACAAATTGCCCTTGCACTACTGGCACTCCAGTCAATAAGCCCGTAAACGGATCAATGCTTACTACGGGATTTCCACCAAGCGGAGCCGTCGGGCTATAATTTGGTAGTATAAAATCGACACCATCGTAAGGCGGAGGTAAATCAGGGTTTGGATATATCCCATCCGCAGCAGTTGGATTTCCATAGAGTCCACCTCCTTTTAAAGGTGTACAAAACTCATATACCAATTGATCCCCTTCGGCATCAGTTGCAGAGTGATCAAAATTCAATTGCTGGTCAACACAAATAATAATTGGAGGGAAATTGGTAAAAACCGGGCTATTATTGCATTCTTCTTGTCCTTTTTGAGTAAGCTCGACGGTATAAGTGGCCCCCGTCTCATCTGGATTGAATATATTAGAAATGGAAGAATTTCTACAGCATCTTTGATAAGTAATATGATAACTGTCAACACTAATCGGTAAGCTTTCCTCAAACTTGTAAATCCCTTCTTGTACACATATATTAGGTGGGGCGATCAAACAAGGATTGCCAGCATCTGCCTGAAGCCAAGTTATATTTGGTGCAGCTAGATTTAAAGTAGCAATGTAAGGGGTAGTATCATCGCCATGGTAAATCGTGACCGTTCCAATTGCTGTACCTGGTAAGGAGTCAAAATCTTGTCCTCCACCAGCACAATCTCGGTAGATTTTTAATATAAAGCGATACAGATTAGCATTCGGATTATTAGGGTCAGTACCCAGACATTCGTAGTAGAGTTCCCCGCCAATAATATGATAAGCATAGCCGTGTATACAAAAACACAGCACTCCTATTAGCAAGCAAAGCTTTCTAAGGAATTTGCTCATCGTTTTAAATATTTTCTGTCTATTATCAGCGTATCAGCGTCACAAAGCCTTTATACTCATTCGGCATCCCCCTGGGCCCGATAAAACTGACATAGACCAAATAAACACCATTGGGGGACATTCTGCCAAAATTATCCTCCCGGCCGTTCCAACTTTCCATCGGATCTCTGGTTTCAAATACTACACCACCCCAACGATTCATAATTTTCATATTAAAGTTTTGAATCCCCCGGAAAAAGCCACCTCCCCGGAAAAATTCATTGGTTCCATCTTCGTTCGGCGTAAAGGCATTAGGCAAGAAATAAGTGACTTTGGGCTCTACATCTATATA
>JANQLV010000034.1 GCA_028280415.1 Saprospiraceae bacterium
CTCATATACGACATTCCAGATAATTCTATCTTCAAAAGTGTATCGGGAATTGGGAACTTCTACATAGAGAATAGTATCCGGACATGCTGCCAGATTAGAGCGAATCAATTTCAGAAATCCCGTTTGATCTTCCAATAAATCAATTACCAAGCGACAAGCAATAAAATCCGGTTTTAAATGTCGATGCTCTTTTGAGTAATATTCCCGGCTAAAGTTAACATCAATATTATCAGGCATTTTCCTTTTGCCATGATCGAATCCCGGATCTATTCCAATACCTTTGTTAGCTCCTTTTTCACAAATCATATTTAGGAATACTCCATCTCCGCATCCTATGTCCAGTATAGTTTTTCCTCTTAAGCTATAAGTGTTGATTAATCGATCGCAGAGTTTGTCAACATAAGCTCTAAAAATTGGAGAGTGATCATTAGAAAAATCATAATCATCAAAATTTATTTTTGCAGGATCATATCCTTCGTTTCTGATATATCCACAGTCATTGCAAAACCGTAAATCTATCTGTCCTTTTGCGGCTTGTAATGCTTCGGTTTTACTTGCAAGCATCAGCCCATCCTGCGTAGGCACTGGAGGTAATTGAAAAAAATCAAAGGTGTTGATACTGCCACAAAGTTTACAATAAGTTACTTGTTGCATTTTTTTAAGTTTTAATGTTTATGAACCGATTGTTGAGTTTTGATAACTTTTGGTGCTGGTGGGTTTTTAAAATTCGCATCAATGATCGTTTTTACTATTCCACAAGCCAGCATTACATCCCCGAAATAAGGATTGCGGATTTCTTCTACATCACTGAGCCAATCCGCTCCTTCATTATCATTTGCCATAGGACAATGTTGAACGTATAAAGTCGCTTCACCTATGCCGAAAACTTTTACCGATTTGATAAATACCTGAGAAAGAAAATCAAACTGTTTTCTTTGTTTCTCAATATCAGGGGAAGCCGCTATTGTCTCACTATGTGCTTCGATAGCACTTCGTTGTGTGATCCAGTAATTACGGGCATCCTTTTTCAATAATGATACATCCACTTCACTCAGGGAAGACAAAATCTGCCTGGCAGCCTCCTTTGCAGCTTCACCATTAGTAGCTACCAAAGCATCCTTTAAATTCAAATAAGTAGTAGCAAGGTTGAATAATTGTCCTTTAAATATCAGTGGTGTATTTTCGGTATAATCGGGTAAATAGCTGGATTGATTTATTTCTTTAACCAATACATTTCTATTCATCATACTCGCCTGATTATTCAATTGAGCAGCAGCATCGATCGTAAAACTACCATATGTCACTACTTCTTCGCCAAATTCCAACCCATTCAAAATTTGATAATTATCTCCTTGCTCATCTCCGATTTCTACTTCCCGAAACTGGAAAGAAGGAATAGCCATATCCGGTACTTTGACATAGACTACCGAGCGCGTTCCGGTCCACAACACAGCTGATTTTGGAACAGTTGTGACAGATGCGGCATTATATGTTTTTCGCAAAATACCATAGACTAACATCTCCGGTTTGAGTGAGCCATTCGGATTTTGAACCTCGGTCCTAATAGAGGCAACACGAGTAACAGGATCAATGACAGGGTCAATAAAGGTAACCCTTGTTTCAAATGTTTTATTGGCAATAGAAGGAGTTGTAAATTCAATTTTATCCCCTACTTTAATAGTCGCTAAATTTTCTTCATAGGCATCAAATAGAATCCATACTTTGCGAAGATTCATCAGGGCAAAAAGCGACTCCCCCTGCTTTACGTAGTCGCCTACGGATACTCGTCTATTGGTAACTATTCCAGATTCATCAGCATATACCGTAAAGGTTTCCTGAATGATTCTACTCTGCTCGATTCTTTCAATCTCCGAATTCTCAATTTTCCAGTATCGCAATTTATTACGGGCAGCCTCTACCAGTGAGGGATTCAGTGCCTGCAATTTTAGGGCTTCCAGTAATTCTCTCTGCGCTGTAATTAATTCGGGAGAATAAAGCAGCGCTATTTTTTGTCCTTTGTTCACCTGTTCCCCCGTAAAGCTGACAAACAATTTTTCAATGCGTCCGGGGACATGGGCTACCTGACTGGAAGCTAACCTTTCATCGGCTTGTATTTTCCCGGATAACCGGATGATCTTAGCGGAATTACCCGTATTTGCTCCAATAATGGTCGTTTGAATATTTGCGAGCTTTACCGCTTCGGGGGTCATTTTCAGGACCAAAGGATCGTCGGATTTATTTTCCTCCAATGGTATTAAGTCCATACCACATAAGGGACAATCCCCAGGTTCGTTTTGCCTGATTTGTGGATGCATTGAACAGGTCCATATTGCTCCATCATCTGAAACGGTAGCAAGTTCTTCATTATGATCATGAGCATTTTTCAATAAAGAGCTATCCGTAGCAGTTCCAAAAATCAGGTAACCTGCCCCAAAGCCAATTAGTATAGCGGCAATTGTAATAATGATCATTTTGAGATTAGACTTCATATTATTTTCTATTTCACTTTTTGAAAATGACTGCTCTTTTTTTACTAATTCCCTCCAAAATCTTGTGACATTTTATATGCCAGGAGTATTGCAAGAAGGATTAAAACAATTAGCACGACATAGATAATTCGTTCGGTCTTTTTATCTTTTGGATTCATCAAAGGCTTTTGTCTTTTTTTTAATTTTTTTCTATTCCTGCTCATTGGTTCTATATTCACTAATAATAAATCGTTCAATCCTGCTCTTGGCCAAATGGCTTTGAACAATAGCTTTTAGTATTTTCAAATCATATTCAATCCGTTCGGTTTCCAATCGGAGTAATTCATCCAGACCACTCCCTCCCGTGCTGTAATCAGTTTGTAAAATATTGATAGCAGCCCGGGTGAGTTCTATTTGTTGTTCGTATAAATTCATTCTCAATTGGGCTGTCTGATAATCCGTGTAAGCTTGTTCTATCATTGTGTTAAAGCGATTGAGCATTGCTGTTTTTTTATCCGATAATGCCTTTATTCTCAAATGTTCTTCCCGTTCTTTAGCTTCGTATTTCTTTTTGTAAAGCGGAATCTTTACAGAGGCTCTTAATTGAACTATATCTCTGCCATTCTTGGCTGGCTCGGCATCATTTCTCGGATCGACCATAATGTAATCCAGGCCGACACCAAAAGAAGGTTTCTTATCTAATTCATTCAATCTTATGGCTTGTTGCGCTACCTCTTGTTGTAATTCAAACATCCGCAGGCCCGGATGAGTAGCTTCTATCCCGGTAAGTAAAGCAGATTTGTCAAAAGGAAGAATGGCAAAAAACAAACTATCGCCAATAGTGACCCTGGTTTGTACAGGGCGATTGAGCAGTTCGTTGATCGCAGCAACTGGTTTTGCTTTAGCGATGTCTAAAATAGTCAGTTCCTGTTTTAACTCTTCTATCTTGATCTGTACGCGAAGTACATCCGCAGCTGTAGTTTTCCCGCTTTCTACTTTCGCTAAAACCAATTGCTCCAAGGCTTGAAGCAAACCTAAATTCCGATGAATTACGGCCCGGCTTTTCTCTATTTCGTAAAGGGAAAAATAGGCTTGCTTTACCCGAAAAGAAATATCTAAAGCCTTGGCACTAATGCTTTCGTATAATACTTTTGCTTTGGCATTTTCCAAGTTTTCCTTTCCAGCCAAAAGCCCTTTCCAGGGAAACATTTGAGTCGCACCAATCCGGACCAATTGCGCGCCCAAACGCGTTTCAACAGGTAAGGGGAATACTCCAACTCCTATTTCGGGATCAGGTAACTGTCCAAATTGCGGAGCTTTTTCCAAGGCTGCAAGATGTTCTTTTTCCAGAATTTTCAGCTCCAGATTTTCATCAATAGCTTTGACTATTAAAGTATCCAAAGATTGAGCAGAAACCGGATCTGCACCGGATGAAGAAATTATTATAAATACAATAATCAGGGAAAGTGCTTTTTTGAAAGCACCAAATCGCTTATGAATGCGCAAGCTCCACTCTTGCCAGAGTGCGTACAAAACAGGAACAGTAAACATAGTTATTATTTGTAATGTCATTCCACCAAAAGAAGGGATAGCCATTGGAAGCATAATATCCGCTCCCCTCCCCGTAGAGGTCAAAATAGGAAGTAAGGCCAGAATAGTAGTAGCAGTAGTCATCATAGCAGGGCGTACCCGACGGAGTCCGCCATCTACAACTGCATCCCGTATTCCTTCAATAGTCTTGGGTTGGTTTATTTTAAAACTATTTTGTAGAAAAGTAGCAACCAGTACACCATCATCAGTAGCAATACCAAAAAGTGCAAGAAAACCTACCCAAACCGCTACACTTAAATTGACCGTTCGGATTTGAAACAGATCCCGCATATTGGTTCCAAATACATTGAAATCCAAAAACCAAGTAGTATCATACAATCCAATCATTATGAAGCCACCTGCAAAAGCAATGAAAACACCTGTAAAAACCATCGCGGAAATGCTAACCGATTTGAACTGAAAATACAGAAGGATAAAAATGATCGCTAAAGCAACAGGTACAATGATACTTAACCGCTTGCTCGCTCTAACTTGTTGTTCATAGCTTCCTGCGAAGCGGTAGCTCACACCAGCGGGGATTTTCAAAGAGCCATTATCAATTTGTGTTTGTAGATATTTTTGAGCATTATGAACTACCTCAACTTCCGAGAAGTCGTTCTCTTTATCAAAAAGAACATAGCCTATCAAAAAGCCATCTTCACTTTTAATGGACTGCGCCCCTTGCTCGTAACGAATAGTCACTAAATCACCTAAAGGAATTTGTTGCCCCTTAGCCGTTGGTACAAAAATCCTTTTTAAAGTTTCAGGATCATTTCGCAATTCTCTGGGATAACGAATCCGTATGGCGTACCTTTCCCGTCCTTCAACGGTCGAAGTCATTGTCATACCTCCAACTGCAGCCTGAATATACCGTTGAACCTTTTCAATAGTAATCCCGTGACGGCTAATGATTTCGCGATCTATATCTAAAAGCAGATATGGTTTCCCCACGATACGATCTGCGAAAACGGCTGCATCTTTGACTCCCTTTACCTCTTTTAAATGCCTTTCGAGTTCCAGCCCGAATTGCTCAATTACCGCTAAATCATTGCCGCGAACTTTAATGCCCATAGGCGCGCGCATTCCGGTTTGCAACATTACCAGCCGGGTTTCAATCGGTTGCAATTTGGGAGCCGAGGTTACTCCCGGTAATTGGCTCACTTTTACGATTTCATTCCAAATATCATCCGGGCTTTTTATTTCATCCCGCCACTGTCGGAAGTATCTTCCGTTTTTGTCAGGGATTAATCCACCGTTTTCATCTTTAAGGTATTCACCATTTTCGTATCGAAACCGGGCACGATGTCCCTTTTCATCGGTTTTGTATTCCGATTTATACAGGATTATATTTTCGTACATGGACATTGGTGCAGGATCGAGCGCACTGTTGATCCGACCGGCTTTTCCTACCACCGTTTTCACTTCGGGAATAGAAGTAACTGCCATGTCCAGAAGGCGTAAGTTTTTGATATTTTCCTGCATACCTGAATGTGGCATTGAGGTAGGCATTAGCAGGAATGAGCCTTCATCCAGAGATGGCATAAATTCCTCTCCTACATTTTTATAAACCAAATACCCCTGATAAACAATAAAACCAACAATCAGCAGGAAAAGAATTTTAAAGCGCAACAGAAACCGTAAAATACTTTCGTAGAAATAAATAACCAGATAGAAAAAACCAATCAATCCCCCTACTATGATGAGAATAAAAGAAAAATTGGTGAATTGATTTTTATTCACTCCCAGGGGCATCCAAACCTTTGCGAGTAACCAAGCTACAATTAGAGCATAAATTAAATTGGTAAAAACAGCAAGAATTTTGGCATTTCTTTCAGAACTATATTGTTGTACTAATAAGTGAAGTATTCCTGTTATTCCCACTACTGTCAAAACACTTCCTAAAAAAGAGTCATAAAAAAAGACGATTATCAAACCAAACAATAAAGCCAGTCCATTCGCAATATAGGACAGTATTTTTCTTTTTGATTTAAGAGAAAATATTGTATGTGCCAGCGGTGGAATAATCGTGATTGCAATGATGATCGAGGCAATCAGAGCAAAGGTTTTCGTAAAAGCCAGGGGCTTAAACAATTTTCCTTCGGAGGCTTCCATTGTGAATACCGGAAGGAATGAAATGATCGTGGTTGCTACCGCAGTAATCACCGCAGAAGCTACTTCGATGGTTGCCTCATAAATACTTTTTAAAAGTGTTTCATTGGCAGGAGCTTCTTCTATCCGCTTAACTATACTCTCTGTCAGTACAATCCCCATATCCACCATTGTACCGATTGCAATAGCGATACCCGAGAGTGCTACAATATTAGCATCAACACCAAAATATTTCATGGCAATAAAGCACATCAAAACTGCAACGGGCAAAGTTCCTGAAACCAATAGTGATGACCTCAGATTTAGTAACATCAAAATAACCACGATAATCGTAATCAGGACTTCAAGTGTAAGTGCCTCCTGAAGTGTTCCTATCGTTTCATTAATAAGCTGAGTGCGATCATAGAAGGGCACTATTTTGACTTGGGAAATTGTACTATCACGAAGCATCTTAGTGGGTAATCCGGTTTCGATTTCCGCGATCCGGGCTTTTACATTTTGGATTACTTCCAAGGGGTTAGCCCCATACCGGGCGATCACCACCCCTCCAACCGCTTCTGCCCCTGATTTATCCAGGACACCTCTGCGAGTAGCAGGTGCAATATTTACCTTGGCAATATCCCCTATCCGGACAGGTACATTATGATTTACTTTAACCACACTTTTTTCAATGTCTTCTACCTGTTTTACATAACCTAGTCCACGTACAAAATATTCTGCTAAATTGATTTCAATAGTTTGCGCTCCTACATCAATATTGCTTTCTTTAATCGCCTTCATTACCTCTTCCAGGCTAATGTTATTGATTTTCATAGCATCGGGATCAACATCCACCTGATACTCCTTTACAAAACCTCCAATGGAAGCAACTTCGGCCACACCCTCTGCGGAGGACAGACCATAACGAACATAAAAATCCTGAATACTTCTAAGTTCATGTAAATCCCAGCCCCCTGTAGGATTACCCTCCTTATCATGCCCTTCCAGCGTATACCAAAAGATTTGTCCCAAAGCAGTAGCATCAGCTCCAAGTGTTGGATGCACATTTTCGGGAAGCGTATTGGCTGGAAGCGCATTGAGCTTTTCGAGGATTCGACTTCTACTCCAATAAAACTCTATATCATCATCGAAAATGATATAGATACTGGAAAAACCAAACATCGAATTGCTACGAATACTTTTTACTCCGGGGATGCCCAGTAATGAAGTGGTTAAAGGATACGAAATCTGGTCTTCGACATCCTGCGGAGAACGTCCTGCCCATTTGGTAAAAACAATTTGCTGATTTTCACCAATATCAGGAATAGCATCCACTGCAAGGGGATCACGCGGAAGCTGTTCCACTCCAAAGTCAAAAGGTGCCGTTACCAGTCCCCAGCCTACAAAAAATAGAAGCAGGAGATAAGCAAGGAGTTTGTTTTCCAGAAAAAAACGAACAAAACTATTGAGCATGTAACATCTGTTATTTCTTTTTCCAATGCCCGGCTGAAGTGCACATATAGCTTAAGCCAGACTCAAACAGCAATTGACAAAATCATCACGTCCAATACTATTGAATCATGTGATTTCAATGAAAAAGAAATAAAATGTTATAAAAGATAGGTTTCTAACAGGACACAGATGTCCTTTGGTATTAATGGTGGTTTATAGTGAACGTATTGAGGGGAATTTTTCTCAGTAATGGTGGATTTAAAAAAGCTGCTAAGGAAGGCCACCACAAAATGCTGTAATTGCGTACTAATTACTACAGTATTACCAGTTTGACTGAGTTTATCCTGACTGGATTGAAGGTGTAGAGTTTTTCCGCTACAGCAGCCTTTTTTACTTATAGTTGTTCCATTTGATGGTCCCGAAGCCATCATTTGCTTATGATGTGGGCAATTTTTCATTCCCTGTCCGACTTCGTGACAAGTTCTGGCTTTTCCAAATACGTTAAACGTCTTAAGTTCTCCCTGACAGTAATGTAAATCCAGAATGATGCCCACTGATGTGAAGAACATCAGGAGAGCCATTAATAAACAAAAGACTTTACGTATACTGTTTAAGAAAAACATGCTAAACAAATATACAAATTTTCTGTAACTCAAAATTATTCTATATTGAATAATAATATTCATTCCATACCAGAAAAAATACCTTGCTATCCCAAAATAGGGATTCGAATGTACTATCATCAATTTATTAGTTCATTCAAATTGCGATTCATTCCTGAAGAGAGAAAACTCCGAAATACAATGAAGTATAACGACCCCTTTGATATTCAAAAATCTATTCTTCCAATACCAGAGGTACACTTCTTGAAAAAGCAGTTTCAAATGCGATAGTAGTATTCGTACCCTCGACTCCGTCGATGACGTGAATTTTTTCATAAATGATATCTCGTAAGTGACGATTGTTTTTCGCAAATATTTTAGCGATCAAGGCATAACGTCCGGCAATGTTGACACATTCTACAATTTCGGGAATAGCCTCCAGACTTTCCTCGACGCTGCGATGTAGTTTCGAATCTGTCAGCATAATTTGAATATAGGCCGAAGTTTGATAACCTAATGTCCAGGCATCCAACTGATAAGCCGGTCGTTTGAGAATTCCTTCTTCTTTTAATTTTCTAATCCGTTGATGAATCAAAGTGTTCGACACTTTGAGTTTTTTTGCCAATTGAATCAAGGGGATTCTGGCATCAACTGTCAATTCGTTAATAATCCGAATATCAAAAGGGTCAAGTTGTTGTTTTTTCATTACAAATATTTTCTTCCATTATAATTTTGACACTAATTTAATTAATTTTTAGTCAGTGTGACTCTGTAACAATATTTTGGAATCATTTTAATTATAAAACGGTTTTATTTGTGTTATAATTATTATTTCACAAAACAATCAAAACAAGTAAAAATGCTAAGTGTAACTGCAATTTTTTCTGTGAGTTTGATCCTCTTCTCAGTAATTGATATTATTGGTTCATTACCGATCATCGTCAATATGAAAAAAGAGGGTGTAGAGATCAATGCGAAAATAGCGACCTGCTTTGCAGCGATCATTATGATTAGTTTCTTGTTTTTTGGAACAGCTATTCTTGGAGCATTTGGCATAGAAGTACCATCTTTTGCCCTGGCTGGCGCTCTGATTATTTTTCTAATCGGGATTGAAATGCTGATGGGAATTCGCCTGTTCAGAGATCATCACGATGATGGAGGTTCAGGTAGTATTGTTCCGATTGCGTTCCCGCTACTGGCAGGAGCAGGTACATTGACGACCATTATTTCACTTAAAGCAGAATACGATACCTGGAGCATTATCGCCGGGATCGTGATTAATCTGGTGATCATTTATATTATTCTCAGATCATCCGACTGGTTAACGACAAAGCTTTCCCCGCAACTGGCAGCAACGCTTCGGAAGGTTTTCGGGATCGTTTTGATCGCCATCGGTATTCAAATGTTCAAGGATAATTTTATCATGTAATCGGTAAACAGGAATCATCCAGAATTAAAGGGATTCACAGAATATTAAAACTTTATAAAATAGGGATCAGGCATTAGGTTTTGGTATTTAGGTTCACACAAATGGGAAGCCAATACCCCAGGCCTGATGCCTAAAACCTGTTTTACAAAACAACAAACTGCATTATATTATTCCATTTCACCTTAAGCAAAGCTCTGGATGCTTCTTATTGATCTTTTACAAATTAATCAATACTTGCCCTTGGCCCAGTCAATGCTGGGATTTATCCAGTCATCCAGAGCCTTGAATAAAAAGCCATGTTCCAATCCGGTACTTAGTTCCAGTTCTTGGTAGCTTCGGATTTTTAGTTTCGAACTTTTAATTCGTGCTGCTGCGGAAGTAAAAAAAGTATCCGACTTTTCATTGATGTTTAAGATATTTCCACAAAAGTTGATCTCCGGAAAACTTTCTAAATCGGATTCCTGAACGCTTCCGATGAAAACAAAATTCAAATTCGGGTTTTCTGCAAAAGTAGAAACATACTGTGCGATATATCCGCCTTTCGATGTTCCAACCACTGTGATATTGGCGGGTGCAACACCGCTTTGCAATAAACTATCAATCTGTTTTTTGATAGCTTGCGCATAAGTTTTCGGTTCAATATTTCCCCGACGATGTTCGCTGAGTACTTCAATTCCTGAGGCCTTAAACTTATCAATAATTGCAGAATACTCCACTTTTCCATATTTAAAATGTGGCTCTTCCAGATCATGCGTTTCCAAAAATCGATTATGTAAAAAGAAGAGGTAATATTTGTCTTGTACAGGTTTAAAAAGTTCAATGGTATAATCCAGTAATTCCGGACCACCACTTTTACCATGTCCCGGAATCACCTGCCGAATCTCCGGAAATTTTTCTTTGATTTTTTGGACCGTGTGAGACCAGTCAGCAGTATGAGCATCATGCAAATTCCCTTTGCCTGCATTCATAGATTTCACGATGCAACCCCCAAATAAAACTTTCTCTCTCGGAATATAGCTGACGATATTATCTTGTGTATGTCCAGCGCCCAGGTATTCATTGATAATAGAAGCCGAGCCAATTTTTAGCTCCAGTTTTTTCTCAAAACTATTTTTCGGAACAGTTACATTATCTTCCCGGGCCAGTTCAATCGTTTTCTCAGAAGCATAACTGGGGATTTGATGATCATGAAAAGACTTCAGGCTCCCTAAACAATCAACATGAAAATGATTTACAATAAGACCTTTAATCGAAACTGTTTTATCATTTTTGAGCCAGTTAATAAGTTCAAGTGCAGCGGTATCGTTGCTTGGCGCATCAAAAACAATTGCTTCTTTTCGATCTATAAAAATCATTCCGTTACAAGGAACTTTGCCGTATTGTTGAGTGGGTAAATACGAAACATGTTGATAGGTGCCGGGAGCAATTTTTTCAATTTTAAGCTGTTCGGATTGAAAGCTTTCTACTAATTGTTCTTTGCTTCCGCAGCCCATTAGAAAAACAAGGCAAAGGAGAATTATGTATTTCATATATACCTTCAAGTTTCAGGCTTTGAAATCCTGCCGATCCAGTTGATAAACATAACAATGATCTCCGTCAAACATTCGTTCTTCTAAAAACTTAAAGCCTAATCGTTCATAAAAGCGATGTGCTTTGGTATTAGTGGCAAGAGGATCAATCAGAATTGCTTTGACCCCGGGTACAGAAAAGCAGCGTTCTATTGTTTGATGCATCATCTCTGTGCCAAAGCCGCGATTGAGATTGGATCCCTCACCAATCCAAATGTCAATTGCCCGAAAACCTTCTTCAATTTCCCCCCAATAATGAGAATCTTCTTTAGCCGGATCAATAATTTGTACGAAGCCAATCGCTTGTTGATCAATTTCGGCAATCAATTGATCTCGCCAAGCCGGATTACGCAATAATTCAGCCTCCCAATCCCAGTCACTATTTGGATCAGATTCCACGACATGTACTTGTTGATCCCAATGCTTTAGGAGTTCTAAATCATCAATAGTAGCCGGTCTGAGTAATACGTTCATCAAAGTTTAGTTTTCATAAAAATAGAATTAAAATTATTATAAAACTGAAAAACTTTGAAGAGGACCAGAAAAAATTATTGGCCAAGCTTGAAGCCGAAACGATGTATCCTATTTATAAGCACAGTAATAACAGAGCGCATATTTTTTGGAAAACTATTATCAATTCTTTTTTCAAAAATTGAAGTTTTGGCTGCTCCTTTCTCAGAAGTTCATACCTTTCGTTTGTTGGCGGATCATCTCATTTTCCAGTTAATCGTCAGGAAGGTTTCTGAGTTTATACTCTCAGAAGTCAGAAAGCAGTGAACAGCAAAGAGTACAAAATTCCCAAATGCTGAAATCGCATTTAATGCGTTTTTAACGCGTTCATTCAAATGTTTGTTCTCAATTGCAAAAGCCTATTGCCCAAGCCGCTTTTTGAATAATAAAAAAACCCTGTCAACTGGCATTGACAGGGACAAAACAAAAAACAAACACTATGAACAAACACTTTCTTATAGTCAGGAGTGTTTAAAGTAGCCAGATCCCGATAGCTATCGGGACCTGGATCAATTGAAACATATAAAAACACTCTACCCTTAACATGTAATGATCTTAGAGGTATTCACAAACACATCTATCCAATCGGCAACTAAACCCAAAGATTAATGAGGGGTTGAAATTCCTGTTATAACTTTATGAATCGGGGGAATCTAGTATAAAGACGAAGGTTGAAGTTTTTGGAGGGAAGAAAAAATTCCCCCGACTTTGCCGGGGGACAAAACAAAAAACAAAAACTATGAACAAACACTCACCCTAAATATCTTATATAATTTTAATATCTTTATTACTAGTTAGAAGTGAAACGATTATGACTTTCAAAGGTTACGGTTTTATGATTTTAAATGATTCGTGTTAATCATTTCACGCTTAGCAATAAATCAATTATTGCGCCATAATTTCCCGGGAACTATTCCCAGTTCAGCTATTTGTGACATCTATATCAACAACATATAGCCAATTATTTTTATCAATGAGAATATCTGGTCATAAAGCCCAAATCTTTATATTTAAAGCACTTATAAACATGTTCTCATTATATGCTCTTTCTCCTTTTAGAAGTTCTCCAATCCTCTAATCACTAAACCACAGTTTTTTATTTTATTTGTGACATCAAAAAAAGTTTTGCTTTTATCATTTTTCCAAATAAAAAAGCGTCTCCGGTATGAACCGAAAACGCCCTTTTATTATATATGGGTATTAAAAACTATTCCGCTAATTCCAAATCTCCCATCTCTTTTGACGGCTTAGAAGAAAAGATCTTTCGAAAAGCCAGGTTAAAACGATAAGCCAGCCAAAACATAACCGGTACGACAATCAAGGTCAGGAAGGTAGCGAATACCAAACCATAGATAACCGTCCAGGCCATCGTACCCCAGAAATCAGCATTATCTCCTCCAAGGAAAAATTGTGGATCAAGTTCAGAAACAAAAGTGAAGAAGTTGAAATTAAATCCAATCGCCAGTGGAATCAAACCAAGTACAGTAGTGATTGCGGTTAGCAATACCGGGCGCAAACGCGTCGCTCCACCCAATACAATCGCAGATTTCACTTCCTCTTTCGTCAGATCATACATACTTTCCATCCCTTTCTCTTCTCGTTTTCGCTTAAGCAATAGATGAATATAATCGATCAGTACGATAGCATTATTTACTACAATTCCCGCCAGGGAAATAATCCCAACTCCAGTCATTACAATTATGATATCCATTCCTGTAAAGACATAACCGAGAAATACACCGATCGTACTAAATACAATTGATAAAATAATGATGAAAGGAGAAATGATACTATTGAACTGAGCAACGATAATAATAAAGATTGCGAATAATGCTACAATAAATGCTCCCTGCAAGAATTCCATTTGTTCTGCCATTTCTTCCTGCTGCCCGGTAAATTCAAAATCATAACCGGCAGGAAAATCAAAATCCGCAAGCAACTCTTTCAATTCCATTACTATCTCATTCGCATTATAATTATCCAACACGTTTGAAGAGATCGTAATCACTCTTTCCTGATCTCTACGATTGATAGAGTTATAGGTCGCGGAATAACTGATTTTTGCAACGGTAGAAATCGGAACCTGAGCAATTTGACCATTCGCAGGATTTCGGAAAGTTATTTTTTGATTCAAAATATTTCCGGTATTATAGCGGTATTGATCATCTAGACGCAATGTAATATCATACTCATCTTCTCCCTCTTTATATTTTGAAATTTCTTTTCCAAAAACGGAAGTCCGTATCGCATCGGCAATTGCAAAAGTAGAAATCTGATAAGTTCTCGCAGCCTCTCTATCAATATGAATAATCATTTCCGGTTTTCCAATTTTCACATCTGCTTTCAGCTCTTCAATCCCGGGGATGTTTTTTGAATTGATAAAAGAAATGACGCGTTCTGAAACCAGGGCCAATTCATCCACTTCATCCCCTCTCAATTCTATATTGATATCTTTTCCCTGCGGCGGTCCTGCTGCATTTTGATCAACGGCAACCTGTACTCCCGGATAGCCTTGTACCGCTTCGCGAATTTTTTCCATCGCCTCGGCCGAAGATAATTCGCCCCGTTCCTTGGCCGGGACAAAAGACACTGTCAGACGAGCCAGATTAGGTGAAGCGCCAAAGGCCGGTCCAGCATTAGGATCAGAAGTATTCTCTCCAATTTGAGAAAGAACAGCTTCAACAATCCCGTCAAATGGTTCCATCGCATCCTGAACCCGGATTTCCATATCTTTCAAAATCTTATCAGTAGCTTCTATATCCTTCCCCATTGGTAATTCCACAAAAGCATTCACATAAAGCGGATCAGCTTCAGGGAATAATTCTACTTTTGGCATATTGCTTCCCAAAAGTCCCAAGGCAACAATCAGCAAAAGAAAACTTCCCAGGAAAACACCAACCGGTACATATTTGAATAAGGCTGCACGAATGAAGCGATTATAGGCTTTTTCCAAAATCGGCAAAAGTCTGTTTTGAAAAAAGAAGGCAGCATCTCTCAGTATGAAAAAATTGACCAGTGAAACAATCAAAACGATTCCCAAAAGGTTTCGCAACCACATTGCGCCCATGAAATGTCCCAAAAGCGCTCCCATAAACATCAAAACACTCCCAACCAATATATTTCTTCTTCTCCGTTTGCGCTCTGCCGGATCTCCGGATTTCTCATCGATTTTCATATATTTTGAGGTGAACACCGGATTAATAACCAGGGCCACAAACAGAGAACAGGAAAGTACAACGATCAGGGTAATCGGAAGAAACTTCATAAAGCTTCCCATGATTCCGGGCCAGAAAGCGAGTGGAATAAAGGCTGCCAGAGTAGTCGCTGTAGAGGCAATAATCGGCAGGGCAACTTCTCCGGCACCATAACGTGCCGCTTCCATTCCCGAGTATCCGTTTTGCATATAACGATACACATTCTCTACTACCACGATCGCATTATCTACCAATAATCCTAATGCCAGAATCAAAGAAAACAATACTACCATGTTCATGGTATATCCGAGCATGTTAAGTACCAAAATTCCCATCAGCATGGATAGGGGGATCGCAATCCCTACGAACATCGCATTGCGGATACCAAGAAAGAACAAGAGTACAATAACTACCAGAATAACTCCTGAGATAATACTATTCTCAAGATTATCGACCATGTCTTTAGTCTGTATACTGACATCATTAAAAATCGAGATATCCAATTCTTTTGGAAAAACTTTCTTCTTCGCTTCTTCGACTACTTTTTTGATATTCTCAGCCGCGAGCAGCAGGTTTTCTCCGCTTTCCTTGATGACATCTAATGAGACCACAGGCAATCTATCAGAGCGAGCAATACTCGTTTTCTCTTTTTCACCAAAATAAACACGGGCAATATCGCGCAGGTAAATCGGAGCATTCGATTCGTTTTTCACCACCATATTTTCCAGTTCCTGCACAGATTCAAACTCTCCGATGATCCGAATTGTCCGTCTGAAATCATTACTCAATAGCTCCCCTCCGGACATTGTAATATTTTCCGAACGCACTGCATTTTCAATATCGCCAAAGCTCACCTGCATGGCCTCCATCTTTGGTAAATCAACATCGATCTTTACTTCTCTTTCTAAAGCACCTTTGAGATTCACTACGGATATTTCTTTAAGGTCCTCCAGTTCATCCTGCAGATATTCTCCGAAGCCTCTCAATTCCGCATTGGAAAATTCTCCAAACAAATTAACGGTCATAATCGGAATTTCGGAAAAGTTGATTTCCAATACATCCGGCTCCTGTGTTAAATCATTCGGCAATTCGGATTTGGCCTTATCAACTGCATCTTTTGCTTTCCTGACCGCGTCTTCCATTTCCACATCTGCATCAAATTCTACGGTAATGATGGAATAATCCTGCAAAGAAGAAGAGCTAATCTCCTTAACTTCAGAAATGGCCGCCAATTCTTTCTCCAAAGGCCGGGTCACCAGGTTTTCCATATCTTCGGCGGAGTTTCCGAAATAAAGTGTATTAACAAAAATCTGCGGCCAGGAAACTTCCGGATATGCTTCTTTCGGCATACTATTATAGCCGGAAATCCCAAACAACAAAATGATAAAAGTCAATAGGAAGATACTCGTCCTGTTATCAACAGCGAGGGAAGTCAAACCAAACTCCCGAAAACTGTCTTTTACTTTTTCAACTATTTTTTTAGCCATTTTTTTCTTTACTTGAGGTTTCGTTAATAGTGATTGACTCATTATTCGCCAGTCCTCTGGCACCATCAACAATCAATTCTTCCCCACCTTTTAATCCTTCGGTGATGATAACTTCATTATTATAGCTTTCACCAATTTTCACCATTACCTTCTTAGCAATTGCACCTTCCGAATTTTCCGATTTTATAAAAACAAATGAATTCCCGCTTACTTCCTGTTGCACCAGTTCGAGTGGTACGACTACCACATCATTTGCGGCATAATCACTGATTAGCATGCTTGCTAAAAGATTGGGTTTTAAAATTCCGCCCCGATTAGGGACATTTACTTCAACTTTGAAAGTTCGATTTGCTGGATTAATCGTGCTACCGATCAAGGAAACTCTGGCTTGTACTTCCTTATCGAGTGAAGGGAATTTGATGCTTACCTTCTCTCCTTTTTTAACAGAAGTCAAGTATTTTTCGGGAACATCTGCAACGACCTTAACCGTCCCCGTGCTGAGGATTTGTATAATCGGCTGTCCTGGAGCGGCCATCTCTCCGCTTTTCAAAAACACCATATCTACCACGCCAGAAATGGGGGCGTAAACATTAGCTTTGGTCAGTTGAAACTTTGCGGTTTCCAAAGATTTTTCCAAACGTTCTTTATTATTTTTCGCCTGGAGGTATTGGATTTCTGATCCGATATTCTGATCCCAGAGTCGCTTTTGCCTTTCGTATACATCCGCCGCTAATTCCAGTGCTTTATTGAGTTCATCAATTTGTTTGTTTACACTTTCCAAATCTACAGAAGCAATAGCTTGTCCTTTTTTAACATGATTACCCTCTTTGACCGTCATGCTTAGCAAACGCCCCCCTGTTTCACTGCTGGCCATTACGATATCATCAGATTCAACACTGGATTGAATATCAATAAATCGTTCAAAATTCTTCTTTTTTACAGATTGAGTCGTTACGAGTGTTTTGGGCTTTTCTTGTTTGGCATTCGGATCCAGGGAATCGATCTCCAGCTCAAGTTTCCCGATTAGTTTAGTAATTGCTCTGAGTTCTTTTTGTTTTTCTTTAAGTAAATTTTGTTTCCCCACCAGATCGGTAGGATAAGTTGGCTCCGGCTGACATGCAAACACAAGGAGAACAACAAGAATTAAGGGACTTAAATATTTCATTGGTGTAATTTTTATTCGTTTTTGATAATTCCTTTTTTGATTTCTATACTCGAAAAAGGAAAATTATTCTCCAAGCGCTTTATCAAGTGCTCTTTTCGCGACGAGCAAATCATATCGCGCCTGAATATAGTTTTGCTGAGTCTCATAAAGACTTTGTTCTGCCTGTGTAATTTCCAGGCTGGACCCAACGCCTTCTTTGTATTTTATTTTAGTCGTATTATAAATTTTCTCGGCAAGTTTCAGATTTTTTCCCTGGCTATCCAATCGCTGCAAAGCATTAATATAGCTCGTTCGGGCATTGGTTATTTCAAGGGATATAGCTTGTTTGATTTGGTTTTGCTGATTAATTGCTTCTTCCAGATCGAGCTTTGCCCGATTGATTTTTGCTCTTTTATCAAAACCATCAAAAATGGGAACATTGAGTTGCAGGCCAACGATAGCTGAAGGTACCCATACCGGATTATCAAACAAATTATTTCCCTGTGCAGATTGCTGGTACGAACCGAAAGCCGCAAGGCTTGGAAGATATCCTGATCTATTGAGTTCAACGTTTAACTCGTTTAATTTGATCCCCATTTCCAGAACCTGGATTTCTGGTCTTCTGGCATAATTGATATCAGCCGTCAAATCTTCTTCCGAAGCCGGAATAAATAAAGCATCAATATCATCTACTGCCTCAATCGGATCGTTTACCGGATAGCCCATTTGAAATTTAAGAACATTGTAAACGAGTTCTTTTTGGCGATCCAGGTTTTCAAGCTCTACCTGTAAATTCGCTAAAGACAAATCCAGTCGATCTACATCTAATTGTTCTACAAAACCCTCTTTATACAAGGCCCGGGTTTCATTGAGCAAGCTTTCGAGATTACCAATATTTTTGACTAGTGTTTTTTTACTTTCCTCCAGAATAAGAGCGGGTAAATAAGATTCGATCACCCGGTTTCTTACTTCATAAACGACTCTTTCGCGATCTTTCTGTACATAAGAACGATAGGCTTTTGCCGCTTTAAGTCCGGTCAGATAACTGGCATCAAAAAGCAGCGTCTGCATATCGATGGAAGCGGTAAGGTTGTTTTTTAACCCAAACTCTATTTTTTCAAAAGTACCTTCGGGAACGCTGGGATCAAAAGTGCTAAGATCTACAACGGAAGCTGGAATCTGTATAAAGTACTGATAATTCACTCCTGCGGATAACTGAGGAATACCAATAGCCCGACGCTCAATAATTTGCTGATCTGCATCGGCAATATTGATCTGAGCCAAACGCATATCGATATTGTTTTCCAAAGCATACTTAATCGCGTCTTCAAGTGTCATTTTAGTAGCCTCCTGAGCTTGGGTGAGCAGGCAGCTCAGCATAAGGCAAAATAGAATAAACTGGCGTTTCATTTTTAATTTTTAAATGGTTTAGTATCTATCTGATTTCGGCTTAATCCTCTAAATTTTCTTTCATGTGTTTTTCGAGGAGCTTTAACCCTTTGGCCGAAGCAATGCCGTGTAAATGGTAATTGATATGTTCTATAAACAAATTTTCTTTGTGATAATTCCTTAAAGGAAAAACTTCTTCATCAACAATCACCGAAATATTATTAACATATAGCTTTGCAATGATATCCGGATTAATATTTGGCCGATATATTCCCTGCGTAATTCCTCTTTCAATATTGTCTTTGATCACTCCATAGACATGCGTTTTACTATAATCGTCCATGAGATCCCAACAATTGCGATAATATTTTTGTAAGTCGAAAGCAAGACCAGGCGGCATTTCTCTGAATACCTGAGTGATGTGCCGGGCGAGAATCACATTTTCATGAATGGCATCATCAGCCATCTCCCGAATTCTCAGGATCATTTCTTTTTCTTCATCAATATGCGATTGGATAGTCTGCTGAATCAAATCCGCCTTATTCTCCACATGCTGATATAAGGTTTTTTTTGATATGCCTAACTCTCTGGAAATATCATCCATGGTCACGCTTTTCACCCCATATCTCAAAAACAAGCCCGCTGCACCTTGTAGTATTTTAAGTTTTGATTCCATCGAAGTAGCTCAATATATGAATTTTACACACAAAAAAACGCCGGAAACTCTTTATTGTTTTAAAGTTTCCGACGTTTTTTCAGTTTTCTTCGATAAAAGTAATCGATTCCAACATTAGGATAAGTTTATGCACTTCCAAAAGTATTCTTTTCATGCATTAAAATATAGAGCAAAGCGCCGAATCGTTTAGAATTCCAAATGAATTGAAAAAATTGACTTGTGAATTGAATTAGAGCTCCTTCAAAAAATCCTGATAATCTTCCGGGGTATCCAGATCAATAGCTCCTTCGGGAAAAGCAAGCGTAGCTAATTGATTCTTTCGATCGAGCTTTTTAAGCAAATACCGGGCTCCGGCATCCTCGTTTTCATCTGTAAATTGTTTCAGTGTCTGAAATTCAAAAATTGCTGGTACCCCGCAGGTATTATTATAAGCCGAAGCGACTGCTTTTTTTCCGGAAGCAAGTAATAATTGATACAGTTTTTTAAGATAAGGCAGACTGACCAGTGGTTGATCGCATAATAGTATTAATACATGTTCGGGGGGATTATTTTTTTCGGCTAAACAGGAAAGGCCTTTTTTTAAAGAACCTGCCATCCCGGATTGCCAGTTTTCATTAAACACTATCGTGACATTGCTGTCCTCCAGTTCTTCCATAATGCTTTCTGCCATATTCCCCAGGACAACCACTACTTCCTGGTTTGAAAAAGCGCTGGCCAATTCAGTAGTATTACGAATCAAGGTTTGCCCTTTAATACGCAAAAGCTGTTTGGGTTTGCCCATTCGGACAGAACCACCTGCTGCTAAAATAATAACGACCGGTTCAGACATACAATGGTTTAGGTTTAAAAGAATTGGCATCTGCCATTTCAAGATAAGGTAGCCAGTTGGCCGGACAAGTATCCCTGTTTAGCAGTACACCTTTTTTCAAATACGGAAATATTTCATCATAACGCATGGATTCCTTCATATTAATACGACGATAAACATGACTGCGGTTAATTTCTTCAGCACTGTGTAAACCAGCCGCCCCCAACAGCTCAACAAAACTACGAACCGTTTCACGGTGATAATTCGCTACTCTTTCCTTTTTATCTTCTACTTTCAATCCGCTAACCAATTCTTTATTTTGAGTAGCAACTCCAGTCGGACAGGTATTTTTGTTACACTCCAGTGCCTGTATACAGCCCAGAGCCAGCATCATTGCCCGGGCACTATAACAAGCATCAGCTCCCAGCGCCATTGCCCGAAAAATATGAAAGCCCGTCATGATCTTTCCAGACGCAAAAAGCTTGATCTCTTTTTTCAGATCAAAGCCTACCAAAGCATCATATGCAAAAGCCAGCCCTTCTTTGAAAGGCATCCCGACAGAATTACTGAACTCCAAAGGCGCCGCTCCCGTACCTCCTTCCCCTCCATCAATCGAAATAAAATCCGGCCGGATTCCCGTCTCTATCATCGCTTTGCAAATTGCCAGAAATTCACTTCGATTACCAATACACAATTTAAAACCAATCGGCTTTCCCCGGGATAAGTCTTGCATTTTTGCAATCAATTCGAGTAATCCTTTGGGAGTAGGAAAAGCACGGTGAAAAGGCGGCGATAAAACATCCGTACCAGGTTCAACACCTCTAATCTTTCCGATTTCTTCTGTATTTTTTTTAGCCGGCAAAATCCCCCCATGACCGGGTTTAGCGCCCTGAGAAAGCTTCAACTCAACCATCTTCACATTATCTGCAGCGGTGCGTTCTTTGAATAGTTCTGGCGAAAAATTTCCATCCTTGCTTCTGCATCCAAAATAGCCCGTTCCGATTTGATAAATCAAATCCCCGCCGAACTTATCGTGATAAGGACTAATTCCTCCTTCTCCGGTATTGTGCCCAAAGTTTCCAATTTTAGCTCCGCCATTGAGTGCCATCACAGCAGTACTACTCAGTGATCCAAAACTCATTGCTGAAATATTAAAGATGCTAGCCTGATAAGGTTGTTTACATCCCGGATGACCAACTTTAACTCTGGGATGTTGCTCCAGTTTATGTGCATCTAATGCTCCAACAGAATGATTCATCCATTCGTAGCCTTCGGCGTAAACATCCATTTGAGTCCCAAAGGGAGTAGTTGATAATTCCTGTTTCGCTCTTTGATAAACAATATTGCGAAATATTCTGCTGAGTGGTCTTCCATTGGTATCCGATTCGATAAAGTACTGATATAGTTTAGGTCGAATATCTTCCATCAGGTATCGCCCTCTGCCCAGGATTGGAAAATTGCGCATAATGGCATGTCGCGCCTGAAATATATCGTAAAAACCTAACAGTATAAGCGGTATCAAAAGGAGAAGCAACCACCATAGAGGTTGCCAGATAAAATAGGCTATACCACAAACTACAAGTAAGGAAACAATAGCAAATACAATAAATTCATTGCGCATGAGAAAAGGAGTTTTGGTTTTCCGATAAATATCACAAATCCACAGATAAATGCAAAATTCATAAAAAGTATTTCAAATTGACTTTTTTATCCAACTGAATCTATAACTTCGTATTTAGACTTTTAAACTAGATTACAAATGAAAAAACTATTTGCATTTGCATTGATTGCAATGTTTGTATATGCCTGTGGCGGAGGAGGATCACAAGTAACTGCTGGGCAATTAGAAGCTGGTAAAAAAACATTTGATAAATTGTGCGTAGCCTGCCACGGTCCTACAGGTGATATGAATCTGAATGGCGCAAAGAAATTTTCTGAGTCTACGCTTGGTATAGAAGAAAGAATTGCCGTCATCACCAATGGTAGAAATATGATGACACCATATAAAGGAATTCTTAATGAGCAGGAAATTAAAGATGTAGCTGCTTACACCATAGAGCTTACTGAAGCTGGTAAAAAATAATGGCTGATAAAATTTACAAGGCGATTGGTTTGATGTCCGGTAGCTCTCTGGACGGGCTGGACCTTGCTTATTGTGAATTTCGTCTGGAAGGAAGTACTCTGGATTGGCAATTAGTCCAAGGAGAAACCATTGCCTTTTCGGATACCTGGAAATCGAGATTAGCACATTTAGCGCAACAAAGCGCTCATATCTATGCCAAGACTCATGTCTACCTGGGTTATTATTTCGGAGAATTGTGCAATGACTTTATAAAACGACATAATCTACAAGTTGATTTCATTGCTTCACATGGCCATACAATCTTCCACGCTCCTGAATTAAAATACTCTGCGCAAATTGGTGATGGAGCAGCCATCGCAGCAAGCACCGGGATTTGTACAATCGATAATTTCCGGATTCAGGATATTGCCTTAAATGGAGAAGGCGCCCCTATTGCTCCTATTGCCGATCAGTATCTATTACCGGGCTACGACTTCTATCTCAACCTGGGCGGAATTGTCAATGTAAGTTGTGATACCAAGCGGCATTTCATTGCTTTCGATATCACCGGAGCTAATCAGGTATTAAACCTTTTAGCCAACGAAGCCGGAAAGCGCTATGATGAATTCGGACAAATGGCTGCCTCCGGGAAGCTGATCACAGCGCTTTTCGATGAAGCTAATCAACTGGAGTATTTGAAGGCTTTCTATCCAAAATCTCTGAGCAATCAATGGGTCCAAACAGAACTCATTCCACTTTTCTCAAACCATGATGCAAGTCTTTCAGACCGAATGTGTACCATGGTACATCATATTGCTTTTCAAATACAACAGGCACTCCAGCTAATTATCAAGAAAGAAGACCTCCGGCAAACCAATTATAAAATGATTGCAACAGGGGGCGGAGCCTATAATCAATTCTTGGTCAAAACCATTCAATCCTATAATCCAAACATAAATCTGGACATTCCGGAAAAATCAATCATTGATTTCAAAGAGGCTGCGCTCATGGCCCTGATGGGAGTGCTTAGAATGGAAAACATTCCCAATACGATCCATTCCGTAACCGGTGCAACACGCGATACAATTAGCGGAGCAATTCACGCCGGTAGTCCTGCTTTTTAAGCGCTCAGAAGAAATATCGGTTGCCTGAATTTCAATCCATTCTTTTTCAGACCTAAAATGATTATTTATTCGCTATCCGTATTTAGCTTTTCGTCGTTTTTTCGAATCTCGAGCTTTGATTTGTCTCCAGGATTTCAGGTTAGTACATTTACGAATTAGTAATACCTTTTCTTGGTTAGCATTTTTAATGCACTTATTTTTAGGGTTTACACCTTATTTATTGAACATCATTTTGAGGAATTTACAAACCTGTGGGTAGCATTTGCTGAACAAAAATAAAGTATGTTAAAAAAAGCTTTCATTACTGGAGGGACCGGTTTCGTGGGGTCTTATATCATCCGATACCTATTGAAAAAACAGTATCAAATAAGAGCTTTGAAACGCCCCAGTAGTCCTATGCATCTCGTAGCGGATATTGCCGGCCATATCAATTGGATCGAAGGCGATATTCTGGATACAGTTTCGCTGGAAGATGCTATGCAGGAAATCGATGAGGTTTATCACTGCGCCGCGATCGTCAGCTTTGAACCTACTAAGTTTAATCAGATGTACCGCATTAATCAGGAAGGAACCGCCAATGTGGTGAATATTGCCCTGGATACTGGGGTAAAAAAAATGCTCCATCTCAGCTCCATTGCCGCTTTGGGAAGACAGGGACATATCAAACATTATGATGAAAACACCAAATGGGATCGGAGTCCGCTCAATTCCCAGTATGCGATCACGAAGCACATTGCAGAGCAGGAGGTTTGGCGTGGGATAGCTGAAGGTTTAAATGCAGTAATTGTTAATCCATCGGTTATTCTGGGTAGTAATATTTGGGGAAAAGGAACGAGTACTTTCTTTGAGCAGGTTTGGAAGGGCTTGAAATTTTACCCTAAAGGAACTACCGGATTTGTGGATGTAAGAGATGTCGCCCGTTTTTCTATATTATTAATGGAAAGTGATATTCGTGCCGAGCGCTATGTACTTAATGGCGAAAATTGGTCCTATTTTCAGCTTTTCAAGGAGATTGCCCTGAATCTAAATAAACAACCACCTACGATTGCCACAAATGCGCTTATGAATAATATTGCCTGGCGCGCGGACTGGTTGCTTTCAAAATTTAGCAAGAAAAAGAGGTTAGTTACCCGGGAAGTAGCCACACATGTCAATCAACAATACACCTACGGCAGCGACAAATCACGCCAGGAATTCGATTTTCAGTATACTCCGATACAACAAACCCTGGTGGAGACCTGCAAACAATTTTTAAAAGCGAAACAAGAAAACAAAGTTGCTTCTGTACTTCCGCTTTTATAAAAACGGGATTCCTGCCATCTATTTGGAAAAAACTAATTAATCATTTGGAAATGAGCGTTTTAAAATGTAATTTCAACGACACTTTTTCAATGAATGCTCAAAAATGTCTCACATTACAACTCACATGCTTACAGTTGTTTTGTTGTGCTTTGGTTTTGAAGCCCTGGCGCAAGCAGGTTTTGATGCTCATATTCTTTATCTTAAATCCGGGAAAAAACCACTGAATGAAGAGTGGATGATCACACTAAAACCGGATGAAGTAAGTACCGGTCATTTTTATCGTTTTGTTCAATTTTATGAATTCCCCGATCAAAATCAGCGTCAATTACTGAAAAATGCCGGCATTGAATTACTGGATTTTATTCCAAGTAATACTTTTATAACTTCTTTTCCTCTATATTGCAATTTTGATATCCTGGAGAATTTGAATATTCGCGCCATTGCTGAAATTTCTCCGGAAAACAAGCTGGCACCAGACCTCAATCGAACAAGCGCGAAGCAGGATCATTTTATATTACAATTTCAAAAAAATATTTCCACCGAAGAAGCACTTTGCTTTCTGGAAAATAAACACCTGGAAATCCTTGATGCTCCTTTTAGTAATAATGCATTTAGAATCGAAAGCAGCTTCGACATTATAGAGCGACTGGTTACAGCTCCCGAGATTTTGTATATTGATGAAGATCGAAAAAACAGTCGCCCGGAAGATAGTCAAGGGCTTGCTTTACACAGAGCCAATGTTTTAAATACCATTTTTCACAGTGACAGGAAATATGATGGTACGGGAGTAAGTATCGCGATCGGTGATGACGGATTTGTAGGACCTCATATTGACTTCAAGGGACGCATCAGCAATAATCATGTTTCATTGACTGCGCAAAATGAACATGGAGATATGGTTGCCGGTATCCTGGGCGGAGCCGGAAACCTGGACCCCAAAGCCGAAGGGATTGTAAAAGGAGCCCGTTTGCATATTCTGGAAGATTTTGATGCAGTAGAACAGGCCAGTCTTTTATATGAAACTAATCAGGTCGTTATTACTTCCACTTCTTATGGAGATGGCTGTAATCGCGGATATACCACCTTTACGCAATTAGCCGATCAACAAATCACGGATTGCCCTTCACTTATTCATGTTTTCTCCGCTGGAAATTCGGGAGATCAAGATTGTTTTTACGGAGCCGGACCCGGTTGGGGGAATATCACCGGAGGCGTTAAGGTAGGAAAAAATGTTTTGGCAGTCGGAAATGTAGATCAAAATGATCAGCTTGTTTATAATAGTAGCCGCGGTCCTTCAAACGACGGCAGGATTAAACCTGATTTATGCGCCAATGGAGAAGGTCAGCAAAGTACAGCTTCCAACAATAATTATCAAAACAGTAGCGGTTCTTCCGCAGCTGCACCAGTAGTATCCGGTGTCCTTGCCCAACTTTATCAGGCTCATCGCTCTTTAAATAATGATGCCAACCCTGAATCTGCTTTATTAAAAGCCATTCTGCTGAATAGTGCAGAGGATTTGGGTTTGCCAGGGCCAGATTACTCTTATGGATGGGGAAGAGTAGATGCCTCCAGAGCCATTGAGGCATTGGAAAACAATTACTATCTGGCAGACAGTCTCAGTCATAACCAGGAACAAAGTTACACTATCAACATCCCCCAAGGAGCGCAACAGGTCAAAGTCATGATTTACTGGAACGATCCGGCCGGTTCTACTGTAAGTAGTAAATCATTGGTCAATGATCTGGATTTGGAAGTTTTCTACAATAACGAACTGCATTTTCCCTGGCATCCTCAACCGAGTACCGATCCCGTTGTACTAGCACAAGGAGCAATTTCTTCCCCGGATCACATCAATAATGTAGAACAAGTGGTTTTGAATAACCTCAACTCCGATAATTTTACCATCAATGTAAAAGGATACAGTATACCGCTGGGTTCTCAGAAGTATTATATTGTTTACCAATACAGTTTTGATGATTTAAAAATAAATTATCCTTTGGGCGGCGAAAGCTTCAATCCGGGAGAAGCTATTCGGATTTTCTGGAATGCCGGAATCTCTACGGGTAATTTCGATCTGGAATATTCTACCGATGGTGGTGAATCCTGGTCAAATATAGCTACCGTTGCAGGTCATCTTCGCTTTTATGACTGGAATTTGCCAGATAACATTACCGGACAAGCTTTGATTCGTATTAGCAAAAACGGGCTTAGTAGTCAACAAACCAAACCATTCAATATTTACAATACTCCCACTGGCTTTACTGTCACTCAAATATGTCCCGATCATATTAGCCTGGAGTGGGAGCCAAGCAGTGAAGCTGCATCCTATACGATTTATCAATTAGGGGATCACTACATGGATAGTGTAGCAATTACCAGTGCAACGAGCATCGATTTGAGCATTAATAACCCCGAACAAGGATATTGGTTTGCAATCCAGGCACATCATCAAAATGGGGCGATTAGTCCCCGTAGTCGGGCTATCATGAGTGGTAATGCTCTTTTTGAATGTAGCCTCGAACACGATCTGCGATTAGTGAGTATAGCTCAGCCTAATACACATCTTATCCAAAGCTGTTTTGAGCAAGATATCCAGCTTGCCATCAACCTCAAAAACGAGGGAACTACTTTTCAATCTGGGTTTAAGCTATATTATCAAATAGACGAGCAAGTCCCGGTAGCGGTTGTTTATCCCGGCTCTATCCCTCCGGGAGTGACGGTCAATTATGCTTTTGAGCCTATGCTAGCCTTTAGTCAGGAAGGAGAATATTCATTAAAAATCTGGTCTTCAAGTGAAACCGAGCAAGCTCGATATAATGATACTTTGCATACAAGCCTTACACTCGTCAATAGTGCTTTAGTTGAAATTCCTTATTTCCAAAACTTTGATAACTTCTCCATTTGTAATTATCTGGAAAAATGTAGAAGCACCTGCGAATTGCAAGCTGGTTGGCGCAATGGTCAGAACGAATTGGAAGATGCCATTGACTGGCAAACAAACCGGGGGAGTACTCCCAGTCAACATACCGGTCCTTCCGGTGATCAAAATTCAAATAATGAGTTTGGGAATTATTTATATCTGGAAGGAAGTCCCGGTTGCTATCAGGATGAAGCAATCCTGTATAGTCCCTGTATAGATTTGAGCAATAGTATTGAACCCTTATTGAGTTTCTGGTATCATATGTCTGGTTCGGATATGGGCAATCTTCATCTCGATCTTTTTGATGGAAATACCTGGTACAATAATATAATGATTCCTTTAGTCGGAAATCAAGGGACAGAATGGCAAAAAGCAGAAGTGGATTTGTCGACTTTCAACGAAAATATAATCAATCTGAGATTTAGGGCCTATACCGGAAATGGCGCCCGAACGGATCTTGCTATCGATAATTTTTCCATTGTAGAAACTGCTGCACCACCAATCGCAGATTTTATTCCTGAAAATTATCTGATCTGCACGAATCAGACCGTTCAGCTTTTTGACAACTCCTATAACGAACCCACCGAATGGCACTGGAGCATATCCCCGACTACTTTTAGCTTTGTAGATGGGTCTTCTGCTCATTCACCAAATCCTTTTGTGACATTTGCGAATAATGGTGTTTATTCGATCACTTTGCAAACGACCAATGCTTACGGAACAGATGAAATTGTCAAATACGATTTTATTGCTGTCACCAATGGTCAGGGTTTACCTTATATGGAGGACTTCAATGATACTCCGATTCCTTCTCTTAACTGGAAGATTGAAAATCCCGATTTTAGTACGACCTGGCAGGATATCAGTATTTTAGGGACAGATGGACAGGCGACACATGCTGTTTATGTCAACAATCATGGTTATAATGCAGTCGGTGAAAAAGACGCTTTGATTTCAAAAATTATCGACCTTACCGAAGCTGAAAACCCACTGCTCCGTTTTGATTACTCTTATGCTCCTTTCAATCAAAACTTTAATGATGTTTTAAGGGTAGAACTTTCGGCAGATTGTAAAGAGTCCTTTTCCGAAGTTCTTTTCGAAAAAGCAGGTAATGATCTGGCTACTGCACCGGCACAGATGAGAGGATGGACACCGAACTCCAGTGTGGACTGGAAAACGGAGATAATTGATCTTAGTGAATATATGGGGAATCGGATTGCTTTAAAATTCGTCAATATTTGTGATTTTGGCAATAACCTTTATCTGGACAATATCGCAGTTTATGAGCAGGATGATTTTCCAAAAGCAGCTTTTGATATTTCACCCAACGCAACGAGTTGGTGCGTAGGGGAAAACATATACCTCGAAAATCTCTCTACGGGACTTAATTTACACCCGGCCGAATGGACAATCGTCAATGCGGATGCGCAGGACACAATCATCGGAAGCTCAGATCAAACACTCAGCTTTCAGCATGCTGGTCAATATACAATCAGTCTGAAAGTATCCAATGATCTTGGCTGGGATAAGGTAAGCCGGGCGATTGATATTGTCGACGAGCCCATTGTAAATTTCTCTTACCTGATTGAAGGCAATACCGTCAGCTTTTTCAATGAGTCTGTTTTCGGGGAAAGCTATTTCTGGGATTTTGGGGATGGTTTTACGAGTACGGCAGAACATCCTACTCACAGTTTTACACAAACCGATACTTATCAGGTAACATTGGTCGTAAATAACCATTGCGGGGAACAATCTTCCGTACAGACATTTGTCATTACCAATACCTCTGACTTAGAAAAACAATTGAAGTATCAGCTCTCTCCAAATCCGGCTGATGATTTGATTTTTCTCGAATTTTCCGGAGACAATATCAATGAATTCGAATTCTATTTAACGGATATTAACGGCAGGACTGTTTATCAACAAAAAAATAATTATCAAAACAGCGCTTTTCATCAATCCATTGATATCAGCCATCTCCCTGCCGGACTATTCTTTTTCACGCTTCGCATTGGGGAGAAAACCAGTACTCAAAAAATAGTTATTCTCTAAACACTGGATTCTCTTGATCCAGCTTGAATTTGCAATATATAGCCTTCCCTAGTCTTGCTATTTTTCCATGCATTCTCTCTCCCCTTTTTATTTTTCGCAAACTTAATCTCCATTGTTTATACATTTAACAAAAAGTATTCTTTAAAAAAGCCATTTTACAATCATAAATATCACTTTTTAACCACTCAAACTTTGTTTATTTGGTCTAATTTCTTATTTTCAAGATTAAGGCGAGCATTATACCTCCTAGAAAAACTAAATCACAGCATATTAATTTTACCTCTTTGCTCGCTACATATGTTGTGGTTTATATTTATTAACCTTTAAAAATTAGTACTGAATATGGGCTACAACACCAAGAATATCAGGAATGTTGTTTTGCTGGGACATTCAGGCTCAGGAAAAACCTCTTTGACTGAGGCAATGCTTTTCGAATCGAAAGCAATCAGTCGAAGAGGTTCAGTAAATGACCAAACAACAACTTCGGACTTTACGAATATTGAACAAGAAAGAGGCAACTCGATCTTTAGTACACTTTTACACGCAAAATGGAAAGATTCGAAAATTAATATTATTGATACTCCGGGCTTTGATGATTTTGTAGGAGAGGTCGTTTCTTCTCTAAAAGTAGCGGACATAGCACTGATGGTCTTAAATGCCAGAAGTGGCGTAGAGGTAGGTACTGAACTGACCTGGGAGTATGTTGAAAAATTTAATACCCCGGCTTGCTTTGTCGTTAATCATCTGGATAATGAAAAAGCCGACTATGAAAGAACACTTGAACAAGCAATTGGACGCTTTGGCCCCAAAGTAATTCCCGTCCAATATCCTATCAATCAGGGAATAGGTTTTAATAAAATCATTGACGCCTTAAGGATGGTGATGTATGTATTTCCCGACGGAGGCGGAAAACCAGTCAAAGAACCTATTCCGGAAGAAGAGCTTGAAAAAGCTCAGGAACTTCACAATCAATTAGTGGAGGCTGCCGCCGAAAATGATGAAACCTTAATGGAGAAATTCTTCGAAGAGGGAGCGCTTAATGAAGAAGAATTAGCTGCAGGCTTGAGAATTGCTTTGGCCGAGCAGGAGTTTTTCCCTTTATTTATTGCCTCCGCAGAGCGCAATATGGGGACCGGTCGCATCATGGGTTTCCTCAATGATATTGCTCCTTCACCATTAGATCGCCCGGAAGCTTTGCTCGAAGATGGCAACACTTTGCCATGCAACTCTGCCGGTCCGGCGACTGCATTTGTTTTCAAAACCATGTCCGAACCAAGAATCGGAATGGTTACTTATTTTAAAGTTTATTCCGGTGTTATCAAACCCGGCGATGAGCTCATTAACAATAGCAACAGATCTTCTGAACGTTTCGGTCAAATCTTCGTAGCTAACGGTAAAAACCGTGAGCAAGTAGATGAATTAAGAGCCGGAGATATAGGGGTGACCGTAAAACTCAAGAATACACATACTAATCAAACCCTCTCTATAAAAGGCAAGGATCATCAGATCGAAAAAATTCATTTCCCAACTTCGAGAATCCGTACGGCAGTGATTCCTCCGAGCAAAAACGAAATGGAAAAACTGATGAAAGCTTTGCATCAAATCCAGGAAGAGGATCCTACCTTAATCGTCGAACAATCCAAAGCGCTTAAGCAAACTTTACTGCACGGGCAAGGCCAGTTGCATCTTGATATTATCAAATACCGTATTGAAAAGGTCAATAATATCTCGATGACTTTTGAAGAACCCAGAATAGAGTACCGCGAAACGATCACAAAATCAGCGAATGGTTCTTATCGTCACAAAAAGCAAAGTGGTGGAGCCGGACAGTTTGGTGAAGTGCATATGCGTATTGAGCCTTATTATGAGGGAATGCCAGACCCAACAGACCTCAGTGTCAGAAATAAGGAAGAAGAAGAATTGCCCTGGGGAGGAAAAATGGTCTTCTACTGGTGTATTGTCGGAGGTTCAATAGATTCAAAATATTCCAATGCTATCAAGAAAGGCGTCATGCAAAAGATGGAAGAAGGTCCTTTGACCGGTTCTTATTGCCGGGATATTCGGGTATGCATTTACGATGGTAAAATGCACCCTGTGGATTCCAATGATATGGCCTTTATGATTGCTTCGTCACAGGTATTTAAAAATAATTTCCAACAATCTGCACCACAGTTATTAGAACCTATTTACGATCTGGAAATCCTTTGTTCGGATGAAGTAATGGGAGATATTATGGGTGATTTGCAAACCCGGAGAGCAATCATTCAAGGTATGAGCGCCGAGGGCCACTATCAAAAAATCAAGGCCAAGGTTCCATTAGCAGAATTGTACAAATATTCTTCGACCTTGAGATCAATCTCTCAAGGACGCGCAAAATTCAGCCGAAGTTTCGCAGAATTCAGTCCGGTACCGCACGATATTCAAAAAAATCTTATCGCTGCATACCAGGCACAATTACAGGAAGCCTGATCAATTGATTAAGGTTGAATTTGAATCATAAATGCTCCTCGGGAAACTTTCTTGAGGAGTATTTTAATTTTTATCGGCAACTGGTTCAAACGTCATCTTTACCCGGTCTTCTTCTTTTTTTATTAATAAAACCAATGCGTTTTTTGTCAAGGATAAAATATCCGCATTAGGGTATTCCGGTACATCAGGATCAATGAGTTTATTTTCTTTTATTACAAAGTTCCCCCTTTCAATCTCTCCTTCGGAAGAAATGAATACGACTTTTCCATCAATCAAAAATTCGAATGAAATATCCTGATCTGTAGCACCGAAAGCAATCTTTGTACCGTTGAACAGTGCAGACTTTAATATCCATTTACCAATAATCAAATCTTGAGAAAAATAATTGTCTTGTGCGTTTAAGGAAACGGAAGAAAGGTAACCTATTACTCCCAGCAATAGCAGTTTGGATATTCTACATTTCATGGTTGTCGATTCTAAAAATTCAGCTAATCGAGGGATTTACAATTATTTAACACAAACTGTACCAGAGATAATGGCACATATGATTAATCAGTTACTAAGCTTATTATCACCCAAAGAGAGGCAAAGCCTTATAAAACCAAGTAATAGAGCATGTGATTGAATTAAAGCTAAGAAAATCGTATTTTTGCACTCGATTTCAAAACTTTCTTTATAAAATCAATTAAATGCATAAGATAGAGCCCAATTTAAAGTACAAAGTAAAAGATATTTCTCTGGCAGACTGGGGAAGAAAAGAAATGGAACTAGCTGAGGCAGAAATGCCCGGATTAATGGCACTTAGAGAGCAATATGGCGAGTCAAAGCCCCTTAAAGGCGCTCGCATTGCAGGTTGTTTGCACATGACTATCCAAACGGCAGTTCTCATTGAAACTTTAGTGGAAATGGGAGCAGAGGTGACCTGGTCTTCTTGTAATATTTTCTCTACACAGGATCACGCTGCTGCTGCAATTGCCGCTGCTGGTATCCCTGTTTATGCCTGGAAAGGTATGACGGAAGAGGAATTTAATTGGTGTATCGAACAGACACTACACGCTTTCGAAGGAGGACAACCATTGAATATGATCCTCGACGATGGTGGTGATTTGACCAATATGGTTCTGGATGAATATCCGGAATTAGTGAAAGGAATTCGTGGATTGAGTGAAGAAACAACCACCGGAGTACACCGCCTTTATGAAAGGATGAATAAAGGAACTTTGACTTTACCAGCTATCAATATTAACGATTCGGTTACTAAATCTAAATTTGATAATAAATACGGATGTAAAGAATCTTGCGTAGATGCTATCCGTCGTGCAACGGACCTGATGTTAGCAGGTAAAGTAGCTGTGGTTGCAGGTTATGGTGATGTTGGAAAGGGTTCGGCAGCTTCTTTGCGCGGTGCAGGTTGTCGGGTAATTGTTACAGAAATTGATCCGATTTGCGCACTTCAGGCCGCTATGGATGGTTTTGCAGTAAAGAAAATGGAGAATGCGGTAAAAGATGCTAATATTATTGTTACAGCTACCGGGAATAAAGATATCATCACCGAAAAGCATTTCCGTGCGATGAAAGACAAGGCAGTCGTTTGTAATATCGGACACTTCGATAATGAGATTGACATGGCCTGGCTGAATAATTCTTACGGCAGCACGAAAGTAGAAATTAAACCACAAGTTGATAAATATACGATCGATGGAAATGACGTGATCGTACTGGCTGAAGGGCGTTTGGTGAACCTGGGTTGCGCGACCGGGCATCCGTCTTTTGTGATGTCCAACTCATTCACGAATCAGTGTTTGGCTCAGTTAGAACTTTGGCAAAATTCCGATAAATACGAGAACAAAGTTTATATGCTACCCAAACATCTGGATGAGCAAGTCGCCCGGTTGCACCTGGCAAAAATTGGTATTGAACTAGAAGAATTGAGTAAAGATCAGGCCGATTATATTGGTGTAAAAGTAGAAGGACCATTCAAACCGGAGTATTATCGATACTAGGATTTGAGGTTAAGAAATTGACGTTGAATATTAACTTCGAAATAAAAAGCTGCAATTTTATTTAAAATTGCGGCTTTTTATTTTACTACCAGATATCGCTTGATGATCTCCTCGTTCGCCTTGATCGTTAAAACATATTGCCCCTGGGGAAAATGTTTCATATCAATGGATTGTAAATAATTACCGGAGTTCTGGTTTTTATAATCACTGCGGGCAATGACTTTTGATTGTTTGTCAACTAGCCGAATAGCAATATCTGCAGATTCTTCCAAAACGTATTTCGCCCGGATCATACCATTGGAACGTTCGGGGATAAGCTTATTGAGTCTCTTTGTTTTATTGGCAGCAAAGCGGGCGGGTTTTGCTTCATAAACCCGATGATGATCACTAGCCAGGTGCTCTCTCAAGCGATAATATAATTCACGAGCATTTTCTCCACTTTCATTTTTAAAAAAGTCATATTGGTGATTTCCCTGGCCTTTGCTACTAACTTTCGCAATGGTTTGCCAGGAGTTTTGATCATTACTCGATTGTATTTCAAATATTTTATTTTGATCAGATTCTCCTTCCGTCATCCAGCTTATAACTACACCATCCTCGTTTTGTACAGCTTCAAAATTAGCCAACAACATCGGGTCAGAAGGCATTCCTTTAACAGCCAGATGATCCTGAAAATCCGGCGCCAAAGAATGGTTGATAATTAGCACATTCCCCTTGGAGGGGTTCCAGATATCCAGGCCCGGTGGAGGGCTAAAGATGTCTGCAGGATCGACAGCAATTACTTCGTCGGCATTATCCGTTTTGATTGTTCGAATTTCGATATGATCCTGATCTACAAAAATCCATTTGAATTGATTAAAACTTCCACTATTGCGGGTCCACTTTTTATTGTCATTATTCCGGCGCAATGGCGCGCCCCAACAGCCCTCTCCGATATAAACCGTTCCGTTCTCATCATCCCGAATAAAACCTTCATCACTACCCGGTGCTCTGGAAGGACGAATCGGATACGTCCATTTTACACAATGTGCATCAGATTCTACTGCGAGTTGCACTTTGTACTGCTCAAATAAAGTAGCCCAATCGCGCAACTGGTTATTGCGCTCCGCTTTTTTAGCAGTATGCGGTCGAATTGCGAAATGATACTGCGCAAAACGCCAGATAAAATCCCCGGAATTTTGCAAGTCCTTTTCCAGCCATTTTTTCTGGTTTCCTCCTGATGGAATCAGTGAATTAAGCGTATAAATTTTTAATAGATTCCCTCCTAAATTAAGCGTATAATAAGCGTTGGAATTTGGAATGTCGAAAAGATCAACCAAGGTTTTGTTCGAATATTCGTGGTTCCCCCTCGTCACAATAATGGGCGTTAAATGTCCCTCGGCACTAATCGTCCTCTGCCAATCGTCAAACCAGTCATTCCACTGCCTGGCATTATCTCCGCCGGTCATATCCCCGCCAAACATAATGCAATGGGGGCGCAGCTTTGCTACCAAACTATTAGCCTTCTGGCGTGCCTTTCGATAGTTTCTGGAATCACCGCCGGCAATAATGGATAATCGCTCGTATGGATTATCCGGTGCAGTACGGAAGGACATCCTTTCACTACAACCTTCACTGTCTTTTATGACAAAATAATAGGTGGTGGAAGGGAGAAGATTTCGAATTCGCACAAAATAATTGTTCATTCCCTTAGACCGGTTACTTGTTGATGGGAACGCAGTATATTGATAGGCTAAAATATTTTTCCCATAATCCTCTATATCGTAATGCACAGTCATGCCTGTCCCGCTTACCTGGTTCCAGCCAATGACGATACTGGTCGATGGATCTTCTCTCCACATAGCCCGATATTTATCTGTTTTTGCAAACAGGCTATCCTTCACAAAAAATAAGCAAAATAGAATCAGTAAAGTATAACTGAAGCGTCTCATACACGGTTATCTAATTCAAATTTAAAAAAGTTTCCTGACTTTCGATTCTCGATTTCAGTTATTCGATTCCCGAATTTGAAAAACGATCATCGGACAAAAATTTGCTATCATTATTTATAAAAAACAAAACCGCAAATTGTAACTTTGTGCCATCCTAGCTAACAGACCAGACAGTTTTACGAAAAAAAGATAGTTTAGTTATTTATTTAACATTCAACTATCTGATCCTCAGTATTCATGGCGAAAATTTTGCCAAATATTAAAATTTTTCAAATATTAACATTATGATGCAGGATTCTGTTGTAAATGCATTAATTCAAAAGGAATTAGAGCGGCAGCGAAACGGTATCGAACTAATTGCTTCCGAGAACTTTACGAGTCAACAAGTAATCAATGCAATGGGTACTTGCCTGACTAATAAATATGCCGAAGGATATCCGGGAAAACGATATTACGGAGGTTGTGAAGTCGTAGATGAAATCGAGCAACTGGCAATCGACCGGCTCAAAGAGTTATTCGGCGCTGCTTATGCCAATGTACAACCTCACTCCGGCGCACAGGCAAATGCAGCCGTTTTTTTGGCGGTTCTACAACCTGGCGACGCAATTCTTGGTTTTGACCTCTCACACGGTGGACACTTATCTCACGGCTCTCCGGTTAATTTCTCCGGCAAAGTTTATCAGGCTAATTTTTATGGTGTAGAAGAAGATACCGGCATCATTGATATGGATAAAGTAGAGGCAAAGGCTCTGGCCGTGAAGCCCAAACTAATTATCTGCGGAGCAAGTGCTTATTCCAGAGACTGGGATTATAAACGATTTCGCCAGATTGCGGATAAAGTCGGAGCACTTTTACTAGCTGACATTGCTCATCCGGCGGGACTTATTGCAACAGGATTACTCAAAAGTCCCATGAAACATTGCCATATCATCACTTCGACGACGCATAAAACGTTAAGGGGCCCAAGGGGAGGTATCATCATGATGGGGGAAGATTTCGATAACCCCTGGGGGCGAACTACCAAAAAAGGAAATCCAATCAAGATGTCCGCAATTATGAATAGTGGTGTATTCCCAGGGATGCAGGGCGGTCCTTTGGAACATGTCATCGCAGCTAAAGCCATAGCATTTGGAGAAGCGCTCCAACCAGAGTTTAGATACTATGGCGAACAAGTGATCCGAAATGCTCAGGCTATGGCTAATGCTTTTGTAGAAAAAGGTTATAAAATCATTAGTGGAGGAACTGATAATCATTTGATACTGATCGATCTGCGTTCCAAAGGGGTAACTGGAAAACAAGCCGAAAACACCCTGGTCAAAGCAGATATTACGATCAATAAAAACATGGTTCCATTTGATACTCAATCTCCATTTGTAACTTCAGGGATTCGTATCGGAACAGCGGCAATAACCACTCGCGGTTTTAAACAGGAACATTGCCTGCAAGTAGTGGACTGGATTGATGCTATTATTAATGATATCGAAAATACTGATTTGCTTGAACAGACCAAACGGAAGGTCAACGAGTTTATATTAGATTTTCCACTATACAGCACAGCAGTAGTTTAATCCTTGCCGTTTAATTAAAAATATATCTAAAAGGCCATTAATCGGGTTTTCCCGTTTTTGGCCTTTTTTAATAAATAAACTGCTATGAAGTTTTCTCTATATCCATTCTTTTTCGTTCTACTACTCACTCCTTTATCGCTTTTGGGTCAAACAAAAGTCACCGGTACTGTAGTAGATCAGGAAACCGGAGAACCTATGGTTGGGGCCAGTATTTCAATCCTCAATACCAATCGCGGAACCATTACCGATACCGATGGCAGGTTTGCCATCCAGACTTCCTCTCCTGTCCTGCAAATTAGTTATACCGGATACAAAACTCAAAGAGTGACTATAGATACTTCGCTTGCAGCAGTAAAACTGGATACTGAAATTGCGGTTGCCACTGAGTCTATTATGAGTATCTATCTGACTGCTACCCGAAAAGATTATAAAATCCATCCGGCAATTACGCATCTCAGTAAAAGAGAAATCGGCCTTAACAACGATGCTAGTATAGCTCCGGTACTCAATACGGTGCCCGGAGTCTTTATGCACTCGGGCGCACTCAATACCAATCGAATAAGCATTCGCGGTATTGGCAATCGCAATCTTTTCGGAACAGCAAAAATCAAAGCATATATGGAAGGCATTCCACTGACTAATGGTTCTGGCGAGACAAGTCTGGAAGACATTGATTTAAGTATAATCGATGCCATTACAGTATATAAAGGCCCTTCATCCAGTATACATGGTGCCGGTTTAGGAGGTGTGATTAACTTGCAGGTTAATGACGATATTGAAGAGGATAAGAATGTTTACACATTGAGCAGTACAGGAGGTTCTTTTGGCCTTGCCCGCAATACGCTAAATATCCATCGGAAAAAACAAGACAGGAGTATTCTAAATCTAAACTTCAACCGTACTCATAATGATGGCTACCGGGAAAATAATCGCTATGATCGTTACAGCTTTACAGGATTTGGGAAATTCAAATTGGGAGAAGATGATGAAACCATCAATTTTTTTGCAAACTATACCAATCTGAATGCGCAAATTCCCAGTTCACTCGACAGTACCGATTTTGCTGATAATCCTGAAAAAGCAGCTTTTATCTGGCAAAGAGCACAGGGAAATGAAAATAATCGGAAAATAATTGCCGGCGCTTCTTACATATCCTATTTTGGAAATACCGGTATTAAGCAAATTTCCAGTGTTTATGCAACGACCCGTCAATCCTACGAAGTAAGGCCTTTCAATATTCTTAGAGAAACGTCTATTATAAAAGGTTTGCGCTCCGAACTGGCTTACAAAAATTATCACTGGTTCGATTTTATGGACTATTTTGACTTTCACCTTGGAGGTGAATTCTTTGATGAGGATTACGATTGGCAAATTTACGATACGGATGGGGAGGGAAATCGGCTGGATATCCTGAGTGATAATGGTGAAAACCGAAATCTTTATAATTTATTTTCCCAGTTGAAAATGAATTTCAATTACAGTATTCAGGCGACTGCCGGGCTTAACTACAATCTTACCCGTTATCAAAGACGTGTCTTTTTCGATTTGAATGATACACCCAGCAGTTTACAAGCCTTTCCGGCTATCTGGTCTCCCTTTTTCAATATTGGCGTCGACCTAAGCCGGTGGTTAAATAAAGACATTCATATTTCCGCTACTGCTTCACATGGTTTTTCTCCACCAACGGTTGAGGAAACACTCCTTCCCAACGGAGCTCTCAATACGATGATCGTTCCGGAAAAAGGCTGGAATTATGAATTTGCGGTCAAAGGCTCCACCCAATCTTTAGATTATCGACTATCTGTGTACTCGATGCAAATCAATGATTTAGTAGTAGCTCAGCGTACAGACTTTGACCAGTTCATTGGTATTAATGCCGGTAAAACCAATCATAATGGATTAGAATTAGCTCTGGAATATGCTATCCATCTTTCAAATGGAAAAATCGTTCCTTTTCTCAATTATACTTATGCAGATTATACCTTTGAGGAATTTATTGACCGGGATAACGATTATTCTGGAAATCAACTAACAGGCACCGCCCCACATTTATTAAATATCGGTGGCAGATACCAGTTCAATAATTTATACGGGAATTTTATTTACCGATTCGTAGATGCCATGCCCATGCGCGATGATAATTCTATTTTCTCCGATGCTTATCATTTGCTCGATTTCAAAGTAGGTTATCGAAAGGAGTTTGCACAAAAATGGGCAATTGACTTCTTCGGAGGGATCAATAATGTCTGGAATGAAAAATATGCTTCCATGATCCTGATCAATGCCGGAAGCTTTGGTGGAAATGCCCCAAGATATTTTTATCCGGGATTACCAATAAACTTCTATGTTGGTGTAAGCGTGGAGTTGAGTGAATAGCAAGCTTATTCTATCAATTAAGTGTATTGGTAAATCAACTTGGGGGCAATAATGATCGAGTATTTAGATATTTGCAGGAAAGTTATTTGTTTTTCGTCTTTCGCCGTTTTTTCGAAATTCAAGTGTTAAAAACCAATAGACGATTCTTGTTGCTAAATTTGTATGTTTTTACATTCAAGCATTATAATAAACTTTGCTCCCTTTAGCTTGTTTACATTTTTCAAAATAGAATAAATGGAAATCAGGCTCATCCCACATGCAGAGATTGATAAAGTCAAATGGAACAGCTGTGTTCATTATGCTACAAATGGAAATGTTTTCGGATATAAATGGTATCTGGATACTATTGCCAAAGAATGGGACGGCCTTATAGAAGGCGACTATGAATCTGTTTTACCGCTTTTTCTTACCGAAAGGAAGGATCTGTTGGAACAACCCCCATTGCTTAGAGAAGCGGGAATTTATTCTATAAATCTACTTTCTCACCGAAGGGTTAATGCTTTTTTGGATGCTATTCCGAATCAATACGAAAATATTAGTATTCGCCTGAATGAAGGTATTCATTTGACAGAAAGCAGTGGCTTTTCGGTTGAAGCTAAAAATAATTATCAATTATTACTGCTTGAGCCCTACACTGTTCTTTCGGCTAAATATTCACCGGATCTGATGCGTTTTCTAAAATCGAATGATAAGAAAAAACTCTTGCCCTCTTCGAATGTCAAACCGGAAAAAATTGCCGGGCTCTTTAAAGATAACTCGCCCGATACCCCTGAAAATAATTACGCTTTCCACGCCTATCAACGCATCATGTACAATGCCCTGCATCGTGGTTGGGGAGCAACTTTTGGAGTAATGGATCAGCACAAAGACTTATTGAGTGCTGCATTTTTTATCTATAGTCAGGGAAGGGTTATGCAATTAGTAGCAGCAACCACACCCCAGGGGGAACAAATGAATGCCTATGATTATTTGATCGATAATTTTTTGCAAAGCCATGCGGGAAGACCTCTGGTTATGGATTTTAATACGGCTGAAGCATATCCGAAAAGGTTTGGTGCCAGGCACAATGAATTTTTGACATTACAGAAGGGAACAATTCCGAAGCCCCTGCTTGCCCCGGTCAAGAAAAAACCATCCTGGAAGTTCTGGTGAGCATTTATTTTCTTATTTGAAATTCAAAGGACAAGTCTTTAAATCAATACCGGATATCCACCAGGTATAAGCCTTGCGGTGGGACGCTCAAACTTCTAGGTAAACGCTTTTGTTCATCCATCGCTTCCTTTACCTCTTCGAGGCTGAGTTTCCCTATAGCTACATTCAGGCACATTCCAACGATCAAACGCACCATTCCCCGTAAAAACCGATTAGCAGCTATATGAAAAACCATTTTTCCATTTGCCTGATCAATTTCCCATTCTGAACGAAACAATTCACAACGCATTGTTTTGACCTGGGTATTCGTCTTGCAAAAGGGAAAAAAGGCCTCGTAGTTTAAAAGTAGTTTGGCTGCTGCTTGCAGTTTTTCAAAATCCACTTCTTTTATAAAGGGAAAATGAAAAGCGGTATCAATCTCAAAAGGTGTCTTGGCAAAAACGATATGATATTCGTAGGCTCGATGGCTTGCATTAAACCTGGCATGTAGCTCAGAATCCACTTCGTATATCCTGTGAATCACAATATCTTCGGGAAGGCACTTATTTATTCTCTTTAAGAAGTCTTCCGGAAAAATCCCTGTATAATCAAAATGAGCAACGTATCCTTTGGCATGTACTCCAGAATCTGTTCGCCCACAACCAACAATTTCAATTGGTACATGCAAAATGGTTGACAAAGCACCTTCCAAAGTCTCCTGAATAGTAAGAGCATCGGGTTGAATCTGCCAACCATTATATGCTGTTCCTCTATAAGATAAATCCAAAAAAAATCGCATTAATGCGAAGGTAAGAAATACTCATCCTCTTATCCAATAACTGCATTATCTTTCGCTTGCGCGGCATATAGTAAAGCCCCTCCGGCTAAAGCAACATTTTTAAGTATGTTGATCATCTCCCCTTCATCATTCGCCATATTTTGAGCATGTGGAATAATGAATAAGAGGAGCATCAATGCCAGTAAAACCGAGGCCAGTTTATCCATTTTTCCAATAATAATACTTACCCCTGCCAGGATGAGGGCAAGCCCTGTAAAATAGACCATGAATTTGCCGCCGGGAGCCATGGCCGCCATCTGATCAGCTGCCAGGAAGTGCATAATTCCAAATATAGCCATCGGTAAAGCATAAAGATATTTGCCTAGTCCAATTATCGAATTCATAAATAAAAATATTTAGTTGGTTAAAAAATGTTTCAACATTACATGTTTATACACCCATATCACAATATAAAATAATAATCTGTATATAAATAGAATTATGCAATAATTTTCCGTCTAAACAAATTTTAATAGTATTATATTCTGCATTTCAAAATCAATTCAACTTTTTATTGCAAACGACTCATTTTCAATCAATTAGACGGGCAATTTAACAGTCCTGAACGGGCTCACAGTTCATCCTGAAAAAATGACAATTCATCTAATTAATAGCCTGTTTGGTGAGAATAAGCAAGGTTATCTTTAAATATAGGGTAAATTTGCACTAATACTAACTCGGATTATGGTAAGATAATCAAAAACAACCAGAGTGATACGATTCTGGGATAGCTCAGCAGGAATGATTCAGACGGGCTAGAAAACAATTTTACTTTACTATAAATCAATTTATCATGAATCCAACTAATCATATATCCTTCGATTTTTCGGAGAATCTCCAATTGAGTACCAAACAACTCCTTTCTTTTGCTTTAAGTTTGACCAAAAATAATAGTGATGCCGAAGACCTTTATCAGGATACGGTATTCCTGGCTTTGAAGAACCAGGAGAAGTTCAGTTCAGGAACTAATTTCACGGCCTGGTTAAAAACCATTATGCGAAATACTTTTATCAATAATTACAGAAAGCAAAAACGCTTTCAAAATATATTGGCGAAAGGTGTAGGTGGTTATTTTTTTGGTAAGAAGGCAGCAGAGAATACAACGGAAGTCGATATGAATGTACAGGAAATTGAAAGGCTTATCGCGGATATTGATGATCGTTTCAAAACACCTTTTTTGATGTATTACACTGGTTATTCTTATGAAGAGATTTCTAAGCAACTGGATTTACCTATGGGGACGATTAAAAGTCGAATCTTTTTTGCCAGAAAACATCTGAAAGATGCCTACAATAAATTGTTTTCCAATTAAGCAGTTGTAAAAATACGATCGATACTAATTCAATGGATCTTCAGAAATTAGTATCGACATATTTCAGGTCAACTACTTAGTATAAAAATAATTGCTACCATTTAAAAATGTGGAACTCCTGTGCTTGTATAAGCGTAGGAGTTTTTTATTTGAGTAAAATAGTTTTAAGATTATTTTATTGATGTTTCTTCTATTGATACACAACTGTAGCATATTGAACCATCCGGCTGCATGGGACCAGAGAAACAATAAATTCCAAAGTTAATACAAGTACCCAGACATTGTTCGAAAGAGAGGCAAGGTATACTTGGGCTGCTGCCACCAATAGATTGCTGCTCGATTTTGTTTAGCACCTTGGCTCCATTGAGCTTTAAAATATTTTTTAGCATGATTATTATTTTTTAGTTCAGAATACTTAAAACCTTTTTACGGATACTTGCAATTTGTACCCGGTCTTGCAAGGCAATAGATTTTCTCCGTATTTATTTTGGGATGATTTTATGCAGAAAGTTTAGACAAATACACCAGTATGATGTTCGATGAGTTCATCGATAAAATAAATCAAATCCTGACTTTGATATTTATCCGGATAGGCTTTGCCGTTAAGGAATAGGGCAGGAGTAAAATGTATTTCATTTGCCAGACACCATTCGTATTGAAGTTCTAATACCTGTTGATATTTTTCTGAAGGATTCGTTTTTTGCTCCAAAATCCATCGCTCCGGATTGAAATCTTCATGATAAACCTGAGCCATTAATTTTCTACAAGCCAGAGCCCCCTGAGTATGGTAAACGGAAATGAGTTGATGCGCAATTCGAAAATCAATACTCTCCCGATCATTTATATTAATACTAAAGCGAATGATAACCTTCACCTGATCTGCTGCTTCCTGATCCAAAATTCTTTCCATAAGTTGATGTACCTCTTTGCAGAAAAAACAAAGCGGGTTGCTTATGAGAATGATCTCCAAAGGAGCGTTAAGCTTTCCAAATACTATTTCCTGAGGAATGTCTACAGAATGGATTAAAGATTGTTCACTTTCCAAAATAGTCTTAAAAAAAGGGAAATTGAATTTAAACGCGTTATAGTCTATCTGTAATTGTTGATAAGCCAATTGATCTTTTAATAATGGCTTTAAGTAAAACCAAATGCTACTGGTTAATAGTAAACTAACTGCAAAGAAGAAAATCTCTTGTAAGGAAATATAGAAAGAAAAAGTAGTTAAACTAAAAATTGAAATCGCCTGTAACCCTAAAATAATGCCAAGACCTAAACATAAGGGACACCATTTTTTGATTAGCCGAGCCTGATGATACAAAGAATAAACAAGCATCGGGATTGCCAGTAAACTTAAGCAAACCATTATTGAATAATTATTGCTACCAGTCAGGAGAATTAATACCCAAACCAGAATAAAGGTCGAAAAACTGAGCAAACTCATATCGCTTAGTTTTAAGATGCCTAAAAAATGGGCGCCTCTGGAATGAAGCACCGCATCACAACTGGTTTTTTCGGAACGATTACAAATTCGATCGGTTCGCCTGAGTTGTAATCCCAATTCATGCCCCATGATCAGTATGCTGATGGCGAATCCCGAAATACTCAACAAAAAATGTGCAACTGGAAAAAAAGTACTTAAGGAGTATGAAAAAAATATGATTAAAGCGACTCCGGAAAGGATCAATACCCATTGATTGAGTTTTGTAAGTATATAGTATTTTTCTTCTATAGTTGCTTCATCCTTTTCTATTGCAAGCAAAACGCCCTTCCATATTTTTAAAAAATCGGCTTCACTTAATGCTTTCACTTTGTCGATAGCATTAAAGAGATAATATTTCTGTCCTTTTTTTTCAATCAGGACTAATGCACTTCCCTCATTTTGTTCGACCTGAGCAATCCAGCAAGCAGGTAATTGCCGAATCGTTTCCTCATTTGTTGGAAGTCTTAGTGCGATTGAATTAATTTTAAAATGATTGAGTACCCTGGTTAGGGCGTACAGACTTGGATAAGAGGGCTGACTGAGTAGTAGACGTTTTAATTCTTTCTGATTGACGCGAATATCATTTTTTGAAATAAGTTTTCTGAGCACCTGGAATAATTGTTCATTCATGGTTTTCTTTTAGAGCTTCCTTTTAAAGCTTGCACATTAATAGTAGTACGAAGGTGACAGACTGATTTCAAGGATAAAGGTGTATAGATATTCAACTTGTCGCAAACACTAATAATAATGTGCCTGGCTTCTTTTCAAATTCGCAGGCCTTAAATTAAAAACTGTAATAAAGGGAGCGAAAAATGCATCCCGAATTTTGCTTAAGCTCCACCGTGAAATGGAACATGATATCGCTATTTAAGCAGGTATCAGGTATCAGACTTTGGGCTTAGGTATTGAGCGATCCCGGAAAGCCCAATACCTAAAACCCAATATTCTATAAATCCCTTTAGAAATATTAAAATTCGAACGGGCTCATATCTCTATTGATGAGTTGTTTTAAAGCGGAAACAAAGTAAAATCAATATCCTGGTACTGTTCATAATTACAAGCCGCCTGGGAGTCTGGTATGAAATCCGGTCTTACCGGACGGGCGATGATAATATTGTCAGCCTGATTCAAATATGTAGGATTAAAAGTAATTTCCTCAACTAATATTTCTTCTTCACCGATTAAAATTGGCTCGTAATATCGTAAATAACCATAATTTTCATTTTCGAGCGTTAGGGGATGTGCAGTAGAGGTAATTTCAAACTCAGGAGTAAAACTTAAACCTTTTGGAAAATATAGCTCTATGCAATTTTCGTTGAGTACATAATCCAAAAACAATTGAACTAATTCTAATGTGGGGTTGCTACTACTGCCTCCTCCACCTCCCGGAGGCGAATCTTCGGCTAATCCGGGTTTGCCATTCTCGTCTATAATCGTTATAAAGAGCTCCAGCATATCAATAAAACTGCTACTGAATTCAGTAGGATTTCTATTCTCTAACAAATCTTCCAAAGCGATGACCTCGGTCCCTTCCGGTAATAATTGTAAGACTTCCAATCGCGCTGTATTATTATAACGAAGCACCCTTCCTGTAAGATAAGAAACCCATTGCATACGAAGTTCCAGTATGTTGACTGGCTTTTCATCCTTAGACCTCTGTGCTGTGGTATTGGTTTCTTCCTCTACATTACTGGTTTCGGCGATAATAATTTCAGGATCGGGTTCCAGATCAATCCGTTCATTTTTATTTTGGCAGGCTGTGGTAAAAAGTAAAAGCAAGAGTAAATAATTCAATAGTCTCATGAATTAATAATTTATTTCAGATAATCAAACAAAAAACATTGCCTAATTATCTTCTTGTTAAAAGAAATCTATTACGTGTTCAACATCATCAAATTGAATACAGCTCAAAATGATTTAGTCCGTATAAAAATAAACTGATTTGATTTTAGAACTACGGTGCATTGTAAAAGCGCCTTCATTAAATTCATTTTCGTAGAGTTATTTTTCATATTCGAAAAAAACTCAATCGAAAATTTTCTTAAGTACAAAATCCCGCCTCCGACTGGAAACCGGAATCTTAAAATCCAGATGGACAATCAGCACCCCCTGCTTATTATATTTGAGTACATGTTTTTTATTAACGATATAAGATTGGTGGCAGCGAATAAAGGTATGTTCAGAAAGTATTTCTTCTACCCTTTTAATGGGTTTGGAAATGACTATTTTTTCTAATTGTTGTGTAAAAAAAGTAGTATAATTACCATCCGAACGGCAATAAATAATATCGTCCTCATAGATGGCATAAACAGTGTCCGTGGTTTTTAAGATCACTCGCTTTTTTTCAACTCCTTTAAAATATTCGGAAGAAATCTCGATGAGTTTTTCCAGATGCTTTTCCTTTTTATTATTATCCAGTGCTTTTTGAACGGCTTCCCGAAACTCTAGATCATCAACGGGTTTTAAAATATAATCCAGTGCGCCAACTTTGATGGCTTTAATAGCATGTTGATCAAAACCGGTAATGAAAATTACTTCAAAATCTTTAAATGCACTTTTTTGTAACAGATCGAAGCCCGTACCATCAGAAAGGTGAATATCCAGTAATAATAAGTTTGGTTCGAATTTTTGGATAGCTTGCAGGCCCGAAGCAACATTATCTGCTTCTGCCACAATCACAATATCCTTGCTAAAGCAATCCAGTATTTTTTCTCGAATATCTGCTCTTACCGACGCTTCATCGTCAATCAAAATCGCTTTCATCATTGTCTGTGAGTTTATAAGGAATTAAAAACTGAATAATCAAACCATTTCGCTGACTATCGCTTTTATTAGTGAAACTTAGTCCGGTTTTGGTTATCTTTTTTAAAAAATCGGAAATTAGCTTTGTGGAGGTAGAGTAGTTGTTTTTAAGTTCGGTTGTGGTCAGGCCCCGACCATTATCCTCTATTTCGCAAAATAGAAATTTGTCTTGTTGCTCTAAAGAAATTTTGATTTTGCCTTTATAGTCAATTCCCGAAAAACCGTGTTCAATGCTATTTTCTACGAGTGGTTGGAGAAGCATTGGAGGAATAAAAATCAAATCATCTTCTTCAATATTTCGCAAATTGATTTCATAATCAAACTTAGCAGGCAACCGGAATAATTGCAAGTCCAGATATCCTTTTAAAGCATCCAGTTCTTTTTCAAGCTGCACATAATTGCGGGTGGAATTTTCCAAGATGAGGCGTAATAAACGAGAAAATTTCAACAGATAATCTTTAGCACTTTGCGGTTCTTTTTTGATTTGATTTTGAATGGCGTACAGGATATTAAAAGTAAAATGCGGATTCATCTGAGAGCGCAAAAGTCTTTGTTGCATTTGTAAACGCTCTTTGTCAAAAGTGAACTTCCGTTGACGAAAGATGAGATAAGTAATAAACAGGGTAAGGATTGCAAGCACTAAAGCAATTCTCAATCGATCCCGGTTTTTGATCTGATCTTCCCGACGGTCGTCCTCCAGGTCTTTTTGTATTTCTTTGTTGATACTTAACTCGCGTAATTCTACCTCTTTTTGGCTTAAATAAATTTTATCTTCTGCTTCAAAAATCGTATCCAGATACCTCAAGGCATTGTCATCAGAAACCCCGGATTCTAAAAACATACGCAATTTATACCGCATGGTATTACGTCGATAATATTGGGAAATATTTTCCATCCCCAGCATATCAACGGAATCAAGATAACTCTTTGCAAGCGGATAATTTTTTAACTCAAGATGTACTTCAGCGAGATTGGAATAGGCATTTGCCAAATAGTTTTTATTATTCTTAAGTTTATGGATGGCTTTTAAACCTTCCAGATAAGCATTTTTTGCCTGTTCGAATTTTTTATCATAAAAAAGATAGGCGCCATAATTAATAAAAAAATAGCGTTTCAAATCATTATTCGAATTAACAGCTACTTGGGGCAGTAGTCTTTCGGAATCTTCTATTACGCCGGACAAATCATTGGCAAAGAGATGTTTTAATTCTATTTTTGAAACATCAGCAGTTAGCACTCCAGTACTGTCCTTTACCCGTTCAAGCATTGCTCTGCGCAGTTGATTATTCTGCATTGCCTGGTCAGCATCCCTTATGGATTTGCTGGTATTTTCTGCGAAATAGTAAATCAAGGCTCGTTTTTCGTAGTCTGTACTGTCTACCAGATTTTTTAGACGATCGATTATGGTAATACAATCGGCATGTTGTCCGAGTCTGCGATAAGCGGTCCAGGCATATTGAAAATAACGCATCTCTTTCTTTACGCTAATGGAATCCCAAACGAAATCCATAGCCTGATGGAAATAAATAGCGGCACTATCCAAAGGCCCATTATTGAAAAAATATAATCCCTTATGATAATGCTGTGAAGCCAGCAAACTATCCGGAACGTTTGCATAGCTACCCAGTAATTGTTCAGACTGATGTAAATATAAAATTATGGAATCACTCGAAGCTTCAGAAATTCGTTCCTGTAGTTTTAGGATTTGCCTGGCTTGTAAAGGAGAAAACGCTTTTTGCTGTTTGGGGGTACAGGCAATGAAGCTGATCAGTAGTATTAGCAGAAAGCAGGTTTTCTTAGCCATAGTGTAAAAAGGTTGTCGCAAGGAGCGGCTCGATTGCGAAAAATGTGAATCGTTTTACCTCAAAGAGAACGAATTGTAATTGCGAAAGGTTGTCTGGGCTATTTCGGATTGGACTTACTTATTAGAGAATATACTTATACCCACAGGAGCTTATTCGCTATTTTGAGCAAGGGCAATGGTTTATTTTTTTTGGTATTTATTTAAACGATTTTTACTATTGACGGAATGTTATCGGGAAGGATGATCTGCAAAAACAAAAGAGAAAATATCGCGGATGTGATTTTGTTCTTTTTGATAATAAAGTGATTCTGTTTTTTACTATATAGTAATTTACAAACGTATTTTTAGCAGGGTCGAATGTTTTAATTTACCGAGAGGCTCTTAAAAAAGAAATCCCGGATTTCCTTATCGAAAATCCGGGATGACTCGTATTGTATAAAAATTTATTGCTTTAAGCTACTTTAAGTTTACTCAGTTTAGATCGACTCAATTTTTCTTTCGCATAAGAACTGGTGACTTCAAAATGCTTAATATCTTTTTGCGAAGGTAATTCGAACATGGCATCCGTCATAATTGCTTCACAAATCGAACGCAAACCTCTTGCTCCAAGTTTAAACTCCAAAGCTTTTTCAGCAATAAATTCCTTAGCACCATCTGTAAAGGTCAATTTAATTCCCTCTAATTCAAACAGACGTTCGTACTGTCGAATCAGTGAATTTCTGGGCTCTGTAAGAATGCGCTTTAAAGCTTCCAAATCAAGTGGCTCCAGATAAGTCAGTACCGGCAGGCGGCCAATCAGTTCAGGTATTAAACCATAAGATTTCAAATCCTGATGCGAAATATATTGCAAAAGATTTTCGCGATCCACTTTTTCTTTTTCGCTAGCATTGAAGCCAATTACCTGAGTATTGACGCGACGAGCAATAATTTTTTCTACACCATCAAAGGCCCCTCCACAAATAAATAAAATATTATGTGTATTAATTTTGACCATTTTTTGTTCCGGATGCTTTCTGCCTCCTTGTGGTGGCACATTGACATCCGTCCCTTCCAACATTTTCAACATTGCTTGTTGTACGCCTTCACCAGAAACATCTCTCGTAATTGATGGATTATCGCTTTTACGAGCGATTTTATCAATCTCATCAATATAAACAATTCCTTTTTGAGCTGCATCAACATTATAGTCACAAACCTGTAACAAACGACTTAGGATACTTTCTACATCTTCTCCAACGTAACCTGCTTCGGTAAATACGGTAGCATCTACAATGGAAAAAGGAACATTCAAAAATTTGGCAATCGTTTTGGCCAATAAGGTTTTACCCGTTCCCGTCCGGCCAACAAATAGGATGTTGGATTTTTCAATCTCTACTTCGTCATTTGCAGGTTGCCTTAATCTTTTATAGTGATTATACACGGCTACAGAAAGAAATTTTTTAGCCTCATCCTGTCCGATCACATATTGATCAAGGTGTTTTTTTATTTCTACAGGTGTTACAGCCTCCGGAAGGAAGAAATCATCGGCTACTTTCTCCCGTTTTCCCGAATACAACTCTTCCTGAATAATTTCTTCGGCTTGTTCAACACAGACTTCACAAATATGACCGTCAATTCCCGCAATTAATATAAGAGCCTCTGTTTTATCACGACCACAAAAAGAACATCTGTAACTATTTTTGCTTCTTTTCATTTCAATTTTTAATTATGCAGCAGTGTTTTTCAAATAATAACTATAAAAAACCGACTGCTGGTATAGGCTAGTTTGCAAATTTACCAAAAATTTAGCTCTAATGATGCCATAAAAAGAGACAAGACTTCATTTTAGTAGTATTTATTAAGACTATTACAGCAAATCTTCTGCATCAATACTTGCATTTATGGCCTTTCTTTGAAGTCTTTATGAAAAAATTCCATCAGATCAGCTGTGGACCTGATGGAATTTTATTTGCAAAAGCTATAAGTTTAAGCTTCTTCTTTTCTTGGATTATTTCGATCCAGAACTTCGTCAATCAGGCCGTATTTTTTGGCATCCGAAGCAACCATCCAGTTATCTCTATCACAGTCTTTCTCAATCTTTTCGTAGGTTTGGCCAGTATGATGAGCAAGAATATCGTAAAGTTGTTTTTGCATATCCTTGATCAAACGGTAAGAAATTTCCATATCAGAAACTTGCCCTTGCATACCGCCTAATGGCTGGTGAATCATCACCCGGCTATGATAAAGACAGGTGCGTTTGCCTTTGGTTCCGGCAGCCAGGAGTACTGCTCCCATAGAAGCCGCCATCCCTGTACAGATCGTTCCTACATCCGGAGAAACATATTGCATCGTATCATAAATTCCCAAACCAGCAATGACCGAACCTCCCGGACTATTGATAAACATCTGAATATCCCGTTTAGGGTCTACAGACTCTAGGAATAATAACTGAGCCTGGATAACATTTGCTACATAGTCATTTACCGGTACTCCCATGAAGATGATTCGATCCATCATCAATCTGGAAAATACATCCATCGCGGCAATATTCATTTGTCTCTCTTCAATTACCGTAGGCGTAAAACCTTGAATATTCGGAACAGTAGTAGGAGTCGATTTTTCAAAATATTTTTCAAGATGCATTCTACTCATGCCTTTATGCATGGTAGCGTACTTCATAAACTCGTTCTTATCAAACATTTCTTTTGGTTTAAAAATTAACAAAATAGGGCATCATACCCTTAAATCGGGTGAAATTCAGGATGCTCATGCAAGAAACAACACGCGCCTCCAGTATGTTTTACGGGACAAATATAAAATGTATAACAATTTATGGTAGGAAAGTTTGAAAAAAAATGAATTCGCTACTCGCTTTTCAAAAATCGACAAGCGAGTAGCGAAGGGAAAGGCGATAGATTACTAGCTGATATCTTCTGTAATTTCTTCTGCTTCAGTGGCTTCTTCCGATTCCTCCGATGTGGTACTTAACTGAGCGGCTTGCTGAGCAGCTATTACTTCATCATGTGCTTTTTTGATTACTTCATCAAATGCTTCTGCCTCAATCTTTTTATCTTCAACCTTAACAATATCTCTGACCACTTCAAATAATTTGTCGCTCATTAATTCCTGATACAGTTGCTCTACCTGCTTTTGATCTTCCATCAAGCGATTAGCCGTATTCAAAACAATGTGCTCATTACCATAACCCTGGAAGTATTGTCGTACACGGGTTTTAAATCCTTCAAAAATCTCTTCTTCCGAAACACTTAGCTCGAATTTGCTTACGATTTTTCCTTTGATCAGTGACCACTGGAGGTTTTTGGAGAAATTTTCATACTCTTGCTCTATAACTTCATCGCTTGCTTGTTCATTAGAGGTTTTGATCCATCGTTTCAGGAATTCATCCGGAAGGCTAATATCATTTTGCTCTAAAAGAAAATCCTGAAAATCTCTGAAAAGCAGGCTTTCGGCTTGTTTATCATAGTATTTGGAAATTTCCTCTTCGTATTTTGCTCTGGCTTCTTCTTCTGATTTCACATTTCCTTCTCCAAAAGCTTTATCGAAGAACTCCTGATCGAGTTGAGCAGGCGCCAGTCTTTTTATTTCCTGAATAGTTCCTTCAAAGTTTTCACCAATCTCTACAGCTTCATCGGCTTCAGTAACGTTTAACAGATACTTTCTAACAGACTCCGGATTGCTGTTCATTTCCAGTTCAAAAACATTGAATCGAATTTTGTCCCCTATTTTTTTAGATAGAATTTCTTTTTTCACACCTTCATCACCAATGCGATTTACTAAAATATCAAAAGTCGAGGCCCATCCATTTTCCTTGATAGCATCAGCTTCTAACTCTTCCGCATTCAGCGTCACTATATCATCATCTTGAATGGCATCGTCAACGGATTCATGGTTTCCAAATTTTTTCCTGGCCTGTTCTATTTCCTTGTCGAGCATTTCAGCAGATACTTCTACAGCATATCTTTGAAAAGTGGAATCAGCGCTCAAGCCATTGAGTTCGAATTCCGGAGCGAGACCAAGATCAAATTTGAATTCAAAGGCTCCCAAATTGTTCACATCAAAATCCAGTTCTTTTTGATCTTCTGAAGGCAATGGCTGTCCGAGTATTTCAATCTTTTCGTCGGTCAGATATTTAGTCAACTCTTTTTGCAATGCATCGTTAATTACTTCGGCCAGAATAGCTTGTCCATACATTTTACGAATCACCCCCATAGGTGTTTTTCCTTTTCGGAAACCTTTCATATGGGCTTTTTTACGATATTTCTTTAACTCTGCATCCAGCTTTGGCAAATAATCCCCTTTTTCAAGGGTCATCGTCAACTGTGCACTTAGGTTTTCTTTATCTTCCCGAACGAAGTTTGGCATATTGGAAATTAATTTTGGATAAAAAATAATTCTAAAGATAAATCTGCGTCTGTAAATTCACAGAATTTATAAAAGAATAAAAGTGGTCTCGAAGTCTATATGGCAGGCAGGATGTATAGTAGAAAGGATACTCTATAAATGAATTGTCCCAGCTTAAAAAGTACAAAACCTCCTTATAGATGTATTCGGGACGCTTACATTATATACTATCGAAAAGTACCTTATGCAGCTTTCAAAAGCATATAAATATAGTGCGGGTGGAGGGACTCGAACCCCCAAGCCTTGCGGCACTAGATCCTAAGTCTAGCGTGTCTACCAATTTCACCACACCCGCAATTTGAAACTTTGACTTTTTCAAAGTACTCAGAAAACAAGTAATTTCAAGTATTAAAAAGACTATTTTACGATTTAAAACAGCCCCTTGCTTCAAAAGCGTTGCAAAGATATGATCTTTTTCCTAAAAAATGCCAGTTCTCAGGGAGAAATATTTTATAAAAATTTTAGTTTTTTCCCGAAAGTGACCGAATTACTCTCCTATTAAATTTCAATAAGCATTTTTAGATATTTAAAACTGGATATAATCAATATTTCCTCTTACTTTGCTATAAATAGAAAGCCAGTTATCAACTTTGAGGTTTATAAATAGCTTCATTGTGATATACTTAGAAGGATGAAACAGACTACAATGCCAGGAACTGTCCTGAATCAGGAAGAAGAGAAAAAACTCATCATGCATGCTTATCGCAAGCTGCTGAAATCGATCAAGGCCAAAATGGATAATACTGATCGAAACAATATTCGTATGGCTTATGAGATTGCCGTCGAGGCACATAGTAAACAGAGAAGAAAATCAGGCGAACCATATATCCTTCATCCCATCGAAGTAGCTCGAATCTGTGCCGAGGAAATCGGACTTGGCCCAACGGCAATCGTTGCCGCTCTCCTGCATGATGTGGTCGAAGATACAGAAGTTACTCTAAAGGAAATTCACGACCGATTCGGCGGACGCATTGCCCTTATTGTAGACGGGCTTACTAAACTGGACGGGCTATACAATGTAGCCAGCCCCCAAGCTGAAAATTTTAAAAAAGTACTCAAAACCCTTCTTGAAGACGTTCGCGTAGTACTAATTAAAATGGCTGATCGCTTGCATAATATGCGTACATTAGGGGCAATGCCCAGGCACAAACAGCTTAAAATCGCAGCAGAAACTACCTTCATATACGCTCCTTTGGCCCATCGACTCGGCCTGTACAGCTTTAAAACGGAGTTTCAGGATTTGGCGATGAAAATTACCGAGCCGGAAATGTACGGGGAGATTGCCCGGAAATTACAGGAAACCAAAGCCGAACGAACCAGATACATCAATGAGTTCTTGAAACCACTCAACGATGCGCTTAAGGAAATTGGTTTCCCTTATCGAACTACCGGCCGTCCAAAATCCATTTATTCTATTGCCAATAAGATCAAAACGAAGAATGTTCCATTCGAGGAAATTTACGATCTGTTCGCCGTCAGAATTATAGTAGATGTTCCATTAAAAAAGGAAAAACAGATTTGCTGGCAGATATATTCTATTGTAACGGATGTACATAAACCAATTGCCGAGCGTCTGAAAGACTGGATCACTACCCCCAAGGCCAATGGTTATGAATCGCTTCATACCACTGTGATTGGTCCGGAAGGTAGATATGTTGAAGTTCAGATAAGAAGCGAGCGAATGGATGAAATCGCTGAAAAAGGATTTGCGGCGCATTGGAAATACAAAGGGATCAATGATCAACCGGACGTTTTCGATTCCTGGTTCGATAGTGTAAGAGAAATCCTGGAAAACCCTGATTCGGATACAGTAGAATTTTTGAACGACTTTAAAACAAATCTCTTCGCTGAAGAGGTATACGTTTATACTCCTAAAGGGGATTTGAAAATACTTCCCAAGGGGGCTACTGCTCTGGATTTCGCCTTTAGTATCCATTCTGATCTGGGTTATCACTGTACCGCGATCAAAGTTAATAAGAAATTGGTCCCTTTCGGTTATCAATTACAGAATGGAGATCAGGTAAGTATCACTACAGGTAATGGCCAAAAGCCTACGGAAAACTGGCTTAAGATGGTAGTAACCGGAAAGGCCCGATCCAAGATTCGGTCGGCGATGAAAGAAGAGCGCCGAAAACAGGGAGAAATTGGTAAAGAGAGTTTGCAACGCAAGCTCAGAAATATGAAAGTCGATTTCGAAAATAATGTGGACATACTGGTCAAGTATTTCGGTCTGACAAATCGACCGGATTTGTATTTTGAAATTGCTATGGAGCGCATTGCACTCAGTGATTTGAAAAATTATTTTGAGGTCGATAATGGCCGGCTGGTAGAGATCACACATAAAGAGCATGAAAAAAAGCCAGCCCCGGAAGGTGATGGACTGTCTAAAATCAAAAAAGACCTGGTCAAACCAAGATTGCTCATTAATGGAGAATCTGCAGATAAATACGAGTATTCTCTGGCTAATTGCTGTAAACCGGTGATGGGAGATGATGTATTTGCTTTTCTAACTATCTCTTCGGGAGCAAAAATTCATCGTACTTCTTGTCCCAATGCGACCAATCTGATGGCAAATTATGGCTATCGGGTAATGAAAGCCGAATGGGTTTCTTCTGGCGATACTTCTTTTGTGATCGATCTTAAAATTACCGGCATTGATAAAGGTCCAGGGGTTATCGAACGTTTGACACATAGTATTTCCACTGATCTTGGCCTAAATATTCGCTCTTTTTACATCGATGGTCGTGAGGGCTATTTTGAGGGCAAAATCAGCCTGCTTGTCCTTAATAAAAACCAGCTCAATGTAGCGATCAAAGGGCTTAAAAACCTTCCTGAAGTTTCAACTGTTGTAAGAATAGAAGATTAACACTGTTGTTTATTTTTCGTTTTTTACCTTTCCGTATCAGAGCAGACGAAAAACAAAGACTAGATAGTTAAAAATTGAATATTGAAATCCCTTTGATTATCTTTGTTTATTGGCTTAAAGCAAATTGTTTTGCCCAAATTGCCGGATAAATCGCAATAATCAGAAATCTGATATTGGGAATTGTAATCTGGACGAAAAAAATATGTGCTGCTTAAATCATTATGCTTATGGCAACCCAGAAAAAAGAAAATACAAGCATAAAAGAAGTAATCAACATCTTTTCTGCCCATTTAGAGAAAAATGGCTTCCGGAAAACTCCCGAGCGTTATGCTATTTTGGAGGAAATTTATAAAAGAGACGATCATTTTGATGCGGAAGCATTATACATTCATATGAAAACCCAAAATTATCGGGTAAGTCGAGCCACCGTATACAATACTTTGGATCTTCTGGTCACCTGCGATTTGGTAACCAAACATCAATTTGGGAAAAATCTGGCGCAATACGAAAAATCCTACGGTTATAAACAGCATGACCATATTATCTGTGGCAATTGTGGAAAAGTAGTCGAATTCTGTGATCCTCGTATTCAGCAAATCAAAAATATGATGGGAGAATTGCTCAAATTCAAGGTTACTCATCACTCTTTAAACTTGTATGGCTACTGTGAGGACTGTGTTTCGGAGGAAAATATTTGACTTCATATCTAATAAAAACATATTTTTATTTATACATTTTTAATTATTTTAATATATTTGGTAAGTTATTTGCTGGAGAGTAGATAATAGAACTACGAATTACTGACGAGCACTATTTTAAAGTACCAAAAACACACTTCCCATGACCTATGCTATCCACGAGCACTCCGCTATTCAGGTCGTTCAGGTAAACAGCTTGTTTAATGAGTTGGAAAACAAGATCATTCTTGAAGATGTAAAGAAAAGAATGGCGCAAGGATTTAATGAGTTTATTGTAGATTTATCCGAACTGAACTTTATGAACAGTGTTGGCTTGAATTTTTTAATCTCTATGATGAATAATTCCAAAGCCTCTGGAAGTTATCTGGCGGTAGCCAATGCCAATGAACAGGTAATAAACCTGCTGGAGATTACAAAGCTCAAAAAAATGTTTACCCTGACACAAAGCGTAGAAGAAGCTTTGCAATATCTCGAAAACAATAATTTTTAATCCTATTTTGAGTAGCAGCACTTTTAAATTTCATCTTTAGGACCGCTTAATCTTATATTTTTGGTAACTTTGCATACCTGGCAAGGAGTATAATCCTGTCGGGTTTTCTTATTTTTGTACCTTGCTTAATTAATCCGGATTACAGCGCAACTTGAAAATCACAAAGTTCAACCGGATGTTTAATTAAACAGGGTATTATAGTTCATTTTTATTCATTGAAAGTGATTTTGAGTCATTTTCATTAAAATAAGCTTTCATGGCAGTTGATGTTATTCTAGGTTTACAATGGGGGGATGAAGGAAAAGGGAAAATTGTAGATTATCTTGCTGAAAAATACGATATCGTAGCCCGGTTCCAGGGCGGCCCCAATGCAGGTCATACTCTGAAGTTCGATGGCCAAAAATTCGTACTGCATACGGTACCTTCCGGTATTTTTCGTCAAGACCTGATCAATGTAATCGGGAATGGTGTGGTAATCGACCCGATCACGCTTGAAAAGGAAATTGCAAAACTGGATGAGGCGAAGGTAAATTATCAGGATCGGCTATTGGTTTCCCGCAAAGCACATCTTATTCTGCCAACACACCGGTATATCGATGCCGCTTCCGAAGCTTCTAAAGGAAAAGAGAAAATTGGTTCTACCCTAAAAGGAATAGGCCCAACTTATATGGATAAAACCGGTAGAAATGGTATCCGGGTCGGGGATATTCTGGATAAGGATTTTTCAATAAAGTACGAAAAACTCAAAGCTAAACATCTGGGACTGGTTCGTTTGTATCCGGAAATTGAATTTGATCTGGAAGCGGAAGAAGCTAAATGGTTTGCCAGCCTGGAGACTTTAAAAGCCCTGCCAATGATTGATGGAGAATATTATATCAATCAGGCTATTAAAGAAGGAAAAACCATCCTTGCCGAAGGAGCTCAGGGCAGTATGCTTGATATCGATTTTGGAACTTATCCTTTTGTCACTTCTTCTAACACGGTAACTGCCGGCGTTTGTAATGGGCTAGGTATTGCGCCATCAAAGATTGGAGAAGTGATCGGTATTACTAAAGCTTATTGTACCCGGGTCGGCAGTGGCCCTTTCCCTACTGAGTTAACTGATGCAACTGGTGACTTTCTTCGCAAAGAAGGTGCTGAATTCGGTGCTACTACCGGGCGTCCGAGGCGTTGTGGATGGATCGATTTACCCCAGTTGAAATATACAATCATGCTCAACGGGGTAACACAGTTGGTCATCACCAAAATCGATATACTCAACAATTTTGAAAATATCAGCGTAGGAACGCATTATGAGTATAACGGCCAGCGAACGGAGCAATTACCTTATGATATATCAACCGTTTCTATGGTGCCGGTATATCAGGAACACAAAGGCTGGCTATCTTCACTGGATCATGTTAGTGAATACGAAGAGCTGCCAGAAGCTGCCAAAAACTATGTTCAGACTCTGGAGACCTCATTAGAAGTACCCATTACAATGATTTCTACCGGCCCGGAACGAAAGAAATTAATCATTAAGGAAAAAGCTAAAGTTGAAGTACTGGGCTAAACGGATCAGGTTTGGCGCTTTAATTTGATAGTACAGCTAATCTTCAAGTCCGGGTTGGGCAATGACAATGTACTGATAGTCAAGTGACTGATCATCTGATTCGATATTGACATAACCCGCTTCAAGTAAATCCTGTTCCACTTTCCCTACCGAAGTTCTGAAATGAATCGGTAGTGGTGGTCCTCCCGGTGTAATTTTCTTTTTAAAATCAATAATAACCAATTTACCGTCTTTAGCAATGCCTTTGCGCAGGTGCTTAAAATACTCAACGGGAGAATCGAAGTATATATAAGTGTTTACAATTAAAACGATATCGGCCTCATTATCCAATAGTTTGGGATCATCTGGTTCAGCCAGTCTGGTTTCCACCCGGTCCCGAACTTTAGGAATATCAATTGCTCTTTGATTTTCAATAAATTGAATCGCTTCCTGATCCACGTCGATCGCAATCACTTTTTCAACCTCGGTATTATTAGCAATCTGCCAGGTAAAATAGCCATAGGGTCCTGCGCCGATATCCGCGATAACTTTCCCCGTCATATCACCCATTTTAGCCAGGACCACTTTGGGTTTTTGCCAATGTCCTCTTGCACTGGACTCGTCCTGTTCGTTACTGTTATAATCTCCTTCTGTTTTAGCAGCATAATCACTGGATGTATCGTAATTATGCTGATTGATTTGTTCTTGATAATTACTACTCGTGTATTGATTATCATTGCAGGCCGAACCTCCGAGAAGGCAACAGCAAAAAATAAAATAAGTATATTTCGTCATTTTCATCAAGATACAATTTACTATAAAATACACTTTAACAGAAAATAGTTTCCAGGGATTTCATCCCAGAAAGAACACCGGCTTTTACGCCTTTAAAAAGCATCTACCATTTTCAACATTACCCGCTCCATTTTTCGCCTCATTTCCGCGCTTTTGCAAGTAAAATGATTACATATAATACTAAAAGACAAAAGTTTTCCCGAATTGGTTTCCACAAATCCGGTATAAGATCGCACCCTTTTCATTCCGCCACTTTTCGCTTTGATCTTTCCACTGGCGATAGTGTTCTTAAACATATACGAAAGACTGCCAGACTTCGCTGCAACCGGAAGAGAAGGTAAAAAAGATGCAAGAAGTTTTTTATCCCGGGCAATGTCTTTCATCACACTCGCCATTTGAAAGGTTGAGACGGTATTAAAAGGAGATAACCCGCTTCCATCCTCTATGAAAAAGCCTTCGGTTTTCAATCCATTATCCTCCAGAAATGAATACAGCACGTCTAAACCGGCTTCCGGACTCCCCTCCCCTTTTTTCTCTTTTCCCAGATAGCGAAGCATGGCCTCACAATAAAGATTTATGCTTTTCATATTGGTAATTCCTACAATATCTCTCAAAGAAGGTGAGAAATGAGTGTACAGGACCTGACGATTGGTCTGCATAATTCCGGTGTTCCTTTTTAATTCAAACAGACTCGTCGCTTCTTTACTGGTAAAGATTTGCTGCCTTTCCAATTCTTTCATCAAATAATACGCAGCAAAAAATGGTGGATCGGGAATAGCCCCTTTGATTGCAAAATCGGAATTTCCGACCGGAATCGTTCCTCTAATAAACCGGGTATAATTGTAAATCGAACCAAAAATATAGGCGTTATCTCCTGAATTTTTCGCTCCTTGCGTAACTTCATTGATGTGTAACAAATTGGGAATATAAGGTTCTACATTTACAATTTCCGGCTGTTCTCCCTGTTTTGTACTTCTTTTAAAAGTCAGAAAATAGCGGTTCTCGTGAATGTTTAGCCCCCAGGCTCCTGCTCCGTAATAGTTCCCCATATCTTCCCAAAGCCAGGTGCGCCCGTCTACCATCGTGTTGTAAAATGAAGCATCCCCGATTATCTTTCCATTGATTTGCCTGATGCCCTTCGCTTTGATGGCTTCTACAAATTTCCCCATTACCTCTTCCATTGAAATGGTTTTCTCAAAATGATCAGAACCCAGGGTCGGATCTCCATATCCCTTGATATAAATATTTCCGTCCAAAACACCATTTGCATCAATTGCACCATCGTATTGCAATTCGGTTTTAAACCGAAAATCATCCCCCAAAATAGCCAGGGCAGTCGAAGTGGTAATCACTTTTAAAGAAGAAGCGGGAATCAAGCCCTGATCTTTTTGGTGGGTGGCAATCACTTTGCCACTGGTCACATCCATCACTGTCATACTAAATCCACCCGTTCCAAGCACTGGATCCTTCGCAAGGCTATTTATTGCTTTTTGCAGTTCATTTTGAGCGATTAGTATATTTGCACTCAAAATCAAAGTGAAAAACAGAACAATTCTTTGCATATGTTTGTATTAAATTTTTAGGCAATAAACGAAGATAGTTTACAAGTTCGAAAAGATATCTGGCTTCATCAGGATAAAATCGGGGCAAGCAAGCCTGTAAATTCGTTATAACTCAATCTTCAACTCAAAAATAAGAGATATTTAAGATGACAAAAGCAAAATTTCCCTGGTTAATTAAAATGGCTTGGCGGGACAGCAGGCGAAATCGGAGTCGCTTATTCCTTTTTATCTCTTCTATCGTATTGGGTATTTCCGCTTTAGTAGCAATCAATTCCTTTAGCGAAAACTTATTAAAGGATATCAATCGCGAAGCAAAATCCCTGCTCGGTGCAGATTTCACGCTTGAAAGTAATCAGCCCCTGGACAGCATCCTGATTCCGGCTCTGGATACGATTGCTCTTGATAAATCCAGATCAGTTGATTTTGTTTCCATGGTGCTATTTCCCAAAAGCGGAGGCACAAAACTCGCATTTATAAAGGCTTTCGAAGGAAACTTCCCTTACTACGGAAAGTTTAATACGCAACCGAAACAAGCTTATCAGACTTTCAAAACCGGACAAAAAGCACTTGTCGATAAGACTTTGATGTTACAATTTGACCTTCAGCCAGGCGACTCGATCAAAGTTGGTGAAGTCGTTTTTGAAATTGAAGGAAAACTCAATTCCGTTCCCGGGCAGGCGGGCATCGCCTCGGCTATTGCCCCAGCTGTTTATATTCCTATGGACTTCCTTGCTGCGACCAGACTTGTTCAGCCGGGAAGCCGTGTAGATTATCAGTATCAATTTAAGATGCCCGAGTCAGTAGATGTAGACTCTCTCGCCAAAGACCTGAGAAATGCGAACCCAGAGCTGGCTTACCGGGATAATTCCGTAGCCGAGCGGCAGGAAAATATCGGGGAATCTCTAGGCAACATGAATACTTTCCTGAATTTGATTGGTTTTATTGCACTATTGCTCGGTTGTATCGGTGTGGCCAGTGCTGTACATATTTATGTCAAAGACAAGCTCTCCACCGTAGCAATACTCCGTACCATAGGAACCAGCGGTCAACAGGCCTTTAAAATTTATTTACTACAAATACTGGCGATGGGTTTACTTGGGAGTATAATCGGAGCGGTTCTCGGAAGCATGCTTCAGATCATTCTGCCCATTGTCTTTGGAGAATTTCTTCCGGTAGATAATGTTAGTACCGATTTATCCTGGTCAGCAATTGGTCAAGGCGTTTTGATCGGTTTAGGTATTGCTATTCTATTCGCTTTACTCCCTTTGCTGAGTATTCGAAAAATTTCTCCATTACGGACCTTGCGCGCTTCTTACGAAGCCGACACTCAGGAAAGGGATCCTTTGCGCTGGTTAGTCTATTTGTTGATTGCTGCTTTTGTAGCCGGTTTCACTTTTTGGCAAACCGGCGGGATTGTTACCTCCATCATTTTTACCCTCGGAGTAGGCCTTGCTTTCCTGCTTCTGGCTGCAGTTGCAAAATTGCTGATGTGGGCGGTTAAAAAATTCTTCCCGGTCAACTGGAGTTATGTTTGGCGACAAAGTATTGCCAATTTATATCGCCCGAACAACCAGACCCTGATTCTGATGGTTTCCATTGGCTTAGGTACTGCTTTGATATCGATACTATTTTTTACACAGGAAATGTTGTTGAATCAAGTTGCTATTTCGGGCTCTGGTGACCAGCCGAATATGATTCTTTTTGATATTCAGCCCGAGCAAAAAGATAAGGTAATCGAAGTAGCAGAAACTTTTGACATGCCAATCATCCAACAAGTTCCTATTGTCACGATGAAGCTATCCGAGATTGATGGCATTAATAAAGCCGAACGTTATGCAGATTCTACTTCCACCGTCCGTCGCTGGGTTTACAACCGGGAATATCGGACAACCTACCGGGATACGCTCATTGATACAGAAGAAATTATTGATGGGGAATGGTATGATAAAGGAGTTAAAGGCGATGAAACAATTTATATATCACTAGCGGAAAGCATCGCCGAAGATATGAATGCAAAGGTTGGTACAAAACTGGTTTTTAATGTCCAGGGGATTCCAGTTGAAACAATAGTTGGCAGTATCAGAAAAATAAACTGGAACAGAGTTCAAACTAATTTTTTCGTCGTTTTTCCAACCGGAGTATTAGAACAGGCTCCGCAGTTTAATGTCCTGGTAACCCGGGTGGCCTCAGCGGAGCAGTCTGCCGGTTTTCAGCAACGAGTAGTAGAAAAATTTTCAAATGTATCGATTATCGATTTAACTCAAATTCTCAAATCGGTTGATGATATCCTGAGTAAAGTATCTTTCGTCATTCGGTTCATGGCCCTGTTCAGCATTCTTACCGGTTTGCTGGTTTTAATCAGTTCAGTGGTAATCAGTAAATATCAAAGAATCAAAGAAAGTGTTCTATTGAGGACAATCGGAGCCAATCGCCGACAGATTCTGGCCATCAATGCCTTTGAATATTTTATGATAGGAACACTGGCAACTTTTACCGGAATTATCCTATCAGCTGTAGGTTCCTGGTGTCTGGCTCATTTCAGTTTCGGAATCGCTTTCGCGCCAAATTTATTACCTCCTTTTATTTTATTTTTATGTATCACCGGACTAACAATCCTTATCGGCCTGTTTAATAGTCGCGATGTTCTCAATCGTCCTCCTTTGGAAGTCCTTAGAAGTGAGGTACAGTAAAATGTATAAAAATCAAACGATAGGGTAATCTCTGTTAACATCAATACTCCGGATTTTGAAAAAATGAAAGAAGATATAAAAATACCCTGGATTCAGGCCGGTTATAAGATTTTTGCCTATGAAGGACCGAAAGGGCTCAAGATTGAAAGTCTTTCGAATGAAATTGGCAAAAACAAATCCTCCTTTTATCACCTCTTTTCAAATTTAGAAATATTTATAAATATCCTTCTCCAGTACCATCTGGAGCAAGCTTATATTCTTGCAGAAAAAGAATCCAATTGTCGAAACCAGGAGGAATTAATAGATATATTAGTTGATCACAAAATCGATATTCTATTTAACAGACAATTGCGTATCCACCGGGAGCATGATGATTTTCAAAGATGTTTTATCAAAACAAACCAAATTACAGGACAGGCTATCCTTGAGGTTTGGTCCGAGATACTTGATTTAAAAAATAATTCATATCTGGCCGAACTGGTTTTTAAATTAAGCCTGGAGAATTTTTTCCTGCAAATCACCGATGAAACCATGAACCGGGACTGGCTGAATAATTATTTTAAGGAACTCCGTACTTTAATCAAAGCATTCAAAAACTCGAATATTCCAAAATCATTAGACGGTACCGTTTAAAATTTGAAGTTTTATATTCATAAACTTGTTCTATAATTTTTACAAAAAGAAAATATTATGGAACAAACCACTGATAAAAAACCGGGTGGAATCAGGTCTCACAAATTTCACAAGTTCTGGTTGAAAATTACAGCAATTGTTGTTGCTTCATTTGGTCCAGTATTCTTTTTAGGAACAATGGAATCGACGCTTGAGCCTGCTCGCCTGACACTTGATCTCTTGACTTGGCCCGTTGATGGCTCAATAAGCTACGAGTCGCCCGACACGCGCTTTCTTTCGGCACTTACAGGGGGATTTCTCCTGGGCTGGGGAGTTATGCTCTGGTGCTTATCCTCCCGGGCATATGACAAAGCCCCCGAAGCCATCCGCAAAAGTGTATTAATTGGTATCCTGGCCTGGTTTCTTTTGGATAGCTCCGGTTCGATCACCTCTGGAAATGCATCAAATGTATTATTCAATATATTGGTACTGCTGATGGCAGTAGGCCCGCTCTGGCTCCCTGCAAAAAGTGAATAAATTCAAAACAAGGGTAAATGCTAATTGATGCTTCTATGAAATTATTTAGAGCATAAAATTTATAAGCTTGCTCAAGAATGATGTGTACTGTTTTCCAAACTTATTTTTAATGAATTCCAAAATCATTTGTATTCAAAACCGATGTGGAAAAGTGCATCCCCTTCGCTGACAACCGGGGCATTATTATGCCCGATAATATAGCCATCTTTTTTAGCTAGAACCCGAACAACAGCTTCGCCATAAGGGTCATTAATGACTCCCAGAGGCTCGCCCGCACTTACCTTGCAACCCGATTGCTGAAACCATTCAAACAAGCCCGAACGATCCGCCCGAATCCAAGTCGTTTTCTCAAAATGAATTGGTTTTCGAGTCGGGGGGATACTCTCATCGAGCAAGCCTTCGGAATGTAATAGTCTTTGCAATCCGGCTAATCCGTTTTCAATAGAAAAACCATCAAAGCGCAAAGATTCCCCGCCTTCGTAAACCAGTATCGGTTTTTTCATGGTATGTGCTACTTTTCGAAGTGATTTCAGTACCGGAGACTTTGCAATTAAATAAGGCGCCGCAAAAGCTCCGGCCAGGGCAGCCGCTTGCGGATCATCTTTAGTATAACGGATTTGGGGATAATTATATCGGGCGCCTCCTCCGGTATGAAAATCAATTCCAAAATCGACCTGTGGTAAAACTTTTTTAGTCAGCGTTCCTGCTACCCGGGCAGCCAGCGAACCATGCATATTACCGGGAAAATTTCGATTGACATCTTTCCCGTCGGAAGCATCACGTGAGAAATTGATGAATCCGTAAATATTTAGCAAAGGAATGGCAACCACCGATCCGCATCTTAAGCGTTCGAACATTCCCGAAGAGATGGCTCTGCGAACAACTTCCACCCCGTTTATTTCATCCCCATGAACGCCCCCCATAACCAAGACAATGGGCCCTGGCTGTATACTCCGGTACACGTGAATCCGCAAATTAATCACTGTTCCCGAAGGTAGCCGCGCCACGTTTAAACGGATAATATCCTGTGCTCCAGGTTCAATGCTTTTTTTATTTATAATTAATTCGTTCTTTGACATTTGTGTTCATTTTTTATTACACCTATTCAGCTTTTGATACAGTCCCAAGGCTTCGAGGTATTCTTCTTCCAATATTAATTATCATTTTCAATATCTCATATCTGCTCTGCGTTGTGCCTGAATCTTTCTTTCAACCATGTCGATAATTTTCTCCGCAACATCAATTCCTGTAGTCCGTGTAATACCTTCGAGTCCAGGGGATGGATTCACTTCCAATACCAGTGGACCACGATCTGACTGTAGCATATCAACTCCCGCAACATCCAGACCCAGTATCCTTGTAGCATATAGTGCTGTCTCTGCCTCTGCTTGTGTCAGTTTTATATGGATGGCTGTACCGCCACGATGCAAGTTGGATCGAAATTCACCGGGGAGTGCTTTGCGTTTCATAGCCGCTACGATTTTTCCATCTACCACAAAAGCCCGGACATCCGAGCCTTTGGATTCTTTAATATATTCCTGAACGATTATTCGTTCTTTGATTTTATTAAATGCATCGATTACAGACTCTGCTGTTTTACGCGTTTCGGCAAGGATCACACCAAGTCCATGCGTTCCTTCCAACAATTTGATAATGATAGGTACTCCCCCAACGGCATCAATTACTTTTCCGACATCCGAAGTAAAATCTGTATAGGCGGTTTTGGGAACGCCGAGATTCCCCATTGCCAATAGTTGTAAACATCGGAGTTTGTCCCGGGATCGGAGCAAAGCATCGGAGCTGACGGTAGAATAGATTTTTAACAGTTCAAACTGCCTCAGGATTGCCGTGCCATGAAAAGTAACCGAAGCGCCTATCCGGGGAATAACGGCATCTATATTTCGCAAGCGCTCTCCTTCGTAATAAATCGCCGGTTTACCACTTTCAATAATAATATTACATTGTACATGATCGATCACTCGCATACGATGACCACGTTTTCTGCCTTCATAGACCAGGCTCTGGGTAGAATACAAAGAAGGTCCCCTGGAAAGTATCACTATATTCATCTGATAAAATTATTGCTTGAATTAGCCTTACGATCAATTTCATTTTTCAAGATAGCAAATAATGGTTGAATTTTGAATGGTTGAATTTTGAATGATCGGCAAAACTATCTTGCTAATCCGGCATTTTATCCTTTCAGTATTAAAAGTATTCATTCCAGTATTGATTATATTCACTCGCAAAAATCCATTATATTGCTGCTCATTCACCAATGTAAATTAGAATATGGCTACTGAATCTGTCAACTTTCAAATTGATGATAAAAAAATAATTAATGGTTGGGCCATGTTTGACTGGGCGAACTCCGCCTTTGCTTTGGTGATCACTACCGCTATTTTTCCGGGCTATCTCGAAGGTGTACTGGATGACGAGTTTAGCTTCCTGGGAATGCCAATGAAAGATTCCGCAATCCTGGGCTTCTCTATTTCTTTTGCTTATTTGATTATTGCTGTGTCCCTGCCTTTGCTAACCGGTATTGCCGATTACGGTGGAAAGAAAATGCCTTTTATGAAGTTCTTTACGCGATTGGGAGGTTTTGCCTGCCTGGGGCTATTTTTCTTTGTGAGCCAGGAAACCATGTGGATAGGATTATTGGGTTTCATTCTGGGAGTCATTGGCTTTGCAGGAGCACAGGTCTTTTACAATTCCTATTTACCGGATATTGTTTCTGAAAAAAACTACGATCATGTCAGCGCCAAAGGTTTTGCTTATGGTTATATCGGTAGCGTCATCTTACTGGTTTTCAATTTGATTATGATTACTTTTCCAGATGCTTTTGGTCTGGGAGCCATAGTAGCAAAGGACAGTATTTGGGGGGAAAGTCCAGGAGCACTGGCCGCCCGGATTTCTTTCATTATGGTTGGGCTTTGGTGGATTGGTTTCTCACAGATCACCTTCAACCGACTTCCGATCATGCCCGGCCAGAAGCTAAGCGGTGATATTCTCACAAAGGGCTATCAGGAAATCCGAAAAGTATGGTTCGAGCTCAAAACACAGGTTCAGGCCAAGCGGTTTCTCATCGCCTTTTTCTGCTATAGTGCAGGGGCACAAACTGCAATTTATCTGGCTTCTATTTTTGCTATCAAGGAACTAAAGTTCGAAACTTCCGAATTGATTATAGTCGTTTTAATCCTTCAGATCGTAGCAATTGGCGGAGCTTATCTGGCGGCACAGCTCTCCAGTAAATTTGGTAATAAAAGAGTATTGATCGGTATTTTAATCATCTGGGCAGCAATTTGTGTGAGCGGATATTTTGTACAGGGCAAAATTTATTTTTACACCCTAGCAGCCTTTGTAGGTTTAGTGATGGGCGGTGTACAATCCCTCTCCCGTTCTACTTATTCTAAACTGATTCCCGAAAATACAAAAGAGACCGCTTCCTATTTTAGCTTTTACGATGTACTGGAAAAAATTGCTATCACACTCGGTACTTTAACCTTTTCTTTACTGGATCAGCAATCGGGTATGCGAGCCAGTATTCTGGGCTTGGCAGTGTTTTTTATTTTAGGTATTTTTATTTTAAATACAGTGAAGTCAAAAAGATTAGCGCCGAATTAAAATTTTCTTTTTTTACATCTATTGCTCTGATAAATCCTAAATCATAGGTATAACTTTTAAACCTGGCGTATCTACCAATATTTTCTAATGTTGTAAAATATATGATATTCGAATAAATAATTGATTCGCTCCGGCGTCCACAGTCAAGCCTAAATTAGCGTGTAACCCATAAGTTATATATTTAAACGTATTCGATTTTTCACTTTAGTACGCCTTCTGCCAGTTCCAAAAAAATCGAATTCCTCATAATAAGCTATATGTGCAAAAGAAGATCCTGCCCTTATCACTCCAATGATTTTCAACCCGGTTTTGATTCCAACATTGAGCTAGATATTGATTTGACTTAGGTAAAATATATGACCAAGCTAAGTAATAGTTGTAAATTTCATAAGTTTTTAATGCTATAAGACAACGAAGTAGCAAAGATTAGCTATAGAAGTTGTTTTAACTATAAAAACACAACATATACATTTTTAATTATTATTTTCAAGGCCATAACTAAAACTTTTCATAGATAAAATGAACAGAGAAATATTAATATCATTTGTTTTAATACTGAGTGTGGTAATTAACGGGTTTTCGCAGTTGGAAAGAGTAAGATCAGGTAATGAGCTGGCCATAAATAACCCCAAAAGTATATTAACCACAAACTTACTCTCTAGTAGTCAGGGGTATAATATAGTCGAGATAGATGCCAAGTATAATAAACTAACTGAAACCTCAAAAGGAAGTTATAACATTCACCATTTTGATAAAAACCTGAATTATACCAACTCAAAGACTCTAGACCTTCCTTATCACTCTGAAAAAAATAAAATTCTCTATTTTTCTATTTCAAACGATAATTTAATATTTATCTCTAATGAGAAAAATAAGAAAGAAAAAAAGAGTCGTTTATACCTTCATCGCTACGATCCGCTTACTCTTGCAGAAATTGCTCCTCCAAAACTCTTCCATGAATCCAGAATGACAAAGGGACTTTTTGAAGACTTTACTTTTCATTTTAAGGTTTCTCCGGATAGTTCAAAACTACTAATTTTTGAGTACCATGAACTAAACGATGGTAATCAGGAATTTAACTTTTGTATACTGGATGAAAAATTTGACATCCATAAAAAGAATATTTTTTTTAGAAAAAAGTTGATCAAAGGTTTGTCTATTAGTTCTCTTTCCATAAATAATAAGGGGCAGGTATTTATTCTCCAAAAGAAAATAATCAAAAAAGGCGACAGAGCGGTTGTGGTTTCTCTTTTACATTATGATAGTGAATCCAAAGAACTAAAGGACTATGAAGTGCTTTTAGAAAAAGATAAATATATCTCTTCTGCCAGAATAATTTACCTGGAAGATGGCGACCCTTTGATTGTCGGTCATTATGCTAATAAAAAAGGAAAATATGCCGGTGGTGTGTTTCATGCTTTTTTTCCAGTAGATGAGAAAAAAACAATAACGCTTCATACCGCTCCATATTCGAGAGCATTTATTATACTAAAAGAAAGAGTAAATTTGAGTGATCATCACATGAACAATTATTACCTACAAGATGTAAGGTTAAATAAAAAAGGTAATTTAATCTTTCTTGATGAAAGATTAAATGTAAAAGAACATATCCGAAGACCTAACGATATGCGCCCCGATTTTAATACTTATGAGTACGAAAGGATATTATACACTGAATACGATTATAAAAATAATAAAATCCTTAAGGCCGAAAAAATTCTTAAAAATCAGGAATATAAATCTAAACTATCACATGATTTTTATTGGCATTTTGCGAATGATAATTTGTTTTTAATATTCAATGATCATTCAAAAAACAAATATAAAAGCAAAAGGAAAAAAGCCAGGGAAGCCGGAGGTTTCATGGGTAAGAAAAGCAGCATAAGTTTAGTTAAAATCGATTCGAATAATCAAATAAACTTTGTCTCCTCCCTTAATATGTCGGAAAAGAAAACCATTAATCCAAGGTTCATGTTTAAATCCTCCCCAAACAGATTTATTTATATTAATTATCAAAGCAAAACTGTTACACTTGAAGAATACGAATTCCAATGATCTCTATTCTAAGTAAAGTCATCCGGGTCAGGGTAAATAAAATTATATCCAAGTCTGTCCTTCAGTTTTTGATTGGATACTATTTTAAAGGCAGTTGTTTTTTCTTTTCGGAAAGTCGGTGGCTCAAACCCCTGTAATTCGGCTTGCCTGGTATAAAATGATTCCCGGCTCGGATGCTTATCCGCACAGACATTAAAGATATCCCCCCAGGCCTTCTGCTGAATGACTTCATAAATTACACGAATACAGTCCTCCCGGTGTACCAGGTTTACCGGAGCTGTTCCTTTAGCAACATCTTTTTTCCCGGCCAGAAAGCGACCGGCTTTACGGCTGCCACCAACCAGTCCGGAAAAACGCAGGATAGTACTATCCGATTTTCTTTTTTTAAAAAGGTATTGTTCAATGCGAACCAAAGCCTGAGCAGAAGCAGTTTTGGGATCAGGCAGATCCGTTTCTTTTGTTATTTTTCCATTATCCGGATAAACTCCGGTTGAGCTACAAAAAATGATTCTCGAACCCTGTCCGGCCCGATCAATGATATTTTTAATTTCTTCAAAATGGATTTGTGCAATATTTTCCCGTTGTCGGCCTGGTGGCACATTAATGATCAAAACATCCGTTCTAAAAAAGTCTTCAAGTCCTTCACCTTCCAGAGCCGGATTAGCTTTTATAATAAAAGGAACAATTTTCTTTGCACGAAGTAATGGCACTTTATCTTTGGAGGTCGTTGAACCTTTAACTGAAAATCCTTTTTTCACTAAAAAATCCCCCAATGCCAGACCGAGCCAGCCACAACCAATGATGGAAATGTTATTCATATTGATATTCATAACAGCCAATATCAGGCATCGTTGCATCCCGGTCATTGCCATCCAGATCCAGCAAGATATTTGGAATCGGGCTTGCCTGCCCTTCGGCTATTGAAAGCGTATCGAGATGATAATCGTCCTCGCCCACATCAAAGAAAACAGCATCATTAAAATCAGCATTGATGCATGGATCACAATGATCAAAAAAGTCCGTGTAGAATCCCCCTTCATCATCCAGCTCATCTATCCGTACAATACAATCTTTGAATTTGTAATCGAAACCGGCTTCGGGTACACTGAACAAAGAAAGCTCATCTTTCCGAGAACCGAAAATAATGGAGTTTTCAAAACTGACATCAATACTATTTGGAATGTACTCCGAGCAGAACTGATCCAGACAAAGCGCATTTGAAAAGCGCAATGCCGAAGCGTCCACTCCAAAGCTTGCCAAAGTGCAATATTTGAAATCATGATTCCCTCCAAATTCTAATTGTACACAATTACCGCTATTGCTGTGGAAAAGCGAATTTGTAGCAGTAATGTCCGACCTGACACTGATCAGGCCACTCCCCGAGGTATTCGCAATCTGTACATTATTCAAAGTCAAATCCGTCGAATCTGCCCTTAGTCCAACGATTGAATTTTTAATAATAGCATTTTCAATAATATGTCCGCTACTCCCTGCCCCCAGACGAATCCCTGCCCATTGGCCGGATATTTCCGAAAAACTTTCTTCCAGACGATCTCCCTGAAAGATCACTGGATTATCAATGGTTCCGTTGACTCTGAGTTTGCCATTCGGCAGGACGTATAATAATCCATCATTATAAACGCCAGTAGTCCCGTCTTCATTTTCAAATCTGGCCAGGCCACCATAAAAGTGTATACGCGTTCCGGCAGCAATATTGAGAATACAATTATCTATAAATAATACCCCAAACACAACGTATGGCTTTGGATCATCCCATACGATCTCGGTTTGTCCAGGTGGACAAGTCAATAAGCTTAAACTATCGGCACTAAAGCGATTAGGAATATAATTGGCGTTCTGCCCCCAGGCTTCCAGCTTAATTTGTTGCGTATTGCCATTCGTCTCAAATATCAAATCATCATAAATTACATAGGGGCTAATCGATAGGGGTTGATCCGGATCAACCGTAACTTCCCCAAAAATGTACAAACTATCATTCGGAGCAATATCAATATCTTCAAAGCTTTCCCCGGGTAAGCCATCCACATTCAGGCGAAAAGGCGAATTCGAGCCAGCCAGGCTAATACTTGAAATTCGAATCGATTTGTTATGCCGGTTATAAGCCTTTAAAATCCGTGTTGCGGAGCCTCTTTCTGTAAAAACCGTATCAAATCGCAAGGTATCCAGTGAAAACTCTAACTTTGCAGAATCAGAAGTGATAAAATCGTCCTCCGGTGTACAGGAGAAAACAAGGATACCTCCTACTAAAAGCAAAATAAAAGCAATTTTTTTAACCATAATTAATAGTTGCGTGATATGAGGCTCAAATTTATAACAATAATTTATGAATCGCCCGGATTCGTCGTACTGCTACCCCATTACGAATAAATCCTGACAATTATTTAACTAAATTCGTAGCCTTTTGTTACCCTATCAGTTTTTTCACACTCTCTATTGTTTGCTGTAAGACAATAGAAATACACTGAATTATACTAACTTTACCGATCAATAAACGCACATGTCAGAAACTGTGATTGATGTTATTATTCCGGCTTATAATGAAGAGGAATCTATAGGAAACGTACTGAAGGATATACCCAAAAGCTTGGTGAGAGATATCCTTGTTTGTAATAATGCCAGCACGGATAATACTGCATTAGTTGCTGCTGAACACGGGGCAATCGTACTGGATCAACCCCAAAAAGGATATGGAAGTGCCTGTCTCAAAGGTATTGAATATTTGAAAGCCAGAAAGCCCTCAGAACAACCCGATATTGTAGTTTTCCTCGATGGCGATTATTCAGATCACCCGGAGGAAATGCCCAATTTGGTACGACCAATCATTGAAAATCAAATGGATATGGTGATCGGTTCCCGGGCTATTGGTGATATGGAAACCGGCGCTATGATGCCACAACAGATTTTTGGGAACTGGTTGGCTACAAATTTAATTCGCTTGTTTTATCGTTATAATTTTACGGATTTAGGCCCTTTTCGGGCTATCCGGTACGATAAACTCATCGATCTGGATATGAAAGACCCCGACTTCGGTTGGACAGTTGAAATGCAGGTAAAAGCTGCGAAATACAAATTGAAATGCACTGAAATCCCCGTAACTTATCGCAAAAGAATAGGCGTTTCCAAGGTTTCGGGAACAATCAGAGGAACGATCCTCGCAGGACATAAAATACTTTGGACTATCTTTAAATTGTTGTAGTATGACTGCCGTTATCGCTTATATTGTCTTAGGAATTTATATTATAGCGCTGACCTACATTATGGTTTACTGCTTAATGCAGCTGCATCTTTTATACCATTACAAAAAGTATTATTGGAAAAACGGAAAGAAGGAATATCTCAAAGCAAATATGAAAAGTGATCTTCCGTTTGTAACGATCCAACTTCCAATCTTTAACGAAATGTATGTAGTGAATCGGCTGGTCGACAAAATTGCTGCGATCGATTATCCCAAAGATCGCTTTGAAATCCACATTTTAGATGATTCGACCGACGAGACCGTCAAGATATCCCAGCAAAAAGTCGATGAATACAAAGCGAAAGGTTTCAATATTGAGCTTTTTCACCGCATAGATCGCAGGGGATACAAAGCCGGAGCGCTTAAAGCAGGGATGCAACATGCTAAAGGCGAGTTCATTGCTATTTTTGATGCGGATTTTCTACCCCGGGAAGATTTTCTTTTGACTACCATACCATATTTTGAAGATAAAAAAGTGGGGGTAGTACAAACCCGATGGGAACACATCAATCGCGATTACAGCATGCTGACCAGACTACAGGCCATGCAGCTCAATGTACATTTCACCATCGAGCAATTAGGTCGAGAGGTGAGTAATTGCTTTTTACAGTTTAACGGAACTGCCGGTGTTTGGCGTCGACAGACCATCGAGGATGCCGGAGGCTGGGAAGCAGATACACTGACGGAGGATTTGGACTTAAGTTATCGGGCACAACTCAAAGGCTGGAAGATAACCTATCTGGAAAAGTTTGGCTCGCCAGCGGAGTTACCCGCCGAAATGAATGGCTTGAAATCCCAACAATTCCGCTGGATGAAAGGTGGTGCAGAAAATGCTCGTAAATTATTGCCAACCGTCTGGAAATCGAATATGAGCTTTTGGCAGAAACTCCACTCCACCAGTCACCTGATGTCCAGTTCTATTTTTCTTTTTGTCTTTATCATGGGGATTTTCAGTGTTCCAACACTCTTTGCACTACCGGTTGTCGGTCTCGATTCCGGGATTTTTAAATACTTCTTAATTAGTTTACTTTCCGTTATTGCAGTGTATTATGTAGCCAATGTTCAAGCAGAATTGGAAAAGCAATCTTATGCGAAGATGCTGTTTAAGTTCATCTTTCTTTTTCCTTTATTCCTCGCCTTATCGATGGGACTTTCTTTACATAATACAGTAGCTGTGATTCAGGGTTATATTGGTAAAAAATCCCCCTTTATCCGCACGCCGAAATTCAATATTCAAGGGATTAAAGATACTTTTAAAAAGCAGAATTATCTAGCCAAAAAATTACCCTGGACCACTATATTTGAAGGGTTATTGGCGGTATACTTCCTTTTTGGAATCATTGGCGGTATCCACTTGCGAGACTGGTCTTTCTTATTATTCCACGGAATGCTTATGATTGGCTTTGGTTCAATTTGTTATTATTCCGTTAGACATTGGGCAATGAAATGATCAGGAAAAATGCTTCGGAAAAAGGATTGAGTTTTTATACTTTAATTGCTGGGATAAGCATACTTTTTCTAAGCTATTTACTGGGATACGAAATAGGCCAGTCGGATTTCACCTCTTTTCTATTTTATTTTTCTCCTTTCTTTTTAGCCTATTGTGGGATATATCTTTATGTAAAAAAAGAGCGGGATATCTACTTTTTTTTGGGTATGGGAATCCTGGCAAGATTCATTTTAGTTTTTGCTTTTCCGAATCTGTCCGATGATATTTATCGCTTTATCTGGGATGGACGTTTAATTAATCATGGCATTAACCCTTTCAATTATTTACCTTCTTTTTTTCTGGAAAACGGAAACAATATAAAAGGCATTGATCAGGCGCTTTTCGATTTGCTTAATTCACCGGAGTATTATACCATATACCCTCCAATCAGTCAGGCAATTTTTACTGTAGCTACTGCATTATCACCCGATAGCTATTATGGGAGCGCTCTTATCATGAAAATGTTCATGTTTTTATTCGAATGCGGTTCGCTTTATTTGATCATTCAGTTACTAAAACATTTTGGCTTGCCTTTAAAAAATGTATTGATTTATGCATTAAATCCCATGGTAATCCTGGAGATCACCGGCAATCTTCACTTTGAAGGTGCAATGATTTTTTTCCTGCTTTTAGCAATTTACTTATTAATAAAAAAACGGACGTATTTATCGGCGATTGCTTTTGCATTATCCATTGCTTCCAAATTGTTGCCGTTGATGTTTCTTCCTTTTTTAATCAAAAGATTGGGCTGGAGAAAAAGTCTTCGCTATTTTAGCCTATTAGGCCTGACCCTGGTCTTAGTCTTTTCTCCACTGTTCAATGCAACCTTCTTTTATAATTTTGCGAATAGTCTCGATCTCTATTTTCAAAAATTCGAATTTAATGCGAGCATTTATTATATCCTGAGATGGATGGGTATGCAGCTAAAAGGTTATAATTTAATCCAGACATTCGGTCCGATACTGGCTCTGATCGTTTTAGCTTTGATATGCTATAAAGCTTTCAGGGAAAAGAATCTATCATTCCAAAACTTATTCCTAGCATTTTTATTCGCTATTTCGATTTATTTATTCTTCGCAACAACTATTCATCCCTGGTATACTTCAATGCCACTCGTATTTTGCATGTTTACCCGTTTTCGCTTCCCCATGCTTTGGACGGGTATGATTATGCTGACTTATATCAATTATAGTTATGATGAGTATTTCGAAAATCTTTGGATAGTTGCTTTGGAATATAGCCTCGTTTTTATCTTCCTGGCCTATGAGCTTAGTCAAAAAAGCGCAATTCAATCAAAGACCAGCGCTTCCTCATCCTAAAATTAACGCCCATCCAGAGTACTGGATGCTTATCTCCGATTAAAAAATAATTATAAAAACTAACGAAAGTTATTGAGCAGGTATTAATAGAATAACCAACGGTTATAAGCATACTAAAATATTTATTTAGCAATTTTTTGTATAAAAATCAATTCAATCCCTTTATTAAAAACTAAAACCTGAAGTTATGGCCAGCAGACCCCCGTATACGATTCCTTATAATCCAAAATTTTTAGGAGAAGAATTTAATGTTCCACTTCCCATTACTTGCTGTGATGGGAAACTGGTGCAAGGCGGTCAGGTCTTTGATTACATACACTATTCTTTAGTGATGCATCAGGATCGACGTACTGCCCTTTACACTGCTCATAATATTGACTATGCCCAAAAGAATTCTGCTCGCGGTGGCAGATGGGATGTTGATGACAGAATGGATACCACTTTTCAGACAGATAACCACGCTTACCGAAATAATGACTGGGACCGAGGTCATCTTGTGCGCAGGGATGCGGTCGTTTGGGGAAACCGACAAGAGGCACAAGACGCTAGTGACTCTACTTATTTCTACACTAATGCCGCTCTGCAGCATAAAAACTTTAATCAAAGTAGTAGCAGATGGCTCGGGCTGGAAGACTGGATACTGCATAAAGCCGGTTCTTTCGCAAACCGGCTCTGTGTTTTTACCGGTCCAATCTATACAGAGATAGATGAGAAAACCAACAGAGGTTATACTATTCCTTCCGCATTTTGGAAAGTAGTCGTCTTAAGAGATCCAAGTGCAGAAGGAGATGATCTCTCCGCTATTGCTTTTTTAATGAAGCAGAATGAAAACTGGCGTGCTGCCGGAAGACGGGCACTTGCTAATTTACAACCTTATCATGTCAGTATTGCCGAAATAGAAGCCTATACCGGATTGAGTTTTGGTCAGATTGCAGAAGTAGATGAATTTGACTGGCGGCAGGTTAGATACAGAAACCGATCTTTGATGCCTGCTATTCCGGTAAATGGTCCGGATGATATAGTTTTTTCCGGGGCCCGTCGCCGGGCGCAAGGTGTCCGGGCTAACAGAACTTATCGTTCTGGCAGTGTTTTACCTTCTGCAAAAGTTTCTAGAAACCTATTCCAAAAACAACAGGATTGTGGATGCAAATCATCTTCTGCAGAGATAGATATAGAGATAAAAGCGCTCAAAAAACAAACTACGGCATTATGCGAAATTGTCGAAACGCTTATTGAAAACAATCAAGGTAATTTCAACAAAACGGTTATGCGTTCGCTGGAAAAATTATCTGCCCGAATAATTGGCGGACAAATCGTAGGCCTGGGGGAATTTCCGGAATGCGTTGCTATCGGTGATGAATTCGAATATTTTTGCTCCGGTATTTTGGTTCACCCAAAAGTCGTACTGACAGCGGCTCATTGCGCTACGGATAGTATTACCCGGGTACTTTTAAACGCTAGACAGGTCACTGAAAATGCCGAGGAAATGGAAGTAGAAGAAGTTTTCGTACACCCTTCATACACTCAAAATCAAATTCCCTGGCATGATATCGCAGTTCTGATCCTCAAAGAAGCATCCGGGATTCAGCCTGTTGAAATTGCAAGCAAAACAGAAGTGATCGCCGACGATTCATTGATTCTTGTTGGCTTCGGTTCGGATGATCCTGATGGCCTGGCAGGCTTTGGCACTAAGCGCCGGGTAGATGTTCCACTAACCAAAAATCCGGATGCTGCTACCGCCTTAATCAACCAGCAACGTCACGGTTATGATGCCGATTTTGAGTTTCACGGTGGCCGGGTACGCTCCGGACAAGACACCTGTAATGGAGATAGTGGAGGACCAGCTTATATAAAAATAAATAATCAGATTAAAGTCGCCGGTTTAACCTCCAGAGCTGCAAATTCTTCTACAGCTAATTGTGGCGACGGTGGAAATTATACTCTGATTGATGCTTATAGTACATGGATTTATGAAGTAACTGGAGGACTGGTGGGAAGACCTATCGGCGAAACGGAAAATGGTGAAGAAACTCATCCTGTCAACCTCTATATCAGTGCAGCCTTGCCAAACCCATCCGGCCCGGAAGCTGGAAATGAGTGGATCGAGATTACCAATAATAGCGTAGAAACGATTGCTTTGGATAATTATTTTTTAGAAGACCGGCAAAACGGACGACAATCTGTTCCACAGGGGGAACTGGCAGCAGGTGATACCAAAAGAATTGTTTTGCCCTCGGATAGCGCGGTGAAACTGGGCAATAGCGGGGATGATATTCGCCTTTTACAAGGCGATGAAGTTATTCACGAAGTGAAATATTCCAGAGCTAAATCAGAACAAGTGCTTTTATTTAATCCGCCTCCTAAACCCGAGGATCATCAAAACGGAGAAGAAAAGGAAGAGCAAGAAGACAAGAATAAAGAGCAAGAAGATTGTAAATGTTCGGAAAATCCAAATTGTGATAAAACTATTGATCCCGCATTTACACCAGGAGCCCTGCGTTGTTAGAATTACAATAGAGATCAGGCCCGACAAGTAATGAGTAGAAGCATCAATTGATGCTTCTACTCATTATAAATAATACTTAAAACACGGTCAAAAATACGTTCCAGAATTGTCCGGTCCTTGGTAATAATATTGGCTGTCCCTTGCATTTCTTGCTGAAATACAATCGGTTCATCATAGGTAGTGAGCAAAGGTTGTGGAATACTTAACTCCACTAAAAAGCCTTCATCTTGTGGGATAAGTGAGATGCTTTGTACCTTTCCTTGTAGCATCCCATACTCCTGATAAGGATAAGCATCTAGTCGAATATTAGCATGCATATCTGGTTCTACTTTTCCCGAACCGACTGATGAGAGCATCCCTTTACCAATAATCTTCGAATTAGTATCCGGCACTATGATGAGTAATTCTTCATTTTGATTAATATACTGCTGAGAACTCCGGAATTTATTTAAAGAAACTTTTCCCGAGATCGGAGCCAAAACCAAAAAGCGCTTTTTCCAACTATCAATCGCGCTGCGAATTTTCTGAATATCTTCCTGAATATTAAAAATCCCCATGGATTTTCCATCCTCATAGGCTTCCTGAATGTCGATGATTTGCATACGGGCGCGCTCTATTTGCAAACGGTTATTTATAATCTGGTTATTCAAATTATCAACTTCCTGCTGATTGCGCAAATATTCTTCTTCAGCAGCCTCTATCTGAGTCGCTGTAACCCCTCCAATTTCTTTGAGTTGTTCATTGCGTTCTATTTCTCGTTTAGATAAGGCCACTACATTTTGTGCGGTGACCAGTTGCTTGTTAAGCGACTCCTCGAGTCGGTCGTGTTTTTGAATTTGCGCCCTCAGGTTTCTAACCTTTTGATCCGTTGAATTCTTTTTAAAAAAGAAATTGTATTCATCAAAACTTTTGGAAAAATCTGCATAAGCCGTTTGTAAGTCTCCCAGTTTGAGTCCTCTTGGAATTTGTACATTCAGCAGATCGGGTTCAGAAAAGCTACCCTGGATTTCCTGTAAAAAAGAATCCAGAATCACTACATCATTCAAATCCGCCGGATTATCCAATACCGCAATGATTGCGCCTTCCTTTACTGTTTCCTGATCCGCTACTCTGAATTCATCCAGTTTACCAAAGGTCTCGGCATACACTCGAATCGGAGGTTGTTCTGTAGTAAGTACAATCCGGGCAGGAACAGCATCCGGATATTTTATAAACCAGGCTAGCGCTAAAAAGATAATAAGCCCCACCGCAATAAAAGTAGTTCCCCAATGTAATAACCAGCCCGGGGGATTACCGAGGATTTGCTGCAGTTCAAGATTTTCGTTTAAGCGAATATCCTGAGGGTCTTCTATGTATTTGTGATCGGACATTTTTAAAAATTAAAATTATCAAATTACAAATTTCACACGGGATTAATCTCCTAATTCAAGCTGATCTTTTACCAAGTGGAAATAGGCTCCTTTCGAAGCTACCAATTCCGAGTGATTTCCTCTTTCAACAATTCGCCCTTTTTCAAGTACCACGATCTGATCCGCGTTTTTTACGGTACTCAGCCGGTGTGCAACGACCACAACCGTTCTGCCGGTAAAAAACTCACTCATGTTTTGCATGATAACTTTTTCATTTCTGGCATCCAAAGCATTGGTTGCTTCGTCGAAAAACAGAAAATCCGGATTCTTGTACACGGCCCGGGCAATTAGTAATCTTTGCTTTTGTCCCTGACTCAAGCCATTACCCCGGGCACCAATCATCGTATTGTAATTAAGCGGCAAAGTCTCTACAAACTCCTGAATATTTGCTGTTTTTACCGCTTTCAATAATTTCGCTTTATCAACAACTCCTTCACTCTCGGAAATATTATTAGCTATTGTATCCGAGAAAATATAGCCATCCTGCATCACTGCTCCGCATTTAGCCCGCCAAAGTTTTTTGCTAATATTATCCAGCGCTATGCTCCCTACTCTGATTGAGCCAAGCGTCGGCATATAGAACCCAAGCATTAATTTTACCAATGTTGTTTTTCCACTTCCACTAGTTCCAACAATTGCGGTGACCTTACCTTTTGGTATGAGCAGATCGATGTTTTCCAGTACCATATCCGACAGCTTGTTGTATTGAAAGCTTACATTCTCGAATTTGATGTCCGGATCATTCGGGATCATTTCCAGTTTAGGTTCATCAATTTTTTCTTCGTCTTCTTTATCGTGAATTTCACCCAATCTTTCCAAACTTATTTCCGCATCCTGCAAACTTCTGATAAAAGTAATCATCTGTTGTAACGGAGCATTCAGTTGTCCAATTATATATTGAACAGCCAACATCATCCCAAGTGTCATCTGTCCATCAATTACAGCTTTAGCTGCGATAAATGAGATCAAAATATCCTTGAGCTGAGTAATAAAACCGGCTCCGGCATCCTGATATTGAGAGATTGCCAGTGCTTTGATATTTACCCGAAAAATTCTCGCTTGAATATACATCCACTGCCAGCGGCGTCTCCTTTCGCTGTTTTGCAATTTGATCTCCTGCATCCCCTGAACTAATTCAATCAAGGCACTTCGATTTTCGGAAAGTTGTTCAAAGTTCTGGTAATCAATAACTTTTCGCTTTTTAAGAAAAATACTGATCCAAACCAGGTAGAGGATACTGGCAATTAAAAAAATTAGAAAAATATAGCTGTTATAAATCAGTAAGACTATTCCAAAAATCAATAAGTTGAAAAATGAAAATAGTGTAATCAAGGTAGAAGTAGTCAGAAAGTTTTTGATCCGTTCATGGTCATAAACCCGTTGTAGCAGATCCCCAATCATTTTTGCATCGAAAAATGCAATTGGTAATTTCATCAATTTTATCAAAAAATCAGAAAGAATACTAATATTGATCCGGGTTCCGATATGAAGCAAAATCCAGCTTTGAATGAAATTTACTGCTGTTTGGCTAAAGAACAACATCAACTGGGCGATAAGGATAAGGTAAATGAATCCAATATCCTGATTTTCAATACCGATATCGACAATTGCCTGAGTGAGAAAAGGAAAAGCCAATTGAAATAAACTACCGATCAGCAAGCCAAGCATTAACTGAATAATCAGCCTTCTATACGGACGAAAATATTTGAAAAGAAAACTGATGCCCGTTTTTTTAACTTTTTCTCCTTCTTCATTATAAAAGTCGGGTGAAGGTTCTAATAATAAAGCGATCCCTTTTCCTCCGGCATCACTAATCCAGCCTTTTTCGAATTCCTTGCGCGGCATTTTTATTTTGCCCTTTCCCGGATCAGCTATCCAAACATATTTCTTGTTCGCTTTAAAAACGACCACAAAATGCTTTTGCTCCCAGTGTGCAATACAAGGCAGGGGGACATTCACCATTGCAGGTACTTCTTCTGAATCGCTATCATAAGCAAGCTTAATCACCAAGGTTCGCATTCCAATGCTTTCAGCAGCCTCCGTAATTCCCAGCATGGATACACCTTCCCGATCTATATGGCATCGCTCTCGAAGTGATTGCAGACTATAACTCTTCCCATAATGCTGTGCAATCATCCTCAGACAGGTTGGTCCGCAATCCATCTGATCCAATTGTTGATAAAAAGGGAATCGTTTAAACATTGAAATATCTTAAAAACAGCGATATAGCATTTAGATATCAATTTTCAGGCAACTGATAAGCCAGTAAAGATACCTAAAACCTTCTTAAGTTAGTTTGTAATATACAATTACTTATAAATTTTAATTATTATATATGCTTTATAATTCTACTTCAAAAACAAGCTAATAATATCCGAGAATTAATTGTAACCAACAAATTCTTTACGATATTTAGGAGAAGATATCATCAAAACCTATGACAAATAGAGAAAATGAATTGCCTAGAGTATTAGAAGCTCTATTACTTGAAAAAGAGGAAGATTTTGAGCAGTTCAAAGCTCACGTAGAATCATTGACTCTGGAACAGAAGCGAAAGCAGGGATACACCTGGAATCCGGTAGAAGTACTTAGTTCAGGTTATACGTATGGAGAAAGAGCATATGTAGTAGTACAAAGAACGAAAGCGATTGACGAGCCCCATACTTTCCGTTCTGGAAAAACCGTCAATTTTTATTGTTCACAGGCAGGTGTTCAACAAGGCGATCGGATTGGGGTGATTAATTATGTTGATAAGAATAAAATGAAAATCGTGCTTAATGCAGGAGATTTACCCGAGTGGCTGGGTTTTGGTTCTTTAGGAGTAGACTTACTTTTCGATGAGCGAACATACCTGGAAATGGAAAAAGCGCTTCGAACGGTTATTGAAGCCAAAGGTAACCGGCTCGCGGAATTAAGGCGCATTTTTCTCGGTTATGAAGAAAATAGATTTCACCCCATTGAATCACCAATACAGATAAGCGCCTTAAATACATCTCAAAATGAAGCAGTCAACCAAATACTCTCCTGCCTTGATGTAACATTGGTACATGGGCCTCCCGGAACGGGAAAAACAACAACGCTGGTACAAGCCGTCAAACAATTAGCAAAAAAGGAATTAAATATCCTGGTAACTGCCCCCAGTAATACTGCTGTTGACTTGCTCACCGAAAGGTTAGCTAAGGAAGGGCTCAAAGTAGTGCGAATTGGAAATATTTCAAGAGTAGACGAAAGTCTGGTAATGCATACCCTTGATGCCCAGTTAGCCGAACATCCGGAAACCAAGAATATCAAAAAAGTAAAAATACAAGCTGCTGACTTAAGAAGAAACGCTCAAAAATTCAAGCGAAAGTTTGGCTACGAGGAACGCAACAAACGGAGAGCACTGTTTAATGAGGCCAGGGAGCTGAGTACCTGGGCCAATCATCTGGAAGAAAGATTAATCGATCAAATTTTAAGCACTGCAAACGTTATCACTGCTACGCTGGTAGGTGCTGCTAATCCGATCATTAGCAAATTGAAGTTTCGAACTGTTGTCATTGACGAAGCGGCACAGGCACTAGAGCCTGCCAGTTGGATTCCGATTACAAAGGCATCCAGAGTGATCCTTGCAGGTGATCCTATGCAATTGCCCCCCACTATCAAATCTCTTAAAGCCAAATCGATGGGCCTGGATAAAACCTTGATTGAAAAAGGTATAGAAAGAGTTCCAAAGATCAGTATGCTTACTACTCAATACCGGATGAATAAGATTATCATGGGCTTTTCCAATCAGCAATTTTATCAAAACCTGCTTCGCGCAGCGCCCGGTAATTCGGAAATTGCTATTGGTGATACCGCTGCTTTGGTATTTATTGATACTGCAGGATGTGGTTTTGATGAAAAGATTAATCCTATTACTTCAAGTAGATTTAATCCCGATGAATTTAATATTCTCCGGGAACATTTATTTCAATTGGTCAATTATTTTAAAGAAGGTATTGAACCGAGTATTGCAATTATTTCTCCTTATCGTGAGCAAGTTATATATATCCGACAACAAATTATGGAAGATGATTTCTTAAATACACTTTCGATTCGAACAGATACTATAGACGGATTTCAGGGGCAGGAAAGCGATATCATTTACATTTCCCTTGTTCGTTCAAACGGGAAAGCGGAAATAGGATTTTTGAAAGACTACCGGAGAATGAACGTTGCTATGACGCGGGCCAAACGAAAGCTCGTTATTATCGGAGACAGCGCTACGGTTGGAGGGGATGAATTTTACAATAATTTTCTGGAGTACTGCGAGCAGTACGGTTTGTATCAGAGTGCCTGGGAATATATGCGAATTAGCAGTGACGAATAATCATAAAAAGAAAAAGCCACAACGAAATTCGCTATGGCTTTTTCTGTATTAAATAAAGTACTCTATATTAATAGGTCCATAAGTCATGTTCGAAGTTGAAGATAGATTTCTTAATCTTATCTGCTTCCATTAATAGATCTACTCCTGATAAGTAATCTTGCAATCTGTCGTCGCGTACATTTGACTCTTTGTAAATGTAACTGGCGAAGTAGCGCATTTCAAAAAGATCTTCCCATGAATTCGGGCTGGCATCATTTCCGGCATTAAATACTTGCTCACGAGCAAGGATTTCTCTACACTCCGGATAATAAACCCAGAATAATGGTTTTTCAAATTTGAAATTATCATTATCATCATAAACATCCAGAAGTGGTGCAATTCCCAGAATTCTTACCTGAAGGGTGGAAGTATTTTCATCAAAAAACCACACTTCTTTAATTCTGAATCGTTTAACATCATCCGGGTTGATATCGTTGCTTACTACTTTTATTTCCTCTTCATAAGTTTCCGGATCAAATGTAGTAATAGTATCTGTAGATGAACCAATTGATGCTATCTCAGCAGGAAGCAATCTATTAGAAAATTTATCATCTTCCGTACTATAAGCAGTTATATCTCCATTAGAAGCTGCCTCCATGATAATAGAGAAGAATCTTCTTTCGGGATAAGCAAAAGGAAGGTTCATTTTTTCACGAATATCAATAACTCTCCAGATGCGTTTTTCCCAAAAGATATCAGCCTCACGAAGTGGCTGATAAGGTAAAATTCTCCGGTCATCGATAATTCTTTTTTCTACAATGTCATCTAATGGGCGATCCTCATCTGGCTCGCTGGATTCTGTCTTAACTGATTCGGGTACTTGGCCGAATGAAGGGTTAACAACAAATAAGCCCAACAAACAGAGAGTAAGAATTTTCAGAACGATCTTCATGACTTAAACAGTTTAATATGTTTTATTTAATTCTAAATACCATTGAATTAATTGGTCGACCCGCTTTGTCCCCAGGGCATCTTGCCTTCACATTGTCAAAATAATAAATGTCACCTGGCTTTGCATTTCTAACTAATCTAGCTGATTTATCATTATAACGCGGGCCTGGGTTTACAGATTCTACTGGATCTTGTCTTTTCGCAACATAAGTTAAATTATAACCCTGGATATTACATTTAGCATCAAAATCAAAGTTATCAAGAAATGCTCCAACTCCTCCTTGTGCTTTAAACTCACCAGTTCCCATTTTACCACCACTACTCTTACTTAAACGCGCAATCGGGTCAGGTATTCTCTTAACACGGAAATTAAATGGTGTATTGGGTAATCCTCCACCAGAAACATTGATTGTAGCATCGCCTGGTTTTGTAGCGGTTACAGTATATTTACCACCACTACCTCTCAAATTACAACCAGTACAATTAGCTTTAACATCATTAGAAGAGACTCCGGCAACTGTTACAGAAACAGGGTTGTCAACACCAATATAAAATACGTTCATTTTATCGGCAGAAACCGTAGCGGAACGAACACCTACTTCATATTCAAATTCAGAAGTCGCTGGATAATTCTCTCCTGTAATCGGATTGGTCACATTAGAGGTCAACTTTAGTTTGCGCTTACCGGTACTTGTTGCTGTCTCGGAATATTCACCAATACCATCTTTAAGTGTAACTGATTTTCCATTTACCGAGATACTGGAGTTTTCACCAAACTCAGAAGAGTAAGCACCAATTTGTACGGTTGCTTCAAATTTCTCTCCTTTAATTACGTAACCTTTTTTAGCATTAATAACCGGGAAGAATTTATTTAATTTGATTTCACGCCCTCCCACAAGCTCTGCTAATTTATTAACAATAGTTGCTTCTGAGTTACGAGCATCGGTTTGTAACTTGGTCAAAGCAGGAAGTACTGCTGCCAATGGCATTTGCTTGAATTTGTACTCGGACCAAGATTTAGTCTTACCATCTTTTGATTTCTTCTTGATCTCCTCTTCTGTCTCTATTTGTAAAGGAAGACTGCTAACGATTCCGTCGATTCTTTCTTTCACCTCTTCAGGAGTTAATTTACCTTCTGTCATCACATCTTCATTACGTATAGTATTAGAATAGATTTCAATCAATTTATCTCTTAACTCACCAACTTTGGATTCAATAACAGGTCCTTGTGGATCAGTACCTTTTTGAGAATCTCCTTCAACCAATAAACGAGTAGTAACATCTTTGTTCTTCTTACCTTTCGGTTTATTATTCATATCACCTCCAATATAATCACCAGCATCATGCTGTCCATTTCTATCTCCCGAAGCATCAAACAATTCATCTTTAACATCTTCGATATAGCTAACAAAATCACCAACTGCTGCATTTACATCATCGATACCTTGATTTAGAGGACCTTGAAGCAAAGGTTTTTTCTCCAAAAGCGGTTGAATACCTTTTTTGGTAGCATCTACCCCTTGCTTGGTCAATTTATTTGAGGTAGTCAAACTTTTATCCAGGTCGAAAAAAGCATTCATTACCTCCGCGGAAACATTCAAAGCCAATAATGCTGTCAGTACCAGGTACATCAAGTTGATCATCAGCTGCCGCGGTTCCTTAGGAATTGACATATATATTCTTATTTAGATCTAATTAATAATTAGATAGGGTTTGCAAAATAGGTTAATTAAGCTTACTTGCCAATGTTAGACATTGCAGCAAGTACATTTCCATACACAGAGTTCAAGGAACCAAGGTTTTGATTCAGAGAAGAAAGCTGCTCTTTGTATTTTGCAGTATCTTCAAGAGAATCACTAAGGTTCGCCATTGCTTCATTCATCCGTGTGTAGAAATTATTCATTGTCTCCAATTGCTTTCCAGTATCGGAAAAGTCAACTTCCTGAAGTGACTTAAGTGAACCAAGAGAACTTGACATTGACTGAAGTTCATTAAGCATTCCTCCTAATTGTTGCTCGACAACTTCACCATTAATTGCAGGAGGAGCAGCTCCTACTTCGCCTTCTGTAAGTGGGGCGATTCTTGAGTGATAATCATCTAAGCCTGGATATAGTTTTTCCCAATAGTAATCTTTTTCAGGTCCGATAATTCCTAAGAACAAGAAGATCATTGCCTCCACACTCAATCCAATAATCAACATCTCACTCGCACCTTCCCAGCTTTCCAGCTTAAAAAGTGCTCCCATCAATACAACCGCTGCACCGGCACCAATTAGCAGGTTCTTAATGTATTTGAAACCTTTTGTTTTTACGAAACTCATTGTAAACTATTTTTAATAGGTTAGTTAAATATTTTGTAATAGGGTTATTTTATTTTGACTTTACCCCTTGGCATAACGCCGAAGAGAAAGAAAGTAACAATTTTGTTCTGATTAAAATATTTCCAAGGTAGGATAATACTAAAAGAATCCATATAGCTATAAAAGCTATTTAACTAAAAGGTATGGAGAATGTTTCGTCCATACCTTTTAGTAATAATTATTATTAGAAATCATTTATCGATCTTCCCAGGAATGTAAGTGCGCAACGGAAACCTACATAAGACTTGGTAGTGTCTTGAAATTCGTAGTGTCTTGTCCCCGTTTGAAGGAAGAACATAATATCTTTCCATGATCCACCTCTGATCACTTTACGCTTTTGTGCTTCGGAATCATCTTCGGAAGCATCATATCTCATATCCGGGTTAAGATCGTGGATAAAAGAATAAGAATTTTCGTGGAATGCAGAAGAAGTCCATTCAGCAACATTTCCCGCCATATTATAAAGACCATAATCGTTAGGGAAATAAGCATCTGCTTTTACTGTATAGAGCCCTCCATCTTCAGGATAGTTACCTCTTCCAGGTTTAAAGTTCGCTAACAAACACCCTTTAGCATTTCTGATATAATAACCACCCCATGGGAAAGGTGCCAATTCACGTCCACCTCTTGCAGCATATTCCCATTCATGCTCAGTTGGTAGCCTGAAATCTTCAGAATTTACACCATTTTCAGACTGATAGGAATTCCATAGCTTAGTTCTCCAGTAACAGAAAGCATTAGCCATGCCCCAATTAACACCGACTACAGGATAATCATCAAAGGCCGGGTGCCAGAAATAATTACGAGTCATTGGCTCATTATAGGAATAAGCAAAATCTCGAATCCATACTAAAGTATCTGGATAAACCAGTACCTGTTCTTTTTTGATATGTGCAGTACGACTAGATACTTTATCATGCGCAGCAGCTTGCCAATCATACCATTGATATTCATATTCAAGCTGTGAAACATCTAGTTCTTTCTTTCCGGCAAATTTATCATCACCTTCATAGAAGAGTTCGCCTAGGCTTTCCATATCCGTCCAGTCAATCTCATATTCCCAGTCAATATAAAGATTTCCCTCTTCATCTTCCTCACCGTAGTGATCAAGCAAAGAGTGAGCTATAGAGTCTCTAACCCAGTATACGAATTGACGATATTCGTTATTCGTAATCTCTGTATCATCCATATAAAATCCTTGGATAGATATAGTCTTAGGTCGCTGTACAAAAGTATTGGCAACATCCTGATCACTTGGACCGATATGTAAAGTTCCGGAAGGAACGTAAACCATACCATAAGGATTGATACCTTTCCATGATGGCCTGTCCATCACACCGATTAGCTGACCATTTTGACGAGTTCCGCATGAAGTGACTACGACCAAAACAGTTAGCACTAGAAGAAATTTGAATAGTTTTTTCATTTTAACACCCGAGTTTTCCTTCAGATTAAGATTGAATTTGCTAAAAAGCGAACGTAAATATAGTTTCTTTGGATTTTAATTCAAAAATTATCTTTTTGATTTTTGCCATCTGGTATTCAAAATATACACAAAAAGCGTACTAAGAACGCAGATTTTAAATTTTATAGTATCGAAATCTACAAATTTTAATAAAATCTAGATGCTCTCTACTTAAGATAATCTGGATGATTTCTCATAAAAACCTAGGATTATAAATAATCTTTGGTAGTTTGCCCTTCCCGATATCTTTATTAAGATTGTAATTCAGCATAATTTCATGTGATCCATTGCTAACCTGGTTGAGACCGGAAAGTGTCAGATCATAAGCATAAAACAATGTTAAATTATCGTTAAGCCTATAGCCTGCAAGAAGAACAATCGCGTCTGTAGAATTGGAATTATAACCTCTAAACGATGCACCTCCAAATATATTGTCATCAAAATTGGCTATTGCTGAAATTTCTATCTGTGTTTCTACCAAATCCGACTTCAATAATAAAGAAGGTTGTAAAGTGAAATTACGTCCTATTTCGAAATTACTTGTAAAACTAGCAAAATAATTTCGAACATAAGTAATTTCCACAATATCATTTGGTACTTCCAGACTTGTCGTAGGTTCTATTACATTAGAACTTGACAAACCTATTCCGATTTTTTCACTGTGATAGTAAAGGCCAATGTTTACCAGCGGACTGACTGCGCTCGCATTTCCAATTGGAAGAAGATCATCATTATGGACGATTGTTGGAGGTTCGGTGTATACACCATCGGGAGCCCGTAACTTTGTTCCATCCAGGGATTTCTGACTTATGCCTGCGGCTATCCCAAAGGAAAGCGTGCCGGTCTTGCTAACAGGTAACATGTAATTATAAGATATACTTACACTGGCGTTTCTTTCAGCGCCTATAGCATCATTTTCAAGATTTATGCCAAGTCCTCCCGAAAGATAGTATACCGGAAGGTGCGCATTTATATTTTGTGTAGAGGGGCTAAGATCAAGATCCGCCCATTGTTTTCTGAATACCCCTGTGATGCTCAGCGAATTGTCAAACCCTGCATAAGCAGGATTAAAACTGTATTGATTTAGCATATACATACTATACTGAGGCGCTTGCTGGGCAAACCCGGAAAACGCGGTAATCAAAAAGAAAAGAATTGGAAAGTAAAATCTCTTCATATTTGTAATATAATAACTATGCCTCACAATTAAAACTATAAATTATCGCTTTAATTGTCTTAAGACAATTTTATAACAATTTCATAAGCGCTCCGACATTTTCTACGGGACGTTGACAGGTATAGTTCCGACACAAATAAATTAATGTTCGATCCGCTTGATATCGCCCTTTTAATAAGGGATAATCCTCTATGGCTTCTTCCGACATCATCAGAACAGCTCCGGGGATATATTTTGCGAGGATTTCTTTCGACAGCTTATTCGCTTCCCCACCCGTTACCGCAATTTCATATATATTCGTTTCTCCTAAAGCCATTTGCGCCCATTGTGCAAATGATCTTGGATAGGTCAGCATCGCCCCTTTCATCTTATTCAACATATTATGCGCAGTTTTTCGGTATTTTTCCTCATCAAATAATACTGCCAGTCGAAATAGATTTTCAGCCATAATCGAATTACCCGATGGGGTAGAGGAATCATATATTTCTTTTTTTCTTAAAATAATGTCTTTATGTACCAGCCCTGTAAAATAATATAACTGATCCTTTTCATCGTAAAATTCTTCATGCACATAGTCTGCCATTGTTTTTGCCTTTTCCAGCAAATCGAAATTTCCGTTAATGGTAAAAACATCTAATAATGCTTTTATTAAATAGGCATAATCATTTAAAAAGGCATTATACTGGGCTTTACCCGACTTCCAGGTATGGAACATCGCCGGATTGTTTACTTCCTGGCTAAAGTTTTGAAATATAAAATTCAAATTCCGCTCCGCTACTTCTTTATAAGATTCATTACCAGTAGCATTATAGGCATTGGCATAAGCCGAACACATCAAGGCATTCCAATCCAGTAAAACCTTATCATCCAGTCCCGGGGCAATGCGTTTCTTCCTTGCTTCAAAAAGTATTTTTCGCCCCTTCGATAATATGCTTTCAAGTTTTTCAACTTCAATATTTTCCGATTCGGCAAAATCTGTCAGACTTTTTTGGATTCTCAGTATATTTTTACCTTCCCAATTTCCGGATTCTGTAATATCATAAAATGCACAAAATATTTCCGAATCAGCTCCGAGTAGTTGATCAGCTTCTGCTTTCGACCAAACGTAAAATTTACCTTCTTCTCCATCCGAGTCCGCATCCTGAGCAGAATAAAATCCGCCTTCTTCATGGGTCATCTCTCTGGCGATATAGCTCAAGGTTTCATCTATTGCATTACGATAAAGTGTTTTTCCCGTCAGTTTATACGCATCGCTTAATACCTCAACCAATAATGCATTATCGTACAACATTTTCTCAAAATGGGGAATTAACCAGGCCCGGTCAACAGTATATCTTGCAAAACCTCCACCCAACTGATCATATATGCCTCCCTGAATCATTTTATCCAAAGAAAACAATACGTGCTCACGTGCTTCCTCATTTTTTGTAAAAAAATAATATTTCAAAAGATAATTAAGTGTCATTGTCCCCGGGAATTTCGGCGCAGCGCCAAAACCTCCTTCGAGACGATCAAAACGCTCTCTGATTTTATAATAAATTTCCTGCTGATATTGCATATCAAATCCCTGCTGATCAGAAAAATGCTCAATTTCAAGATCCAGTAATTTATTATCAGAACCATTAAGAATTTCCATCAAACGGTTTGCCTGATCTTCTACCGTTTCTCTTTTGTGTAAAAATGCATTATTAATATTCTGCAAAACCTGTGACCAGGAAGGACGGTTGTATTTGGGTTCGGGGGGAAAATATGTAGAGGCATAAAAAGGACGACCATCGGGTGTCAAAAAACAATTAAGCGGCCATCCGCCTGATCCACTAATAACCTGACAAGCTTCCATGTATATTTGATCAACATCCGGTCTTTCCTCCCGGTCAACTTTGATGTTTATAAAATGTTTATTCATAAAAGCTGCAACAGCTTCATTTTCAAAGGATTCCCTTTCCATTACATGACACCAGTGGCAGGTAGAATATCCAATACTCACCAAAATAGGTTTTCCTTCTTTTCGGGCTCTTTCAAAGGCTTCCGGTTTCCAGGCATACCAGTCAACCGGGTTATGAGCATGTTGGAGTAAATAGGGGCTGGTTTCCCGGGAAAGGTGGTTCATATTAGTTCCGTATTTTGAATTAAATAATGATGTAATTATACAGACTGGATTGAGCTTCGAAAACAGAGCAGAAAAAATCGTAAAGCCAAAAAGTCAAACGCTTACGCTCAAGCCATCATAGGCTAATGTAACATCCGGAGGGAGTTTTTTGTTGATTGCACTGGCTAATCCCATTTTGTGACTGATATGGGTAAAGTAAGTCTGCTCGGGCCGAATCCGTTCGACCAGTTCCAGCGCTTCCCGAAGCGAGAGATGTGAATGGTGTTCTTCTAATCGCAGTGCATTAAGAACCAGAATCTTGGTTCCTTTTATTTTTTCAATTTCACTATCAGCAATCGTCTTGGCATCTGTGATATAGGTAATGTCACCAACCCGAAAGCCCAAAACAGGCATTCGCCCGTGCATTACCAGAATAGGAATAATGGTTTGTCCGGCTGCTTCAAAAGGTGAATGAGCGGTAATTTTCTTCAATTGAAATCTTGGAGCACCGGGATAAGGATTATCCATAAAGGCATAAGCAAAACGCTTTTTTAAACTATCCATCACCTGTGTCGTGCAGTAAACTGGCATATCTCTTCGATAGCGAAAATTAAATGGCCGGACATCATCCATTCCTATCACATGATCATTATGCTCATGGGTGAGCAAAATACTGTCTACGTCAACCACATTATTGGAAAGCATTTGCTGTCTGAAATCAGGGCCAACATCAATCACAATATTTTTGCCATTGGCACTTATCATGGCAGAAGTCCTGAGCCTTGTGTTTTCTGGATCATTAGAAACACAAACCTCACAATCACAACCAATGACCGGTATGCCCTGTGAAGTACCGGTTCCTAGAAAAGTAATCTTCAAAATCAGGTAGATTTTTCCACCTCTTCGGCGTTATCTCTGGCAGCTATAACTTTAGAAGTAAGCAACGCATAAAAATTGGCTGTCTTTTCTTCCAGTTGAGCCGGATCAATGTCTATGTTAGTAATGATATCCAACAAACTATTAATTCTCGCTTCAGTATCAAAGAATTTATTAATCACCGCTACCTTTCGATCTTCTACAATAGCATATCCGGATTTAAAATTCCCCCGCTCATAACGTATTGTGTATCCAACTTCCGTTAATAAGTTCTCAACCTTCTTTAACTGATGCTTAGTGTATTTAAACATTTTATTTATCGGATTTTTAAAAAACCTCGTGTATCTTCGTGATAAGGACACGACAAATATACCGATTCAAATGTGGTTTGAAAAATTTAATCCCTTTTTCCATCTACATATGTCCTCACTGTTTTGTTTTAACAATATTGAGAAAATATCTGTTTGCAGGCAGTTATTATTATACATAGCACGTTTATAATAATATCAGGCAAAAGCGCTTTAAATTACATTATCAAAAATGAGAGATATGCTACATAGAACTACCATAATATCAACACTACTATTTTTCTTTTTCATAAATTATACACAAGCACAGGAGCAGAGGTTTAAAGCAGGGCTTATCCTGGGTGCTAATTTATCGCAGATTGATGGTGATCTGTCAGCCGGTTATATCAAATTAGGCTTATCCGGAGGACTTCGCGGAGTAGCTATTCTTGGTGAGAAAAGCGAATTAAGTATAGAATTACTTTTTGATCAGAGAGGAAGCCGCTCACAAAGTATTTTTGACGATGATTTTTTTCCTTTTAAGATTACCAATAATTATGTCTCCGTTCCTGTAGTTTTTAATTTCATGGATTGGCTGGATGAATCCGAAGAATATTATAAGCTGCATTTTCATGCAGGAGCATCTTATGGTCGTTTACTCAATTCGACAGTAGATGATGAAGACCCTAATTCCTCACTTTCGGTTATAAGTACTTTTTTCAATAGAGATGATGTCGCATTGCTGGTTGGCGCGACTTTTTATACCGGACCTCATTTGGCGATAACTGGTCGTTTCAGCAGATCCATACTTCCGCTTTATGAAAATGCCGATGACGGACGTCCCAGTGTCAGAAGTGCTTTTATCGCAAAGCAATTAACCCTGCAACTGCTTTATATGTTTTAAAAAGTATTAAATTAACTGCATGAAATTTAATTGGTTTTTCTTTATTTTTTTATTTATTGGCTTTTCGTGTACCAATACGCCGGAAAATTCTAATGCTCAGGCATCTGGTGAAAAAACAGAATCCATCGAACCGGCTCCTGCTCCACAAGAGCAAACCGGTCCGGCAGTTATTGAAAACGCTTATTTGCCCAGTATTACAATTTCTGAATTACAAAATATGTGGAATACCTGTAATCAGATGGATTATGTTTTTTACGAATTACCAATTAGTTCCAGTGTCAATGATCAGGCTTCCGCGCAAGTTCACTTAAGGCATATTTCTGATACGCCGATCAATCAAGCAGAAAAAGCGCGTTGTACGAAAGCTATTGGAAGGATTTTCTACAAAACCAATGGAGAAGACCTGATCGATGCCGAAGTATATTTTAATCAAAGCTGTGCTTTTTATCTTTTTTATAAAAAAGGGAAAGCAACCTATTCCAATAAAATGACTCCCGCCGGTGTTGAGCATTTTCAGCAAATCATCGCTGCAGCCAATGGAGCTAAAATAGGCCAATGAAAGAAAAACTCGCGGTAATTGACCTCGGAACCAATACCTTTCATTTGCTTATTGTCCGCTCCAACCCGGGACATGCTCTTTTTGAAGAGCTTTACCGGGAAAGGGTTTTTGTAAAACTTGCCGAAGAAGGTATCAAAAAAATAGGGGATACCCCATTCAAAAGAGGTTTAAACGCTTTAAAGAAATTTAAAACCATTCTCGATCAATATCAGGTAGAAAAGATAACTGCTTTTGGAACCGCCGGACTTCGAACCGCCGGTAATGGTCCTGAATTTGTAAAAAAAGTAGTTGATGAAACCGGTATCCAAATACAATTAATATCCGGTGAACGAGAGGCCGAATTAATTTATAAAGGCGTAAAGCAAGCGGTCAAACTGGGAGATTCCAAAGCCTTGATCATGGACATTGGCGGAGGGAGCGTAGAATTTATTTTCGCAGAGCAGGACGGGGTAAAATGGGCTCAAAGCTTCCCGATTGGAGTTGCTGTGCTCTATAATAATTTTCACCGCCATGATCCTATTTCAAACGAAGAGATCGAAGTACTTTACACTTATTTCGAACAGGCGCTCGCACCAATGCTCAAGCAGTTAGCAAAATACGATCCTAAAGTATTAATCGGTGCTTCCGGGACTTTCGATATTTTAGAGAATGTACTTTGCCCCAAAAAAGAGACCTCCGTTCATGGCATTATTGACATAAATAAATTTGATCCCTTTTTTCAAAAGTTATTAGCCAGCACTTTAAACGAGCGACTCGCTATGCCGGAAATCCCAAAAGATCGGGCAGAAATGATTATTGTCGCTTTGTTGTTGATCGATTTTATTCTAAAAAAGGCATCTATTGAAAGTATATCTGTTTCCGCCTATGCTATGAAAGAGGGAATGCTCAGGGAATTAATGGTTAATGATTAATTTTTAGACTAGTCTAAAAATTTACTTTGCCCTAACTAATTTATTTTTAACTTTACCATGAATAAGAATATTTTAGACTTGCTTTGTCTTTTGGGACATAATCCAAAACAATGGCTGCATTATTAGATACCTTATATACCTTCACCCATGAAGAATGGGCCATTCGAGCCCTGATTGCTTCCTCGCTGGTTGGAATTACCTGTGGGGTATTGGGCTGCTTTATTGTTCTGCGAAACATGGCTATGATTGGAGATGCACTATCGCATGCTATTCTTCCGGGCGTCGTTGCCGCTTTTGTAATTGTTGGGTATAGTACCCTAGGCTTTTTTATTGGAGCTTCAATTGCCGGTTTGATCACGGCGATTGGCATTACCTGGATACAAAATAGTGTCAAGACTAAAAATGATGCAGCAATTGGAATTGTTTTTACGGCTATGTTCTCGATTGGAGTCATGGGGATTTCAAAGATCAGCCGGGAAGACGGTGTGCATTTAGACGTTAAAGACTTCCTTTTTGGTCAGATTCTGGGAATTTCAGATCAGGATATTTACCTGACCGCTTTTGTGACCGTTTATGTTTTGGCAAGTATAGCCGTTTTTTATCGTTACTTGTTTGTATCCACCTTTCAGCCTGTTATTGCAGAAACCATGGGGATTTCTGTAAAGCTTATCCACTATTTTTTAATGCTTCTGCTCTCTTTTGCAGTTGTCTCTTCTTTACAAACCGTAGGGGTTATTCTTGTAGTTGCCATGCTGGTCACCCCGGCTTCCACCGCCCTGCTATTATCCGATCGTCTCAATCGGGTATTATTTATCTCCGGTTTTATCGGTTTGCTTTCCGCAGTGCTGGGGATGATTTTTGCTGATTATTTTGAAACTACTCCGGGACCAGCTATGGCGGTCACGGCTGCTTCAATTTATCTTTTAGCCGCTTTTTTTGCACCAAAGAAGGGGCTGCTTTTCAGCTTTTTTAGAAAAAGAAAACTACAACAAAAGATTGAGCTGGAGGATACTTTAAAACAAGCCCTTAAATTGCACGAAAAGGGGAACCTCACCCTCACCAACCTATTGAGCAAATTAGGTTTGAAGAAGCGACGTCTAAGAGGTCATTTGAGGACATTAAATACGCAGGGACTTTTACATTATAATAATCCCGAAATTAACATCACGACCTACGGTATTGACAAAGCTAAAGAATTGGTCAGGGCGCATCGCCTTTGGGAAACTTATTTGGTTCAGGAAATCGGATTGACCGAAGAACAAATCCACGAAGACGCTGAGAAGTATGAACACCTGCTAACGGCCGAATTACTGGATGAAGTGGATGAAACCCTTGGTTTTCCATCAATCGATCCGCATGGCTCCCCTATCCCGTCAAAAAAAGGTATCCCCGCAAATCCTTTGATCCAGTTAAGCCTAAATCAAAGAGCCAAAATAGCACAAAAGCAAACCGATAGCCAGATCAGTTCAGAACTATGGCAGCTGGGCCTCTTGCCCGGAGCCGTTTTTACCATTAATAAAAAAGAAAAAGAAAGTGTAGAAATTAAATATCAGAATAAAACGATCCGTATTCCCAAAGGCATAGCAAAACGCGTAAACGTGGAAAGATAAGCCCTTAATTATTCTTCCTCCGATTTTCCCATTTGATCCTCTTCCTCCAGCCGATCGAAAAGCGCATTCAAGCGATACATTTCATCAAGAGTCTCATCAAGATAAAAGCTTAATTCCGGGATACGCCGCAAATGTTTTCTTACTCTTTGGGCAAAAGTTTGTTTAAGTTGGTAATAACTGTTTTCCATTTGCAGAATAACAGCTTGTTTGTTTTCTATATTATAAACACTAAGGTAAATTTTTGCGACACTCATATCCGGACTCACCTTCACCGCAGTCACCGTTACCAATGCCTCATTTCCATAAATATATCCTCCCTGTTGTTGTAGTAAAGTCCCGAAGTTTCTCTTAATCAATTCTGCAACCTGTTTCTGCCGCTTACTTTCCATTATTTAGTTTTTATATTATTCGAAATGACAAATCCCGGGATACGGTATCCCCGTCTGCCACAAAGATAGAAAATACTGCAATCCTTATGCCTCACTTAACTGATATTATTAAATTTGCGTAAAGCTCAGACAGCCATTGAACAAACCTGCCAACATATTAGATAGTTCCATAGAATACCTGAAAGGTGTAGGCCCGGCAAAAGGGGATTTACTCAAAAAGGAGTTGGGGATTTTCAAGTTCCGCGATTTGTTGATGCATTTTCCCTATCGATATGTGGATAAAACCCAATTTCACAAAATCAGGGATATCAATTCGGAAAGTGATGTCGTACAATTGCGCGGTATTCTTCGTCGTCTGGATGCAATTGGAGAAGGTAGAAAAAAACGATTGATCGGCAAATTTCGGGATGATACCGGCGCCATCGAATTAGTTTGGTTTAAAGGAGTCTTTTGGTTAGAAAAAAACCTGATAATCGGTCAGGAGTATGTCGTCTATGGCAGGATCAATTCTTTTAAAGGAAAAATCAATATTCCGCATCCGGAGATTGAAGTTGTTTCTGCCAGTAATACGAATGAAGCCAGTACTTTTGCCCCGGTTTATCCTTCTACCGAAAAACTCAATACCAAAAACCTGGATGCTAAAGGCCAGCGAAAATTAATCGATCTCCTGTTAAAAAAACTAGATGCAAAAGACCTTCCGGAAAATCTTCCCGATTATTTGCTGGAAAAATTTCGCTTTCCAAACAGGTTTACGGCACTCAAAAATATTCATTTTCCAAAAACGCAAAAAGAACTGGATGCTGCCAGAAACAGATTAAAATTTGAAGAGTTATTCTTTCTGCAGCTGCGTCTATTACAAATCCGAAGGCGACGAAAAGGCTCGATCAAGGGATTTAATTTTTCGCGAATTGGAGATTTTTTCAACCGCTTTTACAGTGAAAAACTGCCTTTCGAGCTAACTGGCGCCCAAAAACGAGTTTTAAAAGAAATCCGAAAAGATCTGGGTTCAGGGATTCAAATGAATCGATTATTACAAGGAGATGTAGGCAGCGGAAAAACGATTGTTGGATTAATGTGTATGCTAATTGCGCTCGACAACAACTTTCAGGCTGCACTCATGGCTCCAACGGAAATCCTGGCGCAACAACATTACATTTCCATAAAAAATTATGTTGAAGGGCTCGATATCGAAGTTGGTTTTTTATCTGGCAGCATAAAAGGCAAAAAACGAACAGCTCTTCTGCAAAAGCTGGAAGAAGGTTCTGTACATATTCTAATTGGAACGCATGCTTTACTGGAAGATCCCGTAAAGTTCAAAAACCTTGGTTTGGCAATTACCGATGAGCAGCATCGTTTTGGAGTTGCTCAAAGGGCTCGTTTATGGAAGAAATCAACCGGCAGACCTCCCCACATTCTCGTAATGACAGCCACACCAATTCCACGGACTTTAGCGATGACCCTCTACGGTGATTTAGACGTATCGGTTATTGATGAATTGCCGCCCGGTAGAAAAGAAATAAAAACCATTCATCGCACTGAAAATCATCGCTTGCGGGTCATTGGTTTTATGAAAGAAGAAATCGCAAAAGGAAGGCAAATTTATGTTGTTTATCCTTTGATTGAAGAGTCCGCCAAACTGGATTTACAAAATCTGGAACAAGGTTATGAGTTATTGCTTCGCGACTTTCCAATGCCGGAATATCAGATTAGTGTAGTCCACGGTCGTATGAAACCTGCGGATAAAGATTTTGAAATGCAACGTTTTGTCAAAGGAGAAACCCAGATCATGGTTGCTACCACCGTTATTGAAGTCGGCGTAAACGTGCCAAATGCTTCCGTGATGATCATTGAGAACACCGAACGGTTTGGCTTGTCTCAATTACATCAGTTACGGGGTCGCGTAGGACGAGGAGCAGAACAGTCTTATTGCCTGTTGATGTCAAGCTTCAAACTATCAAAAGACGCCCGGGAGCGTATCAATACAATGGTACGGACCAATAACGGTTTCGATATTGCCGAAGCAGATTTAAAGCTACGAGGTCCGGGAAATATCGAAGGCACTCAGCAAAGTGGCCTGCTAAACTTTAGAATAGCTGATCTCGCAAAGGACGGTCGAATATTGCAAACTGCCCGGGAAGTAGCCGTCCGAATCCTCGATAATGATCCTAATTTTGAAAAAGCTGCTCATCAGCGATTGCGCTTATTTATGGAACAAAATGCCAAAAAGTACAAAATCTGGAGCATGATCAGCTGATATCAGAAAGATGTATAACGATGTGCCAAGTAGGTCAAAAAGCGGGAAAATAAAGGGGTCAACTAGACGCCTACATGACTAATAGGTTCAATTCCTGCAATTTGTTACATAGAGAATCGTTAAAATTGAGCGGCTTTGTTAATTTAAAGTTAACAATGTGGAAAGATTGTGGTAAATTTGGTAAATTGTTAGAGTGCTTATCATTGGCACGATGGAACCTTTACATACGTTTATGACAGATTTGAAAATAGCAGGAAAATGGCTCACTACCCTAGTTATCGCTATGGTGTTTAGTTGCTCAACGGTGATCGTAACCGCAGAAAAGAGTATTGATAGCCGTAATCCTGTTTCCAATCTTCCTGAACCTGCCGGTAATCATTTCATTGAAGGCCCTCATATTTTTTACAAAAAAGGAAATGCTATTGTTAAAAACATTCATTTTACTGCCGGTGGAATCCAGGTAGATGCAAAGGCATATCCCTCTGGTGATAAGATTCCGACCTTGACCTGTCATATAGACAATTACAAAAGAACTTCCTTTACGGTCGAACTCAAATCCAATCATATATCCCCAAAAACGGTCTATGAGCAACCCGAAAAACTTTTTGCTATTTCGGATATTGAAGGGAATTTTGAAGCTTTTGAAAAAAGCCTGATCGGTAATGGCATCATTGATAAAAAGCTAAACTGGAAATTCGGTAAGGGACACCTTGTACTGGTGGGCGATTTTTTTGACAGGGGGCATAATGTCACCGCCGTTTTATGGCTCATCTATAAACTTGAACAAGAAGCTGCCAAAGCAGGTGGTATGGTGCATTTCATCATTGGAAATCATGAAGAAATGAATATGCGGGGTGATGCTCGCTATGTAAAAGATAAATATGTAAAAGCTGCGAAAGTTTTGAAAATACCTTATCGCAGTTTTTATTCAGAAGATACAGAACTGGGTAGATGGCTCAGAAGTAAAAACGTTGTGGAAAAAATCGGGGAGACGATTTTTGTACACGGCGGGATCAGTCCTGAAATGGCCGATTACAGAATCAGATTAGAGGAAATGAATAAATATGCCCGAAACTATTTTGGAGTAGATAAATTCAGACTGGATCAGAGAGGCGGAGCTGCTAATCGAGTATTTAGTAAAGTCGGACCAATGTGGTATCGCGGTTATTTCAGAGAACAACTTTCGCAGGAGGAAGTTGATATGACGCTTAATCTATATGGTGCAAAACAAGTGGTTGTAGGTCATACCATTGTTCCTAAAGTTTCCAACCTTTTTGAGGGCCGGGTGATTGCAATTGATGTCAAGCATAATATTGCACTGACCGAAAAAATTTCCAACTCTATTTTTATCGAAAACGGGAAAATCTACGCTTCGAATATTGAAGGTGTACGCAGTTCGATAGAACACTTCATGACCGAAGATGTAGTGAAATCTGCTTTTAGAGCTATTAGAGACGGGGATGTCACCGGAATTCATAACTTCTTAAGCTCCAGTGATCGTGAGGCCAGAGTCAATAAACATTATTTTAGTAAAAGAGTAACGCTTTTACAAGCTGCAATTCTCCACAATCAGTCAGAAATAGTGCAATTTTTAATTGATGCCGGAGCTGATATTGAATTGCTTTCAGAAAACAAAACTCCTTTGATGCACGCAATCAAAGTAAACAATCAATACATTATTGATTTACTGATCAAAAAAGGTGCAGATATTAATGCGCTGAACAGGCAAAATAAAACGCCTTTATTTTTCTGTGCAAAATACGGGAATGTGGAAATTGCCAGAGTTTTGGTAGAAAAAGGTGCAAAACTGGATATCAAAGATGGCAAAGGTCGTACTGCTGTTGAATATGCTATAAAAAACGACAATAAGCAAGTCGCTGTTTTTTTACAAAATTATAAAAACTAGGTTTTTCATTATAAGACCTCTTCTCTTTCCACTTTATTTTTCAATAAGGATGGTGCTTTGAATCGGGGGCCATGAATTTTCTCCAGCTCTTCACATTTCTCGACAAATGGTCGAATACCATAATCATTGATATACTGAATCACTCCTCCTTTAAAAGCCGGGAACCCAAAGCCGTAGATGCTTCCCAGATTTGCTTCTGGTACAGATTGAATAATTTTCTCCTGTAAACACCACACCGCTTCAATAACCTGGGCAAACAGGAAGCGATCAATAATATCCTTTATATTATACGTTTCTTTCTTATTTGGAAAATGTTCTTCAAGTCCGCTCCAGAGAACCGGGTATTCCGGATCGGAATAATCATAAAAACCGGCTTTGGCCGACTTTCCGGGACGGGCCAATTGATCAATCATTTTATTCAGTACAGAAACTGCCGGATGCTGGATATACTTAGGCCCATAATTAACAGAAGCCTGATTTTCGTACTTCATAACCAGTTTGAGAGAAAGCTCATCAGCCATGGTTAGTGCCCCTTTGGGCATCCCCGCCCGTACCCCCAGGTTTTCAATTAAAGCCGGAGGTAATCCCTCTTCCAGCATAATCAGCCCTTCGAGGATATAGGTATTCTGGACTCTCGAGGCAAAAAAGCCCCAGCTATCCTTGACTATAATTGGTGTTTTCCGAATTTTTTTAACAAAATCAAAAGCCCGGGCAATCGTCTCATCGGATGTTTTTTCCCCTTTTACAATCTCCACAAGCGGGATATCTTCAACGGGCGCAAAGAAATGCAATCCTACATAATTCTCCGGCCTGGTAGAAGATTTTGCCAATTGAGTAACCGGAATAGAAACGGTATTCGTAGCCAGAAAAGCATATTCGTCCATATGTATTTCTGATTCCCTGGTTACCTTGGATTTAACCATTTCATTCTCAAAAACGCATTCTATGACCAGATCACAGGTTTTAAAATCTTCAAAAGATTCTGTAGTAGAAATCATATTCAACATCTGAGCTTTCTCTTCCTGAAGAATTTTACCCTCCTTTACCAGATTGCCAAGTTGTTGTTCGGTAAATTCTTTTCCACGATCCGCAATACCCTTTGAAACATCCTTAAGAACGACCTCTATTCCTTTGCTCACACAGTTGAAAGCAATACCGCTCCCCATTCGTCCCGCGCCGATGATGCCGACTCTTTTGGGCCTGAATTTCCCAAAGCCTTTCGGACGATTTTGCCCTCCTTTGATTGCATTCAAGTCATACCAAAAGGCTTTAACCATATTTTTGGATTCCTTACTCAGCAAAAGATTTGTGAAATACCGGCTCTCAATTCGACAGGCCGTATCAAAATCAACTTTTGAGCCTTCTACCAGTGTATTAAGTATTGCTTTAGGTGCGGGAAAATTACTTTTATACCCATTTTCCAGGCTTGCAGCGATCATACTGATCTCTCTAGCTACATGCCAATCCGCGGCAGTGCCACCAGGTATCTTCCCTTCCTTCGTATCCCAGGGACGACGACCTACTTTTACTGATAATAAATAAGCCTTGGCCTTTTCGAGCATTTCTTTTCGGTCTTTCGCCAATTCATCAATAATCCCGACATGAATAGCCTCCTTTGGCGTATAACTTTTACCCCGGGTGAGAATATCAAAAGTCTTCCGAATTCCCAACAACCACATCATTCTGATCACACTTCCGCTTCCGGGCATAAGTCCCAATGAAACTTCAGGGTGCCCCAATCTGATTTTTTGATCATCAATCACAATCCGATGATGGCAAGCCATGGCCATTTCAAAACCAGTACCCAATGCCGAACCGTTAATCGCTGCTACTACCGGAACACCGGGACTTTCCAGGTCTCTAAAAAAATCTTTGAGCGTCAGTGAAAATCGATAAACCTCTTCAGCAGATTTTGCATTATACAAATAATCCAGATCCCCTCCGGCGAGAAATGTTTTTTTTGCGGAAGTCAGGACAACACCTTTCACCTGCCCTTTTGCTTTTTCTGCCTGGAGGTGTTGAAGTACGGGAATGAAAACTTTACCGATTTCATGGTTAATCACATTGACGGTTCTGCCTTCCATATCCAGGGTCAATGTTACAATCTGATCAATATCTTTGCTGTAGTGGATCATCTAATTGCTTTGAAAATGATGTTTTTAAATAAAATGTACCTTTTAAACTCTTTCTATGATCGTAGCAATTCCCATACCTCCCCCAACGCACATGGTCACCAGGCCAGTATTTTTATCTCTCTGCTCCAGTTCATCAAGCAGAGTACCCAGGAGCATGGTACCCGTTGCACCCAATGGATGCCCCAGCGCAATTGCTCCGCCGTTTACATTCAGCTTATCTTCCGGTATATCCAAATCTCTTTGAACTTTCAGAGCTACTGCAGCAAAAGCTTCATTCACTTCCCAAAGATCAATATCATTCGCTTCCATGCCGATCTGTTGAAGTGCTTTTTGGCTGGCGGGTGCCGGCCCGGTCAGCATAATCGTTGGTTCTGATCCGACTACGGCAGCAGAGATAATTTTAGCCCGGGGTTTTAAACCCATTTTTTCTCCGGCTTCTTTTGAACCAATCAGCGCGAGACCTGCACCATCTACAATTCCCGAAGAATTACCCGCTGTATGCATATGTAGAATGCGTTCTACAAAAGGGTATTTTTTTATAGCCATTGCGTCAAATCCTACAAGACCAATTTGCTCAAAAGCAGGCGACAAACCTGTCAATTGTTCAAGCCGGGTCTCGGGTCTCGGGTATTCATCTTTATCCAGAACCAGCAATCCGTTTTTGTCATAAATGGGAATAAGTGAACGATTATACGCACCGGCTTCTACTGCTTTTGCGGTAAGACTTTGCGATCTCAGGGCATAGGCATCCAAATCAGCTCTCGAAAAACCTTCAATGGTAGCAATCAAATCAGCAGATATACCCTGGGGGATATAACTCACTTTGGAAGATACTTCCGGATCGAAAAGCAATGCTCCGCCATCACTCCCCATTGGCACGCGGCTCATACTTTCCACTCCTCCCGCAACAATCAGGTTTTCCCAGCCTGACCGAATTCTCACAGCAGCCTGATTTACGGCTTCCAGTCCCGAAGCACAAAAACGATTGAGCTGGACACCGGCTACCCGATCATCCCAACCGGCATAGAGTAAGGCCGCTTTGGCAATATCAGCACCCTGATCTCCAACCGGAGTGACACATCCTATAACAAGATCATCGACCTGGGTGGTCTCCAGATTATTGCGATTTTGTAGCGCCTGCAGGCAGGTTGCCAGAAGTTCAATGGGTTTAACTTCATAAAGCGCACCTCCTGCTTTTCCCTTGCCACGAGGGGTTCTTAACGCATCAAAAATATATGCTTCATTCATGGTACAAAAATATTAATTTAATTGCGAAGTAGAAAGTGACATTAACCTGTCTTACATCTTTCAAGAGCTGAGGTCTATTTCCCAATAAAGGTTTAACAAAGAAATATAGAACCGGAAAATATTATATTTCAGTCTTAATTTTCGAAGGTTCAGTAGAGATTTATAGATGCTTTTCGGTGTTTTAGTTTATTTTTATAATCAAGAGATAGCGGAGATGAAAAGAGGTTGATGAATTAATAAATTTGAAAAAATAAAAATAGATAATGGCTAGAAAGAAATTTAAAATGACTGGATTTGCAAGATTTTTCATTGCGATGTTAATTCTTGCTCCTTTGGCTTATATTGGTGCATCTTATTATAATGGGGAGGATGGAATCGAAAACTTGAAAAATCTCTTCAAAGGAAAGATAAGCTCCGGTTCTGGCAATGAGCAGGAGACAAAACAAATGGATGAAATTCCCGTGCAGACAAACCCGGCAGATACAGATGCCAAAGATCAGAGAATTCAGCAATTGGTCGAAGACAATAATAAACTGAAGGAAGAACTCAGGCAAAAAACCGAGGAATTAGAAACCGTCAAGGCTGACCTGCGAAAAATCAGGGAAGCTTTGGAGAGAAATTAGAGCGGACTTAACAGCGGGAAAGGGATTGGAGGAATCAAGTTGTTTGTGATAAATCAAAACTTTACGAAAATGTATACAGAACCAATTTTTCTGGAGACTTTACTGGGTGGTGGTGGCAGTTTCATTGTAAAACTACTGGTAAATACTTTAGCCGTTTTTGTGGCAGCAAAAGTATTAGACGGAATTCAGGTAAAGGATCTAAAAACTGCTTTATTTGTTGCTATTCTGGTAGCTCTTTTAAATGTTACTTTGGGGACTTATCTGACTGAACTGACCGGATTTGAAATAGGTCTCCTTAGTTTTATTATTGATGGCATTGTCTTACTCGTTGCTTCCTGGTTTTTAGACGGGTTTAAAATCAAGGGAATTCTCTGGGCTTTTATATTAGCTATTGTCCTTGCCCTTATAAATGGATTTTTATTCCGTGTACTCGGCAATTTGTAATAAAAATCCCCTCCTCTGTTGTTCATTAAATAAAAGAACGTGGAGAAGGGGTCGGTTCTGGGAACGTAAAATTTTAATGTTTTGCGGGATTAGAAAGATATGCCTAGAGTCTCAAATCCGGACTCAATCATGGATGGTAGGTATTCTCAGTTTTGAATAATGTCAGGGATAAGAATTTGTCAGTTTTAAATAGCCTCTCTTGGTATTGCTAATATACGATTTTTTTAAACTTTAAAGCATCAAAAATCGTTTTTTAGATTTCAGGGGTTTTAAACCAGCCGCTATACATTACATAATTATCAGAAATTTTTTGAATCGTGTTTTTAAAGGCCTCTTTGGAAAGGGCTTTGACCTTTTTCGCCGGTACACCTGCATAGATAAATCCCGATTCGAGATGACTGTTTTCCAACACTACCGCCCCAGCGGCAATTAGCACATTTTCTTCGACCAGGGCATGGTCCATAACAATCGCTCCCATCCCAATTAACACATTATCCTTTATAGTACATCCATGTACAATAGCACGATGTCCTATCGACACATTATTGCCAATCCTTGTAGGAGCTTTCTGATAAGTACAGTGAATAATCGCGCCATCTTGTACATTTACTTTATTGCCCATTTTGATGTAGTGAACATCTCCCCGGACTACCGCCTGAAACCAAACACTGCACTCCTCTCCCATAATCACCTCCCCTACCACTGTTGCATTTTCTGCAATAAAGCAATTCTTTCCAAATTGAGGGTGTTTTCCATTGACGGCACGGATAACAGGCATAGACTGGATGATTATATAGACAATAGATTCTCCGAAGGTAACATTTCTAACATCTTCAAAGAATCGTATTATTTTTCAGGGGATTGATTGATTTTTTCCATTTTGCGGAGTGGTTGGACGGTATAGCCTTGTTTTCGCAATAAAGCGACAACCCCATTTTCGCCTACCAGATGTCCTGCTCCAACGGCAAAGAAAGTGGGTTTCTCAGGCATCATTTCTTCCATAATCGGAATCCAGTTTTGATTTCTTTTATTTAAAAGAATGTCATCCCATTCACCCAAACCTCCCGCTTCGGTATTAAACATTTTCTCCATACCGATCAAATCCTGGTTTTTATATAACTCCACCATCAAATTTAACTCATCCATCCCTTCTCCCTCTACACGCATACTTTCTACCAACATTTTCGCTTGTTCTCCATAAGGAATACTATCGAAAACACTCATTTGAAATTCTATGGTTTCCAGCCCTCCCATTTCCAGTTCCATATTTTGCGCCATTTGCATAAACTCCATTTCGTAGGATACCATTGATCCGTTTTGAAAACTCTGAGTATCCATATCTCCGGAAGCAAAAGCAGTAAGGAACAAGGGTTTTACTTTATCAAACATACCTGTAACAAAAGGCGGGAAGCCAAGCTTTTTGAATTCGGAATGAACAAATTTATAATCCTCCGGTGTCAATAAAGTCTTAAGAGAAATGCCTTCAGGCATCGTCAGGTTTTTCAGCATCGAAAACATCAACAATGGATTACTCATTTCTTCCATGTTAATTTCGAAAACAATTTTTTCACTTTTATTAAAAGAGGCAACGGTTGGGTCCGTCAGGAAAAAATCATCTTTCCCGATGATGTGAATAGTCCCGTATAAATAAGAAGACTTTTCCAGGCCATTCCCACTAATTTCCCATAGTAGAGAATTTTCCTCTTTTGTCGGAGCATATTTAGTACTATCCTTTTTTACTTTAACCGCTGTAGTTTCTACATCTACCTGAGCATAAGAATTATTAACTATAAAGATGAAAAGGATAATTGCTAAAAGTAATCTATACATGATTTTATTTTTAAAATTCCAAACTTTATTTCCGATTCAACAAATTTGTCCCTGGAATTTGGAGTTTGCGCTTTTCAAATTGCTGCACAATTTGAGTTAGTTATTTTTATCAAATTCTTCAATAATGCTTATCAGTACATGGATATCTTCGAAAAATTCCCGAACCAGTTCAAAACTTACATTAGATTTGAAGATATAAGGTTCGAGTATATCTTTTGGTTCAGTAATCCCGATATAAATATCTTTTCCAATGAAAGAAAAATAAAGTTCTTTTCCTGAATTGATCCTGAAATCGACAATTGCATTTTGCATATCTTCCGAGAGCAAAGCCAAAACATTGGCATCCCGCGTGGCAAAAGTCATAAAATACTCATCAAAGCGTTCGGTCATCACATCATCTATACTAACACCTCCGCTACTATTAAAGGACTTAATCGTCCGCGATAAATACTGTTTAAAAGCATCGGGCAGAATAATAATTTCACCTCTTAATTCACGATTAAACGTCGTATGCATAAATACGCCTTTAAAAACATAATTGAGCCGATTTCTCACTTTTGAGAATTCTCTCACATCCAGCTCACACATCTCAAAATCAAGCTCCCCGATCTTACCACTTATATGATCTTCTCCCTGGTATTGTGGAGCCTCGGTTTTGAATATTTTGCTAGCCAGAAAACGATCCTTGCTAATAAAACGTTTGCTGTGGTATTTTAATGTGCCAAAGTTGAGGCTATCATCAATAAAATCGAGAATTAAATTGACAATATGTGGCTTAAAAGTCGTTTTAAACCTTCTGATCCGGTAAAGAATAAAGGTAATATAAAATCCAAAAGGGATCATTAAAAACAGGCTAATGGCAAGAATATGTAGATAAAACTGCAGAAAAAGGATAGCAGTGAAAAAAAAAACAGAGGCGAAAAGTAGTAAAAGCAGGCGTTTGCGCTTTCGTTCCAGGCGCATCAATTCGGGATGGATGGTATGATTATAATAAATTCTGAATTCCTCCAGCCGTTTCATTAGGTCGATTTTGCTTATTCCGTTTTCGATGTTTTTATACCAATGCGAAAAGGTCAAAGCCCGTACATAGTAACCAATGAACAAATGATTACCAAAGCACTGGCTCTGACCTTTAAAACATTATGCAGCGTTTTATCTATGCGATTTCTCCCCGTTCGTGTTTTTCGATAAACTTCGACATCACCTCGCCAATAATATCTTTGAGATATAATTTTTTGGCCTTGGCAATCTGTTTCAATCGCTCTAATTTTGGTTTGTCGATGACGAAAGTCACGCGCTTTTTGTTAGGAACATTGACTTCAACGTATTCCATATCCCCGGTTTTGCGGATGAGTGCATCCAGGCCAGATAATGGTCTTCTACGTTTTTTGACAGTCTGTCGGATTTCTTTCTTCTGAGCTTTCTCTACTTTTTCTTCGATTGTTTCTGATAAGGCTCTTTCAAAAAGCGTTTCGAGGTCAGAAGTAAAGTTTTTCGAAGAACGTTTGGAGACAGCAGTTGCAGCGGTCCCGCTACTGGAAATATTCCGTGTCTTAGCTACGCGCTTTCGGGGAGTTTCCTCTACATCTATTAAAGGGCTTTCTTCTTTAAAAGCTTCTTCAGAGGAATCGCCAAATAAGCTCTCTAAACCTGATGTGAATTTTTTCTTGCTCAAACCCTTCTGGATTAATTTAGTAAAAATATCGTTTTCTCAATAGATGGCGATCTTATGCTTCTACACTAACTTCAGTGCGTTGCAGGATTTCCTGGCACAAGGAAAGATAATCTTCTGCGCCTTTACTTCTCTTATTGTACGAAAAGATATCCATACGCTGTGCAGGAGCTTCCGCTAATGAAACATTATCGCGAATCAGTGTATCAAAAACTTTTTTGCCAAAGTATTTTTTGATCGTTTCAACGACATCCCGATTCAGGACTTTACGTTGATCATACATTGTAGCGATAACGCCTCCAATCTGCAGTTTCTTATTGAGTCGGAATCTTACCTTATCAATGATCTGCTTGATCTTAGCCAATCCCTGAAGTGCTAAAAACTCTGTTTGTAAAGGAATATAAACATAATCGCTACAAGTCAGCGCGTTGAGTGTTAGCAGTCCCAGAGAAGGAGGACAATCAATAATAATAAAATCGTAATCTTCGATGACCGTTTCAAATAACTCCCGAAGAATGTACTCCCGCCCAGCTTCGTTAATCAATTCCATTTCGGCACTGGATAGATCTAAAGAAGAAGTAATAACGTCTAAACCGTCTTTGTAAGTGAAAGGTTCCAGTTCGGCTTCTCCTCTTAGTGCTTCATAGATTGTAACTTTCTGACGTGGGATACCTAAGGAAAGGGTAAGGTTGGCCTGAGGATCGAGATCAATGAGTAAAGCTCTTTTTCCCAGTTCTACTAAACCTGCGCCGATATTAATTGCGCTTGTAGTCTTACCAACTCCACCTTTGTGGTTTAACAAAGAGATAATTTTTCCCATATCGTATGCTTAATTTTTCTTTGATAGTGAATGTAATAATAATTGTTTGATATTACATCTATCCATGGCAAATATAATTAATTTAATTTAAGATGTTATTGAAAGTTCATTCTTTACCTTGCAAAAACATATTATACGAAGCAATTTTTGCAATTTTGTTTTCTCCAAAATTGCCAAGGAGATTAGAGCAGGTTTTCAGGAACCGATATCTTGCACGTTTTTAGAACAAAAAATAAAACCAGCGTTTTAAACATAAATAAACATTCCATGCAAAGCGGAAGATCTTCTTTAAAGGTTTCAACTGATGTTGAACTTCGTCTGCCTCATATAAATTACGCCAGTGATCTGTTCAATATTATTGATCAGCAACGTACCTATCTCAGAAAGTGGTTGAGCTGGGTAGATGAGACGCAGTCTCCGGAGCAAATGCAGGATTTTATACGTACTTCAAGATTATTCAACAAAGGTGGTCAACGGTTTACGACTTTTATTTTTGAGAACGGTACGATCGTCGGTTCAATTGGCCTGGTCAGAATCGATAAAGATCATCAACTGGCGGAGATAGGATACTGGTTGAGACAGGATTATCAGGGTAAAGGGATTATCACCAAAGCCTGTAAAACTCTGATAGACTATGTTTTTCGATATTTCACATTGAATCGGCTGGAAATCAAAGTAGCCAAACCCAATCATAAAAGTCAGGCGATTCCTTTGCGGTTGGGTTTTCGTCACGAAGCAACATTAAGAGAAGCCTTATATATACATGACCAATTTTTCGATTTGGAATTATTCAGCATGTTGAAATCCGAATGGCCAAAAAAGCATCCATAACATATATAACATAAAAAAGGGCTGCCAATTCTGACAGCCGTCAATGAAACCATTTAATGTTACTATATGTATTTAATTTAGAATAATCAGTTTATCAAATATTTAAGTTGCAATTCATTATTAAATGATAAAGCCCGGTTTAATTCAAGACTGGGTTTTCCGTAAAAATTCTTACGCCACTACTTATTCTTTGCTGCAATGTCAGGATTTTTTTGAACAGTACTTCTCACTTTTTTGAAAGTAAGTGTTTCTATTTCCTCATCAACCCTCAACATCAATTTATAAGTCCCTGCACTTAGGTCTGCTATATCTATAATAAGATCATTAATCCCTTTCTGTACTTCCATAACTTCCCGGATAATCGTCTCCCCTTTGGCATCCGTAAGATGATACTCCATATTTGCATCAACCATCATATCGAATGTCACTTCAAAATTATCCGCAGCCATCATATTCGACATTTTGGCTACTGTAAATTGATTTTCAATGACCTTATTAATGAATAAGGGTTCGGAATAACTTATTGTACCATCTTCATCTATTTGCTGTAATCGATAAAGGACATAAGCACCACTTGCATCAAAATCCAAAAAAGTATACTCGGTTAACTTTTCAGAGTCTCCACTACCTCCAACAGCACCCACGCTTTCGTATTTGCTCCCATCGGAAGCTCTTTCGATAATAAACAGCGAATTATTTTCTTCCAGGATGGTACTCCAGCTTAACAAGACGCCCATTTCCTGCTCTTCTCCCCGGAATTTCTGCTCGTAGATAACTCCTGCATCAATATTTTTCGCAAATAAAAAGAATACACAAAAAAGCCCGAATAGCTTCAACAAAGTTGGTTTAGACATAATTTAATTGTGAATCTGAAAAATAAAGGAGGGATCGCCAAAGGGGGCGATTGATTGATCATGCAGCCTTATGAATCATTCATTAATCTAAATAGAAAGGGGGATAGATTATAATTTTAACCACCATTGGACTGCCGCTTGCTCGCAACATTCTCCTTGGCTTTGATTTCATCATCTACTTTTCTGATCACCAGTTTTTCTACTTCATCTTTCACCTTCAGGATAACAAAGTAGGTACCTTCCGCCTCATCTGTAAGGTTGATGGATATTTCGTTGATCCCAAAAAAGAGTTCCTCTTTTGATTCAATAACCACTTCTCCTTGCCTATTTTTTACCATATAAGCTATTTCGTTGTCGATAGTGGCATCAATAGAAATATCAAAAGTGCTATTCGTAACCGTATTACTCATAGCCATAACCATGAAGTTATTACTCAGTTTTTTCGTAATCTTAATCGTTTCGGAAAAACTGGCAGTACCATCCATATCAACCTGTCGGAGGCGATAATAAGTATTTTTATCACTCGCTCCAACATCTAGAAAACGATACCCACGCTCGGAAGAAGCATTGCCAACGGCCTCAACTTCTCCGATAGCCTGAAAATCGATCCCGTTGACAGATTTTTCTACAATAAAAACCTGGTTGTTAAATTCTGTTGCAGTACTCCAATTGAGCAAACTGCCAATCTGATGCTCTCGACCATTAAGTGTTTTTGCGTAGGTGACTTCAGCATTAGATGAGTAACCACACAGTAAAAAGGCAGAGAGTAACAATGTGATTTGAGTTTTTTTAGCTGTAATCATGGCAAATAAATTGATTAAAAATTCAATGACGGGGGTACAATCATTTCTTATATAACAAAAATGAATCCGTTTTTTAGATATTAAAAATTAGTTAAACTAAAAATTGTGACACCTTAAATCGTTAAATATCAGTTAAAAGCCTTGTATATACTTTTTAAGCGATTCATATTTGTGTGAATGCGTATTTTTATCTTTGTAAATACACTTGAGAACAATGAAAAAAAACAATCTGATCTTCTTTGTTGCTGTTTTGGCGGTACTCTTTAATAGTTGCAGCTCAAAGCTTACGCCTTTTACCGAACGTCTTTATCAGGAAAATGGCTGGACAGATAGCGATCTTAAAAAGATCCAATTCTATGTGTCCGAAGATATCGTTTTAAGAAGGCAGGCATCTAAGGGCGTTTCTCAAATCGATCACGGTGAAATCAAAATAGTAGATGGTAAGCGCGTCGAGGAAATTGTAATAAAAAAAGGCACGCCCGGCGTATTTTTATTTCAGCCTAAAGGAAGCCGCTTTGCCATTAGTTTTGAATCCCGAAAATATGAAGACCCCTACCTGGTTTTTGGTCCGAGTAAAAGAAGGGGTGGACGATATACATTAAGAGCCAGAGACTGGAACGGCAATAATGGAAATGGTAAAATCACTTATGATAATAAGACTTATTACACACCTTCAAAAAGTGCTTATTCCGTTTTATTAGTGGATTTAAAGCGAATTAAAGATACTAAAGTAAAATCCAGAACCGCCAAGGGAAGGACAATTGACTAGTCTTAAACAGCCCGGGAGATGTAACAGACCATAAGTCGATCAAAACGAAGGAAATGTATAGTCATCCATTGGTGACAGTTCTAGGATCGGTTAATTCCTTTTAAAAAGGGGACAAAGCGGAAATTGCCAAATGTTTCGGTTTCGTATTTCTTCTCACTGACTTTAGTGATTCTCAGCATTTTTTGAACTTCCCGGGGGCCGACAGGTATAACCATAAGACCACCAACAGCTAATTGCTCTTTGAGGTTTTCCGGAACATCTGATGCCCCGGCCGTCACCAGGATTTTATCAAAAGGTGCTAGTTCGGGAAGTCCGCGAAAGCCATCCCGTAAATAAACCCGAATATTATTGATCTGGAGCAGTTCAATCATTTTTTTCGCCCGGTGATATAAAGATTCCTGGCGTTCGAGGCTATGTACTCTTCCTCCAAGCATGGCCAGCACCACAGCCTGATACCCGGAACCCGTGCCTATTTCCAATATTTTGTCCCGTTTTTTTACATTCAATAATTGCGTTTGATAAGCAACCGTGAAAGGCTGAGAAATTGTTTGCTCATTCCCGATAGGAAATGCTCTGTCTTCATAAGCCAGCTCTTCAAAAGCTTTATCCAAAAAAAAATGCCGCGGCAAGGTCTCCATTACCTGTAAAATTCTTTCGTCGGTTATTCCTTTTTCTCGAATAGAAGCAATAAGTTTGCGTCGTAAGCCTTTGTGGCGATAAGTATCTTTCAGGTTCAATATTTTAAAATTTGATTCTTCGGCAAATTTAGACCTCAATTGTTCAAACCTTCTGAAGAAAGTAACGTATTAAATGGTTGATTTTTTAAATCCCGTTTACAATCGGTATAATAGAGTTTTTCTACCAAAAAAAAAACACAATAAGAAGAAATCCTTTTTTAAATCATAATGCTTTTGAAAGTCAATTTTAAAAATCCTATTAATAATGACAAAGATCAAATTCGGAACTGACGGTTGGAGAGCAATCATTGCAAAAGACTATACTGTAGATAATGTAATCAGAGTGGCAGAAGGTACTGCGAAATGGATGCAGGAAAATGATTACCAAAAAGTAGTTATTGGTCATGATTGCCGTTTTGGTGGTCAGATGTTTGCAGAAGTAAGTGCCCAGGTTTTTGGCGCTTATGGTATAAAAGTCAATCTGGCTAAAGGGTTTGTTTCTACTCCTATGGTATCTCTGGGAGTTGTCAAAACGAAATCCGATCTGGGTGTAGTGATCACGGCGAGTCATAATCCGCCATCTTATAATGGTTTCAAATTAAAATCTGCTTACGGCGGGCCAACGATTCCTATCCATATTGCGCAAGTTGAAGCGGTATTGCCCGATGAACCTATGAGTGGTTTGCCTTCCCTGGAAGAGATGTTTGAAAATGGATTGCTAAATTACATTGACCTGGAAAACATTTACATAGAGCATGTTCGTGACAATTTTGACCTGGACGCAATAAAGGCTGCTAACATCACAGTTGCTTACGATGCCATGTACGGAGCAGGACAACGAGCTATGCAAAAAATTCTGCCCGAAGCAGTGTTCTTGCATTGTGATGATGATCCTTCTTTTAAAGGGCAAGCTCCTGAACCTATTCACAGAAATCTTCAGGAACTTTCCGAGCTAATCAAAAATGATCCGAATATCAAACTTGGAATTGCCAATGATGGTGATGCTGACCGAATAGGGATGTACGATGAAGATGGCAATTTTGTGGATTCCCATCATATCCTTCTGTTACTTTTATTATACATGTTTAAATACAAAAACGAGACGGGTAAAGTAGTAATCACTTTTTCGGTGACAGATAAAATGAAAAAGCTGGCAGAGCAGTTTGGCCTGGAATGTGAGGTTACTAAAATCGGATTCAAATACATCGCAGAGATTATGACCAATGAAAAAGTAATTGTTGGAGGTGAAGAATCGGGTGGTTTAGCCGTAACCGGACATATTCCCGAAAGAGACGGTATCTGGATTGGTTTGCTCATTCTGGAATTCATGGCCAAAACCGGTAAGTCCCTGAAAGAACTCATTCAGGACGTTTATGACATGGTTGGCCCATTTTCTTTTGACCGCGATGATTTACACATCAAAGAAGACCAAAAACAGGCAATTATTAATAGATGCAAAACCGATCCTTATCGGCAATTAGGAGATTATAAAGTACAAAAACTGGAAACCATTGACGGTTTCAAATTTTATCTCAGCGATGATGAGTGGGTCATGATTCGACCATCGGGCACAGAGCCCGTATTGAGAGTCTATGCACAAGCTCCGACTATGGCCGGGGTAAGAGCCCTGCTTTCGGCTACGCATGAAACGCTTTCAGCAGTAAGTGTAGGTTAAGTCTGCATTCGAGTAGGATCTTGTTGAAAAGAACAGCGTTTCCAAGATATTTTAACGATTATATAGGAACTAATCTGCTATTTTTTTCGGAACTTTAAAAAACGTCGGTTTTTAGCCGATCCGTTTATTTTTATAAAATGCTATGGATATTGACATATCCGCTTGTCGTATATTATGGAATACCGGGTCCTAAAAGCTGCGCAGAGTAAAAGATAGTCCTTGCTCTATTAAATCAGGTACAAATTTATTATTCCATAAACATTCATGCGATATGGCGAAGTTCAGATCAATTTCTATTTCCCTCATGGCGTTTTCGGTGTTTGCTTTTTTATTCCTCTTTAGCTCTTATACCGGAGAAAAAGGTGCCCAAAACATTCACACTATTCCTGATCAGAAAGACTCCAATCGACTGCCTCAAGTCGTAAAAAGTATTTCCATGGATAAAGCCTTTACTTTTGCAGGGGAGGAAGTACCCACGGAGAATTTCGATGTAAAAGAACGACTCGACCGGGAATTATTAAGGGATGCCTATTGGCATTCGAGTACTGTTTTAAGTATCAAAAGATCGAAACGCTATTTCCCGGTTATAGAGAAAATATTAGCGGAAGAGGGATTACCGGAGGATATGAAATACCTGGCAGTTGCTGAAAGTAGCCTTAGTAATGCTGTTTCACCAGCCGGTGCCAAGGGCGTTTGGCAGTTTATGAAAGGTACAGGTAGAGAATATGGATTAGAAGTCAATGCTGAGGTAGATGAGCGTTATCATCTTGAAAAGTCCACCAGAGCAGCTTGCAACTATTTGAAGTCATTAAAAAAGAAATTTGGAAGTTGGACCATGGCTGCTGCGGCTTATAATATGGGCGGCAACAGACTGAGTAAGGAATCTAGTTTACAACGTTCGAATAATTACTATGACCTCAACCTAAATCAGGAAACGGCGAGATATATTTTCAGGATTTTAGCAATCAAGGAAATTATGAATGCTCCGGAGAATTTTGGCTTCTACATCGAAGAATCTGATAAATATCCAGTGTTAGACACCTATGATCAAATTGAGATCAATGGATCAGTAGCAAATTGGGGCGATTTCGCAAAAAAATACGGTACCAGCTATCGTTTGTTAAAAGTGTATAACCCATGGTTAGTATCATCCGGCCTGACCAATAAAGCAAAGAAAAAATATCTGGTCAGATTACCGAAGTAATATGAATCATCCAACATTTTAATTTTGCCATCTCTAAAGGGATTTTTATAGTGCATCAAAAGCTTTTAAGCTCCTTGGCGAGGTATTCGGTTTTAGGTTTTGGGCTACCCAGGAAAACCTAATGCCTAAAACCCTACTCTACAAAACAATAAACAGCGACATAATCTTCCATTTCGCGGCGAAGCTTAAGCAATATTCGGGACGATTCTTCGCTCAAGATTATTACTTTGCGCCCAATTGCGTTTTGTACTCATTATAGGTTTTCAAACCACAGTTTAAAAAGCTGTTATAACTTTCCCATCCTTCTTCATATCCTCTTGGAAAAGCAAGAACACTTTCATCCGGAGACATCATCACGTAAAGCGGTTGTGCATTACCTTCAAAATTCACAATCTGAAAATCTGCCCATTTGTTTCCAACATTACGGATTTTCTTTTCGCGACTGGCAGAAACAAGCATGTCTTTCAGTTCCTTGGGATCATCCACATAAAGCGAAATCAGAACAAAGTTATCTTCAATATTTTTACGAACCGGACGTTCACTCCAGATAAAATCTTCTGTTTTACGACAGTTTACACAACCGTATCCGGTAAAATCAAGCAGAATGGGCTGATTGGTCTCTTTAGCATAACTCAAACCTTCATAATAATCTTTGAAACAATCCAAATCGTTAGCGCATTTTGTCAATGAAGGGAACCGATCTTTCAAACTGGGATCAACCGTAGGTTTTTCTAAAAAGAAATTATATCCCGCTGGTGGAGCTAAACCACTCAACAATGCAGGTGGAGTATAAGACTTTAATTCATTACTATAGCTGAAACCTGTACATAAGTAAATGGTTAGCGCTAAAGAACCCAGAGCAAAAGCCCAGCGTACAGGACTTAGTTTTGTCAGTTTCGAATCATGCGGAAAGCGAATAAATCCGAACAGGTATAAAGTCATCGCTGCTGCAATCAAAATCCAAAGGGCTACAAAAAGTTCATATTTCAGGATTCCCCACTGGAAAGTATAATCCGCTACACTGAAAAACTTAAAGGCCAGGGCGAGTTCTAAAAATCCAAGCACTACTTTTACATTGGTCATCCAGCTTCCGGAGCGGGGCAGTGTATTCAGCCAGGCCGGGAAAGCTGCAAACAGCCCAAAGGGTAATGCTAGAGCGCTGGAGAAACCCAGCATAACGGAGAATGCGCCGGCAATTCCGCCACTACTTGCAGCTTGTACCAGGGCCGTTCCGATAATCGGTCCGGTACAACTAAAAGATACAATTGCCAGGGTTGCCGCCATGAAGAAGATTCCCAGAAAACCTCCTTTATCAGCCATCTGATCACTTCTGTTAGCCAAACTGCTGGGAAGCGTGATTTCAAAATATCCAAAAAATGAAATCGCAAAAATGATAAATACCGTAAAGAAAATCATATTTGCCAACCAGTGTACGGAAAGTCGATTCAAGGCTTCCGGGCCAAAAGGAATAGTAATCAGCAAACCAAGGCCAACATAGATCACAATGATCGATAATCCATAGATCAATCCATTACGGATACCTTTTGAACGAGTATCACTGCCTTTGGTAAAGAAACTTACGGTCAGTGGAATCATCGGAAAAACGCAAGGAGTCAATAAGGCCAATAAACCTCCCCCAAATCCAAAAACGAATGCCCAGAACCAATTGCTTTCCTTTTGAGATTTTCCGCCACAACTTCCAATAGGATTATTAAAAGTTTCCCGGATAGTTGGAACAACCTGATCTATTTTATTGCCAACTAATCTGGGGCCGGCTGACGTGACATCACCATTTCCGGCAGCTATATCCGTTCCTCCCGGATTCTTGAGTGCATCCGTTAGCTTCATCGCTTCTGATCCGAGAACAAATTGTTCTTTGGATAAATCAGCATAAAAGTCAATATCGTATTTTTTACAACTCTTATCATCACAAGTCTGGAAAGTAAAATATCCGGTAAGCGGCTGGCCAGGATCGGTTATTTCCAGCTCCTGAGTGAATATAGCTTCCTTGATAAATTTATTTACATTCATCTCAAAAACCTTATCATAAGCTTTTTTGAGCCCTCCGGATTCTTTTGCGACACCGAGTACTTTATAATTATCTCCCGGATCATATTCGAAGGTAGTAGCAAGTGGCCCGTCATCACTTTCCTGATGCTGGGAATAGACATACCAGCCATCAATAATTTCTCCTTTATAAACCAGTTCATACTTATTATCCGCCACCTTTTTCCCAGAGAAAGTCCAGCTCACCGGATCCTGAAACCCTCCCTCTCCTTTTCCAGAGGAAGGCGCAGGTTTTTCTTCCAGTGATTCAGCCTCTTTTTCAGCTATTTCATCCCCGGTTTCATCAGCCTTCTCAGCAACTTTAGGTGCCTCCGTCTTGCTTGTTTTTTCTTTAGTATCCATACCCTTAGAAGGTGCTTCCAGTTTAAAATCAAAATCTACATCTGTAGGAGGCAGACAGCGGGTATCATCACATGTCATAAAGGTCAAATAACCCGTAATCGGTTTTGAATAATCCGATACCTTTATTTTTTGGGTAAATATTCCCTTCTTCTTAAACTTGATCAAGTTCATTTGAAAAACCTGATCAAAAGATTCTTTTTTATTACCCGTCTCGACATTCTTGCCAAGCAACTCGAAATGTGATCCTTTATCATATTCGAAGGAAGTTTTCACCGGTCCATCATCACTTTCAAGATATTGAGAATAAACGGCCCAACCATCATCAATATCTGCGGTATAAATAAGTTCGAATTCATTCGCACCAAGGTGTTTCGATTTCCAGGTCCATTCTACAGGCTCCAGGATTTGTGCAGATAAGCTTAAAGCAGAAAAAAGAATTAGCGAAAACAGTATCGTCAGATTACGCATGACTTTTAATATTTAAAAATTTTCATCACCTGTTTAAAAAAGCAAGATGTGCAAAAATAAAATTTATTGATCGTATAAACAATTGGCAGCATGCCATTAAACATACCGCCAACTGTGTTATGATGATAAAATTAAGCTGAATTCCGACCAAATGGAAGTTTTTTTAACAATCATTAACTTCCCAAAACCTTAATTTAGATTGATCTCAAAGTCTATATCCTTTGGAGGCAGGCAACTTTCATCATTGCAGGTCATAAAAGTCAAATAACCCCTGATTGTCTTAACATTCTTCGAAACTTTCACTTTCTGTACAAAAGCAACCTTTTCAGCATACTTGATCAATTTCATTTCAAAGAGTTTATCAAAATTTTCTTTTTTATGATCGCCTTGTTCTTCGGCTTTCCCTATTAATTCTATTCCCTCTTCCGTCGTGAAAGTAAAAGCAGTGGGTATTGGTCCTCCATCTTCCAGGAATTGAGAATAAACATACCAGCCACTTTCGATTTCAGCAATGAAGGTTATTTTGTATTCCTCATCCGTTATTTTTTCAGCGCGATGTGACCAGTTTACCGGAGAAAACTGAGCAAAACCCATCCCACAAAAAAGCATTAAGACCGCAAGAACTGTAAATCTATGTTTCATCTAAATATTCTGTTAAAGTTGTTGAGATAATAGAAATAGCAAACTCAACAATTTTGCCATTCCCCTTCAGTTCAGGTATAAAAACGTAGTCCCTTATCCGGGCATTGTGTTATTTAAAAGACAAAATCAGATATTCAACCAATTTGGATTAAATTGCCAGATAAGTATGGCGGCAAATAATAAAAGATGAACCGCTTCGGCCGTTTGCGGTTTCAGTTTTAAAAAATTAAATGATAATAAAATGCCGGAAGGAACCATAAAGATCAAAAAATGTTCTAATCTCAAATTGGATTGAAAAACAAAGGATAAAAGGCCAAAGAATAGCCCCCAAAACAATACTGATATATTTTTCTGCGCTTGAATATTTTTTTTTGCATAATACACATTTACACTAAATAAAATCACCAGGCTTATTAAAGTAAAGAGCGCCAGGTTGATATAGGTAGCGATATTCAAATCAATCTTAATATCCAGAAAGGCGCAGTTATTTAATACATAAGCCTGCCAAAAATTTCCGAAGCCATCATACCAGAAAAAATAAACGGCACAAGCAATATAAGGTACACAAAAGCCAATTATTAACATCAGCAATTCGTTCAAGCGAAATGCCCGCAGTACATTCAAGCCAATGAAGGCCAGGAGTAAAAATACAATCTCCGAGAAGTAAAATAAACTGGCAATCCCTAGCCAAAAACCAATATTTACGATATGACCTGCCACATTATTCTTTCGATAGGATTCAAATAACTCCCATAAAGCCAGAATAAAAAAGGTATTGGCCAGTAAGATGGGGCTCAAAGCTAAAAACTCGGGGGCGACACTTACCAAAAGTGCATAGAATAATCCCGGGAATAAAGTAACCGTAGTGGCCATCCGGAATTTAGCAACAATGATATTGATCAACAAAGACTGTATAAAGACCAGAAAAATCCCGCCAAACACTGCCCCTGTGCCTATCGGGCTAATCAGACTATATACCCAATCACTCAAAACTCCGTAACCGGAATAATCCATTTCACCAACTGAACTGAAAAACGCGGCCCCTCTGATTAGCAAAATGTACACGATCAGAAGAAGATTAAATGCAATTTGATTTGTTCTGAATAAACTAAGCACAGATGTGGATGTATCGTTGTTCGTTATTCGGCTTTCGTTGTTCGTTATTCGGCTTTCAAAATGCGAGAATTAGAACATCGAATAAATTTTAATTGCTCAAATTTATAAAAATTTGACTCAGATTGATTATTTAGTTAAAAAGAATTGAGCCAGGCCGTACTTATCCGTTCGAACAACAAAATAATTATCCCGGCTGTTTCCATAGAAAGGTGTATCTTGTGCCGACTATAACGTTAAAAAATCGAAATATGGTCAAATCGTTGGACGCGATAAAAGGGCCGATAGAACAAGAGCTCATTCATTTCGAAAAGCATTTTCGGGAATCTATGAAAAGCCATGTGGCTTTATTGGATACGATTATGCATTATGTTGTGAAAAGAAAGGGAAAGCAGGTCCGACCAATGTTCGTTTTTTTAAGCGCCAAGCTTTTCGGACCAACCAATGATACCACTTATGCTGCGGCCTCCCTGGTTGAACTACTCCACACCGCTACGTTGATTCACGATGATGTCGTTGACGATGCCAATGAACGAAGAGGTTTTTTCTCGATTAATGCGCTTTGGAAAAATAAAATTGCTGTTCTGGTTGGCGATTACCTATTGACCAGAGGTCTCTTGCTTTCATTAAATAATAAAGATTATCAGTCTTTACACATTCTTTCGGATGCCATGAAAGCGATGATAGAGGGAGAATTATTACAAAGTCAGAAAGCAAGAAAACTGGATATAGACGAATCGATATATTTCGATATTATTCGTCAAAAAACTGCTTCCCTGATCGCTGCGGCCTGTAGTGCAGGTGCAGCTTCTACAACAAAAGAAGAAGAGAGCATTGAGAAAATGCGTCTGTTCGGAGAAAAAATTGGAATTGCCTTCCAGATCAGAGATGACTTATTTGATTTCGGTACGGATGATGTTGGGAAACCGCTTGGTATCGATATCAAGGAAAAGAAAATGACACTCCCTTTGATTTATGCCCTCAATAATGCCAGCACCAGTGATAAAAGAAAAATACTGCGCATTGTTAAAAAAGATAATGAGGACAAAGAAAAAGTCCAGGAAGTCATTCGTTTTGTAAACGAGAGTGGAGGGATAGAATACGCCCGGGAAGCTATGTTGAAATACCGCACAGAAGCTTTTGATATTCTTTTTTCCTTTCCCGAGAATCAGGCTCGTAAAGCCTTGCAGGAATTAGTTACGTTTGTAACGGATCGAAAGAAGTAATCTCCAGTTTAGCATTTCGATAATTTATTGCCCATTCCCGACCAGCATAATCGATAAGAGATTCGAATGCTGCCGCCTTTGCCGGTATTTCTGTTGGCATCCATTTTTTCCGGGCTTCATCAACAATTATAAATAAACCTTCTTCATCTCCCATTGCACAAAAATAATCCCGATCACCACTGTATTGTTTTAAACCAATAGTAGCTTTAAGCATTTCACTGGCTTCAAAGACATTTTGCACCGGCATTCCAATTTCACTGATAGAAAGTATGCTTTTTGCAGAAAAAGCCTGGTTAGTACTCAGGTTCAGATTCTTCCGAGCGATCAATTCCAGTATATTTCCATCCGGATCGTAGAAATAAACAGCATCGGCGTTCCAAGCTTTAAAATCCACCAAAAACTGCTCTTTATAAGGAATCATATCGACTGAAATAGATTGAAGCCAGTTTAATGCTTCCCGGATTTGAAAAGAGGGAATATTAAACGCAAAATGATAGGGGATAAAAGCATCTGTTTGCTCAAAAGTCAAAGTACTTCCGTTCATCAGTCTCAAAGTGCTGGACTTTGCAGAAGCATTGACCATTTCAAAGCCTAGTTTTTCGTGATAAAAAACGGATTGTGCCAAGGGGGCCTTACTAAATAATTTGAGTTGCCTGATCTGCACGAGGAAAGTTTATAAATGCTTAATCATTTCTAATTGTTCAACGCTTTTCTGAAAGCCTGATTTTTCAAAAAAGGCGATGCTTTCCGTATGGGCAGCATCAACGTTTATAATTTTTAATGGTACCGATTTATGCTTTGCGACCGTAGCAAAAAGGGATGTCCCTATTCCTTTTCTACGGTAGTCGGGATGTACCGCAAACTGAAAAACATCTCCGGCTTCAGGTTTTTGATCAAAGGCAATATAACCGATCAAGCGGACCGCTTGAAAAGCTCCCAGGATTTGTATTTGATCGTCCAGTGCATCAATCTTCCGGTCATCATTCTGGAAAGTAGGTTGCCAGGATCGGAATCCGTGGAGCAATTCCCAGTTCCGGCCCTCAAGCATCCGGACAGAAAAAACTTCGGCTAAGCTTATTTCACGCTCAGGTGTTCCTTTGTAGCACATCAGATGCCGCACTTTTTCAAAGCCGTTTTTCTTATAAATATGAATGGCGGGATCATTGCCAACGATCACTTCCAGAACCGTGCGATCAAAACCCCGCGCTCGCAAAAGAGGTAAAATGAAATCATAGAGCCGGGAAGTGACACCTTTTCCCCGCTGTGAAGGTACGACTCCGGTGCCCCCATTCCATACAATCGGATGTCCTTCTCGCTGGCCTATTCCGTGAAAAATAAATCCGCTAAGCCGTCCATCCACAAAATAACCCGGCGACAAAGTCAAATCAACACGATCCCCTTTAAATTTCTGAACAACAATTTCTTCTGTCCATTTTGCCGGAATGATATAATCGGAAAATGCTTCGTTAAAAGCTCTGGTAATTTCGGGGATAGAGGTATTTTCAAGGGTTTTAATTTCCATAGTACAACGGAAAGGAAGGTTATTGTTTAAGTATACTCTATAAAACTAAACATGAGTCATCCCAAATTTTAGAGCCATTAAAGAGAACAATACCAAAAGCTTTTAAGCTCCACGAAATTGGTTTAGGCTTTTGGCATTGGGTTTTAGGCATTCCGGACCACCAAATACCTAAAACCTGATACCCGTTTTACGAAACAATAAATAGTAATGTAATATTCATTTTCGCGGGGGATATAAACCAAAATCCGGGATGATTCATATTCAGCAATTAATTGGCTTTTATTTCTTAAAGAAGTTGCCAAGGATTTTCATTCCCATTCCAGCAACATCATCTACGATGCTACCATCTCCGTCCTGATCCAGGAATTTTCCAATAATCCCCATTTCATCTCCTCCTTTTTTCTGATGATCATTTACCGATCCGGTAATGAAGGAAGTCAAATCCTGAAGCCCCATACCTTGTTCTTTTTTTGCTTTCCCTAATGTACCAAGTACCATTGGAGCAAGCATAGACATCAAATTCCCCGTTTGGTCTCCTCCCAGGCCACTCATTTTACTGATCATATCAATTGCTCCTCCTTGTTTCCCTCCAAGTACGTGTTTAAGAATACCTGCACCATTCATAGCCCGGCTATTAGAAGTAGGAGCCTGGCCACCAAGCATATCCATGAAATTATCCAAAACACCTCCATCATGATCCCGATCCAATGCATTTGACAGGGCAGAAGCGCCTTCATCTGTAGAAGCATTTTTGGACAAAGCGCCCATAAGTGTAGAAAATATACCTGATGCAGCAGCTGCAGTTTGTTGCTTATCCGCGCCTCCGAGCTTTTGACTTAACTGATCAATCATACCTTCGGAAAGCTGACTTTGAAGTAAGTCCATTAAATTTGCCATAATTTATATTGTGTTACTGTGAAAAAATATTTAATTAATGAGTAAAACTCACCCTTATGATGTGAAAAATCGGGTAAAGTCACTTATACTGAAAAATCTTTCTAAAAAATCTGAAAACAGGGATGGGAATATACTACTTTTTCGTCAATTCTTTGTTTTTGATTGTGTCAAATTACTATTAAGCTAATACGTTTATTATTCACTGACCTGTCACCTGGCCATCTTTTTTCTCTTCTTCCCTGACTACACTCCTGCAAGCTCGATTTTATCAGATTCCGTTTCCCCTCTTGATATCCCGGTTAATTATCCGTCCATCTTCTGCAGTCCTTCGATCTCTCTTCTACTGACATTAATCCATATTTTTTCGTAATTTTCGAGCTGGGAAGAGAAAATTCGAGCTTTTTGGCTTCTTTTCAAAACACGCTGGAGGAATGTTTTACTATTATGTTTGAAATCGAAAAAGAGAATTTTTCCGAAAAGCCTATGGCTAATACTGAAAGCCGTATACTGGATCAGTGCGCTGAGTATGTTTTAAATCTTTTCAACGAAAAGGGGGATGCCCGCTTGACCTTCCATAATTATCAACATACTTCAGAAATTGTTGCACTGATCGAGCGAATTGCTCATAGCCCGATTCCAGAACAACATTCCTGGAGTATCTCAAAGGATTCTGTGGAAATTGCTCAGCTTGCAGCCTGGTTCTCGAATACAGGATACCTTTTCGATTATAATAAGCCACAGGATCACAGTATAAAAATTGCACAACAGTTTCTGGAAAAGTTGACCTATGACAAGGTTTCTACGGACAAAGTAGTTAACTGCCTGCTCGCTTCAGCCAGTAATCGGGCCAGTTCCATTGAAGAACAATTATTAGTCGATGCCATCAATGGTTATCACTATACCAGTGAATATTTTAACCGTCACCCTTTACTCCGTCTGGAATGGGAGCTGTTGCAAAACAAGCAAATCTCAACGCTTGACTGGAATCAGATTCAACTTCAATACCTGCTCAAAACCAGGTTTTTTACTCCTTACGGAAAAATTCATTTCGAGCCGATCCTTGCAAATAATATTTTTCAACAAAAAAACAAGGTTCATAAAAACATCCGGACCGGTGAAGTCAGCCTTGAAGCAGATGGTAGCCTAAGGAAGTTTCAAGGGCTTGAACGCAAACTTCCGGGGGATGCAACACAGACCTTTTTCCGGGCAAATTACCGAAACCATATCAATCTCAGCGCAATCGCCGATAACAAGGCAAATATTATGATTAGCGTAAATGCGATTTTAATCTCGGTTTTAATTTCATTCCTGTCTTATAAAAATATTGCAGAAACGAATCCTATGGTTTTATTACCAATCGTAATTTTTCTCTTTACTGGTCTGGTATCATTAATCTTTGCCGTACTTTCGATTCGCCCCAAAGTGACTTCGCTCAATCCGGAAGGTACGAAACCGGATATTGCAAAAAATAATATCATCTTCTTTGGAAATTTCGTGCATTTGAAACTCGAAGAATATGAAGAAGCAATGGACGCCATGTTTCGGGATGGTGAGTTGCTCTATGGCAATATGGTCAGAGATATTTATTATCTGGGCAAGGTACTGGATAAGAAGTACAGTTATTTAACCTTATCCTATAATACCTTCATGGTTGGATTTATTGCTACTGTTATTTCTTTTCTCGTTGCTATTTTCATCGGTATTTAATCCGAAATATTAAAATCTGCTTATTCTCTTACATTATTTATTGTCAGTTTCCATTCGTAGGCATCATTCATAGAAAGTTTTGCTTTGACCCGAAATTTTTCCGCTTCATTATCTGGCGAGAGAAAATCCAACTCGACATTTCGATCATCAATCCAGACGGGATTATAGGGTGCGAAGCGGTTCATATTTTCTTCAAAAACTGTTTCAATTCCATCATCAGTAATTTCCAATAACTGAATCCCGTTAAACTCAAAGCCCGCTTCCGCATCGGCATTCCAGATTAATATCTTTTTGCGATCGGGAGACATTTTCGGCATTCCCGGGACCGGTGTAGCATAGCCAAATTTATCATTCATTAATATATAATCACCACCTTCGTAACGATGGATTTTAAATACAAAAAAACCCATTTTATCCAGATAATAACGATAGGCATATTCCCTAAAATCTCTTTCTGAATCTGCACTGGCATCCCCTGCACTATTTACCAGGTTACGCGTTTCTCCACCTAGCAGCGTCACGACATATCCGTCTTTTATCTTTTCAATATACCTGGCATCCTTTTGCAATTGCTCGGCAGCCACTTTTTCAATGCACTTATAATAAGTTTCAGCATTTCTGGATGCTGCAAAAGCGCTTTCACAATCATCATAAGGAGTTTTTGTAATATCCGCTTTTGGAGCTTCTGAACTCACCGCGCCTCCGTATACCCAGCCGATATTGCCTTTTTCAGATTGTACTTTCAACCATGGTTCCTCATACCATTTATCCCGAAGTTTTATTTTCTCGGTATAATTCGTTTTTTCATGAAGGTCAATCAAGGCTTCATTTTTGCTGATTTGTTCCAAAACTTTTCCTTTTGATCCCGGTTTTTCTCTAAGCCGAAGCTTATCCACTTTCGAAAAAAGGAACGATACCCGCTTTTTTAAATCTGCCTCTTTAGCAATCGTATCAAGTTCTATAGCCGTATTTTTTGGAGTTTCTGGGGAGTTTGTATTTTTACACGCACAGAAAACTGTTAAAATCATTATAGTTTTAAGTAGTTTCATTCGACTTTTAAATTAAAAATGCGTTAAATATAAAAAGTTATTTTATACGGAAATGAAATCTCTGGTCAAACAGAATACCGTTTATTGGAAAAAAATGATTCATAGCAGTACAAATAAGCATCCAAAACACCAAATACTAAAACAATAATCCTATGTCAGGCAAGCACATTAAAATCGTTTTTCTTCTCTTTATAGGTGTATATCCCGGCATCTTATCTGCACAGACACCTGCCCGTGATGCCTATATCAAACGCTTTCGTGACATTGCCATCAGAGAAATGGAGCGTACCGGTATTCCGGCCAGTATCAAATTAGCTCAGGGTATTCTGGAATCGGGTGATGGCAGGAGTACACTCGCACGCAAGGCTAATAATCATTTCGGTATCAAATGTCACCGAGACTGGAAAGGCAAAAAACACTATCGCGAAGATGATGATTATGATGAAAACGGAAAATTGATCAAATCCTGTTTTAGAGTATATAAAAATGCTAATGCTTCTTACATTGCACATTCAGAATTTTTAAGAGATCCCAAGAAAAAATACCGCTACGGTTTTTTATTTCGGCTCCCCCCTACAGATTACAAAGCCTGGGCCAGGGGTTTGAAACGGGCAGGTTATGCAACCAGCCCAACCTATGCAGAGAAACTCATCCGGGTCATTGAGACTTCCGAGCTTTATCGCTTTGATAGTATGGGCACAGGTGATACGGCAATAGATGAAGAAAATCCGGAATTAGCCCGACTCAATATTAAGACAGTTAATGATGTAAGAATGACCCTGGCCGAAACAAACGAAAGAGCAATGGATATTGCAGAAAGAACAAATGTTTCGGTTGATCGAATTATCAGATACAATGAAAAGATCAGGTCAAAAAATCAAAAAATTGAGAAAGACACACGTGTTTATCTGCAAAGAAAACGGAATAATTACAGAGGTAAAAAGAAATGGCACTATATACAAGAGGGGGAAACTCTATTCGATATATCGCAAAAATATGGTCTGCGCCTGAGCAAACTTCGAAGTAAAAACCGGATTCCGGAAGGCTCTGAACCTGCCGAAGGAGAACGAATCAAGATCAGGGGCTGGTTTAAAATCAGTAAAAAAGATGCACCTGAATTGAGAGCGAAAACGGAGATCTTCGAAGAAGAGGAAGAGGAGTTTATGCACGAAGAAGAAACGGTAGAGATCGAAATGCCGATAAGTAATGCAGACGATGAAGAGTTTGATGAAGATATCGTTCCGGAAACTCCCGATTCAGAGATTTTCGATGAGCCAGTTATCGAAGAAGAAAATCCGGAAACTCCCGAAAGCAGTACTGATACAAAACCGGATACGGAAACACCGGATACGACAAATGATCCTCAGGCAGAACAACCGGACACCGGAGTTTACTATACTGTCGTCAAAGGGGATACGCTGTTTAGTATATCACGCAAATACGGAACAACCGTAGAAGCGATCAAGAGATTAAATAATTTAACGAATAACATCATTAGTGTCGGGCAAAAGCTGAGGATATTCTAGTTCTTTCTTAACCTGCATTAACCCAGTCTTAAAATATTGATATGAAAAAAGTTTTATTACTACTTTGCTTCTTTGCAAGTTTGGCAAGTCTGGAAGCCCAGAGTTATGCCTTCGGTTTAAAAGGTGGAATGACGGCGGGATTCCAAAGCTGGAACAATTTTGATCGGGATCCGCTCTATTCCTATCATACCATCGCTTTTATCGAAACGGCTCCTGAAGGCAATGAATTTGCTGTTTTTGCACAAGCCGGATACCATGTAAAAGGCAGTGCTATCCGCAATCGAAATTTTTTCAATCCTATAAATGGTAATATCACACGCCCGCCAGCTACCAAGTTTAAATTCAACAATATCTCGCTGACCGTAGGAGGTAAGCAAAAATACGACCTGGGAGTCAATAATAAGATGTACTACCTTTTCGGTTTCCGGGGTGATTATACAGTCAGCACCAACTTTAGCCAATACGAATCCATTAATACTGCTTTGCAAAGTCTCTTTTTCCCGGATGATGCTTTTGTCAGAAGGTGGAATTACGGTGCAACCGTTGGGGGTGGCTTTGAATTTCCTCTATCTGATTATGTCTCTGCCTTAATTGAATTTACCGTAAATCCCGATTTTTCCAGACAATACTTTCAACAACCTATTCCTAATGTTCCGGATCCTTTTACCGGTCAAAACCGCACGCTTCAGGAAACGGAGATACGAAATACAACTTTCGAAATTACTGTAGGCTTCCGTTTCTTGCACGAAATCGAATATATAGATGAAGATGTAGATTACTAATCGACCACACCTTCAAGCATCAAATCGCTGAATATCAAAGCTTTATATTTTTATAACGTATTTTTTAGTTATAAATCGTAAAAAACAGTTGCGAAACTAGAAGAAACGATATATCTTTGAGGTATCATGATCCTGAAAAGATATTTTTTCATTTTACTCGCTATGATTAACTACAGTTCCCTGATAAGTCAGGAAACCATAATCATAGACATTGAAAATTCGTACAAGAAGGCTATTGACTTAATGAATGCGAATCAATATGAGCAGGCACTGGATCATATTTTTGAATGTCAGCGAAACGATTTCAATAATATAGATTATGCCAATCGTCTGGCTTATTGCTACTTTCAATTAGGCAATTACAGTGAAGCAAAACTAGTTTTCGGGGATGTACTCAAAAAAGATTCATTAAACATTACTGCTTTGAGCAATCTCGCAAGCATTGCCGAAAGAGAGCTGAATTACAGGGAGGCCAGCAATTATTATGGTCAATTGATCACTATTGATTCGACGAATAGTTATTATTATCGGCAAAGCGCCCAGGTTGTGCAGCGACTTGGAGATATCATTGGTGCAGCAGCTTTTTATAATAAAGCACATACTCTAAACAAAAATGATATTGCGACGATTACAGATTTAGCAGCTATTTATCTCGAGTTAAAAGCAATTGATTATGCGGCACAAATGATTGCCAAGGGAATGGACAAAGACTCGTTCAATATAAAAGTGCTCCATATCAATGCCCGGATCAAAAATGAACTGGACGATTATCCCGCAGTGATCCGTTCGATAAACCGGGCAATGGCACAGGGCGATTCGACCTATTATTACACTATGATGCTCGGTGTTGCCTATTTGAAAACGGAGCAAATCGATCTGTCTATAGAGCAATTTAGCCGAATCATTGCTAAAGAAAGGGATTCCGAACATACGCATCATTATCTCGCACTGGCTTATGAGCTGCAGGAGGATTTTGAGCAGGCGACTGTACATTTCGAAATAGCTATTGAAAAAGGGATTTCCAAAAAAGTACCTCGCTATCATCAGGATTTGGCAAAGCTTTATGAAAAACGCGGCAAGTATAATAAAGCTTATAAGCACTATTTGGCAGCATATGAATACAAAGCAGATGATGAATTACTTTTCCATATCGCTCATAGTGCTGATCGATATTACAAGGATAAGAAAATCGCTTTGCGCTATTATAAAAAATATTTACAAACCAAACATCAAAAGTATAGCCAATACACCGATCAAAGAGTATCCCAACTAAAAGAAATTATTCATCAGATGATGAAGGGATAGCCAAAATGGAACTGTTGATCATAAGCTATATATCAATTAAACCAGATTTTATAATGAAACGACTAACGAAAGCGGAAGAAGATATCATGCAAATTATCTGGCAACTGGAACGTTGTACGGTGAGTGATATCAGGGAATTTATTCAAAAAGAAACGGGTGGAAAAAAACCACCTCATAGCACCATTTCCACGATTGTTCGCATCTTAGAAGAGAAGAACTTTCTCGGTCACAAAGCTTATGGTCGTACTTATGAGTACTTCCCTGAAGTCAGCAAAGCGGATTATAGTCGTCGAACTCTCAAAAAATTTGTCACTGATTATTTCGAAGGTTCAATGAACGCACTTGTATCCTTTCTTGTAAAAGAAGAAAAGATCAATGTCGAAGAGTTATCCAAACTACTTCAGGATTTCGAAAATGATAAATCAAGCGAATTATGATCAACTACATTACCCAAGTTTCCGTTTGCTGGGGGCTTTTCTATCTCCTTTACGCGATTTGGCTTCGCAAAGAGACATTCTTCAATGTCAACAGATGGTATTTATTACTCACACTTATTGTTGGTTTGATTATCCCTTTGATTGAATTTAATGTACCTGTCAATACAAATTCAGGTGAATTACTTGATCCGGCCTACTATATTGAGACGATTACCGTTACTGCACAAACATTCGAAAATAACCTCGAAGAAATTGTCATTACACCGGTAAATGAAAGTATCGGCATGCAGTTGATCCTGATAAGTATTTACTGGCTGGGGGTTTTATTTTTTTCGGGACGCTTTCTATATGGAATATCCCAGATTTTTAGATTAGCTTATCGCGGCAAAATTATTCGAAAGAAAGATTTCACATTGGTAAAAACAATGAATATCCATTTGCCTTTTTCTTTCATGGATTATCTTTTTTGGAGTGAAAAAGTATCGTTTTCAAACGAAGATCATAAAAAAATACTCCGCCATGAACTTTGTCATATCAAAGGCAATCACAGTATTGATGTCTTAATTCTCGAGTTCTTGAATATCCTGCTGTGGTGTAGTCCCTTCATATATCTTTATAAAAAAGCATTAAAAAATGTACATGAGTATCTGGCGGATGACGCCGTATTACAAGATACTCCGACTAAAAAATATGGCCAGTTATTGCTAAGGCAGTCACAGTCCGGACTTCAGATTGCCCAGGCGAATAATTTTATTCATTCACAATTAAAAAAACGTATCCTTATGATGACAAGAAATAAATCGCAGCGAACAGCCTTGCTGAAATATACTGCAATGCTACCTTTGCTGCTCTTTCTGGTCTTCTCTATTTCGGCAAAGAATGATTTTGGCAATATCATCAAGCCAGCCAAAGGAATATCCGCTGTAAACCATCCCGTCGATACTTTGAAACCAATTGTCGATGATGGTAAAGGAGCAGTATTTCAGGTAGTAGAGGAAATGCCACGGTTTGCAGGTTGCGAAGATATTCAAGATGCACAGGTTCGGAAAGAATGTGCCAAAAAGAAAATGTTGATGCATATTTATACTAATATAAAATATCCACCACAAGCCAGAGAGTCTCATATCCAGGGGACAGTAATCGCAAGTTTTATTATCGAAAAGGATGGAAGTGTTACAAACGCAAAAATTTTACGAGGAATTGGTGGTGGCTGCGATGAAGAAGTTGTACGAATCGTCAATAACATGCCCAACTTTCTTCCCGGCAAACAAAGAGGGCAGAATGTTCGGGTTCAATTTAACCTGCCCGTTAAGTTTAAGCTAGATAATGGAGTTAAATCTGAAGCCCAAAAAGCGAGTGATCCGCAGGATACTTCACTAAGTGGTTTTGATAAGGAGTCTGCTATATTTTATCTGGATGGCAAGAGAATTCAATCAATAGATGATGTTGATCCCGATCAAATTTTGACGATTACTGTATTAAAAAATGAAGAGGCAATTGAATTATACGGCCCGGAAGCAAAAGGTGGCGTCGTTCTAATAACCAGTAAAAAGACATTAATCAATGTAATTGGTTATGCAAAGGAGAAATCTGCGATTGGTTATATCAAAGAGCAGGCAGTTCCTCCGTCTCCCCCCGAAGAACCGACTCATTCAGAGCCAGGTTCTCCGCCATCTGCTATTTCAGCAGCACCGCCTTCACCGGAACCTATCCCGGAAAAAGCAGTTCCCCCATCTCCTCCTGCCCCTTCAGAACCGCTCCCACCGGTGGCTGGCATTTCGGCATCACCGCCGTCACCACCACCGCCTGTCAAGGATCAACTTTTCATTGCTGAGGAAATGCCACTATTCCCGGGGACCAAAGAAAAATCGGAATCCAATGAGGCCTTGATTCAATTTGTTTACCAAAATATCAAGTATCCAAAAGCAGCAAAAGAGGCTAAAATCCAAGGTACATCTATAGTACAATTTACGGTCACAAAAGAGGGGGAAATCTATGATCCTAAAATTGTCCGATCCATTGGTGGTGGCACGGATGAGGCCGTACTCAATATGATGCAAAAAATGAGTGCCTTACCGAAAAAGTGGACACCTGCCAAGCAAGGTGGAAAAGTCGTGGCTATTCAATTTAATTTACCTGTGAAATTCAAACTTCCCAACACGCCTGCAAACCCGGAAAGTACTTCAAAAGCGAATGAGCTTTCCAGTTTTGAAAAAATAAATATCTATCCTAATCCAACGGAGGGTAATATCAATATACATTTTTCTTCAAAAAATGAAAGTCCGACCACCGTAACGATCACTGATATTAATGGTAAACAAATTTTCCAAAAAATATATAATGGAAAAGAGGTTAAAATCAATGATCTGGAAATCCGTAACGCAGCTTCCGGAATTCTAATGATCTCTTTCGAACAAGACGGAAAAATTACGACAAAAGAAGTACTGCTGCAGCGTTAACAAAATCGTCTTTTGATTATATAAAATAACCACCTGTTTCGCATCGAAGCAGGTGGTTTTATTATTTCTTTTCTAAAATATCTTTTGTATTTTATCCCCTCACTAACACAATCTCCTGCATATAAATGAAAAATAACCGTTCCTCTTTATTTAATTATTCCGCTGTAGACCGGCAAAAGGAAACTTATGTTGCCGGTATGAGTGGTTTTTCTCCACTTATTCCTTTCGATCAAAAGAAATTGGAAGAAAAAGCCAAAAGTATATTATCCAAAGAGGCTTTTGCATACATTGCCGGTGGCGCAGGAACAGACGGCACAGTTCAGCAAAATCGCTCTGATTTTTCGAAGTGGAAAATCATCCCGCGAATGCTTAGGGATGTCTCTTCCAGAGATCCTTCCATTGAATTGTTCGGAGATAAGCTGCCTTTTCCTTTACTGCTTTCGCCAATTGGAGTCCTCGAACTCGTACACCGGCAGGCTGACCTGGCTGTTGCCCGTGCTGCAGCTCAAACCGGTGTTCCCATGATTTTTTCCAATCAGGCATCCTACCCGATGGAACAATGCGCTACACAAATGGGAGAAAGCCCGCGCTGGTTTCAGTTGTACTGGAGCAAATCCAATGAACTGGTAGCAAGCCTGGTTAAACGAGCCGAAGCAATAGGTTGCTCTGCCATTACAGTGACTTTGGATACGACCCTGCTCGGTTGGCGAATACGCGATCTTGATCTGGCTTATTTGCCTTTTTTGCGGGGCAAGGGAATTGCACAGTACTCCAGTGATCCGGTATTTAATCGGCTGTTGGACGAGCCGGATAATTCGGAAGAGATTGAACGAAAAGTCACCCTTGAAACAATTTTCAATGTCATTGAACTTATGCGCTGCTATCCCGGAGGTTTTTTCCAAAATCTCCGGTCCAAAAGGCCTTTGAAAGCTGTCCGAAAGTTTATTGGCATTTATTCCAGACCATCACTCACCTGGCAGGACCTCGCCTTTCTCAGAGCGCAAACCAGCCTTCCGATTGTCCTCAAAGGAATTCTACACCCGGAGGATGCACGTATGGCTATTGATCATGGGATAGACGGAATTATGGTATCCAATCACGGCGGTCGACAAGTGGACGGAGCGATTTCAACAATTGAAGCCTTACCAGCTATTGTAGAGGCTGTCGATCAGAGAATTCCAATTCTGATGGACAGCGGAGTTCGGGGTGGAGCAGATATCTTTAAAGCCATCGCCCTGGGAGCTACTGCTGTTTGCATTGGTCGACCTTTTGTTTATGCACTCGCTTTGGCCGGGGAAAAAGGCGTTCGTGAAGTACTAAAGAATTTCTATGCCGACTTTGAACTGACCATGGGGCTGGCTGGTTGTAGCTCGATTGCGGAGATTAATTTGGATAATTTGCAAGCCGTTTAAGACGAAAAAATTAATAAGCCCTAACTGGACGGACCTTAACGATACTTTCTTTGAGCATCGATTGGGGATTCCCTCCGTTAAAACCATACAGCCAGGCATTAGAAAAGCTGAATTCCGTTGAAGTCCAGTAGCTTGTACCTTCGAATTCAACATGCCCTTTTTCTTTCAATGTATAATGCATCCAGATGATCGCTTCTCTGGATGGTAAAAACCAGTCATCATAATTATTGCTGACAAATAAAGCACAAGCAGCTGCCGCAGAACCGGAGGAGACACAAGCTGAATTCAAGATCAGTTGCGTATTTGTAGCACCATCTCCTACCCTGGCTCCTGTCATTGTCTCGGGATAAGCGGGATTACTTTGAACATTAGTCGCTTCGCTATCCTCTGAAATACAGCCCCAGGTAAATGTACCAGGCAGGTCTTCCATAGCGGCGACTAAACCTTCCTTAGCGTCCATCCTATTGTCTACATCTACATAAAATATAAAGCCTCCGGCATAAGTTTTTCCATATAAACTATCAACCGGAATCCCACTTTGTACGATTTCCAGGGGTGTTTCCGTCAGTAAGCGTATGACAACGGGTGTATAATTTTCGCATTGATCTCCTGAAAAACCAGAAGGACATTCGCAATTTCCGGAAATACATTCACCTCCATTTAAGCAAGTTACCGAATAACAAGGATCAATAATTTCACAATTCTCCCCGGAAGTCCCGGGAGGACAATCACAAAGCCCATCCACGCATAGGCCTCCATTATTGCATTGAATATTTTCGCAAGGATCCGCTTCTGTGATATCACTTTCCTCCTGATCACAGGAAAAGATTGTAAAAACTAAGAAAACAGAAAGGAAAATGATCGTACAATAATTAAAAGTTTTCATGATCGCGCTTTGCTTAAAAAATGAAGATTAAAAATATATGAATCATCCCGGATTTTGCTTAAAGATCCACCGAAAAATTGAATATTTTATTGCTATTTGCTGCTTTTTAGAGCGGGTATTAGACATTAGGTGTGTTGACAAAATAAACAGGGACAATGATCACTTGAAATTAAAAAGTCGTCTAGAATCTTATTCATTATTAGTATTTAGCTTTTCGTCGTTTTTCCTACTTCGAGCCTCGAAATTCGAATTACGACTTTGCATCCATGATTTCATCTTAGTACAACTGGGCCTCTTTAGAGATACTAATATTCGGAATAACTCCTGTTTCAATTAAAGAAAACGCCACAATGGCATACGCCTTCAATAAAAACTGCCTTTTTGGCATTTATTTTTTACCTTTTCCTGCAAAAAAGTCGGAAAGCATGGTATGGTACGCCGATTGATCAGGATGAAGTGTATTTCAAAAATTAAAAAAATAAAAAAAAATATCATGACTGTAGTACGAGTAAATCCAGCAAGAAATTTCAAAAGATCAACTTCTTTATTTGATAGCCTTTTCAATGAATTAGCAAACTTCGAAAAGGATCGAAATCACTTTGTGAATAAGCGCCCGGCAGCCAATATCACAGAAAACGGGGAAGGTTTTACAATCGAGTTAGTCGCTCCAGGTTTGAGCAAAGAAGATTTTAAAATTGATATTGATAAGGATATACTAACGGTTTCAGCGAATAAGGAACTAAAAGAAAATGAGCAGGAAAAAGTGATCAAGAGAGAATTTAATTTCAATAAATTCAAGCGAACTTTCAGACTTCCTGAAACGATTGACACGGACAAGATTAGTGCAAATTTCGAAAATGGTGTCCTGATTGTCAGTCTTCTGAAAAAGGAAGAAGCTATTGATAAAGGTCCCAGAACAATCGCCATAAAATAATCACCCTATCATAAATAATTATATTTCATCTTAGGGGTAGCCAGAGCTACCCCGCTTTTAAAAAATTAAAATAATGAGCTTAATAAAATATAGTCCGCTGCAAAAAGTTACCGATCATTTATTCAACAGCAATATTGCAGATTTTATAGGTAGTGATTCTGTCAATAATCACCCTTCCGTTAATATCATTGATACGGATAAAGCATATCGAATCGAACTGGCAGCCCCCGGAAGAAGCAAGGAAGATTTTAATATCAATGTTGAGAAAGACAGGTTGGTTATTTCCATTGAAAAGAGAGAAGAAAATATCAGTGAAGGGTCGAAATATACCCGCAGAGAGTTTTCTTATGCTTCTTTCAAAAGAAGTTTTAACCTCGGTGAACATGTAGATACCACGAATATTAGCGCAGCTTATGAAAATGGCGTATTGTTGATCAATGTTCCCAAGAAAGAAGAAGCTGTATTTAGAAAAACAATAGAAATTTCATAGTTATCATTTTGGTTAGTTAATCTATTAGTGACTCACACTCGAGTCCATAATTCAAAAGGGTTTTAAGTATTCATTGTTAAGCCGGTGCTTCTAAGTACCGGCTTTTTTTTGAAAAAGAAGGAGCTTTTGTGAGTAGATATAACCCGGAATAAGTAATTTGGAGCTTATTATGACCTTATTTATTCACAAAAATTCAATTAACTAATGGGATTATTTTCATTTTTAAAAAATGCCGGTTCAAAACTATTCAAGAAAAAAGAAGCACCGAAGACTGAAGCACCTTCCGCAGCTCCGGTCGAAATGACTAAAGAACAGTTACTCGAAGCTGAAATTCGCAGATTAGGGATTCCTGTAAGTAATTTATCTGTCGAGCTATGTGAGCAGGTAATCGTACACGGAAGTACGGATACCAATTCAGATCGCGAAAAAATAATCCTGGCGCTCGGAAATGTAGAAGGTATAGGTTGTGTTGATGATCGTATTGATGTAACCAACCCAGAACCAGAAGCAGTATTTTATACAGTACAAAAAGGAGACTCCTTATCGCTGATTTCCAAAGCTCATTATGGTGATCCGATGAAATATCAATCAATTTTTGATGCTAATCGCCCCATGTTGGAGCATCCTGACAAGATTTATCCAGGTCAGGTATTGCGCATTCCTGCTCTTTAAAGAAGCACACCTGGTTTGGCATAGAGAACAATCTATGCCAAACTATTTCTCCCGAATTTTCAACTTCTTTCCCGGTTTTAATGCATCTTCAGGATTCATATCGTTTATTTCGATTAAATCCGTAACCGTTATACCTTTATACTGAGCAGCGATTGTATATAATGATTCTCCTCTCGTAACTTTATGATAAACATAACGCTTCTTTTTTGATCGTTTCTTTTTCTTGCTCTTCTTTCCTGCGGAAGACTTTTGCGCATTGAGCACCGGTAGAATCATTGGTTCCCAATCAATTTCTTTGGATACTTCTGACTCCACAGGATGATCCCCTCCAACCAATGTTATCGGTTTTAAAAGCTCCACAGGTTTTACATGATCTTTCGATATAAAAATGATCAATTGCTGCCCTTTACGCAATTTACTGGAAGTCAATTTGTTCCACTTCATAATATCGGTCCCCTTACAGGCGAAAGCACTCGATAATGAACTCAGATCGTCTCCTTCTTCGACTCTGTAAAATAGTTGTTTACTATTAACAGGCTTCGTCGGTTTATAGCGTGGTGCCAAAACACGTTCCCCTACCACATAATTTCGATTTCCGCTATCCGGATTTTTGTAAGTATTTTTAAAAACAGCCATACGATTCTCCGGCAGAACCAGATTATTACCTTTCGTACTGGCAGGAATATAGTTTTTCTTATAAGAAGGGTTGAGATACTCGATGATATAGACAGGCGTTCCCGTTACTTGTTCGATTTCATCAAAAGTGATTGTATTATAAACCTTAATTCGTTCTGTATTTTGAAATTCACTATCGGGATAAACCGGTTTTAAATCGTGTTCCTCATAATAGTGATTAATATAGGTCGCTGCGATATATGCGGGAACGTAATTTCGGGTTTCTCTCGGCAGGTATCTGCGAATTCTCCAGAAGTTTTTGCTCCGTCCCCTCTTGATTGCACGATTAACACGCCCCGGGCCACCATTATAAGCAGCCAAAGCAAGCTCCCAGTTTCCGTACCTTTTGAATTGCTTCGATAGATATTTAATTGCTGCCAGAGTAGCCTTCTCCGGATCTTTTCGCTCATCTACCGTCCGGCCAATACTCAATCCGCACTCCCTGCCGGTAGGCGTCATAAATTGCCAAAGGCCGACTGCTCCCGAACGTGAAACAGCATTCGCATCCAATGCAGATTCTACCACAGAAAGGTATTTTAAATCAAGAGGCAAGCCGTTTTCCAGGAGCATCTTTTCAAATAGCGGAAAATAAATTGCCGTCCTACCCAGCATAGCTTCCGTCCGGTCTCTTTTTTTGATCGTGTACGTTTTAATGTAACTTCTTACCACCGGATCAAAGCGAGGTTTTACCACATCATTTTCAATCCTGGACAATCTTTCTTTAATCTCTCCATCAGAGATCAGCGCATAGGCTTCATAATTATCCGAAAACTGGCTATAAATAATATTAGGCAGGCATAGTGTTATGCATAGTAAGACAAAGCAAAAATCTCTCATTATCAGTTCTTATTAATCCCTATAGTCCTTTACGTCTCCAAGCGTTATTCTATCAACAATGCTCATGCTGTAAAATAGAAATTAGCTCCTTATTTTCATAAACAAAGGACACAAGTTTTGGTGGTGAATGTATATTTTAACGTTACGCAGGGATATTTGTTGAAATATGGACATAAACACATTGAAAATAGTCATATTTTAACAATAATTATTCCAGCTACATAATTTCTCCACTTCTCGATATTCACGATCGGAAGACTATATGCCAGGCTTCCAGTAAATAAAACAAAGGATGTAAAAGTATGTGAGATGATTGATTATGAACTCAGTCTGGGAAGAATCAAATGTCGTCCTTCCGAACTCGGTGGAATAATCCCTCTTTTATAAGCAGGATTCAGCTTTTTGATTAGTTCTATGGAATACCCCGTTTCCCGGGATATCTGTTTAAAGGTTTTTCGTTCGTAGACCATCACGGTTTTCATCAGTTGCAAATCATAATCCGGATAGGCAGGATGCAAATCGTAAAACAGATAATTATCCATCAAATAAGTTGCAGCAATAAACTTCGGGATATATAGCTGCGTCTCTTTAGGAAGTCCTTTTCTCAGTCTCCAAAAGTTCCGGCTTCTGGCTTTTCGCATGGCCCGCTGCATGGTCCCTTCCCCGCAATTATAAGAAGCGATGGCCAGTGTCCAGTCTCCAAATCGCGCATAAAGATCAGACAGATATTTCATTGCTGCGGAGGTGGCTTTATAAGGGTCGCAACGCTCATCTACATAATTGTCAATCTTCAAACCATACTTCCTGGCAGTTCCTGGCATAAATTGCCAAAGACCTACTGCTCCAACCGGTGATTTGGCTTTGATATCACATCGCGATTCAATTACAACCATATACTTCAACTCTCTGGGCAAATTATATTTTTGCAAAGAATCGTCAATCATCTGAAAATACATAGAAGACTTGCCAATGATTCGCTCGGATTCCTTGCGGGCCATTCGCGTGTATTCTCTAATCTCCCCTCTCACTTCCCTGGTATAGCGTACATCGATCAATCCCTGGTACTCGCTCAGGCGATCCTGTACAACTTCTTTCGAATAAGAAGGAATCTTGTAAGTAGTCTTCTTGCGACTCTTTCTCGTTCTCTTTGTTGGTTCCGTACTATTTGCAAAAAGAGTACAACATATAAACAGGAAGCCAGCTATACAGGTTAAAACTCTGACAATCATGGAATTATTTCATTTACCTCTGATTTCAGTTTAGTAAAGAAATCAGACCGGTGTTCAGCATTTATCAAATAATTTGCAAAAGTAGTTTTTATAACGAAAGGAGGGAATATTTTCTGGAAAAAGGTGGATACTTTAACTTTTAATTAAATAGCTCGAAATGTCCCAAAACGTTCAAACTCCACAATGGCCATTTCAAAATCGATCTAAGGTCTAAAGAATAACTAAAGCTATCATCGGGAATGAATCAGACGAGGGGATTTTTCAATCAGCAATTCAGCTTTAAATCCTGAAAATATTTCGAAAAAGAAAATAGTTTGGATTCTTCAAAGCGATTTGCCGCAAATTGTATCCCAAAAGGCATGCCGTTTTGAAAATTACCCGCAGGCAGGCAAATAGCGGGGATACCAGCCATGTTTGCATGTACCGTAAAAATATCTGACAGGTAAATTGCAACCGGATCATCCACTTTTGCTCCGATATCCCAGGGCGGAACTGGAGAGGCTGGCATCATTATAAAATCAAAAACGTTAAAAATTTCTTCTGTTTTCTGTTGGATCAATCGACGCACTTGCTGCGCTTTTCCATAAAAAGCATCATAATAACCGGCACTGAGAACGAACGTTCCTAACATAATCCGCCTTTTGACTTCAGTACCAAAACCTTCTGCCCGTGATTTTTTATACGTTTCTAAAAGGTCGGTTGCGGCCTGGCTACGATGTCCAAATCGAATCCCGTCATAACGAGATAAATTAGCAGAAGCCTCTGCTGTAGTCAACACATAATAAGTAGGGATGATATAATCAAGCAGATCAAAATCTACCGGAATTAGCTCATGCCCTGCCAACTGCAACTGTTCGATCATGCTTTGCATTTTCTCACGCACTTCTTTATCAAGTCCGTCATGATTTAAAGCATCTTTAAAATATGCAATTTTAGCCTTTCCGGAAAAAGTGGAGATTTCCGACCAGGATTCAACAGTTTGACTACTCGTCGTACTATCAAAATCGTCCGAGCCAGCCATGATTTCGGTGAGCAAAGCCGCATCTTCAACAGAATTTGTCAGCGTCCCGATCTGATCAAAAGAAGAAGCATAAGCCAAAAGCCCGTATCTGGAAATTCGCCCATAGGAAGGCTTAAATCCCGTCACACCACAAAAAGAAGCCGGTTGTCGAACAGAGCCGCCCGTATCTGATCCAAGAGCAGCCAGGCAGGTATCTGCCTGTACAGAAACAGCTGAGCCACCAGAAGAACCTCCCGGAATTTTGCCGGGATCAGCCAGGTTTTTAACCGAACCGTAAATCGAATTTTCGTTAGTGGAACCCATTGCGAACTGATCGCAGTTCACTCTTCCGATAATGATAGCATCTTCTACCAGAACTCTCTCCACGGCAGTAGCAGAAAAAGGAGATTTGTAATCTTCCAAAATCCGGGAAGCGCCCGTCACTTTATGATCAGCATGGCAGATTACATCCTTGAGCGAAAGTATCATTCCGAAAAGGCGGCCGAGATTTTCGGGTTCTGTCTGAATTTTCTGATCGAGCAGGCTGGCTTTTTCCAGTGCTTCGTCGGAATATACTTCTATATAGATATTATGATCAAGGCTGGCCGCAATCTGTTCAAGATAATATTGCACCAATTCCAAACAAGTGACCTCCGCATTAAGCAGGGCCTTTTGTACTGTTTTTAAAGAGGTATATTTTGCCATTTGGGATTATGACAATTTTTCAATCAGTACATCTAAATTAATTTTCTCCTGCTCGCCGGTTTCCATATTCTTTAGCGCGACTACATTTTCCTCCATTTCCTGACTGCCGACCAATGCGACAAAAGGTACACGACGACTATTCGCATATTTCATCTGCTTTTGCAATTTCACCGGTGCGGGATACAACTCAGAAGCAATACCGGCAGCTCGTACTTTGTTTAAGCAATCGAATGCATGAGCATGGGTATCTTCATCGAAAGCAATGAAAAGCAAATCCAGAGTCTGGCTTACTTCTTTCGGGAAAACATCAAGCTCTTCCATTACGTCGTAGATACGATCTGCACCAAAGGAAACGCCAACTCCTGAAACTCCTTTCAGGCCAAAAACGCCCGTCAAATCGTCGTAACGACCACCTCCACCTATAGAACCCATCTTTACATCATTCGCCATGACCTCCATAATACAGCCGGTATAATAATTCAGGCCCCGAGCCAGGGTAATATCGAATTCCACAGTATTGGCAGAAGCTTTTAAATCAAAATATTTGTGAAAAGTTCGCAACTCTTCAATGCCTTTCTTCCCAGTTTCACTATTTTCAAAAAACTTACTTAAGACATCCAGTGAATCTACTTGTAAAATTTCCATTACTTTATCTACTGCAGATTCTGAAATACCCCTACTCATCATTTCCTCTTTCACCCGCTCCGCTCCGATCTTGTCCAGCTTATCAATGGTCATCGTCATGTCCATGAATTTATCTTCAATACCAGCGGCTTCGGCAATTCCAAAAAGTACTTTTCTATTATTGATCTTGATGGTTACACTAATCCCCAGATTGGCAAATACTTCATCATAAATCTGAATCAATTCCGCTTCATACATCAGCGAATCTGACCCAACTACATCTACATCGCATTGATAAAATTCCTGATACCGGCCTTTTTGCGGACGATCGGCTCTCCAAACCGGCTGAATTTGATACCTCTTAAAAGGAAAGGTGATCTTGTGCTGGTTCATTACCACATAACGGGCAAAAGGAACCGTCAGGTCATAACGCAATCCTCTTTTGGAAATACTGGGCAACAGTTTTCCGGCATCTCTTTGTTCCAAGGCATCCGTATTGGCTTTTGCTAAAAAATCACCATTATTCAAAACCTTGAAAAGCAATTTATCTCCTTCTTCACCGTACTTGCCGGTAAGCGTAGACAAACTTTCCATGGTCGGCGTTTCGATTGGTTGATAGCCATATTTTATAAAAACGCCACGAATAGTATCAAAAATATAATTGCGTTTTCCGACCTGTTCGGGGCCAAAATCCCGAGTACCTTTGGGAATACTAGGTTTAGACGACATAATTTACCAGGCTGATTTAAACTGATTGAGAAAACGAACATCGTTTTCGAATAATAATCGAATATCGTTGATTTGATAGAGCATCATAGCTTGTCTCTCAATCCCCATTCCGATAGCAAAGCCCGTGTATTTATCCGGATCGATGCCACAGTTTTTCAACACTTCCGGATCGACCATTCCACAGCCCAGGATTTCAACCCAGCCGGTATATTTGCATACAGAACAGCCTTCTGCATTGCAAATAAAACAACTCACATCCATCTCCGCACTTGGTTCGGTAAATGGGAAAAATGAAGGGCGTAGTCTAATTTTGGTTTCCGCCCCGTACATTTCCTGTGCGAAATACAAAAGTGTTTGTTTCATATCCGCGAAGGAAACATTTTCATCGACATAGAGACCTTCGACCTGATGAAACTGACAATGTGAACGGGCAGAGATCGTTTCATTACGATAGACCCGTCCCGGTGCAATAATCCGAATAGGAGGTTTATGCTTTGTCATCCATCGTGCCTGTACCGAAGAAGTATGCGTCCGCAGAAGCATTTGGGTACTATCTTTCAAATAAAAAGTATCCTGCATATCTCTGGCGGGGTGATCCTCCGGCGTATTCATTGCTGTAAAGTTGTGCCAATCATCTTCGATTTCACGATCCTCGGCAATATTAAATCCGATTTTAGTAAAAATATCAATAATCCGATTGAGTGTAATCGAGACCGGATGCCTGGCTCCTAAAGCAATGGGTTCTGCAGGAGCCGTTAAGTCAATTAATGTCCCCTCAACTTGATCAGCGGCTGATTCGGCAGCCGATTTTAATTCCTGAAATTTGAGCTCTGCAGCTTGTTTAAGGCTATTCACTAATTGGCCGAATTCTTTCTTTTGCTCATTGGGAATATGACGAATTTCCCCGAACAGGGGCTTAATCATATTCTTTGATCCGAGATAACGAATTCTGAATTGTTCCACCTCTTCGGCAGTCTGAGGTTGAGCTGCTTCGATTTCCGTAAGAACGGATTTTACTTTATCAAAAATTTCAACTGACATTTTGTAAAGGTTTGAGTATTGAGGCACAAAGGTAATATTTTACGATGATTTATGCTATACTACGCAGAAGCGTAGATAAACTGTATCTTTACTCTTCGAGGATCGATATTCGAATTTAAAAAAACGAAAAAAAGACCCGATGATATTATACAATGTAACCGTAAAAATACTGAAATCGTTCGAAGAAGAATGGTTAAACTGGATGCGGGAAGTACACATTCCGGAAGTGATGGATACCGGGATGTTTTTGGAAAACAAAATTTGCAAAATTCTGCACGAGGAGGAAGATGGTGGTGTAACTTATGCTTTTCAATATTATTGTAAAGACATGGATGCCTTCCAGGAATATCAATCGAAGTATGCCAAAGCATTACAAGAAGATCACGCTAAAAGATACAAAGATCAATATGTGGCTTTTCGTACATTGATGGAGGTCATCCAGTAAACCCCATAATATTCTAAAGCCCCATATTTTTTGAAGAACCTATCCGCTATCATTTTTCTGTTCATCGCTAATTCTATTTCCGGCATATCGCAAGGAATTAGTATGATCGCTATTCCCTGGTATTTCGCCCGACAGGATGCGATGAGTACCTTTGGCTTAATCTATATCCTTACCAATCTGATTTCCTTGCTTTGGGTGCCTTATAGTGGCACTTTTGTAGATAAATACAATAGAAGGAATATTTTCCTGTTTGTTACTTTGATTTCCGGTGTATTATTATCCTGGATTGCTTATTACGGCTTTCAGCATGAAGGCCTTTCTGTCTGGCTGGTTGGCTTTGTATTTTTGTTTACTTTTTTAAATTATAATATTCATTATCCCAATCTCTACGCTTTTGTACAGGAAATAACAGAGGTGGAACGTTATGGAAGTATTTCCTCCTATATCGAAATACAGGGGCAGACCACGAATATGCTTGCCGGAGCAACAGCAGCAATGCTTTTAGAAGGTTCTCAGGATGGTCAATTAAATCTTTTGGGGGTTAATATCAATACCGGCTGGACTTTTCAAGCCTGGGAAATACATGAAATTTTTGCATTGGATGCCGGAACCTATTTCCTGGGTTTCATATTTATCTGTCTAATCCGTTATACGCCTCTGGCCAAGCGAAAAATTGAAACCGGGCCAATTATCGAGCGATTAAAAGTTGGAATTAATTATTTAAGAAAGCATCTTAAAATACTTGTTTTCGGTGTCGGCTCCCATGCGGTCTTTGCGATGGCGATTGTGACTACTATGTTTATCGCTCCGATATATGTAAAAAATCACCTGTTGGAAGGTGGAGATGTATTCGCTACGGGCAAGATGTATTTTGCAATTGGTTCCGTTATTTCGGGTATGGCTATCCGTTACATTTTTAGAAATATCAATATCCCGCTCTCCATCATTATTCTGACAGGAACGGCAACTTTTGCATGTGCAATGCTCAGTCTTAATACTATGGATATGATTTTTTACCTGATGTCTTTTATTATGGGGATGTCAAATGCAGGAATCCGTGTACAAAGAGTTACCTACCTGTTTCAGCATGTTCCCAATCAGGTTTATGGCAGAGCAATGAGCATTTTTACACAAATCAATACTTTGTTTAGAATTCTCTTCCTCTCTTTATTTTCTTTGGCTTTTTTCCAAAAAGGGCATGACATTATTTATGCTTTCGCTATTTTTACGGGATTTCTTTTACTGGCCATTTTTGTTTTAATCAAAATTTATCCCCGTCTCGAAAAATCAAAATAATTTTACAAAAACCTGGCAAAATAGGTCCCTATTATTTTCATTCAGACAATCCGTTCTTATTTATGGTTAAAAAACAAGGAAGTGCAGGCTAAAAGCGGTCATCATAAAATATATTAGATACCTTTGTACAAATATTTGTATTTAGAGAAATTTAGAGGTGTTGGTGACTAGATTTTTGATCTTTCTTTGCTTAGGGCCTTACATCAGGCTATATCATACCCCCAAAGCGGACATCATTTATTGTTTAACCCCATTTTGACGAATACTTTAAAACCTATCTCTATTATTTCCGCTGAAATTAGCGTAATTTCGCTGAAAATTTTCTTGCTCTAAAATAAAACTTAGATATAATGGATTTTAAACTCACCGAAGAACAATTAGCCGTAAAAGAAGCCGCCAGAGATTTTGCTCAAAATATACTCAAGCCTGGAGTCATTGAAAGAGATTCGAAAATGATCTATCCAACTGAACAGGTCAAGATGATGGGTGAATTGGGTTTCCTCGGTATGATGGTTTCTCCTCAATATGGAGGTGGAGGAATGGATACGATTTCTTATGTTTTAGCAATGGAAGAAATCTCAAAGGTAGATAATTCATGCTCGGTAATTATGTCCGTTAATAACTCTCTTGTTGCCTGGGGAATTGAAACCTTTGGTACAGAAGAACAAAAAGCCAAATATCTGCCGCTTATTGCCAGTGGTGAAACTATTGGTTCTTTCTGCCTTTCCGAACCCGAAGCGGGCAGTGATGCCACCAGTCAGCGTACTACCGCAATCGATAAAGGAGATTATTACTTGCTAAATGGAACAAAAAACTGGATAACGAACGGGGGATCTTCGAAGATTCATTTAGTTATTGCTCAGACAAATGTGGAACTGGGACATCGCGGCATTAATGCATTGATCGTGGAATCTGACTGGGAAGGTGTAGCAATAGGTGCAAAAGAAGACAAGCTGGGTATTCGATCCTCGGATACTCATACTATTTTATATAATGATGTGAAAGTCCCGAAAGAAAACAGAATTGGAGAAGAGGGCTTTGGGTTTAAGTTTGCCATGAAAGTGTTAAATGGCGGGCGAATTGGTATCGCTTCGCAGGCTTTGGGGATTGCTTCGGGAGCCTATGAATTATCGGTAGCTTATGCAAATGAACGAAAAGCTTTTGGAAAGCCTATTAGTCAGCACCAGGCCATTGCTTTTAAAATAGCTCAAATGGCAACGGAGATTGAAGCAGCGAGAATGATGGTTTACCGAGCAGCCTGGTTAAAAGATCAGCACATGGATTATGGTACAGCCGCCGCTATGTGCAAGTATTATGCATCTGAAGTAGCGATGAAGCATACTGTGGAAGCCGTGCAAATTCACGGAGGCTATGGTTTTGTAAAAGAGTATCACGTAGAACGCCTGATGCGCGATGCCAAAATTACGCAAATTTATGAGGGCACCTCGGAAATACAACAATTAGTAATATCCAGAGATATTCTCAAAAATGGAAATCTATACGTTCCAGTCATGAGCAATGATATGGAAAACGTTTAGTACAGGTCAAAATTCGTTTTTGAACGCAATAACTGTATTACGAGCTGACAGCCAGTGAATTATTATAACACATTGAATCATAAATTTCACTGGCGGTCAGCCTTTATTTTATCTCCTTAGTCTTTCTTCCCTATTTAAACAACCTCACCCCCACTTTTACCGTTGTAATGAAGTAGATTTACAGATACATTTTACAAAGAGCAGATGAAAGGATCTATAAAAATTGCACAGATGTTTGGCATACCGGTAAAGCTTCACTGGAGCTTTAGTCTGTTGATCGTCTATGTCATATACGCCGGATACAGCAATGGATTTGAGTGGGGAGGCATTGCAGGGATGAGTTTGTTTGTATTGGGATTATTCTTTTGTGTAGTATTGCATGAATTTGGGCATGCCTTAACCGCCAGAAAATACGGTGTCGAAACCAGAGATATTATTCTTTCTCCGATTGGTGGTATTGCACGTCTGGAAAAATTGCCTGAAAAACCCATTCAGGAATTTTATGTGGCCATTGCCGGTCCTTTGGTCAATTTGGCAATTGTTATCATTATCATACCGGTCTTGCTATTAATTTTTGGTAATGATATCGAATGGGGTAAGGGTTTCATATCCAGTATTCTCAATCTTATTGACTTCAATAATCCGATCAATATACTACCCTTTCTACTCCTTGGAAACATTATGCTTGCCGGCTTTAACTTGCTTCCGGCCTTTCCTATGGATGGCGGCCGGATTTTTCGTTCTTTACTTTCTATCAGGATGGGACGACTACGTGCTACCCGCATAGCTTCCTATTTTGGTAATTTTTTTGGAATATTAATGATTGTTTATGGTTTCTATGAATACCACATTATCACCTCATTAATCGGGGTTTTCATATTTCTTCTGGCCACGCACGAATATCGAATGGTAAAATTGGAAACCCTTCTTAAAAATAATTTTGTCAGAGATATTTTTAGAGAACAATTCACTCCGCTATATCTGGATTCCCGAATGGGAGAAGCCGAGGATTTACTCCGAAGGGATTATGAACAGAACTTCCTGGTTTTTGACAGGGATCAACAGTTAAAGGGAGTATTACATGAGATGTTCATTATTGAAGCTGTACGTAAAAATGATTTGGATGGACCTGTGGCCGAATATTTGAGCAGCCGATATGAACCTATCCGCAAAGAGGATACACTGGATAAGATTGTCAAAAAAATGCAGCAATTTGGCTACAGCATACTTCCCGTCTACGAAGAAGAACAATTAATCGGAGTAGTAGATATTTCTATGGTAAATAGCTTTTTGAGACACCAGAAAAAAGTAAAGGGATAATTTTCCGCCTATTTTCCCAACCCCTAGTGTTTTCCAGAAAAATGAAGAAAAATCGTAATAGATTTTAAACTAAACCTTTCTTAACTTTAGTTATTTGTATCTAGCCAAATCATTGCATTAGTCTGTTCCCGACTTTCAGCTTTCCTGCCTCCTGCAAATAATGTAACGTTCGATTTTCAATTCCTGAAATACTTCCTATCGAATATTCTATTTTTTTACAACCAGTCCATTTCAAGCAGTAATCTTTATTTCTCTTCAAAGAAACCTTAAAAAAAAATGTAATGGATTAAAACCCTGGTACAGGATATCTTGGATGGAGTTATGAATCCGGAATCTTAACGTTTTTCTAAAATCTAATACCCTTATCATGAAAAACAAAATTCTGTTTCTGTTTTTTCTTCTGCCGCTATCTATACTAGCTCAGAATAATAAAAACCACCCCATTGCCGATCAATTATTTGCCAAAAAACTATCGACAAATGAAATCCTCAAAGCAAACATATTTATGGACGATGTAATGCCTGTAAAGGGTTTCGAAGCCATTAATGCTACCGTAAAAAAAGGATTGTTGGTAGAAACCGATCAATTAATCATTGATCAACTACTTGAACGACCTGCTTCTTTTATCCAATTGAGTATTCCAACTAGTTCAGGAGTCTCTATAGAGCTGGAGCTTTTCGAGGCCGATCTGTTTTCGGAAGGCTTTGTAATTAAAACTTCCGGCGATCCTAATAGTGCTTTCCCTTATAAACCCGGTAAGCATTATCGAGGAATCGTCAAAGGTGAGCCTGGTTCACTGGCCGCTATTAGTATATTTGATAATGAATTAATGGGTTTAATCTCAACGGATAAAGGCAATCTAGTAATTGGTAAAATGAATGATGGTTCCAACCGGCATATTATCTATTACGACAGGGATATTATTGATCCCGTTTTGCCAGAATGCCATACAGAAGATGATGGGCATGCTTATCACCCTAGCCAATTGGCGGATTCGGGAAATCGCGCCTTACATGATTGTGTAGGTATTTATGTCGAAGTAGATAAGGACATTTATGATGACAAAGGTGGCACCACCGGAGCCGCCAATTATGTCACTGGTCTTTTCAATCAATCTTTTACGCTTTACCTCAATGAAAGCATAACCATGACCATTTCCGAAATGTTTATCTGGAATACCAGCAGTCCTTATTCCGGATCGACAACTTCTATGTTAAATACTTTTAAAGCACAGCATGGCACTTTCAACGGGGATCTTGCTCACCTTGTAACTTACAAAGGTGGTGGCGGACTAGCCGCCGGTTTTAACGGTATTTGTAATGCCAACCCGGATGAGAGTATGTGTGTTAGCGGTGTCAATTCCAGCTATAGTACCGTACCGACTTACTCCTGGTCGGTTTATGTGGTCACCCATGAAATGGGTCATTTACTAGGTTCACGTCATACGCATGCCTGTGTATGGAACGGAAACAGTACAGCCATTGACGGCTGTTCGGGTTTTACAGAAGGTAGTTGTTCCGTTCCGGGTATTCCATCTGCCGGTGGAACGATCATGAGTTATTGTCATTGGCAAAGCGTCGGGATTAATTTTAATCTTGGCTTTGGTAGCCAGCCCGGAAATGTTATCCGCAGCACGATAAGCAATGCAAATTGTTTGAGTTCTTTCGATCTGTGGATATCCGATCTCCACGGAGATGTAGGAAACGAGCCTAATAATGAATCGACTACCATCTGGGCAGGAGACATCTGGAACTGCCAAAATAATCCCAATTGTATGAGCAATGAAAATCCGGAATACAAAACGTTCGGATATAATTATATGCGGGTACGGGTACAAAATAGAGGCTGTGCTACTTCTCCGGAAGCAGACCTGCTCATGTACTGGACCTTTGGTAAGACTGGGGAGACCTGGGATCACGATTGGCTGGACCCGGTCCATAAACCTACCAATGTAATAAATGGTTGTCCCGGAGGAGGGGAAGTTACGGTATTATCCGGTGCCGGTGCCATTTCCAATCCGATTACCATACCTTCATTAGCTCCGGGAGCAAGTGTGGTATTGACTAAATCCTGGCGACCACCAAACCCCGACGTTTGCTTTTCACCCGGAGCACAGCCTATGCTTTGTTACCTGGGACGCGTTGAATTAGCTGGAGATCCAATGTTCAATGAGCAGCTACCCGGACCGATTGCCCCTAATGTAAGAAACAATAATAATGTCGCTACACGCAACAGTTATCTTACGAACATCAATCCTAATAATGTTATCGGTCAGGGAGGACATATTTTGATCGAGCTAACCGATTTGGAATACGTTCCACTTTCCATACGTTTCGATAGACTAAATATTGGAGAGCCCATACCTTACTCTGAATTCGGATATATTCGTCTTCGCCTGAATCACGATCTTTTAAATGCCTGGATCGATGGTGGCATGCAGGGAGAAGGAGTAGAGTTGATTGGAGATGATGTTTTACAAGTGGCTAATGGTGAATCTGCAGTATTGCATAATGTTGTGTATGATCCAAATAGGCAATATATCATTGAACCAGAGTTTCATGTACATGATGGATATGTTTTTGAAGAAGAAAGAGAGTTCTTCTTTCAAATCAACCATACCAGTGACGAAGAACCAGAAGGGAATAGTGCCGGATTATATGAGGTCAGAATAAGTCCGGTTTGTGAAGTCGATATCCAAAACGAGTATGTAATACAAGAACCGGGTAATTGTGTGACTATTGGTCAGCAGTTCAATTGCAGTAGCTGTACTTATTCCTGGACACCACAGCAAGGTTTATCAGATCCTTATGCTGCTCAGCCCCTAGCTTGTCCGGGTGAAACGACTACCTATGAACTTACGATCCATAATACAGAATATGGCTGTGAATATACCGACATCGTAACAGTATATGTCGGAGATGAGCCTGTTTTCTTCAATGATAATACAAATGCTGAACCCGACAGGAATATTTCTTTAAACAGTATAGAATCTGTAAGTTCAAAAGTACAAATCAGGCCGAACCCGTTAAACAATTTTGCCTTGATCAGTCTTGAACTGGAGCAATCAGCTACTGTAGATATTAAAATTTACGATATAAATGGAAACCTGATTAGCGCAGCAATTAACAGTGAATTACGAGATGTTGGCAAACATATAGTACGCTTCGATGGCAGTAATCTACCAAAGGGAGTATATCTGTGTAAAGTGATGATAGATGAGGAGGTACAAACTTTAAGGATGATTATCCAGTAAGCCCGGCCTATGTCTATATAAACTCATCCCGAATCTTGATAATACAAAATCCGGGATGAGTTTTTTTATTTATACTGCTCTTTCTTAAAGACCAAGTTTGGCTTTTACTAGAGCCATTACATCAGTCGAATCATCAAGATACAGCATCACATTCAAACCACTGGAATCAAAAATCATAGTATAATTCCCTTCCTTTCCAACTTCTTTAATGGCCTTATCTATTTTATCCAAAATAGGCTTAAGTAGCTCATTTCTTTTTTCTGCAACTTTATTAGACAGACCATATTCTTCCTGTCCTAAAGCTTGTTGACGCTGTTGCAAGGCAGCACCCTGTTCCTGAATCTCAATAGGGCTCAATGTTTTATCGACATAAGCTGCTTTTTCAAATTTATCTGCATCCACTTTAAACACTTCAACTTTCTTTTGAAAATCTTCAGCAAGTTTCTTTTGATAGGTTTCCAATTCTTTATCAGCTACTTCGGATTCGGGGAGCAACAATATAAGTTGCTGTGAATTAAGATACCCAAATTTTTGGCTTTGAGCTTGAAGCGAATCATTTCCCAGAAGGGTAAAGATCAATAACACAAGACTTATTTTAAATAAGTTTTTCATTTACTTAATTTTGAACGTTTATGAAATCCGGCATAGCCAAAACAAACGCTGTGAAAAATAAAAATGGCGCTAAGCCTTCCTCTCAATAGCAAATTTACCCTTAGTCCACGAACTTTTCTAACTTTTAACAGAACATTATTTTCGTTTTACTTGGAAGCCGTTTTTAATAAAAAAAGGTGATTTTGCTGATTTTCAATAACTTAGCCCCCGAAAAATAACTTATGCACCGTATTGGGCAATAATAGCAGGTTAAGAATTTCTTAATAGAATCTGTTTTTGAAAGCATTAAGTAAACATCGCCAGGCAAGATTATGATTGTAGTACAAAACCTGAGTAAATCCTTTCCACTTTCCAAAGGGCAGCGAAAAGAGCTGAATATAGAGGCTAAATCTATTACCGCAGTTGATAAAGTTAGCTTCAGTTGTCAGCCCGGACGTATCTGCTCTCTGTTGGGGCCCAATGGTGCGGGCAAGACTACTACTTTGCGAATGATTTCTACTATCCTTGAACCCAGTGAAGGGAATATTGAAGTAGCAGGCCATTCTATTGCTGATGAACCATCAAAAGTTCGCGAAAAAATTGGTTTCCTGACCGGCAGCACCGGACTTTATACGCGACTTACCCCAAACGAACTCATTAGATATTTTGGCGATCTGTATAGAGTCCCGCATAAAATTTTTAACGAAAGAAAAAATGCCCTTTACGACTTGTTGGATATGCATGATTTTTCTAAAAAACGAATTGGTCAACTGTCCACAGGAATGCGACAGAAAGTATCTATTGTAAGAACTATGATCCATGATCCGGAAGTCGTAATATTTGATGAACCGACATCCGGTTTGGATGTCATAACTGCCGAAAGCATTATCAGTCTTATTCGTCAGTGCAAACAAGATGGAAAGACGGTAATATTCTCTTCACATATCATGAGTGAAGTCGATTTGTTATGCGATGATTTACTCATCATGCATCAAGGGCAATTGAAGTTTAAGGATACTATGGATAATTTTCGACAACAAATGCAGACTACCAATCTGACAGAAGAATTTATTCGAATTATCAAAGCCTAATACTTCAATATAGCAGCGCATAGTTTTTATAGTTTTAAAGTCCTGCTGAATTTTTAAAAATAGCCTCACTTAGGTTAATCCGGCTAGATTATAAAAACCACCAATAATTCTTTATTTTTAAATCACAATGAGTAAAACGTTTTAATTAATTAATCTAAGTTGCGATGAATTGTTTTAAAAAATGAAGTCCCCCAATAAATTGTAAATTATAGTCGCCAAACTCAATTTACAATGGAAGACTTCAC
>JANQLV010000047.1 GCA_028280415.1 Saprospiraceae bacterium
GTCCCGGACATCCAGAGATAAACAATATCTGTCCGCAAACTCCTTTCAGGTCGATTGATGGAACATGTAATAATATCAACCATTTAAGCAGAGTTGAATACGGCGCCAGTGATATTCAATTGCTACGGATAATCCAGGCTACTTACGGCGCTGCTGATATATTGAATGCCCTCAACGATGATAATCGCCCGTCTCCCCGGGCAATATCCAATGCGCTTTGCGCACAGAGCGACTATACTCCCTCCGAAAGAGGGCTCAGCTCTTTTGTTTTCACCTGGGGACAATTCCTGGATCACGATATTGATCTCACTCCGGAAGGAGAAAGTGAATATGCTCCTATAGAACTTCCTGATGATGAGCCTTTATTTACTGAAGATATTCCATTCTTCCGGTCCGAGGTCCACGAAAATACAGGGATTAATACTTTCCGACAGCAAACAAACCTCATCACTTCCTGGATTGATGGCTCTAATGTTTACGGCTCGGATGAAGATCGGGCACACTGGCTCAGAACTTTTGAAAACGGAAAGCTCAAAACTTCCTCCGGAAACTTGCTTCCTTTTAATACCATCGATGGTGAGTACGATTCAGAAATCGATCCTAGTGCTCCTTCTATGGCGGGTGATAATGGAGGCATCAGCAAAACATTTGTAGCTGGCGATGTACGTGCAGCCGAACAACCCGGTTTAACGGCAATGCATACTTTATTTGTTCGTTACCACAACAGAATTTGCGATCAATTGATAGATCAGGGACTCCAGGGTGACGAAGTGATCTATCAAAGGGCCAGAAAAGAAGTAGGTGGAGTCATACAGGCAATTACCTACAATGAATTTTTACCGGCTTTGGGCATCACTTTGAGCCCGTTTAACGGATACCGTCCTGAAATCATTCCAAATATTTCAAATACTTTTGCTACGGCAGCCTATCGACTCGGTCACTCGATGGTAACGGATGAATTATTGTTACGGGATGATCAATGCGGAGAAATTGATGAAGGAAGTATTTCCTTATTGGAAGGATTCTTCAATATAGAAGTAATCCGATCCTATAATATTGCTCCTATTTTAAATGGTTTGGCCAATCAAACTCAAAATGCTATCGATCTTCTGATCATAGATAATCTGAGAAATTTCCTATTTGGTGATCCTTCCTCCCCGGTAGTATTTGGTCTCGATTTGCCCAGTTTGAATATTCAGAGAGGAAGAGATCACGGCCTTCCGGATTATAATACCTTACGCAGAAATTATACCGGTCGGGCAGCACGCAGATTCAGAGGCATAAGCAGGAATCAGGAAATTCGACAAGCTCTTGCCGCAACTTATGATGATATAAATGTAATCGATCCCTGGGTCGGCATGCTCGCAGAAGACAAGCTCCCTAATTCTTCTGTTGGAAGAACATTGCATGCTATTTTAAAATCACAATTTGAAAAACTGCGAGACGGAGATCGTTTTTTTTATCAACATGATCTGCACCTTTCTTTTCAGGAGAAACAGAAAATTGATCAGACCCGATTATCCAAAGTGATTAGAGCGGTAACAAATATTGAGAATATTCAGGAAAATGTCTTTTTTGCGGAAAGCTGCGATGACTTCACCAATAATGGAACAATTCAAGGAGGAGGAAATATTTCCTCCGAAGCTATGGAGTATCAGAAACTGGAAGTATATCCAAATCCCGCAAAAGATTACATTGTTGTTTTCATTGATCAGGAATTCAATCAACCCATCAACCTTTCGCTATTTGATCAGACTGGGCGATTAATAAAGACTGTAGAAACGACTCAGGCCTATACAGATATTAGTATTCTTGAAATGCATTCGGGGGTATATACCATTAGCTATTTATCAGATGGTGGAATGATCAGTCAGCGGTTTGTGAAAACAGAGTAAGGCTCAAGAAGGGTATAAAGATGGAAATACATAGCTTCTAGCACTTTTAGGTAGTGGGCCGGTAGCGATTGCCGGCTCACTTTTTTAATTGATAAACAATACCAATTCCCGGAGAAAAACCCAACACCTGATGATACTGGGTCCCGACATCTATTCGGAGTTTATCCTTAATAGAATAGCCGATTCCAAAACTGATACTGGATGGATTATTGGCAAATCCAATTCTTAAAGCTAAAGCTTCGATTGGTAAATATTCAATCCCGGTTTTAATGCGAAGTGTAAAATCCAGGTCTTTTTCGGTTTCTATGTTGAGATTAACTTTTTTTCCCGGACTATAGGACAATCCGACTCTAAAAACAGTTGGAAGTTCTTCGTCAGCGACCACTTCCTGCCCAATCGGATTGGCTAAATGCGCTCCCAGAAAAACGTCTTTATAAATTTCTGCTTGCAATCCAATTTCAAAGCTTACAAATCCGGAATTTCCATATTCCGGGATTCGAAAGTTCAAATAATTAACCTGAGCGCCGAGCGATACCTTTTCAGCGAGCTTTCGAGCATAGTTGACCCCGACTTTTTGTTCATTATAATTTTCAAATCCAAAATATTGGACACTTAAGCCAAAGACACCGGAATCGAAAGGGTAGGCTACACCGGCTGCAATGCTCCGAATCTCATTGAGCGCAAATCGTTGTTCGGAAAAAGCAAGGAAAACAGGTGTTTCTATATGAGCTAGTCCGGCCTGATTGGAAAACAAGCTATTTACATCCCGGAAATTTACAGATGCGTTGGACATTGCCTGTCCTCGTGCTCCGGCATTATTGGAGATACCGTTTTGTGCAGAGAGGTAACTGCTTATAAAAAATGCCAGAAAGAGTAGGGTAGTACTGAGTTTAATCGTTTTCATTTTATAACCTGATAGCATTTTCAACAGTGATCTTATGATAAAATTCTCCGGCCCGGGTCATTTTGCGTTCCATGGTATTAAAATTTACCCTTGCTAATCCAAAACGATAATTCGGACCAAGATGCCATTCGAAATTATCAAAAGTACTCCAGTGAATATATCCCTTTAAGCGAATTCCCGCTTCCAGTGCCTCATGGCATACTTTGAGGTAATCGCGAATCGCCCGGATGCGTATATCATCGTCATCTGTGCAAATTCCGTTTTCGGTGATGAAAATAGGTTTTTTATATTTTTTAAAAAAGCGCTTTAAATTAAAGGCCAGTCCTTCCGGATTATAGGCCCACATTTTATCGCGGGGAAGACCTAATTTGTCCAGTAATCCGGGGCGGGTAAGTTCGGTTATCGGCCTTGGATCGAAAAGTACATATGCATAATAACTCAAACCCCAATAGTCAACCATTCGGAAAGGATGAGCGGATCTTCTATGAAACCACCAGTCACTTATTTTAGCCGGTAAAAAGCCCAGGATGTTTTTTGCTTTAAAAAGAGCCGTATTCAGCGAAATACCTACCGGTTTATAGGAATCTCGCTCTTTTAATATCTTGTACAAAGCCCGGTGTGCCTTGCCCATATTTCGAATGACCTGATTTGCAATGAATATATTTTTTTTGAAAGGAGGAAAGTTACCTAAAATATAGGCATTCATAGCATAAACATTGGGTTCATTGAAAGTATTCCAATTAAAGATATAAGGTGAAAAATGCTGTATGCACTGGATTGCATAATCCAGAAAAGCAGGAACATTATCCGATTTCCGAAAAGCTCCTTTTTCTTCGAACCAAAGCGGATGGGTAAAATGATGGAATACAAACATGATCTTGATTCCCGCATCATTGAGTTCTTGAAAAAAATCCCGATACTCTTTTACAACAATTGGATTAAACGGAGCAAATGCAGTCACTTGTAATTTTGCCCAATCCACACCACATCGATAGACCTTCCCAAATTTTTTGATAATCTCCAAATCTTCTGATCTGCGCTTTTCGTGATCAGTAGTCTGATCAAATACAATCCCGTCGACGGATACGACCCCTTTCCAATTATGATTGGAGGCTGTTTCGATCTGTGCAGCTGCAGTTGAGCTCCCCCATAAAAAACCTTCTGGAAATTCTAGGCGCATATTGTGGATTTTAGGGATTAGAGAAACTGATAAATCATTTTATGCTTCTACTCGGTAATCATTGATCGCTTGCCTGAAAAACGAATAAGGACTCAGCGAATATCTAGCGTGAAATTAGTTAGTTTTTATAAAATTATAATACATTAGCGAGTAAATTCAATGAATTTCTAAAGCCGTTTAAAATACTAAATTAATCTCACTAACAGCAAAAGATTTGACAGAGTGGCTTGAGGTCAAAATTTTATTCAATTCACTTTTCAAATATTGAAGTATGGCAAAATTTAGAAGAAATCATCATAATAAAACTAAAGGTGTTGCCGGTGGAGCCGTCACCAAAGTTGGAATCTTTGCAGGGATTATGGCTTTATTGTTCTTTGTCTTTAATCGAAGTAGTAGTTCAGATTCGGATAATGATACCCAGTCAGATCCCATTGTGATCAAGTACGAAGAACCTTCAGAAGTCAATCTAGCGCTTAGCGATAATTATTGGCCCACTTCTACTACCGGGGAAATTATCGAACATCTGAATTATACCTTATCTTATTCTGAAAAACACGAGCAAGCGGAATGGGTAGCCTATCGCCTGACTCAACAATCTATCAAAAAACCGAATGTAGAACGCAGTAATGATTTCCGTCCGGATCCCAGAGTCCGTAAAGGTTCTGCTTCTCCCAGGGATTATTTTGGTACAGGATATGATCGCGGGCACCTGGTGCCTGCCGGAGATATGAATTTTGATAAAAGAGCCATGTCAGAGACTTTTTATATGAGTAATATAAGTCCACAAATCCGAAATTTCAATGGCGGTATCTGGAGAGAGCTGGAAGAAAATACCCGGGATTGGGCTTTTCAGAATCAAGAAATTTTTGTAGTTACTGGTCCCGTTCTAACACAAGGAATTAGAGAAAAAATCGGGGATAATCAGGTTTCTGTACCCGATATGTATTACAAAGTGATTCTGGATGTTAAAGAGCCGGAAAAGAAAGCTATCGCTTTTTTATTGCCTAATGAGATTAGTTATAAACCACTAAGTTCTTTTGCCGTGAGCATTGATGAGGTGGAAAGCATCACCGGAATAGATTTTTTCCATCAATTTCTGGAAGATGATTTTGAAGCGGAATTAGAAGCTATGAATGATATCAGCTTATGGGAAATAGATTCCAAACGACAGGAATTACGTATTGAAAAATGGAATAAACGCAAATAGACCCGATGTGTTGAAATTGATGATTTTATAAAACTACTTTTTAAACAGAATCAAAAAATGTCAAACGCTGAAAAATTTATCAAGGATATAGAAAAAGGATATACATTCAAAGGAGGAAGCATCGATTTAGGGGCTGCCATGCTCGATGGAGCGGTCATGACAAAGACGCTTGTTCGTATTCCCCTGGAAATGATGAACCGACATGGCCTAATTGCCGGTGCTACCGGCTCGGGAAAAACCAAAACGTTGCAAATTATAGCCGAACAACTTTCTGCTAACAGCGTCCCGGTTTTGTTAATGGATGTAAAAGGAGATTTGAGTGGAATTGCCGTGCCTAGTGATGGGCATCCCAAAATTGATGAAAGGCATCAGAAAATTGGCTTTCCTTTTGTCCCCGGTAGCAGTCCTGTAGAGTTTCTCACCTTATCTGATGAAAAAGGCGCCCGATTGAGGGCCACCGTTACTGAGTTTGGGCCGGTACTCTTTTCTAAAATACTCGACCTGAATGAAACCCAAAGCGGTATTGTTGCGGTAATTTTTAAATATTGTGACGATAATGACCTTCCATTACTGGACTTAAAAGATTTCAAAAAAACAATCCAGTATTTTACCGGAGAAGGGAAAAAAGAGCTTGAAAAAGATTATGGACGGATTTCGACAGCTTCTGTTGGAGCGATTATGCGAAAGATTATTGAACTGGAACAGCAGGGAGCGGATATTTTCTTTGGCGAACGCTCTTTTGAAGTAGAGGACCTCTGTCGCCTCGATGATTCCGGGAAAGGGATCGTCTCTATTCTGCGCTTAACAGATATTCAGGACAAGCCCAAACTGTTTTCCACTTTCATGCTACAATTGCTCGCAGAAGTATATTCGACTTTTCCGGAAGAAGGCGATTTGGAGCAACCCAAACTGGTCATTTTCATTGATGAGGCACATTTGGTTTTTGATCAGGCTTCAAAAGCTTTGCTGGAGCAGATTGAGGCTATTGTAAAACTGATCCGTTCCAAAGGGGTCGGTTTGTTTTTTATAACTCAAAATCCGGTCGATGTTCCGGATGCCGTTCTGGGACAATTAGGTTTAAAAATTCAACATGCATTAAGGGCCTTTACCGCCAAAGACAGAAAAGCCATTAAATTGGCCGCTCAAAACTATCCTGAAACAGAATACTACAAAGTAGAGACTTTATTGACCGAATTGGGAATTGGTGAAGCCTTGATAACCAGTCTCAATGAAAAGGGTATTCCGACGCCATTAGCGCATACAATGCTCCGTGCGCCTCAATCCCGAATGGATATTTTGACCAATGATGAGATCAATACGCTACTAATCGATTCAAAATTGATTTTGAAGTATAATGAAACCGTCGACCGGGAAAGTGCTTATGAGATATTAGGCGAGAAGATTGAAGATGCACGGGAAAAAGAGAAGCAAGCAGAATTGAAAAAACAGCAGGAAAAAGCGACTCGTTCCAGATCAAGGGGTAGAAAAGAGAAAAGTACGCTGGAAAAAGTAGTCAATAGTACCACAACCCGTCAAATCGGCCGTACCATTGCCCGCGAACTCACAAGAGGTTTACTGGGAGTTCTGGGGATTGGTGGCAAGAGCAAAAGACGGAAGTCTTCCTGGTTTTAAATTATATTATTTTTCGTCAGGAACAAACTGCACCGGTTGAGACATCGGTTGGTAATTATTGACATATTTTTTCCAGGGCGTCTTCATATGATGATCTTCACCAAAAAAGGTCATGATCATTTCAAAAATATGATGTTCCTGGTATCCTTGGATAGACTGAAGTATTCTTCCTTCCTGATCGAGAAATACGGAAGTAGGGTAGACCAGTCTCCCTCCGGTCAACACTGCTGCCAGTTCATGATAGCCGCTACGACCATTTTTTACGTATTTGTATTCCTTATTATTGAAAGTAATTGTTTCCTTTTGTTGAGCATTAAATTTTACGGGCAGGTACTTTTCGTTTAGGTAAGCAGAGATATGTGTTTCATTAAAAGTGGAGTTTTCCATTTTTTCGCACCAATTGCAACTATTTGTATGAATGAAAACGATGATTTTTTTTTGCTCAGCTTTAGATAGCTCCATTGCTTGTTCCCAGGAATACCATTGTACCTTATCGACTTTAAAAGTAAAAGACGATGAGAAAACAGCAGTAAATCCTAATAACATAAAAAATAAAAGCTTTCTCATTTCTCTCAATTATTTATCTGAGTAAGTTTTCTGAAATTGGACACTTGCCAAATTTAGCTACAATTAAACAAAAAATCCAAGTTATGACATATCAGACTATAGTACTTTAATAAAAGATTAACTATTGTTTAAAGATTATGGCCGATGATTCCTAGTACAAGAAGCGTGCAAGCTCATGTTAAGATAATTATAAATTTGTACGAAGCAGAGAAAATACCGATCCTTTGAAGCGATTTATCCCTTGTTTTGGTAGATCAATAAACGGTCATCGACTAGTCTTTTTTCCAAAACCGGCGCTCCGGGAAGAAGGGGAGCCAGAAGTCCTTCAGCCAGCAATTTTGGCGTTTTCAAAACCCGGGCTTCGTCCCATAAGTTGAGCCTGATAAAACTTTCGAGCAATTGCTTGCCTCCCTCAACCATAAGGATGCCGTATTTATGTTCGTACATTTTTTTTAAAATATGAGGGATTAAGGATTCATCAAAAGCATGCTGATGATATACCAGGTTTTCTTCGATCATTTCATTTTTTTGACTGTTAAAAACCCAGGTTTTTTGTTTTTTGTCAAACAAATGAAGGTCAGGAGCTAATTGTAAGTTTTTATCCAAAACAATACGCAAGGGAGAATCGCCGAAATAATATCGGTTGCTTAGCTGCGGATTGTCCAGTTGAGCAGTGTTCCGGCCCACGATAATTGCATCAATCTCACTGCGCCATTTATGCGTCAAGCGTTTGGACAAAGCATTACTTAACCAAACCGACTGACTTTTTCGTCCCATAAAACCATCGATGGATTGGGCATATTTCAAAATGATATAAGGTCGATTTTGTGTAGTGAAAACACTGCGTTCCTTACTGAGTTCCATCCCTTCTTTTTCTAAAATACCCACTTCTACTTCACAGCCGGCGGCTCTCAATATCTCTACACTTTTACCTTTAACTCCCGCTGTCTGATCTAAACAGGAGAAGACAACTCTGGGGATTCTGTTTTTGATGATCAGCTCTGTACAGGGTGGAGTATTACCATGAATGCAGCAGGGTTCCAAACTTATGTATATAGTGCTCTGAGAGAGTTTGTCCCGGTCCTCGGCCCGTATGCTGTTTACCGCATTTACTTCAGCATGTGCTTCACCGTATTTTTTGTGATAGCCCTCTCCGATAATCTTTTCGTCATGGACAATGACAGCACCGACCATGGGGTTGGGCGCTACTTTTCCTCTGCCAAGTCTGGCTAGATCAAAACATCTTCTTATATATTTCTCGGCCAATTTACTCATTATTCTTTCCCGATCTTTAAATAAAGTAGGTAATAATGCCTAGTTTTTACTTTCAACTAAAAGTTAATTCATTTTTTGAATTAACTTAGTTGAATATTAGCGTAATTAATGTTACATTTATCCCGTCTCCTCAGCCTTATAAGCTATCTCCTGTGTTTTGAGCTATTTAAACTAATCATAAGTAGAGTAATTTTTTACGGATTGATTGACTCATAAGTTAACTATTTATTTTAGAAAATAAGTAGAAAACGGCTAGGCTAATAGCTTAATTTGAAAGATACTTAAATATGGCAAAAGGAAGATAAATTTTAATATTTAAAAGGCATTTATTTAACTAAAATTGAGAGAGCGTGTTGTACAAAGTCAAATTGAAGAATGCAGATGATGCTGTAATTCTTGACTCCAAGGTATATGAATACCTTACTACTGATCCCTACTTAGTAAAAGTGGATTTCATTAACAACCTGAGAAAACATTCAAGTGGTTGTGCAGTCTGGCAAAAGACCTGGTCGAAAGCCGGAGGCGGTTACAAAACCGAAACAATCTATCTTCACAAACTTATCGCTGAAAAATTTCTGGCCAGTGAGAAATCCAAGGCCAAGAACTTGGTTGGAGCGAAAAATGGTAACAAGTTAGATTGTAGATTAGAAAACATTTGTTATCGATCCAGATCCGTGGCCAGCCGGCAACGAAAGACAAGTTCGAAAGTCGGATATACTGGTGTTTACAAAGAAAACAATCGTTATCGTGCAGTTATTTCCGTTAATCGCAAATCCATGCATATTGGTATGTTTGCGACTGCTGAAGAAGCTGCACTAGCCTACAACAAGAAGTCTAAGGAATTATTTGGTGATGATGGAAAAATCAATGTCATCAAAAGCAAATAATTAGATTTACACCTGGCAAAAACTAAATTAAAAAACCGATTGAACAAATGGAGGTCAATCGGTTTTTGCTTATGAGTATGATGTTGTCAGACGTTAAATCTGAAGTGCATCACATCACCGTCTATTACAGTATATTCTTTCCCTTCAACATTCATTTTCCCCGCTTCTTTTACCGCCTGCTCAGAACCGAGGCTGACATAATCGTCGTATTTAATTACCTCAGCCCGTATAAATCCCTTTTCGAAATCAGTGTGGATAACACCTGCGGCCTGAGGTGCCTTAGTACCCACTTCTATGGTCCAGGCTCTTACTTCTTTCTCTCCGGCTGTAAAATAGGTGATCAAATTAAGCAATTTATAACAGGAGCGAATAACGCGATTTACCCCGGGCTCTTGCAGGCCCATATCTTCCAGAAATTCCTGCCTTTCCTCTTTGGTATCCAGTTCGGCAATATCTGCTTCGATACCTGCACTGATTAAAATCACTTCTGCCTTTTCCTCTTTCACCGCTTCTTTAAAAGCATTGGTATATGCATTGCCTTCATGAACGGAATCTTCATCAACATTACATACATACAGAATAGGTTTTGCAGTAAGCAACATCATACTATTAAAAATCTCAAGAGCTTCATCTTCTACTTCAAAAGTTCGGGCAGTTTTTCCTGTTTCCAGGTGCGTTTTGATTTGTTCTATAATTTCTACCTTTTTAACATCTTCTTTCTGCCCCGATTTAGCCTGTTTTTTCTGTTTATCCAAACGCTTCTCAACAGTTTCAAGGTCTTTGAGCAAAAGCTCTGTATCAATGATTTCCTTATCCCGGACAGGGTCAACACTTCCATCTACATGTACTACATTGGTATCGTCAAAACATCTAACGACGTGAACAATGGCGTCAACTTCCCTGATATTTGCCAAAAACTGGTTACCGAGACCTTCTCCCTGGCTCGCGCCCTTAATTAAGCCTGCGATATCCACGATTTCGATAGTAGTCGGTAGTATTTTCTGCGGATTGACCAGCTTGCTTAATTCATCCAATCTGGGATCGGGTACAGTGATCATACCTATATTGGGTTCCTTTGTGGCAAAGGGATAATTAGCGGCCAGTGCTTTAGCCGAAGTAAGCGCATTAAACAAGGTAGACTTCCCAACATTTGGCAATCCTACAATTCCACATTTTAAAGCCATGTTTTAAATTTTTCTTATTAAACATTACCTTCGGCCATCCGTTCTATAAAAGATACTAAACGTACCTTTTTTGATTAGCCTCTTTTTTCAGGCTGCAAATATATAGTTTTTCATCAAGCCGAACAATACATGAATTTTCTTGCTCATTTATTTCTTTCCTGTGATGACGAAGATTTACTGATTGGTAATTTCATCGCTGATTTTATCAGAAATAAAGAAGTAGAAAATTACCCGCTTTCCATACAAAAGGGGATTGAGCTGCATCGGCAGATCGATACGTATACCGATAATCATCCGATGGTTCGGCAAGGTGTCCGTCGTTTGCAAGTATTTCATCGAAAATATGCGCCCGTGGTCATTGACATTATTTACGATCATTTACTGGCACTTAACTGGTCAAAATATTCTGGCCAGAGTCTGGATAGTTTTGCCAAAGATATTTACAGTATTCTGGAAAAAAGGATGCAGGAACTTCCCCCAAAATTACAAAGACGTCTTCCAGGGATGATCCGGGGACAGTGGTTACAAAGCTATCGCACTCGCGAAGGGATGCTTTTTACATTGAAAAAGATGGATGAACGCACAGCTTTCCCTTCCAGCTTCGGTCAGGCACTCCAGCACCTGGATGATGATTTCGATGCCTACCAGAGTGAATTCTACCAGTTCTTTCCGGATTTGGTAAATTACGTAGAAAGTCACTGTAAATGTTAGAAGGTTAAACAAGTCAGGCTCTTGGTCTTAACCTTCGAAATGAAGAGATATGGTAAAAGTACGGGATAAAATCTTTTGAATTACCGTTGATTGTTCGAGTTCTTCATTGAAAATCAGGATATTACTAATTCCGTGCGATACTTTGAATTCGGGTGAAAAGATAAAATACGGGAAGAAAAATTGTACTCCTGCTCCGTATTCGAAAGCAAAATCTGTCGGTGCAATTTTCACTAATTCGTCCGCCTGCCGGGTTCTGGAATCACTGGCAACATCGAAGCTGTATTTAATCCCGGCCACAATAAACAGGCGCATATCATTATATGGTGCAGATTTATAGCGAATATGAAAAGGCATTTCCACCAATACAGATTCTATTTTTCGGTTGTAAGGAGGCCGGGAATCAGATGGGGAAGAATAGCGTATATTTCGCTCGGCAAAGGAAAGAGTAGGGAGGAAGCGAAAATCAAAATATTGTCCAACTTTTAAATTACTTACAATCCCAAGATTAAAACCCGGTCCGGTAACTGATTCGGCAGAACTGATGGAGTCGTTGAGAATGAACTCACTGGAATGGAAAATTCTGAAATTGGATGAATTGTATCCCAGTGTAATTCCAAAATAATACGGTTTCTGCTGGAAGTCGAGGAAATTGTAGTTTCCACGGTGTGATTGAGAAAAGACACATACCGAAAAAAATAGAAAAACAAAGATGGAAACTATTTCTTTCCGGTGTATACTGAACATATTCCTAAACTTAATGGTGTACATTGAACTGAATTATAACCTGTTTTTTTCAAAATCTCTGCAAATTTATTACCATCTGGAAATGCCTGCACAGATTCGTACAAATATTTATATGCTTTTGGATCTTTGGATGTAAAACGACCGATTATGGGAAGAACGTATTTGAAATAGGCATTAAAAATCTGCTTAAAAGGAAAAATCCTGGGTTTCGAAAATTCCAGAATCATTACCTGTCCATCCTTTTTCAGGACCCGGTTCATTTCTTTGAGCCCTTTTTCCAGATTTTGAAAATTCCGTACTCCAAAGGCTACCGTAATCGCATCGAAAGTATGATCCTCGTATTGCAAATTCTCGGAATCCCCAAGCACTAACTCAATTTTATCCGACATCCCCCGCTTATCTATTTTTTTATGGCCAACTTCCAGCATCTCACTTGAAATATCGAGTCCAATAACCTTATCCGGATCGAGCCTTTTAACCATTTCAATAGCTACATCCGCAGTTCCCGTAGCAATATCCAGAATAAGCTTCGGATCAGCAGCTTTCAGCTTATTGATACCTTTTTTACGCCAGGTCTTATCGATCCCTAAGGAAAGTAAACGATTGAGGAAATCGTAATAAGGCGCAATCCGGTTAAACATTCTGGAAACCTGCGACTTTTTGTCATCCTGATCTTTTTCGTAAGGTTTTACTACTTTCTCGGTATTCAAAGTTTCAATTTTTAAAAGTGATGGCAAAGATAGCCAATGATTACGATTTTTAAACAATTAATAAAACATAGTGTTGTAGGATGTCTAATTCTTTAAATTCAAGCCTGCTTTGCCAGATAAAGTGGTAAACTTCAATCTTTCCGGATCTGGTCACAATACAGAACCAAATAATGTTTTTAATTTAAAAAGTACACATATTATCTATTTTGTTATTATGATTTTTTTTTCCAAAACTCATGATTATCGGCAGTTGCGTAAGCCAAATACTTTCTGCCAATATGGAACAAAACCTGGCTTAATCTAGGAATGTTTTGCCTTAATACCGTTTTTGCCTGTCACAATAGGTTAAAAAACCAAAAAAAATCAAGCCAAACGCGCTCTATATTGCAAACATAAGCGACTGAGGTCATCTCATAATTAACCGGTAGAAGCTAAAGACCTGTCAGGTTTGCAAAAACAAAAACAAAACTATGTCGAAGTTGAAGCAAAACCTGTCAGGTCTGCTTTATTTCCCTCCAAAAGATTGATTTTATTCCTCCTCCGCAATATTCCCTCTGATTCGAATTAACTTGATTTATTTAAGTGATTAACCAACATATTCCATTTTATGAGATTCAATAACCTATTATTTACAACACTATGCTTAATGCTTTCCGTTGGCCTTTTTGCAAAGAAAGGGGACAAAGTTCCCGGCTATGTAATTTTGAACGGAGGCGAGAAAGTGGAAGGGAAAGTACAAATCGGTTCCATTACGGACAACGAAACAAAAGTCATTTTTTTCAAAGGCGACAGTAACAAAAAAACAGTTTATAAACCGAAACAAATTGAAAGTTACGGTTTTGAAGAAATGGAAATTGACGAGATCGGAAGGACTGTTAAAAGATGGGTACATTTTGACCGCCACAAAGTAGACTATCCGCCAAAAATCTTTGCTTCTACTACTGTTTTTCTGGAAAGAGAAGAACAAGGCATTATTACACTTTATACCTATTACGTCGAAATTCGGGATAATCCCAAAAAACCTTACAAGTATTTCTATTATTTGCTTAACGAAGAGGGAGATCTGGAAAAAGTGGAAAGAGAAGACTTTGTAAATACAGCTAAAAAGTATTTCAAGGATTATTCCGCCTTAAAATTGAGAGTTGGCAAAAAAGATTTCGAATACAGGAATCTGGATAGAATGGTGCGAGATTATAATTATTGGACGGTGCAACAACATGATCCGGATACCTATAAGGTAGCGATGAAAGAGTAAAACATTTTCTAACATACATAATCAAAAAAGGGCAAGTCCATCAGGGCTTGCTTTTTTTGTTGTTCCCCTTTGTAGCAGCTAATAATTTGTCGGGATTTTCTGCTCATCCAACAATGCTGTTTTGGCTCATTTATACCTTGAAATACGAAACCAGTAAGCAGCTTGTTTGGTCAGTCCTTAACAGCGGTAAAATTCCAAAACCAAACAAAAGCTAAAATCATGCGTATAGAAGCTTTACAAGCTGTTTTCAGGGCTGCTTTTTCAAGGGCAAAAATTACGTTTTTACCACCCAAATTGTTACTTTTGTGCAGCTTAAAACGAATCCCTTTTTCGGGGATTTTTATACAATAACCAGAACACGATAAATGGCTACAGAAGACAGAATTATCCCTATTAACATAGAGGACGAAATGAAATCTGCCTACATCGACTATTCGATGTCGGTAATTGTTTCACGAGCATTACCAGATGTAAGAGATGGTCTTAAACCCGTTCACCGCCGTATTCTGTACGGGATGGCCGAATTAGGGCTTCAGTACAACAAAGCACATAAAAAATCTGCCAGAGTTGTGGGAGAGGTACTCGGTAAATACCACCCGCATGGCGATAGCTCCGTTTACGATGCCATGGTAAGAATGGCTCAGAAATGGTCCCTGAGATATCCTTTGGTAGATGGCCAGGGAAACTTTGGTTCAGTGGATGGCGACAGTCCCGCCGCAATGCGATACACAGAAGCGCGTCTGCAAAGAATCAGCGATGAGCTACTGGAAGATATCAAGAAGGAAACAGTCGATTTTCAGTTGAATTTTGACGATTCACTTAAAGAACCAACCGTTCTTCCTTCCCGGATTCCAAATTTATTGATCAATGGTGCCTCAGGTATTGCTGTCGGGATGGCTACCAATATGCTACCACATAACCTTTCGGAAGTAATTGACGGTACCATCGCAATGATCGATAATCCGGAAATCACCATTGAAGAGCTTACCCAGTTTATCAAAGCTCCGGATTTTCCAACCGGCGGAATTATTTATGGCGTTTCAGGAGTAAAAGAAGGTTTTGAAACCGGTCGTGGCAGAGTAGTCGTTAGAGCAAGAGCAGATATTGAAACCAGCAAAACCGGAAAAGAGACCATCATTGTTACAGAGATTCCCTATCAGGTAAACAAGGCTCAGCTGATTATGAAAATTGCGGACCTGGTAAATAGTAAAAGAGTAGAAGGGATCAGCGATATCCGGGATGAATCAGACCGGAAAGGGATGCGCATTGTTATAGAGATCAAACGCGATGCAATAGCGAATGTCATCCTTTCTCAATTATTCAAATATACACCTCTTCAAACTTCTTACGGGGTTAATAATATCGCTTTGGTAAATGGCCGGCCGATGGTTCTTAACCTAAAAGACCTTCTGGAAGAGTTTGTCAAATTCCGTCTGGAAGTCATCGTTCGCAGAACCAAATACGACCTGAGAAAAGCAGAAGAAAGAGCGCATATTCTGGAAGGTTTATTGATTGCTTTAGACAATCTCGATGAAGTAATTGCTTTAATTCGAGGTTCCAAAACGGTAGAAGAAGCAAGAAATGGCCTGATGAGTCAGTTCCAGCTTTCTGAAATACAAGCCAGAGCAATCCTCGATATGCGTTTGCAAAAGCTTACCGGACTGGAAAGAGACAAAATCAGAGAGGAATACGAAGAGTTGCAAAAGAAAATAGCGCATTACAAAGCAATTTTGGCAAGTGAACAAATGCAGCGCGATATCATCAAAGATGAGTTGATTGAGATTAAGGAACGATTTGGTGATGAAAGAAAAACAGAAATTAATTACGCTGCCGGCGATATCAGTATTGAAGATATGATCCCGGATGAAGAAGTGGTCATTACCATTTCTCAACTCGGTTATATCAAACGTACTAAATCCACGGAGTACCGGGCACAAGGCAGAGGCGGACGCGGGTCAAAAGGAAGTAAAACCCGGGATGAGGATTTTATTGAACATATGTTCCTGGCTACAACCCATAACTACCTGCTGCTCTTTACCGAGCAAGGACGCTGTTTCTGGTTACGTGCTTATGAAATTCCGGAAGCATCAAAAACTTCGGCGGGCAGGGTTATTCAGAATATTATCAATCTCCCGAAAGAAGATAAAGTCAAAGCCTATATCATTATTGAAGATTTGAAGGATGAAGCCTTTATCAATAATAATTTCATAGTCTTCTGTACGAAAAAGGGATTGATTAAAAAGACTTTGGTAGAAGCTTTCTCACGCCCCCGAACCAATGGCATCAATGCTATTAGCATTAATGAAGGGGATATGCTGCTCGAAGCCAGACTAACGAATGGCAATAATGAAATACTAATCGCCAACAGAAGCGGCCGGGCCATTCGTTTTCCGGAAGCCAAAGTGCGACCAATGGGAAGATCGGCGGCCGGAGTAAGAGGAATTACTTTATCTGATACCATGGAAGATGATCGGGTAGTCGGAATGGTCAGTGTTGATCCGAATGATCCGAATACTAGCATATTGGTTGTTTCCGAAAAAGGAAATGGTAAACGTTCAGCTTTGGAAGACTACCGGATTACCAACCGTGGCGGAAAAGGGGTAAAAACATTGCAAGTCACTGAAAAAACCGGGGCGCTGATTACGATTAAAACCGTTACGGAAAAAGATGATCTGATGATTACCAATCGGAGTGGGATCGTTATCCGAATGCCGGTTAGTGATATGCGTATCATGGGACGTGCCACTCAGGGAGTAAGATTGATCAGATTGGATGAAGGGGATTCTATTGCTGATGTAGCGGTTGTCATTCAGGAGGAAGACGTTACGGATAATCCGGATGTAGAGAATAGCGATACCCTTGATACCGATCAATCCAATGAAGAAAATGAATAGGATTCTATAGAATAAATCTGTTATTTGACGGCTTTCAGGTATATAGAATCATCAAAACTTATTAATTTCCTGCCTATTACTGTAGCTTTTTCAAAACATTTCTTTGAGAAAGCTACAGTCTTTTATCCATTTTTAGATCCATTTAATTATGAAATCACTTTTCATCAGCTTCTGCTGCCTATTGACCTTTCAGGCTATACTTGCTCAAAGCAGCACAGATTTTTATAAAAAAGCCAAAAAGGCTTTTGACAAGTATCAACAAAGTGAAGATACAGAGAAACTGGAAGAAGCCAGAAGTAATATTCTCAAAGCGCTCAAAGGAGTAGAGCAGTTGGATGATAAAAAAGCGACCAAAATCTGGATGCAGGCCGGGGAGATTTATAATGAGGCTGCGTACCGGGATTATAAAATGCTTTTAGTGGATGTTCATCACCAAGCCAATTATCCCAATGCAGCCGAAGATGCCTTTCAGGCTTTCAGGAATGCTGTTTCAAAAGCTGATAAAAAATGGGATAAAAGCAATGCCATGGAAGAAATGTTGAAAACAGCTACTTTCATTTCCAATGAAGGCATAGCGGCATACAACAAAGGCATTTACGATCAGGCATTTGCTTCCTTTACCAAGGTATTGGAAATAAGAGATTATTTGAATGGCCACGAACACACTTCGATTTTAAGTAAAAAAGGCGCCTATAAAAAACACCTGTTTCGCACCGCCTTATCCGCACAAAAATCCGGAGAAAACGAAGCGGCTATTATTTACTTCGAAGAGCTTAGAGATACCAAATATAATGATCCGGTAATCTATAGTTCCCTATCCGATCTGTATTTTAAGGAAGACAAGAAAGAAAAATCGTTTAGGACCATCAAAGAGGGACGGAAAATATATCCGGATGATGAGGGTTTAATGATTGCTGAAATTAATTATTACCTGAAAAAAGAGGAATTGGATATATTGATAGAAAAACTGGAGGCTGCGGCCGGGCAAAATCCTGAAAACGTGTCTATCCTTTCAGCACTGGGACATAGCTATAATCAATTACAAATTCAGGAAGCAGAGAAAGGTAATTTTACGGATGCTCAAATGAATTTCCAAAAGTCTATGGATTTTTTCAGCAGAGCCCTGGAAGTAGAGGGCACTTATGCTCCTGCTTTATACAATATCGGGGCATTGTATTATAATAAAGCAGCTATTATCACCCAAGAGCTTCAAAGCCTGGAAAAAGATAATTCTGCGAAAGGTATCCGTGCCTTTAGTGCGAAGAAATCTGAAATGTCCACTCTTTTGGATCTCGCTTTGCCCTATTTTCAAAGAGCTGAAGCCGTCAATCCCAATGATCAGGCAACGCTTTTGGCTTTAAAAGAAATATATGTCCGCAAAAGTAATGATCCGATGATTCAGGAAATGTCAAACAGACTGGAGCAAATAAATGCCGGACAGATTATAGAGCAAAGCCATTTTGGAAATTGATTAATGTCGGGTTGATAACAACTCAGTAAGGTCTTAACTTTCAACCTTTTATAAATAACTACGTTTATTCAGTATAAAAATCAATAAATATGAAACGTAGGAAATTCATCAAAGGCTCAGCAATAATTGGTGCGAGCATGGTTACTCCTGGTTTAGTAGGCTGTAATTCGGGAATGCTTGGAAATGCCACTTATCGAAAGGTTTACAGGGTTTTGAATGCCGACCGTACCAAAGTGGGTACTCTACCCATTCTCCGGGCATTTGCAGGAGATCAGAATGACTACGTTTCTCCATACGTTTTATTTGACGAATTCGGTCCGGTGGATGTAAAAGCCGGGGATTCTCCTTTAAGGGTAGATGCGCATCCGCATGCCGGAGTGATCCCGACCACTTATTTTATAGAGGGGAACGGACATCATAAAGATAGTCTGAATTACGATTTCCAAATTGGTAAGGGAGATTTTATGATGTTTAGTTCGGGCAGGGGAGCGATTCATATGGAAGAAACCGGACAACAATTATTTGAAAACGGAGGGGCTTATCACGGTTTTCAAATTTGGCTAAATATGCCTTCAAAATATAAGTTCATCGCACCTACTACCCATGTTTTCAATGATGAACAAATGGATTCCATTGAAAATGATAATTTTTCAGCCAAGGTTATTTTAGGGGAACTATACACCGCAAAATCAAAAGTAGAACTATTATCTCCTGCCTTTTATTTTCACATCAAAATGAAAGCAGATGGTCGTCTGGACATTCCTACTGATCCTACCCATAACGCATTTATTTATGTCATAAAAGGAGCATTGGAAATAGAAGGTCAGAAGGCATTAAAAACCAATCAAATTGCCCTTTATCAAAGAGGCGATTCCCTAATAAATATCTACTCAGAAAAAGGGGCGGAAATACTGGTTTTGGGAGGAAAACCACTTGATGAAGTTGTATATTCCTATGGACCTTTTGTAATGAATACTGCCGAACAAATCAATCTGTGCATACAGAACTATCAAAACGGCAAAATGGGTAATCCGGATTTGGTAAATTAACTCCCAGTCCCAAATACTTTTCCTTTATATCACAGTCGCCAATCTATGGTGATGGTATATGCACATTTATTGGCGTCCGACAATCCGGATTTCAAATCGGCTGTTTTTTTGATAGGCTTTTTCTTTATCCGCTTCAGATTCCATTTGATCAATTTCTTCTGTTGAAATTATCGGAACCGTTCCTCCGTAGCCGATTGCTATAATTCGTTCTTCTTCAATCCCCATACTTCCCAGTTTATCCTTAATTCCTTGAGCATAGTTTTGCGTTAATCTCCGATTATATCGATGTGTTCCTCTTTGATCGGAATGGCTTCCTATTTCAATTATTAGATTTGGGTTATTATTTAAAAACTGATTGAGGGCATTTAGAGTTTGGGCATTTATTTCGAATTTCTCACAAGGAGCTACTGAGCAAGGACCATCGAAGTCAAACTGAAAATTTAATTCTTTAGTTTGACCTATAGGAAATAAATCCTCTTCCCAATTAAACGCATCAATTTGACCAATAGCATTAATCGTAATAAAAAAGGATAAAAACAGGCTCAGCGTAAATTTGTTCATAATTTAATTTTGAAGTAGTATGTAAATAAATTACCGCTCTTCAATTTATTATTTTTATTTATTGTTTCCAATCTATATGCGGTTTATTTTAAATATGTTTTATTTAATTACTTAGACTATCTGGAATCATTTTGAAAACCATATTTTCAAATTAAAGATTTTTTTCTTATATTTATCTGACAACCCAATAGTTGCGAAATAAATTAAGGCTTATCTGATTCGCACTAAATTCACTATTTCACTGTCTGACACATGTTTTGATTCTTTTGAATTGGTAGGAACTACACTACCATTTTACTTTTATATTATCTCACCTAAATAAAGCTATTATGAAATCTTTATTAATTCCCTTTTTGAGCCAAAATCAATTTGGCAAAAATTTATTTCTTACAATTTGTTGTTGTCTGAGCTTCCATCTGTTAAACGGTCAAGGTTTTGACAGCCAGTATTGTCCAACTGAATCAGCTACGTTTACCGGACTTGCAAATAGTACCTTATGCGATGATTACGGCGATCTTAATTGTGAATTTGTTATCGATGCCAGTAATGCTTCCTCCTCTCAAATCGGCTCAAACCTTACGGGGCTGGTTGTTTGCATTGAAACCAATTTTACTATTAATAACAACTTCACTTTCGACGATTGTACCGTCAAGATATCCCCCGGAGTTATCATTAATGTAATGAATTCCCATACGTTTAAAATTAAGGATTCCAAGCTTTTCGCCTGTGAAGAAATGTGGGATGGAATTAAATTGAACTTCGGTAGCCGGATTGAAACTTCTAATTCCAACATTGAAGACGCGGATAAAGCCATTCAATCCAGTACGGCTTCCAGATTGTACATCACGGGAACAACTTTCAATCGCAATCGAGTCGGCATATTTTTGGAAAGGAACTGGTTATTCAGACCTAAGATCATTCAGTTTTTTAATAATAAATTCACTTGTGATGCCCCTTTAAATGGTACAGCCAATGAAATTACCTTTGCCGGACTGCATTTAATCAGAGTTCCTTTATATGCCAAAAGCATTCTGGGAATTTCCCAGTTCAGGGATTTACAATACGGCATCTACTCTGAAAAATACAATACCATTTCTTTCCGAAATTTCTTTTTGATAAATATCAGAGAATCCGGTGTCTTTCTGGAAAAAGGGAATCTCATAGTCAGAAATTCCTTTTTCAATCAATTCCATAAAAAAGGAATTGAAGCATATGATATTAATCGCCTTGATGTGATGCATGCAACTTTCAATTATGAAAACGGAGGTATTTCTGCACCTGGCCCCGATGGTATTGGAATTTATGGTGAGAATTTCTTAGTCAATTCCAAAGTAAATATTAATGACTGTAATTTTAATATTACAGGATCGGAGGCAGCATTTCAAAATTCTTTTGGCATTTATATGAAAGCCAGTACCTCGATTGGACAAAACACTAAAGTATTGGTCTTTGATTCCGATTTTAGAATTGATGCAGATACCGGTGATGCAATAAGAATTGAAGGCGATTATACTGGTGCAGAGGAAATCAGGGTCGAACTCAACCGGTTCAACGATTGCCGAGATGCCAGAAGTCTGATCCATTTGAATGATGGAGACAAAGAAAATGCAACCATTGTACACAATACGATTGATGGAAATAATACTACCGTTAATCCATTTGTTTTTCCAACTTATGGGATTAACCTGGAAGGATCCAGCGGGGCAAATAATGAGGTGAGTAACAATAATTTTTTAGTTGATTATTCGATCATCCCAAGTATCGCCAATTGTAGCCGTGGTATCAGAGCTAATTTTTTCCAAAACACCCGCTATTGCGAAAATAGTCTGGCGGATGTCCCGGTCGGTATGAATTTTCAGGATGTAAACCTTGGCACACAACTGTTGAGCAATCAATTTATTGGTGGTTCAAAAATGTTACAACTCGACGGTATTATTGGTCAGCAAGGAGCAATTGGCGGAGATCATAATGGAAATACCTGGTTGCGAAAAATTGCTTTTGTTACTGCTTCGGCACATGCCGAATGTCTATCCGGGAATTGCGATCTTTCTCAAATCTTTGTTCATACCGAACAAATGACTACTTCATCCACAACACCTGTTCACCATCCTGAAAATATTGATCCACCTGCGGACTGGTTTATTGTTGACTTCAATGGCGCACCCGTTAATAACTGCATAAACCAGCTGGTTGATCCCGGTTCCAACCAGCTTTATACAACAATTGCTACAGGAGGATTAAATGAAGCGATAGGTTCTACCTGGGAAGCCGAACGCTATTTGTTTGATTTGCTGGAAAATGAAACATCAGTCATATCTCAGGACGAGGCATTCGGTAACTTTCATACGAATAATATTAATTCAAGTATTGGAAAATTTCGAAATATCCAAAATTCCCTGAAATCAATTTTTAACCAACCTGGACGACTGCTTGACAAACAGTCAAATGATGATGAATGGTTTTCGGTTCATGATGCCCTGGATGTTATAGAAGAACAAATCGATACCTATGGCCTGACTCCCGGGCTTGCTGATCAAAAAGAAGAACTTCTGGATAAATTAGTTGATACAGATGATGCGGTATCAGAAATTATAGCGTTTTACAATACTGAAATAGCCTCTAGTACCGATGCTCTGCTTATTGAAAATGGAGGCATAGCAGTAAATGAAATATTTGAAACCAATGAGAAAACGGTAAATGATATTATACTGACTAATTTAACTAGCCAGGAAACAATACTTAGCCAGCAACAGTTAGATTTGTTAATTTCGATTGCTATTCAATGTCCCCGGGAAGGAGGGACGGCTGTTTATCGGGCAAGAGGTTTATTACCTACCTGCATTAAAGCGACTTATGAAGAAGACTTTGAAAATTGCAATGCTGAAGGTGAAATATTCGAAGAACGATCCGAAGACGAATTGTATCTGACGAATAATCAGTTGTTCAGCATTACGCCAAACCCAGCCCGCGATCATATTAATATTTCTTTGTCAAAAACAATGGGTGGAGATATGTATATTTATGATTCTTTTGGGCGACTGCTACATAGTGAAAATATAGCTGAAGGACAAAATAACCTTTCTCTCAAACTGGATCATCCGAAAGGTTTATATTATTGTTCTATCCAGTGGAGGGATGGCTCAGCGGAAGCTGAAGCTTTCATTATTCAATAGCGTTTAAGATTTTTTCGAACAGGACTCATTCCAGATTTTTTGATTAATCAATCTCGAAATTAGCTAAGAAAGTCGATACTGATATTGATCTGTGCACACATTTTTATCTATTTTTAAGTATTTGAAAAATCCAGGATGACTCCTGTTTATAACTTGTTTAAATGAGGTTTTTCTTTGCATTATATCTCTGTTTATTTGTGAATTTTGTTTTAGCACAAAACAAACAGGATATCAATTGGATAATTGGCCAACAAAGTGAAATTTTACTGGATTTTAGCGATGACTCTTTCAATATACTGCTTAGAGAGGAATTAGATTCCTTTTCAATGACCAGCACGAATATATGCATGTCCGATCCCAGTGGTCAATTACTCTTTTATTCTAATGGTTGTGTCATCAGAGATGTTTCTGATGCGTTCATGCAGAATGGTGCAGGGATTAATCCGGGACTGGTACAAGACTTCTATTGCCAAAGCGGAACATTTTCCAGCCCGGTATTGCAGGGCGGAATCAGTTTGCCTTGCCCGAGCAATCCAGATATCTATTATCTGTTTAACCTCGATTTAGACATAATAGCATATGATACGACTACCAATCTCGATCCAAAGCGACTGTATTATCAGGTTATTGATATGAGTATGAATGATGGCTTAGGAGCTGTAATCGAAAAAAACAAGATTGCAGTTGAGGATTCTTTGGCATTGGCCAGGGGACAGTTGCAAGCGGTCAAACACGCCAATGGAACGGACTGGTGGATCATTGTGCCCAAGGCTGTCTCTAATTGCTATCATTTATTGCTCCTGACTTCGAACGGAATTGAGCATTCGAAATTAGAATGCGCAGGAGAGTCCTGGGAAGTACGACACGGTATTGGACAAGCTGTATTTTCACCTGATGGCAGCAAGTTTGCTCGTTTTAATCCCTGGAACGGATTGCATATTTTTGATTTTGATCGTTGTGAAGGAAAATTGTCAAATCCGATAGCTATCACTTTTCCACAAGAAAACTTTCAGGCTGCAGGTTTGGCGATATCTCCCAATTCGAGATTTCTTTATGCTGCCGCCAGGACCAGGCTCTATCAATTTGATCTGCAAGCAGGAAATATCCCCGAAAGCAGAATACTGATTGATACACTGGATACTCAAAACTTCCCTGCATTCGGTGCCGTATTTTATCTTTCACAGCTTGCTCCGGATGGTAAAATTTATATCGCAGGGATCAGCAGTCATCAATTCTATCATGTCATCAACGCACCGGACAGTCTGGGGATAGCCTGCGATTTTATGCAAAATAGTGTAGGCTTACCCGCTCTGAATTTTGTAAGTATTCCCAATTTTCCGAATTATAATTTGGGTATGGCTGATGAGTTTTGTGATTCTACAGTTTCTACGGATAACAGTACACTATCCCGGGAATCGGAGTGGACAATCTTTCCCAATCCCGCCGACACCTATCTTGTTATTTCGAAGTCATCGCCATTAGTTGAGTCCGGCATTTTACAGTTCAGACTTTTTGACTCGATAGGAAATGCTCTGTTTACAACAGTATTTGGAACCGGGCAAGCTCTTGATTTACCACAACTTGCCAAGGGTATCTATATCTACCAGATTTTCGATGAACAGAACGTTTATCAATCCGGAAAACTTTGTATTGAAAATTGAGTAATTTTCGTGTTTTATACTTAATTTTCTAAATCTTCCGGTGAATACTGATCTTTAAGCTAAAAGCATTTGAAAGACATTCTACTTTTAACGCCTCCATTTACTCAGCTGAATACACCTTATCCGGCTACAGCCTACCTCAAAGGCTTTTTGAATACAATAAACATTACTTCCTTCCAAATGGACCTTGGAATTGAGGTCATTTTGAAATTGTTCTCTAAACAGGGGCTGACCAGGCTTTTCAAATTAGCAGAAAACAGGAACCTGGCAGATGAAAATAGTCGAAGAATACTGGCACTTCAAAACGATTATATCAAAACGATCGATGAAGTCATTCTCTTCCTACAGGGAAAAAACCAGACCCTGGCGCATCAGATTTGTAGTGGTAATTATTTACCGGAAGCCAATCGTTTTTTACAGCAGGAAGATCTGGAATATGCATTCGGATGGATGGGCATTCATGATAAAGCAAAGTATTTATCTACGCTTTACCTGGAAGATATTTCTGATTTCATTGTTGCCAATATCGACGAACATTTTGGTTTTAGCCGATATGCGGAAAAGCTAGGGCGCAGTGCAAATTCATTTGATGAACTATATGGTTTTTTACAAAAAACGGAAAGTTTAATTGATGAAATCAGTCTGGAGATTTTAGAAGAAAAAGTACAAGCCATTCAACCCAGGCTTATTGGCTTTTCTGTCCCTTTCCCCGGTAATTTATATAGCGCTTTTCGTTGTGCCCAATATCTAAAACATAAACATCCCGGTATTAAAATCGCCATGGGAGGTGGTTTTCCCAATACAGAACTAAGATCAGTCTCAGATAGCAGGGTTTTTGAATTTTTTGATTTCATCACTTTGGATGACGGGGAACTGCCCATTGAGCTTTTAATTTCCAATATTCATGATCCCTCCGTTTCCAATCCCAATCATCAACTGTTCAAACGCACTTTTCTCTTAAAAGATGACCTTGTTTTTTACAATAATTTTTCACTGAGAAAGGATTATAAACAGAGCGAAACAGGAACTCCGGATTATTCGGATTTATTGCTGGACCGCTATATCTCCGTGATTGAAATTGCGAATCCGATGCACAGCCTTTGGAGTGATGGCCGCTGGAACAAGCTTACTATGGCGCATGGCTGTTACTGGGGCAAATGTACTTTTTGTGATGTGTCTTTGGATTATATCAAAAATTACCAGCCGGTTGCTGCTGCTTTATTGGTAGATAGAATGGAACAAATGATACAGCAGACCGGAGAGCGCGGATTTCATTTCGTAGATGAAGCGGCACCTCCGGCTTTGATGCGGGATGTCGCTATAGAAATTATCCGTAGACAATTATCCCTTAGCTGGTGGACCAATATTCGTTTTGAAAAAAGCTTTAGTGCCGATCTTTGTCGGTTGCTAAAAGCATCCGGCTGTATCGCCGTATCCGGTGGCTTGGAAGTTGCTTCGGATCGACTACTGGATTTAATAAAAAAGGGAGTTACCGTAGAGCAGGTAGCCAGAGTAACACGTAATTTTACCGAAGCGGGGATAATGGTACACGCTTATCTGATGTACGGTTATCCCACTCAGACCATACAGGAAACCATAGATAGCCTGGAGATGGTGCGACAGATGTTCGAGCAGAATATAATCTACTCTGGTTTCTGGCATCAGTTTGCGCTGACTGCTCATAGCCCAATAGGTTTAAGCCCTGCCGAATATGGAATAGTTCCCGATTACAAAGAAATAAGCTTTGCCAATAATGATATAGCTTTTGAAGATTCCACGGGGATTGACCATAACCAGTTTAGCTATGGTTTAAAAAAATCCCTTTTTAACTATATGCAGGGACTTGGTTTTGACTTCCATTTGCAAGAGTGGTTCGATTTTGAAATACCGGAAACCAGCATTCCTGAGAATTATATAGAAAATGCTCTGATATTGGAGGAAAAAAATCTGTTGAAAAATTCGACTAAGATCATATGGCTGGAAAGCGTTCCTCAGATAAGCGAATGGGCAAATGATCCAGAAGAAGTAAAATTGATCTTTCACAATAAAACACAAAGCGCAGAGTTGATTGTCGATCGGGAACTAGGGGAGTGGTTAATCCAGATTTTAAGTCAACTATCTATTCACTCAAAAGAGATTAGAGATTATGGTTTTCTTAAAAAGGAACATAAAGAATTTATCGAAGAATTAGAACAAGTAGAGTTGCTGGATTTTCTAAGAGCGAATGGTTTATTAGTTTTATAAAAGCCTTCTAAAACCAATGCATACACTAACTCTCAGTATACACATTGGTTTTATTTGAATAGTCAAGAGAGTATCTGACAGTTTAAGGCATCATTTACATTCATCATAAATGGTCAGTATATTATCCAAATCTGCTTCATCATATACCTGACTTCCAACTCTGTCCAATAGCTTCTTCTTTTTATTCTGGTTTTTTAATTCATTGACATATTCCATAGCCAGATCACAATCACCAACCGCTTTTTTCATGGTCTTTGAAAAGCTTAAACCATCGGGAGAGAAGTGTTTCTTTTTGCTTTTGTGCCAGATCGCGTAAGAGGTCTCTAGCTCAGTCTCCGTTCCGAAAACTCTGCCTTTCGCAAATGGGGGGTGAATTAATTGCAAGGCCGTTTTATTATAATTCTTTACATCTTCAACAATTGCATTTTTCATTTTTAGGGGCCCTAACTGTACCGCCTGAATTCGGTAGATTTTATCTCCGATTAGCATGGAGTCAATGGACTTGTATTCAGGATTACCTTTGAGGATTTTACCATTACTTTCCTTGCCAAAACGAATGGTACGGGGAAGACTGAAATTAGGTGTATTGGTATCGGATTCATAGACATAATACCCTTCGTCGACATTTCCATCCTTTAAGAAAAGTTTTCCCCTGGCGATTTTGCTCTCCAGTTTTACATTCATTATTTTATCAAATTCGGGAAACCTTCGAATATCTCCCGATCCATAAATCTCTTCCTGTTCTTCATTAAAAGCGACCATCGCTGCTTTATCTGTTTCGGATACTTCTACTTTAAAATGTCTGCTTTTCAAATTCAGAGCATTTAAGCGTTCCTGGGTTTTTACAATTTTTTCTTTCAGGCGTTTCCCCTTTTTTTCATTATAATCTCCGTCAATGATTAATTCAGCGTATTTCAGGGCATTTGCAAAATCTTCTGCCCAGTAATAAGCAAGTGCAGCATTATATCGGCAAGCAAAATTGAGTTTTTTGGCCTGTTTATCGGATGTGGAGTAGGTAGGTTCTTTTTCCAACCAGAATTTAATGGCCGGTTGAATAGCTTCAACAAATTCAGAATTATCCGCTGATGTCATTTTTTTGAAAGCATTTTCCACTGTCGTTTTAACTTCTTTAAACTTATTCAAATCCGGATGTGATTTAGCTTTAAAGCCTTCAAACTCTACGGTAGATTTTATTGTCGCTACGCTAAATTCTGCATTAATTTTATTGTTAATTCCACGAATTACTTCATTAAGTAATTTTGAAAGTTCATCATTTTTGGTTTTGGGATATTTATCTTTATAATGTGCATTTAAGGCCGTCAGACTTTTAAATTCTTTAGTACTGTGTTTCTTCTTTTTAGTCACATTACCTTCGCTCAAAATTGATCCTTTGCTATCCATTACTTTATAAGAACCAATACAGCTCAGATCAAAAGAATAACTGTACAGCTTATACTTGTTTTTATCTTTATCTTCCCGGTCTTTCGTAATTTTTTCCCTCGCAGAAGCGGTAGGCGCGCCAATTTCCACACTTAACCTTGCACTTCCTCCGCCTTCGACTTTGTTATAACCACCAATTTTAATCCTGCTTTCTATATCTCCAAAGGTTAGTCCATAACGATTAATTGCAGCTTCATTGCCATCCACCGAACAGTCATAAGTTGTGATTTCCGGAGGGAAACCGATTATAGGTAAATTCACATGTTCAGCACTTACCTTATAACCTTTTAGTTTAACTTTTTGGGCATTCAAGCCTGTTGTAATAAATAAGAATAGAATAAATGTTTTAGCAAGTTTGCTCATTTTTCGAATGATTTGTTTTATAAAAGCGTTATCATTCCTTGATACCCCGGGATAGGAAAGTATAATAGGGAAGGGCGGAATAAATATCGAAGAGCTGCTTTTACAAAACCGAAAAAGCTAAAACGAGCAAAGAGAGAGCTGCCTTGAAGCTAAAGGAAAAGTCTGTCTAAATAGGATGTCTAGTATTTAAAAAAGTGCCTGGTATTTCGTTTTCCGTTTTCATGAATAAGTTCCAAATAGTAGGTCCCTGTTTCCAAATGTGAAATATCAATAATTATTGACGATTCCTGAATCGTATATTGCTTTAAAGGTTCTCCTAAAAGATTGTATAAACGAATCAGACCTTTAGCCTGAGCAATAGTCAACTCATCTTTGGCCGGATTCGGATAAATAATCATTTCCTTTTGCCCGATATGAGAAGCAATATCTATATGCAGGATTTTTGAATACTCAAATGAACCATCTTCATCGATTTGTTTTAAACGATAATAGTTTTCTGCAAAAGGTTCAAAATCAATAAACGAATAGTCCTGAGGTTCAAAATTCTGGTCTGAACCTCGAACGAAACCAATTTTTTGCCAGTCCGAATCATTGGCTCTTCTCTCAATCTCAAAACCCATATTATTAATTTCGGATGCTGTGCGCCAATCCAATTTTATGGTATTATCAATTTGTTGCGAAGCTTCAAAGTAGCTTAATTCTACCGGCAACAAAATATTACAGCCGGGTGCGCCATAAGTGCTTGAACTATTTCTGTTGTAATTATTTACATTAGCAATCGCTGCAAGTAATTCACTACGCGTCCCTGTAATTACAGCACAGTTGTATTGCCAGTTATCCTCATGTGTGGGATCAGTACTCAAGGCGGAAACACCTTCTGTTAAGCCCGGAGGCAAATTGGAATTCAAGGAAGATGTGCCAACGCTGCAGGGAGACCAGCAATTTGCCCGGTGATTGAATGCATACAAAAAAGTTGGACTGGCAACCGTTCCCTGATAGGCGATTAGTTGGTCACCTCCTCCGGAGATATTAAAACTGCCACTTACGACTGCCGAACCATGTGAAGCGGTGGCTGTTCCGGTTTGCGGATTATTAATACTTACTTCTGTACCAAGACTCAGTGCCCCGGTAAAGGTCCAGGTGACAGTGCCCTCACTAGCCGTTCCCCAATTACTCGTCCCGGAATCCCATCCGTTATCCGTAAAATGGATTTCGGTCGTTCCACTGATATCAGCCAATAGGATAAAAACAAAATCATCGGCACCGTCAGCATTCATAGTAATAATCGCTATATCACCAGCAGATAGGGTGGAAGCGAGCGCAGAACGAAAACCAAAAACTAAACAAAAGATGATTAAAAACCGAAGCATACTTTTCACAATAGTTCAAATTATAGGGTTTTATAATTCCACTATTTAAGCCTGCTTAAAAAAGTGGAAACTACAGATTGTATTGATTCCTTGCTAAGCTAGTAGATTAAGGAGGAACCAGAAAGTGGAACTTCTAAATGGAACTATTTAACGAATGAAAGGTCTCTTAGAACTTCTTAAGTCAGGATTGAAAGGTAAAGGAATTTAGCAATCTCAGAAAATCATTTTTTCTTTGGCGGGCGATTGCGATGATTGATCCATCGGTCATTTCAACCTGTCCGCTTTTGCCTTTAATGTATTTTTTAACATACTGCAGGTGAATGATATGGGACTTATGCACTCTGATAAAAGCATGCTTAGGTAAAAGGTTTTCGTATACTTTAAGAGGTTTACTGGATAAAATCGGGTTTTGATTGCGGATAAAAATATGGGTGTAAACAGAATCTGCCTGACAACTTATAATATCACTAACGGAGACTACATGCCATCCTTGCTCGGTTGGAACGATTACTTTTTGTAATTGGGCAGCTTTAATATTTTGCAATAAAATCTGATGACGGATATCATTTTCTGCTTTAAGGGTTTTTTCTATTTTGTAAATGGTCTTTTGAAACTCCGGTATATTTATGGGTTTTAAGAGATAGTCTAAAGCAGAAGCCTTAATGGCCCGGATGGCATATTTTTCATGAGCCGTAATAATGATCAATTTGAAGTTGATCTCGGGCAGTTCTTTCAAAAGGTCAAAGCCGCTTTGACCGGGCATTTGTATATCCAGAAAAACTATTTGTGGCTGGTGTTTTAAAATTGCGGATAAACCGGTTTCCGCATTGTTGGCCTCTGCAATAATTTCTATCCGCTGACTATATTGTTTAATCAGTTCTCGAATTACCTGTCTGGCAGATAATTCGTCGTCAATTATTAATGCAGTTATCGTATCATTCATAATTCAAATTTACATAGAAGTTTTAGAGCGGGAAAGTAAGCCCTACCAGCGTCCCGGAGGCCTGACCGCGTTGATCTTTCAAATCCTGAATAAACCAATGAATGCCCAAATCTTTTTCTTTGTTGAGCATTTCGATCCTTTGTTTTAATAAATGAAGACCTTTTGATTGATGCAAATTATTTTTTTTAAATTTTCTTCCGACGCCATTATCTTCAACTGCAATTTTTAAAAGACCATTTTCTCTGGTGAGTCGAATGGAGATTTTCCCTTCTTTTTTTAAAGGCATAACGCCATGCCAAATTGCATTTTCTACAATGGGTTGTAAAAGCAAATTGGGGATAAAGATATCTTCCGGGATCAGGTTTTCAGCAATGGATATTTCAGAACTAAATTGATTATTACTTCGGAGTTGCTCTAGTTTAAGATATCGGTTGAGATAGTTAATTTCATCTTCAAGACTGATGAAGTCTTTCTCTGTATTCTCCAGCATCTCACGCATTAGTTGAGCAAATTCGCTGAGGTAATGTATTGCTTTTGGATTGTCTTTTAGCAATAAAAAATTTTGGATAGATGTAAGTGCATTGAAAACAAAATGCGGTTTCATTTGATTGCGAAGCATTTGTAGCTCCAACAGGTTTTTTTGAATATCCAATAGCGTTTCCCGCTGTTTAATATTGCGAATTCGTTGACCTTGATATAGAAAAATTAAAACCCCGATAAGGCTGGTTGCAATCAAAATAATCCAAAGCCGGTGCTGAACAAGTTTTTGATTCGTTCGGCTTTGTTCCAGTAATTTGATTTTTTGCTGCTTTTTAGTTGTCTCATGATCAAATATCAGTTCATCAATTTTCGCTGCCGTTGCTTTATTGAAAAGGCTGTCTTTTACCGCAACATGTCTTTGAAAATAATCGAATGCTTTTTCTGTATCTTCATTTTTACGATATGCTTCGGATAAATATTTTAAGGTATTACTCTTAATCTGCTTTGCACCGATTTTTTCGACGATCTCCAAAGCACTGCTTAGATATTTAATACTTTGTGTATAATCACCTATTAGCAGATAAGATTTTCCCATACTCATTAAGGTTCTTCCCGTGTTTTCTTCATTTTCAATTAAAGAATCCGCTTCGATAGCTCGATGAAAATAATCCAGTGCAGTACGATAGGCTTCGCGTTTTAAATAAACATTCCCAATATTATTGAAAAGCACACCTTTTGAAAGAAAACCTTCCAAACTATCTGACATGCTCAAAGATTGATGATAATAGTATAAAGCACTATCCAGTTCATTTGAAAAAAAATGACTCTTTCCCAGATTAATGTATATATTATAAAGCCTTTTGGAGGGTGTTTCACGATCTAAATAAGCCAAAGCTTTTTGAAAAGCAGCTTTTGATTTATCTGGTCGATTGAGTTCTGTAAATACGGTACCGATACTGTTCCACACTTCGCTTAAATAGACCGGCCTGGCTAAACGTTCTGAAAGTTCCAGTGCTTTATAAAAATACTGTAGTGCCTGATCATAATCTCCTTTAAGTTTATAGACAATCCCAATGTTCCGATAAGTATTAGCCAGATTTTGATCAGGCTGAGCAGATTCATATAATTCGACCGCTTTTTGATAACTGCTTATTGCTTTATCGTATTCCGCTTTTCTCAGGTAAACGTTTGCAATATTGTTTATACAGTAGGGGAGTGCCCGTTTGTATTGAATGTCATTGGCCAATTGCAAGGCTTCTTGTAGTATTTCCAGTGCTTCATCGAATCTGCCCAGTTTTTCATAAGTTGTTCCCAGGGTTATTGAAGTCTGAATCTGAAATTTTGTTTGTCCTTCTTTTCTATAATAGCTCAGTACCCTCGTAAGGTAATCAGCCGCCTGATGGTATTTAGCCTGAAAATAAAAAATAGTAGCTACCTGAGCTTCGCACATAATGCGTCCATTTTCGAAATTCAATTCCTTCGACAATTTTATTCCTTCCCGGGCATAAGTCAGAGCCTTTTCCGTTTCTTTCTGTATAAGTTTGCGCGATAGCGTAGAAAGAATGTTTACTCTATTAGTATCATTGGGACTATTTTGCAAAACTTGTTGTAAGCTATCGATAAGAGTGGTTTGTGCCAATCCTGATTGACAGAGAAAAGCACATAAGAAGAGGAAAACATAATAAGCTTTGTATTTTCTCATAGTCGCAGGCTTACAAAAGCTCCGCGTCAAATTTAGTAAAAAATGAAATCTTCGGAAGAGAATTTGGATGAAAGGAGAAGAAAATACATTTGCTTGGATAAATGGTGTTACCGCATGAATAATTCTGTTGGGTGCAAAAGTTTTCCAAATTTGAGGAACCCAAAACAGCCCTCGGATGATCCTGCGGTAACACCATTTATAAAATGTGCTTTACTTCATGACAACAATTTTTTCTATTGCTAATAGCTGCTTTTCAGAGTGAATACTGAGAAAATAGCTACCAGACTTTAGATTCGAAATATTTAATAAATGTGACTTCTCTCCAGCTTGAAGCATTTCACTAAATACCTCTTTTCCAAACAAATCAAATATGACAACTTTAGTTTCCAAACTTTCATCAATTGTCTTAACAAAATCGATAACTATTTCATCCTCAATTGGATTTGGAAATATTGACATTTCAAACTGTTCAGGGAGAGATTTTTGCTCTTCTACGAGTAATGTAATCGTGGTTTTAACAATTTGATCTTTGCTATTAATAAATTCCTTTTTCAATATAGATTCATCAATTTGGATAACATCTTGTAAATCCTTAATTGGCTGAAGTGTTTCAAAGTCGAGTTTAAAAAGTCCATCACTTTCATTCAAATATTGCCCTTCGAGTTTTTTATCTATCCAAATTGCTTTAAATTCACCATTGTTCAACCCTTTGTTGCTAAAGTTATTTGGATCAAAATCAGAAAGCATTCCTTTGTTTATATTTTTTAAAACTAATCGCTCGGGATCAATTCGCATCCCTATTCCATATGCAACGATATCATAGAAATGATCTGCAGAGACAGTCACAGAAAAAGACTCTCCAGCTTCAAAGGTTTTATTATTCTTGATTATTAGTGTCTCTTTGTTACGATGATCCGTTTTTTCGTCAGTAAATGACAGAGGATTAGCACTTTGATTTACATCTCCAACTTTAATAGCGTGAAAACCTATTTCATCTACCTGACTCACAGATGCTGGATAGCAATAATCAGCTTCTAAATACTCAGGATATGAGTAAATAGGGTTAGAGATGTTAAATGGTGTTTGAGCAAAATTAGCTGTGAAATGATCAGGATTAAAATATTCAACTAATTCGGGCATAAATCTCCACGGAGCGCCAAGGTCACCTACTTCGGGGCTAGAGGATACGCCAAGAATAAGTTTCCTTAGTTCAAAAGCATCGACAGTAGTCACCGAACCGCTGTTATTAAGATCTGCTGCAATTTGGCTCCATCCATCCAGAGGAGTTATTTGTAAAATATGTCTATTCACTAATACAAGATCAAAAGTAGTCAGCCCGTCATGCCAATTGCCTTCTTTGCTAAGCTCAGAATTTACAAAGCCGCTAATTGGAAAATTATCACAAGTAAACAAGCCAGAATTATCCGTTAGGGGAGGGCTGCAGCTAAAGCCAGTTAAAGAATTACAATCATTATCTTCAAAATGAGTAAACTTAATCTCAACTTCATTTACTCCTGCTTCATCTGGCATTCGTAGTACATCATCACTGATCGTTTCAGTAACTATATTAACAAAAGTACAATTAAAATTATCATAATTATTCATAGCAAATTCACGTATCACAGTGATTTGATCCGGAGAAAAAGTCGTTCTGCAATCACCGGCATAACTCATAAAATTAGTTGGGTCGGGTTCAAAATCCTGCCCGTTTAAATCAACACCAGCGGGGGAATTATTGGTGGTAAAAGAACAGGTACTAGCATCTAAATTAGACCAATTATTTGGATCAGCCGGAGTATCACAAAATCCATCTCCTGCATTTAAGGTGATGCCCTGGCCAGTGGGTGTGGTATACGGCGAATTTGCAGCATCTACAAATTCGCAATTTGGATAGGGGTAGGTTAAACCTGGGTCAGTAGTTCGAATTACTAATTCAAAAACGCTTATTGGATAAGAAACAGTGCTGGGATCAGGTATTATGTCATAAGGGTGAAAAGTATGCGCTAAAGAAAAAGAATGGCCCAACTCATGAATAAAAGTTTTATGATTGATTAAGGATGTCTTGATTACAGCAAAGCCGGGAAAACCAAAAGCTGTTTTTTCTAAATTATTTGCTATATACAAATTAAGTCTGCCATTAACATAAGTAAGGGCTTGCCAACCAGTTCCAGCCTCGTAGAATTCACTCGTTCCAATCTCATTAAACCAATTATCATTAACTATGGTAGTAATATCATCACATAGTACGAACTCTATGTTCAGATTTGGAATATTTGCAAAAATTTGATTAGCATAATCAATTGCACTGATAAAATCTGCAAGGGTAGCGCTTGTTTGTCCCAGGGTATTTGCTAAAGCATGTCCAGTAACTGGTATTTCAATCAGGTTTACAGCATTGCTTCTTAAACCTGATTCGCTTTCATGATTATATTTTAAATGTAAAGTCTCCCTGATATTCTTTAGTAATGCTTGTCGATCAGTTTCAGTTATTAGATGATCAAAATCACATTCATGTATCTGAGCATTTAAAAAAACTGGAAATGTAAAGAGTAAAATATACTTTATTAAAGTTTTCATAAGCAAGATTTTTGTTAAAAATTCAATTCATTTTATATGTGTTCTTTTTTAAATCAAAAAGGTAATTGTCAAAATGATTTTTTTTGATATTTTAGGATGGGTTAGGAGTAATCTAATCAAGAATCACTTACTTAACATAATATTAATTATAGGGTAAAAGAAGATTTAACCTACGTATCACCCAGGAATATAACTTGCTCTGAGAATCGCGTAGAAAATATTTTTCTGATAACTCATGCGTATACTAAAAACTAGAGTTTACTATAGATGCAATAAAATCTTATCACTAAAAATTAGCTCCATATAATCTATCATATTGAAAAATTTAATTGAACATATAGTATCAGGACTTCTTAGCTTTCTCTGTAAATACATTTGACTCTACTCTTCCATTGCCCCACGAAATATTCAAAACAAAAGCCGAATAAAAATAATTATGTTAAGTAGTATCAAAAAGGAAATCTGAGCCGCTTCATGAATTTCTGTTGTATAGTTCTAATAAAAAAACTGTCTCATAATTTTACTTATGAGACAGCAGATTCATAGTCTATACTTCTTAGCTATTTTTTCTGGATTTAAAATTTTTACTGGGATGACCGCAGTACTTTCTGTACCCATGGCCATCTTAAACTAATTCACCGAGTATTGGAGGATAGTTGCTTTTAGCAATGTCATAGCTTTATAATTATGAAATAATTAAGATGTAAAATGACTAAGGGCATAGCTGTGCCATCCTTACATTGTAAAAATACAAGGAGAATAGTTTGGATAAAAGTATTTATGTATAACTATACACATTGATGTAATATCCGTGTAAGTTAAGAAGGTATCTCTGCTAGTCTTATCCTAAAGTCAGACACTCCCCTCCCCCAAAAACTGCTTAAACGCAGATTCAAAACTTCCCATCTTCGTAACAGAGATTTCCACTGTACATTGCTGAGGTAAATAAATCAATCCATTCCGACCCATTTTCTGGTATCGAAGAATATGATTCATATTGACAATGTAGCTATGATGAGTTCGGAAGAAATTTTTAGTATTGAGTTGCTGTTCTATGATTTTAAGCGAATGAGCAGAAGCCATTTTGACTACTTTATCTGCTTGTAAAAAATAAATATAGGTGATTCTATTATCCGCTTTACAATATAAAATATCCTTGAAGTAAATAATGACATTGCCCTTTTTTCGATCAGGAACAATCAAGGCACGTTTGTTCCTGTCGAAAGGTTGGTTTTCCGTAGCGCGTTGCTTTATTTTTGCCAGGGCTGTATTGACCGCAGTGATCAAATCTCTTTCCCGAAAAGGTTTGATGAGATAGCCCCAAGGCTGAATATCGTTGATCGCCTTAATGGCATAATCGGAGAAGGCAGTGGTAAAAATAACACCAAAAGAAGGGTTGGGAATCATGGCTAAAATGTCAAAACCCTGACCACTTGGAGGAAGTTCGATATCCAGAAAAACTAATGCTGGCTGTAACCTGGTAATCACTTCGACGGCTGATTCTACGCCATTAGCTTCTGCAATTACTTCAATGTCGGGGCAATATTTTTGCAACATTCCTTTTAATGTAAGGACACTACTGGTTTCATCATCAACAATGATTGTTTTTACGCTACTCATAGCAATATTATTTTTGAATGGTGAGTTGGTTAATATGATAACGTAGAAGAACTCTCGTTCCATGCAACTCTTGATCAATAGTGGAAAGATCAATCCATTGGATGTTTAAATTTATTTTATATAGTTGATTCAACATGTCTACTTTATTTTTTAGCAACTGCCGCCCCATAGATTTTCTATTGGACAAAGGTTGTTTTTGTTGTTTTCTTCTGGCGGATTCTATTATCCCTATACCATTATCTTCCACGGTACAGACCAATTGATTGCCCCTTCGATAAAAATGAATAATCAGCTTTGAGGGACCTCTTTCTGCTAGTCCGTGAATGGTTGCATTTTCCAGTATGGGTTGTAATAACATAGTGGGAAAAGGCGCTTCGCGACTAAGCTGATCATCTAGTAAAATTTGGTATTCAAATCTTTCGTGATAACGCAACTGGATTAAATCAAGATATTTTTGGATATAATCTATTTCTTTGGATAGCGGGATAAAATCCGTTTCTGAAACCTTTAAGGTCTTACGCAACAAGTCCGTAAACAAGTGGATGTAATCGCTAGCCTTTTCAAGTTGTGGGGGATAGAAAAACTGCTTTACGGCATTAATAGTGTTCCCAATAAAATGCGGATTTATCTGATTTCCCAAAGCACTTAATTTTGATTTTACAAAGTCATTTTCCAACTTTAGCCTTTGGGTATGGATGCGATAATATCTTATAGCAAACAGAATAACAAGCGCCAGAAAGCCCAAATAGGGCCAAATCGTATTCCTCCAAAGTGGCAGGATAGTCATTTCCCAGTGAACCGCTTGTACCTCACTTTGCTGTGTAAGATTATTAGCCTTTGACTCAATGACATATCTCCCGGCAGCCACGTTAAATCCAAAATTTAGTTCGGAGCTGGTCTGAACAATGGTATCAATACTGGGCGTGAAAAAGTTGATGACATCTTTAAAAGTAATATTGGGAAAAACATTGCGGTACCTCTTTATAATATGCTGATAACTATATGTTTCACAAGGATAGCATTGAAGCGAAGAAAATTGAGCTTTGACTTGTAAAGACCTGGACCGCACCCGTAAGCCACGCCTGGCCTTCTCCCCCATCAAGCTAACTGCGACAGCACTTTTCTGATCTTGATACTCCAAAGCCACCAATTCTGTCTTGGGGCTTTCTGCTCCCCTATCCTCTTGCAAGATAATTCTGGAAAGACCATTCACTGTTGCCACCCATAAACTATCTCCCTGTAATAACACATCATTTATCTCATTGCTTCTCAGTCCATGGGCGGTCCCGTAATGCTTGGTTTGTCCGGAGGGATAGCTAGCATACACCCCTTGATTGGTGACTAACCAAAGTATTCCTCCTTCAGACAATTGTATTTTCTTGATTATTCCAATGTGGGAAAGTTGCCGGGAGAAATAGCGTTCTACCTGTTTGATCTGTCCTTTATGAATCTTGATTTTAATGATATCATTTTCTGAGTTGACCAACCAAAGTAAATTGCGATCACTTATCATATCTACAATCCGAAATCTCAGGTCCGTAAACTCGGTACCCCAGTTTTTAGTGAATTGATCAGCCGAAGAAAAAAGTCCGATTGAAGTACCTAACCAGAAATAGCCTTCCTGATCAACTTCTAAAACTGTCACTCGCTCGTTTAGAATTCGTTCTACTTGATTGTTGTGCTTATTAATACGTAGCAGGCGAACGGAAGTCCCCAGGTAGATATGATCATCATTGATGGTCACCATGGATTTACAGGCCCCCGTATGTAGTCGCTTTCTTTTGCCTTGTCGATAATAATAACAGCCTTCATCGGTCAGGGTATAAATCGAGCTGTCTTGTCCTGCAATAATTTGCCGCACCTGGTTTAGCCCTTTTATCTTAGAATAAGAATCCAGCAGGGAAATCTGATCGCCCTGCATCCGGTATAAAAAGCCGGAGTCATCTCCCAGAAGTAATTGCCCTTTGGGGTCACTGGTTAAGGAGACTATATTTTCAGATCGCAAACCTTGTTTTTGATTCCAGTTTTGGGCGTGGACTTTTGGAATAGAGAACAAACCTTCGTGAAAAGAACCAAACCACATATTCCCTAAATGGTCTTTGTAAATCTCTGAAATCTTTTTCCCCGATAAATAAAGTACTGGATCATGTAAGCCTCTTTCATCTAAATGATACCGGTAAACACCTTCTCCCGGAACACTCCCCCACAGATGATTAGTATCGTCTAAATAACTAACCTCAAACTCCTTTGGGGCCGACTGTATGAATTGAATACGAGTGCCATCAGATTGTAGCACATACGTATGTCCCCTTAAAGTTACAACTAAGAAATCATCATTTGTGGTTACTCGGTGAAAAATGGAGTTCGCCCCAAAATCAAAAACGGAACGAATATTCATACTGTCACCGCTTAGGGTGATTTGATGTATGCCTATATTATCAAATCCTAAAACCTGATCTCTTACTTTTTTGACCGCACGAAATTTGAATTGATCAAAGGTCTTAACGGTGAGTTCGTCGAATTTCTGACTTGTAATATGAGTGATATGCCCCGAGGTTAGCAACAAAGAGCTATCCCTACCAGGGATAAAATCCCAAATAATATAGTTGAGGGGAATCTTTTTGATCGCTGGCACCACCGTTTCATTGTATAGCCTTCCTTCAAAGAGAAAAGCCACTTTTTGTCGAAAGGTATTGATCCATAAACGCCCGTGGAAATCCTCAAAGACTCTGAATACCTCGGTATCCGGCAAACTGTCTTTAATCCCATAATTGGTAAACCTTTCACCATCAAATCGAGATAAACCATTAGACGTGCTGATCCATACATATCCCGTTTTGTCTTCATAGATACCATATACTCTGTTGCTGGGCAAGCCATCTTCCATGGTATACTGGATATAACCTGATGACTGTCCCGTTACTAGCAAGGGAAGAAAAATGAGTAAAAAATCAAGGATTATTTTTTTCACAGATATCTATTGAGGTAATACTTTTGGCTCATAAGATAATAAACTGAATTCCAATTAATTAATGTACGATTATAAAATACAGCTACGGGCAATTCACACCATTCAAAAAATTTGAGATAATAAACAATCATCTATAATTCGCCACAATTAAGTTTCAGGTATTCGGCCTAATTTAAAGGCAAAAATCCTCATTTAGCTATGGCTAAACTCCGGTTTTTGCGCCTTGTCTAAACAAAAAATGAATCATTTTCGCTGCAAAAACCAAATTCCCAAACACGCTTTTAGTCTAGCTCAAATGTAGAAATAAAATAGATAAATTTACATAAACCCAATTATAGGTAGTAGAGTATACAGTATCATTCTCTTAATAATAATTTGCCAACACTCCCCTATCCTATTTTTTTATTTAATTTATTTAAAAAATACTAATCCAGATGAGAATAATAGTTTTTAGAATAGAATAATGTCTAATTCATAGTAATGTTGTAATTCAAAAGTATTCTTTTTAGAATTAATGCATTAAAGTATCGAGACTCTTTAATGCTTTCTTTTAAACTAAATTTTTATTTCTGTATATAAAATAACTCCTGCCGCTTTAAAACAACAGGAGTCTTTCATAATATTACCCGCAAATACACATCTGAATAAGAAGGACTATTTCAACATCACTTTTTTAGTGGTTATAAACCCTCTTGAAAAATTTCTAATTGTTACAAAATAAAACCCTGAATTATAATTGGATGTAAATAATTCATGCGCTGAATTACCCTGATTTGGTATGAAATCATTTACCAGCCTTCCTGAAATACTAAAAATGCTGATAGCATACTCATCATTGGCATTTAAACCATTAATCGTTAATACATCATCGCTTTGGTAAAGGAATATGCCTTCTTCATGAGCAGGAGCATTAAAAACTGAAGTTATTACAGCATTGGTCTCCATTATATTATCGATCCAATCCCGATATTTGGGTACAAAAGTATAGATACCCGGAAAGTCTTCCGTAGTTATATCCGATTCGCCTCCTGAAACCACCCCTACTTGTTTGTAAATACCATTATCTTCAAAAAACAATGGTCCTCCACTATCTCCTGAAGCAGCGCCCGTTGGTGCATCTCCAGCAAAGTATCCCGCACAGATAGTTCCACCCGCATTTGCCTCGTAAACACCGCTGGAAGAAGAAGCATATGAAGCAGCACAAGAATCCTGCGAAAAGAAAGAGGGCATACCTACTCTAAGTGTATCCGATGCTTCTCCACCGGTTTCTGTAAGTCCCCAACCCAACACTATTCCCGGCATCTGATGAGCATACAAGGAGGAATCTGCATACTCTGCCAATGCTACCGGTAATGTTGTAGCCGGTTCAGACAATCTGATTAAGGCAATGTCTGGTCCCGTTCCACCGGCAAATATGCCCGCATAATCTTCATGTATAAAAATACTGTCTACATTTATTAATTCAGAAAAGGATTCTAAATTGCCGGCATTATTAGTAATTGAATTGATGATGACTTGCTCTACTAGTGGTACACCGGGAAAAGGAAAGTCGTTTGTAATGCAATGACCCGCGGTCAATACCCACTGTGGGGCGATGAGTGAAGCTCCACAACCCGCACTTCCATCGCTCATAGCAAGCGAAACCATCCAGGGATAGTCTCCTACATTTACAATAGTCCCATCTACAACCCTATGAGCTGCTTCTCCATCTTCGTTTTGAGCCAGGAGCTGTGCTGAAAAAATTGCCAGCATAAAAAATGTCAAGATTATTTTTTTCATAATTTTTACTTTTACAAGCAACCATTCCCTCTTAAACATAAGTCATTACAAGTTCATTCAAACAATCGACTATCAATCATTTGACTTATAAAAACCTATGAGTGTAAAGAGTAATTACTTCGTTTTAGAAAATAGTAATTCTGCTAAAAGACTTCCATATTAGAATTACCGCATTTTGATTATTTAATATCTATACGAAATTGATTCGTACAAAAGTTAGGCCTGCCTCAAAATTCATTTAATAAAATACGACTTTTATGCTACCATGAAAGCTCACTAATCATACGGAATCAGAAAGGCTAAAAGTTAGCGGAATATTCTTTATTTTTATACATCGCAATACTTTACGAGAAGATTAAATATCAGGGTAAGCTACGGCAAAGACCAATTCTTCAGTTTCAAATATAATTGAATCAGAAAAGTCACTAGTATTAAAAAGTTTGGCTTTCGCTCTTGCGGTTATTTTCATTGTTTTCTGACCATCCAGATCATCTATAAAAGGTTCAATGCTAAGTATTTCAAAAAAACTATCGGCGGGTTGCTGTTCAAAAGAATCGACGAAAGAAGAATAAAGTTCCCCATCAGCCGATACCCAATCGAAAATGATACTGGAAAAATAATATGGTTCAGGCAATACAGGACGATAATCAAATCCTGCCGAACAATCTATCCCCTGATGAGATTGTACCCGGCTGCAAAAACTGCCACTGCAACCACCAATCAGTTCGACATCTACACAAACATCGTAAATACCAGGTGTGGCATAAGTATGGGTTATTGTGGAAATAGCGCCTTCCTGACTAGTCATATTATCTCCAAAATCCCATGCAGAGCTAATAATGCTTACATTAAAAAAAGGGAGTATAAAATTCACTTGACCATCCGGTTGATTGATATAGGAAAAAGTAGCAAATGGACAAGGTGGCTGGAGCGCAAATTTTACATCGTCCTGCCAAACATCTGTACAGCCCTCTGATTCATTGGTGAGAATCAATTCTACCGTTTGTCCGCTTGTACCGGGAAAATAAAAAACGGGTTGTTCGCAAGTAGCAGAATCCAGACCATTAAAAATCCAAAGGTATTGGTAATTGGGATTATCAACTATATTCGTGTTCCCGGTATTAAACTGATGCGTCTGTACCAAAAACACCGGATTAGCAAAATCGGCAATCGGATACATTCCCGTCCGAAGGCTTTCATCTCTAATAAAATTAGCGCCCGGTTTTGTGATTTTACGGTCGCGTAGCCGTATAGTTAATTCTTCTGTGCAGGTGGTCGAACAATTGGATTTTTTAAAAGTGCCACTAAAAGTATATATATCAAAATCATCTTTAGCAAAATCACTTTCCAGATAATAGTCATCTTTTCCTGCTGCAATAATTAAAGAATCCGTTCCGAGCTTTGCTAATACTTTTAATGAAGGTTCTTCTTCAATTGGTTCAGGTAGTGGCTCAGGTTTACAAGCGTAAAAAAACAATGCGAAAAACATTAAATACCTTGAAGATGAAAAATTCATTTTTTAAAGTTTATATCTTAGAAAAATGCTAAAATGGCCTAGTCTGTCCTTTTCTGTTTTTCCAAAAAAAGAATCGTTTAGCAAGTCTGTCAAGCTTTGTCGATATTGAAATCCCCCGGTCATTTTATAATTGAAATGATAGCCATAGGCAAGGCTTGTTTCAAAATTCCAAAGCGATAAAGCATCGCCATAATCCACTCCTTTTCGAAAAGATTCAACTGGCGATTGCTCCAGGGTATTACTTTGAAAAATGCTTAAATCACCAGAGGTCCTGAGCCGCAAGACAGCATGCGCACCTAATGAAAATTCATGTTTCATAGCAGAAGTCAGATAAGTGATTTGCAAGGGGAACTGGAGCAGATGAATGCTGTTTAAGTTCCAAATATGTTGCGTTCGGGTAGCTACAAAATCAAAGGTATTTTGCTCTATGGTATTGCTGACAATATTGCCTGATAAGAAACCATAACCAATGCCGGATGAAATGCTCCAATTTCTGGCGAGCCGGTAATTGGTATATAAATGAATTTCAGAATTGCGTGTCTCTTGCAGCGAAGAAGAGAAAGCCTTTCCTAGACCAAACTGAATACCCAAAGCGAAACTCCAGGGAGCTGTCTTTTTCCCTTCAAGTATATTCAAATCGAGTTTTAAATCTTCTTTTTCTTCATTTGAAACAACAGCATCAAGTGTAAGGGCAGGTAAAAATACCGGTAAACCAATCTTTTCAACATCAGTCTCCTTTTTCAGAACAGTCCTTACCGGTTCTATCCTATTGTCAGATAAAATCTCGTTTTTTGAAGAGGTATCATTCTTGTCTTTTGAAAGGAGTTCTGTTTTGCCCGGATACAAGGAATCTAAAAAAGAATGAGCCATTTTTTCTTTTTGACTATCCCGGTTCGAACTATTAATAATTTCTTTATCTAAACTCGATTGGTAAGTATTTTTTTGAGCCCCTTTGGCTGTTTCCAAGGAAAAAGAGTGCCTGTTTTGGTCGGATTCGGTATTTGCAGGATTAGGCGCTTTTTTCTCTTTTTCTAAAGAAGGAATTTCAACTACCGAAGTATTATTTTGTTCTACATCATCAATAGTATTTGGAATCTCTGCCGTTTTCACAATCCACCATCCCAAAGATGTTGCGGCAATTAAAAACAGGGATAGAAATATCCAAAATATTCGCCGTCGCTTCCGTTTATCTTGCTCGGTTCTTTTAAGTTGAGCAATTTGCTCGGAAGCAAAGTTCCAATAATCCTCTTTAAAAGGAAAATCACTTTCTTGAAGTTTCCCTTTAACAAAGTCTTCGAATTTAGGTACTTCTTTCATTTTTCATAAATTTTATTGGTCTTCATTTTGGCTAAAATTTTTGTTTGCAGCTTCTTTTTTGCACTTGCATAATGCCATTTGGAGGCACTCAAACCGATGCCTAATTGTTCTGCAATCTCATTATGCTTGTACCCGTCAATTGCGTGTAAATTAAAAACACTTGCCGTAAGTACAGGGAGCTCATTGATAAACTGGTAGATTTCCTCAGCCGAGACTGCAGCCGAATCAAACCAATCTTGTTTGCTTTCTACCTGCCATTGCAGCTCCGCTTCTTCCAGCATTTTCGTTTGGCTCTTGTATTTTTTGTTCTTTCTCATTTCATCAATGATGCTGTTAATCATTACCCTTTTTGTCCAGGCGAGGAAACTGCTGCTTTGATTCATATCGAATTTCTCAAGCACCGTCAATATTTTATAAAAACCAATGTTCAACAACTCCATAGCTTCATTTTTTGATTGCCCGTACCGTATACAAATGCTCATCAAGAACGGGAAACAGTCCTTATAGAGTTGTCGCTGCGCTTTTTCATCGCCGTCAATACAGGCCCTCAATGTGCTTACACTAATTTGCATTATTCGCAAAAGTTGGTTTAAACAGATACGCTTCTCAAAAAGAAGAAAGTGTTATAGCAGATACCTGTTCCTTAAAAAGCCCTTCCCGGTTTTTGATAGCTGGAAGGATTGAGCGGTATATTCGTACATCGCTACCAATACGATTTATAAGAATACGGAAATTGAAATCAAGAAAGTTAGCTGAATGGGTAAAATATTATTATGTGCCGGGAAGCCGTACATTTAAGCAATAAAAATGAGGGATTATGTTATGGGATGTGTATTGATTTTATGAATGTTTTGGAAAGAAAATTTTAACTGAGTAAAAATAAATATAAACATTCCAATAGATAACCGAACAACAAAGTCAACTCAATTTACCAGCGCGTATTTTGCCGGTTCTTTTTCAAAGGTCACTTTGCATCCATCACAGCAGAAGTAGTATTTCTCCCCTTCATAATCGATGATATGTTTGGCTGTTTTTTTATCTACAGGAATACCACAGACCGGATTGATAAAGAGATTGGGATTGCTATTGGTTACAGGTAATTGATGACTGGAGGTATTTTGTTTCTCGGGTTCTTCCTTGCGGATATGAGCAATGATCTCAGCAAGAATACTGATGGCTACCTCTTCGGGAAGTTTGGCATTAATGTCCAGCCCGGCGGGAGTTTTAATCCGCTTTAAATCGTCAAAGGAAAAGTCCATTTGCCGCAGATTTCTGAAAATAGCATTGGCTTTTTTTCTACTAGCTATAAAAGAAATATACGATACATCTGAGCGCAAAGCATAGGCCAGAGCCTGTTCATCGTTTTCTCCCTGGGTACAAACTACGATATAGGTATTGGGTTGTACCATTTTCATCTCTGCATCCTCTTCCTGAATTAAATCAGCATCAGGAAAAGCTATTTCATCTGCACTTTTTGCCAGAACACTAAGCTGATAATCCATAGCTTTGGCGATTCGCGACAGCGACATAGCTACATGAGATTTCCCAAGGATCAATAGATGTGGTTTGGGTAAAACGGCTTCGATATAAACCTCAACCGCTCCCCCACTATGGCATGTCATTTTATAATCCATAACACCGGTTTTGGCCCGGACTTCTCCTTCCGGGCTGATATTTACAATTCTGGGTTTTCCACTTTCAATTGCCAGCAATGCCTCCTTGATCACAATACCCCGGGTACAACCTCCACCAATCCAACCGCTTACGGTTCCATCTTTTTCAATTACAGCTTTATCTCCCGGTTTTCCAGAAGAAGGCAATTGGCGATTAATCACGAAAGCAATAGCAAAGGCTTCCTTTTTTTGATGCAGATCAGATACTTTATTTAAAAACTGATTAAACACTGAGCAGTAAATTTTCTAATTCTAAAATGCTATCCAAATTATGAGCAGATCGAAACACATCTACCTGGGGCAAAGCTGCACTCATTCCCTTTTGGACAGGTTGATATCCTTTCATCCCCTTGAGCGGATTTAACCAGATTAACTGGCGGGTACGCAACTTGATTTTCTTTAGTTCTTTAGCTAGTTCTTCCGGTGATCCGGTATCCAGTCCATCACTTAAAACAATTACTGTTGAGTAGCCGTTTAAAACCTTTTTTGCAAATTCTTCATTGAAGGTTTTCAGAGAAGCACCGATTTTCGTTCCACCAGACCAGTTATTTGCTTTCAAACTCAGTAAAGATAAGGTACTCGAAAGATTCCTCGTGTTTAAATAATCTGTAATCCGAACGAGATTGGTGCTAAAAATAAAAGCTTCAATTTTTTCAAAATGTTCTTTTAAAGCAACCAGAAAACGCAATAAGAAAAAGGAATATTTATCCATCGATCCGCTAACATCCAGCAAAATAACCAATCGTTTTTTGCGCTTCTTTCGATCTTTATAATGAAGCCGGATTAACTCCCCTCCCCGACTGATATTGGCTCTGATTGTTTGCCGAATATTCAACTGGCTTTTTCTATTGGAGGCTTTCATTTTTCGCTTCAGTCGCAGGCTCATCTGTTTCCAAAGCTTAAGAGCCAGTTCTTCCAGATATTGACTTTCCATTTCCTCGATCTTTGAAAAATCTGTTTTTCGCAATCTTTGAATGGCATTAGCTCCGGATACATTCCTGGCATTTTCGCTGCTTTCTTCTTGTTTGCCTTTTCCCATCATTACCAAAGAACCCTCTGTCTTCCTATGCAGATTTGACTGGTTTTTATAAGTAGTTTTTGATTTAACCAATAACTTCTCTCTTTCCCAAAACCAGTCGAAGAGCTTCTCAAAAACTTCCTGATCTTCTTCTGAACAACAATAGATCGATTTCAAGGTATATTTAAAAGTACTTAAATTCTCTAGTATTCCACATTGAGCTGCCTTAAGGATTTCCAGAGTTTCCTCCACCCCGACATTGAGCTCTTGCTCCCGAGCATGATTGCCAAAATCAACAATCGCTTCGCTTATATTTCCATATTTGGAATAATGTGAAAAATTGGGCACTGGCTACTTTTATTTAATTTTTATACAAATGGAAGACAATCCACAAAAAGCTCCTTAATCCTTAATCAGCTTTTCGTATTCCGTATTTTTGACCATTTCAATATCATCCGCATTTTTTAAGATACAGCCCAAAGTCCGGGCAATCGCTTCTTCGGAAAGTTCTTTATAACCCAGAGCAAGCAGGCTCCGTGCCCAGTCGATGGATTCAGCAATCCCCGGAGATTTATTCAATTTCAGATTTCTGAGTTTTTGTATAAATAAAACTAATTGCTCAGACAGATTTCGCTCAATCCCGGGCAAATGCTTCTCTACAATTCGAATTTCCTTTTCCAGATTCGGATAATGGACCCAGTGGTAAAGGCAACGCCGCTTGAGCGCATCACTCAATTCCCTGGTTCGATTGGAAGTAAGAACCACCAATGGACGATGTAGGGCTTTGATTGTGCCCATTTCGGGAATGCTTATTTGAAAAGCTGAAAGTAGTTCCAATAAGAAAGCTTCAAACTCTTCATCGGCCCGATCAATTTCGTCAATCAGTAAAACCGGTGCTTTATCCTTTCCGGAAATTGCCTGCAATAAAGGCCTTTTCAATAAAAAATCATCACTGAAAATATGGGCTTCTTTTTCCACTATCGACAAGCCGGATTGCTCCTGCAATTTTATGGAAAGCAATTGCTTTTGATAGTTCCATTCGTAGACTGCCGAATGAATATCCAGGCCTTCGTAACATTGCAGGCGTATCAAGTCCGTCTTTAAATAATTCGCCAGAATATTTGCTATTTCCGTTTTTCCAACGCCGGGATTGCCTTCCAATAAAACCGGTTTTCCCAGTTTCATCATCAGAAACAATACCGTGGCCAGTTCTTCGTCCAGAATATACTTCTCCTGATCAAAACCTTCGATAATTGAGGCCGTATTCAAAATTGATTCCATCATCGAATTAGGACTTCGGATTAGAATCCTTTTTAAACATACTCTTCATCACGGTTCCCATCATCTTGCCGGCAGTCATCGTATTGTCAACCTCTTCTCCTTTCAACTTCGATTGAAAATTTTTGGTAAATTCATCAAAAACCGAATGAGTGACATCGGTAATCAATCTGGCTCCAAACTGCGCCAGCATTCCCGTAATGGTAATATCTATAGTATAATCGACAGAAGTACCACCATCTTTCTCCGCCAAACTGCAATTCATAACCATGTCGGCACTCCCCTTTCCTTTAGAGTCCAAACCTTTACCAATCATTTTCATCTTTCTCGTTTCCGGATCCAGTTCTTCGAAAGTTATCAAACCATTATACTTGGCTTTCACCGGGCCAAACTTCATTGTCACTTCACCTTTGAAATTCTTCTCATCTACAGTCTCGGTCAGAGAAGCACCAGGCAGGCAGGAAACCAACTTCTCCGGATTGCTGATATTGGCCCATACATGCTCAATACCTTCTTCGGCCTGAAATGATCTAGTTATTGTCGTTGTCATTTTAAATTAGTTTTTATTAAAGCAGCGATGAACAATTTTCAGGTCAAATCTTAACCGAACTTTTGCTCATCGCCATTTATTTATTATTCATTTAACTACTTATCCAGTACGCCCATATCCTTTAGCTTCTTCCAGATTTTATACGGCGTAATTGGAATTTCCATATGCGTTATACCATATATCGACAAAGCATCTACAATTGCATTGGCAATAGCTGGCGGGGCACCCACAGTTGGAGACTCCCCTACTCCCTTCGCGCCAATCGGATGATGTGGCGAAGGCGTCACGGTATGTCCCGTTTCCCAGTTCGGGGACTCCACCGCAGTAGGTACGAGATAATCCATCATGGTACCATTGAGAATATTTCCAGCCTCATCATAAATTAATTCCTCGTACATAGCCGGTGCCAGGCCCTGTGTAAGACCTCCGTGTACCTGCCCTTGAACGATCATCGGATTAATAATATTTCCACAATCGTCAATCGCTATAAATCGTCGAATTTTAACCTCAAAAGTCTCATTATCGATATCGACAACACAGATATACGCACCAGACGGGAAAGTCAGGTTTGGCGGATCGTAATAATGGGTAGCTTCAAATCCGGCTTCCATTCCCTGGGGATGATTCGTATAGGCGGCAAAAACAATCTCCTGAATCGTTTTGGATTTTTCGGGAGCTCCTTTAACGGAAAATTTGCCCGGTTCCCATTCAAGATCATCTTCGCTTACTTCCAGCAAATGCGCAGCAATCTTTCGTGCTTTGTCCCGCAATTTACGCGCTGCCATAGCAGCCGCAGCTCCGGCAGTTGGCGTACTTCGCGAAGCATAGGTCCCCAGGCCATAAGGCGCCGTATCGGTATCTCCTTCTTCGATTTGAATGTGTTCGGCGGGTATTCCCAGTTCTTCTGCAATGATTTGGGCATAAGTTGTTTCGTGTCCCTGTCCCTGCGATTTGGTCCCGAAGCGAGCAATTGCTTTACCCGTTGGATGAACGCGGATCTCAGCCGAATCAAACATTTTTATACCTAAAATATCAAAGTCCTTAGAAGGTCCGGCACCTACAATTTCTGTAAAAGTAGAAATCCCGATTCCCATGAGTTCTCCTTTCTTCCTTTTCTCCGCTTGTTCCAATCGCAGGTCATTATAATTAATGGCATCCATTGCGAGTTTCAAACCCGCATGATAGTCCCCGCTATCGTACTCCCATCCGGTTGGAGACTTCCAGGGGAATTGTTCTTTTTTAATAAAATTATCAAAACGAAGTTGAGCCGGATCTTTGCCAATTTCCAGGGCCAATCGATCTGTCATTCGCTCAATAGCATGTACGGCTTCCGTTACCCGGAAAGAACAGCGATAAGCTACACCTCCGGGAGGTTTATTGGTATAAACGGCATCTGCTTCCATAAAAGCAGTGTCATAATCATAAGAGCCCGTTCCGATAGAAAAAAGTCCGGTTGGAAATTTGGAAGGATTGGCACTGGCATCGGTATAGCCGTGATCCGCCAGAACTTTAAAACGCGTCGCTAAAATTTTTCCTTCTTTAGTAGCAGCCATTTCCGCAGTGATGTGATAATCCCGGGCAAAGGAATCCGCCTGAAGGTTTTCGGAACGATCTTCGATCCATTTAACCGGTTTACCAACCAGAAACGAAACCGCAATTGCAATTACATATCCCGGATATACCGGAACTTTGCCACCAAAACCACCACCGATATCCGGAGAAATTACTCTCACTTTTTCTTCTGTTAAACCGACATGTCCAGCTACCAGGGCGATAACCGTTCGGATGGCATGCGGGGCCTGTGTGGTCATATACATCGTCAGATGATTGTCTACTTTATCATAATCCGCAACACAACCGCAAGTCTCGATAGATGCAACGTGAATACGTGGAATATGCATTTGTTCTTTCACGACAACATCTGCTTCTGAAAATACTTTTTCCGTTTTTTCCCGATCGCCCGCTTCCCAATGCCAAATATGATTATCCGTTTTACCTTCTTTATCAGGTCTTAGCAAAGGCGCATCTTCATCGAGGGCCTTATGCGGATCCATTAAAGGCTTCATAGGTTCGTACTCAACTATCACTGCCTCTTTGCCATCTCTTGCAGTATAGCGATCCGTAGCAATGACGGCGGCCACTTCCTGCGATTGGTACATCACCGTATCTGTAGGCAAAACCATCTGGGTATCCGACATTAGTGTAGGCATCCAGTGGAGATTGTATTTTTCGAGATCTTTGCCGGTAACCACAGCGATCACTCCCGGAACAGCAAGGGCTGCTTCCGTATTTATGTTTTTGATTTTGGCATAGGCATAAGGACTTCTCACGATATCCATGTACAACATCCCCGGTAATTTTATATCATCGACATAATTTCCTTTTCCTTTAATGAATCGGGCATCTTCTTTTCGCTTAATAGAATGCCCCACTCCGCCGATAGCTTTTGAAGTTTTACATTTTATCATTTTATATAAATTAGAAATTACTCAAATAGGGTTTATTACTGAATAAATTCGGGCTCGGTAGAAGGCAATTCATCGCCCCTCATCTTGGCTCCAGCGTACTGAATGGCTTTAACGATATTGTTATAACCGGTACAGCGACAAAGGTTACCGGAAATGCCCCAACGAATTTCTTCTTCGGTTGGATTTGGATTTTTCTCAAGGAGTTCCACGGCTCGCATCATCATACCGGGCGTACAAAATCCACAGTGCAAGCCATGATTTTCCTTGAAGCCTTCCTGAATGGCGTGAAGTTCAGCGCCGGGGGCAAGTCCCTCAACCGTAGAAACTTCTTTGCCATCCGCCTGTATTGCAAGTATGGTACATGATTTCACGGATTTTCCGTTTAACAGTATCGTACAAGCTCCACAGCTGGAAGTGTCACAACCAATATGTGTACCTGTAAGGGATATATTTTCTCTTATAAAATGAACCAGTAAAAGGCGTGGCTCAACTTCTGCAGTATGTGCCTCCCCGTTTACGGTAATGGTAATTTGTTTCTTCATTATAATGATTTTTATCTTTCGAAATTTAAACTATAGGGTTTCCTAAAATCTTCCTTTTGCCTTATGGACCATACGTTTGATCAATACGCCAACCATCGCTCTTTTATAGTCCTCATCTCCACGCAGGTCGGAGGAAGGATTACAATCTTCAGAAGCATATTGAGCAGCTTTTGCAACATCCTCATCGGTCAATTTCGATCCGAGTAAAGCTTCTTCCGAGCGGCTTGCACGCAAAGGCGTAGCATTGACGTTAGTCAATCCGATACCAGCATACGTACAGGTGCCGGATTCATCTACCCCGATCTGTACTGCTACTCCGGCCGTTGCATAGTCTCCCACCTTTCTTTCCAGTTTGTGATAGGCGTTTCCATAGGTAGTTTCAGGAATCGGGATACGAATCTCCGTAAGGATTTCATTGGCCTGAATCGCAGTAGTATAAAAACCGTAGAAAAATTCATCGATGGGAACAGTTCTTGAACCTCCAGCGCCAGAGATAATTACCTCTGCATTCATCGCAATCATTACCGCAGGATGATCATTAGCGGCATCTCCATGTGCAATATTTCCTCCTACTGTTCCCATATTGCGTACTTGTGGATCAGCAATTAGTTTTGATGCGTCCGTAAAAATGGGGTACTTATCGCGGATCAAGTCGGAATGTTCCAAATCAACTTCCCTGGCCATAGCGCCGATTTTCAAATATCCGTCTTCTTCTTTTATATAGGAAAGTCCGGGAATGTTATTAATATCAATGAGCGTTTCCGGTTGCGCAAAACGCAATTTCATCATAGGAATTAAGCTATGGCCACCTGCTAATATTTTAGCATCATCTCCATACTTTTCCAATAGCTCAAAAGCTTCGTCCAGAGTTGTCGGAGCGACATAATCAAAAGGAGCTGGAATCATAAGTGAATGTATTAAAAGTTAGGAAAATAATGTTTTCGTCTTTCGTCACTGGTTCCGGGTACTTTTTAAATCATAAAGAAATATTGACTCTACTCGCGCCAGATTATTGGAAATTAATTTCCAGCTTTCTCCATAATTTTCAGAGACATATAAGTTGCCATTCGTAGTGCCGAAAGCCATTGTTTCTTGACAATTATCAAATGAATGCCGAAAAACTATATCAAACGTGTTTTTCTGGGGTAATCCTTTTCTCAAAGCCTGCCAGGAAATTCCGCCATCCTGAGTATAACAAACACAAAGTGCCAAATCCGGTGCTACTCTTTCGAGGTCACTGATAGCAGGAATGGTCCAGGCCCGCAAGGGATTTTCAGCATCTATGGCCAGTGCGAAACCGTAATTGGCTAATCCTTTTTCATCTGTCACATTTACCCAGTTTTCGCCAGCATCCGTAGAACGAAAAACGCCACAATGATTTTGCTGCCATAAAACATCCGGATTGGCCTCACACAATAACATTCGATGCGGATCGTGACCAACTTCTACATTCGGGTTTGGTAGATAAGCTGCTATCAGGCCTTTATTTTGGGGATTCCAGTTTTTTCCCCCATCTCTGGTTTCAAATACACCAGCACAACTTACCGCAATGTATACATGATCAGAATCCCTGGGGTCGACCACAATAGAATGAATAAAAGGGTGATCTCTGCCAGCACCAAACCACTGATTTTCATCCGACCTGCTAGGATGATTCCAAAGGCTTTCTACTAAAAAGAAGCTTTCGCCATTGTCCTCACTGTAGAACAAACCACCGGGTTCCGTGCCAATCCACAAACCGTTCGGTCTATCTAATCCTGCTTGCTCGATCGTCCAGATTTTTTTTAAAGTTGCCGACTTTCCGGAACTCAGTTTTGTCGTTTCGGGGTATTTTGGAGCTTTGACCTCTGTCCAGTTTTTACCTTCATCAACTGAACGATGCAGCTTTTGTCCCCAGTGTCGATGGGCAATGCCGGCCCACCAGGTATTGGTTCTTCGATCTGCATAGACAAGAGTAACCGGCATTCCTCTGAAAAAAACATCAGCTGCTTTCCAATTCCCGTTTACTTTTCTATAAACCACCAAGCCTTTTGAAGTTCCAGCCAATAATGTTCTACTTCCTTTCATCCGCTGCTGTACTAAATAGATTATACTTTAATTTTTTTCGATTTAAAATCGAGTATCCACTTCCAAAGCGGAGCAATCCATTTTCTGTAAAAGAATAAGAAACTGGCATTCAACCAGACACCTAACAAGAGCGCAAAAGCTCCATAATAATATTCTCTTAAATCTCCGGTAAACAGTTCTGTTCTGATGATCAAAGCACTTCCAAAAAGCACTAAAGCTGCAGCGTACCAGGTTCTTTTGCCACGATAGTTTAACACGATCATGAGTAAAGTAACGAAAGCAAGTATTATAGATATATAGTTTGTCCAGTCTGGAGATTGATTGTATAGCTTAGTTCCACTACACAAAACGATTGCAGAAGAATATGCAGCAATGCAAAAAGGGCACTTTGGAAGTATCGCGATTAAAATACCAATTAAAATAGGGTACGACGATCTTTTCTTTTTTATCTTGGGATTCAAGTCAGATCGACAACTCTTTTGAGAGCATTGCATAAGATAAAAGTATTCTCTAGTGCTTTCGCTAATTTAAAATATTATTCTAATTAAATAGAAAAAATGAAGGAATTGTTTTCAGAAATCGAAAATTGGACAAATATTAACAAAGATTTTGCTCTGGCTACCGTTGTAAAGACCTGGGGCTCCTCTCCCAGACCGGTAGGGTCGACTATGATTATTTCAGAAGAAATGGAAATTGCCGGCTCGGTCAGCGGCGGATGTGTAGAAGGAGCCGTTTTGAAAGCAGCAAAGGAAATTCTGGAGACAGGTGGTGGAAAAAGATTAGCTTATGGTGTAACGGATGAAGAAGCCTGGCAGGTGGGTTTAAGTTGTGGAGGCAGTATACAGGTTTATCTGGAAAAGTTTTACTCCAATCATCATTCGGAAGCCAAACGATCGATCTGGAAGTATTTATCACATTGCCTCTCTTCTAACGAAGCCTGTATTCTTATCACTCAGCTAGCGAATGGAGAGCATAATAATGCTTTGGTTTTACCCAATGGCGAGATATACGGTGATGATCAGCGAGCACTTATCCGGGAGCATGCCTTAAGAGCATTTCGCGAGCGAAAAAGCCAGGTTTTCGAAATTGAAGATCAGCAATATTTTGCACAGGTATTTCCCAGAAAAAGTCAGATGTTGATTATTGGAGTTGCCCATATTACGGTAGACCTAATTCATCTGGCCAAGCTATACGATTTCGAAACCATAGTTATTGATCCAAGGGGGGCTTTTACCAACAAAACACAATTCATAAGCGTTCCCGATCAGATATTCGAAGCTTATCCCGAAGAAGTTTTGGATCGCTTCGATCTGGATGCCTATAGCTTTGCAGTTATTCTTTCGCATGATCCCAAGATCGATGATAATGCACTACATATTTTGCTAAAGTCAAATATAGCTTATATAGGTGCTTTAGGAAGTAGAAAAACACATACCAAGAGAACACAGCGTTTAAAAAACGCAGGTTTTACCGACGAAGAAATTAGTAAAATACACGCGCCAATTGGTATGGATATCAATGCAAAGAAACCGAGAGAAATTGCCTTGAGCATTATGGGAGAAGTGATAAAGGTACAGAACGAATTTTTGAAGAAATAGACGAATCGTTTAAGTCAGAGGTAAGGTAACTGGTCCATTCCTTCTTTTGCAACAATAGTTTTGACAAAAGCTTGTATCTGTTCCGTCTCTATCAAAAATGCATCGTGTCCAAAAATGCTATTGATTTCCGCATACCGGGCATTGGGAATATAATGAGCCAGTTTTTTCTGCTCTACTACGGGAATAAAAATATCGGAATCAATCCCGATGACCAAAGTATTCGCTTCGATTTGGGAAAGCGCATTTTCCACAGAATTCCGCCCACGAGCCAGGTTGTGGGTATCCAGGGCACAAAGTAGTTTATAATAGCAATGTGCATCAAAGCGTTTGGCAAATTTATCTCCCTGATAGTTGATATATGAAGCTGCTCTAAAATCTTTAACCTTATTACTATCTTGCTCTTCCTGCCTTTTGTTCATTGAGGTGGGCGTTCGATAAAGTGGCAAGGCAAAAGCACGGGCGGCCTTGATTCCTTTCGCAGCAGAAAAAGGAGCATTTTTTTGAAAATCAGGATCAGCTTCCAAAGCAATTCTTTGAGAATGATGGATGGCAATGGACCAGGGACTTTCCTGAGCCGAACAACAGAGCAAAACCAGATTTTTTATAAACGCTTGTTTTAAAATAGAAATTTCCAGCGCAATATTCCCTCCACAGGAGCCCCCTATCAATAAATTGATCGCATTCAAATTCAGATGCTCCATTAAAAGTATAATTGAACGGGCGGTATCTCTCAATGTAAAATCCGGGAAGTCCATTCCATAACGGTTTCCCGTTTCCGGATTTTGGACATTAGGTGAAGTAGTACCATAAGGAGAGCCCAGATTATTAACACAAACAATGAAGTATTTTTCGGGATCAAACAGATTTCCCGGACCGTAAAGTCCTGACCACCACTGATCTACTTCTGCATTTGCCGTAAGTGCATGGCAAACCCATATCACATTATCCCTTTTTTCGTTAAGCCTGCCATAGGTTTGATAGCAAAGCGTCAGTTCCTGAATCAGACCACCTAATTCCAAGTCAAATGACTGCGGGAATGTATAAGTTTTTAAGAGTGAGTTTGTCATCTTGTATTACAACTATGCTTCGAGTGCCTGTTTTATATCCATGATGATATCATCAATATGTTCTAATCCGGTAGATATTCTAATGAGCCCGTCGGTTATGCCTATTTTAAACCTTTCGGCTTCCGGAACACGCAAATGAGTAGTAGAAGCCGGATGTGAGGCAATGGATCTGGAGTCCCCCAGGTTCGCGGTCAGAGACAACATTTTTAATCGATCCAAAAAGGCAGAACCTGCTGAAAGTCCTCCTGCAATTTCAAAAGTTACGATCCCTCCTCCCAGGCGCATTTGCTTTTTGGCAATGGCTTGTTGTGGATGTGAAGCTAGAAAAGGATAATTAACTTTCAAAACTTTGGGCTGTTTCTCCAGCCATTTTGCCAAATCATGTGCATTGGAGCAATGCCGATCCATACGTAGGGCAAGCGTCTCCAGGCTTTTAGAAAGTACCCAGGCATTAAATGGTGATAAGCTTGCTCCGGTACGGCGAATAAATTGATATACCTTTTCAAGCAGTTCTTTTTTACCCGCTACTACTCCACCCAAAACGCGTCCCTGCCCATCAATATATTTAGTAGCAGAATGCGTAATGATATCAGCTCCGAAGGCGGCGGGATTTTGCAAATAAGGCGTAGCAAAGCAATTGTCGACATTGAATAACAAATTATGTTTCCTGCAAAAGGCAGCCGCTTTTTCCAAATCGATGATGACCAGTCCGGGATTCGAAGGTGTTTCCAGATACAACATTTTTGTTCTTTCAGTAAGGGCATCTTCCCAGGTATCTGGATATAAAGGATCGACAAAGGTGCACTCTATACCTAAGTCCTGGAGGTTTTGGCTAAGTACCTGATAAGTAGAACCGAATACGGCTCTGGAGGCGATGATATGATCGCCACTTTTAAGTAAAGCCAGAAAACTGGCAAATACGGCAGCCATTCCCGAGGCAGTTGCCAGAGCTTCCTCTACCCCTTCGAGTGCTATTATCTTTTGTTCAAATTCCCGAAGAGAGGGATTGGTAAAGCGACTGTAAATATTTCCTTTTTCTTCTCCGGAAAAAACCTGGCGCATTTGTTCGGCATCATTAAAAAGGAAAGAAGATGTCGGGAAAATAGGAGTACTATGCTCACGATGTTGACTTCTGTCCGTTTGAATCCGAATAGCTTTTGTTTCAAATTTCATCACTGGAACTTAGTCGATTATGAAGATATAATTTCAAAACTCGTAGTGATTTCTGCAGATTTTTCGATCATTTTGGAAACAGAGCAATACTTGCCAACAGACATCGCTATGGCTTGTTCGGCTTTATTTTCTTTTACTTCCCCGTAAATTTTGTAATGGATATGAATTTTGGTATAAATTCGCGGAATTTCTTCCTGGCGTTCGCCTTCCACTTCCACTTTTATATCTTTCAGCCCTTGCCGCATTTTTTCTAAAATCATCACAACATCAATGGTGCTGCAACCGGCGATAGCCATAAGTACCGTTTGCATCGGCCCGGGAGCTGAACCGTCGCCACTCATTTTTATAGATTGTCCTTTTTCATTAGAGGCGATAAATTCTTTCAAATGTTCGCCAGCTTCCATGGTTATTTTTGTAGACATGCTAAAGAGGGTTAAAATGTTAAAAAGAAATGCAAAGGTGGGAAAACAAAAAACGAATGTCAAGTTGAATAGCCGGCTTGCTGATTTTTATCCTTTTTTCAGGGTGAAACCGAAGGTAGAACCAATATGCTCCGTACTTCGGACATTAATCGTTTGCTTATGCGCTTCGATAATATGTTTAACGATTGAAAGCCCCAGTCCCGAGCCTCCCTGACGGCGGGAACGGCTTTTGTCAACACGGTAAAAACGATCGAATAAATGCTTGAGATGATCTTCGGCAATACCGATTCCGTTATCCGCAATTTCAATTAAAATGACGCTATCCATATCGTAGAAAGAGATTTTTGTCTGGCCTCCTTCTTTACCATACTTGATAGAATTAGAAATCAGATTAACCAATACTTGTCTGATACTATCCCGGTCCGCTTTAACCTGAAATGCATTGGCTGCTCCCTCCTTAAAAACCAAACTGATATCATTGCTCTTGGCCAGCATTTCCAGTTCTTCGAAAACTTCTTCACAAAGTAACTTTATATCAAAGGAGCGGATATCGAGAATTAATTCTCCGGATTCAAGCCTGGAAATCGCTTCAAGATCATCTACGATGGTTTGCAAGCGCTCTACATTTTTGGCTGCCTTGCGTATATAATCTTCATTGATTTTTTCATCGTGTAAAGCTCCGTCTAAAAGTGTATGCAAATAACCCTGAATGCTAAAAATAGGTGTTTTAAGTTCGTGAGAAACATCCCCCATAAAGTCGCGACGATACTGCTCCATTTCCCGAAGGGATTCAATTTCATTTTCACGGGAAGTCGCCCAATCTGCAACCTCTTGTTCTACCTCGGTCATGATATCTTCATTCATATCTATGTACTTCTTGTCCTTCGCAGATCGTTTAGAGCTATGGATACTTTTGTAGATCAACTTAATTTTGCGGTAGATATATCTTTTCAGAGCTGTACTGATAATGAAATAGGCGCTTACGAAAGTTAAAACACCCAGGAGCAGAACGTTTAAAAAATTTGTACTTAGGAGTTTACCAAAAACTCCCAGCGAAATAATTATCGTAACAAACAAGCTGATGAAAAGAGCAGAATAAATTGCCAGCTGTTTCGGTGTTACATTTTTAACCATTAAAATTCGAATTTATATCCTATCCCTTTTGCCGTTTTAATATAATCATCCCCTAACTTCTCTCTAAGTTTACGGATATGAACATCAATTGTTCGATTACCAACAATCACATCGGTCCCCCAGATACGGTTGAAAATTTCTTCCCGTGTAAATACCTTTCCCGGCTTGGAGACCAAAAGACTCAATAATTCAAATTCCTTTTTCGCCAGTTCGATTTTGGTTTGATCCCGAATCACCAAAACTTTCTCCTTATCGATCGTCAGGTCACCTATCTGAACGACCTCTTCATTCGTATCATTCGCTCTCAAGGACCTTCTAAGCAAAGCTTTAATCCGGCTGATCAAAACTCTGGGGCGAATGGGTTTATTGATAAAATCGTCTCCGCCTACTTCCAATGCAGAAATTTGAGTAAAATCTTCATTTCTAGCTGTTAGAAAAGCAACAATTGTATTGTCAAACTGCGGCTGTGTACGCAGTACGCGACAAAATTCCACGCCATCCATTTCCGGCATCATGATGTCCAGCAAGATCAAATCGGGCGTAAAAGCCTTTAGTTTATCTTGTGCATCCACACCATTTTCAGCCGTTTGTACCTGATAATCCTCTTTTCTTAGATTATAGCTAATGAAATCCAGAATATCCGGTTCATCATCAACAACTAAAATCTTTACATTAGAGTTACTCATTTGAATTATTTTGGTTACAAAACTATGTTTTAGGGTATGATTAAGTCGATTAAGAGAGATTAATTTAATGTTAATTTTAAATTACCCGGGTATAAATAATATGATTATAGTTTTGATCAAAGTTTTGAACTCCGGCTTGTTTCACTCAATAAATGTATAGTTTTATAGCAAATTTTGCCTATTTTATCATAATGGCTGTGAATAAGACTAGAAAGTTCATATCTTTAACGAGCCTTTTAATTATTCTCTCATAAGTCTAAGTAAAGTCCTCATTCCCTTTGAAGACTTTACTTTTTTTGTTTAGGACTTTCTTTATTGATCTCTTCTTCCTTTTCCTTGATTTCTTCCAATACTCTTTCATAAAGTTGTTCCAGTTCCTTGGGATTGTATTTCAAAATTGTCATGTCATTTTCAAAATCCGACTCGCGAATCTGATGTATTTCAAAAATTTGAGCATAATACAGTTTACGCAAACTATCCCGGTCAGATAAGCGGGCATTGAGTAAAGCTCCTTCTGCAAAATGGACATCAACCAGAACCTGTATAAGCAATTCCTGAGGAATTTCGGTTTTTTCCACTCCGGAGCGACAGGAGTAAAGGAAGAGAACCATGAAACCGAGAAAGAATACTTTTTGCCGCAATGCTTAAAAATATTGTTTTGGGTAATGAAAGTTTATGAGAGCAGAATTATCCTGATTCAAATCCTTCCAGGCAGAAGCTCCCGAACGTATTTCTACGATTCCGCAAGTCGGTACATTAGGAATATATTGCTGCGAGAACATATTAGCCAGACTTGTAAATGTAGGGTTATGTCCAAAAACCAGCACGGTATTCAATGAATCATCCAGGGCATTTATAATATTCATCACATCCAGGGTAGAAGCTTCATATATCGCGTTCTCTACTTGTATTTGCTCTTGATCAAGTCCATATGCTTCCGCAAAGTAACTTGCAGTCGTAAAAGCTCTATTTGCCGGACTCGAGATCAATTTATCGATTTGCGGTGTTTTTGCTTTCAGTAGTTTGGCCATAAACGGGGCATCTCTGAGTCCTCTTGGATTGAGTGGCCGGTCCCGGTCCCGCAAAGACATGTCTTCCCAACTGGATTTTGCATGCCGAATAAAAAAAATGGTTTTCATGAGAGTGACGTTACTAATATTGTTTGTTATTAAGTGTTCCTTTAAATCTGGACTTTTATCTTAGTCTGCAAATATAAACGATTATCCTGCCCTTTTCTTTTCAAATTTCCGAAAAATTGAATTATCATTGCCAATAAGTAAACACATATTAGCTATTTTACTCCATCAATGATATCCTGTTTATGAAAGTTGCTTTTTGGATGATTGGTAAAACTGCTTTTTCATACATTGGAGAAGGAATGGATATTTATATAAAACGCTTGCGCAGGTATCTGCCCTTTGAGGCAGAGATTATACCAGATGTCAAACAAGCCAAACACCTCTCTCCCGAAGAACTCAAGAAAAAAGAAGGACTATTAATTTTAAAAAAGCTAAAAGACGATGATCTTTTGATCTTATTGGATGAAAAGGGAAAGACTTATGCTTCCATAGCTTTCGCAAAATATCTGGAAGCACAATTAAGCAGGTCAAAAAAACGCATTGTTTTTCAAATTGGTGGTGCTTATGGTTTTTCAGAGGCCGTTTATCAAAGAGCAGATGCCAAGCTATCGCTATCGAAAATGACTTTTTCTCATCAGATGATTCGTTTATTTCTGGTCGAACAGATTTATCGCGCGATGACGATTTTAAAAGGCGAACCCTATCATAATGCGTAGTGCTTATGTGGATTAAGAAATTGATTTTAATAAAAATTGGAAGCCTAAACCTGGTTTTATGTCTATAACATTGACTTTAATATTAGTTGTCATGACCTCCCTGATCTCCTATCAGGCCTTTGGCAATGAATTAATGAAACAAAAACTAATCTTTTATCCGGTATCCATTAAAGAGCGTGGAGAGCTTTATCGCTTCATTACACATGGATTTATCCATGGCGATCTGATGCACCTCATTGTCAATATGTATGTTTTATACGTTTTTGGTGATCATATAGAATACATTTTCACTTCAGAACAGGAACTGATCTTTCATTCAGGCGCTACTATAAAAGGTTTTGGACCAGTCAAAGGTCGCATTATATTTTTGATTTTGTACCTGGGAGCAATCATCATCTCCAGTATTCCCCAGTATTTTCGCCATCAGGATAATGGCTTCTATCGGGCACTGGGAGCTTCCGGAGGGACTTCCGCAATAGTTTTTGCCTATATCTTGTTTGACCCATGGGCATGGTTCAAATTCCCGCCTTTACCCGCAATTCTATTAGGAGTCGGTTATTTACTCTATTCTTCCTATATGGATAAAAGAGGTGGCGATAATATTGGTCATAATGCCCATTTCTGGGGATCCGTTTATGGTTTTGTTTTCACAATCGCCATGGCTGCTATATTTCAACCGGATATGTTGCAAATGTTTATCGATCACTTTTTAGCTGGTCCGAGAGCCCCGAATAATTTCTAGATATGTTTTTTGTCCTTTCAAAAGTCCTTTATTTTCTCATTGTTCCACTTAACTGGATTGTGGGTCTGTTGCTTTATGCCGTATTTGGTAAAAATCAAAAGTGGAAAAAACGCTGTCGTAATCTGGCTGTCGGTTTATTAATATTTTTCTCCAATCACTTTATTTTCAATCTGGTCATTAAAGCCTGGGAATCCGATGTAATACCGGTATCCCAACTGGAAACGTACGACATCGGAATAGTACTGGGCGGCTATTCAAATTTTGAGATATACCCCAGAGATCGTTATAATTTTTCAAAAAGAGCCAATCGATTGACCCAGGCAGTAGAATTATACAAAAAAGGAATTATAAAAAAGATGTTACTTACCGGAGGCTCTGGAAGTATTCTACTCGATGAAAGAAGCGAAGCAGCAGAGGTGGAATCTTATCTGCGCTCCATGGGGATAAAACAAGAGGATATCATCCTGGAACCAGATTCCAGAAATACGCATGAAAACGCAGTTTTTACCAAAGCGATTTTGGACCAATCTTATCCAGATGCCAAGTGCCTGCTCATTACATCCGGTTTCCATATGCGAAGATCAAAGGGCTGTTTTAAAAAAGAAGCGGTAGCCTTTACCGCATTCTCTACCGATGTAATCGCAGAACGTATAAGAGTTACTCCCAACTCTATCTTTTTTCCAAATCATGACGGGTTATGGCGCTGGGAAATGCTATTGAAGGAATGGGTTGGATACATCGTTTACTGGTTGAGAGGATATATTTAAAAATAAGAAAAATAAAAAATATGAATCCCTGGAAAACGAATTCAGTTAAACAGGTTTATGATAATGCCTGGATACAAGTCACACATTGCGAAGTTATTAATCCAAAAGGCGGTGAGGGTATCTATGGCGTTGTACATTTCAAGAATCTGGCTATGGGCATTGTTCCTCTGGATGCGGATCTAAATACCTGGCTGGTGGGCCAGTACAGATATACGATGAATGAATATACCTGGGAAATCCCGGAAGGCGGTGCGCTCCTGGGTACTTCTCCTTTGGAAGCAGCCAAAAGGGAGCTTATTGAAGAAACGGGAATCCGGGCAGCCCGCTGGACCAAAATACTCGATTTACAAGTATCAAACAGTGTTACCAATGAACGCGGGATGGCTTTTCTGGCACAGGAACTGGCTTTCGGGGAAGCCGAACCAGAAGATACCGAAGAATTAAAAATCAAAAAATTACCTTTCGATGAGGTTTACCAGATGGTTATCGACGGACGCATAACGGATTCCCTTTCCGTAGCTGCCATATTTAAAGTCAAACATTTACTCGATCAAGGGGAAATCTAGTTTTAATTATCTCTTAATTTCACAATCAGAATAACTAATACCCGGAATATCCTCTAAAGCGGAATTCTATACTCCGGGCCAACTGCCTCCAGGGAAAATATGCCGTAGCCGTTTTCAATATTGCTGAAAATCACTGCAGGTTCGGCAAAAGGATTGTCTTCGGAATTTTCGTAAGCTCTGATAGATGTTTCACGAAAGTATTTATCAGATGAAAGATGCACCAGATTTACAATCAGTGCCGGATTCTCCCAGAATTCATCCACAAACAAATCATAGGCATATAACCTTAATTCATAAGTGTTTCCATCAAAAATGATATCTGGTAAATAGATACCATCATTGGTAAAATTGACGGCAGGATCATTAGAATCAAAATAGTAATCCTGTCGATAAGTTATATCTTCTATTGTAAATTCAAAATACACCTCGACTTTATAATAGTTGGCGACATCTTTTTGATCCTTAAATTTGATCACCAATTCATCTACTCTTTCACCTTCCGGATCGATTGTTCCATCTTTTTCAAAACTTGCCGAGATAATATCGATTTGATCCGGCATTCGTTGCATAGAATTTACAGACTCAAAACCTTCCTTTTCCACGCGCAATTCGTAGGTATCATTTTCGTTACCAAGCAGCCCTTCAATTTCCCAGCCGTAAAAGCCCTGATCAATATATGGTAAAGTATGAAAGAGTTCCCCATTTTTGAAGAGTTCTACCTTCGCATCCGTAATGGTTTCGGGATTTTCCTGCTCCAGAACTCCAATACTGCTGGTCACATAGGCAAGCAAGATGGAATCCTGATTTGAAAGATTACAGGTCACCGCTAGGGCCGGCGTGTGTTCGGGAATATCCACATCAACAACCTGATCAAAAAAATCATCTTTACAAGCTGTCAATAAAGCAGTTATACATATCAATAAAACTATAACTTTAATATTTTGCATCGCTTCTTCTTTTTTATCAATTATTTTAAAACTTAAATCTCCATGATACGGAAGGAACTATTGGAAAAAGGCTTACCTGTCGGAAAGTACGATTTCCCTGATCATCCCTGCCAGAATAAATAAAATAGGGATTATTCCGGTTATAGATATTATAAGCTCCAATCGTCCACCAACGTTCGTAAATTCTCTTCTTTTTGTAAAACTCAATGTTAATATCAAGCCGGTGGTAGGCGGCCATCCTAAAAGCATTTTTCTTGCCAATGGTCTCTACTTCTCTTATGTATACCTGCTGATTTTGCAAATCCACGTAAATAGGTGTGGTGTATCTAAACAATGGCAAAGTAATAGAATTCCCGGTACCATAAACCCAAGCTCCAGTTATTGAAACATTTTTATTGATTTGATGAGAAAGCACCAGGGAAACATCGTGGCGACGATCGTATTTAAAAGGATACCTTTCCCCTCCGTTGATTTCCGCAAATTGCCGCCAGTTCCAACTCAAGGTATAACCTAGCCACCCGGTCGTTTTCCCTTTCTTTTTTTGTAAAAACAATTCCAGTCCATAGGATTCTCCGTCTCCCTGTGTAACCTTGTCCTGCCAGTCGTTTTCCAATCCGATAAAGTCAACTCCTTCCTTATAAGAAACCACATTTTTCATTTGCTTATAATAAGCTTCGACACTAAACTCATATTCATCCCACAAGGTTTTTGCAACTCCCCCGGCCACCTGCCAGGCCGTTTGTGGTCGTATCCTTTTGGTACTCGGAACCCACAGATCGGTAGGCAAACTCAGCGATTCATTGGTCAGCAAATTGATATATTGAGCCATTGTATTGAAGGAAGCTTTAATGGCCAGATCATTATTTAGCAAATACCTCAGGCCAATTCTCGGCTGAACCGAATAATAAAACTCGCTCTCGTTCCCCCGAACCTTGAATCCCGAAGCATGGACCCCCAGATTGGCTCTAAAGGCACCAAAACTCATTTCATCTTCTAAATAAAGCGTATATTCAAAAGATTTGGCTTCCTGAGATCCCAGAATCGTATCAAAATCAATATCATCCGATTGGACTTCAAACTGAAAAGCTCCGGGATCATATCGATGGTGAGTGATGCTTGTTCCGAAGCGGATATAATGATTGGGATTGGGGATGTAATCAAAATCAATTTTACCTGCCCAGTCATAAATTCCCGAGGTATACTTTGCGGAATAAGCATCGAGATTTTCCCCGTACTTGTCTTCTACCGCAGCGGTCAAATTGAAATTAAACTGGCTGTACGTCAGGGTAGTATTTGCAAATAATTTATTGGTGATCAGGTAATTCCATCTCAATGCCGCAGTGATATTTCCCCAATCCGTCTGATTGTTTAGTTTAAAATAGTCCCCATCCTCATAAGTTTCTTTAGAATCCACACCAAACACATCAGAACCGGAATAGGTGCTAAAATACAAGCGATGTTTATCGTTAAACTTGTGATTAATTTTTGCATTCAGATCGTAGAAAAACAATTTGAGGTTAAAACTTTCTCCTTCCTCAACTTGAGATTTAATAAAGGGCCTGGCCAGCAGATCAATATAAGTTCGACGGCCAGAAACGATGAAAGAAGTATTCTCTGATCCCAGAGGGCCTTCTAAAGTCAGTTTGGAAGAAACCAGACCAATAGACCCCTCCCCTCGTAATTTTGAGGTATTTCCTTCTTTCATATTGATCTCCAAAACTGAAGAAAGCCGACCACCGTAACGAGCGGGAAAGCCTCCTTTGGTCAGGGTAACGTTTTTAATCGCATCCGCATTAAAAACAGAAAAGAAACCTAAAAGGTGTGAAACATTATAGACCGGAACACCATCCAGCAAAACCAGATTCTGGTCAGGACTTCCACCACGTACATATAAGCCATTTTGCCCCTCTCCACCGGACTGAACACCGGGAAGGAGTTGAAGTGTTTTCAAAACATCAACCTCCCCTAATAATGCAGGTACTTTTTTAATTTGCTCTACAGGTACTTCTACCCTGCTCATTTGAGTTTCTTCTTCAATCCGGTCAAACTTTTCAGCGACTACTTCCACTGCCTCTAACTCCACGGCACTGGACAATTTAAAATTCATACTGATATCTTTATCTAGTAATAACTTAACCGTTTTCGTTTCAAAACCGATATAAGAAATTGATAGAACCACTGAATCTTTAGGCAGGGTCAAACTAAAAAAGCCATAAGTATTGGAAACGGTCCCTTTTCCGCTTTTTTGATCGAAAACATTAGCGGAGATCAGCTCTTCTCCAGAAGCAGCATCAGAGATATATCCACTAAGCGTAAAGCGTTGTTGAGTATTCTGTGCAGACAAGTTTAAAAAATAGCATACAAAGCAAAGTACTTGTAAAATAGTTTTCATAAAGACACTTAAATTTTTTGACTATTGTCTCATTCGTATCACAATCAATAAAGATTAGGGTTCTATCATCAAGTGAACGAAGAGCAATGTAGGATGTTACTGTTATAACAGAGCAAGTCAAAAGCCCTTACGTTGTATGATACGATATATTAGAAGGAAACGTGTGGTAATGAGCCTTTTTTAACAAATCACTAAGCTTTTTAGAGCAAACATTTGAAAACCTTACTAGAAATGCAGTAAATATTAAGATGAAATGATCGTTCCTCTTTTGGGTATTTTCGCAATTGAACCCTTCTGTTTAAATCGCAAATCCAACAAGTTTTCTTACATTTATTTCTAAAAGCGCCATAAGACATTGAAACGATTTTTAAACAAGCCTTTTCCCTATAGCAAGCCCCAAAATCTGTGGTATACTGCGGTATTTATCGGACTTTTCGTTTCCCTGTTTCTATTTATATTCAAACCATTTGAACTGGACAGATTAGAACACACTATTTTAGTCAAAACCACTGCCATTTACGGTTTGATAAGTTTTCTAATCATAATTATTACAAACAAAATTCCCGTTCATTTCTTTCCCAAATTATTCAATGAAGACAGCTGGACCGTTTGGAAAGAGTTTACGCAGTTGATTTTTATTACTCTGATGATTGCAATAGGCAATTACCTCTATACTGTCTACGCAGGGTTTATGCCTTTCAATGGCAGTGCTTTTACAAGAATGCTAATATGGACTTTGTCAATAGCCAGCATTATTGTGGGTGGAACATTGGTTATCAGAAGTAACCTTGCTTTACGCAGGCATTTGAGGGATGCACAAATTATGAATCAACATATTTTGGATCAGGTAGGTAAAATGGAGCTGCCAAAGCACCAGGAAAAAATGGTACTTCTAGAATCAGAAATTGAAAAACAGAATTTAAGCATTCCTTCTTCCAACATTGTTTATTTAACCAGTGTAGGTAATTACATCGATTGTTTTTATCTGGATTCAAATGATGTATTAAGTTCCGGAAGGATCAGAAACCGCATGAAAACCATGGAACAAAAGCTCGAAAAATATCCCGAATTTTTCAGATGTCATCGAGCTTTTATCGTCAATAAATCCCTGATCCGATCCGTCGATGGTAATGCCAAGGGATACAGTTTATGGCTGAAACATATTGATAAACCGATTCCCGTAGCTCGCAGCAAATCACAGGCATTACAAGCTATTTTAAGCTAAATTTTGGAGGGCCATTCATCCCAAAAACAGCCATTTCATACCTTTAAACGGCTTTTTATACCTATCCTTTACAAGATATCCCAGCAATTTTTATCCTAGTCAGGTTTCCGCTAATCTTGTAGTAGCAGATCAACAAACGATGAATCAAAATTGCTATTTATCATGAAAAAAATCCTTTTGCTTCTTACAATTCAATTATTGGCAACCCTTTTTAGCTCACTAGTGGCACAACCTTATCTGGATGGAAATCGCAGGTACAGTTTTGCCCAAACTGTAATTGGTCTGGACTTACAATATCTACCCCAAAATGGCAAGTCCGCTTTTATAAACAGTAGTAATAATGTCCAGGATTACAAATTTGGAAATACACTGATTCCCAGGTTAACCATTTCCGGCTTACACTTCTGGGGGCATGCCGAATTCTATATCCATATCCCCCTGGCAAATTTTAATCTGAAATCTGTTGAGGGTGTAAAGGCTACTTTTAGTACTTCGGTTGAAACGGGTATGAAATTCTTTCCCTGGCGAATCGAACACCATAAGCTTCGCCCCTTTGTCGGTTTTTCTCTTAATACCGTATACTTCACACAATCTTCCGATCAAAACGGCGATGGAACGGATTGGGTAAAAGCAAGAATTCCGCTGCATGCCGGTTTTACTTTCAACCATAAAAACAGTCTGATCGAGCTTGGAATGTCTTTTTATCATCATAGGCAATCAGAATACTATATCGATAGAGCAATCAGCAGACAAATTGAAAGTCCATCACTTACTTTTAATATCGGCTATAAATTTTATTTCGACACAACTTTGGGAGCTTCTACCTGGACAGAAAACGGTTACTTTGACAAAAAGATCAATGCAATGTCCGAAGAAAGATTACTGGATGGTTTATCGGTAGGTTTGGGCTATTCAAGTGTATTTTTCGTCAGAGAGTCTTCTTACAATAATGAAATTCGCCCTTTTCTGGGGAATCACAAAAATGGTAACACCTTTTTTGAACTGGGCTTGGGCTATTACTTTTTTAGACCAGACATTCACCTCAATATTTCGTATCGAAAAATGGGCGCTAGTCTAGGTGCATACGGCCTAAGTCAAGAACTATCCCGAAATGCAATTACGCTGGAAGCTTACAAATTTATAGGAGATTATCATGGTTTTGTTCCTTTCATCGGACCTGCAATCAGTTTCGAGCGGTTAAAAGCCAAAGAAACCGATCAGGAACAAAGCATTTTTGATATTAAGGAAAATAAGATTGCTCCAGGAATTATATTCGGATGGGATATCCGGCCGACCAGGTTGCAAAGCTTTGTTTTAAGAACCAACCTCAGGTATTTCCCGGCACTTCATCTCAACCCTTCCGACGATTTGAAAATTTCATTTGATAATATCGAATTCAACTTCATTCAGGTCGTTTACTATCCGGGAGTGACCAAACGAATCAAGAAGTTCAGGTTTTAATACTTGCTGTAAACCATTAAAACCCAACTAATATGGATTTTATATTTAACGTATTACTGATCATACATGTCATCTCTGGATTCACCGCTTTGATTGTAGGACTTATTCCTATGATTGCAAAAAAAGGTGGCAAACTTCATAATCAAAGCGGTTTAATTTACTTCTGGTCGATGTTTGGCGTTTTTATCAGTAGCCAACCCATGGCACTAATCAAAAGCAATGCCTTTTTATTTACCATAGGTATATTCAGCTTTTATCTGGCCCTGAGCGGATATCGTTTTTCAAAACGAAAAGGTTGGGAGCATTTACAGAGCTTTGACAAGATTTATATGTTCATCACCTTTATTACCAGTTTGATTATGCTCGGATATGCTATTTATCTAGCCAGTACAGGAATACTCTACACTGCCATTATTCTGGGCGTTTTCGGTACGATTTGCTTTCTTTTCTCTTCCAGGGATTTGAAGAGATTCGGAAAAAAGAGTAAACCCAAACACTGGATAATTTTGCATCTCGTCAGAATGATTGGTGCCTATATTGCCACTTTTACCGCATTCGCAGTAACGAATATCCATTTTTTACCGGGACTGGTACTCTGGATAATGCCAACGGTAATTGGTATTGCAGGCAGTATTTTGGCAGCCAACCATTTTCGGAAAAAGTATAAAATTGTATAAAGGCAAGGATAGTTTTATATGATTCGGTTATGTTTTGACTATTAAATTTCCGTCCTGGCTTTTTCTTTAGGAATAAGTCATTCGAAATAAAAACCATTTTACAGACTGGTCAATACTGGCTTCATTTTTCCGATTTTCTTATGAAGATTATAGTTTTCCAGGCGATTATGATAATAGTACAGGGTATTAAAATCTTCGCTGACTAAATTTCCTTCCTTATTAAATTTGAGCGGATTCAAAGCATGAAAATTTCCGACGTTTTCTACACCGTGTCGAATCAGGTTCAACGTATCCATTCGAATTTGCTCGGATAATTTGATTTCCCCACATTGTTCCATTTCAATTAACTCATCTTTGAGTATTTCAATAACCTGACGCACCTGATCTATTTCAAAAACATAATCTTCACAAGGCAATCTCAATATACCATAGAGGTCGAGATCTGCATTCTGATTAAATAGTATATTAAATACAGCAAATGATACCAGATGGCTGCTTAAAACAATATTGTCCTTGTGAAATCGATCTGCAATTTTCTCAGCTAATACCCGGGTATACTCCTGTTCTCTCTGCAGGTTTGCGGTAATTATATTATCCGTTTTAAAATAGTCTTCGATATCAATTTCATTTCCCCATTTATCAAAGCTTCTCCCCTCTTCATCAACAAAATTGCCAACAACATCCATCGGTTTTCCAAAAGACAAAGTAATATCCGAACTTTTTGAAAAGAGCCGCCAGATAAAGCGCAAAATCTTTCTTCGGCTATAGGAAGCATCCTTTATTTGTAAAAAATGTTCTTTACCCGTTTTCTTCAAATGTTGTTCGATAAGGAATTTGGCTTCCAGTACAAAATGATAACCGAGAATCAATGGAACAATAAATACTTTTTCCTTTTTACCTTCTTCGCATAACATCCTTTGCGCTTCAACCGCTGTTCCCATCAGGCCCATCTTTAGTTTGGTTTCCATAGCTCCGGAGCGGGAGCGTGTACCTCCGGGAAAAAAGAGAGAATTTGTACCTCTTTTGATAGAAAGCGTAGACATCGCTTTCAAGGTTTCCAGATAAATTGGATTTTTCTTTCTTCGATCTACCCGATAGGCTCCGAGCCGGTTCATAAAATAAGCCGTATAGCCCGTATTGTAGAGATTGAGCCCTGCTCCGTAGGAAAAGGAAGGTAAACCGAGTACGGCATCCATCGCATAGCCAATCAGAATGCTATCCAAATTGCTAAAATGCGTAGGGACAACCACAACGGTTCCTCTGGTCATTAAACTACGGATCGTATCTGTTTCGCCCATTACTTTCAGGCGATCAATTAACTGATGCTTACCGCCCCATAGTCGCCGGAAGTTTCGGCTCGCTGCGGTATTCAACAATCGACTGAAAAAAGCCGTCAAAAATTTTCTGGCAAATAAAAAAGTTTTGATTTTAAAAGTGCCTACGATTTCCTCCGAATAGGTTGAAATAATAGTTTTGAGAATTTGTTCATTGGAAGCTTTGGCAGCTTCTGCTTCTTTGTCCAAAGATTTTCGTACCAGGTTTTTTCTAACCTTATTCCAGAACTGCCTTTCCTTCGGTGGATCTACTTTCCAGGGTTCTTCTTTCACCCGGATTCGCTCCAGGTAAATCGTCTTAGCCAAAAGATCACTAACGACTTCCGGCTTTTTATTCGTTAATTTATCTAAAGTGAATTGGTTAATCTCTCTGATAAAGGCCTCTCTGTCCTCACTCAATTTATATATGGGCCAATCTTCGATCCGCTCAATAACCGGAGGGTACTTTTTGATTTCTTTTTTAAGACTGGATTGTACCATAAAATTGAGTATTTAGTTCATTGATAAAATCCAGTATCTCCTCCTGACCTGTCTTTTTCTCCGAAGAAGTAATAAATTCCTGCGGAAGTTCATTCCAATATTTATGCATCTCATCCCGAAACATCTGCAACTGTTTATTGCGTTTACTGATCCCCATTTTATCGGTTTTGGTATATACGATGACGAATGGTATTCTCATTTTCCCCATCCAGTTCATAAACTCGATATCGATTTGCTGGGGAGGTACATTCAGGTCAATCAATGTAAATGCACAGCCAAGAGTTTGGCGCTTGAGCATATAACCCTCAATCATTTTTTCCCACTCGTATCGCTTTTTCTTGGAAATTTTAGCGTAACCATAGCCCGGAAGATCAACAATATACCAGGATTTATCAATCAGGTAATAATTAAGTGTTTGAGTTTTTCCGGGTTTATTGGAAACCTTGGCAAGATCTCTGCGCCCGCAAAGCATATTGATCAAAGATGATTTTCCCACATTTGATCTTCCAATAAAGGCATATTCGGGCTTCCTATCTCCCGGACACTGTCGCTCGGATACAAAACTTCCCACAAACATCGATTCTTTAATCTTCAACATCTTCTTCAATTTAAAACGCTAAGGTAATAGAAAATAGAGAAAGATCAGACACCTGGAAACACATATAAGCCTACCTCTGCTTAATGGCTTTTCCCGCCCATTGCCAATGCGCTGTATTTACATTGATATTATAATAGCCTGTTGGCCAGGAGGCGGTCAATATTTCTAATAAATTTCTTCCCGAATGAATACTTTGTTGATCGTAATAAACTGGTCTTCCGAGGAGATCAGTAATTCGAATTTCAATGGGATAATTAGCGGGTGTTTCGATATTAAGATAAAGGATATCATTAAATCCAGGGTTCGGAAAAAGCTTAATTGAAATTTTTTCCTGAAAACAGTCATTGGATACTATCTTCGTGAAATAAAAGGTACCATCGTTCTCCACAATTTTAATTCTATAATAATTTTGAAGATTTTCAGACTGATCAAAATCCCTATACTCGTAATATTTAACAGATTGAATCGATGCAGAAGGAACAAGTGCTCCTATATTATTCCAGGTTAGCCCATCACTACTTCTTTCGATTTGATATGTATTAATATCCAATTCGTTAAATACTTGCCAAGCCAAGGTGACAACATCACTTTCACATTTTACATCAAAAGAAAACACCTCAACGGGTAAGGGACCTTCCGCACAGTCAATATTTTCAACAGTATCAATTTGCAAAAAAAGATCATCAAAATAAGAATCGTTATCGGAACCAGCATTTCGGGTACCCGTCAATACTACTTTGATAGATCTAGTCAATGGAGGGATCAACTCGTTGCTATTCAACAACACCCAGGGGTCACTAGTCGTACTCAATTCTATGGAAGAAGCAATGACATTTGAAGAAGCATCTAAAAAGTCGAGTTTCATAGATGGTTCATCACTTCCGCTGTAGTTTGATAAATATCCTCCAAAAAAGGCTTCACTGATCCCCTGATCAATTTTATCCGCATAGTTTTCGACATCTATAGTTTGAAATACTTCAGAGAAATCTGTTTCATTACCATCACAAAGACCTCCTACTGCAAAGTAGTAAGTTCCGCTGTAAGGTGCTTCTCCATTACATTCCCCGTCGGTCAGGGATTCAATTATCCCTGTTTCAACGGTCCAGTCATTCACGCCATCCTCCGCGCCTGCATTCAATAATAAATTATCGGTGAGCCCGGAAGTTCCCGTCTCAAAAGACACAGGACTCGACCAATCACTCCACTCCAAATACTGATCTCTGTAACGTACTCTCCAACAGTAATTAGAATTTTCGTTTAGACCATTCACCTCTTCATTCGTTAAATCATCATCGGCCTGAGTATTGATCTCATTATACCAGTTTTCGTGCTGTCTCCAACTTTCGAAAACCGGAGCAGAAAAATCACCGCAGTCGGTTGAAATTTGCCAATGACTCGCCTGATGCTGATCGTTGGGATCATTAAAAGCATCGGCCTGAAGAATAAAACAATCTGGACTTACCTCTTCCGCCGAAGGAAATATTCCGCTTGGTTGTTGCGGAGCCGTTGCATTCTTCTTAATTGTAATTTGATCTTGTTCTTCATTATCTATAGTCGTCGATTGATCTCCTCGAGTTATTCTTTTTAATACAAATTGAGGATCGTTTCCCGCTTGTACTTCCAATAATACAAAGCCATATTCATCAATTGAAACTGAAAATTCTTCGTAGTCGGCATTGGGGAATTCTCCCCAGTTATCAATCGCACCACCGGCAGTTGCAGCATTTACCCAAAGATGGTTATGGTCCCTGGATTGCCCACGAGAATAACCGTGTGTATGACCAAAAAAGTGAATGGATGGTTTTCCACAATCGCTTGAAAAATTTTCTAGAAGACTGATCACATCACCTGTATAATCCAATTCCCCGGGAGTCCACAATTCGGATTTGTAAGGATGGTGCAGTTGTGCAAAAACAAAATCGATATCATCATCTTGGCAAGCCTCATCCAAAGTCTGCTCCAACCAGTCCAACTGTTCTTGTAAGCGAAAACCACTATTGGAATTTAAGCCAATGATTCGGACATTGGAATAATCTTTATAATACCAATGTTCCAGATAGCCCGTTGATCCATTTTCGGGAAGTGAAAAGTATTGAAAGTAATAATTACTATTTGCCTCGTGATTCCCCAGTACCGGGTATACAGGAACTTTTGAAAAAAGAGGTTCCGCTTGTCCAAAAAAATCGTTTTGCCATTGAGCATAATTATTTCCATTCTGTACTAAATCTCCCGGAACTAAAACAAAGCCCAGATGTTCTGCGATATCATCTTCACCATACTGTGTTTCAAAATAATCAAGTACTCCGTCTTGTACTACTTCCTGGAATTTTAAGGGAAATGAGTTATCCTTTTGCATATCACTCATGGCTATCAAATTAAAGGACTGTTCGGAGGATTTTAATGGAGGGGTAATAAATTCAGAAATGGAAGAAGATACTGCATCAGAAGTTACCTGATAATAGTACCTCGTATTAGCAGACAAACCAACAAGCTTAGTCGTGTGCAACATATTGGTCCCCGAGGTGGTTTCGGAACCTGCGTTGACCGATTGATCCAGGTTACTATTGCTTGTCCCCCAACTTACCGAATGGCTGGAACCTCCATCGGTTTCCCATAATATCTTAATGGAATTCGGTTCCGCATCCTGTAAATATGGATGAACTAAAATTGTTTGTGCAAATAATGAGCAAGTAATAAAAAGACTAAACAAGCAGCTAATAATACGCCTAAACATAATAATAACAATTATTTGTAAGTAAAAGGAGTAAAGACTTCTGTATCAAGGATTGGAAATGTTTGTTTTCAAACAAAGTATTTAACAGTAATTTACAGAATTTTCCGTCAAAATCGGCATAGCTCTTAAAAATTTGTTAAAGGCTGTTAAAAAATGCTTGATCGGCGATTTCATTGAGTCAAAGGGTTAAACTCGCTAAAACTTACACACGGTTAGATACTAAATCAGAAATAGAGATAGTTTAATAAAACCAAAGATTTTGCGGGTTGCAATTAAATCCCGATTTGTAAAAACTAAAATCTATCGTTATGAAAAAGTCATTGTTGCTATTAGTCGTTTGTTTTTTAGCCTTTCAAAGTCTTCAAGCTCAAGTAAAAGCCGGTATCCGTGGTGGAATGAGTACTATGGATGTAGTTCCGGGTGAATTGATTATTACAGATAGTGAATCTGCTAAGCAGTTTGGTCTTTCCGTTGCCGATGCAAACTATGGTATCCACATGGGTTTATTCGCACAAGCGAAAATCGGACGGTTTTATATTCAGCCCGAAGTACTTTTCAATTCCAGTTCTGTCAATTATAACTTAAAGGATTTTTCCGGAGGGCAAGTAGTTAATGTTATTAAAACCGAAAGTTTCCAAAATCTAGATTTACCCCTGATGTTAGGACTGGATTATGGTTTACTGCGCTTACAGGGTGGTCCGGTAGCACATGTACACATCAATAGTACATCAGAATTATTCGATATAGACGGCTACGGTCAGAAATTCGATGAAATGACCTGGGGCTATCGCGCAGGTATCGGTTTGGACCTGTGGAAGCTTATGATCGATTTGAATTACGAGGGCAATTTCCAGAAGTTTGGCGATCATATCTCCTTCTTTGGTCAAGACTTCAATTTTGATAGAGCTCCGGGTAGATTCGTCGCCTCAGTAGGAATCAGCTTCTAATCTACTCTTTAAGATAAGATATATAAAGTCGATTTTGTTTCATACTAATCCTGTTCGAACGGTCTGCAATATTGCGGGCCGTTTTTTTAATTCTTATTATTATAAGCAAGGCCAATCGTAAAAGTCGGTGCCGCCCCTTGATGCTCAGCTTTGAATGCTCCAAATGTCCCCAGGTTAATCCACCAATTTTTATAAGCATTAAAAGATAGTTTTAAACCAGGCGCTAAAAATTGACCGTTATTATGGTATAAAACGGATTCATCCGCCTCCGGGTCAGTAGTGTCGGTGAAATTAAGCGCTCCATCAATATGGAACATCAGGTATAATTGCTTTTTATCCAACTTAATGTTAGCCCCTACCTCCGCTTCGATAATGCTCTGATTGGGTATATTATCCCGGTATCTGTAAGCCAAAGAAAGGTAGCCGAAAAAGTTATTATTGGATAAGCCTCCGCTTAGTCCGACGTCAATCGCGTGTTGATTAAATCCAGTTCGAACAATTCCATCTCTAGATGCTGTGGGGGCTGTGTAACCGTAGAAAATGGCCAGTGGTATTTTCTTTAGTAGCTGATGTTTTACTTTTAGCTGTAGATCACCAAGCCCGGACAAATCCAGGTTATTAGAACTAACTGCCTTAAACGGTACATTAAATATAAGTTCGGTATTATTTGTTACGCTGTAGGTTCCAAAAAGGCCGATCGTATTATCTGTTGTCTCAAAAGCAGATTCTGTAACATCTCCATCACTACCAAATATTTGATCGTAGGAAAGAAAGGTAGCCGAAACCTGGGCATAGATTGATCCTTTTGCATTCACCCAAGGATTTTGTGCAGCTGCGTTGAAGGAAAAAGATAGGAACAGGGCAAACCGTAAAACTCTCCTTAGCATTTCATTTAATTTTACATTATTAATTTAATCTTCCAATCTGTGCGAGTATCTGGAAGTTCCAAGATCGAAACGTTCTATTTTATTAAAAGTTAGAAAAACATCTAAAATCTGTCTTACAGCAGTCCTTGGTTTTATCTACCGATCCGAATTCTCGGATCCAGGAAAGCATAGAGAATATCCACAAGAATGTTTAAGACAACAAAGATCGAAGCGGTCAACAAAACAGCTCCCAATACAAGCGGAATATCATAAGACAAAAGTGCATCTACGGTCAATTGCCCCAAGCCGTTATAATCGAATACATTTTCCACAAAAAAAGCTCCAGCCAATAAGGCTGCAAACCAACCCGAAGCGGCGGTCAATACCGGGTTTAATGCATTTCGCAAAGCATGTTTAAAGACAACGCCATAATACGAAAGTCCTTTGGCTTTGGCCGTTCGAATATAATCCTGAGACAAGACATCCAGCATTGCAGATCGGGTTAATTGAGTAATAATTGCAATCGGACGAATACCCAGTGCAACAGCCGGTAAAATCAGATTTTTCCAAAATATCTTTTTATCCCCAAAATCATCCAGGCCAAAAAGGCTGCCACTGACTTCAAAGTATTTAAAATAATACGCAAAAATCAAGGCAAGGATCATTGCCGATACATAACTGGGTATGGAGATACCTATTACTGAAGTGATCACGGCAGAGTTATCAAACCAATTATTATGATTAAGAGCAGAAATTACCCCCAGTACGACCCCTACCAAGAGGCCAAGTAAAATAGCCGCTAATGCCAGGATAGCTGTCTGTGGCAACTTCTCCAGCAGCATTTCACCTACATTTCTTCCCGATTGGAAAGATTCGCGGAGATAGGGCCTTTTAAGCACGAGCGCCTTATCACCAAACGGAATTAGCTTTAAATAATGATATTTTTCCCGGGCAGTTTCCGAATTCTCATGAATAGATACAGGTGAAATATCCCTCAAATAATAAAGTAACTGTACGAAAAGAGACCTGTCCAGCCCCAATTCCTTTTTTTTCATCTCGAGCGTAGAACTATCATAGCGTTGACCAAAGGTCAGACGTTCCGGTTCAACCGGAGCCAGGTAAATGATAGAAGAAATGATTATCACGACGAGGAACAATACCGCGATACCCTGAATCAGCCTTTTGAAAATAAATTTTAGCATTATTGCTTTGCTTTATTCCATATCTTCCCAGCCCTTCGACCGCTCAACTGCTTTCATCCAGCCACGATATAGCTTATTTCGGCGTTCTGTTTCCATTTTGGGTTTAAAAGTATGATCAATTTGCCAGTTGCGACTGATCTCATCCATTTGCCAGTAGCCAACCGCCAATCCTGCTAAATAAGCGGCGCCTAAAGCCGTAGTCTCGATCACTGCCGGTCGTTCTACTTTAGTATTCAGGATATCTGCCTGAAACTGCATCAGTAAATTATTCGCACAGGCTCCGCCATCAACCCTTAATCCGGTAAGTTCCATTCCTGCATCTTTTTCCACAGCGTCGAGCAAATCCCTGGTTTGATAAGCCAGCGATTCCAGTGTAGCTCTTACAAGATGTGCCTTCGTGGTCCCCCGGGTAAGGCCAAAGATTGCTCCGCGCGCATACATATCCCAATAGGGAGCCCCCAAACCCGCAAAAGCAGGAACTACATAAACCCCTAGTGTATCTCTTACTTTCATCGCATAGAACTCTGAATCCGGTGCTTCATCAATGATTTTAAGTCCATCCCTTAACCATTGGATCGCAGCTCCAGCAATGAATACCGAGCCTTCCAGGGCATAATTTACCTCTCCGTTTATCCCCCAGGCTATGGTTGTTAGCAATCCGGACCTGGACTGTATAAAAGATTTTCCGGTGTTCATCAGCATAAAACAGCCCGTTCCATAGGTGTTTTTTACCATACCCGTTTGATAACAAGCCTGGCCAAATAATGCTGCCTGCTGATCGCCCGCAATTCCCGCAATAGCAATTTCACCTCCTAGCAAAGTAGTCTTTGCATAAACCTGACTGGAAGCTTTGACTTCGGGAAGCATAGAATCCGGAATATTCAGGTACTCAAGCATCTTCTGATCCCACTCCAGGTTTTTAATATTGTAAAGAAGCGTACGGGATGCGTTTGTAAAGTCGGTGATATGAACGTCACCTTTGGACAGGTTCCAAACAAGCCAACTGTCTATTGTACCAAAAGCCAACTGCCCCGCTTCTGCTTTTTCCCGGGCCCCTTCGACATTATCCAATAACCATTTGACCTTTGTTCCCGAAAAATACGCATCTACCACCAAGCCTGTATTTTGTCGAACATAATCTTCAAGTCCATCTGCTTTCATCTGATCACAAATCGAAGCGGTACGCCTGTCCTGCCAAACAATAGCGTTGTGGATGGGCTCTCCTGTATTTCTATCCCATATGACCGTAGTTTCTCTCTGATTGGTAATTCCAATGGCCGCAATTTGTGAAGCGGAGATTTTGTTTTTTTTCAAAACCTTTTGAGCAACTTCAAGTTGCGTCTTCCATATCTCCATCGCATCATGTTCTACCCAACCAGGTTTGGGATAAATCTGGGTAAACTCTGATTGCTCAACGGCCTTTATATTAGCATTTTTATCAAAAATTATTGCTCTGGAGCTGGTAGTCCCCTGATCTAAAGCGAGTATATATTGATCCATTACGATGATTAAGTGTCAGATTTAAGGCCTCTGGATTTAGGTTTTATTGGTAGAAAAATATCAAAATATTTAAACCAGCAACTTGCTTCTTAAGCCCGATTATTTGTCCGCTCTAATATAGAAAAATATATTTTAACAGCAGGCTTTAACTTTTTCAATCCAAGTTATGTTTATCTTCGTACAGGAGGGGCTTTGTAAAAAGAAAAAGCACCATATTATTTAGCTCAATTATCAATTTAATAGATACAATGACAGTCTTAAGCAGTACTATGCAAACTATCAGAATTCCTTTTTCAAAGGTTCCACAATTTTCTAAAAAAGATGTAGCATACGTAGAAGAGAATTCAGCATTTCATCCTTTTTTCAAATATCAGGTAAACATTGAATCTTTCGAACAGGTAATCAAGGATAAACAAAAAGAAAATATCGACCGAAACACATTAGTCCGGGTCCTGCATAAGCAATATAAAAACCTCGAAACATCTGTCAAAACACAATCCAATATTGAAGCGCTTATCGAGGAAAATACTTTTACGATCACCACCGCTCATCAGCCAAGTTTGTTTACCGGACCACTCTACTATATTTACAAAATCGTTTCCGTCCTGAATCTTTGTGAACAACTTAATGAACGCTACCCTGCCTGTCGTTTTGTTCCCATATTTGTTACTGGTGGAGAAGATCACGATTTTGAAGAAGTGAATCACGTTCACCTGTTCAATAAGAAATTAGTTTGGGAAAGTCCGGAACAGGGAAGCGTTGGCATGATGAAAACCGAAAGTCTTCAGGCTGTTATAGAGGAATTAAAAGAAATTTTGGGAAATAGTGAAAAAGCAAGTAAGATTTTAGAAACTATCTCGGTTACGCACAATAGAAATGAAACCTATTCCCAGGCAGTAATTGATATGGTCAATGAGATTTTTGGAAATGATGGTCTGGTAATACTCAATATGAATCAAGTTGATCTCAAGCGCTTACTAATTCCGATTATCCGGGAAGAAATTTTTGAAAATCCATCTATTGATATCGTCAATAAAGAAAGGGCGAAAATTGAAGCGGCGGGTTTCAAACCCCAGGCTTTTCCAAGAAAAATCAATTTTTTCTATTTGCGGGAACAATTAAGGGCCCGGATAGAATTCGAGGAAGGTGTATATAAAGTTTTGGATTCCGGTTTTCAGTTTTCAAAAGTGGAAATGGAGCGCGAAATTGAGGAATATCCGGAGCGGTTTAGCCCCAATGTAATCATGCGACCGATTTACCAGGAAAAAATACTGCCCAATTTGGCTTATGTTGGTGGAGGTGGTGAAATTGCATATTGGTTAGAGCGGAAAACACAGTTTGAACATTTTGGAATTAATTTTCCAATGCTGGTCAGAAGGGATTCTGTTTTGTGGGTAGATAAAGGTTCTTGTAAAAAACTGGAAAAGCTCAACCTCGATATTCTGGACTTTTTCCAAAAGGAAGATGAAATCATCCGACAATTTGTCGAAGCGCAAAGTAGCGAAGCAATTGATCTTTCCAGACAAAAAGCAAGTCTTGGTCAAGTATTCGAAGAGATCAAAGTTTTAGCGGAGAACATCGATCCCACACTGGGTAAAGCCATTATGGCCGAGCAAACCAAACAATTTAAAGTAGTAGATCAACTCGAAAGCCGGATTATTCGGGCAGAAAAACAAAAGCACGATACAGCGATTAATCAGATCCGAGGGCTCAAGCAAAAGCTCTTCCCCAATGATGGTCTGCAGGAACGTTATGATAATTTCATTGCCTTTTATTTCAAATACGGAGATGATTTTATTGAAACTTTAAAAGCAGAACTTGATCCTCTGGAGAAAAAAATGACAATTATTCTGGATAGATAAGTATCTTGGGACCCTGTAATCACTTTTTATATGAGTCGCATTATATTATTTTTTCTTTTCTGCTTTTTTTCTCCTCATTTTTTATCTGCACAAGGCGGCAATGTATTTATGAGCTACGATCTGGCAAAAACAGGTTGTGATCTTCCCGGCTACGAAGATTATTTACCGGGAGGGCCTCATGACCTTTCTAAACGCCGCAAGCAAAAAGAGATTATTTACCGGCCCCCAACACCTCCGCCTCCCCCGGCTGGTCCTGTACAAAAAATACAACTAGCATCCTTTGAAGTATTTGAAGCATTTCAAAAGGAACTGCCAATCATTTTTCAAAAACTAAAAAAAGAACAAGGGCCAACAGAAACGGAAAGACGCATTGAACTGACCAATGGCCACTATGCTTATTGGGAAAAAGAGCAATGGGGGATAAAAAATGCTGAAGATAAAATCGTTTTGGAGCCAACTTTCAAACATATCATTCCCGATACGATCGCCAAAGGATTTATGGGTTACATCGGAGCAACATGCAGCTATTATTCCAGCGAAGGTAAAGCAATAATCAATACGCCATTCTACAGCATTTCACCTGTTAATTCCCGTCAGTTCATCGTACAAAGTAAAACGGGTTACGGTTTGGTTAATGAAAAAGATATATTAATTGAACCCAATTGTAAATTAATAAAACATATAAAAGGCGCTCCGGATTTTTTTAAAGTCAAAGATAAAAATGGCGTCGAGCTACTTTATCTGGAAGATGGTAAAACCAGTATTGCCTTTCCGGTTTTTGATAAAAAAGATATCAGAATTTATGGTGATCAATACTTTTGGACCAGTGATCAACTAATCGATATTCAAAATAAAAAAAGATTATTTAGCTGTTCGGAAGATTACGGTATTGATGTAATTGATTTTGAAAAGCGCATTTATAAACTTGTCAGAAAAGATAAAAGACGGCGATTCTTCAAAGCTCTATTTGATCAGGAGGGCAATATCATCAAACAAGACTCTTTCTCCAATGTTAATGCCTTCGACAAAAATGGATTGGCGGCAGCCTATTCCACAAAAAAAGTGAAGCTTCCAAAAATCCCACGACCGGTCTTCCCTGCCGGATTGATCAATAAAGACTTTGAATGGGTTTTAGAGCCTGCTTACAAAGCTATACACTTAAAGGAAAATTATTATTTACTGGATCGATACTTTCTTAGAGGAGCTGCGAATAAACAAGGGAAATTGATAATACCTGCTGAATACTCCAAAACTATTGTAGAACTGAATGGCAAGCAGCTTTTTGCCTCCGGAGGTTTGCACGAAGCGGAAGCCAAATTGATAGATATTGAAACGGGAGAAATTATAAAAGATAAAATGCCCTTTCAATCTTATAAATCATTTGAATTCTGTGGAGAGGAGTATTATATGTTGAATATAGATGGTTCAAATGAACAAATCGTGCATAAAGATTTTAGTCCCTTTACCAAAGCCCATAAATATATTCACAAATGGAGAGATTGCCTGATTGCAGAAGATTACAAAATGCTTCATAAAGATACGAGTAAGCTCTATAACTGCGCCGGCGATTTAGTGACTTTCAATATTGGCGACAGAGAAATCTCGAGTTTTAAAAAGCTCAAATCAGTAGTAAAAGATTTGAACTATATCGAATTAAATGATGGCGATACCTTTCTCTGGAAGGAGAATGGTTTAACGATTCCTCTTGATTATAGTATCACCGGATATAGTATACGTTATGCTAATTATCTCAATCTGGCGATTCTGCCGACGGACAATGGAATGCGGATGGTTGATCCTAATGGGGCAAGCATATTACCCTATTTTTTTAACCATTTCACCGTTTTCGACCCTGTCAGCGGATTGGGTAAATACACCGCTTCGCTAAAGAAAGACGGAGCAAAACAAACTGTTGAAGGTTATATCGACTACAATGGAAATTTCATTTTTATAGGAAGGTATGAATACATGCAGTATCTTGGTTTTGGTTTGTTTAAGGCGAGGAAAAATGGAATGTGGGGCGTAATTGACAGAAATAACAAAATAATTCTACCCTATAATCCTGATCCTTATCGTATACAAGATGGTTTGATTATTCTGGAAAGCGAATATCAGAAACGAAAAGTCTACGATATTCTCGGCAATCTTATCCACTAATTCAAAGGGCTGGCATCGGTATAGTCAAACCGCCTCGGACTAGATTACTAAGGGATAGATAACAAGGGATGCTGCCCTTGATCTATTATATGCAAAGCCAAAATTTGGTTTGAATTATTTTTAGAAAAAAGAAAGCATATCCCCTACCTTGTTTTTCAAATCTTTCCGATCCACGATAAAATCGAGAAAACCATGTTCCAGTAAAAACTCGGATCGCTGGAATCCTTCCGGTAAATCGCGTTTAATGGTTTCTTTGATTACCCTGGGGCCGGCAAATCCGATCAAGGCTTCCGGTTCTGCAAAATTGATATCCCCAAGCATGGCAAAAGAAGCCGTTACCCCTCCCGTTGTCGGATCGGTAAGGAAAGAGAAGTAAGGAACACCGGATTTAGAAAGTTTGGAAAGCTTGGCGCTGGTCTTGGCCATTTGCATCAGGGAAAAAGCAGATTCCATCATACGTGCTCCTCCGGATTTTGAAATAACCATCAGCGGTGTGCGATTCTCCAATGCAAAATCAATGGCTAATGAAATCTTTTCACCAACTACCGAGCCCATTGAACCTCCAATGAAACTAAAGTCCATCGCAGCAATAATAATCGGAAGTTTATTGATTTTGCCATGTGCAACAGATATAGCATCATCAAGGCTGGTTTTTTCCCGGGCAGCTTCCAGTCGCTTGTCATAGGGCTTCAGATCGGTAAAATTGAGAAAATCTGTTGCTATTAAATCCGTAAATAATTCTTCGTATTTCCCATCAAAAAGCAAATCAAAATAATCATGAGAGCCGATGCGAATATGATAATTACAGTGAGGACATTTGTAAAAATTGTCCTTCACCTCTTTCATTGTACTGGCCTGCTTACAATTTTTGCATTTATACCACAAGCCATCAGGTGCTTCTTTCTTATCCTTCGTAGATGTAATTATTCCGTCTTTCAGCCTTTTAAACCACCCCATAGGAAATTATTTTTTTTATGCGATACATAGGTAACTGATCCGGGATCAGCATGGATTTTTACTTGTAATCAAAGTTAATAATCAGATTTTACAAAAATAAATCTTTTTTACAAAGGCGAAGTAAAGAGCAAAAACCCAAAGCGCTGTATTTCAATAAATTACAGTTTAAAAAATAAAATATCTCTACTCAATCCTTAACTTTCTAATGATGTAAGTCACTCGTTTTCAGATACTTTTACCGAAAATTCCGAATAATTGAAAGATTTTACGGTATTTACAAAAACTTTTACATTATCCAATGGTGTATCGGGATAAACGCCATGTCCCAAATTCACAATATGCTTTGAATCAAAAGCCCGGATCATCGCTTTGGTTTTGGTTTCTACTTCTGCAGCCTGAGCATAAAGCAGGCAAGGATCGAGATTCCCCTGCACTACCCTTTCCGGCCCCAGTATCGAACGAGCATAATCCGCCTTAATATTCCAGTCCAGTCCAATTACCTGACAATTCAGCTTATTCAGTTCCCCTAAAGAAGCCCAGGCGCCTTTCGCAAATACCGTCTTTGGTACCTCATCAATCGCATCACAAATCTTCCGGATATAGGGCAAAGCAAACAATTCATATTGATCTGCCGGAAGAATGCCCGCCCAGGAATCAAATATTTGAATCAGATCAGCACCGTGCCGGGCCTTAAGCTTTAAATAAGCAATACTGGAATTCGTAATTTTTTCTAAAAGCCGATGGGCCAATTGCGGCTCCTGATAAAGAAAACGGCGAGCCTTGGAAAAGGTCTTACTTCCGCCTCCTTCAATCATATAACAAAGAATGGTCCAGGGCGCTCCGCAGAAGCCGATTAAGGGAATTCGGTTATCCAGCTCTTTTTTAGTAATGTCCAGAGCATCATAAACATAACCTAATTGCTCAGCGGCGGCACTGCCATCAATCAAAGCATCAATATCCCGAGCACTTTGAATCGTCCTCGGAAAGCGAGGTCCAACTTTCTCAATTAATTCATAAGTCAGGCCCATCGCTTCCGGAATTACCAAAATATCCGAAAAAATAATAGCCGCATCTACATCCAGTTCATCCACAGGCTGTATGGTTACTTCAGCTGCCAGATGAGGTGTTTCTACCAACTCTTTAAAACCAGATAATTTTGCTCTCAAAGCACGATACTGTGGAAGGATTCGACCAGCCTGACGCATCAACCACACCGGAGGACGCTCCACCGTCTCCCCCATTGCAGTTCTTAGAAATAAATCATTTTTTAAACTCATTGTCCAAATATCAGCCAATTTTTTAAAACTCCGATGTTTTATATATTGTTTTTACGCAGGTTTTACAAAAATGTAATTGAAAGAAAATTTTAACTGAGTAAAATAAAATATCAAAATAAAACGGCTTGTAGATTAAAATCCACAAGCCGTTTTAAAATTTACAATCGAATAGTCCTATTCGATTAGGAGTTTATATAAGAAATTTCTTTAGCCGCTTTGATAATTTTTTCCGGATTCGGCAAATAGGCCTCGACAAAAGGCGCAGCGTAGGGTAAAGATGTATCTGCAGAATTAACTCTGGCAATTGGTGCATCCAAATAGTCAAAAGCATGTTTTTGAACCTGGAAAGTTACCTCAGCAGATACACCGGCAAATGGCCAGGATTCATCTACCACAATCAGCCGGTTGGTTTTCTTGACAGATTCCACAATCGTATCTAAATCCAGTGGGCGAATAGTTCTCAGATCGATCACCTCAGCCGAAATCCCTTCTTTTTCCAATTCATCCGCTGCATTCAGACAAGTAAGAACCTGTTTATTGAAAGAAACAATCGTTACATCACTTCCCCGTCTTCTGACAGCCGCTACACCAATCGGAACCAGGTATTCCTCTTCAGGTACGATTCCTTTATGCCCGTACAGCAATTCAGATTCCATAATACACACCGGATCATCATCCCGAATTGCGGATTTTAATAAACCTTTTGCATCATAGGGATCGATACAAGAGATCACTTTCAAGCCGGGTACATTAGCCATCCAGCTTTCAAAAGTTTGTGAATGCTGCTGAGCGAGTTGTCCCGCAGCACCGGAAGGTCCCCGGAAAACAATCGGACACTGAAATTGACTAGCCGATTGCGAAAGCGTCTTGGCTGCATTGTTTACAATTTGATCAAAAGCCAAAACCGCAAAGTTCCAGGTCATGAATTCTACAATCGGACGCAAACCGTTCATAGCCGCTCCCACACCGATACCGGCAAAGCCAAGTTCGGAAATTGGAGTATCAATCACACGTCTTGGACCAAACTCATCTAACATTCCTTTACTCACCTTATATGCGCCGTTATACTCGGCCACTTCCTCTCCCATCAAAAAGACCGTTTCATCTCTGCGCATTTCCTCTGACATTCCTTCCCGTAGGGCATCTCTAAGTGCTATTTCTCTTGACATATTCTCTTTGATATTATTTTAAAAATGATGACAAAATTAAGAATAAAGCACTTATTAAAAAATTACAAAGAGATTTTGTTCAGTCAATCGCGCCTTCTTATGATAAAAGTCGCTAGTTTTATGCAAATCACCGCAAATAAAGCCTAATCAGAACTTATTGAAACAAGGATTAGGGAATGTAAATCAACCCTATTCCAAGTCCTGTCAAGACAGAAGTATGTTTTAGATCAATCAGCTCTGCAAAGCCATAATTTTGCAGTCGAAAATCCCCTCGAACGCGAATTGAAAACTGGTTATTAATAGCGTATCCTAGATAAGGCTGCAATTGATAAGCCATGAAAAAATCAGGTTTGAGAGATGGCGTATTTTGTTCATCAGAATAGTCGGTAAGGAAGGCCCGCTCATTCAAAATCCTTCCACTTTGACTATTGACAAAATTCAAACTTAAACCAAAATCCAAGCCGTATTGAAGCCTGTTCTTTTGTACTCCCAGGCTCAGCATAAGAGGAATGGAAATAAAAGTATGTTTATTATAATGCCGCACTCTGCGCTCTGCTTCGGCATTAATAAGTTCTGTCCCCGGAACCCCATCTCTCCAGATCAAAGTATCCCATTTACGGGTATAATCAAACTCTTCCTGGGATTGAAAATATTCAATTCCCGTTTTAAAACTTATTCTCCGTTTAATTCTGTAACTCAACTCCGCCGATAGAGAAAAGCCTAACTCGGGCGAGAAGCTATCCTCCAGTACTTCCCCCAAAGCATCTTCTGTACCATTTTCAAATTTATTAGACAAAACATGGCCACCGCTGAATATACCTAAACTCAAACGTTTGGCTTTCCCTTTCACTTTGACAATTCCTGGTAATGCTATGGTTTCTTTTGCATTCTCCATTTTTAAAGGTAACAACAACTCAAGCACAGGAACTTTTTGTGTAACTTCAAAGCCCTCTCTTTCAGAGAGCGTAAATCCAGTGAGATCGGTCTCATCCTTAGCCAGACCGGATTGCCCAATTAATTCATTTTGAGTACTTGAGGTATACTCTTTTAGATCATGCTCTGGAACAGGATTAGCTATTGTCGTATTTTTTAAGCCCTGGTTTATAATATCCTCTTGCTTTCCTTGTGAATCTTGACTTTTTTTACTCTTTTGGTTTTCATCATCTATCTCGAATCTGAATGGAGCCAACAAAGATTTATCCTCTGCTTTTTCTTTAGTCGGGCTTATTTCTGCATTTAAGTCTTCTTTACCAAGAGCAGGCTCCTTTAATTCACCGGATTTAATCGTATCTGTATAGATTGCGGTGCCTTTGGGGTTTTCGTTTCCATTGCGGAGAAGCATAAGTATTGCAAAACCTGTCAGCAAAAATGCCAATAGCAGCCATCTCCAAACTGGAATCCCCTTTTTGGAAGGGGCATCTTCTCCAATATTTGGTTCAATAGCAGCCCAAAGATCATCCGCATCTACCCTACCCTCAGAACTTGCATCACGCAATCGATTTTTAATCCTTTTTTCAAAATCTTCCATGATTAATTGTTTTTAACATCCGGAAAAAAATGATCTATAAAACGCTTATCCAATCCAATTCTTTTTTTTAACCAGGCTCTGGATCTCGTCAATCTTTGCCGGGAGAGCGATGGACTTATATTAAGCATTTTAGAAATTTCTTTATGAGAAAAGCCATCTATGATATAAAGATTGAATACTTCAAAATACTCGGATGGCATATTTTTCAAAAAAGCCAGAATCTCCTCATTCGTCATATCGTCCAGAACCTTGGCATCAATCATCCGATCGTGTAAATTGATAACAAACTCTACCGTATTTACTTTACCATTTTGTGTATTGCATTTGAGACAATTGTTGATAACGATTTTGCTGGCCCAGGTCTTAAAACTTGCTTTTCTTTCATCAAACTGATTGATGCTTTTAAAAATCCGGATAAATGATTCCTGCAATACGTCCTTTAAAAAGGACTCATCTCTCAAATATCTCCTGCTCAACATTTCCAAATAAGGCAATAATAAGTCGTATAAAATGCGCTGCGCCTCAGGTTTCTTCTCCCGGCACATCGCAATTAAAACTGGACTTATTTTCGTTTTCAAAATGTATCTGTAATTAATAGATTGGAAAGAGCTAGTTTTATACTACTCTTTCCATCCAATCTTAAGTAAATGTTTTAGACAGAATCTTAATATAATTCTTTAAAGCTATTTCGCTTAGCATTTACCCAACAAAATTGCTTAAATCTCACATTCACAATTGCTGTTAATCGTTCCCGGTGTGTTCATTATGAAACAGTCATCACCGATATTGGCCTGTATATCCGGGCAGTCATACTCTTCAAGTTCACATTCGCAATTATTATTAACTGTACCTGCTCCGCCCGCAGGAGTTGAACAATCATCTCCAATATTCAAGCCCAGGTTCGGACAATCTACTCCTGAGTTCATTACACATTCGCAATTGGCATCAACAACTCCGATAACGCCTAATGCCGTAACACAATCATCGCCAATATTCAAGCCTATATCCGGGCAGTCCACTGCTCCATTTTCTTCGCATTCGCAATTAGCATTAACCGTTCCGGCATTGCCCGAAGGAGTTGAACAATCATCTCCGATATTTAGGGAGATATCCGGACAATCATATTGAACGACCATTTCGCATTCACAATTGGCATTGACGACTCCAATGGTATTTTGTATAATACAATCGTCTCCGATGTTAGCTTGCAAATCCTCACAATCGTAAGTGCCTGATTCAATTTCGCATTCACAATCCTGGTTAATCGTTCCTGTTTGCCCCATAGGGTTCGAACAATCATCTCCAATATTGGCTTGTAAATCCTCACAATCATAGGTGTTTGCAAAATCACATTCACAATCATCATTAACAATTCCTATCATTCCAGCGGCCGTCGTACAGGTGTCTCCGATATTTAGCTGAATGTTTTCACAATCAAATAGTGGAGTCAATGTTGTTTCATCAATGTTTTCCTTGTTACAAGAGCTCAGCACCACCGTACATAGGGCAAGTGCAATAAAACAAAGTTTTAAAAGGTTACTTATATTCATTTTCAGTTTTTTTTATTGTTTATAAAAATCTCTGATTGCAATCTATAATAACTTATATCTTTGAAGGAACGCTGATGTGACAGCAATTTCTATTTTTTTAGAATTTTTGGTTAACATTTTTAAAAAACTGCTTTTTTAAACCCCAAACGGCTTGATTTTCGTTAATTTTGCAAAGAAAATAAACATTCGAATGAAACATTATTATTTATTTCTAGCATTTGGCATCCTGTTTTTTGCCTGCCAAAACGATTCAGCAGATAACAAACCGGTCAAACTGGATCAAAAAGTTACATCCGTGATTCAGGGAACGATCGTTAATCCCAATTATCCGAATGTAATCGTTGAAAGCATGGGAGAACAGCATACCGCTGCCATCACCAATGGTCAATTTACCCTCAACCTCTTATTGGATGAGCCGAAAATATATAATATCCGTTATGGACGCAGAACAGGGCAATTATTTATCAATCCCGGAGATTCTGTAAAATTCTCCACCACTGCAAGAGAATTTTCACAAGTGATGAATTATAGCGGAGATCGATCTATCGAGAATAATTATTTGACCGAAAAATTCAATAATGACCGGACGGTCAAATCGCTTAAGGTAAAAACCTATAAGCTGGAAGAGCAGGAATTCATCAATGCCGTGGAAGCTGAGAAGCTGGCGAATCAGCAAAAGTTTGAAGATTTCACCAAAGGAAAAGATATTGATCCTTTTTTCAAGTTTTTAATGGAATCTGAAATATATTACGAATGGGCTAATGATCGCTTGATTTACCCAAGATATCACCAGTTTTATACAAAAGACCAATCTTTTGAGGTAAGTCCGGTTTATTATGATTTTCAAAGAGGCATTGATCTGAATGATCCTGCCAAATTGTACTCTCCGAATTTCGTATCCTTTATTTCTAATTATATAGACACAAAAGTTGCAAAACTACTCGAACAGGAACCGGATATTCAGAATAGAGATGCCGGAGTAGCAAACAGCAAATTCGACATTATTCAAAAAAGCTTTAGCCAGAAAGAGATTCAGGAATTCCTGATGTATAATACCCTGAAAATGCATATCAAATACGAAGGCGCGAATGGCACGGCGGCTTTATTAGAAACTTTTGATAAGGTAAACAACAATCTCAACTTCAAAAGAGATATACAAAAGGATTATTCCGTCTGGAAAGATCTGGAAGCCGGAAAGGTTGCCCCAACTTTTGCTTATCAGGATATTGATGGTAATATGCATGATATAGCCGATTACAAAGGAAAGTTTATCTACGTTGACATTTGGGCAACCTGGTGCGGACCTTGTAAAAAGGAATTGCCTTATCTGGAAGCATTACAGGAAGAATACAAAGACAATGACAAAATACTTTTTACCAGTATATCGATCGACAAAGATCGAAGTGCCTGGGAAAGAATGGTCAAAGATAAAGATATGAAAGGCTTGCAACTGTTTGCGGAAAATGAATGGCGGGCCTCTATTGTCCGCGATTATAAAATTGCTGGTATTCCCCGTTTTCTATTGATTGATGATGAGGGGAAAATCATTTCTGCACATGCCCCCAGACCTTCATCCCCAAAAATCAAAGCACAGTTAAAGCGTTTGGTGGAAGGATAAGCTTGATTCTGTTTACTCTTTTACAGGCCGATGATCATGCTTTGCGCTGCTAACCGGCCTGTTGTTTTCCCGTTGAACTTAAAGCTTCAATTTCCCGTTTTCGAGTAGTCCATTAAAAGTCCCGGAGGTCATCAACAATAAATTTCGGTGTTTCCACTTCTGAGCTTTGAGGAATTCGACAAACTTCTTATTGTTCGAAAAAACACGGAGATTGGGATGTTTAAAGGCTTTATTGATGTCTTCCGCTTTGATGACCGGGAGGCGTTTCATTTTCAAAGTATGTTTGCTAAAATAAACGACTGCTTCATCCGCCAGTTCCATTGTTGCCGCATATTCTTTTAAAAACTTCTTATTCAAACTACTAAACGTGTGCAATTCCACACAGGCCAAAAGTTGGCGATCCGGGTATTGTCTTTTCACTGCACGGATAGTAGCCCTGACTTTTGAAGGAGCGTGGGCAAAGTCTTGAAAAGCAATAGAGCTTTTTTTCTCCCAAAGTGTTTGCAGGCGTTTTGCTGCTCCATCAAAACTTTCAATTGCCTTAAAGAAATCTTTGGTTTTTACACCTAACTCCTTACACACCAGATATGCAGCTTTCAGGTTTTCCATATTGTGTTTGCCAAAAATCCTGAGCGGTAGTGCTTTTTCTTTATCTGTCAGCAGAATCGTTTTTCCATTTTTAATCTTACTACTAAAACCCTGATAAGAATGAGTTTTTAGTTTTGGATACTTATCAATCAGCTTAGCCAGTTCTTTATCGTTTTTATAATAAAAGACCATAGCTTTTTTGGGGATGGTCTGTAAAAAGCGGTTAAACTGTTCTACATATTCTTCAAAACTTGGAAAAACATTGATATGATCCCAGGCAATCCCGGTTATTACTGATATTTGAGGTTTATAATGCAAAAACTTGGGATTCCGGTCGATTGGTGAAGAAAGGTATTCATCTCCTTCAATCACTATGATCGGCGCATCCGAAAGCTGAACCATACGCTCGAATCCCTCCAGTTGCGCTCCGACCAGATAATCAAAGCGCATATCCTTTTTGTACTTCTTCGAGTCGAGGGATTTCAGAACATGCAAAATCATAGAAGTCGTAGTGGTTTTACCATGACTTCCGGCAATAACCACCCGCTGTTTATTCAGGCTGTGTTGAAAAATGAATTCCGGGTAAGACATCACCCGGAGTTTTAAATCAAGGGCTTTTTTTAACTCGGGATTATCTTTTCTGGCATGCATTCCCAGGATTACGACATCAATGTCCTTTGATATTTTTTCGGGATACCAACCTTCTTTGGCTGGTAAGAGTCCTGTTAGCTTAAGGCGATCTCTGGCTGGATTGTAAATTTCGTCATCCGAACCGGATACGGTATGATGATTGTAATGTAAGGCTAGAGCCAGGTTATGCATTGCACTACCTCCAATAGCGATCAAATGTATTCGCATTTAAAAGGGTTTAAGGCCAGCAAATATAGAAAAACATCAAATAGCGGACAGCATTCTCTAAATACTAAGGGGTAAAAAAATAACGTTTTAGGGTTTTGCCTTGTTATATTATTATATTTAACTTTGTATCCGATACAAAACTGTATCTTCAAAACAAAAATTCTTAAAATGAATTCTAGAATTATCAAAAAAGTAATTCCATTTGTTATCCTTTTAGCTGCAATTGCTACTTTTAGTTCCTGTAATCGAGGAATGGGATGTCCTTCTTTTTCTGTTGACCAGGTAGTCAAAGTAGTAGATAATGTATCTTCTGCCGTAATCACAAAAGAATAATATTGGAAAAATTTAGCTGGATCTTATTGGAGCGTACCAATCAACTGGACGACCTAGTAGAACGCTCCTACTCCACTCCCTGTCTCATTTTCAAGCATAGCACCAAGTGCTTTATTAGCGACGTTGCACTGAGAAGACTAGAGCAAAAATGGTCAAAGTTTATTCCCCCGGGTAGTATTTCAACGTATTTTGTTGATGCCATCGCCCATCGGAAAGTGTCTAAAGGTATTTGTCAGGTATTCGAAGAAAACCACGAAACACCACAGATTCTTTTGATTGAAAAGGGGGAATGTATCCTGGAAGCTTCGAATATGGACATCCACGCCGAAGAGATTGCAGAAATGCTGGAAGAAGTCTAAGGCTTGTTTTGTTTCCAAACTGATTTGATCTGTTGGATAATTCAATAGCTAAACCTCAGCCGGAACCGGTAGGCCAGATTTTCCTTGTAATCATCAAAAGCATAAGCTCCTGTACGATAGTACACACCCATCCCTACTCCAAGATACATTAAGTTAAAATAATTGAATCGGAGCAGATTATCAATCTGCAAGCCCGTTTCATAATAACCTTTTTCCATTGTTTGAAAATCGATGAGTTGATGCATTTCGGGTTGATCCAGCATGCCAAAACCGACATTTTGAATCACAGATATCTCGGGTTTCCAGTTTTTTATTTTTAAAAGGTGGCTTTCAAAATTATGCTTGAAGAAAAGATGAACAAAGCGATCGGAAAGAAACTCGTATAAATCCATAGTCTGAAAAACATAATCCACTTCGAGCCATTGAAAACCGCGTCCAATTCCTCCCGAGCCAAATAATTTACTAAAAATTACTTCTCCCTGAGTCCATCCTCCTTCCAGACGAATTTCGGTAGTTCCCAAATGAGGTGTTCGGAAATTATCTTCAATAGAGACGAGTAATTTTTGATAATCAAAATCGCCATCCAAAAAACCTTCCAGGCCCTTGCGATAGGAAAGGAAAATCTCCGGATAATCTGAACTAACCGTTTCCGTTCCCATGAATCTAATTATCTTCTCATTAAACCGGAATCTTATATCCAGGCCAATTTCGGCAAAATTAAATCCGGTGTTTCCAATATCCGTACCTGCCAAACGATAAGCATATAAAGGACTAAGCCGGGATTGGTCCAGAGACAAATTGAAAGATGCATAGCCAAGCCCTTTCCCGGCAAGGCTAATCCTGTGATTCCGTATGTTATCCATCCGTCCTGCAAAGATCCGCCTGGTAAAAACAGAGTTATTAATCTGAAAATCTGCTACGGAAGGTTCTCTGATTTCATCCCTGAAATCATATCTGAGTCTCAACCTGTCTCTGGGAAGCAAATTCAGCTGTAAATATCCGCCGTACTTCCAAGCCTCATCTTTAAATCCGTAACCGCCAAAAGCACCTATTTCGAAAAACTTGCTTAACCGATCATTCGTAGCCAGCCCCAGTCCAAGTCTTGTGCCTTCAAAGTCGTTAAAATTGAGTACACGAGTGAGTAGTATATCGGCTTTTCCAATTGGCAGGCGTCCATTGGCCAATGATTCCGTCAGATTCAGATACAGGTCAAAATTCTTTTTCGCTCCAAGTGAATCCATAAAACTGTAGGTTTGCTTTTCTTTTTCTGTCAAAGCCTTGTATCGGTATCTGTTCCAGATAGAATCTTTTCGTGTACTGGCATCCTTAATGCTATATGCTTCACTGTAACGAAAATCTTTTTTCTTCAATTCCGGCTCCAATACCACCTCATCGATATAACTCTTTCCGGTTATTCTCATGCCGATTAGTTTATGTGGATATTTAGTAGCTTCAATTTCAAAATTGAGCTGTTGGGGAAACCATTGACGATTATCTAGAAAAGCATAGCTCTGCTCAATTACCATTCTTATAAAAGATTTATCATAAGGACGGGCAATAACATTTTGAATCGCAAAAGAATTGGAATTGATATAAAGCAGACCTTCCAGGCCTTCAAAATTTTTTCCTTTACGAGGATGATAAGAAATTATGAAAACGGTATCCTGGTTTTGAAAGAGGCTATCTTCTAGATTAAAAAAGTACTTTTTGGTACTTCCCGGACTAATCGGATTCAGATAAGCCTTGTCCAGTATTTCCAGATAAGTATTGTAAAAAGAAAAAGGTTGAATATCGTTAGCCAGAGCTACAAAACTGGGATGTTTAAATCCGGAAACCCGGTTATGGATGACTTTGTCTTTGGTTTTATCCGGTTTTAAAAACTGGCGTTCACTCAGGGATTCCATCAACAGCAGATGTCTTTCCTCCGTATTTTTGCGCAGCTGATTGAATCTTTTAATTCTCTGTTGTCTAAGGCTATTCTCTGAAGTGTCCCCTTTTTCTTCAATGAAGGCTTCAAATTCTTTTTCATTGGGCAAAAGTTCAACAATGAGCTTATTATAAACCTGACATTGATAGGCACCCAAATATTCGGGTTGATTAATTTTTCGGTTGCGAATAGCATTTCGAATAATTCTGTGCGCAGGGTTCTCCCCGGCCACTACCAATGCCTCCGGAAGATCGGCAGCTATAGATTTCAAAACTATCCTGAGATTGGTTTCCCCTGGCTGTAGTTCATAAATCAATGTTTCAAAACCAACATAACTAAAAGTAAGAGAAGGGATGGCAGCATTTGATTCAATCCTGAAACGACCATTTATATCCGTCGTTATTCCCTGTCCGTTTTGATCACCAATCAAAATATTAACAAAAGCAAGTTCTTCTTTTTTTTCATCTACAACTATTCCTTCAAGCAAAGTCTCTTGTCCAATCACTCCAATTATATAAAACAGGGAAAAACAAATAGCCAGAAAAGATCGATTCATCAGCTTCATATTTTAAGCAAAAACATTAGCAATATATCAGGTGTTATCAAGCAATTAAGCACAATAAAAATAAAATTATCGAGTTTGTTTCCACTGAACTAGCCCGACATTGTATCTTTGGCAAGATAGATCAAATATATTCAAGAAAAAAGGCTAAAACAGCTAATAAAATTGTTTAACCCAAAACCTCAAGTGTTAAGAAGAAAAGTTAAAACTTCAATGGTCCAAGCGGCTAAAAATCACCATTTTATATAATGGTTAAAATTTCATTTTCCAAATTGTTAAGAAAAATTAACAGCCTTGATCGCTCACAAAAATCCTCTTTTTCTAAATATTGTCAGCAAAGGAAAATTTGTCATTAAACCCGAATACTTCAAAATGGCTGAGATAGAGCAAGAAGATACGTATAAGCACTGATGTTTGGAACAAGGTGTCCTAAAGGGTGATCTATTCTTTATCGTATATGAAGGAAGATAAAATATATATAACAGCAGACGGTTCTCACTCTATTCAATCGGCTGAGTTTGAGGTAAGTTACCATTCGAAATATGGTGCCATTCAGGAAGCTTATCATGTCTTCATCAATGCCGCGCTCAGATTCAAAGCCGTTATTCAAAAAGACATCAGCATTTTAGAAGTTGGTTTTGGAACCGGACTCAATGCTTTTGTTACACTGCTAGAGGCTTTAAAACGAAATATAAACATTTCCTATACAGGTCTGGAGGCTTTTCCAATTAGTATTGAACATGCGACTAGCCTGAACTACCCAAAACTTTTAGATCAGACACAGGAGCAGCTGTTTTTAGAAATGCATCGTTCCGCCTGGAATACCCCAATAACTTTACACGAACAATTCCTTTTTGAAAAGCAGTTAGTCAAAATCGAATCCATTGATTTCCGGGAACAGTTTGATATCATTTATTTCGATGCATTTGCTCCAGGTGCACAACCGGAACTATGGACCGCCGAGGTCATGGAAAAGATGTATCAGGCACTCAAAGAAAACGGGATACTGACTACCTATTGTGCAAAGGGTTCGGTAAAACGTACCTTAAAAAAAGTGGGTTTTACAATCGAGGCATTGCCCGGGCCACCAGGCAAGAGGGAGATGACGCGGGCTCTGAAAATACCTTGAAAATCATTTGCTAATAACGGAAAACAAATTCTGTTCGCCGGTTTTTCAAATGCTGTGATCTCGAACAGCCGATGCCATCCGAGCATTCGTTTAGCAACTCTGCTTCTCCTTTCCCGGTGGCGGTGACTCGTTCCCCGGAAATCCCCTTGGACAAAATGAATCTCCGCACTTCTCCAGCTCTTTTTTCCGATAGGCGCCGGTTGTAAACTTTACTGCCTCTGGAATCCGTATGTGAAACGATCTCCAATTGCCAATCCGGATGTTCTTTCAATTTTTCTACTACAAGCTCTACTTCTTTCCTGGCTGCTTTATCCAAAAGATAAGCATCGAAACCATAATGAATTTTCGCTATTTCTGTATTAATGATATTTTCGGAATAGTCATCATCGGAGCCCGATACCTCCTCATTTATTATTAAAAACTCAGTGCGTCGGCTTTCCGGAAGTTTTTTACTGGCCATATCTTCACCTCTACCCTCTGCAATGATTCTGGAGGATTCTATCCCTCTTTCCACCAAATAGTTTTGTACCTCACCGGCTCTTTGATCAGAGAGCCAATTGTTATATACCTCCGTGCCTGTAATATCCGTGTAAGAATTAACAGCGAGTTTTAAAGCAGGGTTTACTTTCAGGTAGCTTATCAAATCATCCAAATACTGATGATCTTTTTCCGAAATCCTGTAACTGTCAAAATCGTGGTAAATATGAGGAATTTCAGGATACAATTTCATGGTTGTGTTATCAATGGCTTCCACGGTATTCTCAGCGATCAATGCTGCTTTTTCTTCCCTGAACTTTCGATCTCCTTCTTCGGTCAGTATTCTCTCTTCTCCTTCCGCTATATCTTCGGCTATGGATATACTTTCCAGCATAGCTTTATTTTTTTCATTTCTTTCTTTTAGTTCCTTTCCACTCAAAGGCTGAGTTGTTTTAAATTCATTTGTATTGGGATTGTTTCGGGCAATGTCCCTTGTCTCAATCTCAAAAAGCTGGATCACCGCTTCCATTGGTTCCGGGCGCTTGCAGTCTTTATTTTTTGTACTGATAAAAATTTCGTTTAAATAAAAACCTTCCGGAAAAGCTTTGATTGAATATTCTGCTTGGCAGGCCAGACAAAATTCGAATTTTCCGGTTTTATCCGTCCTTGTTTCCAGACTGGCGTTCGTTTTCGAATCATTGGCAGTAATCCGAACATTCTCAATCGGCAAGGCTTGCTTGCCCTTATTCACTAACTGTCCTGCAATTAAGATACAATCTTCCAGTTCCCATTGATAAATATCGCTCCCTCCTTTGCCTCCTTCTCGATCCGAACTTAAATATCCTCCGTATCTGTTTTTAAAAATATAAATTCCAAAGTCATCTTTTGGAGAATTTAGGGCCAATCCGGGGTTCAAAGGTATTTGCCAATTTCCGGGCGACTGTTCATAAGTCATATAAATATCCAGTCCCCCATTTCCACCAGTTCGATTGGAAGAAAAATAAAGACCCTTATCTTTATCCATAAAAGGGTACAACTCATTATGAGGAGAATTAACAACAGGCCCAAGGTTAACCGGTCCAGTCCAGTCACCATCCTTTTTATCCGAATAATATAAATCCGTTCCGCCTAGTCCTCCGGGACGATTAGAAGCAAAATAAATCCTTTTGCCATCTGCTGAAAAAGCCGGATGACCTGATAGATATCCTTCCACGTTAATACTCAGTTTCGAAATATTTTGCCATTGTCCATTGATATTTTCGGCAGAGTAAAGATGGACCCTTTTTGTCCCCGGCTCTGCTCTGGAAAATACCAGTTCCTGCCCGTCAGGACTAACTGTTGCTACGCCTTCTTTTAGAACCGAATTAATAGAACTTTGATAAAATACCGGAGCATCCGGTATACCCGTTTCTGTATAGGCTGAATAATAAAAATTCGAATCATCTTGGTGATTTGAATCTCTCTCCTGTCGATTTGTGGAAAACAGGAGACCTGCCGAATATTCTATAGCGCAATAATCCTGTGTGGAAGAATTCAACACATCAACCGCACTTATCCCGATTGTTTTGTCTTCAGCTGCAAATATCTCCCACATTGGAGGTGTAGGGAAAATTACCTTTTGCGCCTGTACAAAAAGGGATAAGCAAAGCATAATCATCGCTGTGATTAACTTTCTCATCATCAATTGTTTTAAAATAACTCAAGTGATAAACTATGCTAGCCAAACATAGCTATCAAGCGTGGTGTGTAGTTCTTTCAGAGATGTAATTCGATTATGATAAAACCGAGTTGTAATTCCGGCCAGCTTTTAATTCGCAGTAAACATACAAATATATTTTCAATATTAAAACAAAATCTAATATATAAAAATCATTTTTCCTTGCTTTCAATTGCTGTAACAATCCTTTTAAACTGGTATTTTTTTCCTATTTTACGCAAAATTAAAAATCAATCATTATGCGAAAACTTGCCCTGCACTGGCAGATTTTAATTGGGATGATCCTCGGAGTCGTTTTTGGCTTCATTGCCACTTTGACGGGTTATGTTAATGAGTCCGGAACGCTTATCATTGACCAAAAGGAAAAGATGAACGAACCGGTTCTGGCTGGCCCTGATACCCTCATTTTTACGGTAAAAAGCATTTCTACCGGCAAAAAAGAAGAACTTAAAGCTTTACTTCACCCCAGCGATTACGATGTTATATCGAGTGCAGGGTTTTATAACGTCCTTGAAATTGAAGATTCGAAAGAAATCAAAACAGTTGATCTGATCAAACCTTCTGATAGTGAAAAATATGCTTTCTTAAAAGTCACTTCGAAACTCCCCAACCGTTTCTCGGTTAAGCCTGCAAGTTCATTTGTCAAAGATTGGATTAAACCGTTCGGAACAATATTTATAAATCTGCTCAAACTAATTGCAATTCCTCTGATTATTGCTTCACTAATTAAAGGAATTTCGGATTTGCAAGATATCTCCAAACTATCGCGGATGGGAGGAAGAACAATTGGTTTGTACATTATGACTACCATAGTTGCTGTAAGCCTGGGTTTATTGATCGTAAATATTTTTCAACCGGGCAACAGTATTTCCGAAGAAACGAGAACAGAATTGCTCGAAAATTTTTCAGGAGATGCCAATGAAAGAATTGCAGCAGCCGAAGCTCAAAAAGAACAGGGACCTTTACAGCCTTTAATTGATCTTGTACCTTCCAATATTTTTGATGCCGCATCCAAAAACGGTAATATGCTTCAGGTCATATTTTTTGTCGTTTTCTTCGGGATTGGTCTGATTCTTATTCCAAAAGAAAAATCAAAACAGGTGAAGGAGTTTTTTGATAGTCTCAACGAAGTAATTCTGAAATTGATTGATTTGATCATGCTCGGGGCACCTTATGGTGTATTTGCCTTGTTGGCTGCCTTGGTCGTTGAATCGCCAAGTGGTGATTTGTTCCTTGCACTAATAAAATACTCCCTTTGCGTAGTAGCTGGTCTGGGTATAATGATTTTTGTTTTCCACCCGATATTGGTCAAAACTTTTACGGGTAAAAGCTATCGCTTTTTTCTCAACGGAATCTCTCCCGCACAACTTCTTGCTTTTTCAACCAGCTCAAGTGCAGCTACCTTACCTGTAACGATGGAACGCGTAGAAGAACATATGGGCGTCGAAAGAGAAGTTGCCAGTTTTGTGCTGCCAATCGGTGCAACGATCAATATGGACGGAACCAGCTTGTATCAAGCCGTGGCAGCGGTATTCATCGCCCAGGCTTTTGGCATTGATCTCAACCTCGGGGATCAACTCACAATCGTGTTAACTGCCACCCTCGCCTCCATTGGTTCAGCGGCAGTGCCCGGAGCAGGTATGGTAATGCTGGTTATTGTTTTGGGAGCTATAGGTGTTCCGGAATTTGGGCTTGCCCTGATCTTCGCAGTGGACAGACCACTTGATATGTGTCGGACAGTTGTCAATGTCACAGGTGATGCCACTGTTTCCATGTTAGTTGCCAAAAGTGTTGGTAAATTGGGCACACCTAAAGTTAAAAACTGGGATGATCATTATCAACCGGAGACGAGCAATTAAAGCTAGTTACTGAATAAAACTGTATCAACAGATGAAACAACTCAAAAATATCCTAATCCTTTTTAGCCTTTTGTTGGCTGGCTTATTCTATTTTTTATACAATAATACTACTCAAGCCCTGGAAGTGGTCCCTCTATATCCCGCTCCTACTAATGGTACAACCGAAATTAGAGAAGGTGGTGATGATGGAGATAGTCAGGCAAAGCGAGAAGCATGGTTCGAATTAATGCACAGTGCAGCTCCAGGTACCGACTGGAAAAGGATTGAGTATCAGACTAGTATGAGCAGGCATATCAACCGAAACAGGTTAAGAAATTCTGCAAATAACCGGGGAGATGAAGAAACAGTTGCCAATGGCCACCTGACGGGTCAGTGGAACGAACGGGGAAGTATCAATCAGGCCGGTTCTGTATTTGTAACTGAATACGATCCGCAAACGGATGAGATTTATCTGATCTCGGCGGGAGGTTCTCTGTTTAAAGGTAGTAGAGCAGGTAATGACTGGGTGGTCCTAAACGATGATCTCCGTTTTGAAAACAATCTTCTTAAGAAAATACAAATTGCCAGCGGCGAACGCTTGCTCGCCAATATAGTCGATTTACCACATTATTCGGATGACGACGGACAAACCTGGACTCCGGCAACTGGTATTGACTTTACGAATTCAAACGGAAGAAGTCTTTGGCCGGTGGTCATCGAGCAGGCAGATAGTAATAAGGTATATATGCTCTCCAAATCGTCGTTTTGGGATGATTATAATCTCTACTTTTCCAATGATAATGGTGAGACTTACAGTGTAATCGCTGGATTTGACGATAGCAATAGTCAAAAATATGTTATGCAGAAGCCCCACCACTCCGATGAGATTTATCTGATTGAAAAATCAAATAATACCTCCATCAGATTATATAAAGTCAACCAGGAGATCAATCAAATTGAATTGTTAACTCAAAACGATAATTTCGGTTTTGGGAACGTAAGGGCAAACCTCGCTTCTGTGCAGGTCGATAATGTAACCAGATTTGTAGTATATGATGACAATAATGATGTCTATCAATCAGAAGATTTTGGAAATACCTGGACCCTTAAAGGGCAAATGCCCACTCGTCCCTGGTCCGTCGGTATGTATGTCTCTCCTAGTAATCCGGATTTCATTACCTATGGCGAAGTAGAATGTTATGTAAGCCCAAATGGCGGAACAGACTGGTTCAAACTCAATAACTGGTGGGATTATTACGGAGATGTAAACGGAAGTTTGCATGCAGATATGATGTACTTCAATGAATTTGAAATGTCAAACGGAGAGTCTTTTATTTTAAATAGTAATCATGGCGGGCTAAATATCTCTTATGATTTTTACGATACCAAAGACAACCTGGGCCTGGCTAATCTTAATGTCAGTCAGTATTATGATGTTGTCACTGACCCAACTGATCCTTCTTATATTTATGCCGGTTCTCAGGATCAGGGATTTCAAAGGGCTCTTTCATTTGATAGTGAAGAAATTGTGTCTTTCGAGCAGGTTATTTCGGGAGACTACGGGCATATCGTCTTTGCCGAAGGTGGTGAAAGGATGTGGACGGTTTATCCCGGTGGTTGGGTAACATTATATAACTTTCCTCAATTCGGAAATATCAGTGCTTCCTGGGAAGTCAACTCTCCGGACGAAACGGTATGGATACCACCAATAATGCCAAGCCCCGATCCAACAGAAAATGCAGTTTATCTCGCTGGTGGGAACATGGAAGGTGGACCAGGTTCTTATCTGATCAAATTAAGCTATAACAGCAATCTACAAAGCATTGATACGGCACAAATTGATTACAACTTCCAGTCCTTTTCCGGCGGAGGAACTATTTCAATGATGCGAACGTCTCCTTTGAACCAGAACCACTGGTACGTATCAACCACCAATGGGCGCTTCTTTTATTCAACGGATGGAGGTAATAGCTGGGAGCAAAATATTCAGTTTATTCCGGAAGGTCATTATTTGTACGGTTCAGCAATTTACCCTTCAAAACTGGACGAGAACACCATCTACTTTGGCGGTTCCGGTTATTCTAATCCTGCGGTCTATAAATCAACTGATGGAGGGGAGAATTTTACTGCTATGAATGATGGACTTCCACCAACATTGGTTTTTGAAATTGCAGCCAATGAAGACGAGTCTATGCTTTTTGCAGCTACCGAAGCAGGGCCTTATGTCTATGTTGTTGCTGATGAACAATGGTATGATATGTCTGGGATTGGAGCTCCTAATCAAACCTATTGGTCCGTTGAATACGTAGAAGAATTCCAAACCATCCGATTCGGGACTTATGGCCGGGGTATCTGGGATTTTCAGATCAAAGATGAAGTCAGCACTTCTCAGCCCTATTTAGCTAATGATGCGTTAAATATTTTCCCTAATCCTACCAGTGATCTACTCAATATTCAACTGGAAAAGGTGGAAGCTGAAACGCTAAATCTAACTATTCGGGATATTAAGGGAAGAGAGATTTTTCAGCGGTCCTATGAACTTTTAGCCGGACAGGATTTCTCGGAACAACTTTCTCTTGCCAATCTTGTCAAAGGCAATTATTTGATTAGTTTAAGTTATGGAAATAAACTTGCGACTAAAAAATTTGTCGTTCAATAGGTCGGTTATTCTAAAATCATTAAGCAAAAGCCCTCGGCTTTCAACTAAGTATTTAAACTTAATTTAACACCAGGTATATACAATTTTTGTATGTTACAAACAGTTTGTTAATTGTTTATAAAAGATAAATCATCAACCGGGATGATTTTATACCTATCTGTTTTTTAAAAATGAATTTTTGATAATGAACACTAAGCTTTTTCTTTGTTTATTAGCCTTTTTATCAATAGCGGAAATCAGTACGGCGCAAATCCAGATAGACTGGCTCGACATCACAGAAGATCAATCGGGAGAGGATATCAAATTATACGCTTCTAACCGGGGACATTGTCCGGTCACTGTTTCCATGGGTTTTAAAAAACTATTAAATCTGAAAGCGGATGCGGAATTACCAATCTTAAAAGTAATACCAAACGATGGAGAAGAACATCTCATCGTCACCTTATCTGTAATAAGTTCCAAAAGGGATTCGGAGTATATATTTGATTTCCAGTACGCAATCGGTAATACGATTAATACCGTACATGATGAAGATTATGCTTATACCTTACCTTTTCAAAAGGGTAAAGAAAGTGTTATCGGTCAGGGTTATCATGGAAAGTTTTCACATCATAATATTTATGCCCTGGATTTTGACCTAATAGAGGGAACAGAAGTATTGGCTGCCAGAGGCGGGGTGGTTATCGCAACCAAGGAAGATTCCAATTCAGGTTGTAAAAATCCCAAATGCAAATCGCTTGCTAACTATGTTTTGATATACCACGATGACGGTACTTTTGGCTCTTATGTGCATCTGAAAGAAAACGGTGCAGCGGTTAAAGCCGGAGATAAAGTCAAAGCAGGTCAACTTATCGGTTATAGTGGTAACACAGGTTGGTCGAGTGGCCCGCATCTTCATTTTGAAGTATATATTCCGGAAATGAATCGCCGTAAATCGGTAAAAACCAAATTTCGTATAGGAAATGATAAAGTAGATTATCTGGAAGAAAAGAAAACCTATACCTCTAAATAGCTTTTGGGGAAATGACCTTCCCCGGATATTTCATTACACATAACTATAATGAGAAACAGGCAATTCCTCTTGCTTTCCCTGATTTTTACTTTCCTTCTGAGCACTAAAGTAAAAGGACAAATATCCTATGATGACTTACCAGGTATATCTATTGGAGTCGGATATTTCGGAGAGCTTATAACACATCCCGGACTAGTCATATACGGTGAAGTAGCATTGAATAAAGGCCGCAATCAATTGCTTACGCGATTAAACCTTATAAATTACCGGCATAAAGGGCATACCCGAAACCATTTATTACTTCCCGAAATAATTTTTAGAAGAAATACTAAAAAGCTAAATCATTGGGAAGCTTCGATTGGTTTAGGTACACTTTATCAAAAAGCAGATAGCCGAGTATATGAATTTGAAGAAGGAGCATTCATCAGAAAGAATTCGGGATGGTTTTATTTTGCGCCATCTCTGGGAGTCAGGTATGGGCGTACTATTAGTTTAAGTAATGGAAATATTCTGACTCCGAATATTGGCGGAAGGCTTTTTTATCAATATCCGTTTAATGATTTTTGGTTGTTAAGAACGGCTATTGATCTATCTGTTTCCTATCAAATAAAATGATAATGTACAAAATTGTAGTTTACATTTTTTCAATTGTTTTGCTCCATTCCTGTAATAAAGAACCATTAGGAAGTGATTATGTATTCATCCGTCATAAAGGGGCCGATATGCCGGTATGGGCGAAAGGTAATTTAGATGCTGATGTTTTCATTATTTATCTTCACGGTGGTCCGGGCGGAAGCAGCTTTATTGATATCCACAATAATTTTTTCTCGGATATTGAAGATCAGTATGCTATGGTTTACTATGACCAGAGAGCATCCGGAAACAGTATCGGTCACAGCGACGAGGCTTTACTTACCTTGGAACAATTTGTAGAAGACCTCGATATTATTGTGCAATATGTACAAGCTACTTATGCCCCGCAAAGGATTGTATTGCTAGGGCATAGCTGGGGAGGTACTTTAGGAACCGCCTATTTATTGAACACCGAATATCGCGATAAAATTGCTGGCTGGATTGAAGTAGATGGTGGTCATAATCTCGGACAGGGAGCTTATCAATACTCCAGAGATTATGTACTGAATGTAGCCGATAGCCTGATCGAAAGGCAAGTAGATACGAATAAATGGGAAGAAATTAAAGCGTATTATCAGGATAAGCCCACCTGGAGAGATTCCGATATAATTATCCAGCACAGCAAAAATGTAACTGAAGCCGGAGGATATTTTTACGATGATGCCAACCGGGATGGTCTCGTGGGACTCAACAAAATACTTTTCTCGGAAACTGACTTTTTAGCTTTGTTAGCTCAGAACAAACAGGTGATTAAAAATATGGATGTCTGGCATTATGATTTTACGGATCGCCTGGGTGAAATTGCAATACCTAAATTAGTTTTATGGGGCATAGCCGATGGTATTCTTCCCGTTGAATTAGCTTATGAAGCTAAAGATGCCATGAATCTGGAGGATGATCAATTTTACATCTTTCAGGAATCTGCTCATTCTCCGCATTACGAACAAACCGCATTATTTAATCAAAAAGTTATTTCATTTATCGAAAATTATATAGAATAAACAAAACCTTGTGGAAAATATAAATGATGCTTTTAGCCTTTAATTGAATATTCGCTAAATAGCTACACATCCTGTATTAGGAAGCTCAATCAGGCAACATTCTAAATCTATTTTCCGTATTAATCCTGAATCAAAACCAAAATAAAACTGATGGAAGTTACTACGCAAACACTAGGCATCGGCTCCAGGGTAAAACACCCCGCCTATGGAGAAGGAGTCGTTATTCGATTACACAAAGTGGCTTATGAGATTTGTTTTATGACCTATGGCATCAAGGATGTGGGTCGTAATTATGAAAAACTGGAGATTATTGAAGCAATAGAGGCACAAGAGGTCGTTTCTTTTACGCAAGCGGAAGAATCTCTGATAAAAATCCTCAAGCATTGGTCGGATGTCAGCGAAGCTGTCGAATTGGGGGATAAATGGAATGATGGCTTGATGATACTCAAACCCGGAGATGAAAATCTGAAATCAAAAGAGATTCCAATTGAGAGTTTTTTTCATAAAATTGTAATGGTACGGGATAGAATCAGAGTGATGGAACAAAGAATTAATTCAAGTGTAAATCTAAGCGATGAAGAAAAAGTAAATCTCCAGCAATACATTACCAGAATTTATGGTAGCTTGACCACTTTTAATGTATTATTCAAATATAAAGAAGATTATTTCGTTGGCGAAAAAAGCAAATCCTAGCACTTGGAATTTTCTTTTTCCAGTTCATCAGATGGAATAACGAAAACAAAAAACCTTTAGATATACCGATTGTTTTATCCAAGAATTGTAATTTTGAATAATACTATAAATCTTAATTTTATATGCATCGGTATTATCCTTTGATTTTATTTCTGGCGCTTACTTTATTTTTTAGCAGTTGTCTTACTTTTGAACATCAATATTCTCTTATCCCTCCCGGGAAATGGCGTGCCGTACTGGAATTGAGCCCTTCCGGAATTCCGGTACAAACCGGCAAACGTGCCAAAGATAAAATTGTGCAAAGTATCGATGAAGTGACCGAAGGTGAGTTACCTTTTAATTTTGAAGTTATTTATACGGATGATACTACATTTTATATCGAAATCATAAATGGCCCGGAACGAATAAAGGTCTCCGATATTGAAACCTGGCACAGTCGTGAAACCAATGATGACTCTATCCGCATCAATTTTCCGGTCTACGGCACCTATATCAAAGCTGGTTTTGAAGATGATAAGATTGAGGGAGAGTGGTTTGTTCCCTATCGTGGCTCCGATTATAAAATTCCGTTTAGAGCCCGTTTTGGCAAAGGTCATCGATTTACTCAACTAAAGAAAACACCGATCACTGATATCAGTGGAAAATGGGAAACCACATTTCAGGATGATTCGCCTTATAAAGCCATCGGCGAATTCCAACAGGAAGGAAATCACCTGACCGGTACTTTTGTCACTGAAACCGGAGATTACCGATATCTGGAAGGCAGTGTTCAGCATGATAAACTATATCTTTCCTGCTTTGATGGTTCGCACGCTTTTCTCTTCGAAGCAAAGGTCATGAAAGACAGCACACTTCTGGGCTCTTTTCAATCCGGTGCCCATTATAAAACAATTTGGAACGCCTTCCGTAATGATAATTTTGACTTAGGTGATCCCGATACTTTGACCTATCTTAAAGAAGGATACGAGCGAATTGCTTTTGAATTTGAAAATACAGAGGGGAATATGGTTAGTCTGGATGATGAACGATATCAGAATAAGGTGAAAATTGTACAAATTATGGGTACCTGGTGTCCCAATTGCCGGGATGAGACTACTTTCCTCGTAGACTATCTCAAAAAAAATCAGACCCAGGATTTGGAAGTAATCGCTATTGGTTTTGAAAGATACCGGGAAAAGGAGAAATCCATGCAGGCATTATTAAATTATAAAAAGAATTTTGGAATGGAATATGAGGTTTTATTGGGCGGATATTACGATAAAAAAGAAGCCGCCGAAACACTGCCAATGCTCAATCATATCCTGTCCTACCCTACTATGATTTTTATAGATCGCGACAATCAGGTACGGCGTATTCATACTGGTTTTTCCGGTCCTGCAACTAGTGATTATAAAGCCTTTGTATCGGATTTCGAACAGTATCTGGAGCAGCTGTTAAATGAACAAAACCAACTTAACTAAAAATATTCGGGTAAGTAAACGTTCCATTTTTATACTTAATTTTTGCAAATTATAAACACACACAAATTAATTCCTATGCCAGCTAATCTGTACATCGCTTTTTGTGAAGACAATCAATCTGTAGCAAATGAAATTAGTAAGAAACTAAGCCCCTCAGGGTTTAAATTCGAATTACTCAGCTCAAAAACAGTAGGTGATAATTTGGAAGGGCTTACTTATTTAATTGCTCGTACCAAGGGCCCGGGAATGTTATTACTAAGCGATAATTTTCTCAAGGATGAGCGGTGTATGATCAATATGCTGAGCTTTTTACAAAACTCCGCTGTTGCCGAAAAAATGCAAATTGTAGTTATTGACGGGCAATATCAGAACGAAACAGTCGAGACGGCTTTTGACCGGGTCAGCAATGTTATTCAATATATGAATTACTGGCAGGAAAAATACCTTGAAATGCGCAAGCAAAAGCGATCCCTTGATTCCGCTAGCGAAACAAGCCTCAATGACCGGCTTCAAAGAGTAAAGGATATATCTAGTGAAATTGGAGATTTTCTACGCCTGGTTCGCAATAAGGATTTCTGGACTCAGGATCAGTTTGTTTATAATAATTATGAGGTTTTCTTTAAAAAGTTTGGCAACAAATCATTGCATGATAATTTTACCAAGTCTGCAAAAACAGTTGCTCCAACAGAGACCAAAGCAAGTTCAGCACCTCCTGCGATGCCTACCCCGGAAGCTCCGACGGTTTCCGGAAAAGAAACCACACCTGAAGTACTATCGATCAATGATCGCTTTGCTAAAAAACCTTCAGTAGCAAAAGAAGTACCTCCCCCCACTCCATCAAAAGTAGTTCCCCCCCCCGAACCCAAACCAGAACCGGTGATGGAAAAAACAAAAATGACCGAAGAAAGCCAAAAAGTAATTACGGTCAATGAAATGTTTGAAAAGACTGAATCTGATTCTTCTTCAGAAAAGAATAAATCCTTATCTCTTGTCGAACAAGCTATCCAAGCGGCAAATCGAATTAAAAAAATCCATGATGAACAAGCTCCCAAAGAGGAAGAAGAGATTGAAGAGGTACTTGCAGAAGTTGAAAACTTTGATGTTTCAGATACCTTAGCCATAAAACCTGAATTGGAGAATCCCGATCTGGAAAAGGATAATCTGGAATCCCAGAAAGCCCTGGAATCTGTTTTTAAAAATGATGCAGTCGAAGAAATTTCGGAGGATGAAGTTATAGAAGAGCTGGACATCCCAATGGAAGATGAAGCTTTAAGTCCTGAAATGGATACAGAAGAAGCATTCTCAAACACAATGGGCGAGATGGAAAACTTTTACGAAGAAGAAGATGATGATGATATAGACGTTATGGAAGGTCTGGAAATTGAAGATGATGACGAGGAAGAAATTGAAGAAGAGTTTGAAGAAATCTATTCTGATGAAGAAATCGAAGATATAGAAGAAGAGATTGAAATTGAAGATGTCGTTTTTCCGGAGGATGTTCCTGGAGTAGATTTAACAGAACACATTAATGCAGCTCAAAGCCTTCTCAAAAAAGGAGCAGTTACAGAAGGAGTTCAAATGTTTGAAGGACTACTTCAACAACATCCGGAAGATGCAGCACTCCGTTTTGCCTATGCCATAGCACTTTGGCAGGAAGTGCATAAACCTAAACTAGCGATTCAGCAGTTGGAAAGGACAATCAAGATTGATTCCGATTTTGTACCGGCTTACAGGGCTTTAGGAGAACTGGCAGAGCAAAACAATGATTTCTTGCTCGCTAAAGGTTACTTCGAGAAAGTTATTTACCTGAATCCGGATGAGTCGGGTATTTATTATAAACTAGGTCTTATCACGGCGGGATTTTATGCCGAAAAACCAAAACTTGCCGCGAAATACTTCAAAAAAGCTATTCAACAAGAGCCCAACAAGGAAGATGCTTACTATCGGCTGGGATTACTGCAAAGTGAGTTTTTAGAAAAAGACAAAAAAGCTTTAGATAATTTCCATAAAACACTGGAAATCAACCCTGTTCACCCTTTTGCCAATTATGATATTGCGCTATTATATCATAAGATGGGGGATCAGAAAAATGCAGCAGTTTACTACAAAAAAGCCTGGACCATCAATCCTGAAATTAAAACCAGTGAAAACGATAAAGCATTTTTTTATGAAGAGCCAGTTGCGGACTTAAGTTCGGAGACTGCTACTGTTCAGATGCATAAGCCCCTTTATGATAATGATAAAATAATTCTCATTACAGGGGCTACTTCCGGAATTGGCCGGGCTACCGCGGAAATATTTGCTTCACATGGCTTTAGGATAATCATTACAGGGCGACGCGTTGAAAGATTGAAAATATTGAAAACTTTTTTTGAAGGCAAATACAATACTTCTGTAAAAACTTTACAGTTTGATGTCCGAAACATTGATGCTGTAAAATCTATAATCAACAACCTGGAAGAAGAGTGGCAAAATATCGATGTTCTAATTAATAATGCTGGATTAGCCAAAGGCTTTGCCCCTGTGCACGAAGGGGATATTGATCACTGGGAAACGATGATTGACACCAATATCAAAGGATTGCTTTATTTGACCAGAGCAGTAAGTCCGTCTATGGTGAAGCGGCGTTCCGGTCAGATTATAAATGTCTGTTCTACAGCTGGCAAGGAAGTCTATCCCAATGGCAATGTTTATTGCGCCACCAAGTACGCAGTCGATGCTCTAACCAAAGGAATGCGCCTCGATTTATATAAGCACAACATACGAGTTGGTCAGGTCAGTCCGGCCCATGTTGAAGAAACGGAATTTGCCAGAGTGAGATTTGAAGATGAAGAAAAAGCAAAAATCTACGAAGATTTCCAGCCTTTGAAATCAAGCGACGTAGCAGATGCCATTTTCTATATGGTGAATACTCCAGCACATGTTAATGTCCAGGATATTGTTTTGATGGGACGTCAACAGGCAAACAGTACGAATATTGATCGTTCGGGCAGAGATTAATTTCCAGACTCCTCATCCGAATATAAATTTGACTGACGAGTTTACAATTTAATCAGACTTTCAACATAAATTAACGCTTCGGTTTGGAATATGACCTTGTAGAATCCGGAGCTCAAATGCTTAAGATCCAGATCGGTATCTCCACTAATGTTTTGCTGGAATACCAGCCTGCCCGTAACATCTTTTATATGTAGCATCAGATTACTTTCCATTGTGGTAGAAATCCGTAGGGTTTCACTTACCGGATTTGGAAAAATCCTGATCCCCGATTCATCAGGATCATTCACACTTATTATCAAATCTTCCCCATCGCAATTTTCATCAATCCCATTATTGGGAATCTCTTCTGCTCCGGGATTAACAGAAGCTTCCATATCGTCACAATCGACAAATAAATCAAAACCATCTCCATCAAAATCGAAGGTCGAAAGCATTCTATTCTCAGTTGTATTGGTAATAATAGGTGGGTTTAAATCAAAATAAATACCTGCTGTATTATTGATCTCTGTCATTTCCGGCAAGCCGTCTTTGGTTTTAATTCGATAATTCACATATCCCTGGCTTCCCTCGAAATCAGAGGTACTATCCGGCAAAAAGATATTTCGGAATTCGAAGGTCAAATATTGATTCTCTTCCATAAAGGTAGATAAAACCTCTTCATGACTACTACTGATTACCTGAAAAGTCGTTGGATCAAGATTAGCATCCAGCGTATCCCTTATCACAACATCATATGCTTCGGCATTTCCTGTGTTTTGAAAACGAATCGTATAAATCAAATCTTCTTCGAATAAGGTGTAACCATTCATTCGACTTGGATTGATCAGCTTATCATTCGGATCATAAGAGCATTCAACTATCCCCCGATAGGCATTGGGTGTTGAAGTAGAGAAACCATTTTGATCTTCATAATCCATATAACTCAAAAAGGCTAAATTACCCCCAATCTCAAAATCAGGAGGGCCGGGTATTCTCACTCTGATCTGCTTAAGAACCCCTTGTCCTGGAAACAGTTCTTCATAGGACCAGCCATAAGTATGAGGCGGAATAATAGTATCTGGCGGATCAATAAATTCTACCTCTAAATTATTCGGATCCGCCTCAAAATATAGATAACCATCCGCCACGGTGTTCCCAAGGTTTTTGCCCAACACATCAAATGTAATAAACTCCAGGCAACGGAAATTAGGCGAATTAATGGTAGTAATAAATTGAGAGTTTAGAACAGTGGGATAAAGACCGAAGTAAACCGTATCGATAAGGTTATTCAAACTTAGATTTACATTATAAGAAGTCATGGAATTAGTCGGAGCCCAGTCTTCAGATAAGAAATCATTGAGACTTATTGTATAATCTCCTAATTCCAAAATTTTATACCCGCCATTAGCACTATTTGAGTAAGAGGTATAATTTCCGGGATTGATGGATACATAAAAACTTGGATCACTTGGAAAAAAGTCTTCCTGATCTAATATTCCATCCTGATCAGCATCATAAAAAAGAAAATAATACAAGGCCCCAAAGATATCATCACAGGTATCTAAAATTTCAGAATCAGAATTACATCCCCCTGCATTATCCTGAATTTGTATATCAGTAGTTTGTTGATCCAGTAAGAAACAAATAGCAGGAATGGAACATTCACTCAACAAAGGATTCTCAGAAATATGGAGTATATCTCCCGAAATTTCTGATACATTGGATAGTGCATTCAAATTTGTAAGAGCAGGATTTTCTTTTATATAAACGTCACCAATTATTGTATGCAAATTATTTAAACCTTCAAAATCGTTTACCTGTGTAGAATTAACGGAAAGCCCCCCAATATGTTCTAAACTCTCTAATCCACTAAAACTGCTTAAATTTTCCGTGGGTAGCAGGAGGTTTCCACCTACAAACTCAAGACTATTCAGGCCTTCGAAGTTTTCGATCAGCGAAAACGCAATAGTGAGGTTTCCATCAACGTATTTTAAATTTTCCAGCCCTTCATAATTAATAAGCGTTGAATCATAGGTAACCCTGAAATTTCCCCCAATACGATTCAAATTGTTTAAGTGACTAAAATCAGCAATTGATGTCCCCTCATCAATTTGCAATAAATTGCCAACATATTTCAAATTGTCCAGGCCTTTAAAGCTCGTTAAACTATTATTACTAAGGTAAATACCTCCATAAATACTATCCAGATTTTCCAGGCCTTCAAAATTATCCAGTGAATTATTATAATCGACAGCCAAAGTACCTTTAATTACTTCTACCGATGAAAGTCCTGTTAGATCGAGATTAGGTTCCCCCAGGTTACTAAAAACCACAGTGCCCAATATCTCCGTACAACCCGGATTCAAAATGGCAAAACTATCAATTTGTCCCTGCGTATTAAATACTATTCCGTCGGGCAAGCAAGACTGAGCAAGTATATTCCAATTGAGCAACAGGAATCCTGCCAGAAGAGCGTAAGTTTTAATTTTCATAAATTTCAAATTATTAATTCACAACAAATTTCCCCCTGAATCTTTGCCCCTCTTTTATCAGCTCATAAAGATAAATTCCCGAATCTTTTAAATCCGTTTTGCTAATTAAAAAAGAGTGCTCTCCGGAGGATAGATTTGATTGACTCGAAAAAACCAATTGGCCATTCAAAGCAAAAATCCTTAACTCAGCCTCTCCTTCACTTTCCATAAAAAACGAAAGACTTGACTGCTCTTGCATCGGATTAGGATATAAAACTGCAGGAGTTGCTATTTCATTTCCCTGTTTTTCTATGATAATTCGAGGTTCAAAAATATGTAAGGCTCGATCATAAACTTCCGGTCGAAGCTGATTGTCGGTTTCCAGCGCTACTATTTCACTTAAATCAAGATCAGCTAATGCTTTGATTTTCAAATAAAATATAGCAGCACCTTCTGTTAAATCAACAGATTGCGGATCACTCCAGCTGATTCTTAAAACATTTTCTTTAAACGAATAATTATTGGCCCCCAGGTTTAAATAGGCAGATGCTTCGATTCCTTCAAAATAAATCGGAGCATTCAGGTTCAAGGCAAATTGAAAACCGGTAAGCGTTTGGGCCTCTTTTATTGTTAAAGGGATCTGGTATTCTTTCCCTCTTTTCAATTTTTCATTTTCAATATAAAAATCCAGAAAAGGATCAGTTCTTTGTTCCGCCGTTTCATTAGTAAGCATCCCCGGATTTGCACTTCCGTTGACATCTCCTACCTTTATTCCTATAAAATCAGCGTTTGGACTATTTTGAAAAGCAGCACAATCGACGCCTTCCGGAAAATCATCTAAAAAAGGCGATTCGGGATTGGTAAATTCAAAATCAGCCGGAATAAATCTCCAGGATTCCGAATTGGGAAAAGTATTAGAATCAAAAAGCAAGACTTTACGAGCCAGAACGATATCAAAAGTACTTAGACTACCTGAATTATTAACATCCCCGGCAATTATTTTATAAGGTGAATCCAGCGTATCAACAAACAGGATATGTGATTGCATGAGCAATAAATCAAAAGTACTCAAGCCATTTCGAATATTGATATCTTTTTGTGGGACCACTTCACAATTAGCACTCAATGTAATATCCTGAAGCAGATAATCTCCATTTTCATCAACCATAATTGTCTGGTTCTCGGAACTGATCATTACAGAATCAATTCCTTGTCCCGATTCCGTCCGGACATTTCCGGCAATAATGATTCCCTCGCTAAGATTATTGAGTATGGTATCAATAGGATAAGTATAAATCGCCCGGCCAAAAGTTCCGGCTATCAATTCATTATTGACTTCGTTCCATTCCAGATCATAGGTGGTCACTATGGGCATACCTGTTCCCAAAGCATGCCAAGTCGTACCTCCATTGGTAGTTCCAAAAATTCCTCCATCCGTTGCTACAAAAAGAATTTGATCCTCTTGTCCCGGCAGAATCAAAATATCATTAACTGCGATATCGGGAAGGTTTCCTGCGATACTAGTCCAGTTGGTCCCCCGATCTGTTGACTTATAAACTCTAGGGAAAGGTTCATTATAGCGATAACCGGAAATTGTCAGATAGACCTGATCTACATATTCTGGAGAAGCTTTTATTGAAGTAATATAACGATTGGGCAGGTCGGCATGTAAAGAGTCCCAATCCGTACCTCCATTTTCACTGCGCCAAACATTCGCATCGGTTGTTCCTACATAAAGCAGTCCTTCCTGTAAGGGAGATTCATCAATAGTAGTAATCGTATGAAAGGGATTTCCAAATATGTTTCCATCTGTCAAATCAGGGCTTATTGATTCCCAAACCGGCCAGTTTGAAGTCAGTCCGGTATATAGTTTGAAAGTTCCCGTGTACAACCTATCCGGATCATGCGGGCTAATAATGTATTGCATATCCCAATGGCGGCGATCATTAGGTCCGATACCCGTTGTAAATGAAGTAAATCCACTTAATCCGGTAGTACTTCTGAAAATATTTCCATTTTGGGTTTCAGCATATACTACATTGGAATCTGTCGGATGAAAGCGCATTTGAAAACCATCGCCTCCCAGTAATTTACCCCAGGTATCATTACTGACTGCTTCATCGCCTCCCCAGCTACCGTTATCCTGAGAACCTCCATAGTAATTTTGTGGGCGATGTGGATCGTAAGACACCCTATAAAATTGCGTTGCCGGTATACTTTCTATATCTGCATAATTAAAAGAACCATTTTCCTTTTTGTAGGCACCACCATCGGTAGCCAGTAAAATATCTCTTTCGAAATTGAAAACCAAATCGTGGTGATCAACATGCGGTACGGTAGTACTACCTCCGGTTGCCGAAGCCCAAAGCGTCCCATTATTAGAGGTAAACCAGGTTGTAATTCCCAGTAAATAAATCCATTGATCATTTATCGGATGAATCCTGATTTTGCCAAAATACCATCCAAAACCACCAAGTGCAGAGTTGTCCAGCCCGTTTTGATTGCTGGTGGGAATAGCTGTCCAGCTATCCCCCGCATTTTCCGTTCGATAAATACCTTCCAGTTGTTGATTTTGACCGACGTACATACAGACCAAAATATCAGAATCAGAATCGGCCATAGCCAAACCAATACGCCCCTGCTCCCCCGTCGGCAATCCATTAGTCAGCACCTCCCAGTTTTGTCCCCCATCTACTGTTTTATGAATTTTGGCATTGGGGCCAAATACAATAGATTCTTCGTTATTCCGTATCCGATCCCAGCTTGCGGCATACAAAATCTGAGGATCATCCGGGTTAATGACCATATCAATAATACCGGCCTGATTGCTTACAAAAAGAATCTGCTCCCAGTTCAAACCTCCATCTACAGACTTATAAAGTCCTCTATCATTATTCCTTTCAAAAGGCAGGCCCATACAGGATGCATAAACAATATTCGAGTTAAGTGGGTCAATGATTATTTTGGAAACAATTCTTTGGTCACTAAGTCCCAGATGTGTCCAGGTTGTTCCTCCATCCGTTGATTTATATATCCCGTTTCCAATAGCCGGATAGCCCGTAATATTGGGATCGCCAGTTCCTACATAAATGGTTTCGGTATCCGAGGGATCCATAGCGACATCCCCTATCGCCAAAAAGGGTTGATCATCAAAAATCGGATTCCAGTTAACGCCACCATCCGTCGTTTTAAAAACGCCTCCTGTGGCATATCCCAGATAAATGATATCTTCATCTGTCGGATGTACTTCAATTGAATTAATTCTCGCACCTGATCTTCCCGGGCCGCGATTCATCCAGGCCGCATCAAAACCCGGAACATTATTTCGTTGATTTCTTGCAGTTATACTTGATTGCAAACCCGCCTCATAAGCTTTGGTATCAAATTTCCGATAAGGATAGGATCGTTGAAAGGAAAAAAGATCGTTGGGATACTCTTTATACTGCTGAATATTTCTAGCCTTTTCTAATGCTTCTTCATGATTAGAACATTGAGTTAAAAGCAATAAAGTAAAACCCAAGGTCAGATATGTTATGCGGATCATTATTGTGATTTGTATTATTACAAATATCGGTCGAAAGCTTTATGCAATTCAAGAATCTGCATTATATAGATTCACAAAAGCAAAAAAGCGCCAAATCAGAGACAAAAATACTCTAAAAATAGCTGATATAAAAGCCCTTGTCTACAATCTTTGTATCCCCTAGCCACACTAGGCTTTGCAAGCTTTTTTCTATCTTGCACAGTCACAAAGGATGATATGGAAAAAATAAACAGAAGACAATTTCTCTTACAGGGAGGGATTTCAGCTATGAGCCTTGCACTCGGTAGCAATATCGTTTTTGGAAAGCATTTACCCGCAGGATGGCTCCCGGTTGCACTGGAAGAAAATACAGTATTTGAACCACTTCCTGGTAAACATCCAGAACTAGTGATTCTCAATGATCGCCCGATAAATGCAGAAACTCCTGCGCACTTACTGGATGATTTAATTACGCCGAATGATTTGTTTTTTGTTAGAAATAATGGCTTAGCTCCGAATAAAACGAGTATTGATCCAGATAAATGGACTTTGCAAATTGATGGTGAAGCCGCCGCTAAGAAACAAGCATATAGCCTTCCAGAGTTAAAAAAACGCTTCAAACATTATACTTACCAACTGACCCTTGAATGTGGTGGAAACGGAAGAAAAGAATTTAATCCTCCCGCCAAAGGAAATCAATGGTCGACGGGAGCGGTGGGCTGTGCCGAATGGACCGGAGTTCGCTTAAAAGATGTACTGGAAGATACAGGTATAAAATCCAATGCCGTTTATATCGGATACTATGGCAAAGACCAGCATATCAGTGGAGACCCAAAGAAAGAGCCCATTTCAAGAGGTGTGCCCATTCATAAAGCACTGGAAGAAGAAAGCCTGATCGCCTGGTCAATGAATGGAAAAGATATACCCTTACTCAATGGTTATCCGCTCAGGTTGGTATTTGGCGGCTGGCCTGCTTCCTGTTCCGGGAAATGGCTCGAGCGAATCAGCATCCGGGATCGTATACATGATGGTGCTAAAATGAAAGGACAGGCATATCGAATCCCCTGTAAGCCTGTAGCTCCGGGGAGTAAGGTAGAAGACAAAGACATGTGTATCATTGAAAGTATGCCGGTTAAATCCTTGATTACTTTTCCCAAAACGGGGGCAATGATCAAAAAAGGTCAAAGCCTTCCGCTTAGAGGGCATGCCTGGGCAGGTGACTTGCGGGTAAAGTCCGTTTCCTATTCTATAGATTTTGGCAGTACCTGGAAAAAATGTGATTTAAGAGCTCCTGCCAATCGTTTAGCCTGGCAACATTTCTCAGCTGAAATCGCTTTTCCCGAATCGGGCTATTACGAAGTCTGGGCAAAGGCAGAAGATGAAAATGGCATATCACAACCGATGCTTTTACCCGGCTGGAACCCCAAAGGTTATCTAAACAATGCCTGCCATCGAATTGCTGTAAAAGTTTCCTGATTATAAATCAAGCGACTAAGAAAAATAGTTGGAATTTCATCCTACTTCCAAACAGCATTACACCTGCTTTAAACGTTAATAATTTTAAAATAACATTGCTATCAGCTAATAAAATGAACCATCCTTTCGTTTGTTTTTTCAAATACTAGAAAATACCAATATGTAGGTATCAAAAACACTAAGCAAAATCTACTATCAAAATGACAACAAATTCTAAAATCAAGACGTATCGATCTTACGATGAAATCCCCAAAGCGGACAAAAGCATTTCCGACAAATCAACAAATGCACCTTACGAATTTCTCAAACAGTTTTACGATCTGGTAGCCTGACTCTTGCAGATTGATCATATTTTGCCTCGTTTTAAATTCTGGTTTTTCAATAAAAAAATTCTGGAATTTACTTTTGCGAAATAGAATACGAAAAGTTAGTTTTGCTCAGCTTACCAATTGAGCATTTACAAACATGAGCGAGCAGCAACAAGGAAAGCCTAAACCGGAATGGTGGAACAGCTTTAAAATTTTAATGAGCATTTCTAAAATGATCGTCCTTGTAAGCGCGGGCTCAATCTTATACGCTGCTTTTAGCGATTATTTCAACACCTCTTCTACTCCACCCTACCCAACTACCAATTTATCAACTGAAGACGACTGGGATAAAATCGAAAACGGTATTCATCTCAAAACCGGATTAATTTATGATCGGGGCTTTGATCAAGTCAGGGCAAACTGTACCGTCTGTCATTCCGCTAAGCTGATAATTCAAAACCGGGCAGACCGGGATGGATGGGCGCAAATGATCAGTTGGATGCAGCAAGAACAAGGTTTGTGGGATCTTGGAAAGAATGAATCTGTCATATTAGATTATCTATCCACTCATTATGCTCCGCTAGAGAAAGGAAGGCGCGATAATTTGAATATCGCGGAGATCGAATGGTATATTTTAGATTTAGAATAAGGCCAAAATCAGGTCCTAATGTTAAATTATGGTGTTAATTCTCTAAAAAACACAGAGTTTAATTGAAATTTAGCCCTACTCTTCTATCATTTTAGTATATTTATATACCTCATTCAATGTGCGCGAAATGTTAAGTGGATCTTAGAATTTCGGAACATACTAGATCGATCCAATTATTTGAGTGGATTCTAAAAGTTGTTCTCAATGCTAGGCCATTTTTACAGTAAATAACTTAAAAATGCTTCCCTCGGCTTCTTCTGAAGCCATAGATTTTTATTGCTCTTAAAACAATACTACTAATGCACTATCGAAGCTTTGAACCAACGAACGCTATTACTATTATTGCTCCTGTTTTCGCAAGGGGTTTTCTTACACTCATTTTTCTACTATCATCATTTTACCTCTTAGCACAGCCACCAAATGACAGTCCCTGTGCACCTGTGGTAGTCACTCCTGATGGTTCCTGTGCAATGGGTACTACTGTAGACGCTACATTTGACTTTAATGATCCAGGTTGTTTTGACAATAGTGGTTCATCAGTCTGGTATGAAGTAACCTTAGGAGCAGGTATGGATTTTCTGGAAATAAACCTTTCGAATACAAGTATCGCAACCGCAGGTCCTGTTTCAATGAACGTATATACTTTTGACGTAGATTGTAATGGTAACTTTACTCAAATTCCTGGTGGTGATTTTTGTGATCAAATAGGTGCTGGCTTTGACCTGATACTTACTGGCCTGACAGGAGGAACGACCTACTATGTTCAGTTTATTAGTACATCATTTGAGGCAGGAGAGTTTTTAATTTGTTTTACTGAAGATGGCCCCGCTCCTTGTCCTTCCCCCGATGAATGTAACGGGGCCACCGAAGTCACCTTTCCCGGCCCTACTTTCCTATCTTGTATTGATGGTTGTAATACGGGCGCTTCTCCCTCTCCTTTCAATCCTGGTGATGATTGTTTTGATTTTCAAAATGAAACGACTTGGTACTATTTTGTCCCAGTCCCTCCGGTCAATGGTGCACTTCCTTATTATTATGATATTACGGTAACGAGTGATGATCTTAGTCAGCCTCAAATTGCAGTTTTTCAAAATTGTAATGCCCTAAATCAGTTAGTATGTTCAACCGGTACAAATGGAGAGGCACAGGTGATTTTTAATTCAGAGGATTACCCTATAGAGAACTATCTGATCGCAGTTTCAGACGCAGGTGGCAGTACCGGGCAATACGAACTTTGCGTAGAGCCTTTTCAATTTATTGAATGTAATACTGATAGCGACATTGAAGTAGTATCTACCTCTCTGGGTTCTCCTTTGACTGGTCCATTCCAGCCAGGAGAAGATGTTGAAATCTGTTTAAACGTAAATGTCTTTAATTCTGGCCCCGAAACAAATTGTAGTTTTTTACATGGTCTTATCCCACGTTTTGGGCAAGGCTGGGACCTTTCTTCTTTTAATTTCAATCAAGAACCAGCAAACATTTCAGTACCTATGACCAATAATACTGGTGCCGGAAGTTGGGATTGGGTTCCGCTTTTCAATGTATTTTACAATAATATACCAGATGGTTTTCATGCGCCTGGTACGCCGATGGCCTCTGGCTGGTGGTATCGTGGACACGAAGGACTTAATCCCGGATGTCCAGACCCCACTGATCCAAATTGTACCCGAGGAGATGGTATTGATCCTGATTTATGTAGTAATGGAAATGACATGAGCTGGCAGGTTTGTTTTGTACTGACCACTAATCCTTATCCTGATTGTAATATCGTCAATGAGGACGATTGTACCATATCATTTCGAACATACGGAGATGGAGAGACTGGTGGAAATACCGGAGCAGGATGTTATACCGATCAGGAATGGGTACTACCTTTGAGTTTAAATTGTTGCGCGACCCCTTTTGTCACGCCATTAACAAATCAAGAACTTTGTAATGGGGAATCCACCAACTTTCCAATCAGTAGTGACCTGGACCCCGATGTTAGTTATACCTGGACAGTATCTAATAATACGGTTGGTGCTACGCCTTGCCCTTCTAACTGTCCTACCAGCATTGAACAAACACTTACTAATAGTTCTTTAAGTCCCGTAACAGTTGTGTATACGGTTTTTCCAATTGATGAAGTCAATAATTGCCAGGGACCACCAGTAGAATTTCAAGCTACTGTCTTTCCGGAACTAGGGCTGGATATCGTTCCACCTTTTCCAGTATGCCCAGGTGGTTGTACTAATATCAACACTGCCGTTACCGGAGGACAAGGACCTTATAATTATCAATGGATCGGGGGGCTTTTTGGAGCTAATCCCCAGGCATGTCCACCTGATACGACAACCTATTATTTAACTGTAACAGATGCTAATTTTTGTACCATAAGTGATTCTACAACCGTGGTGGTCAACCCTCCTCCCGTTGTTGAAATTACTACGGATCCGGATATTGTTGAAATTTGTGAAAATGATCCCGAATACCCAATTGAAATTACCGCTACTGTTACCAATGACAATGGTACTAGCTTCTATTTGTACAACTGGGGAATTCATGGCTCAGGATTAGGCACCTTAGAGGCCGAAGTTTCTGATTTTTATATGGTAACCGTTACAGATGTTTTGACGCAATGTTCTGGGGAATCGTTTATTGGAATTACTGTACATCCTGTCCCGGAATCATCAATTGATGATCCAGGATTAATTTGCGGCGCCTTAGATAATTTTTGTTTGAATGGACTTCCGGCTGGAGGAGAATGGGAAAGTAGTGATATTACGCTTGATGGTTTTGGTTGTTTTAATCCATCAAACGAGACGGAGGGCATAAAGAACGTTTGTTATACTTTTACTGATAATTTTACTCAATGCGATTCTACTTATTGCATAGATATTGAAATCTCTGCCTTTCCGGTTTTAACTACGCCTGATGATCTTGCAGTTTGTGACAGTTATACTTTGCCTGACATTCAAGGGCAAAATTTGCCTGGTTCGGAAGCTTACTATGATGCCCCCGATGGTGGAGGTACTCAGTATAATCCCGGAGATGTCATCAACAGCTCTACCTTACTCTATATTTACGTAGATGATGGTTCGGGAATATGTGGAGATGAAGTTTCATTTAATATAAACATAGAAATAAGTCCAGTCTTAGATGAACCATCTGATGTTGAATCCTGTGGCACCTATACTTTGCCAAATATAACGGGAGTTAACCTTACAGGTAATGAAGCTTTTTATACTTCGCCCAATGGTCTTGGAACGTCCTACAATCCAGGAGAAGAAATCACTACAGATCAAACCTTATATATCTATGATGAAACCAGTACAGGTAGCTGCTTAGATCAGGAAAGCTTTGACATTAATATATTCAGTCAGCCTGAATTAAGTATAATTGATAATGTCATTGCATGTGATGAGTATACCCTGGCTTCCATCGGCGGTAACAATCTTAGTGGTAATGAAGCCTATTTTGATCAAGCGGGTGGCAATGGTAATCAATATAATCCTGGTGACATTATTACTGCAGATATTACACTTTATGCCTATGATGAAGCGGGCATTGATAACTGTTTTGACGAGCAGCAATTTTCTATTACGATTAATCAAACACCCGAAAATACATTTACGGTAACTAGTCCTATTTGTGAAAATGGCTCCTCTACAATAACCTATACCGGTGATGCAGATGCTAGTGCTACTTATAATTGGAATTTTAATGGAGGGACCATTTTAAGTGGTAGTGGACAAGGACCATACGAAATTGAATGGAGCACCGACGGCACTTATACCGTAAGTTTAAGCGTTGAACAAGGCTCTTGTCTTTCTGCAGTTTCAGATCAATCTGTGGTCGTTGATCCGAGTATAAACCCACCTGTGATAAATTGTAATCCAACGACTAATTCTATTGAATTTAGCTGGGACGATGTAAGTGGAGCAATCAGTTATGATGTAACGGTTTTAAATGGTCCGGCAGGTACCATCAATGGAAATACGTTCAATGTAGATGGATTAATTCCAGGGCAAATTGTAGAAATTGAGGTAGAAGCAATAGGAAATGGAGCTTGTGGAAATAGTTCTTCGACCTTAGAATGTACGGCACAAAACTGCCCGCCAATAACTATAAATATTGATCCGGTTGCTGATATTTGTTATGAGCAAAACAATCCTTCCATAACGGTGAATGCTTCCGTGAGTAATAGTGATGGTTCGGGAACAGGTACCTGGACAGGAGATTTTATTAGTCCTAATGGCGTTTTTGATGTGGAAGCAGCTGGTCCTGGTAGTCATATTGTAACCTATACCTTTGAGGAAGTCGGCTGTACCTTTGTTGAATCGATTACGATTGACATTTTCCAAAGTCCTACTGCCGATTTTACTTTAGACAATGAAATTTGCCAAGATGCAAATGCAATAATTACTTATCAGGGAAATGCAAGTGTAAACGCTACCTTCAATTGGAACTTTGATGGAGGTACCATAATTTCTGGTACTGGCCAAGGCCCATTTGAAATCAATTGGCCATCTGCCGGGGCTTATAATGTAACACTTGAAGTTCTGGAAAATGGATGTAGTTCGGAAATACTTTCCCTACCTGTTCAGGTCGATCAGCCACTAGCTCCCCCAGTCATTAATTGTAACTCTTCAGCTGAACAAATTGAATTTTCCTGGAACGATATTCCGGGTGCAGATGACTATCAGGTCAATGTAATCAGTGGAGCAACGGGTATCCTAAATGGCACTACTTATACCGTGGATGGTTTAAATGCCAATGATATGGTGACGATTGAGGTCATTGCTTTAAACAGTGGACCTTGTGGAAATAGCAGTGCCACGCAAACT
>JANQLV010000075.1 GCA_028280415.1 Saprospiraceae bacterium
AACCTCGAACCTCGAACCTCGAACCTCGAACCTCGAACCTCGAACCTCGAACCTCGAACCTCGAACCTCGAACCTCGAACCTCGAACCTCGAACGCCTATCGACTGATCACTAGTTTTCTGACATCAGTCTGATTGATCTGCAACAAGTAGATACCCGGCGTCCAGTCTGAAGTATTGAGAAAATGGCGACCGCCTGTAGTTTTAAAGGATTCGAGGCGTCGACCGGCCAGGTCAAAAATTTCAATTATATCTACCATGCCTCCTTCCCATTCCAGGGTTACCATCTGATCACTTGGATTGGGGAAAATGCGGAACTGATAATCATTTTTGATCACTGTAACATTGGTGGTGATATCGCAAAAAGCTAGATTTGGTTCGAGTTCGATATAACCTTTTGGAGATAAATCCCTTCCATCGAATGCTGGGAAATCATTCGGGTAGCGCTTTAGCCGGAAAGTCAGGTTATCATTGATCTCCAGCAGATCGCCTTGTGTTGCCGGAGTTCCGGCAATAAGTGGTGTTTTGTATTCCCAGACGACCTCATTATCAGGTGTGAGCTCAAAGGTATAACCAGAGCGGCCAGAGCAAATCAAGGCATTGCCGTTTGGGAGCATCTGGAAGCTGGAGAGTCCCGTTGAATAGAGGGGAAAAGTATCGGGATGAAAAAAAGTCTGTTCAGGGCTCTCCGGCCCCCAAACATTACCGTCCAGAGGATAATCCCAGCTATACATATCCCAGGGGGGATTGAAAATCTCGGCGGTAGAGTAATTATCGCCGACTCGATTATTGAAAGCTGCCATTTTTCCAAAATCGGGATGTGTAATGGGCAAAAATTCCATGAGCCACTGGCAATCATGCGGATAAAATAAAGTCTGATCTGAAGCGTCGCCATTTCTGTAAGCTTGCGGATTACCCCAACGGTAGAGCAAATCACCGCCCTGGCCACTCTGGCCACCGGTATGTCCGGCAGCTTCGGCTGTGGTAGTCGTGTGATCAATGACCCAGATTTCGGAAAAAGTGGGGACGCTAATCATGATTTGCTTTGTTTCTTCGTTATAATCGATAGCATTCGTATGCATCCAGTCCGGATGTCCGTCATTGGTGTCGTAATTAATATCAATTAGTTCCGGATGATCAGCGACTACACCAAAATTATCTCTGGTCGCATCAAAATCCTGTATCAAATGATCCCAGGCATGCCATTCCCAGACAATTTCATCTGTATTCGGGTTGACTTCAAGAATGTAATCCGGCCATAATTTTTCCTGAGCAAGCAAAGCGGGATCTCTTCCGGCCTGAAGGGCCTCTTCATTGGTTTTTAGTTCCCAGGAAATCATGAGGATGTTTCCGTTTGCCAGAGGCTCTATATCGTGATGCAAGCGTTTAAACTCATCATTTTGTTCGAAATACCACAATAAATTATTCTCCCAGTCCCGGATTTCCACAATAGCTCCACCGCCTCCGGCCCAGATGGGATTGCCTGCAACGGCGGCTGGACGTTTGGTTTTGATAAGCCTTCCATCAGACTGTATATACGCAACATTTCCCGGGCGATATTCGGCACTGTCGGTCCAGGTATGGACAATTTCACCGCAATTATTGAGTAAGTACGCATTGGGTTGATTATGTGGCGTAATCAGGTTGTAACCATCATATACCTTGGCAAAATCATAGCTAAGCAAGCCCACAGTATTCTGCGCGGTAGTTTGGCTTATGAAATAGAGAATAGCGGATAGAATGAGTAAAAGTCCTTTTTTCATATAGAGTCATTTTGTAATTGTTACAAAGCTACACAGCTTGTATTATATAACAATCTTTACGTCTGAAAAAAAGACTCTGCTGCCGCCGATACGGCATTTTTAAATAATTAAGAATCATTCCAGGAATTATAAGCTGACCTATAAATTCCCTTTTCTAAGAAGAAAAAGAAAGATGAACGCCGAAATTTAATAATGCTCAAAAAAAATATAAAAACAAAGCTAAAATTAATTACCCTTTTGGACTAAAAGGTATTAAGTGTAATTTTTTAACTGGTCATGACTCGGCTTTAAAGATTTCCTTAAAAGCATTAGAAAAAATTAAACTGTTTTAAAGTGTTCATCATTCTTTTAATTCATGATGAGCGATTTTTTATATTAAAAAATTACAATTATGAAAACAAAGCTTTTATTTCTGTTTATGTTCTTTAGTATTATTCTTTCAGCTCAGGTAACAGAGGTTTGTAATGATCAATTAGATAATGATCTGGATTATTTAACGGATTGTGCGGATCCGGATTGCGAAGGTGGTAATTGCGCTAATGCCTTTCCTTGCCAAAGTACCAGTGAGTTGTTTCAATATTTTAATGGTGCATTAAGATTATGGGATGGCCAAAACTGGAATGCAATTGCAGGATGGTCAAACCCTTCCAGTTTTGATTTGAATGCTATGGGGTATAATATCCTGGATGGATATATTTATGGTATCGAAAGAGGTAATCGCCGAATCGTTCAGGTTACCAGAACCGGAATCCAATTATATGGTAGTTTGCAAATACCAGAGGACCGAAACTGGCATACCGGGGATATGGATATGAATGGTAATTTGTACATTTCAGGGACGAATGAAACCAGGATGTGGGTGGTAAACATTGCTGATCCCAGCCAAATACCGGTGTCTGTTAATTTTACCGGAGTACCAGGAAGTACCCTGGATTGTGCCGACTGGACTTATTTACCGGCTACCAATAAACTGTATGGTATTCGGGGTAATTCTTCCATTCTTCGGGTGATGAATCTGGACGGCTCTCATGATCAGGATATTACATTGACTAATATGAATTGTAATAATCTAACTGGGGCGATGTTCGCTGATGCAAGTGGAAACCTGTATGCGTTCTGTAATACGGGAGCATTTTATCAGTTAAGTCCAAATGTTGATTTCACGGATTTTACCGTTACCCAGATTGCAAACAATAATCTTAATGCTACTGGTAATGATGGCGCAGGCTGCCCTTTGGCAAACGGTCTTTCCGATGAATGCGATTGTTGCGAGGAAGTTTTACGTATTTTGAGGGAAATGCAGGAAGGAGGCAGTAATCCGACTACGCCAAAAATGAAAGTGCTGGATAAACCACTGGTTGAGGAGAAAACCCAGGAAAAAGAAAAGGCACGTTTATTTCAAAATACCCCAAATCCTTTCGATGAAAATACAACGATTACTTATGAGATTCTCTCTGACAAAGTAGAGTCAGCCTCTATTTTTATATTCGATATGAACGGGAACATGAAAAATAATTTCGAAGTTAACCCCTCGACTGACGGAGTATTGGAAATATCTGCTAGTACATTATCTCCTGGTTTGTATTTGTATTCTCTGGTTGTTGATGGTGAAATTGTTGATACTAAAAAAATGTTGATTCTTTCAAATTAATCCGAACCCGGATTTTTTGAGATTTGTACATATACTTGTAAATGAAACCAGGCACTAGGTTCTATAGAAAAGTGCCTGCTGTTTTTTGTAAGCCCATAAAAACTTGCTCTTGCTCTGAGACATTTTGCAGATTAGCAGGTAACAATCATTGATTTTTATGTAAATAAGGCTAAACAAGCCGACACAGGCATTGTTGTTTAATAACCTGGAGATAGGAACCCACGTTAAAGGTTTGTTTATGGTCTTGTTTTCAGCATCATATTTGTATATATTTTAATTTATAATGAGGTTAACCATTTGAAAAAGCAGGCATTTTCGATAGTTTCTTGTAATAAGAACTAAGTATCGAAATGTCTTTAGTATTTTTTCAAAACACTGGATGATTTGGAACATTGTTGTTAAAATTTGTTATAAAATATTCGTTAGGATAGTGGGTAGTAATTATACATTCAAAATCGAAATACTGCCGGATTCCTGAAAACTCAACACTGTAAAGATGGATTTAACATTAATAATCGACAGGATTAATCAACATAAAAAGCAACCCAATCTCAGGTATCAGCTTAAAGAGCGGGTGGAACAGTTTACAGACAGGCTTTTCTATACCTTGTTTGATGCAGATACTTCGGTAGAGGAAAACCTCCCATTGTTGGAAAAGGAATTTGCAATATTGGTTGACCTGGCCTGCTGGAAAGATTGCGAATCGGCAAAAGACTATTGGCTGTATTATGTAGAACAATTACCAAGAATCTTGGAACTGCTAAATCTCGATGCTGAAGCTATCCTGAATTGTGATCCTGCATCTTTGTCGATCGAGGAAGTATACATGGCCTATCCGGGATTTTATGCGATTGCTATTTATCGGCTTGCACATGACTTATATGTATCCGGATTTCCATTGGTACCTCGTTTGATGACTGAATATGCACACCGTCAGACCGGAGTAGATATTAATCCGGGAGCAAAAATTGGCAAGTCATTTTTTATTGACCATGCTACGGGAGTCGTCATTGGGGAGACCGCAATTATCAAGAATAATGTTAAAATTTATCAGGGGGTTACGCTGGGAGGCCTGTTTGTAGCAAAGCATCTGCAAAAAGTAAAAAGGCATCCGACTATCGAAGATAATGTAACGATCTATGCCAATGCGACCATACTTGGAGGGGAGACCGTAATCGGCGAGAATACCGTGATTGGTGGTAATGCCTGGATAACCGATTCCGTGCCTCCGAATTCGAAAGTTTATCATACACCCGATATTAAAATAAAAACACCTCCAAATGTCTAAATACCTCCTTGATTTAGTAGGCAATACGCCTTTAGTATTATCGCGAACACTGAATACGAATCCCAATGTGAAGCTCTATTTCAAAATGGAAGGAGATAATCCCGGAGGCAGTGTAAAAGATCGCGCTGCCTTGAATATGATTCGTAGCGGACTGGAAAGAGGGACGATTGACCGGTCTTCTCAATTGATTGAAGCTACTAGCGGAAATACCGGAATTGCGCTGGCGCTCATGGCGGGCATTTATGGACTGGATATCGAACTGGTTATGTCGGAAAGTGCTACCCGGGAGCGTGTACAGACGATGCGTGCTTATGGAGCGAAAGTGACGTTGACCCCTGCTGATGAGGGAATTGTAGGTGCACGGGACTATGCCGAAGCAAAGGTCAGAGACCAGGGATATATTATGCTCAATCAATTTGCCAATGATGATAATTGGAAAGCACATTATAAAAGCACCGGTCCTGAAATCTGGCGGGATACACAAGGACAAATTACGCACTTCGTTTCCGCTATGGGAACAACGGGGACGATCATGGGAACTTCCACTTATTTGAAAGAGCAAAACCCGGATATCCAAATTGTTGGCGTTCAACCAACGGATGGTTCCAGAATCCCCGGTATCCGAAAGTGGCCACCGGAGTACCTGCCAAAAATTTTCAATCCGAAAAAAGTGGATCGGATCATGGAAGTGAGCCAGACAGAGGCAAAGGCGACCGCCAGAGCATTGGCAAAATCGGAGGGCATTTTTGCAGGGATGAGCAGTGGAGGGGCAGCGACCGCAGCCCTTCGGTTAATTGATAGCCTGGAAAGTGGGGTAGTGGTTTCTATCGTTTGTGATCGGGGAGACCGGTATTTGTCTTCGGATTTGTTTGAGTGATTGATGTTTTTCTCTTGATTTTTCCACTGACTTATGGACCGAAAAAAATCACAAAGAGATCGCATCCCAAAATAAGTATGTTTGAATTAAATTTGGAGGTTTAATGTTGCTTCCTGCTCCATATTTCGAGCTTGATATTATCGATATAAACAGGTTTTTGTCCCGGATTCCAGGCATAAACGGAAATATCATCCGCAGGTTTTAGTTTGATCGGTTTTACCGGAACAAAAAAATCAACAGTCTTCCACCGGTTGATCTCTCCATTATGGACAGAATAGTATTGATCTCTGATTTTATTATTGATACGGACCGATCGCCAAAACAATTGCTCTTCCCCCCGGTTAATTGAAAGCACGAGATGACTGTTTTCAAAATAGGTCGTATAAGCAGCCGCATTGGCATCGACACTTATTCTAAACCAGTCTTTTTGGTATAAACCGGGATCGGGAATTCGAGTTTTAATCCCCGGGCTGAATTCCTTACCGGGCTGAATACAAAAAATGCCTGCGCCTAAAGCGGAAGAGTCTTTTGAGAAGTTCTCTTCTTCGATACTGATTTTATAATGTAAATTTTTTGCTTGCCGAATATTGCAGTCTAAAGCGACTAGGATATCGTGGTTGAGTTCCGTTTTAGCAAAAACTGCCTGATAGTAAGCAGCTGTACCGCCTTCCGACCAAAGTACTTTTAACCAATGCTGATGGGTTTGAAAAAGGTTTAACAATACGAAAAAAAGGATAGAGATAAAAACCGGGTATTGTATCTTTTTCTTTTCGAGAAATGCAAAAAAGGAAGCCATAGGAATTGCCAAAACAGGGTAAATGTCGACCATTGCCCTGGAGCCAAATCCATTGATATAATTCCAGCACCACCAGCTATAAATCACATAAACGTGGATAAAAGCAATAAGAGCAATACCAAACCATTTCCCAGTCTTTTTTTTCCATAGACTGATAACTAATCCGAGGATAGAGAATATCATGATCGGTGTATAAACTAACCAGCCATTTTTGAATCCTGTCAAACCTTCCAGAAGGTGAGGATGTAAAAAGTCGAAGCTCTGCTCACCGTAGCTGTAAGTGATAAAACTACCTGTGATAATTTTCCAGTAAATAAACTGTGGAATTAAGGGTAAGATGAAAAGCAGCAAAGCAGGGATTAGTTGCATTGGTCTTTTGAATGTTTCCCAAACCGCATCAAATGCAAAAAAAAGCGGAAATAAACCAACTACTAAAACGTTTGGCCGGACTAAAGTAATCATCCCAAGAATAAAAGCGGACCAATAAAAATATTTGGATGACCGGCTGCTTTTCCACTTTTGTATCAAACTGATAAAAACGGCAACCAGGAAAAATAAATAACCATGAGCCATAGCATTTTGCAGGATAGCAGTAAAATAAAGATTCGTGCCAAGCCCAATGGCCAGGGTGGTTATTGCAATTACTTTTTCATTGAAAAAAAACGATAAAAAAGTTTGTAAAAAAAACAGACCGACCAGGACGTACAGCAGACCGCTAAAAGCAATGGCAAAATTATAAGGAGGGGAATAACCATCGGCTTTATGAGAGCTTATTTTAGCGTATGTGTGAGCAATTACAAAGGCTGGAAGGTTTAAAAATGCAAGGCCATAAGTATATTGATTGAGATGTTTGCCATTTTCCAGTTTTGGCGTTTTGGCAATTCCTCTTTCCAGATATTCCCGCCGGGTTTCATTGCATTTGTCCAGGGTTTCGATATCGCCGTGAATGAAAACAGCCGGTAGATATGCATAATAACCCGAGCTATCCGCACCTCCCAAAACAGTACTTTTCCAGGGCTGATAAGCAAAAAAGGCAATCAAATAGATGAAAGTCACAAAAGCTCCGGCAATTTTACTTGGCTTGTTCACCGCGGAAAGTTAAACAAAATACCCAAGAATAGTCGATTTGATCCTTTAAAGTGAATCGTTCCCAATTATCAGGAATTCAACCCGTCGGTTTCGACTGCGCGAAGTCTCAGATAAGTCTTGCAATAAGGGCAGGCGTTCGCCAAATCCTTCGTAAAGCATTCTGCTGGCTGGAATACCTTTTTCGATCAAATAATCATAGACCCGCTGAGCCCGGCGCTCCGATAATTCCTGATTATAAGAATGCGCTCCAAAAGCATCGGTGTGTCCCTGTATTTTTATTCTGATGCCATTGTTTTGTAGCATAAAGGAGTAGAGTTTTTCCAGTTCCTGGATAGAACTGGCTTTGAGCGTTGCTTTATCAAAATCAAATTCGATATTCTTTAGGGAGATTGGTTCGTTTAATCGTACCAGGGAATCTTCAAAAACCAGGAGTTCCTCATCCTGCCAGACCTTTACATCGTCTAATAAATAATAAGCATAGGGCGGGGTATATGGAGAGCCATTATAATTTTCAAAAACTATGGTTTCAGTTTGTGAATTATCAAAAAAATTACCAATTAACAAATAGTCGTAAGGTTTATCCGGAATGAAACTGCCACTTAATTTTACCCAGCGCTTTTTGTCCCGGTTGATGATGGTATCGATATTGATTTGTGGGATCAGCTCAATGACCTCCTTGGTATCCTTACTGATGCGTTTGGTAGAAAAATGAAAACCCAGATTATTGGAAACCAGCTTGGCCTGACGTTCTTTCGCAATCCAAAGCTCCACATATGCAAGTTCATTGGGGCGAAGTTTTTCTATCAGTTTTATTTGTACATATTCCCGATAGGTTTTCACCTTTGAATTGGTCATTGAAGTAATGATCCCTACACAGTTGATACCTGTTTTGGCTTTATCACAATTTTTAAACCTGCGTTGACAATCATAATACATGGAGGGGCTGTTAATTCTAAGATCAGGAGTCGTTTTAGAGGCAGCGAACCAGTTTTTTAAATTTACCTTGTAAGGTATATAACCACTTAGCGGCTCGTACTCGAAAGTATTTTTGGGATTATCTTTCACCGGAAGATTACGCAAGGATTCAAAAGAAGGATTCGGCACCAGATTACGGATATTCTGAGCCTCCAGGTTCCCTGAACCCAGGAGCAAAAAAACTAAACTAAGCAAGAAAGTACGCATAAATCTTCTCTGTCCTGTAATTTATAATTTAAACGTAAAAATAACCGAAAAGCCACGCTTTTGGAAAGACTTACTATGAAAACGATTGTAGAAGGCTATTTGATATAGTTGGCCGTGTTTTGACTGAAAATAAATATCTTTGCAATACATCACTGCTGTGTAATAAAAACCCTGAATTTAGTATGAAAACAAAGTCTTCATTAAAGAAAAATAGTAAAAAACACCTGCCCAGGTTCCGTTACGTTGATTATCTCTGGGATGAAAAAAAGGCTGCAGCATTAAAAGGGGACGAAGTTGCTCTGTTTTTATATCGTTCGAATATTCTGGGGGCTGATCTGAGGATTACAAATTTTGGCGGCGGAAATACATCCTGTAAAACGATTGAAAAAGATCCGCTAAACGGAAAGGATACGGAAGTCATGTGGGTGAAAGGTTCAGGAGGTGATATTGGTACGCTGACCCGGAAAGGGATTGCCGGATTGTATACCGATCGCCTGCGTTCGCTCAAAAATGTATACCGGGGATTGGCTTATGAAGATGAAATGGTCGGACTTTTTTATCATTGTATTTATGATTTGGAAAGCCGGGCCCCATCAATTGATACTCCTTTGCATGGTTTATTACCTTTCAAACATATTGATCATTTGCATCCGGATGCGGTAATTGCCGTAGCGGCAGCAAAGAATAGCCAAAAGATCACTCAAGAGATATGGGGGGACTCAATGGCCTGGATTCCCTGGCGCAGACCCGGCTTCGAACTTGCGCTGGAGCTGGAAAAATGTCTGAATGAGCATCCCGGTATTCGTGGGATCGTTCTGGGTGGTCATGGATTATTCACCTGGGGCGATACCTCTTATGAGTGCTACCTGAACAGTCTTGAAGTGATTGAAATGGCCTCAAAATACATCGATCTCAGAATAGGTAAAAAGCGTCCGGTATTCGGAGGTCCGAAGATAAAAAACTTACCGGTTGATCAAAGGAGAGCGAAAGCGGTACAGTTAGCTCCGATTTTACGAGGCCTCTGTTCTCACCAAAAACAAATGATTGGTCATTTCACAGATGATGAACGAGTACTGGAATTCATCGCCAGTAAAGATTTGAAGAAATTGGCCCCTTTAGGAACTTCTTGCCCGGATCATTTCCTGCGTACCAAGATTCAGCCTTTGGTATTAAAGCTGAGACCGAATGAAAATCTTTCGGATACAGAGAAAATTAAGAAAAAACTACAAGCGGATTTCGAAGCCTATCGGGCAACGTACAAAAGCTATTATGAATCCTGTAAACGTCCCGATAGTCCGGCGATGCGAGATCCGAATCCCGTAGTAATTCTGTACCCGGGAGTAGGTATGTTCACTTTTGCCAAAAACAAACAAACTGCCAGAGTGGCCAGTGAATTTTATATCAATGCAATCAATGTAATGCGTGGGGCGGAGGCCATTTCCAAATATACAGCCTTGCCCCGGCAGGAAGCTTTTGATATAGAATACTGGTTGTTAGAGGAAGCTAAGCTCAAACGCCAGCCGCCGCCCAGGCCTCTTTCCGGGAAAATAGCCATTGTTAGCGGGGCTGGAGGAGGCATTGGCAGTGCCATTGCAAAAAAACTAATCGCAGAAGGCGCTAATGTGGTGTTGAGCGATGTTGCGGAGGATCGACTGAATGGCCAACATTTTAATCATCAAAAAGATATATCCACTTACATCGCTTGTGATGTTACTCGGATGAAATCAGTGCAAAATGCTTTTGAAAAAGCCGTACTGGAATTCGGAGGGGTGGATATAATAGTACATGCTGCCGGGCTGGCGATTTCGAAATCACTGGAAGATACGACCGAGCAGGACTGGAATGTATTGCAGGATGTACTGGTAAAAGGCCAGTTTAATATGGCAAAAGCGGGGGTGGAAATTATGAGGAAGCAGGGATCAGGTGGTGATATCGTTAATATTGCCAGTAAAAATGGTCTGGTCTCTGGACCCAATAATGTCGCTTATGGCACGGCCAAAGCTGCACAACAGCATCAAACCAGATTATTGGCAGCCGAACTGGGCAAAGATGGAATCCGGGTAAATACGGTGAATCCGGATGGTGTAATTGTGGGGAGTAAAATCTGGGAAGGTAAATGGGCGGAAGGTAGAGCTAAGGCTTACGGGATTTCAGTAGAGGAATTGCCACAGCATTATGCTGAGAGAAATTTACTGAAAGCTATGATCCTTCCGGAAGACATTGCTAATGCTGTATTTGCTCTACTGGCAATTCTCGATAAAAGTACCGGGAATATGATTAATGTGGATGGCGGAATGGCGAATGCTTTTGTTCGATAAATAGTTTTACTTATGCGAATTGAGCCGAATATTATTCAACAATTTAACAAGCAGGAAGCAGCAAAACATCGAAATCAATTCGAATTTGTCGCGGAGGAACTCGACAGGGAGGGCTTTGATGTAGAAGTGCTTATTCAAAAACTGACAGATTTTCAGGTAGCTATTCCCAGTTGGGCACTCGGTTTGGGAGGAACGCGTTTCGGACGTTTTAGTCTGGGAGGCGCGCCAGAAAACCTTGATCAAAAAATTGAGGATATCGGATTACTTCACGCTTTGACAAATACTGCGGGGGCAATTTCCCTGCATATTCCCTGGGACATCCCCACTGATCCGGAGGCAACAAAATCCCTGGCAACTTCTTTGGGGATAGCTTTTGATGCAGTCAATTCCAATACGTTCCAGGATCAGCCGGGTCAAAAGCATTCTTATAAAAACGGCTCACTTTGTAATGTACATGAAACCATAAGAGCCCAGGCAATCGCACATAGTGTAGAAGTGATAGCCTATGGAAAAATGCTGGGCTCAAAGTCTATCACGGTCTGGCTGGCAGATGGGGCTAATTTTCCGGGGCAGCATAATTTGCAAAAAGCATTAATGCATACAGAGGCCTCGCTTCAGGAGATTTACAGTCATTTACCACCGGACTGGCGGATGTTCATTGAGTATAAACCTTATGAACCTAATTTCTACAGCACGGTAATTCCTGACTGGGGTACTGCGCTGATGTTAGCTGAAGCATGTGGCGACCGGGCACTCGCATTGGTTGATCTTGGACATCATTTGCCCAATACGAATATTGAACAAATCGTCGCTACATTGATGATGCGTGGCCGTTTGGGAGGCTTTCATTTTAATGATAGCAAGTATGGAGATGATGATTTGACCTGTGGGAGTATAAAGCCTTATCAACTGTTTTTGATTTTCAAGGAATTGGTTTATGGTATGGAAAATAATATTGCAAACAATCCTCCCTTGGCCTGGATGATTGATGCCAGCCATAATATTAAAGACCCACTCGAAGATTTGATACAATCCCTGGAAGCCATACAAATTGCTTATGCAAGGGCTTTGTGTGTTGATTTCAATAAACTGGAGCAAGCGCAGCATACTTCTGATGTAACGCTTTGTCAAGAAATCCTGCAAAATGCATTTCGTCGTGATATTCGCCCGATTTTACGGGAGGCCAGACTTCGTGCCGGAGCTGCTTTAAGCCCTTTGTCCATATATCGCAGTATGGAAATCAGGAAGATGCTTATTGCTGAACGTGGATCGAAAACCATCGCTACCGGTTTATAAATTGGTTTATCTAAACCGATTGGACAACATAACAAAAGTGATGTCAATTCTTTTTGTTTTTTCCAAAAGGACGAGCGGGATATATCGGAGTTCGACAGAATAAGCATAGTAACCTTCTATTTCTTCTAAAGGATATTCTCTTACGGATTCCCTGCCCAGTCTGATTTCGGCAAGCATCGTATTATTTTCACCAAAAAGTTTGAAGGCGTAAAATTTGTCGATCCATCGATGATCTGCCTGCCTGCGAGCTGTTCCTAGTTTTTTTGAGGCAATAAATTCTAAATGGATTGCTTCATAACCCAGACCAAAAGCGGCCTCTGCAGCGGTTTCTAATTTTAGACTAGCTCGTTTGACAAGCACCTGATCCAAAGGGCTGAGATCGCTGTCTTTTGAAGTAATGATGAAATCGGATTTGAATCCGTTGAAATGTTCAATAATTCCTTGTGCCTGTAGTGTAGCAATATTTAATATGAAAAGGAAAAAATAAAGGGGTATTCTTTTTTTCATAGCTCTAAACTTGGTGATGAATAGTTCAAATGAATTCTTTTTTATGTCCTTGTTTTTCACTTTTCCAAAATAATTTAAAAAAACATTCGCTTCAAGCTTGTTTTGATTTCAATAAGATAGATTAACAGTATTTTAACTTGTTTTAAAAAATAGGTTTAAAAAGGAAGAAATATTTGCGTAATCGAATGATTACATTTATATTTGTAACCAATCAATTACATTTTTATGAGAAGAGATGTTTTTCAGGCCATTGCCGACCCGGTACGCAGAGAAATAATCGATCTGTTAGCGAAGGAAACTCTGACGGTCAATGCAGTTGCCAGGAATTTCAAAATTAGTCGACCGGCGGTTTCCAATCATTTAAAGATTCTGGAAGAATGTGGAATAATTACCATCAAACAACAAGGGCGGGAGCGTTTTTGCAAAATTCAGCCGGGGAACCTCGTTCCTGCTTTTTTATGGATTGATCAATACCGCACTTTATGGGAAGAGCGACTGGATAATTTCGAAGATTATTTAAACAAATTACAAACAAAAAATAAGAAAAATGACAAACACAAATGATGCGAGTAATCGTACACTGACTTTAAAAAGAACCTTTAATGCACCACTTCAGTTAGTGTGGGAAGCCTGGACTAAAGCAGAACATATTATACACTGGTGGGGCCCTAAAGGTATGGATATTAAAGTTGTGGAACACGATTTCAAAGTTGGAGGCAAATGGAAGTATGTAATGACGATGCCCGATGGAAATGAATTTGTTGCCGACGGTGTTTACCTGGTAATTGTCGAGTTTGAAAAAATTACCTCTTCTGCCAATTTCAAACCAATGACAGAAGGGGTGGAGATTCAGGCGATTTTCGAGGCGGAAGGTGATCGGACCAATTTCACTTTTCATTGTATCCACGAAACGGAGGAATACTGCCGACAACAAGAGAAGATGGGCTTCTACAATGGCTGGGGATCTGTATTCGATCGTCTGGCAGCGCATTTGAATGCTTAGTGCCCATAAAAGTTATTCGATTTCGACAAGTTTTAGTAATTGTCGAAATCGAATAAAGAAAATCAATTTATAAACTACTAATGTGGCAATTTACTCTTCAAAGCGCCGTAGGCAAATGTACCCAGGAGCGCACTGAAAATGACGACAAAAATAGCAAAAAAGCCATGTCCAATCAAAGTGTATAATGGTCCCGGACAAGCACCCGTTATGGCCCAGCCCAGGCCAAAAAGTGTGCCTCCCAAAATACTCGCTTTGTAGGTCTTGGGCTTGTCTTTAATCTGAATGAGTTCACCAAAAAAGTTTTTGGCTTTGGATCGTTTTATTGCAAAGTGAATGATGACTCCAAGCACAACTGCAACCCCGATGATGCCATACATATGAAAACTCTGAAATCTAAACATCTCTTGTATCCGATACCAGGAAATAGCTTCGGATTTTGTCATTGTTATTCCAAAAATGACTCCCGTAATCAAAAAATATATTAAACGCATTTTTTACAAATTATTTAGGTTTAGTGTTGGATCTGAGTATTTCAAAATCCATTTTAGAGCGAAAAGATAATTGGAAAAAGCAAGTGAGTCATCACTAATCCTCCAACAAAAAAACCGATCACTGCTACCAGCGAGGGCAATTGTAAATTGGAAAGGCCGGTAATAGCATGCCCTGAAGTACAACCACCTGCCCAGCGAGTACCGAATCCAATTAGGAAGCCACCCAATACCATAACAATAATTCCCTTTAAAGAAAGCAAATTATTGAGGTCGAAAACATCTGTGGGTAAAAAACCGGTTCCTTCTGAAAGGTTTTCCGGTGTCTTTATGCCAATTGCCTGGAGATCATTGATGGTTGCCTGAGAGATTTGCACCGGCTCCGGACTCGCCAGTATGGTCGATGCTATAGCTCCCCCGATAATCGCTCCCAGGACAAAGGTGAGCAGCCATGAGTGACTTTTCCAGTCATAGTTGAAATATTCGAATCTCTTACCGGCCCCACCTATCGAGCACATTGCTCTGAAAGAAGAGGAAACGCCGAATCGCTGCCCCAGATAAATAAGCATCAACATGACCAGTGCGATCATTACTCCTGAAATACTCCAGTGCCAGGGCTGACTAATAAACTCAATCATTATACTTGTGTTTTTTTTGCTAAAAGTGTAAAACCTGATGTTAAAATTGATCAGATTATAAAAATATTAAAAATAGCTGGATACAAAAGTGTTGTAGTTTTTCTACAATTTTGGTGATACAAATCACATAAGTAAATAAATCAGATCATGGGTATATTCGTTTGGGGAATTGGCTGGACTTTGTATTATTTTATCCATAGTTTACTTGCTTCCGAAGGCATAGAGAAAAAACTTTATTCATTAGGAATCGGCAAAGCCTGCTACCGTATTTCCTACAATATAGTCGCAATTATGACATTATTACCACTAATCCTGTATTATCCGACTCTGCCTTCAAAATTGCTGTTCGAATTTCCTGTTTTACAATTTTTGGGTGGTTTTAGCATCCTTTGTGGAGGAATCCTGACGCTTCTTGCCCTGAAAAATTATGATTTATTGGAATTCATAGGATGGCGATATCTCGATAATGCAAAAACAGAACAAGGGGATGAGTTGAATACATCCGGACTAAATGCTCTGGTAAGACATCCTTTGTATTTTGCAGCTCTACTGATCTTCTGGGGACTTTTTTTATTCAAACCTGAATTGAAAATATTGATAATGACCTTGATCACGCATGTTTACCTTTTGATCGGTATTCGATTAGAGGAACAAAAGTTGATTCAAACTTTCGGAACAGCTTATCTCAATTATCGGAAAAAGACTCCGAAGTTATTCCCTTTTAAAATTTTCCATAAAACAGAGAAGTGATCTGGATGCTTCTTACATTATTCAATAACTAACTTTTTGCTGATCTGTGGCCGATCTTTAAAGTGAGCAATAATCAAATATGTCCCGGGGGCGTAATCCGCTATTTCTACAGAAAGGGAGGCGTTTGGTAAATCCCCGGGAAGTTTTAGGTGCTGTAAGATTTTACCGGAGATATTATTGATAGTCAGCGAATCCGGGATGAAACGATTGAATTGAATATTGAGCTTTTCCTTTGTTGATACAGGATTGGGGCTTAAAGTGAAATCAAAAGCCTGCTGACTACTTATTTGATCATCCTGCGCACTAAGCATATTCCGGAGCAAAAGCAAATCTTTATTATTTGAATTTTGGGTTTTTCGATCGCAGATATAAAGATCATTAAGACCATCGCCATTAAAATCTCTGGCAATCACCCCGAGGGCATCTCTTTGGAAAAATTGCCCAAATACTTGTAGTGTTTGATCTTCAAACTTGCCATTTCCATCATTTTGATAAAGCCTGATTGGTCCTCCAAAAACATTACAAACAATGATATCCAAATCATTATCGAAGTCTACATCTTCAAATATCGCATCAATGGTATGATCGTTATCTGCGGGTAAATTACTTTCGGTTATATCGGAGAAAACACCATTGCCATCATTTAAAAACAAGCGATTCTGGCGATCCTTACCGGGGATAAACTCGACATTCGAAAGGAATATATCCAAATCCTGATCGCCATCAATATCGCCAAAACTAACTTTTCGGGTTTCAAGATTCAAACCCTGTGGAAGCCGGGAAGCAGTTTCGTCCGAGAAGAATCCGTTGCCATCGTTGATAAATAAAGCATTCCCGTTTTCATTTCCTTCAAATAAATCCAGATCACCATCATTATCAATATCGGCCATAGCCAGGTCCTGAGTTGTTTTATTGAGCTGTGGTACACGGTTGTTTTCCAGTGCAAAGCTACCATTTCCACTATTGATCAAAACGCTCGTGGCGCCTTTATTTCCAAAGAGCAAATCCGCGAATGTATCCCCGTTAAGATCAGCATGGATTACTGCATTTGATTCAGAATCGGGTAGTTGAAAATCTGCAATGGCGAATGTTCCCAAACCATTTCCCAGATAGTATTCATGTACATTGACAATGCCCAGGTTTACATCATCTTCACTGCAAAATACCAAATCCAAAAATCCATCATCATTGAAATCGGCAATTGCCACATCTTCGCTATCATGATTTTCCTGCGGCAGATTTCCGGTAGTTTCATTAGTGAAATTTGCATTTCCATCATTGATCAAAATAGTATTAGCCTGAAATTCATTAGCCAGAATGATATCCAGATCGTCATCGCCATCGATATCCGCTGCTTGTACATCCATACTCTGGCCCTGCGCTCCGTTAGCGGGAAGATTATTACTGGCATTTGTATAGAGCTGTGCCGTCAAAGAGATAGAAAACAATAAGCAACTTAAAAGGAAATTAAATTTATACATGGATTGAAGCAATTGATTTCTGGAAAGAAAAAGAAAAGCGGGTAATGAAACAAATTTGAGAATTTCGTTTTTTTACATCTTCTATTAATTGACTATTGAAAGACAATTACTCTAACGCTGCACATTTATCAATTGCCCCTGCTGAAATAAATAATGGATGTAATCAGAGGGAGACATTTCGAAAAAATAGGACATATCTTTTGAAAAATGAGACCAGTCGTGATATCCAAGGGAGTAAATAAATGCTTCTTTTTCGGAAATAGTACCGATTTGTTTCATGGCGATTCTAAACCGGTGGAGACGTTGAAACTGTTTTGGGGATATTCCTACTTTCTCTTTAAAAATTTGCTGTAATCGCCTTTGACTCAGGCTATAATTTCCCAGGATTTCTGAAACTGGATTTCGATATCCAGCTTGGATGTGATTACAAAGGCCTGCCACTAAGTCCTGTTGAGAAAAGGGATGTAAATGAGCAATTAGCCATTTTTCGGTACAATCGATTATTTGAAGAATGTCTGAGTTCGATTTATACATATCAACAAGTTGCCGATATAAGCCTGCGACCAGAGGAAGGGAGCTGATGTCATTAATTAAAGTATTACAGTTTTCAGGGATCAGGGCATTTAAACTATGGGCATGAAACTTGATCAGGAAAGTTAACCTATTCTGACTGATATCCATATCTACATTGTGTTCAAAATGACCAATAATACCGAAATCGGATTTGTGAACCAGCTTTTTGCCATTAAAGCGAAATATTATATTTCCAGCCAGGGAAAAAAATAACTCAGGATGTCCATCCGGCGCAAATCGAAATACATCCGTATCCTTCACAGAAGAATGGATCGTCCAAAAAGATTTGACAAAAGGTGTCAAAAAAGGAGATGGTGTATAATGTTGACTCTGCATAAGGCATTTTGGCCAATGTGATCTACAATCAAGTTATTAAATAATGAAGGAATCACCTAAATCATTCGATACACAACGGAATGGAAATGATGATCAACCGGGCTCTTTAGATTAAATGCGGATCAGGAGATAGAAGGAACACTATTTCGGTTTGAATAAGCGGCGAATAAATTGTACCAATAAGGAAAAAACAACTCCGATCAAAACGCCCATCTCAATACCTACCAATAAAGTACAAATAAAGGTGACCAGCATCACGAGGAATTGATACCGGTCTTTTCGCCATAATTCTTTTGCACCAGACAAATCGAATAGGCCAAAAATCGATAGGAGGATGATTGCGGCGAGAACTGCTTTCGGCAGATAATAAAAAAGAGGCGTGAGAAACATTAGTGTTAGACCTATAATGAGTGCGGTAAAGATCGAAGCAAAACCCGAACGGGCCCCCGCTTCGTTATTGACTGCCGATCTGGTAAAACTTCCCGAAGTAGGGAGGGCCTGAAAAAATGCGCCTCCAATTTTGGCTATTCCCAATGCAATGAATTCCTGATTGGGATTGATTTCATAATCTTTATGTTTACCTTGTATGACCTTGGCTATGGCAATACTTTCAACAATCCCGATAATAGTAACGACAAAAACGGTTGGCAATATTGAGGAAATATTTTTCCAATCCAGCTCCGGCATTGAAAACCCGGGTAGTCCATCTGGTACGGTTCCGACGATATTGATATCCGAAATGCCTCCCCAATAAACCAGGAGGGTGCAGATGATTACCGCTAGGAGCGCACCGGGAATAGCTCGGTTAATCTTTTTTAAAGTGTAAATCAAAACCATACTTCCCAGGCAAATCACTAAAGTAAGCAGGTTGGTTTCCTCAATGTGTTTAATAGCATAAACCAGCGTTTGATAGCTGTGTTCCGCCCGGGGGATTTCGATCCCCAGTAAATCCTTAAGCTGACTAATCGCAATGATAATTGCAGCCGCAGAGGTGAAACCTATAATTACCGCAGGACTAATTATTTTAACAACAAAACCAATGCGCAACAAACCCAATGAAAATTGCGCTATGCCTATCATTAATCCGGCCAGTAAAACCAGACTGATATATTGTTCGGTCATCGGTTGGGCAATCTGGCTGATTCCCGCTACGATCAACAAAGAAGAAATGGCTACCGGTCCAACTGACATCTGACGGGAAGTACCTAATATTGCATATAAAAAAAGTGGTATTAAACCACCATATAAACCATAAATCGGGGGCATCCCTGCCAGCATGGCGTAGGCCATTCCCTGTGGGACGAGCATTACAGCTACCGTAATTCCGGCCATTAAATCACTACGACCATCTTCGTAAGTATAATTCTTTAAACTTTCACTAATCGGAAAAATAGATTTGATCCTCCTCATGCGCGCAAAGTTAAGTAATCGGGCCAAGAATGAATAATCGAATTTTATCCGTTAAAAAAATACCACAATCCGGGTGTTGGGTCCTTAGGGAAATAGTTGTTTTATTGAATAGTTATAATGGAAATGAGCGATTCGCAAATTGTTGGAGTCGTAGCGGAAATTTAAAGTTCAATTTTTGTTTAATCCTGTATGGTATTGACTTGATCTTCTTTTTTTTGATAGCAAAGCCTAAAGAATCTGTATCCATCGATACAATATCTTGCTGAGCAGAAGTGAGATTCGAAAGTATACAGAAAAAGGCGAGGATTAAGTTTTTATTCATTATGTTGTTTTCCTGAAAGCGCTTGAAGGTAGCTAATTGCTCCTATTGGAGTATGCTAATAATTTTCGATTGTCAGATGATCACCGTGACCACCGACAATCGAATTTATGTGCTTATTGCTATGTATACATTAGAGAAAGAAAAGAAGTTCAATGATTAAAAAGGAACAAAAAACAGAAGTCGAGCCAACTCAGGAGTACAATGTTACGTCTTTACTAGAAAGCGCAACGATGTTTAAACTTTTTCTCTTCCTTTTTTGTACATCTTTTGCTCTTTCTGTTTGGGGACAAGGAGAAGCTAATGTATGGTATTTTGGTTTTGGCGCAGGGCTGGATTTCAATACTGCCCCACCTACAGCTTTGACCAATGGAATGTTAAGCACGGATGAAGGTTGTTCGACGATATGTGATGCGGATGGCAATTTATTATTCTATTCCAATGGTGAAGACGTTTATAACCGCAATCATCAAATCATGCAAAATGGAACCGGGCTGGCGGGACATTTTTCTTCCACACAATCTGCACTGATTGTTCCGAAACCATTAAGCAATCATCTTTATTATATTTTTACAACTGGAGCAGAAGCCGGGTTCAGCGGGGCTTTCAATGGGCTCAACTATTCCATTGTAGATATGACTCAGGATGATGGGAAAGGAGCGGTTATCGAAAAAAATGTTCCACTGATTGGCTATACGACAGAAAAACAAACGGCGATTCGGCATAGCAATGGAAGAGATATCTGGATTGTTACCCATCTTTTTGAATCCGATGCTTTTTATAGTTTTTTGCTAAGCTGTGAGGGGCTTCAGACTCAACCGGTTATCAGCCGGGTAGGGAAACCCCATATTGATCCGAATGTTGGTTGCTGTGAAAGGATAAGCACATTGGGATGCATGAAATCTTCTCCCGATAATCAAAAAATTGCAGTCGTCTGGTCGGAATTAAAAACTTACGATCCTCAGGCCGGTACCGTGATCGGAGACTGGCACCTGGAGTTATTTGAATTTGACAATTCTTCCGGGAAATTATCTCCTCCCGATTTTTCGGTTAGTTACGGGGATAATTCCAGTAATAATCAAAGTTACGGTATTTGCTTTTCTCCCGATAACACTAAACTTTATCAGGCTGTTTATCAAGGTTTTCCCGCCAATAAAATTTTTCAATATGACCTTACCGCAGAGGATATTCCAGCCTCCCGGGCACTTATAGTTGAGGAATCCATCAAGGCATTCGGTACGATGGAAATAGGGCCGGATGGAAAAATTTATATTGCCCGTACAAATGGCCACAAATACCTTTCGGTTCTGCACCAGCCCAATCTGTTGGGTACGGCCTGTGCCTACGAAAAAGATGGGATTAGTCTGGCCGGTATCAATTCTACCTGGGGACTTCCTAATATTCTTTATGACTATTCTTTTAAACCGGTCTTTGATTTTTTCTCTTCGGATACGACGATCTGTGAGAATGAAACTTTATCATTGGAAATGGATACGCTGAATGCAGATCATTATTTGTGGAATGACGGCAGTATTTTTTCGAATCTTGACATTGAGGAAGCTGGATTGTATTGGCTGGAAATCTCTTCCGAAAATTGCGGGCAGGGGCGGGACAGTATTTACGTTGCCGGGGAAAACTGTGATTGTAAAGTGATTTTTCCTAATGTATTCTCTCCGAATGCAGATGGTAATAATGATGTATTTGAGCCCGTTCGAGCCTTTTGTGAATACGAAAAATACGATTTAAAAGTTTTTAGCCGTTGGGGCGAAGTAGTTTTCGCTACGAATGATCAGCATCAAAGCTGGGATGGCTATTTCAAAGGCAAGAAAAGCCAGGTTGGGACTTATCTCTTTTATCTTAGCTATCAGATTCCCGGTAATGATAAGGTAGAGCAAGTGCTTGGGGATGTGGCTTTGGTTCGGTAAAAGGAACAACTTAATGATATTTCATGGACTTGAAAACTGTTATTGCTGATATGATGTTGTAATAAAAAAACTAGTAGAAGAGAAAATTGTACTAATCTTCGATATAAGAGTAGTAGCCCTACTTCTTATTGATTGATATTATTAAATATTGGATTACTTTAGGTCTGTTAGTACGACAAAAATCTCTTTTTTCAGTTCGTATGTGGATTTTTTAGAAGCATTTTCATAATTTGGTGGCTTTTTGAGTTAACTATTCTTAAGTTTTTATCAAATGAACACTTTTATAATTTATACAAAAAAAATATCTATGAAGGATTGGAAAAAATGGGCCTTCCTGTTTATTGTTACTATTAGTGTGGCTTTTACGGGGCAAGCTCAAGATGCAACAGCCACAACCTTATACAACGAGGGATTAGCAAGTTTAAAAAGTAAAGACTTTGAAGCAGGCTATGATAAAACCAAAGCAGCATTGGCTGCTGCTGAAACTGAAGAAAATGAAAAGATCGCGAAATTAGCGAAAAAGAATTTAGCCAAAGCAGCCTATTATTTGGGTCAGCAAAAATTAAAAGAAAAAGCAGTAGAGGAAGCAATGAGTTTGTTTGATGAGGGCATTGAAGCGAATCCTGACTATCCAGCTCTCTATAAAGGGAAAGCACAGGCATTAAATGCAAAAGGACAATCAGTAGATGCGATTAAAACTTATTTTAAGTCTGCTGAATTATCTGAAAAAGCTGGAAAATCGGAAGCTGCTGCAAAGACTATTAAGAAAGCAGGAAGCGTTGTTAGCAAATTGTACTCTGGAAAAAAATATGCAAAAGCTATTGATGCCGGTAAAGCTTTTTTGGAAGTAAAAGACTCTCATAAAGTACACTATTATGTAGCGAAGTCTTTCGAAAAGCAAAAAGATAAAGCCAATGCTTTGACACATATCAATAAAGCGGTTGAATTGGCAGGTGCTGAAGCAAGTGATAAATATTACTGGGCTCAAGGCAATATAGCGGAGAAAGCGGGTAAAAAAGCAGATGCATTAGCTGCTTATAAAAAAATCACAGAGGCTAAATATAAAGAAAACGCAGCTTTTAAAATCAAAGAACTGGAAGGAGAATAGTAATTTACAGACTGTTCAAAATGATAAAAGCCTCATAATTAAACAATTATGAGGCTTTTGTGTGAGTACCCGGAGCGGGACTTGAACCCGCACGGCCCGAAGGCCACAGGATTTTAAGTCCGGCGTGTCTACCAATTCCACCACCCGGGCATCCTGTTTGAAATGCATTACATTTCGCTATATTTAAAAAAAGCCTTCACAGCAGAAGGCTCCTTGAGCGAAAGACGGGATTCGAACCCGCGACCCCAACCTTGGCAAGGTTGTGCTCTACCAGCTGAGCTACTTTCGCATAATTTACTTTGCGACATTTAATAACAAATTCCCGATTTTACGAATTGGTATTATGATCGCATGTACTTTTCTTCTAAAGCGTTGCAAATATAAGGTAATATCAGCCAATTTGTCAAAATTTCTAATCGAAAATTTTATCTTTTTTTTTGATTACTACCTGGCGCTTTACAGGGACTGTTTTTTGGATATTTAACCTCGGTTTTAACTTTTATTTCGCTTGCCCGGACCAGCGTATCTCGAACACTTAAAGAATCAAATTCTCATCGTAATTCATCCCGTAGGCATCTCCCAGACTTACTAATAATAATGCAGCTTCCTGTTGTTTTAGTTCCTTATTGATCAGTGAACCGGCTATTTCAATATTATCCTGATCGAGATGACTGAAAGGTTCATCAAGCAAAAGGAATTCAAAGGGTTGGCAGAGTGCGCGAATAATCGCGACTCGTTGTCGCTGGCCGTATGAAAGGGTACGCGAGGTTTTTTCCAATAAATTGGCTATTCCCAACTCATCAGCCATTTCCCGGATTCCGGTTTCACTTTTGAAGTCAGAGAGCTTATTTTTGAGCTGGATATTTTCCAAAGCGGTGAGATTTGGAAATAAGCGCAAATCCTGAAATACAATAGATAATTTCTGCTGGCGCATATCTGACCATTCGTCAGCTTTGAAATTGCGGATAGGCTTTTCATTAATGTGCACTTCCCCCGAATAATCACTTCTTAGACCGTATATAAGGTGGAGTAGGGTTGATTTTCCTTTTCCGGAAGGCGCACTGATGAGGTATCTTTTTCCTTTTTCAAATGTTCGCTGTGTAGCCCATATATCCGATTGTAAAGTTTTCCCCCCATCAAAAATCGGATCGGGTCTAAGGTCCTGTAACTGTATCATTTCTACTGGATTTGAGGCTTAAGGCAGGAGGTCCCGGAGCTTGAGCGTTTCTTAAACCTAAAACCTCCTGCTTTATACCCGTTTTATATCTCGCCTCTTCGATCAGCTTTGTAAATTTCATTGATCGACTCGAAAAGCTGTTTTAAACTATTCGAATTCTTGTCTTTGAAGTTCATAAAAAGTTCGCTATTCTTTCTGTTGGTTGAAAACTTGATATCCTTGAAGTTCAAGTCGAGATTCTTTTTAGCGGCAGTACTTTCTATCAAAGTGCTGAAGTCGGCAAATCCGGCTAAAATATCATTCTTGAGTAAATTGATCTTGGATTTATCAATAGCTTCATTACCTTTAAATCCACCGTCTCTGATTTTGCGGATAATCTCGGGATTGGCCGACATGAAGATCATTTCATCCTGAATTAATAATTGTGCATCCGGGTCGTTAAATCCTTCTCCGGAAAGCATGGAAGTGTTGTTAATATTGTACAAATTGTCTTCCAGCTCTTTTAAAGCACCGCGTTCAACAGCCAAAGACAAAAATTTATTTAACCTCTCTTTGTCTCTGATATTCGTAGCGAAGCTGACTTGTGGTGTTTCCTTATCCCTTGGAGTGGAATAAATCAGGATATCTCCACCGAAAGTACTGGCAATATCGTCTGCCGTCAAACCATACTGGCTCAAACCAAAATTAGCCATTGCCAGCGCGCCTTTTTTCTGCAAAACGGATTGTATACCTTCCAGATCCAAAGCGACGGTCATCATAGAAACCGCATCGGATGGAACATAGCCGGAGAAGTCGGATTTTGTTTTGTTTTTGAAAAACAGGTTGATGTCTTCAACTAAAGCCCCCTGCAGGTATAAACTTGATTTGGATTCAATTGCGCCATTATTGAAATCAACATAGCTATGAATAAAGTTGTCTTTAGCCGCGTTTGCATCAATACTCGCCATTATCAGGGCATTTTTCAAAGCCGGACTATTCGCCAGTGCATTTGAACTCATCCAGCTGGTAATATCATGATTGCCGGACATTGCCTTTTTCAGATCATCATCCGTAGCAATTGTATTTTCTTCGGTAGTCGAAAAGAATTTTTTCAACTTGACAATTGGATCAGTATAGGAATTGGTCATTCCTAAAATAACCTTTTCGTCATTCCAGGCAACGGACTGACTTCCTTTCATAGCAACCTCAAAACCATCCTGACTACTTTTTTTCAAGTCACCGGATGTATTCACCAACTGCTCCAGGGCAGCTTTGTCTTTTACAGATGCGACGATCCCTACAAAAACATCCTCTGGATTATCCTGCTCCAGAATGTGGGCGATATACATGTTTTTTGAAAGATCGATTCCCGATTTAGCAGGGTCGGCGATGACTTCACCCAGTGTAACGTTATATCTCTTGGTTTCACGAATCAACTCCTGATAAAACTCCATTTGTTTTACATTTTCAAAATCAGCTTTATCCAGAATTGCGCTGGTATTGATGGATGTTACCATTGAAACATCTTGAGGGATGGTTTTTAGCATATCATCTGCAGCGACAGTTCCGCTATTAGAGCAAGATGAGTAAATGATGGCAACTGTGAGTAATAAGAAAAGAAAAGTTTTGGATTTCATTATAAAAATTAGTTTTGTATTACAGAATGCAATACTAGTAAATTTATTGCCCTTACAGAAACTAATTCAGATGAAACCCGGAATGCGGTCGATTAAATCTGTACGGATATACGGTAAGAGAGCATAAGCTCCTGTTTTATGACTATTCTATGATATACCAATCAATCAGGCTCTCTTTGCTTTTTCCCACATCACAGACTGGCGGCCATTGATGATTCTCAGAAAGCCCCGGTAAACGGCGTAGTTCATTATACAGAAATAATAAGGGATGAAGAAAGCCTTGAATTTTATTTTTTGCTTTTCCAACAGATAGCCAAAAAAGGCGGCGATATAGAAAATGATCTGTAAAACGAATAGGACCTGAAAAAGTGGATATCCTTTGATTGCCAAAATGAGGTTGATGATGAATAAAACGGGTAAAGCCACCGGAGTTAATGTCCATCTTAATACCCGGTGTGATACATATTGAAAAGACAATAAGCCATATTTGAATATATTCAGCAAGGGAGTAAGGCGATAAATAGCCTGTAAACCACCGGCTGCGATGCGTATTTTCCTTTTGAGTTCTTCCTGGATCGATGCGGAAGAGGTTTCCACAGCATAAGCATCCGGCTCGTACATAACCCGATAGCCCTTGCGGGAAATGGTCAGCGTTAGAAAAAAGTCTTCGATAATGGTATCAGCGGGAACCGGTGTATATAGATTTGTGCGAATGGAAAAAAGCTCACCCGCTGCTCCAACAACGCTATACAACTGAGCATCCCATTTTTTAAGCATAGACTCGTATTTCCAGTAAAATCCTTCGCCAGCGGAATTGGCAGTATCTTTTTCTGACATGGAAATGCGTTTTTCACCCGCTACAGCTCCGATTGTAGGATCATTATAGTGGCGGACAATATTTCTGATCGCCTGTGGATTGACATCCGTATTGGCATCGGTATAGATGGTAATCGGGCTTTCAACGAATTCCATGATCCGTTCTACTGCGGCAATTTTTCCTCTACGCGCGGGCTGATGATACAATTTCCAGCTTACATCTTCCGGAAAATCAAAGTTTTCAATCAAAATAGGCGTTCGGTCATCCGAGCCATCCGTAACAAAAAGGAAATGTATTTTATCTTTGGGATAATCAAAAGCCAGATTGTTTTTGATCTTTTCCTCGATATAATCCTCTTCATTATAGGCAGCTACGACAAAAGTGACATGTGGCAACTCTGCATCGGGCGACTCTTTGACGGCCTGGCGCTTTTTGAAAATATTTCTAATCTTCAGAAGCATATAAAGTACCAGTCCGTATCCCAAATAGGTATAAAAAACCAAACCAAGACAGAACCAGAAAACTATTTTTAATACTAAATCCATAGTATAATTCAATTTTTTGATATCCTGAAGCAGGATATTTTGCTTATGGAAGTAAAAAATAACATTAATTTAATGCCAAATAAATGAAAGCAAAAAGTGTATAAGCCGTTATTTTTTTTGCTGCTTCTCTGGTTTTTCAGGATTATGTTTGAAGATGTTTTAGCCATACATATCAAGGTACATAAACCTTGCCTGAATTGAGATTGAAATTATGCTTTATAATTGGAAAAAAGATATTTTAGTACCTTAATTTTGCGTGACTTTATTCAGTATTCAGAGTCTATTTAAGTGTTAAAATTAATTGAAATAACTGAAAAAGAGCGGGGAAGAAATCAGCATTACATTGTATATCTAAGTTTTTAAATATGATAAATACCAAGATTAGGGTATATCAATGTAAACATACTAGTTATACCTTTGCATTGATCATGTAAGTTATAATTTGTTTTAAAACCCTCTTTTCAATAAGTTGAAAAAAGTTTTAAACTTATTGTTATTATAGGGATTTATTGGCTAACTTTGCGTTATAAATCTCGAAAACAGAATTTTACGAGCTTTTGGACAGAGAAGTCCCATGAACTGAAAGTGAACCAAGTAAGCAAACTTACAATTTTTAACCACACTTGATTCCTTTCTCTTTTACCATCCCAATTACTGTTCCCCCTCATCAACCTACTAGTAAAACCGTTTTGACTTCTCACAGTTAAGATTTCGATAGTATGTTAATACTAATCGTATGTAGCTGTTGTTGCTCAATTCTGATCCTTAAACCGATTTAATTATACAAGTGATAGGCAAGTATCAGGCTTATTGCTTTGTAAAAAGGAAACGATGAAAGCTACAAAAAAGAGTATCCTTGTAATTGAGGATCATGACAGTATCAGGCTTTTGCTAGAGCGATTCTTAAGCAAACGATTTACCGTAACCTGTAAAGGTGACGGCTTCGATGCTTTGGCTTGGCTCAGCTACGGAAATATTCCGGATTTAATCATTCTTGATATGTCAATGCCAAGATTAAGCGGTCTTGATTTTTTGAATAATATCAGAACGAGCGGCCTGTTTAGAGATATCCCGGTTCTGATCGTTTCCGGAGAAAAAGATAATAAAGTCATTCAAAAGTGTAAGGATTTAGGTATTGATGGTTTTATTCCAAAACCATTCAATCCGATTGATCTCGATGAAAAGATTAATATGGTTCTTGCCCAAACAATAATAAACTAAAATACAAATACAGTAGCCCTCTACCAATTATACAAAAACAGGAAAACCACTAGATTTCAACCATTTAATTGATCATTTTTTAACCACCACGCTTACTATGACCAGATTTTTTACACGTGAGGCTATCGATGTTCAAGAGCTACTGATAATTGGATTTGACAAGCACTTTTTTAGTTCGCTGACTTCCACCAAAGACTACGATACGTCTAGCTATATTGTGAATTCATTTGAGAATTCCGTATCGGCTTACAATTACCTGATTGATTGCATCGCTAAAAACAAAATTTTACCCACTGCAATTATCTGTAACCTTAATTATCTGATTGATGATAATTTCTTCTTACTGGAAAATACACGTAACCATCCAGTCCTTCAATTGATTCCTTTTATACTTTTTGCCCGCGATAAAAAGGATATAGAACCTGCTTATTTGCTTAGAAAAGGTGCTGATGATTGTTATACAGAGCCGGTAAATTGGCGAGAGCTTCGAAAGAGAATAGAGTTTTTAAGAAAATTCAAATCGGCACTTCGCAATTATAAAATGCTGGATGAGCAGAATAAATTCAAAATTCCACTGGGAAAAAGGATTTTCGATATCGTTTTTGCCTCTAGTATAATTTTTATTTTGAGCCCGGTACTTTTGTTTATTGCTTTGGCTATTAAACTCAGTTCGAAAGGTCCGGTTATATATCGCTCGAAGCGCGTAGGAACCGGCTATCAGGTTTTTGATTTCCTTAAATTCAGATCGATGGTGGTGGATGCCGATGCCAAATTGAAAGAATTGGCCCACCTTAATCAATATAAAACAGAAGCTAATGGGGTAGCGGGTTTTGTAAAACTCAATAATGATCCAAGAATCACCAGGATTGGCAGAATTATTCGAAAAACCAGTCTTGATGAACTGCCTCAGCTTTTTAATGTATTGAAAGGAGATATGTCTATTGTTGGAAACCGTCCTTTACCTTTGTACGAAGCAGAACAAATGACCAGAGATGACTGGGCTGCTCGTTTCCTTTGTCCCGCAGGAATTACCGGTTTGTGGCAAACCTGCAAGGAAGGGAAGGATAATCTGACTATTGAGCAAAGAGCTGACCTGGATGTAGAATACGCCAGAACCTACTCGATGGCTCTTGACTTTAAAATATTATCCAGAACGATCCCGGCAATGATTCAGAAAGAGTCCTGATTGCCCTTGAAATAAACCAACAGAATAGGTTAACCTTGTTACACAAAGTACCGTATAATTAAAGAAGTATTTTAAATTTTATCGGTGCTGTGCCAAGCTTAACCTATTTTTTTTGAGCATTTTTGTTGTTTGAGCACACAATTTGACTGTATAATCCAAAAACTGAGCAGGATATGCCCGAGGACCAGCCTTTAGTCTCTCTTATTACGATCAACTATAATTCACTGGATGTAACCAGGGAAATGCTCAACTCTGTCCGAGGCTTGACTTACCCTAATCTTGAAGTGATCGTAGTAGATAATGCTTCGGCTGAAAACCCTGAATCTGCTTTGCTTGCTGAGTATCCGGAAATAATTTTTATTCGCAGTAAAGAAAATCTCGGCTTTTCGGGGGGGAATAATCTGGGTATTCGAGCCAGTAGCGGTCGCTTTTTATACTTTGTAAATAATGATACCGAGCTGGTCGAAGGCTCCATCGAATTATTGCTTGCGCTTTTCCGGAAAGTGGAAAAACTGGGAGCGGTGAGCCCTTTGATCTATCACCATCCAGAGATGCATCCGCAAAAGGGAGCACTCATTCAATATGCGGGAACGACGGAGGTAAACCCGCTGACGGCACGAAATCGTACGCTGGGAGCCGGAGAGATTGACCGGGAGCAGTTTTCAGAAGCAGTTCCAACACCTTATGTACACGGTGCAGCAATGATGGTCTCCCGTGAAGTAGTTGAGGAAGTAGGAATGATGCCCGAAGAATTCTTTTTGTATTACGAAGAACTGGACTGGTGCGAACAAATCAGAAATGCAGGATATCAGATATATCTGGAGCCCAGCGCCAAAATCTACCATAAAGAGTCGGTAACAGTAGGGAAAATGAGTGTTTTGAAAACCTTTTATCTCACCCGAAACCGTATTCTGTTTACTCGTAGAAATCGATCCAGTGGCCAGATTTTTCTCTTCAGTTTGTTTCTGATATTCGTAACATTACCCAAAAATTTAATTCTATATTTGATAAAAGGGGAATGGGCACACGCTAAAGCTTTTTTAAAAGCAATTTTCTGGCATCTGAGTTCAGAAAGTAAAAATGCTTTTCGACCTTTGCCCCGATTAGCAAGTGATGCTGTTCCAACAAATTCAAAAGCCTAAACCCGATGAGCATTTTATATACCGCCTTTGCAATAATCTGTTTGCTCGTAGCCTTTTTTCTGGTGTTACCCTTTTTGATGGTACTACTCTCGCGGCCAATCAAAGAAAAAATCAGAAAGATAAAACCCGGTGATCCGGATTATCAGGAGCATGATTATGGATGCATCATTACGGCTTACAAAAATGCGGAAATTGCAAAACCGCTGGTACATTCCTTACTAAAACAGAATTATGGACAATTACACATATACCTGGTAGCAGACGAATGTGATATTAGCAATTGGGATATTAAGGATGATCGTTTGACGGTTTTTAACCCTGATCCACCCTTGCGTTTAAAGGCCAAATCCATTATCCACGCTATGGAGCAATACGTTCGGCCACATGACTATACTGTAGTTTTTGATGCGGACAACCTGGCGCATCCGGACTTTTTAAACATTATAAATAATTACGTCAATAACGGAAACACTGTGGTACAAGGACAACGTACAGCCAAAAATCTGGATACGACTTATGCCTGTATGGATGCGATGGGAGAGTTTTATAAAAATTATACGGATCGATATATCCCTTATCTTTTGGGTTCATCATCAGTGATTTCCGGTTCCGGAATGGCTGTGGAAACAGAACTGTACTGGGCTTATCTGCGAAGCCCGGAGATTGAAAAAGGAAAACATCAATGGAAAAAAATGCTGCAGGAAGATAAGATTCTGCAGAACAACCTGCTTTTCAAAAAGGAGAAGATCACTTATGCTATGGATGCTATTGTTTACGATGAAAAAGTAGTAAGTGGGGTACAGGTTGAAACTCAAAGATCCCGCTGGCTTTTCTCTTATTTTCAAAATCTGCCGAACGCTTCGGGGATTTTACTGAAAGGACTTTTGGGATTTAACTGGAATCAGCTATTGTTTGGCTTGGTGACAATTGCTCCGCCCATGTTTATTCAATTATTCCTGGGGCTGGTATTGATGTTGATTAGCTTCTTTATTGATTGGCGATTGACTGCTGTTCTTTTTACAGCTATTGCGATTTTTGGATTAAACGTTTTCTGGGTGCTTTATTTATCGAAAGTACCCGGGCAGGTCTGGAAAGCTCTGTGGAATGTCCCTTTCTTTGTTTTAAATCAATTTAAGGGTTTGCTCAAAATGGGAAATCCGAATAAAAATTTCAAACACTCGGAGCATACCCGGAAAGTTTCTATTGATGAAGTATTGAAGTCTGAAAAGCAAGAATCCTAAACTCTTTCTTGTTCATGTTCAAAAAAATATCCTATATCTCGATTGCACTGAATGTCCTTTTCATAGTGGGCTTTTTATATTTTGTGCATTTGCTGGGAGGCTGGACCTTTTTGTACTATCGAATTCAAAACAGGGGACTTGCTGCGGAATATGAACATCGGAAAAGTCTTTATGAAAATATGAATATTCAGAGAGGAGATATCGTTTTTTTGGGAAACAGTATAACGGCACAATGCGACTGGGCAGAGCTGATGCATAATCCAAAGATCAAAAATCGCGGGATTCCCGGAGATTCTACGGATGGGATTTTGGAGCGACTGGACGAAATTTGTGCTCCGCAACCGGCTAAAATTTTTTTGATGATCGGCATTAATGATTTGCTCTTTCACGCTCCTGAATACATTATTGAAAACTATAATAAAATAGTGACCAGGATTCTCACAGAAAGCCCGGAGACGGAATTGATACTCTACAGCATTTTGCCAATTAATCCCGATTTGCGGTACATTCCGATCAGTAATGCTGACATTCGAAAAATCAATACTTCGATTCGTGAGATAGCCAGGAATAAACAACTGATTTACATAGATTTAAACACAAAATTTTCGGATAAAGATGGCTTCCTTTTTGCAAAGTTTACCAGCGATGGTATTCATCTGAATGGAGATGCCTATTTACTTTGGAAATCTGAGATAGAAGCCTATCTGGACTGATCATCCCGAAACAGGGCTTTTCGTTTACCTGAATGACCGATCATGATATTCAACAGTATAGCGTTTTTAGTTTTTATTGCTGTATTTCTGCCATTGTACTTTAATCTAAAAGGCAAAGCACGGTTGATCCTGTGTCTGCTGGGGAGTTATTTCTTTTATGGCTGGTGGGATTGGCGCTTTTTGAGTTTGATTCTTACTTCGACGCTCATTGATTATTTTGTAGGGCTGCAGTTGGATAAAACAGATCATAGTATAAAGCGAAAACAGCTGCTATTTGCCAGTATGGTCATCAATCTCGGCTTTTTGGCCTTTTTCAAGTACTATGGCTTCTTCGTGGAATCTTTTCAACAGATGTTGCTTGGTTTTGGTCTGGAGCCCTCCTTTCATACCCTTAAGATCATCTTGCCGGTGGGGATCAGCTTTTACACTTTTCAATCGATGAGTTATACGATTGATGTTTATTATCGAAAGATAGGAGTGGAGAAAGATTTTATTCGGTTTGCGACCTTTATTTCTTTCTTTCCCCAGTTGGTAGCGGGGCCAATCGTCCGGGCTTCTGAGTTTTTGCCACAATTTCAGAAAGACCGTTCATTTAACTGGGATAGGACAATAGCGGGGACCGGGCAAATTCTTTGGGGATTTTTTAAAAAAGTAGCCGTTGCCGATTCCCTGGCGCCTTTTGTTGATCAATGTTTTGCCGCTCCTGAAACCTTTTCTTCGATGCACCTCTTAATCGGGGTGATTTTTTATTCTTTTCAGATTTATTGTGACTTTAGTGGTTATTCGGATATTGCAATTGGTCTGGCACGCCTACTCGGTTTTGATTTTCCCGATAATTTCCGTACGCCGTATTTTTCAAAAAATTTCAGTGAATTCTGGACGCGCTGGCATATTTCTCTTTCGGGCTGGTTGAGAGATTACCTTTATATTCCCTTGGGAGGTAACCGGGGCGGGAGCTTTGGTTCTTACTTTTTTATTCTGCTCTTTATGGGATTGACGGTAGTCCTGACGGGCTGGTGGTGGCTGGCAATTATTTTTCTGCTGCTTATTGCTTATGCCGGATGGTATATGCGCAGGGGAGCGGCCGAAAAAAGAAAGATGTATACCTATATGAACAATATGGTGACGATGTTACTTGGTGGTCTCTGGCATGGAGCAAGTTATGCTTTTATTTTTTGGGGATTCCTGCATGGCGCCTATTTGATTATTCAGCGTTTGCTCGGACCAATTTGGAATAAAATGCTTGATGCCCTTCGTGCCCCAATATTCATTCAGAATGCCCTGGCAGTAGGGATGGTGTATTTTGCTACCTGTTTCGCCTGGATATATTTTCGGGCACCCGACTTTGGAATTGCTTCGGATGTAATCAATGGAATTGCTTCTTTAGAAGGTTTCAACTTTAGTTCGGTGATCAATAAATTTGTTGTACTAAAAGGTGGATTATTGATTGGAATTTTACTTTTGATTGAACTTATTAATTTCCGTTCGCCTTTGTACAAAATGACATTAAAGAATCCATATTTTAGAGTAGCTTCCTTTGCCATTTTGCTCTGGCTAATTGCTTTCTTTGGCACTTTTGGATCGAACTCATTTATATATTTCCAATTTTAAAACCTTAAACGGCACGTGAAAAAACTGATCTGGATATTTGCTTTAATTGTTTTGACCTTCACCGGAGATCGATTGGGTGGATGGGTCTTAAAACAGCAGGTAGAAAAGAGCCAATTTAGATATTCGAGGTTATATACACAAAGGGCTCAGGCAGATATCCTGTTAGTCGGGAATTCAAGGGGATTGATATTTTACGAACCTTATATTGAAGAAATCACGGGCTTAAAGACTTTTAATCTGAGTTATAATGGCATGTCTATCGATCTGATGCGCAATCTGGTGGAAGATTATTTTGAAAAATACGATGCTCCGCAGCGAATGATCGTGGATGTGACGATGTGTGATCGGATCAATGATCAACTTACGTCCGGTTTTAATACTTATAGTGCCTATTCAGAGCGCTTGCAAAAACTGATTTTTGAAAGGGGTGGAAATATGGGATATGGTGCTCAGTTTAGCCATCTTTTTCGCTATAATAGCGAGATTTTTCAACGGGCACTTTTTTACCTGAATAAAACGGATAAAGACTGGTTGCTGGATCGGGTGATTAATAAAAATATGGTTGCGGAAGCCGGGAACCTTGAAGCCTATACAATTGACCTTGAACCGGACAGTACTGATTTGGAGTATCTTCCGGTAAATCTGAAAGCTATGATTGCAGTTGCACAGGCAAAAGGAACAGAAGTGCATCTTGTGATTAACCCCTACTATCCGGTTTTCGCCAAAAAGATTGAAAACCTTGAATCGTTTAAAACAAAAATCGAAACCTTTACCGGGCTGCAAGTGAAGGATTATTCATCCTCGATTTTAGAAGAGAAGGGTTTTGGAGACTACCAGCATCTCAATAAATACGGCGCTCGTCTGTATTTGGATCAACTCAAAAAAGATGGGATACTTCCGTGATTTTCTTTACTATTTTTCCTTTTTCTTATACTGCCTTCCATACTTCTCCGCTTCCTCATAGCTCATTCCGATTAGTTCTTCCAGTGCGATTTTAGAGAGCTGGATTTCCATCTCAGCACTGATCCTGGCTTCTTTAGCTTGCGTAAAAGCAAGAGCTGCACGGCTGAGTTCTTCGAATTTAGCCTTGTTGTCCTGGAATAATTCTTTGAGTAAGGTCTGATTTTCTTTAGCATCCTGTTCTGCTTCCGTACGTACTTTCAGGATATCCAGAGAGAGTAGGTATTCGTAATATCGCTCGAGTACCAGAGCCCTTGTTTTGAGCTTTAAAAGGTTGACATTTTGCCTGGTGATTTCAAGCTTTTGCTTAGAAACATCAATTCGCTTTTTTCTATTAAAAACAGTATTCAGGTCAGCAGTAGCAGTAATGTTCCAGATAGGTAAAGCTACAAATAAAGGATCATCAAAATCATAAATAATATTGCTCAGACTAATCTCATTGAGATTCCATTGAACCTGCAAGTTTTTCATCCATTCGCGTTTAGTCAGGTCAACCTCCAGCTCTGCAATTTTCTGATTGCTTCCCATGATCTTATTATTCGGACTATTATTCCAGGCCAGTTGCACCAGGTAATCCTCGAAGGTCTTGGGGCGGGTATCTTCTCCCGGCACGATTTTATTATAATCTGTTATCTGAGCCCATCCTGAAACCGAAAAAATAATAGTAAATACAAGCGAATACAGCGTTTTCAAAATAGTGTAGTTTAATCTAAGTTTGTTTAAATATTTATTTTATTGTCCAATTTCTATACCAGAGCAGGTTTTACTCGGTTCCGGCTATCCTGCAGGCGTTCAACGAACTTGTTTTCTGGGTCATTTCATTCTGTTTAGTTTTCTTCATAATGCTCCTGATAATGGGCATCGTGCTCCTTAAGCCGTACCATTACGGCCAGCATTATGGAAAAAATAATACTGGTTGGCAATTGTACAATGGCTTCCTGCGGGTAACTAGCTAGTGTCAAAACAAAAAATACAATAGTGAGGCCCAGATAAATCACTTTTATCTGCGGATCTTTTACCCTGAAATAGTATTTGATAGAGGTCTTTAAAATCAGGAAAAGAAAACTCATATAAATAATCAGCCCGATCCAGCCGAGTTCTACTGCCACCCGTACAAACCCGCTATCGTGTGCAAATTTGGCCAGGAATGAATCCGGGGTAAAGCGCCTTCCCCAAAGCCCGGTGCTTCCGAGACCGGCTCCAAAAGGATGTCGATGAATGAAAGGTTGTATCATTTTTTGGTTTTTAAAACGAACATCCATCGTATCGCTACTTGCGGAAGGCCTGAAAGCTGATTGTATCCGGAAGATCACCGCATTGGAAGAACCTTTCATCACAAAAGCTAATCCCAGGAGAAAGAAAAATGCGCCACCGAGAATGAACTCTTTTTTTAGCGTAAGCATAATAAATACGACAATCCCAAAAGGGAATAATACTATCGGTGTACGAGAACCGGCATAAGCCATTGTCATCAGCATTAAAATGGCAGCTAATCCGAGGCTAAACCTCTGCCAGCGCTTAAACGGCCCGGTCATCAGGGTCAGGCAAAATAAGGAAGTGTAGGCCATTACGATCCCCAAAGTAGTCGGGTCGGAGAGAAAAGAGAAAACACGCATTCTACTCCACTGGAAAATCAATTGGAATCGCTCGGGATCGGCTCTCAACCAGGCCATTTCTGTTGCTGTAAAACCAATAAACTCCTGCTTCAAACCGTAAAGTGCCAGAATCGTGACCATAATAATGATCACTTTTATTACCGTTTTGATTGCCTTTAGACTTGTAAAAGCGTAACAGCCAATGAAAAATAATAAACTCTGCCCGGCCATACTACGTACCGTATAAACCCAGGCCAGTTTTGAAGCGGCCGCTGGATTGAGGACCTGGATGAAGTTATAAGCGATCCAGATCAAAAGGATGACACTGATGGGGTTTTTCATAAAGGACCAATCCCGGCTTTTTACCTGATTGACCAGAATACCAAAAATCATCAGGAAAATCAGTGCATCCAATAGAGTACCGATGGGAGCTGCAGTATATTTTCCGATAAACTGCACAAAGAAGCAGCTGACTAGTATTACATTGATCCCCAAACGAGTATTGACAAAGCATGCTGCGAGCATTGGTATCCCAATGATCCCCGCGAATAAAACGATACCCAATTTGATTTTAAGAACGGATATGGCAAAAGCGATGACCAAAGCTAATAGGCCAAGCAGGATATATCCCAAAGGGTTCTGCAGTTTTTCTATAAATAATAGAGAATTGATCCGGCTTTTGATAGTATTTAAGGTACTGGTTGACATAGCACAAAAACTAAACGAAGAGTACTTTTATAGCGGAAGCCAAAAGTAACAGGATTGCGAGAGACAAAGCTGCCATTTCCATTAATTGTTCCTTTTGACTCAATTGCAGTTTAGTCTTATTTTTCAATTTGGATTTCATCTAATCTGTTTTTATTTCCTTTAACCCGCTTCCATTCTTTGGATTCCGGGTCGTATTGTTTTAAAATTCTGGCTGGATTACCCGCAACAACAGAATAGGGAGGAACATCTTTAGTCACGACACTACCGGCGGCTACTACGGAATGTTTCCCTATACGTGTACCTGAGGTAATGACCACATTGGCGCCGATCCAGGCAGCATCTTCAATCACGATCTCCGCCGTTGTACATTTTTGCTGATTGATAGGAATGCTGATATCTTCAAACTGATGGTTAAGCCCGGACATGACAACATGTTGAGCAAGCATCACATCATCACCAACCCTCACTGGTCCAATGAGCACACAGGAGATTCCTATTAAAGACCGGTCTCCGATGATGACCGGGCCCACCTGGTTGTTGATTGTCGCAAAATCCTCTATAAGAGAATCTCGGCCAATCGTAAACTCATTGAAAGGCATCACATCAATTCTTGTCCTGCGACGAATAACAGAACCCTTTCCCTTTTTATGCTTCCATGAATTCCAAAACCAGCGAACCCAAAGCCGGGGACGATGCTGATTTTTAGGACGAAGAAGATGTAAAGCAAAAGCTTTTAACTTCTCATTGTTTTTAATGTTGTCTGAAAATGACATTCAAATCGTGTAAAATGAATCAAATAAAATACTTCATTGTTTCATGAGCTTTAAAAAAAGGTAAAGATGGAGCAGATGAGCACATCTTAGGCCGTTTGTAGTTTTTTCTTTTTCATTAAATAGTCTTCCACAATAGTCCAGAATTCCTCAACTCTTGCCGACCAGGTATTGGTTCTGGCCAGAGCATTTCTGGATTGAACGCGTTCTTCTGAGTTTTCGGCAATAGCATTATCAATCATTTTGACAAACTCTTCATGATTATCTGCTAAATAAATATAATCTGCAAAACCTCGGATATCTTTGGAAAAGCTGGTTGAAACCACTGCTTTCCCGGCTGCGAGGTATTCGTTTATTTTTAGTGGATATATGCTTTTAGTCAATTTATTACACAGAAACGGTATCATTGTACAATCCATATGCTGAAGATACCTGGGAAGCTCCGTGATATTTTTACTACCTGCAAATATGATATTGGACATCTTGTCCAGACCTATCTCTTTATATTCTGAATTGTTAATCGGCCCAACCAGGAGGATGGTTTTATCACTGTGGTATTCCGCCACCTTTTTGAGCAGTGGATAATCAATGCGACAATGATCTAAATTACCAACAAATCCGATTATCTTGTTATTAATATGCTTTATTTCTTCGGGTTTTTCGAATTTTTCATGCAAAACACGCTCAAAATTGGAGATATCTGCGGCATTGTGTATGATATGTACTTCTTCGTTGAAAGGGGACATCAGTTCCCATAGATTGGTAGAAGTCACTGTAACGATATCTGCTTCCCGGGCAACCTCTGTTTCCAGCCGGGCCCCGTGTCGGGCAGTGTAGGGCTCTTGAGTCATATCGTCAATGTTTTGGTAGATGTTGACGATCTGCCCAAAACCATTCGGTAAAGTACCTGCGAAATAGGGGTTGAAGCAATTGAGATAAATAAAATTATTCAGCTTATAATCCTCTATCACTTTTTTTATAGTATTCAGAATCACTTTATTATTAAAAGCAGAAAAAACGTTATAAACGCCACCTTCCGGAAGCCAGTTTACCGGGAAAGTCAAAGGCGGATGAACGCCAATAATGTTTTCAGAAACGCCTTCGATCTTTTCGTAGCGCATTTTGTTGGTGAGCATGTGTTTGCGGCGCTCCTTAGCCATTTTAGAGTTAAAATTGCCCGCGAAATCTTTGATAGAGTAGGGATGGTTCACATAAAATACCCGGTTGTTCTTCGCAAATTCCTTGGCAAAAGACAAGGAAACGGAGGAATACGGATGATCCCAGGGAAACAAAGTAAAATATACAATATCCAGATCTCTATACATATGCTTGAAAATTTTATTTATGTTTCTGATGCTACTTTCTTTTTATCTAAAAAATTTCGAGCCAAACTCAATCCTTGTTTGTAAAAGCCCGGAACATATATAAAAGCTCGATAAGCTCTTATACCGAGGATCGTATTTAATACGTATTGCATCGCAATGAAGGTTACGATGTAAGAAGTCAAAGTACCTATAGCTGCTCCAATTACACCAAAATTGGTGATGAAGATATAGTTTGAAATTATATTGATAACCGAACCGCCAATCGTAAAATAGAAGTTGATTTTTGGCTTGCCCATCGCATCGAGAATGGTTCCAAAAAGTACAGCAAAAGGAATAAAACAACCGAAAAATATGGTCATTTGTAGTACGCGGATGGTTTCACTAAAACTTTCCCCTGCCAGAATATTAATGATCCACTCGGCAAATACACAGACAATGATGACAAATGGAATGATTAGAGCTAAAATAGCTCCAACGGATTTTTCATAAAGCACCTTGAGCTCTTTTTTATCATTGGTCTGAGAAATCCTGGCCGCCTGGGGAAATACAATGCTCGCTATTGAAAAAGTTGGTACTTCCGTAAGGTTAGTAATTTTGATGGCCCATTCGTATATCGCAGCCGAAGCCGGCATCAGCAAGGAACCCAACATCAGCGTATCGATCCTTTTATAAACCATAGTACTGATATTGGTACCAAAAACGAAACGCCCGAAGTTGAACAGACGCTTCATTTGCTCCCGGTCTATATTTTTACTAAAACGCAAATAGGGCCAGGCCAGGATCGTATTGACCAGTACGGCAAATAAGGTACAAATTGCCTGAACAATTGCCAGATAAACCAAAGTGACTTCCCAGTCAAATAGGACTACACTCAAAATATAAAAGAAAAACAGGCCCTGCCGGGTGAAATTACTCCAAAAGACGCCTCTGAAATCCAGATTGGCCATCTGGATAAAGTTAAACTGATGAAAAGGGATCATCAGGATAACTGTAATACAGTAGACATAGAGCATTCCGGACAGGCCATAAGTTTGCTCATCCCATAATTGACCTGCGGGATAGGCCAGAGACATTAACAACAGAACAAATACACCAGTCAGGATTAAATTGATTGTCAGAGAAGCCGTATTGATGATTGGGTATTCCCCGTCTTTGGCCTCGGCCAGATATTTTACGAGGGCATTTTGTAATAACCCACTTCGTGCAACCTCCATAAAAGAGGTGATCGTATAAAAAATGACCCAAATCCCAAGCTCATTAGCATCCCCTTCTTCGGTGGTAAAAGCCCTGGTAAGCAAATAAAAACCTCCAAAACCAAATACGAAGACTGAACCCCGCTCCAGTATAGTTAACATGCCCGACTTTAGCCAATACGATTTTTGTGATTTGGACACAATAATGTTTGTTTTAAAACATAAAAATAATGCGATGAAGTATTTATTACTTCGCCATTTTGGGTGTTATAGGAAACTGGTTGAGGCTTAGTTTAGATTTTTTAAATCTAGTTTATTGAGCACTGCCCCCATGAATTTATTACCTAATCCTTTCACATATTCAATTGATTCTTCATCTGCCGGCTGGAGCTCCGAATCTGCAGAGAAAACAGTGACTATTTTTTCGGCAAAATCAGTTAGTTCCTTGGCATCCGAATACTTATTCATGGCTGGTGCTTCCAGAAAAATATAATCGTAGTACAAAGTTAATTTGTCTATGAAAGTATGAAAATCTTTTCCGGCAAATATTTCTGAAGGAGATAGATAGTTGCCACTATTGGCAATCACATCGAGTTTTTCAATGTTAAAGAGCCCATTTACTTCTTTTATTCCGAATACATCCGCTAATTGATGTTCCACAATCAATTTTTGTAACTCCAGATTGGGCTCTGCGCTTTCGGAAGAAAGCTGTGTTAAAGTATTCTTTTTAAAATTGGTGTCGATTAAACAGACCTTTTTATTCTTGATTTTGAGAGAATGCGCGATATTAAGGAGCATAAAAGTTTTCCCTTCTGCTGGTTTGTTACTGGTAAAAAGGAAAGTAGAGGCCCCCGAGTTTTCAATCTGAAAACGCAGGTTACGCATGGATTCCTTGAAATAATCCATACTCTTGGCATCTCCGTTCGAATTATAAAGATTAACCAGATCCAGTCCCTTGGTTTTGATTTTGTTCATCTTGCCAAGCAAGTCTAAATTGGTGAACTTTTCAAATTGGGAAGGAGATGAAAAACTGGTATCAAAATAAGCCAGGATAAAAATGATCAAGGTTGCCAGAGTACCTGCAACAATTGCCGAAAAAACGGCAATAATCAATTTGTTGGCAGGTTCCGGTTCATCTGCTACTTGAGCATGCTCCATCATATTTAACTGATCCGTCACATTCTGCAGATTGATATTTGCGAGATTCAACTGGCTCTTGAGGTTGACGTATTCGTTTTTCAAAACGTCGATGTCCCGCTCCATTTTCTTGACAATTGCATCATTCGAAACCAGTACCTGGGATTTACCACCCAATCGAACCAGCTGGGTATTAATTGAGGCAATGGCTTCTTCGGCCAGATTCAGTTCCAATTCTGCCTCAATTTTTTTGTTTAAAATATTTTCTCCACTTGCATCCTTATCAAGTTCCTTAGTATTAATTGATTTTGCGTGTATTTTAATCGCATTATCGAGTTGTTTTTGAGTAGCCTCTATCGCAATGCGAAGTTTATCATTTTTAAAGCCCGAATTGATATAATCTTCATTGAGCTGCTTAATTCTTTCTTTGAGCTGAACGATCGTTCTAGAAGAGAGTATTTTTTCTGCATCATTACTGCTATCCTCACCATATTGAGCCAGATATTTATCTAAATCGGCAATATTCCTGATTGCAGCATCTCTCTTCTGGATATTCTCTTCCAGTTTCAATTCCAGGTCCTTGATTTGAGTAACGGTGGTTTCTTTTTGATTTCCAATATCGACAATGCTGCCTGCTCTTCTCAGTGTAATCAATTCTTTTTCTTTTTCATTCAATTCATCACGCTTATTCTCTGCCAGGGTTTTGTAAAACTCTACCTTGCCTTTATCCTCTTTTCTACGCATCTCCCGATGGTTTTTCAAAACAATCTCACAAAATTTGTTTACCACATAGGCCGATAATGCTGCATTCTCAGATTCGAATTCGATATTTAATAAATCCGAATCTGCATTTTTTCGCCCTATCACGAAGTTTTCCAGCAAGGTTTCATGATCATAACCAAAAGCCTTCGCGTAATCCTTATAAATTGGTTCGAAAACCAGATCTTCCAAATAAGGCTGGATTGAATCTACTTTTAGCTTCATCAGGTCCACCAAAGCTTGTGTTTCATCCTCGGTATAATTAATTGGTTCTTCCTCATCCACTTCCATTATCCGGAAAGGACGATTTTTGGAAGTCGACATATCGTGAATCAATAAATTATAGGAAAGCAAGTTTACATTCTGACGAGACTTGATGAATTCGATGAGATTATTAACACTCATCTCTATTTGGAATTGCTGGAAAAAAGGGATTTCCCGCTCTACATTTAGCCCCTGTGCCCCCATAATTCCGGTGGAAACTACTGCCGAAGATTTGAATTTGTCATCTTGTGAATTGACAAAAAAGTAAGCACCAATGGCAGCGATAAGCATAGATGCCAGAATTAACCATTTGCGTTTAAGCAAGACTTTAATAAAGAATTGTAAGTCCATAGCGAAAATGTGTCATCTTTTTCGTAAAAACAAATCTTGGGAAACCGGAGGACCATACATTCTTAGAGATTCCTAAACTGCGAAACGCGTGCGAAGAGACCAATTAAAACAAACAGATTAGTTCGTTTTTGTCGACGTTTTCTCTTGCATTTGGCAATAAAAGTTTGATAAACAGACTCTTATCAGAAAACTCGTAAGCTTTTTCAAATGCTTGTTAGTATGTTTAAAGTCCTACTAGTAGGATCGAAGCACAAAATTCGGACAAAATACAGACAAAAACAAGTATTTGGATGATTAATTTAGTATTAGAGCTTCGTCTAATATCCTCATAATCAAAGGGATAGAATAGGTTTTTTCCTTAATGTAATAATCCGGTCTATCATTTTCGTATAAAAATGTTTTTAAATATAAATTTATACGTTGTTTAAAAGACTTTGTTGCTTTGAGCCGATTTACCATCCCGGTTTGAGCATTACTTCGAAATTTGAAGACCGTAAAATAATCTTTGTCAGTTGATATGAAAATAAACATTTACTTTTGAGAGACATACTACAGGAAAATCACACCTGAACTATAACTATTTTCACTATCTTTTCGTTTGATTGCTAGTTGTTCATTGTAATTGCTACAATTATATTCAGGATACAACTTATTGGTTTATTTTCAACTGATTGGATATTGATCGGTTTTATTAAGGTCAAATCATCGAATATCTGTTATACAGACAAGATTGAGCCTTGGTTAATTATGAAATTTGAGTGAAAACTCGGTTTGCTTTAAGAAAGACATTATGAAAGTTTATTTGCCCCGGTGGAGTACACTTTTCTTTGCTTTAATAGTTCAGGTATTATTTTACAATCAGATTACTGCTCAGGTAGATCAATCCGGTTGGAATCTGATCACTCAGAATGATTTTATTGGCGCCAGAAATACTTTTCTTAAGACGCTGGAAAAAAATCCCGGAGACCTTCATGCACTGGCGGGCATGGCTTTTATATCGGAAACGGTACAGGATTACAAGATGTATAAGAAATATACCCGTACCATTATTGAGCAAGGTTGGGAGGACGAAGCTTTTGCTTTGTTCGGTCATCTTTATGAAGGTGATCCGGAAGAGATTGTCAAAAAACTGGATAATGAGCAACTGAAAGCGGGCTATCGTTTTTCGATCGCCGATACACTTTTTCAGGAAAGGAAATTTAAAGCCGCTCGAAAAATGCTGCGAAAGGTAATCGGTGATTACAACTGGACGGTTATTGGTCCATTTACTAATGTATCGGGCAGTGGTTTTATAGAAACGACACCGGTTGAAACAGAAGCTTACGATCCGCAGGCAGCGTATTTAAACGAAGAAAATATCCGCTTGAAATGGGTGAAAAAGGAATTGCGTGATCCGGATGGAATAGTTGATTTTAAAGACGTATTGCCTTCAAGTGCGAAGGGGATGTATTATGCCAATACTTTTATCAATACGCCCAATGACCGGAAGACGCAGTTTAGAATTGCCCGAACTACTCCAATGAAAATCTGGCTGGACGGGGATTTAATTTTTGAAAATCGGAATAATATCAAATATAACTGGGATTATGAGATCGTCGAAGTGGAATTGAAAGCAGGAATGCATCGATTACTGGTTAAATGTGCAGCTTATCCCGACTTTATCCAGAATAATACGCTTTCTCTTCGTTTTAATGATACTTATGATGAAGGGGATGGCTATTATGAAAAATCCGATTATGATTATGGCTATAGTTATGATTACGGAGGTGGATATTCGGGAAGTGGAAATAGTTTTGCTATACGGATTACCGATACGGAAGGCAAAGTATTTGATGATATTCAGTCCTCTTTTGATGCTCAATTCCAGCCTCTCCAGTACGAGGAAACGCTTATTGAAAAAACACTGATTCAACACTATCAGAAAGCAATTGAAGATAATCCTAAAGATTTAAAAAACTATTATTTCTTATGTAAAGCCTATTTTCTTTACAATTACATTGAGGAAGGGGAATCTTATTTTCATAAAATTTATACCGAACGTGAGGAAGAAGCTTTTTTTCGCTATTTGATGGCTAAGTTTTATGCGGCCAATGGAAAAGCGGAGAAAGCGGAAACTTTGATCAGTGGACTGGATGAAGAAAAAACACCTTTTTTTGCCATTATGGCAACTGAGCTGGCTAAAATTGATCAGGAAAAAAACGAGTCCGAATATATTTCTGCTCTGGATAAGTTGCTGAATGTATCTCCCACAAATTGGGGCATTATTTCCTCCTATCTGGATTTTTATGATAAAAAAGGAAAAACAGAGGAAAAGAAAAAATTTATAGAATCTTTTCTAAACCGATTTCCGGAAAAGGACTATAAAAAGCGTCTGGAACCCTATCTCGAAGATGATAGCTATAAACCTTCCTCCTACAAACCATTGACGGACAAGGAGAAAGAAAAGAAAGCCAAAGAGGCCATAAAGCGTATGAAAAAACGCCTTAAGGTTTCGGATTATCGAACGGTGATTGGCTATTATAAACAAAAAGACAAAAAAGATAATGTCATCGAACTCTACGATGAGTTAATAAAAATTTATCCATATCGATCTTATTGGCGAACGGAGAAAGCAAAATTTCTCTTTGAAAAAGATATGTTGGATGAGGCCATGAAAGAACTAAAACTCGCGCTTAAAATCGAAGAATACAATAGCCGTACTTATGAAACGATAGGGGATATTTATGTTGAGAAAGGAGACAAGGAACAGGCTTACCAGTTTTACGAGCAATCTATGGATATCAAAAAGATTGGCGGAGCATACGGAATGGAAGCACTGGAAAAGAAGATGGAAAAAATAAAAGAACAGACTTCTTTAAAAGAATATTTTAACTCGATTGGTTTTGAGGAAGCATTGCAGGATGAAGCCTGGAAAGACCGCTTCTCCGAGGAAGAGTCGGTCGTTTTACTCTATACTATTGAATCGTCTTTGGATAAGGATAATAAGATTGATTATAACCAGAAAATGATGATTTATATTCAAAATGAGGCAGGGGCGAAATATTGGACCGAAGCCAATTTTGGATTTTTAGGGAATATCAGTTTTGTTAAAGTATTAAAAAAGAATGGACAGGTAGTCAGCCCCAATCGCAATTATGGCTATGTGGTATTTAAAAATCTGGAGCCCGGAGATATTATTCAGATAGAGGGTAATTCGAAGGCCAATATGACCCGGGAGCTGCATGGAGAGATGTACCATATTGCAGCACTTTCTCATGATGTACCGGTTTATAAAGCTAAGCTGGAATTTGTACACCACATCGATCAGGCTATGTATTACGAATGTTATCGTCTGGATTGTGAGGCAGATGTTAAAGTAAAAGATGATTATAAATTGCTGACCTGGGAATTTGAGAATATCCCGAAAATGGAAAGAGAAAATGCAGTACTGGACAATCTCGATTCTTATGCCTGGGTAATGTTTAGTACACAAAAAGACTGGTCGAAAGTAGTCAACTGGTATCTGCGAAAAACATATCGCCGTTTGGAAACAAATTATGAAATTGAAAACGAATTATTGAGCATCATCAGCGAGGGCATGAATGAAGAAGAAATTGTTGAAGCAATTTATAATTATGTTACCAAGGAAATAACCTACTCGCATGTTTCCTTCTTGAATTCCAATTATATTCCCAAAAAACCTTCCTCTACCATTTCTGACCAGATAGGTGATTGTAAAGATGTAGCCTCTTTGATGATTTCTATGCTACGTCGATACAGTATCGATGCTTATTATGTATTGGTGCGATCCAGTAATTTTACCAATAGCAAACCACAACCAACGGTACTTGCATTTAATCATGTAATTGTCGGTTATGTACTCGAAGATGGGAAGATGCGTTATCTGGACCTGACTACGGATTACTATCCTTATTACGTCGTTCCGGAATTTGATAATCATTCCTGGGCACTGGTGGTAAGGGAAGGGGAAACGGATGTTTTCCGCCTGCCAAATGATATGCTCAATCCCAATAAAACGAGATTGGAACTGGATATCAAGGCCCGGGTGAACCGGGATCGTAGCCTGGTGTTGACTGCAGGAATAAATGGTAAAGGAATATTGGGCGGGAAGTTACGCGAAGAACTCAACAGAGTGACGACTGAAGACGATCGACGGAAATTCCTTTTGAGCTATTTTGGTGAAGGTTCTTTTGACCATCTTACACTGAATGATTTTCAATTTGAAAACCTGGAAGATATTACCACACCATTGGAGATGAACATGGATATGAAGGCTTATAATTATATAGAGCGGGTGAGTGATTTTTATATTGTTCAAGTTCCATTATTAAATGCGATCACCACCAAGCCAACATTATTCGTCGAAAAGAGGTATAATAACCTCGATCTGAATGCACTATTTGAGACAGCTCCTTCTTTTCAAAATATAGAATTGGAAATACCGAAGGAATTTGAATTAATGGATATTCCGCAAAATATTCGTATCGATAATAAATTCGGGACCTATGAAATGCAATTTGAGAAAATGCCCGATGGCCTCCACATCAACCGTAGCCTGATTTTGAAAACGCGCCTGGTCAAATACGAAGATTATGCGGCCTTTAAGGATTTTTATATCGAACTTCTGGATGCAGACCGGATGAAACTGGCATTGCGCAAGCGCTAGATGATTTGTCCTTTAGCTTATTGAACATTTATATATTAAAAGCAATTGCTTAATTTTTCTGAATACCTCTGATCAGGAACATCAACATTACTGCTCTTCTTCCTTACTCAGGTTGGCCAGTTTTTCTTCCTTGGCCTTCTCTTCCAGTATCTTGCGATTTTCCGCTTTTCTTTTTAAATAATAATACATTTCCAGTTGGGCCCTGACGGCAATATCCGAAGTATTCTCCCGGTAATTATCGGAAAGCTCGCCATCCAGTACTCTTGCTTTGATATTGTCGCGCAATTGAATATCCATAAAGTCCAAAACTTCCTGTCGGAGATCTTCATCATAAATCGGGAACACGGTTTCAATTCGATAACTCAGATTTCGAGTCATCCAGTCGGCGGAAGATAAGTAGATATCTTTTTTGCCATCATTGTGGAAAATAAATATCCTTGAATGCTCCAGAAAGCGATCGACAATACTGTAAGCTTCAATATTTTCACTAAAGCCGTCTTGCCCCGGAATCAAGGAACAAATCCCGCGAATAATCATCTTGATCTTTACTCCGGCATTATTTGCTTCATAGAGCTTGTAGACCATATCACGATCCTGTAAAGAATTCATTTTTAGGATAATCTCGGCATGCTTGCCTTGTTGTGCATACTCGATTTCCCGATCGATGAATTGTGTAAGAGAGCTACGCAGATTAAATTGTCCCACCAAAAGATGCTTGAAATCCTGGGAGGGAACTTTCACCGTTTCCAAAAAGGAAAACACCCTGGAACTTTCCCTGGTCAATCTGGTATCTGCAGTGAATAAACCTATATCGCTATAGACTTTGGCAGTTCCTTCGTGGAAATTGCCGGTACTGAGATAAGCGTATAATTTGGTTCGACCATTTTCGATTCGGCTGATCAAACCCAGTTTGGAATGTACTTTTACCCCCGGAAAACTATAATGCACGTTCACGCCCGCTGCCTCCAGTTTTTTACCCCAGGTCAGGTTAGCTTCTTCATCAAATCTCGCTTTAACTTCTACGAATACGGAAACTTGTTTCCCTGCTTTTACCGCTCTGATCAGGGCATTCATGATCCGGGATTTTCGTGCGACCCGGTATTGGACGATCTTAATATGAGTGACTTGCGAATCAATGGCTGCATCCTCAAAAAAGCGAATAGCAGATTCATAAGAATGATAAGGAACATGAATCATTCGATCTTTGGCCTTGATCGTTTCCCAAATATCCTTACTATCTTCCAAAGGCTCGTATTTCATCGGAGGAAGTGGCGTATTGGAAAGATGTGTATAGCCAAAATCCGGGAATTTGAAATAATCAAAATTATTATGATAACGTCCTTCGGGTAAAAGGTCGAATTCTTCGAGTTCAAAAACTTCCATTAAAAAATCAAGCAGATGATCCGGAATTTCCCGGTCATAGACAAAACGGGAAGCGGGGCCCACATTTCTTTTATTCAGGCTTTTACTGATCTTCGTAATCAAATCACCTGAAAACTCATCATCGATGTAAAGTTCTGCATCGCGCGTGAGCTTGATAGAATACATCCCCATGATATCATAGCCAGGAAACAGCCAGCGCGCCGTATATCGAACAATATCGTCCAGAATAATGATGGTGTGATTGCCATCCATGGAAGGTAGTTCTACGAAGCGGGGCAGGTGATCAGAAGGTATTTTGACAATGGCATAATCGATCTTGCTTTCTTTCTTATCTTTTGGATGCAAAATCACGGTCAGATAAAGTGCGGCATTATTCAAAAAAGGCCGAATCTTGTTTTTTACCAAAAGTACAGGTTGCACGAAGGGGAGAAGGTTATCCTGGAAATAATTTTCAATGAACTCTTTTTGGCCTTCGTTCAATTGATCCAATCTGGTGATTACCCGGATGCCCTGTTCTTTAAATTGGGGAATTAATTGTTTTTCAAAAATCTCTGAATATTCCTCCTGCTGGCGGTTAATGATTTTTAATAATTTTTTAAGAATGGTTTTCGGATCATATTCGATCTTCCTTTTGGTTTTTTTACCCAGTCTCACCAAATTTCTTATGTTGGCTACCCGAACTCTAAAGAATTCATCCAGATTGGACGAATAAATAGCCATAAACTTAACTCTTTCCAGGAGTGGGACACTTGGATCTTTCGCTTCCTGCAATACCCGGTAATTAAAAGTTAACCAACTTATATCCCGGTGCATGTAAGGCATCGTCTCTTCGGTATAATTCATCGGATTTTTTTATACTGCTGCAAAATTAATGGCTGATTTGTTCCAGTGCGGGGCATTTAAAATGGCCTCTATCATTTCTTCGGGATGGGCAATAACGGTCCACATATCCCCATGTACAGACCTCATAAATTTTTCCTCAATACAACGCTTAAGCATTTCGATTAAGGGATCGTAAAAGCCGTCTAAATTCAAAATGATTATCGGTTTGGTATAAACACCCAGTCTTTTCAGAGTAATTGCTTCGAGTAATTCTTCCAAAGTACCGCAGCCACCGGGAAGACTGATCAATGCATCACTGTCTTCCATAAGTAATTTTTTTCGCTCGTGCATATCTTTGGTCACAATCAGATGATTTATCCTCTTGTGCTGCCATTCTACTTCATGCATGAACTCCGGCATGATTCCGGTAATTACTCCGTTTTTTTCAACAATAGTATCCGCCAGTTTTCCCATCAATCCGACCGATCCCCCGCCATAGCGAACGGCAATATCATTGTTTACCAGGATATCGGCAATTCTTTCTGTTGCTTCGAAATATTTGCTGGCTATCTTGGCACTGGAAGCACAATATACGGTAACCGTTTTTATCTCTTTCATATATACAACGATACTTGGATGAGGATTTGTTTAAAGACTCATTTTCCAACCTTGCGAAAATAGGGAAATATTAGTAAAGGTATCGCTCTTTTTCTCAATGGAATAATTATTTTTGCCGAAAACAAACTAATCATGGTTCAGGTTTTCGTAACAGGAGGGACATTTGATAAAGAATATAATTTTATTACCGGGGAACTGTTCTTCAAAGATACCCACTTGAAAGAAATGTTCGATAGAGGTCGTTGTACAATCGATATTGATATAAAAACCCTGATGATGCTCGATAGTCTTGAGATGAAAGAAGAGGACCGGGATATTGTTTTACATAATTGTCGAAAAACACCTCATAAAAGTATCCTGATTACGCATGGTACCGATCGAATGGTTGCAACTGCTAAAACGCTTGCTGCTGCCAATATTGAAGGGAAAACTATTGTCCTTACAGGTGCCATGATTCCCTATGCTTTTGGTACATCTTCGGATGGTTTTTTTAATTTGGGTAGCGCACTTGCATTTGCACAAATTTTACCCGCAGGGGTTTATATCGTGATGAATGGCCGTTATTTCGATTGGGATAATGTTCGCAAAAACCGGAGAACAGGAAACTTTGAAGAATTGGTAGAAGTGTAGTACCTGAGTGGATAATGATAGACTAAGCTTACTGATTTTTTCAAATCCAATACTAATTATCAAATCATGTCATATCTGGGTTTAGTATTCGAAATAATCATCTTGATCGGAGCCGTATATGGTTACCTGTTTAGCATCGGGCGATTCAGCTCAAAAGATCCGGAAATCCGGAAAAAGGCCGAAGCCTTTCGCAAGAGCAATGGCTGGTGGTTGCGCATTGGATGCTTATTGGTTATCGCTTTGATGGCCGTAGAAATTTACCTGCATATTAGAGATATATTTAACTAATTCGATTTGCTGGTCAGAGATATAGGGCAATTTTTAGAACTAAACGCCGAAGGACAATTGATCAATCCTGCCTGTCTTTCCCTCTTGCCCGGGGAATGGAAAATACCTCTTGAAGTTATTAAACAATATTACACGGATTATTATGGCCATCAATTGCACAGCCTCTATTTGCGAGGCAGTTTGGCCAGGGGAACTTATGTCTCCGGTGTTTCTGATGTCGATGTATTCGGATTGATTAAAAAAGAAGAACTTCATTGGGAGAAAACGCCATTTAATCCGGCACTAACTTCGATGCTAAGTGAAAAAATGCAGCAGTCACTTTCACTCGAAACAATGGTTTCTTCATTTCATCAGAAATTGGATGAACAATATCCTCAGCTGGCGGTAATTCTGAAAACCCAATCCGTTTGTATTTGGGGAACAGATATCATCCCGGTTATACCGGATTTTTATCCGGACCGTTCGGTTTTAATGCACCATCGCTGGCTTCAACAGGATTTAGAAGATTTTTTTAGTAAAAAGAAAAAAACAATTCTGGACAGAAAGGCGATACATAAAATGCTTATCCGCTGTGGTTTGGAACTGGTGGTCGAAAGAAGTGGCCGATTTACGCTTGATTTATATCCAGCCGTACAACTATTTGTACAGTATTATCCGGATCAGAAAGCGATAATGGAGCAAACTTTATATTACTACCTCAACCCAAAGGAGCAGCTTTTTCGGCAATATTCGGGCATAGAAAAATTGGGTAACTGGCTGCTTTCCGAAATAAAATTAAATCTTGTATCGGCTCTGGATTAGAGACAATTCGACACTCATTTGCTATTTGTCTATTGATAGCTTTTTCAAAGGATTAGATTACAAATAATTTTGTTATTATTGCACTAGGATTTTCTCCCAAAGGAATTGGTCTGTGATTTTATGTATTTCCAAACCAATTTTTGAGTTATACCGGTAAAAAGATGGTCATTTATACGTTCGGGCCATTTTGGTTTCGCTATAACTCCCTGACCTACGCACTAATGGACCGTTTTACTGATACTAAATGATCTAATTTCAAGTTTCAAATCAATATGAATAAGTTTTTTACTACACTTTCCCTTTTTCTACTGCTATTTAGTCAAAATTTACTAGCTCAGGAAGAGGAAAACTTCTATAATCCTCAATCTATCCGTAATTTCAAAATTACTTTTGAACAAGATAACTGGCAAATGTTGCTGGATTCTATGCGTTTGTACGGTGATGGCTTGCTGATTGGAAATATCGAAATAGACGGAACAAAGTACGAGGATGTCGGCTTTCGCTGGCGCGATTCCAAATCTTTTTCCACAGGCGGTAAACATAATGCGCTGCATATATCACTCAACTATATTGATAAAAACCAAAATCACAAGGGCTATAAAAAGTTGAAACTATCGACAGCATTGCGCGATCCGAGTATGGTACGCGAGGTATTGGGATTTCAAATTGCGAGGAAATATATGCCCGCCCCGGAAGCTAATTATGCCAGCGTGGAAATCAATACAGAATACTACGGCCTTTTTGTAAATATTGAAGCAGTCGACGGGACTTTTCTCGAAAAGCATTTTGGCTCAAGTGATAACAGCTTTTTTAAATGCACCCCTGAGAATGTCAAAAACAGGGTGACTCCAAAAGGTTGTAAGAAGAATCTTTTTGCTTCCCTGGAATACGAAGAAAAAGCATCCTGCTATACTACGAATTTTGAAATTAAATCGGAAGATGGCTGGGATGATCTGATTGAACTGACCAGAGTGCTTAATAAAGATATTGATAGTATCGAATCTGTTTTAAATGTTGACCGTGTCTTATGGATGCTGGCCTTTAATAATGTCTTGGTAAACCTCAGTAGCTATTCCGGATACAATAGCCAGAATTATTACCTCTATAAAGATGATATGGGGCAGTTTAATCCCATCGTATGGGATTTGAATCTGGCTTTCGGGAGTTATAAACGAGTTGGGTCCGGCTCGGATCTCAATCTTAAGCAATTGCAGAAACTCGATCCACTCTTACATGCCGACAATAGCACCAAACCTTTAATTAACAAACTTTTAAGTGTTCCGCTTTACAAAAAAATGTACCTTAACCACATTCGGACAATTGTTTATGACAACTTTGAAAATGATTGGTATAAACAAGAAGCCGAAAGTTTGCAGTTGGCTATAAATAACGAGTTGTTGAAAGATCAGCATAAGCAATATCCTGACTCGGATTTTAGAAAAAGCCTGAGCAATACGATTGGCAAACGCAGTAAGATACCGGGAATCGTTGAATTGATGGGGAAGAGATCAAAATTTCTTAAAAAGCACGATGATATCTCTATTTTCCCTCCATCGGTTGAAGAAATTATGGTGAAAGGCCGGGAAAAATTTTCCAATGATATGGTTAAAGATTTCAAAATATCGGCTAAAGTTGAAAAACGCGCTAAACGTGTTATACTTTATTATCGTTACAATAGTGATGAAAAATACCAGGCTGCTTATATGGCGGATGATGGGAATAACCACGATGGAGAAGCGGGAGACAAGGTTTTTGGAGTAGCCGTTAAGCCCGGACCGGATCACGATAGAATAGAATATTTTATACTCGCGGAAAATATTGCTGCCGTTGGTTTTTCTCCGGCAAATTATATGTACGAGCCTTACACCTCGTCTCTGGAAGAACTCAATAAATAACTGAGTTGGAGCGGATAAAACGAACACTGGTTTTTGAATTTCAACTCATTGCAAGAAACACAAATATAACAATGGTTAGAAATTCAGTCTTTGTTTTGTTAATATTCCTATGCAGTGGATTATCAGCGCAGAAAATGTACGATGTGGATGCTGTCCGGGAAGCCAAATTGTACATCGACGATGATCAATGGCTAAATACACTGGACTCTTTAAAGCAATTAGGTAACGATGATCGAGTAGTCGCCAGCCTTGTTTTTGACGGTATTCGCTATGATAGTGTAGGAGTGCGGTTTAAAGGAAACTCTTCTTACTTCAATGTTCGAAATCAGGAACTGACCAAACTGCCATTTAATATCAAAGCTGATTTCGTAAAAAAGAAACAACGCTTTAAAGACAAATACAAATCATTAAAATTGTCCAATGTTTTTCGTGATCCCAGTTTTTTGAGGGAAGTATTGAGCTACGAAATTGCCGGTAATTATATGCCTGCTCCCAGGGCCAATTATGTCAAACTCTTTGTCAATGACGAATATCTCGGCCTTTATAATAATACAGAATCTGTAGATAAAGATTTTTTAAATAAGCATTTTGGCTGGAAAAAGGGAAAGCTTTTCAAATGTGATCCCAATTGGAATGCCGCTGATCTGAGGGATTGTAAAAAAGGCGATAAAGCTTCACTGGAATACCTCGGTCCCGATTCCACCTGTTATTACGGATTATACGAAATCAAATCCGAGTATGGGTGGGGAGAGCTGATTGAATTGACCCGTATTCTGAATAATGCTATTGATAGTATCGAAAGTATACTTAATGTCGATCAGGCACTTTGGATGCTTGCTTTTAATAATGTTCTGGTCAATTTGGATAGTTATTCCGGAAGGCTTTGCCATAATTATTACCTCTACAGAGATTCCTTTGGCATCTTTCATCCAATTCTTTGGGATATGAACCTTTCCTTTGGAGGTTTCAGATATGATGGTTTGGGCTCACCGCTTTCCAATGAAAAAATGATTAAGCTAAGTATGTTTAATCATTATAAACAAAAAAATCAAAAACGGCCATTGATCTCTAATTTATTGAGAAATAGTTTTTACCGAAAAATTTATGTGGCTCATGTCAAAACCATTGTGAATGATTTTTTTGCAAATGAAAAATACCTGGAAAGGGCAAAACTTATTCAGTCTGTAATTGATACAGATGTCAAAGAAGATGAAAACAAGCTATATTCATACGAAGGCTTTAAACAAAACCTGAATATGACTGCGGCAATTGGTAAATCAAAAATGATTGGGATTGCCGAATTGATGGAACCAAGGACGGAATATTTGACCAATCACCCGCTTTATACGCGAAAAGCACCTGAAATATCGGAAGTCAAACATAATAATGAACCTGATCGATATAAAATTATGGCAGAGATAATCGATGCAGAATACGTTTATCTGGCTTATAGAACCAGCTCCGGCGCACCGTTTAAAAAGATCGAAATGATCCCGGATATGATGGGAAATATTTATAATATCAAAATTGATAAAGCCTCTCTTGTTGAATATTATATCATTGCAGAAGGAGATAAATCAACCAGCTTATCACCTGAAAGAGCTTCTTTTGAGTTTTATGAGATTAAGTGAATTAGTTATTTGATACCTGGTTTTTGATATTGAATATCGAATAACGAGTAATAAAAATCGAATAATATTTTTTATCTTGTAAAGGAACAATTGAATGTACTGAATGAGAATTGAATCTAAGGTTGAAATAAGTAAGCCTCCGTCCGAGGTTTTTGAGTTTTTACTGGAGGATGAAAACCTGATTTTGTGGGTAAAGAATTTTATCACTTTAGAACGTTTGGAGGGAGAAGAAGGTCAGGTCGGTTCCACTTCAAGGCATGTATATAATGAAAATGGTCAAACTATAGAATTCATTGAAGAAGTCCTGGAGATTGATCCTGGAAAACTCTTCCACTCCATTCTGCGAAATTCCTCCATGGAAATTGAAATTACCAATAAATTAAGTCCGCTTAAAGATGACCACACCCTTTTATGCGTCAGTACAGATCGCAGGCCTCTAAGTTTTGGAGCTAAAGTCCGTAATCTATTTTCCAAAAAGAAATGGACAAAAAGGCAAGTCGATGATTTGCAACGCTTCAAAGATGCTATCGAAGAACTTACCGAAGATTATGAATAGGCCCTATCTTTTGAAGCTCATCGAATATTAAAATCGAAATGGAACTACAGAAAGAGTGCAAATATGGTAGCATTTTTGTTTTATAACTATTTTGGCTAATATTATTGCTTGACTTCGTATCTTTACGAAAAGAATACATCTTAAAAAACTGATCTTCAATGAATTATAGCCCTCTTGAACAAAAAACGGCCTTTACATTCATTTTGCTGTTTATACTTGTGCTTGGTCTGCACGCCCAGGATCCGCTGCGCCCGAATACGATATTTGGGAAAGTACTTTTCCTTGATCATTTTTCTCCCCGGGAAGGAAAACTCTCCGGATTTGATAATTTTTCTAATGGTTTTGAAGTAGGCTATTTACGAAACATTAATAAAAATTTTAATGCAGCCATTCCCCTGAAGGTTGGTGTAATAAAATTGCCCGATGAAACGGAAAATCGCCGATACCTTGGAGTAGATTTCGTAGGTCAGTTCCAGTATTATACTGAGGATAGCCGGATCATACCATATGGACTGATCGGTTTAGGTGGAGTTTCTGAAGGATTTAGCCGGCTCAATTTTCAAATACCGATAGGGGCAGGCTTGAATGTGAGGTTAGGGAAATATGCATTTATCAATTTTCAGGCAGAATACCGTACGGCTCTAACCGAAGACAGGAATAATTTTCAATATGGTTTGGGACTGGCTTTTATGCTAGTAGATGTCGACGAGGAAGATTTACCGGAACCTTTTGCAGGGCCTGTTTCGGACAGGGATCAGGATGGGATAGAAGATGCCAAAGATGAATGCCCGGATGTTGCGGGATTAGCAGTATTAGGTGGTTGTCCGGATTCCGATGGCGATGGGATTGGGGATAATAATGACGAATGTCCAAAGAAATACGGTCCGAGGGAAACGAATGGCTGCCCGGATTCTGATGGTGACGGGATTGCAGACAGTTTGGACGAATGTCCGAATCAGCCTGGAACCAGAGAAGATAATGGCTGTCCACCGAAGGATTCTGACAATGATGGATTTATAGACCGGGAAGATGAATGTCCGGATATCAAAGGTACGCTCAAGGGGTGTCCGGACTCTGATGGTGATGGCATTATTGATTCAAAAGACGAATGTCCGAATGCGAAAGGAGAGGGGCGTTTCAATGGCTGTCCGGATACGGATAAAGATGGGATTCCCGATCTGAAAGATAAATGCCCGAATTCACCTGCACCGAATTCCGCGACCGGATGCCCCGAGATTCGCAAAGAAGACAAAGCGGTATTGGACTATGCTTTGCAAGCGGTACAGTTTGAAACTGGAAAGGCAGTACTCAAAGAAGATTCAAAGGTTGTTTTGGATCAGGTCATAGATGTGATGCGTCGCTATCCGGATTTCCGTTTGGAAATCATTGGACATACTGATGATGTCGGTTCGGAAATTAACAATTTGAAATTATCGCAGCGCAGAGCCAAAGCCTGCTATGATTATTTGCTTTCGAAAGGAATTTCGGCAGATACGATGAACTCCGGAGGATTTGGTGAAAGCAATCCGATTGCGCCGAATGATACCAAAGAAGGGCGTTCTTTAAACAGGAGAGTGGAGTTTATTTTGGCACCGAGGTAGATGAAAAAATGAGGAATAAAAAATCCCGAAGTTCATAGAGCTTCGGGATTTTTTGTTAAAGCTTTTTATTTTCCTAATCCAGACTTTTTCATTGGTGAAGAAATCAATACTATTGGCATTCCTCCCGGTATATACTGGCTGGAACTAAGAACTGATAAAGAACTTCAGGTTCAATCTTTTATCATAAAATAAAAATCGCATTACTCTTTCCGGTACTCTTCATAACCCTGTTCTTCCAGACGCTTATATTTCACCGCTACTCCGTCGGAAAGCTCCTGTTTGTACTGTAGCATTTTTTGAGAAACTTCCGGATTGTGACTACCGATAATCTGGGCAGCAAGGATACCCGCGTTTTTCGCAGCGTTGAGTGCTACCGTAGCTACCGGTACACCATTGGGCATTTGCAAAATAGATAGTACAGAATCCCAGCCATCAATGGAATTGGAGGATTTTACCGGGACACCAATCACGGGAAGCGGAGATAGAGAAGCAACCATACCGGGAAGATGTGCAGCACCTCCCGCACCGGCGATAATTACTTTGATCCCTCGCTGATGAGCGTTTTTCGCAAAATTGAACATGCGCTGTGGCGTACGATGGGCGGAAACAATGGTTAACTCAAAAGGGATTTCCATTTGCTTTAAAAAGTCTGCTGCCTGCCGCATAACCGGAAGGTCAGAATCTGAGCCCATGATAATACTAACGATTGCTTGATCCATATCTTTAAGTTAAATATTTAATAGTCTGCTTTTTTCCGAATAAAGAATTGATTTTAGAGTTTGTATAAATTTTTATGATTGAGCGAAAACAAGAAAATTTTATTTTGGACAAGGCAAAAAACGCAGACATAGCCTTAGCTATGGCGAGTATTTTTAACGAAGTACAGAACAAAATTTGCCGTTTGTAGCCAATTGATAGATGTTTAAACATACTCTTATATACCATTAATCGCAGTAAGGATTATCGGCTCGTTTTCTGTGACTATAAGGGTATGCTCATGTTGAGCAACAAAGCTTCCATCATTGGTTTTCATCGTCCAGTTATCATCGGTTTGATGAGCGTATTGAGCCTTGGTAGAAATAAAAGTTTCTAGTGCAATTACCATATTCTTTTTAAAACGTCCCCGGTTATAATGGTCTTTATAATTAGGGATTTCTCTTGGCGATTCGTGCAACTTCCTACCAATGCCGTGACCGCAGAGATTCTTAATAACCTGAAAACCGCGTTTTCGAGCTTCTTTCTGTATCAGATCTCCAATCTCATTGATACGGGTATTATGCTTAATTCGTTTGACGGCAAGGTTCAGAATTTCGCGGGAAGCATCTACCAGGGGGCTTAAATGATTGATATCCTGCCCAACGACAAAAGAGCAACCATTATCACCATAATAACCATTCAGTTCTGCGGATACGTCTATGTTCACCAGGTCACCTTCTTTGATGATTTTATTTTCGGAAGGAATTCCATGACAAACTTCGTCGTTAATGCTGATACAAGTATAGCCGGGAAATTTATAATCCTTTAAAGGAGCAGAGACAGCCCCGTGATGCGCAAGAATTGAATTACCATATTCATCAATTTCTCTAGTATTCATACCCGCTTTGGTAAAAGCGATCATTTCCTTTAAGGCCAGTCCAACTATATAACCGATCTGCTGAATACCGTCTAGTTCTGCTTGTGTATTAATAGACATATTTGAATCGTTTTAGAGGTTTAAGATTGCGAAGCAGAGATAATTTTTAAACTTTTTTGAATTTGCCGGGCTTTATTTTTTGCATTTTCCAAATCCTGATCTACTATAGTGACATGCCCCATTTTTCTAAAAGGTTTGGTTATCGCCTTTCCATAGATATGAAACTTGGCGCCTTCAATAGAAAAACAATCCTGCAAACCTTCGTATTGAGCTTTTCCCGTATGTCCATCTGCTCCCAGTAAATTTACCATTACCGATGGAATTGTTGCTTCTGTGTTCCCCAAGGGATAGTTTACAATTGCTCTCAGATGTTGCTGAAACTGCGAACAAATCGCACTGTCGATCGTATGATGTCCACTGTTATGCGGACGGGGAGCCACTTCGTTGATCAGTACTTCATTATCCTTGGTGAGAAAAAGTTCTACAGCAAGTAAGCCACATAAATCATAAGCTTCAATCGTCGACTTGGCAATAGCAATGGCTTCCCGGGCAATCTCACTGGAGATCGCTGCGGGGCAAAAAAGGAACTCTACCAAATTGGCAGTTGGGTTGAATTCCATCTCAACCGGAGGAAAGGCTTTTACTTCACCATTTTCATTTCGGGCTACAATGACAGCTATTTCTTTTTGAATGTCCACAAGTGGTTCTATTATCGAAGGAGTATCCATCAACCGATCCAGATGCTCAGCGGATTTAATGATCGCGACTCCTTTTCCATCATAACCCGCCGTTCTGGATTTTTGTACGAATGGAAAAGTTAATTGCCGATTATCAATTGCCGTTTTGATTTCCTTGGCATTTTCGTAAAATTTAAAATGACTGGTCGGTAATGCTTTTTCTTTATAAAACTGTTTTTGTAAGCCTTTGTCTTTAATGATATTCAAAGCAGTGGGAGAGGGGTGAATTTTTATGCCTTCCCGTTCCAGTTTGAGCAGTGCTTCGGTATTGACATGCTCAATTTCAATGGTGAGTACATCAACTTGCTTTCCAAAATGGTATACATCGTCAAAATCCTTGAAGCTTCCCTCTACGAAGTGATCACAAGCCGCTCCGGCCGGAAAGTCTTTTGATACATCTAGCACCCAGGTTTCCAACTCCCAGTTTTGTGCAGCTAAAACGAGCATTTTTCCCAATTGGCCTCCGCCTAGTATGCCTACCTTGAATCCGGTATTGATTATTCCTTTCACAGTACGATTTTATTTTTGTGATTTAAAACCGCCACGAAGATAATTAGTTGAAATGTAAAAGTGATAAAATCGAACTTGAACTTATACATTATCAAGCAGCATTGAAGTAATTGAGCCTGTGATAATAAAGCCCCGGCCCTGAAACTTGCTATTTGAGTTTGAACCTGATTCTTTCTATTCAAAAGTCGAAGCGCCTTTTTCTAAAATAAAAAAGCCCCCCACCACCGTAGCAATGAGAGGCCGTCCCAAAAACTGATTTTAAATATCTTTAAAACAGTTTTTGTTTTAACACACAATCACCTATTCTTCAGGTCTGTCTGTATGGACCAATTTTTTTATAAAGCTTTGCCCGTTGGGAGTTTCTAACTGATAGAAATATATCCCGGCTCCGGGTAAATCATTTTTCATTAATTCAATTTGATGCTTGCCAGCACTATAGTTATTACTTCTGTAGAAAACCATTTTTCCACTTAAATCAAATATTTTAATATGAGCCTGCATTTCATCTGCTAATTCAAAAGTAATGGTAGTACTTTCTGCAAAAGGATTCGGCGTATTTTGGAATAGTTTAATCAATCCCAAATCCTCTTCTGTGAAAGCCAGGTCCAAATCCATTATTTCCAGTTCATTACTGTAAGCTTCGGCCTTGGTATATAAAGAGTTAAGTTTTAAACCATCAATTAGTTTAATTGCTTCTTTTGCTTTTACATCAATAGAAAACAATAATGCCTTTTTAGCAAGGGATTCGGGAATTGGAGCTGACCAGCTTCCGGTAATCACACCATCTGCTATTTGCCTGAGATTGAGATTCTCTGGCGTAAAAGTAGAAACATCCCCCATTTGTACATTTAAGACTTCGAGACTTTCGGTATTCAATTTTAAAGTAAATTGTAAACCCGACATAGTTGATAAATCTTCTGCATAGATCGGAATCCGGTATACCTCATTTCGAAGAAGGGATTTATTTATCGTTTCCAAAATATATGGAACTTGCGTACTTCTCGATTCAGATTGATTATCAATGAATTCATCATGAGGGTCCGCGGAATTATTGACATCGCCAATTTTGACTGCTACAAAGTCGGCTATTATATCTGTTTCCAATCCATTAATTGAGATTACATTCGGGAAACTGGTTTCCCAAGGATTTTGCAAATTCGGAAATACAAAATCTGCTTCAATGAATCTCCAGGAAGTATTATTTACAAAGGCCGGATCAAGCCCAAGGATGACCTTTCGAATCTGGATCATATCAAAAGTGGTGATCGACCCCGAATTGTTGGCATCTGCCGCAATCATTTTATACGGTGAGTCAAGTTCTTCAACCCCGAGAATATGTCTGCCAATTAAAACTAAATCAAAAGTACTTACGCCATTGTTCGCATTGATATCTTTTTCTGGGTTTAATACATAGTTTCCACCTTCTGCAAGATTGGAAAAGGCGTATTGTCCATCGTAATCCGTGGAAGTAGAAAGGATACCACCTGGAATACCGGGGGCATCCAGATTTACCTCTACATGTTCAACACCTACTTCATCTTCTCTGGCAATTGTGCCGGAGATTTGTATATATTCTATACCTTCGCAAAAGGGGCTAACATTATCTTGTACGAGGACATAAGTAGAAACATAGGCCCAGTTGCCATTGATATCCTGAATCCAGATATCCACAGTTTGAGTGCCTAAATCATCAATACCTGAAAAAGTCCAGGAAGAACTTGCATTGGCTGGTGGTGTGCTTTGTCCCGGGCCTTCTGAAGGAGAAATAATTCTCCATTCCTGAATCCCGCAATTATCAAAGGAAGGAGAAGATGGGTTATCAAAATCAGTTGCTTCGATCTCGATTTCACAGGTTTCCATCACTTCAATAGCAATTCCATTTAAAAGATTAGGTGTTGGAGCTTTACAATCGGCAATGACAAAAAGATATTCACAACTACTTAGGTTCCCACAACCATCTTCGACAAACCACTGAATTTTGTGCGTCCCCAAAGCATAAGTACCACTGGCATCGTTCCCTGCTGCTTCAATGTCAATAGAACCGTCATTATCCAGATCAATTTTATAAGAATAATTCAAATTCAGGGAATCCGTACAATCATCATTCGCTTCCAGAATCAGTGTTGCGGGACCGTTTTCACAATTTTCATCGTAGCTACAGAAAGAACGATCATCACAATTACTGAGAATCGTTGGATCATCTGAATTTAGTACTTTGATGACTTGAGTATATTCCCATGAGCCCGCTGATGAACCAGAATTTTCATCATATTGACACCAATCTACTATCGTCCAGGTTCTTAACACTTTTACACAGGCAGGTTCCTCAATAGGTAGATAAACATCTTCGTAGGTAACTGCAACAAGGTCACAGAAATCTTCAAAGACCTCAGGCTCTCCGGTAATCGACGGATCGAGCCCCGGGCCGCAGGCATCGGTATCGAAATCACAGGGCCAGATTACCCCATCATTTGGATTTGGATTATTGCAATCTGTATCTGTAATAAAGAAAGGCGTTCCGTTGACCAGGAATATTTGTTGTACACAGGAAGCTGTGTTACCGGAATCATCCGTAGCCGTCCAGGTTCTATTAACGACCCCGCCGCCACAATCATCCATATTTTCAAAATCAATGAAAGAGCTGGTAGCATCACAATTGTCGGATATTACAGGTTCTCCGGTTAAACTTAAATCCGTAAAATCATCACCACAATCTACCTCGACACTGGAAGGACAGGTAATAGCGGGGTTGACCTTATCGTCTACCGTTGCTTCTACCATACAGCTATTACTGTTTCCACTTTCATCAGTTACTCTCAATTCTACCATTACCGTATTACCAACATCACAACAATAAAAAGGTGCGAAAGCGTCGAAGCCAGTACCATCGTTTCCAGGGCAATGGGGAGTGTCCATTCTGCGAACTTCATAGATCAGATCGCTGCAGTTATCATAGCTTCCATTATCAAAGACAATTGCTTCGACCAAAGAACCTCCCGGGCCATTGATGTTTACTACGTGATTGGTTTCGCAAGTGGCGACTGGAGCAACTTCATCAATTACTTCAATTTGCATCGTACAGGTTGAACTGTTGCTGCAATCGTCAGTAGCGGTATAAATAATTGAATGTGTCCCTAGTGGTAGATTATATAAGGTATTGCCGTTCAGATAACCTTCCGGAACTTCTACGTCGATATCGATATTACTTGTGGAAGAGCAATCATCGTTTACATTGGCATTGGGTACGATTAAGCTGGCAAAGCAATCGTTGCTGTTAACACTTATTACCTGGTTTGGCGGGCAGCTTAAATTTGGTGGTGTTTTATCTGTTACTTCTATAGTTTGGGTAAAAGTGATATTGGTTGAATTACACCAGTCATTTACCGTCCATTCTCTAAGTATTTTATCACTATTTTGACAGATTGGAAGAATTTGATCTGTAAAACCCGCAGCGAACTCGCAAATGCCATTTATGGGCTGACCACCTATTGTTGGTACTCCGGTCACAGTAGTAGAAGTATTATCATTGGCACAGTCCAAAGCCGGTTGGTCAATATCATCATAATCAGGAGGGAAAACTACTTGATTTAAGGAAGGTCTGCTTACATTGATGATATGATTGCAGGAAGAACTGTTTCCGCTATCATCCGTTGCGGTATAATTACGGGTGATGACCTGATAAAATGGTCCGTTACAACCCAGGCTTTGCGTTTGTTCGGTGAAAGTTAAAGAAACGCTTCCATCACAATTGTCAAAAGCTGTTGGTGCGGGAACATCATCCGGATTATCAAAACAGGATATTGTAGTTGATTGACAATTGATCACAGGTGCCAGATAATCACTGACCAGCAAGCTCCCTGAGCAGGAGTTTCCACTAGCGGAGGTAATCGTCACCGAAACTGTTTGTCCCAGTTGGTTGCTTGTTACAAAATTACCGCCTGTAGCAGAAACAACTACCGTAAAGGGTTCACAACTGGGATCCCAACTTCCTTCCAGAATATCATCAGGTGTAACCTCGGCAAAGCAGTTTTCGTCGAGTGATACTTGACCACCCTGGTTACAAACAAGAGAACATTGTCCGGAAAGATTATTACCAAAACCAAAAAAAAGCAATACTCCAAGAGGCAATATCTTGCCTATTGAGCTGAGAAAAAGTTGAATGGAGGTAGTTGTGGTTTTTTTCATGTGGATTATAAAAAGTTATTAGTGAGCGACTAATAAGTCCCTTCGTTATAATTAAAAATTATAATTCGTACCTGGGTTTTTATATTAATTGTTAGAAATTGACTGGCGTGTGTATTGCCTTTTAAAACAATACAACTTAGAGGGGTAGAGCCCGATTTTATATCTCTAACAAGAGACTTTTGAAAAGTTTTTGGGAAGGTAAATGATTTGGAAAGAGAAATACTCGTTCACAGTGTTAGCTTTTCCAAGTCGTTTTTTTGTTACATCAAAGGTACTATAAACAATAAATTTTTACATACCCTTAAATCGGTATTTTTTGCATTAACTATTAAAATAATAATAAAAAATAAATATTGTAAAATATTGTAAATAAGTGAGATATGATACTTTTTGCTTATATTATGTTTATAATACTAATATAAAAGTTTTCGTAGTGTTATTGAAAACGGAAAGTAAATGGGGTGAAGAAAAGAAGGGAAAAGTATGCTATTTGGCCTGGTTAACCAGGATTTTGCATCGATAATCGACTTTCAAGACCCCATACTGGAATCTCGAAAGCCGAAATAATTAAAGGTATTAGTTAGTATTCTTTTACTTTTCCTGAGCCGATTATATTGGATTTTATTTTTGGGCTTCCTTTGTATCGAACATCCCCGCTTCCTACCAGAGAAACAACCAATTGCTCACTTACACTGATATCGACGTTGCCCGAACCCGCAGAACTTACTTTGCATTCTTTTACGTTCAAACCGATTGCTTTTACATCGCCTGATCCTCCAATATCAACGCTTAATTCATTGGCATTTCCTTGTAAATCAACTTCGCCCGAACCACCAATACTACATTTAATATCTTTGGCACTAACATCCACTTTTACATCCCCGGAACCACCAATGGAGATACGAAGATCATCAACATTTGTGAATTTATTTTCACCTATTATTGAGCCCGAACCGCCGATGGATAGTTTTTCTAACTCTTTTAATGTAACATAAATATCCAGTGGCTTATAATCTCTAACTCGATGCCCTCTTTTGAACTCAATATTCCAGGAGTCACCACGAGCATTTTTTTTGATTAGATCAATGATGTTTTGTTGTCCCTTGATTTCTATTTTTTGAGTATTGCCCTGTCGGATATATATATTTGCTGCAATGCCCAATCCGATAGAGTTGATCGGATCCATTTTAATAGTCTCTGTGACTATGCCACCCTGGCCTTTTACCTGCTGAGCGTGGAGATTATCACAATTTATGGAAGTAATAGCTATTAAAACTAAAAGGAAGTAAAGCTTTTTCATTTGTTTTTGTTTAAGAATAATAAATGAATTGATTTCAATAATATCAAGTTTGAGGAAAATAGTTGCTCCTTGATATTATAATAGACATGCTGAACCTAGCAGGGTTGCACTATATTTTTTGGTATTCCTGTTGAATACAAGTGCAGATTAAAGCTATTTCAGATTTTGAAAAGTATGCCTGTTTTCAGGATGTTCTTTTTATAAAAAATCCACATCTACTGCATAGGGATAAGTGATCAAATAATTTAAGGCCCGGTCAATATCAAATCCTTTAAAAACGACGGCATGCAACATCATGGTGATAGGAGTGTGGAGCTTATAATATTTTGAAAGCTGCTGCATAACCTGAATAGTACGTACCCCCTCTGCCAGTTCCGGCATCGAATTATTGATTTGCTCCAGGGTTTCTCCTTTGGCCAGTCTCATCCCCAAAGAATAGTTTCTGCTTTTTTCACTTGTAGCTGTAGCTATGAGGTCGCCAATACCGGCAGTTCCAATGAAAGCCCGGCTATCCGAGCCCATCGCTTTACCAATATAAACCATTTCCACCAGTCCCCGGGTAATCAGCATAGCCTGTATGTTTTTGCCCATGCCCATTCCTCCCAGAATGCCGGAACCAATAGCGATTGCATTTTTCAATGCCCCGGCCAGTTCTGCTCCGAGCATGTCTTTGGTACCAAAAACGTGGAATTTTTCACTGTCCAGTACTTCGCGTCCGGCTTTGATCACTTCGTTAAACCTGCTGCCAATCACGGTTGCCGTAGGTTGTCCCGCCAAAATTTCTGCCGAAAGATTGGGCCCGGACAAACAACCGATTCGCAATACAACACTTTCCTGACGAATAATTTGACTCATGGTAAAAACATCCTCCTTGGAAAGGTTCATCTCTTCATCAAGTTTTTTATCACCCAGATCAAAGCCTTTTGTCCCGTGAATGAGAATATGATTGGGCTTGAGATAAGCCCCCAGGCTTTTCATCATATCCCTGAAATTGGTCGAAGGGACAATTGGAAAGATTAGTGTACAACGTTTGGCAATTTCCTCCAGGTCATTAGTAGCTTTTATTCTTTCGGAAAGCGCTATTCCATGATGCTTCCTCGTTTCATTGATCTGCCTGACCAGCTGCTCTTGTCTGCTGTATAATAATACGTCAACATTATGCGATAGCAAATTGGATATTGCCGTCCCGAAACTTCCCGCTCCGATAACCCCCACCGGTTTTTTATCTTTTTCCAAACTTTTTGATTTTTATCATCACTTCTGAGCCAAAAATACTTCAAATAGTTTTGTTCTGTTACTTGCCGGGTGAATTATTTGAGCCAAGTTGGGATGAATGAGTAGAAATAAGGAGTATTTTGATAAAAACCCTTGATTTCGTAACAAAAACAGACGCAATTTTTCTGTTTAAGAATAAAGATAACTTGAATAATTTAAAATAAAATACTTACTACATAAACGATTCATACAACCACGCGTTAATAAGAGGAATTGGATATTTTTACAGAGTGGGTTTTATTTCTAAAACTTTTTATCTGTACCAGCATGACTCACTGATAACACGAAATTTTTTTTTTGACCCAAGAGCGTGAAAATGGTATACCGCTTTATAGTACTTTTGTTCTTTCCTTACCTGTTATGTGCCCAGGAAATCCTGCCACCAAAGCAAGCTGCCAGTGGCCCTGGCGGTAGTGATTATGTCCATGCCTCGGTTAGTCAATATGATTATGCCCAGGAACCGGATGGCTTCTGGCTCTACGAACCTGCTGATCCCAAACCGGAAACTGCCAATGTTATCGTTTTTATTCATGGTTATGGGGCCTATAATCCTATGATTTATGGGAAATGGATAAAGCATCTGGTACGAAAGGGAAATACTGTGATTTATCCCCGATATCAGAGAAACCTGTTAAGTCCTTCTCCCAAGCTCTTTACTGAAAATGTGGTCGAGGCGATTCTTAATGCCCTGGATACGCTGAAAGAAAAGGAACACGTAGCTCCTATTACGGATGATTTTAGCCTGGTCGGGCATTCTTACGGCGGAGTAATCGCTGCAAATCTGGCGGTTTATCATAAACGATATACCATACCCAAGCCCGAAGCGGTGATGCTGGTATCTCCTGGTACGGGCCCTTTCAAAGGAGGATTATTAGACGATTATAAGGATTTTCCGGAAGATACCAACCTGGTCATTATGGTAAGCGATAAAGATCATACAGTGGGTGATAAGATTGGAAAAAGGATTTTTAAAACGGCAGTTAATGTTAAAAATCGAAATTTGATTAAACAATATTCGGATTATTACGGAAGCCAGCGCCTTACCTCAGGGCATGACGAATCCTATTCTATCGACCTGGATTTTGATACCGGCTTGCGCAATTTTACAGCAAAGCGGGCATTAAAAATTGGTCGCTTAAATGCTATTGATTATTTTGGTTATTGGAAAATTTTTGATGCTTTAAATGATTTTACCCGATTTGGAACCAATAAAGTTTATGCTCTTGGCAATACAATCGAACAGAAATCACTGGGACTGTGGAGCGATGGGACCAGGATCAAAGAACTGGAGGTAATTGTACCGGAATTGGAACAAAAACTAATTAGTAATGAGGTGGAGAGATGATTGTTGAAGGACCACCTGGTTTATTGATGTAATAAAAAAAATTAGCTGAAAATTGTAAGTCAGCGATAAATTATTCATATTGTGATAGTTAAACTGCTTTGAGAAAACGTATTACTATTATAAGTGCTTTGCTCTTTAAGCAAACATGCGTTTAACTAACTTTTCATAACCATGAAAAAGAATAGCTTATTTAATAGCTATAGCAGTTTAAATTCTTCTGATCTTTTGTTTTCCTTTAATTTCGAAGGTGTGGAACAGACTGGGCTAAATGCTCCGGATGAAAATGCTGTTTTGGGTATAGATACTCCTGTCGAAGGGGATATTTATTTTGATTATTCGACCTATTCCTCTTTTTACCGATTTATTGGAGCTGTGATAATAGCGACCGGGCTAGTGTATTTTATTTGGAGCCTCCAGGCAGAGGAAAAAAAAGTACAGTCTCCTTTATTGACTCATGACTTGCCTGTCCTGGAATATTCTGAAAACTTAGCAGTCGATATTAAAAAAGAAATAGTATTGGAAGCGGAAAAAAGTGTTCCGCTGATAAGTGAAAAACAGAATAAAACCAAAGAAGATTATCCCATTTTTTATAATAAGAACATCATACCAAAAGACAGTAAGATTGAGCCTGAACAGCCAGAGGATACCTCTCCAAAAACTGTGATCCAAACAGGGGCCTATCAAACTTCTGATTTTTCCCGGGCAATGGAGCTTTCCATGGAAACAGGAAGGTATATTTTTATGAAATTTGGAGCAAAATGGTGTGTGCCATGTAAGGTGATGGAGGAAGGAGCCTTGGCAGACGAACAGGTACAGGCACTTTTGCAAGACCATTTTATTGTGCTCGATATCGATGTAGACAAGCCCGAAAATGCCAAAGTGAAAAAGGATTATTATCTTTCAAAACTACCGACAATTCTTATTTTGGATCAATCTGCTAATGAGCTAAAAAGAAAAGAAAACTCGATGAATATTTCTGCTATGCGAGCGTTTTTAGAAGATATTACTGAAATGATGTTTTGGGAAAAAGAGCGACTGACTCAGGAAGATCACCAGTATTTAGAATATTCTGACAAATAAAAATACATTTATAATAGTTCAACGGTTATTGTAATTTTGAAGGAGACATTTCAAGTGAGATGTCTCTCTTTTTTAATCTTCTTCTTCTGGAATTTCTACTTCTTCGATAAATTCAATTAAATGATCAAGATTCCAGGCATCTTCGATTTTAAAATCTCCAATGGATATTCTTCTCAATTCCGTCAGATAACCTCCACTTCCTAGTGCTTTACCATAATCATTAGCGATTGATCTGATATACGTCCCTTTGCTGCATTTTACATAAAAATCAATATAGGGCATCTCGGTTAGCGCTATTTTAAAATCATAAATTTTAACCGGACGAGGTTTGATTTCTATGGTTTTTCCTTTTCGGGCTTTTTTATAAAGCGGCTGACCATCTACCTTAATAGCTGAAAATATGGGGGGAATTTGTTCGAGGTCGCCGATAAACTCTTGCCGAACTTTTTCCAGCAATTCCATATCAATATGCTCAACAGGAAATTGACTATCTTCTTCCATTTCCGCATCAAAAGACGGGGTAGAAGCGCCCAGTTTTATCGTACCGGTATATTCTTTTTGTAAAGCCTGTAATTCATTTAGTTTTTTAGTGAATTTTCCGGTACAGATGATTAACAGACCGGTTGCCAACGGGTCAAGCGTACCGGCATGTCCAACCTTGATTTTTTTTACACCTAATTTATACTTAAGCTTATAGCGGATTTTATTGACCACATCAAAAGAGGTCCAGCTTTGGGGTTTGTCTACCAATAGCACCGTACCTTCTTTGAAATTGACTGATTTGGGAGGATTATTCGGATGCATAAAGCCAGCTTAATTTAAAAATGTCAAAACCGAAAAGAATCACAATAATAGCAAGGACGAAACAATAAAATGCAAAATAGCTGAGCTTACTGTTTTTAACCAGTTGAATCATCCAGGTACAGGCCAGTAATCCGGTAAAAAAGGCTGCGAAAAACCCCGCAGTCAGCGGAATTAATACCTCCGATGAATAGGTGATTTCTCCGCTCAAGATATCTTTGGCCATCTTTCCAAAAATCAGGGGAACCACCATTAAAAAGGAAAATTTAGCCGCTTTTTCACGATCAATACCCAATAAAACAGAGGTGGAAATAGTGGCCCCGGAGCGAGAAATTCCGGGAAGAATGGCAACGGCCTGAGAAAGCCCGATTATCAAGGCGTTGACAAAGCTTACATTTTTGCTTGTATTTTTAGCCCTGTCTGCCAGAAACAATAGCAAACCGGTGATAATCAGCATCATTCCAACCAGGATGATTTTTTTATCAAAAAATGTTTCCAGAGTATCTTCGAATAATAATCCAATCAAAGCTGCGGGTATCATAGAAATAATGATCTTAAGAGAAAAGATAGTTTGTTCATTCCATTTGAACTGGAATAAACCTTTTAAGATTTCTATTACTTCTCTGCGAAAGACAATAATGGTACTCAATGCTGTTGCACCGTGGAGCATTACGGTCATGAGCATACTCTGCTTCGCTACATCATCACTGTTTAAAAAGAATTTGGCTAGTTCAAGGTGTCCACTACTGCTTACAGGTAAGAACTCGGTAAGTCCCTGAATGATGCCCAGGATAACCGCTTCAATGATTTCTCCCATTTGTTAAATCTGCTTGATCTTTTAAGCGGCTTTCTTTTTAAAAATTGAGAAAACCAGTGTTACAAGTCCGGCTAGTATCATAAATGGAGCCAGGACGGTTCTGCGGAAACTATAGATAATATTATCATCCCAGGTATTAGGGTCAGGCATACTTCCACCAAGCATCAATATAAATCCAATTGCCATAAGAACAATCCCTACGATTATCAAAATATAGTTTTCTTTCCCAAAAAGCATTGGCTCTCTGGAAATGCTGGCAGCTGCCGTTCTGGAAGTCTTGGAAGTTGTTGGAGAAATCGTATTTTTAGCCTGTCCAGCCGTTTTTTTGGAGATGACTACTTTCTTTTTGCTTGTTTTTTTAGCCATTATATTAATTTCAATTTTTATTCATTTACAATCTAATTCCGATTGCGTTCAAATATGCTCGAAGAATTCGGTTTAGATTTCGAAAGAATTAGATTTTTAATACAAATCGTCTAATCGCATGCGAAGATACTTGTTAACTATGTAATATGTGCTTAATCCGGTAATTAAAATTCCTAAGAGGGTCATACTTCCAAACAAAATTCCCAATATAAAAGGATCAATAAGACTCTCAATTTCCACCATATTATTCCTGATAAACACGATGACGAGGATTAAAAGTGAGATAGCGATAAGAGCACTCAATAAACCGTTCTTTAGACTTTTCCAAAGATACGGGCGACTAATAAATCCCCAGGATGCACCGGCAAGTTCCATATTCTTGATTAAAAAACGGTTGGAATATAAAGCCAGTTTGATCGTATTGTGAATAAGGGTTATTGCAATCAGGATGAATAAAGCGCCAATAATTAATGCAATCCAGCCAATCGATCGAACATTCTTTTCAATATTATCTGCCAAGACTGCTTGATAATAGACATCGACTACGATTGGGCTTTGTTTTAATGCACCGCTCAGCGCAGATAAACTGTCCGGATGTGCGTATTCCGCTATGGTACTGAAATTAATGACATCGTAAAGCGGATTACTAAAGCCCAGACTGGAAAATTCCTCTCCGAGGTCCTTGGCTAATTGTTTCGCGGCTTCATCTTTGGAAACAAAAACTACACTACCTTTTTTAGTATACTTTGCATGCTCAATAGTCTGTCTGATTCTCAGATATTCATGATTTGGCAAATCGCTTTTAAGTTCAACCATGACATTCATTTTTTCCTTATAGGAATTGATCAAACTTTGCCCATTGAGCAGAATTAGTCCGAAAACGCCAATCAGGAAAAGTACCAGGGCAACTCCAATTGTAGCGTAGGTATAATTGGGCCTGCTTCGTTTTGGGATACCTTTTTCGCTAAGTTCCATATTTGTGGGTTATGCGCACTTATAAGCCTTAAAGATAACTTAATTCCCGGATTCTAAAGCAATTTTAAAGATACTACATCCGTTCTCGGATAGATTAATCCTTTGCATCTGATCGTTATATCTTAAAAAAGTTTGGAATAAAGCTTTAATTTTGCTCCGATTGGAAATGCATAAGCGAAAGTCGAAAATTAAGTAAACATGAAACAACTGCTGCTAATCTTTTTTAGTCTTTTTTTATTAATGGAGCTTCCGGCGCAAATATCGCTGGATAATCCCTCTTTTGAGGGAGAAGCAGAGGATGCGACTATGCCAAGGGGATGGTTACAGTGCAAGGTCGGAACGACACCGGATATCCTGCCCGGTTCCTGGGGAGTCTATAATGAGCCTTCTGATGGCGATACTTATATGGGCCTGATTACTCGTGCGGATAAGACCTGGGAGAGTGTAGGGCAGCGCCTGAGCCGGCCTTTAGAGAAAAATGTATGCTATGAAATGAGTGTTGATCTGGCTCATTCGAAAACTTACACAGGATATAATAAGCCAGTAAAATTGAAAATATGGGCGGGAAAAAGCCGTTGTTCCCGGGGGCAGTTGCTCTGGGAGAGTAATGATATTGATCATGTCGACTGGCGCACCTACGAATTCGAATTTTACCCAAAAGGGATTTATAATTACATTATTTTCGAAGCCTATTTTCCTGGTGACAGAGTAGTTCCTTATAAAGGAAATATCTTGATTGACAATGTTTCCCAGATTGATGTCTGTAAAAGAGCCTGAGAAGGGAAAATTGCATAATTATTAAAGCTTCCTTTTATAGTTTAATCCCGGGGCCGGGAGACAATTATTTGCACATCTTTTCGCTTCTTTAGATACTTCCAGGTATTAATTTCCTGCTTACTCATGATACTGCAAATGGAAGCCAGCGCATCTGCATCAGTACAGTTTTTGCTAATTACGGAAATCCTTTTATGGTTTTCTACCCCGTAACCGGTCCGGGGATCAATGAGATGTGAATAACGTTTTCCGTTCCATTCCAGATATTGATAACGATCTCCGGAACTTGCAATAGCCTGGTTTTTTAAACTGATAAAATCTTTTTGTTCGTCAATCCTGATAAGCCAGCCATCCGTACCAGGGGGCGGATTCGAAACCAGAATGTCACCGCCTCCATCAATCAGGGCCTGCTTTATCTTTTTTTCCTTTAGGACATGCATTGCCTTATCTATTGCAAAACCTTTGGCTATTCCTCCTAAATCAAGCCTCATTCCCTGCTTTTTTAGTTTAATTTTTTTGTAAAAAAGGCTGATTTTAAGCCATTTATGATTAGTGCGTTTTTTAGCTTTTTCAATAGCTATACTATCTGGAAAGGTTTGTTGCCGAAAAGCTTTTCTCCATAATTTGCTAAGCGGGCCGAGCGTCACATCAAAACGACCTCCGCTGATTTTTGCCCATTTCTTTGATTGTTTTAAAACGGAAAACAAATCATTGCTTACGGGAATATATTTTCCGGTACCAGCTTGGGTGATGAGTCGATTCAGTTCGCTATCTATCTGGTAATCACTCATGATCGAGTTGATTTGCTCAATTCTTTGAAAAGCTTGTTGGGCTGCTTGTTCGGCATCTGCTTTCCTTTGGGCATAAAGTATGATCCTGAACTTTGTTCCCATATGTAGGCTTTCAAAGGAAAATCTCTGCAAATCCGCTTGGGTAACAGATGTGCAAAAAAGCCCAATTAGCAATAGATAAGCTGTTTTAGTCATTGCTATTAGTACATTATTTAGGTAAGGCAGCATTATCGGATGCAATCATCAAATCACCCTGGTCTTTCCCGGAACAGGGATGGGGTATCGGCCATTTTCATCGGGCATAACGGGGGGCTTGGCATCCCAGGCAAATTTTTCGGGCATTAGACTGATATTTGAATTAATTGCTTCATCCCATTCTACGACTTGCCCGGAATAAGTAGCGGCTCTTCCCAGTAAAGAGGTCATGGTGCTCATTGCCCCATTTTCGGCATCGGCAAATTTGTACGCTCCCCGGGCTATGGCTTCGAATAATTCATCATGCTCTACCTGATAAGGGTTTGGATCGTTTTTATCATTATGTTTTAAAATCGTATATCCACTCCTGGTTTTGATAACCCCCGGTTTGGGCGCGTAGCCATTTGTTCCCTGAAATGCTTCGCTGACCCGGCTGGCACAGCCTTTTATATGTCGGCATTGCGAAAACATTCTTGAACCATCAGCATACTCAAACTCGACAAAATGATGATCGAAAATCTGTCCGTGATCCATACCATTTCTTACCTGGCGCCCTCCCATACCTTGTGCCCGAACCGGATAGGCTTGTTTCACCCAGTTACTCACATCGAGGTTATGAATGTGTTGCTCGGTAATATGATCGCCACACAACCAGTTGAAATAATACCAATTGCGCATTTGGTATTCCATTTCGGTTTGACCTTCCTGACGGGGCCGTACCCAGACCCCATCACTGTTCCAGTAAACATGGGATGTAACAATATCTCCAATGACACCTGCTTGCAACAGCTCCACCCATTTCCGATAAATTGTTTGATAATGTCTTTGTAGTCCAACCACTACATTGAGTTTTTTCTGTTTGGCTAATTTGGCAACCTCCAAAACTTTACGAATCCCCGGAGCATCGGTCGCTACCGGTTTTTCCATAAATACATGCTTATCGGCTTTTATTGCCGCTTCAAAATGGATGGGGCGGAAACCGGGAGGGGTAGTCAAAATGACTACATCACATAGGTCGATTACGTTTTTATAAGCGTCAAAACCAACAAACTTGGTTTCTTCTGTAACGTCAATTCTATCCCTTAAATCAATGGGCTCTTCACTTGACCAATCTTCAAAAGCGGGATTAGTAATTTTTTCAAAACAGGTATCGAGCTGGTCTTTAAAAGCATCAGCCATTGCTACGAGTCGTACATTCTGCCTGGTGGATAGGGCCTGGACTACTGCTCCTGTGCCACGTCCCCCACAGCCAATGAGCCCAACCTTAATGGCATCATCTCCCGCGATGTATGCACCCGCAAGCGGCAATGGTTGCATCAATAAACCTCCGGCCGCTAAACCGGTACTTTTCATAAATAATCTTCGATTGATTCCTGTTTTTATTGCTTTTTTCTTTTTCATCGCAGATTGGATTTTATTAGCAAGACAATTTATTTGATTTAATACATTTGTTCAGGATATTGAAAAAAAATGGTATCAGCGCTAAATTACCGGGGCATAAGACCTCAGACTGCCCGGCTTTTCAATTTCCAGGGCTTAATACTTTATGGCTTTTTGAAAATAAGCTTCTATTTCTTTGGGAGAGGGTTGTTGAACGGGCCGGACAATACGGAAACCCACAAAAGGCGAATCCGGGTTCCACCATTTACTTTTTGGTATTTGCGGATCTCGCGCCTGCCATTTAGCCTTCGATTTCAATCGACTTTTACAAGTACAATCTTCTGGATTATCGTCGTAAGAACCGCCTTTTACCGTTCGAGGATGTCGTCTTTGCGGAACGATCCAGGGATTTATGGCTGTACTGTCCCCCAGGTATTGGCTGTACTTGTTTTCTGACAGAAAATAATCTGCGGTCCACTCTGCTACATTACCTAACATATCGTAAAGACCTAATTGATTAGCTGACTTTAGTCCGGTTTTGTGAAATTTTTCAAAACTGTTCTCATAATACCAGACTGAATTATCCAGGTCCTTTTCGGATTTGAAATCCGAGTTTCCTTTTAAACAGGCATATTCCCACTCCGCTTCGGTTGGAAGCCGGTAAAAAACTCCGGTTTTCTGATAAAGCCAATAGCAATATAATTGTGCGGCTTGTTGGGTCATACTAACTGCAGGATAACCTCCCTGTCGTCCCATCCCTTTGGAAAAGTCTTCGTAGGGTGGAGTAGGGCGCGTAACGGCATCTGCTTGATAATCAATGCCTTCACTTGCTGTATTATTGTCATATTCCAAATCCTGAAACAGAATATATTCATCGAAACTTACTTCCTTTGTACCGATCCAGAAACTATCAATTTGTATTGTAAATGATTCTTTTTCCAGCTTTCCTTTTTCCACTAGAGCCATTTCAAAATAAACATCTGTTCCCGGAATTTTAATGGTTTCAGGTTGTGCCATTAACGGATTTAAAGAGGTCATACCCAATACGATGAGCAGTCCGGTATAGAAAGGGTGAATTCTTGGAGTATTATTCTTTTTCCGCTTTTTCATTAATATCTTTTCCTTCTTTTGCTAAAGCTTTTCCTTCCGCTTCTAATGCTTCCATTTCTTTCTTCTGATCATCTGTCATTTCTCCACCAGCTTCTTCAATGGATTTGATCAATTCATCTTTCTTCTCTTTCCAGATTTGACGTTTTTCCTCCCATTGCCTGATATCTTCTACCATTTCCCCGCCTTTTTCTTTTGCTTCTTTTAACAGGTTCCCAATTTTATCTAATGCTTTGTCATACTTACCATCTTTAAATTTTTGATACTCATCTTTCAGGATATCTACACCACCCTTGATCACTTTCCCAGTGCCTTTAACAATTTCTCGGGCTTGTTCTTTCTCCGCCTCATTACCCAGGAAATAATTGTAGGCAATGATACCAATGATGACAATTACAGCTAATCTCAAAATGGATTTAATCATGTTTAAGTATGTTTTGGTGATGCTCTAAAATTAAGAAATAATAAACATCTATCCGAATTCTCAAAACAGGGATACTAATCATACCCCAATTCAAGCAATATTTCCAACATTTTCCATATTTTCGCAGCTTGATATTTGAACTGGAACTAAAACTTATATCTGGTAGTTGAAACAAAAAAACGCATTCACATTATGGACTATAATCCACGAGAAATCGAAAATAAATGGAAAGCTTACTGGCAGGAAAATAGAATCTATAAAGTAGATAATCCAAAACCTGGACAGAATGAAAGGCCCAAATTTTATGTACTGGATATGTTTCCTTATCCTTCCGGCTCCGGTCTTCATGTAGGTCACCCTTTGGGTTATATAGCATCCGATATTTTTGCCCGGTATAAGAAAATGAGCGGTTATAATGTGTTGCACCCGATGGGCTACGATGCTTTTGGCTTGCCTGCTGAACAATATGCGATCCAAACCGGCGTTCACCCGGCAGTCTCTACCGAAGAAAATATTAAAAGATACCGAAGACAGTTGGATAATTTGGGTTTTAGTTTTGACTGGGAGAGAGAAGTAAAAACCTGCGATCCTTCCTATTATAAATGGACACAATGGATTTTTATACAACTTTTTGAACATTATTTCGATAATGAAGCTCAAAAAGCTTTGCCCATTTCCGATTTGCGCCGACGGTTTAGTCATGAGGGAAATGCCAGAATAAAAGCTGCCAGTACTCAGGAAATGGTCTTTTCTGCTGAGGAATGGAACGATATGAGTGCCAAAGAGCAAAGTGAAATATTGATGAATTATCGCCTGGCTTATCGTAAAACTAGTTATGTTAACTGGTGCGAAGCTTTGGGAACCGTATTGGCAAATGATGAGGTGAAGGATGGTGTTTCGGAAAGAGGCGGACATCCGGTCGAACGCAAAGCAATGTTGCAATGGTCCTTGCGAATCACAGCTTATGCTGAAAGGTTATTAAACGATTTGAAAAGAGTGGATTGGTCGGATGCCTTGAAAGCCATGCAGCGCAACTGGATTGGTCGTTCTGAAGGAGCACAAATGTTTTTTGATATTAAAAACTCCGAAGAGCAAATTGAAATTTTTACCACTCGCCCGGATACTATCTTTGGAGCAACTTTTATGGTTTTAGCTCCGGAGCATCCTTTAGTTGATGCTTTGACAACAGAAGATCGCAAAGCAGCTGTTTCTGAATATCTGGATTATGTCAATGCACGCTCGGAACGGGAACGCATGTCAGAAGTGAAGGAAGTAACGGGTGTCTTTTTAGGAGCTTATGCAATTAATCCTTTTACTCAGGCTCAAATCCCGATTTATATTGGTGAATATGTCCTTATGGATTATGGGACGGGAGCGATTATGGCTGTTCCCAGTGATGATGAGAGAGATCATGCTTTTGCCACAAAATTCCAGATTCCGATTATTGATGTGATTGATAAATCTCAATATCCCGGAGCGGGAATGCATGATAAATTGGGTACGATGATCAATTCTGAATTTCTGGACGGGATGGAAGTACCAGATGCCATTGAAGAAATGCTGACTCGTATTGAAAGGGAAGATTTGGGGGTTCGCAAAGTAAATTATAAACTTAGAGATGCCAATTATAGCCGTCAGCGCTACTGGGGAGAACCTTTTCCCATCAAATACGATGCAGAAGGTATTGCTTATGCTATGGATATTGAAGAACTTCCCTTAGAATTACCGGATTTGGAAGATTTTAAGCCGGCATCTGGCGGTAAGTCACCTTTAGCGCGGAAAGAAGAATGGCTTAAAGCAGAGGAAGGTTTTATTAGAGAAACAGATACCATGCCCGGGTTTGCAGGCTCTTCCTGGTATTTCTTGCGTTATATGGATGCCAGAAATAATGAAGAATTTGCCAGTCAGGAGGCAATCAATTATTGGCGAGATGTCGATTTGTATGTTGGAGGAACGGAACATGCTGTTGGTCATTTGATGTATTCCCGTTTTTGGCATAAATTCCTTTATGATAAAGGTTTGGTTCCTACTGTAGAGCCATTCAAAAAGCTGATTAATCAGGGGATGATTCAAGGGGTAATAGAATTTATCTATTTGATGAAAGAAAAACTGGATGGACATCATCATTTTGTTTGTACCAGCTTAACGAAACAAAGAGGGGTAACGGATTTTGCGAAGATTCCGATTCACGTGGATTTTGTAAAAAACTATGGTTCTGATAAGTCTTATGTGAATATCGATAGCATCAAGAGATTTATTGACTGGAGACCCGAATATGAAAATGCTATTTTCGAATGTGGAAACGGACTTTATCACAAAGGAACGTTCAAATCCAATAATGGGGCGGAGGATAACCATCTTTTAACGCATTCTGAAACCGGCAAAATGTCTAAACGGTATTTTAATGTGATCAATCCGGATGATGTAGTCGAGCGTTATGGTTCGGACTGTTTTAGAATGTATGAAATGTTTTTAGGGCCGGTTGAGCAATCCAAACCCTGGGATACCAAGGGCATTAACGGGGTAGCCGGATTTTTGAGAAAGTTCTGGGGCTTGTTTTTTAATAAAGACGGACAGTTTGAGGTCAGTGAAGAGGAAGCGAGCAAAGAGGAGATGAAGATATTGCATACTGCTATCAAAAAGATCAGGGAAGATATTGAACGCTTTTCTTTCAATACCTGTGTCAGTGCTTTTATGGTTGCAAGCAATGAGTTGAGAAAGATGAATTGCAATAAAACGGAGGTCTTGGAACCATTAGTGAAATTGATAGCGCCCTTTGCACCGCATTTGGCGGAGGAACTTTGGTTCAGACTGGGAGGGATGGATACGACCCGAACAGTACAGGACGCTGCTTTTCCAAAGGTTGACGAGCAATACCTGGTTGAAGATTCGGTAACCTACCCGATCAGTATAAACGGTAAGAAAAGAGCAATAGCTGATTTTCCTTCGGATGCAAGCAAAGAGGATTTGGAAACCGCAGCTTTAGCTTTGGAAGATATCCAGAAATGGACCGATGGAAAAACGGTTCGTAAAGTAATCGTTGTCCCGAAACGTATGATTAATATCGTAGTGGGATAAAGCATCCGGGTTTTAAAGAATTTAAGCGCTCCTTGCTATATGTGAGGAGTGCTTTTTCATTTTGGTGAAAACAAGGTAGGAATATATTGTTATACAACTGGCAAAATTATTGTCAGGTGCTAACATAAACCTTCTTTTTATAGATCAAAACCGTTTGTTTTTCTTACTTTAGAGCGTGTCATAGACTTTAGCCAATAAGTGATATTAGTATTATCAAATCACAAACCTAAGTTGTTATACCACGAGCGAATTTAAGAAAGCTGGAATCAACTCTTTTTATAATAACAAACGAAATATAATCCGGTACATCTAAAACCCTCTCCTGGTGAATTAGCCACAACTTGAATTAACTAATAAAGTAAATTTAAACTTATGAAAACACTCCTTATTAGAGTGCTGCCTTTACTGGCGTTGATTGCCTTTTCTCTTCCCTTACAAGCTCAAATTGAAACGATCACAGGAGCTCAGGTTTCACAGGCAAATTATTTGGGGCAAACCGGCGAAATCCGGCATAAACTTCAAATACAACGCTCGGTGGATGCTGCCAGGAAAAAACGATTAAAGAAAAAACACGGCAAAAGCCATTTCGAAGGACCTGACAATTTTGATGGTAGTGTGCCGATGAAAATTAATAATCCGGATGCTTTACCACATGGTATTGACCCGGTAAGACAGGCTTTTACTTTGACCAGTGTCGTTATTCCAGTAGAACCAGATTTGAACTTCGAGGGAATTAGCAGTGGTGAATCGGGTTCTGTACCACCGGATACCAATGGAGATGTAAGTCCGGACTATTATGTACAAGCCGTAAACGGAGGTGGTTCTTTATTCGAAGTCTTTGATAAAGAAGGAAATTCAATAGCCGGACCCATAAATATGAATACACTTTGGACGGATTTTAATATGGAAGGATTGGGAGATCCGATTATTCTATGGGACCAAGGTGCAGAAAGATGGTTGTTTTCGGAAATTGCTTCTGATTTTGCCTCCTTGCTTATTGCTGTATCCGAAACCAGTGATCCCCTTGGAAACTTCAATGCCTACTCTTTCCAGGCGCTGGATTTACCGGATTATCCTAAATACGGTATCTGGCCGGATGCCTATTATATAACAGTTAATGATCCCGGAGGTACAGAAATCCCGGTCTATATGCTTGATCGTCAGGCGATGCTGGATGGAGATACAGATGTTGAACTACAAAGAGTTGGAATTCCAAAATTTGCGGATGCTACAGGCGGAGCGTTTCAGGTGGCTACTGCTGCTGATTGGGATGGCTTTCAGAGTCCTCCGCCTCCGGGAAGTCCCAATTATCTTGTGAGAATATACGATGATGCCTGGGATGGGGGGGTAGATAGATTGGAAGTATGGGAAGTGAGTGTGGATTTGGACAATCCCAATAACACGACTTTAACCGGTCCGATTGATTTGCCAACCGAACCTTTTGATTCTGATGTATGTCAGGGATCAATTTTCAATTGTCTAACTGATCCACAGGGGAATACGGTATCCGCTTTGATGCAGGTAGTGATGCACCGGGTACAGTATCGTAATTTCGGTATCTATGAAACTATGGTACTAAACCACGTAGTAGATGTGGACGGAAATAATCTGGCTGGTGTACGTTGGTACGAGCTAAGAAAACCGAACGGCGGAGAATGGTCGATTTATCAACAAGGCACAGTATCTCCTGATAATAATAACCGCTGGATGGCCAGTATTGCGATGGATGGCGCTGGAAATATTGGTTTGGGTTATACCATTATGGGGCCGGATAATACTTATGATCTCGCGTATACAGGTCGAAGAGCAAGTGACCCGCTTGGTCAGATGACGATCAATGAATTTATTTTTGCAGAAGGATTAAGTTTAAACCTGTTTGTAAGATGGGGAGATTACTCGATGATGTCTGTAGATGAAGAAGATGCCCGAACGTTCTGGTATACAGGGGAGTATATGGGCGAAAATAATGATTGGGCGACTCGGATTGTAACGTTCTCCTTGCAAAGAGATACGATTGATGTAGCTCCTATCAGCATTATTACCCCTACTACTTCTGCTTTTCTGACGAATTCAGAAGTGGTAGAAGTGCAGGTTAAAAACTTCGGATTGGAAGAACAAGTCAATTTTGATGTAGGACTTATTCTCGATGATGTCTTCATTGATGCACAAACCCTTACCGATACCTTGAAGCCGGATAGCGTGGTAAATGTCGTTTTTGCCAATACAGTTGATTTATCGGCCATAGGAGATTATAATTTTAAAATTTACACCAATCTCAACGGTGATCAAAATATTTTAAATGATACACTTCGATCGGTTATTAGTCAATTGACCAGGTTTGATGCTGCCATTAGTGACATTTCCGGTCTTGATGGTGCGATTTGTGATTCAGTAACTCAGGCAGGGATTATCATAAAAAATGAAGGACAGGAAGTATTGACCAGTGCTACAATCGAGTGGATTTTCAATGGTGCTACGCCACAAACTATTGACTGGACCGGTAGTCTTGCCTTTGGGGAATCAGAAACAGTTTTTATTGACCTTGAACCTTTAATGGATGGCGATAATACACTGGAGGCGAGTATTTCATTACCTAATGGTATGACAGATGAGGGAATGTCAAATGATTCCTTTTCAAGGACATTTCAGGCTGTACTGGGTGGAGGTTTTATACAATTAACTTTGTTAACGGATAGTTATCCGGAAGAAACGACCTGGCAGTTGGAGGATGAAGGTGGTAATATCCTTTTTGAGGGTGGTCCTTATACGGGAGAGCAAACCGAATATATCGAGCAATGGTGCCTGGCGGATGCCTGTTATACGTTTAGAATTTTTGATTCTTATGGTGATGGAATCCAGTTTGGTGGAGTAGAGGGTAATTATACCATTACTGACGAAAATGGAATAGTGCTGGCATCCCTGATTGAGCCAAACTTCGGAATTGAAGAGGCGAATGAATTCTGTTCTCCATTTGAATGTATGTTGACCGGAGCGGCAACAACTATTAATGAGTCGGCAGATGGTGCGACAGATGGAGCAATCAATATTACTGAAGCTAATGGTACTGCCCCTTTCCAATACAGTGTTGATGGTGGAAGCAATTTTTCTAATAATTCTTTCTTTGGCGGACTGGAAGGTGGCGTATATAATATAGTTATTGTTGATGCCAATAATTGTATAGCTGAATTCGAAGTAACGGTTGAAACTTGCGCGCTTTCTGTTGCTACCGAAGTAGTCAATACGGTAGAAGGTCAAAATATTGGTTCGATCACTATTACGGCTGATAATGGTACGGCACCGTTTGAATACAGTATCAATGGTGGTCCTTTTCAGTCTTCAAATGTTTTTGAAAATCTTGGTGCAAACACCTATACGGTTACGATTAGAGATGCAATCGGATGTGAAACGAATGTTAATGTAATAGTTAATGCAACTACTTCAACCCAAGAACATATTTATGGCAATGCAATTGAAGTATTTCCGAATCCTACCGAAGGTAAATTCCGAATTAATGTTACCGGAGTTAATGTTCCATTGATGAACATCAGAATGATTGATAGCAGTGGAAAATTGATTCAAAGACAAAAATTGGTTCGATATGGTGATCAATTGACCGGATTCTTGTCTCTGCGTAACTTTCCGGCGGGCATTTACTTCGTAGAATTTGACCACAAAGACATTAACCGAATGGTGAAAATTGTTCGAATGTAAAATTAGCTTAATAAGCGTAAAATAGCCCGGAGGTTTTCAATCTTCGGGCTATTTTCGTTTACACCATCATTTTGTTCTACGTACAGGCTTGATAGCATTATTATATTTCAGCCTTTTTTAGTATATTTAGATGAAATTTTAACTCCGTTTCTATACATTATGATTCGTAGCTAAATCTATGAACAAGCCAACTGCCAAACTGATCTTTTTTTCAGCATTACTCCTGCTGGCAAATCACTCCTTCTCTCAGATGGAGGTATATCAGGGGGCAGAATCCGTAAATTGTAATTTTTTGGGCCGTACAAGCAGATTGATTGATCTGAAACCACAGCATGTACCCTATGAAAATGATATTCATTTGAATGGGACGGAGTTTGATCTGCAAGTCGAAGATAACATTAAGGAGGGCATTTCGGATACACTTGTCGAGCAGATTTTTGAATTGACTAGCGTAGTAATACCTATTGAACCAATTCTAAATTTTGATGGGATTGATGTATTAGAAAGTGTTAATGCCGTTTTTCCGAATCCCAATGGCGATGTAAGTCCTGATTTTTACATACAAGTTAGTAATGCAATTATTGGTTCTGTTTTTAAGATTTTCGATAAGCAGGGGAATACGGTTTATGGTCCATCGAGTCTGAACACTATTTGGCAGACCTTCGGTCTGGAAGGAGGCTTTGGCAGCCCGATTGTACTTTGGGATCAATCCGTAGAACGCTGGCTAATTACCGAAAATGGAAGCTTTGGTTCCAATACTATATATATGGCTGTTTCCCAGACCAGCGACCCTTTGGGAAACTGGCTGGTCTATCAAATTGAAGTTCCCGACTTGCCTGAAGATCCCAAACCGGGCATATGGCACGATGCGTATTACCTCACGACCATTGAAAATAATCAGGCAAGCCTGCCCATTTATGCGATTAATAAAGAATCCATATTAAACGGCGAGCTCCATCCCTCCATTCAAAGAGTGAGCGTTCCAAAATATCCGGCGACAAGTGCTTTTGCCTTTCAAAATCTTAGTCCGGTTGATTGGGACGGGAGTTTAAAACCTCCACAAGGGAGCCCGCATTTGGTTTTAAGGCTATATGACAATAGTTGGGATGGAGGTGATGATAAAATTGAACTTTGGCAGGTAGATATTGATTGGAATAATCCAGCCAATTCGACTATAAGTGGTCCGATTGATTTGTTTACCGAACCCTTTGACTCCGACCTTTGTAATGGCAGTATCTTCGATTGTCTGGCAGAATCAGATGGCTCAACCGTTACAGCTTCTATGCATGTTTTGATGCACCGGCCTAATTATCGGAATTTGGGTACCCACGAATCGATTGTACTCAACCATGTGATTGATATAGATGGAAATAACCGGGCTGGTGTGCGCTGGTATGAATTACGAAAAGTCAATGGAGGGAACTGGAATATATTCCAACAGGGAACAGTGGCTTCTGCTGACAAACATCGCTTCATGGGAAGTATTGCAATTGATCCGGTTGGGAATATTGCCCTTGCCTATTCGATAATGGGTATGGATCAACCGTTATCCCTTGCTTTTACGGGACGACTTGCGGATGATCCACCGGGGGAGATGACGATCGATGAATATGAATTAGCGACTGGAGAAAGCCTGCATAATGGTTTTAGATGGGGAAGCCATGCCATGATGTCCGTAGACGAAGCCGATGGCCGGACATTCTGGTTTACGGGCCAATACATGAAAGAGAATGCGCTTTGGGGAACTAAAATAACTTCCTTTCGATTGCAAACGGATTCCCTGGATCTCGCGCCTTTTAAATTAGTGAATCCTCTAAATTCTGCTTTTTTAACCGAAAATGAATTAGTCAAGGTTCGATTGCAAAATACTGGATTAATTTCGTTAAGTGACTTTCACGTCGGAGTCATCATGGATGATAACTTCATCTCGGAAACCTATTTTCCACTTACTATAGAACCCGATAGTTTTATGGAAGTGACTATTGAAGATGCAATTGATGTTTCTGAAATCCGGGATTATCATTTTAAAATATATACCCGTTTGCCTGGTGATGAAAATGTTTTAAATGACACCTTATGGACTATTATAAGCAAATTACCTCGCTATGATGCAACGGTGAACTCAATTTTAAATATTGATAATCTGACCTGTGATAGTGTGGCAGATATTGGAGTGGTTATTAAAAATATTGGAGCCAGTCCCCTGGAATCTCTTATTTTGGAATGTTCAACTAATGGTGATGCGATTAATGAACACTATTGGACCGGTTTTTTGGAAATGGGAAAAAAAGATACTGTATATCTGGTAACTGATCAATTGTACGATGGACTTAATTCAATATCCATAAATACTTTAAAACCAAATGGTTTTGAAGATGAAGCCCCCCAAAATGATACCTTGCAGCGTACTTTTGATGTGCTGGCTGATGGTAATGTTTTAACACTGGATTTGCTTACGGACTTTTATCCTGTAGAAACTAGCTGGCAAATTGCCGACGATGAGGGAAATGTACTTCTCCAGGGAACAGATTATGAAGATTCTAATCAAAATTATATCGAAGAATGGTGTCTGAGTGAAGGCTGTTACGAGTTTACTATTTTTGATGATTTTGGTGATGGAATGTCCCAGAATGGAGATGGACACTATGAAATCAGGGATGAAGAAGGTCATATTCTGGCTGTTTTAATGGAAGTGGATTTTGGAGATATGGAAGTATCCGAATTTTGTATTCCCTTCACCTGTAATCTGTCCGGCAATACTTCAATTGTCTTGGAATCTGAATTCGGTGCCTATGATGGTATTATTCAGCTGAGCCCGATAGCGGGAATGCCGCCTTTCCAATATAGTATTGATAATGGCAATACTTTTCAGGATCAACCCGTTTTTTCCGGCCTGACCGGTAATGTTTACCAAGTAATGATTGTGGATGTGAATGGTTGTTTTTTCGAACAAGAACTGACTCTGGAAACCTGTACGGTTCAATTTTCTTACATTGCTACAAATGTCACGCCGGGCCAAATGGATGGTTCTATTGAAGTTAGACCGGAAAACGGCGTACCTCCGTTTATGTACAGTATCGATAATGGAGCAACTTTTCAGGAAAGTGCCTTTTTTGAAGGTCTGGATACGGCTATCTATACGGTACTTGTGCAGGATAGCCTGGGTTGCACTTACGTCCAGGATGTACAAATTTATGAGACTCCTTTAAGCCTGAATAATCCTTTTGATGAGATAAATATCGAAATTATCCCTAATCCCGTTTCCGATATCTTTACGATTAATATCAACCAGACTTCGGGCCTGCAGATTGAAGAAATTACATTAATTGATATCACCGGACGGGTTTTGATGGCATTTACACTTCCTGATATAAGCAATCAATATCAGGGAAGTTATTCCATTGCCCAATACCCCCCTGGATTATATTTCCTCCAATTCAAATCCGGAAACCTGAAACGTCTGGAGAAAATTGTAAAGCATTAGATAAGTAATTTTAATCCAGAATTTTAAACGTTGTTCTACGATTTGCCTGATGTTCTTCCTCTGAACAGCGGCTACAGGCGCAATCAATCGCCAAAGCACTTTCGCCATATCCTTTGGCAGTTAGTCGGCTTTCTTCAATGCCTTTTGAGATTAGATAATCAACCGCCGCCTGGGCTCTTCTCTGGGAAAGCGATTCATTATAATTAGCATTACCCCGGCAATCTGTATGTGAAGATAACTGAATCGATATCTGTGGATTTTCTTTCAGGGTAATTGCCAATTTATTAAGGGTTGGTTTTGCATCGTCCCGGATAAAGGATTGATTGAAATCATAATAGATGTTTTCCAGGGTAATTTCGGTGTTTTTGAAAATCTTGTCTAAAACGATTTCTACAGTATAAGTCAAAACCGGATTATTGGGGTCCTGACCAATACCTTTGGTAGAAAAAGTAGTGCTATTGTTCAAATAATCCACTTTCGAAGCGGCAAAACTATAATCTGTTTCTTCCTCCAGCGTAAGCGTAAATAAACCATCTTCTCCAACGGTTACCGTTTCGGTTTTGTTGCCGGTTTTTATATTTACAATAGCCTTATCAAGTGGTTTTCTACCTAGTACACGACTATTGGGATTCCCTTTGTCTTCATATATTTTTTCCAAAACATAACCTTCCAGAATCATTTTGTAAACGATAGGAGGAGTATTGATTGTCGTATCAACCGGCGGCGGTGGAGGGGGCACTTTTTTTATAAACTGATAAATATCATCTCCGCCGATTCCGCTTTCTCTGGTAGAAGTAAAATATCCGACTTGTAAAACATCCTTGTCTTTGTTTACACGTGGATCGACGATATAGGCAAAATCATCACTACCGGAATTGATCGGAGCTTTTAAATTATAAGCCGGGCTCCATTTCCGGTTTCCCATTTTGTAAGTTCTGAAAATGTCCAGCCCTCCCATACCCGGAAGGTAATCGGAGGAAAAATACAGGGTATCTTCATTAATAAAAGGGAATCGTTCATTACCACTGGTATTAATCGTTCGCCCCAAAAGCCTTGGCGTGCTCCAGCCATCGGGCTGTCGTTCAGAAATATAGATGTCATGACCACCCCAGCCATCGGGATGATCAGCAGAAAAATATAATGTACCGCCATCTGCAGAAATAGAAGGATCGCCATAATTGATATTGGCAGCATCCTCAAATAGCTTTATTCTTTCGGGAATTGACCAGCTTCCATTTTCATAAATACTTCTCATGATGAAGCAGCGACTATCCTGATATTTGTCATTATTCGCGCAACGTGTAAAAAACATCTCCTGATAATCCGCGGTAAAGCTTACGGTTCCCTCATTATCTGTCGTATTGATCGGCGATTCAAAAGATTCGACACTGTTTGATTTTGTATTGACAATAAAGAGATCAGAAAAATTGCTACCGGTCCAGTTGTAAATATCTTCCCCCATGCTATTCGCTCTATCAGAAGTAATCACTAACTCATCATTTTTATAAATTGTTGGAGCATAATCTGCTTCAGATGTATTAAAATTGGCAATCTTTATTTCGTATCCTGGATTCTGGCTTTCATCGGCCCAGTCAATAGATAATTTACAGGCTGTTATTTCTCTCCGGTATTCGTAGGGACTACCAATCTCTATTCCCAGATTTTTAAAAGCTTGCATCGCTTCTTTGTATTGTTCATTTTTCTTTAGGGCATAAGCATAACCTTTCAGGGCATCTACTCCATAAGCATCTTCATATGCTTTTAAATACCACTCAATTGAATTTTGATTTTGATTGAGGTTGGTATAAGATTCGGCGATCATATAGGAAATCTTGCCTTTTTCTATCCGGCTGTTTGCCTTTTTATGTTCCTTTTTAAGCATTGGAATGGCAACAGAGTATTGCTTTCGATCAAAGGCAGTTGGACCATCTTTGATTTTTTGCACAAAAGTACAGGCTGAAACAGATAAAATGATTAAGATGAGAGTATAGCCAAGTTTATTCATAAGCTTTTGGTTTTTCACCATTATAATAAAGGGGTGATCATGAAAATAAAACGCCGTATTCCCCGCTTTGTTGCATGTTTTATTTTGAAGTGATTTCGCTTTCAGACCCTTAGAATATATTTTAATTCCTTCTTTAACTCAAAAAGGCGGGCTGCTTGAATTATATAGCTTTAAGATGGAAAAAAATATGCATTAGAAAAGTAAAAGCAGAGTTATGGGCAAAAAAAAAGTCAATGTTTGAGGACACTGACTTAGGAAACGAATCTTACAATTTTTAACCAAAACTTACACTTATAAAGGAGCAATGACTGTGCCAAACATGCTGTTATAAATGGAAATTTGTATAAATGGAATGTGCATTAGAAAAGTAAAAGCAGGGTTATGGGCAAAAAAAAAAGTCAATGCTTGAGGACACTGACTTAGGAAACGAATCTTACAATTTTTAACCAAAACTTACACTTACATAGGAGCAATGACTGTGCCAAACACGCTGTTATAAATGGAAATTTGTATAAATGGAATGTGCATTAGAAAAGCAAAAGCAGAATTATGGGCAAAAAAAAAGTCAATGTTTGAGGACACTGACTTAGGAAACGAATCTTACAATTTTTAACCAAAACTTACACTTACAAAAGAGCAACGATTGTGCCAAAAACATCTGGAAAATATAGATTTTAATAAAAAAGCCTCCCTCCGGATAGGAGAGAGGCTTAAATTGTTTATCATTAAAAAGTTTCCTTAAACTCTCGCTTTAGAAAAGCTTTTCTTTTTAGATTCTTTTGGTTTTAATTCTTCAGAGAAATCAGACATGATAGGTGTCGCGATAAACACAGAAGAATACGTTCCAACGATTACACCGATAAGCAAAGCAAAAGCAAATCCTTTAATACTTCCACCTCCAAAAACGAAGAGGATGAGGATCACGAATAAGGTCGTCAAGGATGTAATGATCGTACGGCTTATCGTACTATTAATCGCTTTGTTGATAACCTCAATTTTGCCCATTTTAGTATAATTATTCATAAACTCTCTAACCCGGTCAAATACTACCACAGTATCATTGATCGAATAACCGATTACGGTAAGAACCGCAGCAATAAAGGCCTGATCAATTTCCATGGAGAAAGGTAGAATTCCGTGGAACAAACTGAAGATACTCAATACAAACAATACGTCGTGGAAAAGTGCAGCAACCGCTCCAAGACTGTACTGCCATTTACTGAATCGAATGAAAATATAGCCAAAAATCAAGAGTAAGGAGAATATGGTTGCCCAAACGGAACTTGATTTAATATCCTCCGCAATAGTAGGTCCTACTTTACTGGAGTTATTGACATAAGTTCCGATACCGTCAGGATTTTTGAAATTAACATAATCGATATTTCCACCCAGAGCAGCGTTGATACCTTTATGTAATTGCAACATTACTAAAGAATCTGCTTCCTGTCTGTTATCGCCAATCAAATAACTCGTGGTTACATTAATGGCATTTTGAGTACTTACCGTTTTTACAACTGGGGTTGTTCCATCAAATGCAGCAGTCAGTTCTGTTCTTATATTATCAATATTCGCATCGATACTTTCATCAATCTGAATATTATAAGAATAACCTCCTTTCAAATCGACACCCAGCTCAAAGCCTCTGACAAAGAAGGACCCTATTCCCAAAAGAATTATGGCTAGGGAAATGGTATAGGCAATTTTTCGTTTTCCTAACCAGTCGATATTAAGGTTTGTAAAAGCATTTTTAGAAAAACCGGTCCAGAAACTCAATTTTCTATCTTCTTTACTGGTCCACCAGTCAATGATCAAACGACCGACCAGTACCGCAGTGAAGAGAGATGAAACCACACCTATAATCAATACTATCGCGAATCCCTTGATTGGGCCCATTCCAAAGTACGCCAGTACTCCGGCTACCAGAATGGTTGTTACGTTGGCGTCAATAATGGCAGAATAAGAGTGCTGGAATCCATCCCTGATGGCCATAAGCAGACTTTTCCCTTCGCGCAGTTCCTCCCTGATCCGTTCATATATGATCACGTTGGCATCAACCGCCATACCTATGGTCAGTACGATACCCGCAATACCGGGCAAGGTAAGAACTGTCCCGAAAGTAGCCAATGCTCCACCAATGAAAAAGATATTCAGGAAAAGCGAGAGGATAGAAACGAGTCCACCTGATCCATAATACAAAATCATAAACAGGAATACCAGAGAGAATCCAATCAACAAGGCATTCAAACTCCGATTAATGTTTTGCTGCCCGAGGTAGGGACCAACCACATTTTCCTGAATGATATTGATATCTGCCGGAAGTTTTCCTACTTGCAGAATTTTGGATAAATCATCTGCTTCTGTTATCGTAAAATTACCGGTAATAGAAGTTCTTCCAGTAGGAATCGGCTCGTTTACTCTGGGAGCCGAAACCACCTTATTATCCAGCGTAATCGCTACTTCCCGGTTATTATCTGTGGCCGCGGCTGTAGTCATCTCGCGCCAAATCTTTGCACCCTTTGCATCCATGCCCAGCGTTACTTCGATTTGTCCGGTTTGTGGATTGGGCCCTGAACCAGCGCTGGTTACCCGATCTCCCTGCAAAGGTGCTTCTTCTCTACCTCTTTGCTTTTTAATCGCATAAAGCTCATAGGTATCATTTGAATACTGAGTACTTAGTTCTGAATCAGCGGGTATTTTTATAGGTTTATTGGCCCAGGCCAGCATCATATCCGATGGAAGAATATTCTCTACTTCTTTACGGGCAAGATAACTGTTGATCAGTTCGATTTTATTACCCGGAGCAACACCGATTACCGCCGGAGAGAAATTGGTTTGTCCTCCGATTGGATAATTCAATTGCAGGTGTTTCGCCAGTGGACCAGCATTGGCAAATGGATCATTTGCATTGGCATCCAGCGTATCAATGCTGGCAATTTCGCTAGTTTCATTTCCTAAACTATCCAGTACATAAGTCGTATCAATTAATAGAGAAGGTACTTCAATAACTGTCTCTTCGGTATCTCCGACTTTCCCTTTTAGCTCATTATCAATTCTGGTAAACAGGTCGATTACAGTACCTCTGGAAGTAGGGTCAATTACCCGGTATACGTTCCAGAACTCGAGTTTTGCGGTAGTAACTAAGAATTTACGGGCACGCTCAGGATTGCTAATACCCGGTAATTCTACGAGAATTAAATCTCTGGCGGCGTCAAGATTCACATTAGGTTGAACAACACCGATTTCATCAATACGTTCTTTCAAACGAATGTAGGTCAGTTCGACTGCTTCATCTGCTTTTTGTCGCAGAATCGCTTCGACTTTTTCATTTGGAGTTTCGATATCGACATCCTCCAGGTTATTGTGGAACTTACTGGCCAGGGTTTCCGGGCTGGTTCCATTCTTTTCGGCTTTTGCTGCTGCGACTTTTTCAAACTCATCGGCAAAAAGAGTAACCACGTCAACGCCGGTTCCGGCCTGAGTACTTTTAGTATTTTCTAACGCTTCGCTTAAAGTGGGGTCTTTGGCATTTTTTGCAATATTCCTTATAAATTCTCTTAAGTCGACTTCCAGCACGACACTCATACCTCCTTTGAGGTCAAGCCCAAGGGCTAATTGTCTTTGCTTTAATTCGTCATAAGATAGTCCCGGCATTAGCGGGATTTTGAAAACTTCCTCGTTACTCATAGAGTCGAGGTAAGCGGCTACGGCCGCGTTGTAGATGTCTTTTCGCTTATTCTCATCGGTTTCACCCTCTGATTTCTGCTCAGCGTGCTTCTCAGCTGCTTTTTCCACCTGATACGTAGGGTACAGGTAAAAATACTGTAGAATGCACATCAAAGACACCACTACAAGAAAGAATTTAATTATGCCTTTTCCTTGCATGATGAAAAAATTTGAAGTGTTAGAAAATTAAAAAATCAGAATGCTTGGCGAGAAATTCACCGAAGAAAGAAGTGCTTACTTTGTAACCGGTTAAATCTTTCCCTCACATTCCATATTGCAAAACAGCGCAAATATACATTTTTTCGCAAAAAGATGCTCGTTTTATATCATTATTGTGACGACTCTTCGACCAATGATTAATACTTTGAATTCTTTTTTAATGTATTGAAAAACAATGCTTTAGATAAGTGAATGACTACCAAAAGCCTTTGTTTACAAGGAGTTTTTACGAAGGGTAGTATGAATTGGATACGAATTATAGGGATAAAATCCACGAAAAAGGACTAATCTAAAAGATGATTTCCGGTAATTAATTGCTCCAGTATTTTTTTTAATACCGGGTTTTACAAAATAGTACAAAAGTACCTAAACTTGATACTGGCCCGTAGTCTCGGATATCAGCCCAAAGAGGTAAATAAACAATTATTTCCTTTCTTCGGGTGAATTAGGTATAATTGCATGAACATTCAAAATTACTTTAACTAAAATACTTATTTAATGGGTTTATTTGATTTTTTAAAAAGTGCCGGTTCCAAGGTGCTTACCAAAAAAAATGCCTCCACCGTTAAAAACAAGGAGATCGTTAAAATGGAAAAAGAGCTGGCTGCCAAACAGGCTGAGCTTTTGAACAAACAAAAAATAGTCTTGCTTAAAGGTATTATCGATAGTACCGGAGTGAAGGTGAAAAATCTTGAACTGGATTATAATGGAGGAGAGAAGGTAACCGTTTACGGACAAGTTAAAAAGCAGGCAGATAAAGAAAAGGTTATTATTGCCCTGGGAAATGTAGGCGGAATTGCCAGAGTAGACGATCGAATCTCTGTTACCAAGCCTGAGCCCGAAGCTACTTTTTATACGGTAAAAAGAGGGGACAGCCTTTCTAAAATAGCCAAGAAATTGTACGGTAATCCGAAACTATACAAAAAAATCTTTGAAGCTAATCAGCCGATGCTGAAAGATCCCAATTTGATCTATCCGGGACAAACTTTGAGAATCCCTCCTATGTAAACGATATTCGATGTTCGACTTTCGTTTTCGGAAGTCGAACATCCATCAAACGCCATTTACTACATTTCTCGGGCGATCTTCCAGAAATGCTTTTATATTATCTACTGTTTTATTCATGAGCAAACGTCTTGCTTCGACGCTGGCCCAGGCCATATGTGGAGTGATTGTACAGTTGGGTAGACCGAATAAGGGGTGATCGGCGGGAGGAGGTTCATTGGATAAAACGTCCAGGCCGGCACCAGCGATTTTCTTTTTTTCCAGTATATCTTTTAAATCAAGCTCATTAATCAAAGGACCACGGGCAGTATTGATTAAATAGGCCGTTGATTTCATTCGGCTTAGCAATTGTCGATTTACAATTCCAACATTATCAACATTCAAAGGAGCGTGCAAGCTGATGAAATCACTGGTTTCGAAGAGTTCTTCCAGATGTACAAACTGAATACCGGCTTGCCGATCCCTTAAAGGGTGCTTATGCGTAGCAATTACTTGCATATTGAAGGCCTGTGCTATCTCCGCCACTTTTTGTCCGATACGTCCGAAACCATAGATTCCCAGGATTTTTCGCTCCAGGCTATGATAAGGCGGCAGATGGAAACTGAAATCGGGATGATTGGCCCATTTGCCTTTTTGTACAGCCTCATTATGCAATTGAGGCTTATTCATAAAATGCAAAATAAAAGAAAAGACATGTTGAGCGACCGAAGAAGTACTGTATCCGGCTACATTTGAGACGGGAATGTTTTTTGAAGCAGCATGATCAATATCTACATTATTAAAACCGGTTGCCGTAACGCAGATGCATTTCAAATTAGGCAGTTGATCAATAATCTCAGCACTAAGGATGTGCTTGTTAACCAGTAATATATCTGCATCTATGGACCTTTCGACTGTTTGTTCGGCTTGGGTACGATCATAAACAGTGAAAGGGCCTAGTTCTTCTATAGCCTTCCAGCTCAAGTCTCCGGGGTTTAGGGTATATCCATCCAGCGCTACAATCCTGGTCATATCTTTATTCCTGTTTAAATAGCAATACGTGCAAATATAGTTTTATTTCTCCAAAGGATAAGCTTTTAAATGCATTTCCAGGCTGGCATAAACAGCAGTAGTGGAGTGGGGGCAGGCAAAACAGGGCTGAAAATGGCCATTTGGCCTGGCATCATTAGGAAAAACAATAACCTTTTTTACCACTTCATTATCTTTCAGTGACTGTTCGAATTTATTCTTTAGCGCCAAGGGCAATACATCAACATTTTCAAAAATACCGGGAGAAAGCTGTTCGGGACGTATTGTCAGTTTTAGCTTTTGGTATATTTTTCTATTGGGATCATCCGTCCAAATCTCAGCTTTATTCTCTTTATTAAAGATTAGAATAGTCATTTTTGAAGGGCTGTTTTGTTTATCGGTTTTTGATAAAACAGCTGCGGCTGAATTCTCAGAATCAGTACTACAAGCCATAAAAAAGAGGATGGAAAACAGAAATATGCTCAGTTTCACTGGAAAGTATTTATATAAAAAAGACGCAACGTAAGTACGTTGCGCCCTCAAAATATAAAGCTATGAAAAATATATCTTAAAAAACAGGGAATTTTTACTGCTTAATTATTCAAATCCCAGTTGTATTCTTTATAACTGATTTTAGCATTTGCATTGATTTTGGTATCAGAATACTTATTCAAATAATCAATCAAATTACCGAAATCAACGGCGTACCATTCAAAAATTTTGGATACTTCGATCGCATTGGCACTTATCGTATTGTGCTTGCTATCGTTAATAAAAGACTTGGTCTGTTTTTCCAGATAGCGATTCAGATTGCTTTCGGTCCAGGCTCTGTTCAAAAGCGGAGGACAAGATTTTGCAGCACAATTGACCGCAAAATGTATCCGGGCATCTTTGTAAGTCGGTCTCAAAACATCATGCTCAATATTGTTTAACGTATAGGTTTTGCCTCCCAAGGGAATCCACTTTTGGTCCCAGGCCTTACCACCATGTAGCTTCATAATACTTGAAACCGGATAATTTTTCAGGATCAATTTAATAGTCGCAGCATTGTAGGCATTTATCCAATAGGCCATCTTTTTGGCTTTTGACCAGCCTGATGCCGGTGGATTATTATCCAGGCTTTTTAAATACGCGTCTAATTTTGCCTCATCCGCTTTAAAACCGGAGTAGTTGACCTTTCCACTCGCTGAAACGTATTTTTTCAGTAATTGATCCAGCACATCGTGGGAAAATACTACTTCTTTGACTTCCTCTGCTTTCTTTTCTACTTCCTTCTTTATTACCTCTTTTAGCACTTCAGCTTTTTCTTCTGCTTCCATTTCTTTTTCTTCAACTACCTCGGATGATTGCGGTACTACTTCTTCCGTAGCAGCTTTTTCTACTTCCTTTACCTTCTCCACCTTAGTTAACCTTTCCTTTTCTTTTACTTTTACTAATGTGTGCTCTATTTCCTCCTTCTTGTTCTTTTCTTTCTGAATTTCCTTTTCTACTTTTTTATCCTCTATCGCTTCCTCTTTCAACTCCTCTTCTGCATAGCTCATGTCAACAGCTACTGCTTCGGGTTTGGCATTTTGATCAAGACTAAGTTTGGTGGAAACTTTTTCAGCTTTAGGTTCAGCAATTGTTTTTGAGGAAGGAGTTTTGCTTTGATTACAGGCACTGGCCAATAAAGCAAAAATAATCAGTAAGGTGAAATTTCTCTTAATCATGGTTTTTTCTGTTCGTTAGAGTTGAGATTAAAACAACTATTGAACGCTTTTTAGACTCTTTCGGTTTTGGGAAGTTACGTTCACTGTTTCGATTAAGACAATTTTAACAAAACTTTAAAAAATATATTCAATTGTTTGAACTGCCTTTCCGGCCTTATGAAATACCAATCTCACTTAGTAAAACATTTTAATTGAAAAAGCCGTTGATGATCTATCCTCAAACTGCCAAAAATAAACTTATATTGGTGTTTTACTGCTTTGATGCTAATATAGCTTTTATTAGTTTTGCGAACCTGAATACAAGATTAAGTTTTCGGAAGATAGGAGGGGAAGATTGTTTGTGAAAAATTAGTGGTCTGGAATTTTGTAGTATTGTGAATCTAAAATCCAGCAATTGCCGCCCGAAGTCTTGTGTTTTTAGTTGCCCTGTTAAAATTTGATTTTATGTCTGTAAAAGTTGAAGGTCTGACAAAGCTCTATGGAACTCAAAAAGCCGTTAATAGTTTGAGTTTCGAAGCAAAAAAGGGGGAGGTATTAGGTTTTTTGGGCCCCAATGGGGCTGGAAAAACCACGACGATGAAGATGATTTCCTGTTTTGTTCCTCAGACTTTGGGAAAAGCTGTTGTGTGTGGTTTTGATACGAGTCAGGAGCCTTTGGAAGTTCGAAAAAGAATCGGATACCTGCCGGAGCATAACCCGCTTTATAAAGACATGTATATAAAGGAGTATTTATATTTTATTGCAGGTTTGCATAAGATTAAAAATAGGAAACAACGAATAGCAGAGATGATAGAAATGACTGGACTGGAGCGAGAGCAAAACAAGAAAATCAGTCAGATTTCTAAAGGATACAAGCAGAGGGTGGGTTTGGCACAGGCAATGATTCACGATCCGGAAGTTTTAATCCTGGACGAGCCGACTTCGGGCCTGGATCCCAATCAATTGGTAGAAATCAGAAGCCTGATCAAAAAACTTGGGGCCGAGAAAACCGTTATCTTTTCAACACACATCATGCAGGAAGTACAAGCTGTCTGTGATCGGGTCGTTATTATTAATAAAGGTAATCTGGTTGCTAATGATGATATTGATACCTTACAATCGAAGGTAAGGGGAGAGGCTTTGGTGGTCGTACAGTTTCTTGAAAACACCAATAAAGAGCAATTGGCAAAGATTCCCCATGTCAAGCAGGTTAAGTCTCTGGGAGATAGACGCTGGTCACTTTCGGCAGACCTGGCCAATGATATCCGAAAGGATTTATTCAATTATGCAGTGAATCAAAAACTGACAATAATTGAACTTAAAAAAGAGGTTTCGAGTGTCGAGGATGTTTTCCAAAAATTAACATCTGGTAAATAATGAAATTAGTTTTTCAAATCTTTTTTTTGTTCTGTCTTTTTCCTTATCTGACATTTGCGCAGAAGGATTCTGTTTTGCTGACCAAAAATTTTGATTTTGAAGACGGTATTTTTCTGACTTTTGAAGCTTTTCGTAAAAATAAACCCGACTATAAATGGGAAGAGTTGCGCTCTAATCTGGTCGCTAATCCGCAAACTTTTATGGCTCAGGTAGAATTTCTGGAAGTGAAAGAGAATAATAAAATCATAGAAGTAGAAGATATCTGGGGACTTAGTTTGGGAGGAATGCCTTATATCCGCCTGGAAAAAGGGCTGGTCAAAAAGGCCTTGCCAACCTTTGCAGCTTTGAGGGTTCGTGGAAAAATTTGTTATTTTGAATACGAGGATTTCGATGAAGTTGAAGTCCCTATGCCTGTTTACAACCCCGTGACAGGTAAGCCCTATCGCTATGCAAAAGTGAACCGTCGGATCGATGTGATTTACGAATGGATACTGGATTTTGAAACGGGAGAAACCTTGCCCTTGACTACGGAGAACCTGAAAAAATGGGTAAAGGATGATGCTCAACTCATCAAGGCCCTGGAGAGTCTGGGGGATGAGGCCCGGGAAAAGCTCTTTAAGTGTATTCTGATTTATGATGATCGACATAATGTGTACATTTATCAAGATTAATTTTATCGAACAGGTCATAGCTGATCCTGCAAAACGAATGACTTAATGCTAAGCATTTACAGAAAAGAAATTAGTGCGTTTTTTAGTTCCCTGGTTGGATATATAGTGATCGGGATATTCCTTTTGAGCCTGGGCTGGATTATGTGGATATATCCGGAAACAAGCATCCTCGAAAACGAGTTCGCAACGCTGGATCAACTTTTTATAGGCGCGCCGTTTATCTTTAGTTTTATTATCCCGGCATTGACAATGCGCTCTTTTGCTGAAGAGCATCAGATCGGGACGATTGAACTTTTGAATACCAAGCCTCTTTTGGATATTGAAATTATTCTGGGAAAGTTCCTGGCTTATATGACTCTGGTTTTATTAATGCTGATTCCCACCCTGATTTACTATTACAGCGTTTATCAGCTCGGTTCGCCGATTGGAAATATTGACTCGGGAGGCGTGATGGGGAGTTATATAGGGTTAATTTTTCTCGCGGGTGCTTTCGTTGCTATAGGACTCTTTTGTTCTTCGGTTACCCAAAACATTATAGTCTCTCTTATTGCCGGTATTTTTGCTTGCTCTTTTGTTTATTGGGGTTTTGATCTGATCAGTGAACTTCCGGAGTATTTTGGAAAAGGAGATGTTTTTATTCAAAAACTGGGAATTGACTTTCACTATAATGCAATGGGGAGAGGATTGCTCGATACCCGTGATATACTTTATTTCCTGGCGCTGATTGGAATTTTTCTTAGCCTGACCTTGATTTCATTCAATAGTGTAAAATGGTATGTTACCCGACTCCGGGAAGGAGATGAAAAATTACTGGCAAATAATAAAGCAATTAAAAAATTAAAAAAGATCAGCGTACCGGAAGTACTGATTGCATTGGTTCCGGGTATAATTCTGTCTTTTATCCTGGGCTTGGGTATAATTTCCGGTTTGATTTTGACGCTACTCCTGGAACTGATTAGCCTCGCTTTAATTTTTGCTTTCAAAGGACGGGGGACCATTACCTTTGATACCTTAATTCAGCCCCTGTTGACTATTCTTATCTTGGTTGCGGTTTCGGTATTAGGGAATTTCTTTTTTACAAAATTTGACCTGACCGATGATAAGCGCTTTACTTTGACAGATCCATCTCTCGAAATTTTGAGGAATCTCGATGAATTGATGGATATTACGGTTTTATTGGATGGCGACTTACCTGCCAATTTTGCCCGGCTTCAACAGGCAACTAAAGAAATGCTGGATGATTTTCGATCCTATAATGATAATATCGAATACACTTTTGAGAACCCCACCGAAGGTTCGATTGATGATGTAAAAGGAAATGTGGAAGCTTTGGGTAAGCGGGGAATTGAACCAGTTTCGATTCAAATCCCCGGTGTAGACAGCCGGGAGCTGAAATACATATATCCCTATGCTTTGATCAATTACAAAGGTCGTTCTTCCAAAATTAATTTACTGGAAGCTTTCCAGCCGGGATTGTCCGAGCAGGCGGTACTGAGCAAGTCGGTTAACTTACTGGAATTCAAGTTTATTAATTCCATGAGTAAACTGGGGATTTCTTCCCGAAAAGTAGTGACTTACACCGTAGGACATGATGAATTAACTCCCTTGCAGTTTGCCGATTTACGAAAAACATTGAGTGAAACGTATACAATAGGAGGTTTGGATCTGGATAGTTTGATCGTTATTGATCAGCAGGTAGACCTTTTGATCGTTCCCAAACCCCGTAAGGCACTGAATGAGAAAGATTTGTTTAAAATCGATCAGTATGTGATGAATGGAGGTAAGGTGATCTGGGCAATTGATGTAATGGATATGAGCCTTGATTCCCTGGCGCGTTATGGTGGAGCTCCTTATATCGCAAGTGAATTACCATCTGCCGAAGGCATTAATAACCTTTTATTCAAATATGGAATCCGGATAAGGCCATCAAATTTTATTTTTGATGTAGAAACTACCCGTATTCCTTTGCAAACCGGAGTACAGGGGAATACACCAAAATTTGATCTTTTTAGCTGGTGGTATCATCCGATTATCTCTCCCCGCTCAACACACCCGGTAGTTAAGGGCCTGGATCGGATTAATATGTATTTCCCGACGGTGATTGATACTTCTATCGGGGTTCGGACCAATTTAAAAAAAGAAGTACTGTTGGCCTCTTCCAAAAACTCCAAGATAAGACCCAATACACATCGCTTTACTTTCGATGAGGTCAATGTTGATCCGACAAAACTTGGTTTTGACAATGCTAATCAACCTTTGGCAGTTTTGCTCGAAGGCGTTTTTCCTTCTGCTTATCGCAACCGAGTGAGTGCTTCAATGTCCAATACCTTAAAAGAAATAGGGATGGAGTTCAAGGAAGAAAGTGTGCCTAATAAAATGATTGTGATTACCGATGGAGATGTTATGAAAAACCTGGTCGATACCCGCAACAATCAGTATTCGCCTTTGGGTTTTAACAAATACGAAAAATACACCTTTGCCAATAAAGATTTTATGATTAATTGCATCGAGTATTTACTGGATGAACAAGGCGTACTGGAATCTCGATCCAAGGAAATTAAACTCCGATTGTTAAATAAAGTAGATGCTCAAAAAGATAAAACTTATTGGCAAATTTTAAATTTGGGAGTACCACTACTGACACTATTGGTTTTTGGCCTGCTATTCACTTTTGTGAGAAAAAGAAAATACACTGCCTGATCGAGGATTAAATTTATTTTTATGAAAAAGACAACGAGGATTTTATTGATTCTTTTTATTGTATTGGGCAGTGGTGCTGCCTGGTATTTTGCGACCAAACCGGGGCAAAAGAAAAGTACCTACCTGACGGAGAATATGGAATTTGCTGTTGATCCGGAACAAGTATATAAAGTTTTCATGGCGGATCGGGACGGTTCCAAGACTACTTTAGTGCGTAAAGGAGAGGAATGGTTACTTGATGGTAAACACAAAACCCGTTCGACTTCAATTTTACTTTTGATGGAAGCTATCGGGAAGTTTGAGGTTAAGTATCGACCGGCCAAGGCCGCGTATGATCATATCACCAAGGATTTGGCGACTCACGGGGTCAAAGTCGAATTGTTCGATCAGGCGGATAAATTGCTCAAAAGTTATTATATCGGAGGGGTGGATGAAGATGGTGAAGGGAATTTCATGATTTTGGAGGGCTCTAATGAACCTTTTGTCATGCACATTAGCAGTTTTGTAGGTGGATTGAGAACACGCTTTGCTATGACAGGAGATGAGTGGAGAGATCGATCCGTGTTTAGTGAAAATGCAGAAGATATTACTTCGGTTTCTATTGAATATCCGAAACAAAAAAATCAGTCATTTATAATGTCACTGGAAGATGGAGAATATAAAGTAGCTCCATTTTATAAAACTACCCCGATCATTACTAAAAAAGTTTCGAAGGGAAAGCCATTACAATTCCTGCAGGGCTTTAAATCGAAAATTGCTGAAAGCTTTCAAAATAGGTATACACATATAGATTATGCTAAAACACTAACGCCTTTTGCCATTATTACTTTAACCAAAAAAGACAATACCCAAAAAACAGTGCGTTTTATACCTTATGTGGATACCGACAAAGAGGGTAATATTATTCAACAAGATCCGAATGCCCCGGTTTTTAGAATGCATGCAGATTGTAGCTGGGGCGATTTCATGCTGGTTCAGCATCACGTTTTCGAAAATGTATTTTGGTCATACGAAAGTTTTTATGATTGATGAAAAACTGGCTCTACTCCCTGATCTTTTTTTTATTGGGGCTTACATTCCTGCAAGCTACTTTGGTATCAGCTCCTGAATCTCGAACGGAAGAAAGCTTGACCTGTAGCAGTCAGGACTGGGGCTTTTTCGGTCATCGACGGATCAACCGGATGGCCGTATTTACACTACCGCCCGAGATGATGGTTTTTTATAAAAAAAATATAGAATTCATCACTGATCATGCGGTGGATCCTGATAAACGCCGCTATGCTACCAGGCACGAAGGCGTCAGACACTATATTGATATCGACCAATGGGGAACCTATCCTTTTGATAATGTGCCCAGAAACTGGACCGATGCTTTATTGAAATATGCTGAATTGAATTACATAAATTCAAAGAGCGATACGATTGCGGTTCTTGACTTTAAACAGGAAATTAAAGAAGGAAAAACCATCAAAATAAATCCCGCTTTTCAACAGAAATATCAAACTGTACCGGAGATTGATTATCAGCGGTACCGCAATTTTTTTTCCAATAATATCCTTTCACAATATTATGAGGATGAATGGCCAGTAGAATTAGATTCTTTGGAAAATTTACTGGGAAGAGACTTTGATGAAGGAGATGTCTTCGTTGTGGATAAGTTTTCAGAACACGGTATTTTACCCTACCATCTTTACGAGATGCAAAAACGGTTGACCAGAGCTTTTGAAAACAGGAATAGTGAACGAATTTTGCGCTTATCTACAGAATTTGGGCATTACATTGGCGATGCACATGTGCCGCTTCATACCACAACGAATTATAATGGTCAATTAACCGATCAGGTAGGTATTCACGGATTTTGGGAAAGCCGTATTCCCGAATTATTTGCGGATAAAGAATTTGATTTTTTTGTTGGAAAAGCGGACTATATCGATCAACCCAAAGCGTATTTCTGGGATATTGTCTTGACCAGTCACCTCTATGTGGATAGCGTTCTGCTGATAGAAAAATCTTTGAGTAAAACTTTTCCGGAAGATCAGCAATATTGCTACGATGATCGGGGCGAGGCGACCATTCGAACCTATTGTAAAGCTTATGCGGCCGCTTTTAATAGACGTATGGATGGAATGGTTGAAGCAAGAATGAGAGCTTCTATCAAGACCATTGGTAATGTCTGGTATACCGCCTGGGTCGATGCCGGACAACCGGATTTGAGTCAATTCCTTGCCAAACCTGGAAAAAATAAAGAGGATGAAGCGCTCAATGCCGCTGTTAGGAAAGGGCAGATTAAAGGCCGGGAACACGGAAATTGAAGTTATTATTTGCTTCATTAACCTGTAATCGACCTTTGACCTGCTGCCTGATCTGATCACAACTCTTCGGGATAAGAAACCGGTAACTTTTGTTGACTTCTTATTTTTAAAAATTTCAAATGCGACAGGATTGCCCCGCCTAAAGTAGGTGTGCATTGGTAGGGCATATTGAATTCTGAACAGGTTTGGATAAGGATTGCAGTTAGCTTGGGATAATGGATATGGCAGATGTTGGGGAAAATGTGGTGTACCACATGATGATTGAACCCCCCGAATAGATGAGTAATCAACCAATTATTCGTCGCGAAATCTGAAGTGGTTACAATTTGATGCCTTACCCAAGATGAGGCCATCTCTCCTTTTTCATTAGGCTCGGGGTATACCGAATGCTCCCCTACATGTGCAGAAATCAGGGCAAGAGAAACAGTGTAACTTGCACAAAAATGGAAAATAAAAAAGCCTGATAAGATTTGCCCGAAGGAAAAAGGTAACAGATAATAGGGCAATAATAACATTCTGCCAAAGAAAAAGCATTTGCCTAAAATTAGCTTTACATATTCCATTCGGGGATGCCGGTGTTTGGGTTTTCCACTAATATTGGTGTAGAAAAAATCTTTAAAATCCCTGAAACACAACCATACCAATGTATAAAAGGCATATAAAACCGGCATATACAAGTACTGAAACCGATGGAATTGCAGGAACGGGGCATTCGGAAATATCCTTACCAGATTGCTTTGTTTGATATCCCCATCCATGTCCGGGATATTTACATGAGGATGATGCGAATGAACATGCTTTAATTTCCATAAATAGCCACTGGTACCTAGAAAATCAAAAGCATAGAGCATGATTTGATTGACCCATTTTCGGGAAGAGAAAGTGGAATGGGCCGCATCATGGGCAATATTCAGTGCCACAAAAATTGTAAGGATTCCCATTAAAGCATAAGCTGTATAAACCTGTAAAAGGTTTGCTGAAAAGAAAAGACTAATAAATGCACTTAGGTACATCAGCAGTAAAAGAGAAGCCTTGAAAAAAGATATAGTATTTCCCGTTTTTTTGATTTTGTGTTCTTCAAAGTATCGATTCACTTTTTTCCTTAGAGTCTTAAGGAATAGTTGATCTTTTTGGTCTTTTTTAAAAATTATTTTTTTCATGCTTTTAAAATTTTGATTTTTAAATGTGCTCAAAACCGGGAACAGCTGTAGTTTTATTTTGCCATTCTTCCAAACCATATTTTCAGATCTATTTTTTCATCTTTTTTAAAATCGTAAAACTGAAAGCCAACCCTTTGATACATGGTCAATAGACGCTCCTCGGTTGTTTCCATATAGATGGGTAAATCCGATTTTTGGATAAGTTGCTGGATGTGTTTTTTGGCTTCTACCAGTCCCTTGATACTTTTTTCATTTTTATTCTGAGCCAGAAACCAAACATACCAATAGTCACTATCTCCATTTTGATGAATAGCCTTTTGTCTGATTTTTCGAATTAATTTTTCTCTGCGATATACTTTGGGTAAGCGTCGGATACCGATCACAAAAAAAGCCATATATAAATAGTGTAAGCGATCGGAGAAAGTGGAATAAAGGTTACTTTTTTTATAGTATAGTAAATAGGTAGAGCGATTAGAAGAAATGAAAATACCGTTCAACTTTTTAACCATAAAATAACAATAGGTAAGAATAGCCCTTAAACCCTCCTGGAATACAATATTGCGATTCCCAATTAAGGCCCTTGTTCTTTTATTATTTTGGAATGCCTCGCATAAATTGTCAATAACTTTTTGATCTTCGGGGGCGGCCCGAAGGAAATAATTTGATAATTGAAGTATCATAGCTTATAGTTTTAGCGCGCGCTTGGATTTTATTCTTTGAATCGGAAATAGTCAATTTTTTGTTCAATCAAGGCGCTTTAATTGCAGAATAAAGTTGAGAAGTTTGAGAGGGCGGAAATTGGTGAATTTCAATATATACATATCTTTATTTATTGTATTTGAATATGAAACTGTCTATTCCCGCGCTAAAAAAACAGGACTTCACAAACCAAGTTATCCTCCAATTATTTACTTTTGCGCCATGACAAATAAAATACAGCTGGCACTCAAAGGAATGGCTATGGGCATTGCAGAAGTGATCCCCGGAGTATCGGGTGGAACCATAGCTTTTATTACTGGCATATACGAAAAGCTCATCAACTCCATCAAAGCTTTTGGTCCCGGATTGCTTGGGGTCTTTAAACAGGAAGGTTTTTTGGGCGTTTGGAAGGCGGTTAACGGAACATTTTTAGTCAGCCTTTTACTGGGTATGGCTGCGGGGGTAGTCATTGGAGTCCTGGGAGTAACCCATTTACTTGAGAATTATCCGCCCGCTGTTTGGGCATTCTTCTTTGGTTTGATTATCGCTTCGGCACTTTATGTAGGTAAGCAGGTAGAGCGTTGGGATTGGAAAAAAATACTTTTCCTGATAGCGGGAGCAATATTTGCCTACTGGATCACTATTCTTAGTCCCGCTTCGGGCTCAACAAATTTACTTTTTGTTTTTTTTTGTGGCATGATCGCCATATCCGCTTTGATTTTGCCGGGAATTTCGGGGAGTTTTATTTTATTAATGATGGGAATGTATACTTATATCGTTTCGGAAACCCTGAAAGAAGCGTTAAAGACCTTCGCCACGGATAAACTATTGACTTTAGCTGTATTTGCATTGGGCTGTATAACCGGTTTAGCGACGATATCTCGATTATTATCCTGGACATTCAAACGTTTTCGGGGAGCTACTTTGGCAATTTTAACGGGCTTTATGCTGGGTTCTTTAAATAAAATTTGGCCCTGGCGTAATCCGGTTGAATGGCTTAGAGACGCTGCGGGGGCGGTTATTATGGAAGAGGGAAAACCCAAAAAGATCCTCTTGGAGGAAAACGTATTTCCGGCGGGTTACGATGGCGAACCACTTACGTTTTGGGTTGTTTTAATGATGATATTGGGTTTTGCAATAGTTTTTTTATTTGAAAAAATCGATAAAAGCTCAAATCGTAGTTGAATGAAAATATTTGGTTTAATTGGTTATCCGCTGTCGCATTCTTTTTCAAAGAAATATTTTACTCAGAAGTTTGCCAAGGAGAACATCAAGGACTGCAGCTATGAACTTTTTCCAATAGAAGAAATTGATCAGCTTCCCGAATTAATAAGCAATATCAGGGAACTACGGGGCTTGAACGTAACGATTCCTTATAAAGAAAAGGTAATAGATTTCTTGGATGAACTGGAGGAAGGAGCAAAAGCAGTAGCTGCCGTTAATACGATTAGAATTGCAGATCAAAAGTTAACCGGTTATAATACGGATGTTTTTGGATTTGAAAAATCGCTTAGAGGTTTCGTAGAAAAGTCGAGGAGAGGTTTTCCTGAAAAAGCCTTGATTTTGGGAACTGGCGGAGCGGCAAAAGCAGTGCATTATGTATTGGAAAAATTGGGTATTAAAAGCCTTATGGTTTCCAGAAGCATTGATAAAGGGCAATTGAATTACACGGACCTGGATGCTTTGATCATAAAGGAAAACCAGTTGATTATTAATACTACACCACTTGGAATGTCGCCGGATGTTCAAAGTTTTCCATCTTTGCCATATCGTGAAATAGGAAGCGATCATTTGCTTTTTGATTTAGTGTATAATCCGGGAAAAACCGTATTTTTGGAAAAAGGAGAAGATCAGGGAGCCGCCATCCAAAACGGTTTGGATATGCTTTATGGGCAAGCGGAAAAAGCCTGGGAAATTTGGAACCAATAAAACTATCAGAACATGGTTGACTACACCGATCCGAAGACAAGCAAGCCGTCTAAACCAGTAGTTGATTTTTCAAATACGAAAGTTGCATTTGAACACAAAAGTGACAAAGCACTTAAAAAAGCAGCCTGGTTGTTTTCAGTGATGAATAAAAAATGGTTAGTGGATACACTTTCGCCTTTGGGAATTTTTGCCATCAAAATGCGACTTCCCTTTGCGCAGGCAGCCGTCAAAGCAACTATTTTTGAGCAATTCGTTGGAGGGACTACCTTACTTGAAAGCCAAAAAGCCATTGATGAACTTTACGATAATAAGGTCCAGTCTATTCTCGATTACGGTGCCGAAGCAAAATCTTCCGAAAAGGATTTTAATTTTACCATGAATGAATGTATTCGTGCTATTGATTTTGCGGCTACGAATGAGAGCGTACCGGTTGTTAGTTCAAAAATTACCGGCCTGGCGCGATTCGGCTTATTGGAAGATATCCAGAAAGGCAAAAACCTGACCAGGGAAATGCGCCGGGAATACCGGAATGTACTCAAGAGAATAGATGCTATTTGCCATGTGGCTAATGACCGAAATGTAGGTGTATTCTTTGATGCAGAAGAATCCTGGATTCAGGATTCCATTGATCATCTGGTCAATATCATGATGAAGCGTTATAATCGCGGAAAAGTAATCGTCTATAATACTTTTCAATTGTACCGGCACGATCGACTACAATTCCTGATCGATTCTTATGATAAAGCTTCCAAAGAAGGCTATTTGCTCGGAGCTAAATTGGTTCGCGGCGCTTATATGGAAAAAGAAAGAGAACGTGCTGAAGAGATGGGCTATCCTTCTCCAATTCAGCCTAATAAACAAGCGACGGACGATGCTTATAATACGGCACTTCGTTTTTGTATAGATAATTATAAAACAATTGCTTCCTGTAATGCCACCCATAATCAGGAAAGTTGCCTGCTCATGGCCGAATTAATCGCCGAACGCAAGCTTCCAAAAGATCACCCACACCTCAATTTTTGTCAACTATACGGGATGAGCGATCATCTTACTTTTAATCTTGCTGCTCATGGCTATAATGTTGCCAAATACTTGGTTTATGGCTCCGTTAAAGATGTAGTGCCTTATCTGATTCGAAGAGCAAAAGAAAACTCTGCGGTTTCCGGAGATATGAGCCGGGAATATGCCCTGGTAAAACAGGAGGTAGAACGCCGGGAAAAAGAGGGCTCGAATTAGACTATTTAGTGTTTTCAGATTTGATTTAACTTGCTTTTAACTAAAAAGTGACAATCTTTAGTAATAATTAAGGTGCTAAATACAGTTAATAGGGAGGTTTATTAACACCAAACTTCGTCAGATGTACACGAATGCAGCACAAGGCGAGCTTTTATCGTTTACAAAACAAAACAGAGAAAACAAATTCTCCCCGGAAATGAAATACATTCACCGTTTTAAAAGCAGACTTTCTTCGGGCAATATGAAGAAAACAAAAGCAAAAACTCTGAAAGAATACTTACTTTTTAGCCTTGTCTTTTCCTTTTGCATCAATTATGGTATTGCACAGGGGAATTTACAAGTTACTATCCAGGATGGAACATCTACTACAACTTGTGGAGATATTTTTGGAGGCCCGGAACCCCGGTTTAGTGTCCGTATTAATGGTAACAACTGGGTAACCTATCCGGCTACGACCTTTTGCTTCACAGATTTGCCGAATATGCAGTACGAAGCATTTTATGACTGTCCTTCTGATGTTCCTGCCACAGTTAGCGTTTGCCTGAGGGTGTTTGAAGATGATGGCTCATTTTGCAATCTGAATGAGGATTGTCTGGTAGAAGAGTGCCAGAATTTTGCTGTTCCGGCTCCGGGGAATAGCATCAATTATACTATGGAAATTGCCGATGGACAGCCTTCGGATGGCTCCATTGATCTGACCATATCCCTGGATAATGGTTTTGATGCTGCTACGAATGATCTGGTTTGTGATGCCATTGAATTGGGACTCTTGCCGAATACCGGGCAAATCGGAGATGCTTCGGTAAATTATAATAATTATTGTGCAACGAGTACCGGGGATATTAATCCGGCCGATTTTGGTGGTATCCACAATGATGTAGGTGTTTGGTTTACCTTCACGACGGGCCCCGATCCAAGTGCGCATAATTATATTAACGTTTTAGCTGATCCGCAAAACCTGGGGGATGATTTTCCTATACAATTGGCACTTTTTGAATCATTGGATGGCACTTGTAATAACCTGTCCTTTGTCGTTTCTGATCATGATAATAATGATTTGAATCAGGTGCTCAATGCTCATTGTTTACAGGCAAATACTAGATATTATATTTTGGTAGATGCTTCTTTCCACCCCAATCATGGTTTTTATGGGAATTATGGGATAGAAGTTTTCAGTGTGGGAGCAGTCGAGGCAGCAGATTTTAAATGTGATGCTGAAAATTTAGGACAGGTACCGGAAAATGGCTCTGTTGGAACGCCTATGAACCAGTCTAACTATTGTTCTACGGATATAGGTGAACCTGATCCTGCGGCTTTCCTCTTGCAAAATGCTGTTTGGTATATGTTTCAGGCTCCTGAATCCGGGCATGTAATTATTGAGGCAATAAGTTCGCTTGCACCGCCGCTTGGAGTAGATCCTGTGGATTTACAAATAGCGGCTTATAGTTCACTATCCGGTACTTGTAATGGCTTTTTTCTACAGGAGGGAAGCATTTATACAATGGGCTCAAATGATGAAACCCTGGAATTAACCTGTTTGACTCCCGGAGAAAATTACTGGGCTTTAATTGATGGTAGTGGTTTTAATGCGGTCGGTATTTTTGCAATTACAGTGAGTGATGGCGGTCCCGTTCCACCACAATCGACCATTACGATGAATGAGGTACTTTGTAATGGGGAGAGTATAGAAGTCGGGGATAGTATTTATACACAAACTGGTCCGATTGAAGAAATTGTTCTCGGAAGTGATGGTTGTAATGTTTTAATCACTGGAACATTAACTGTACTCGATCCGGTAAATACGATTATTGATACGATTATTTGTAGTGGAGAATCTGTGTCAGTGGGTAATTCTATTTATACTGAAAGTGGAAACTACACGGATATATTTACTTCTTTTCAAAACTGTGATAGTACGGTTATCACTAATTTGACAGTATTGGAAAATGTGGAAGGAGTAGCTGTGCAAATACAAGAAGCTAGTGATATCAATGCCAGTGATGGAGCGGCTACGGTCAATGTCACCGGTGGAACAGGGCCTTATACCTATCTCTGGTCCAATGGAGCAACTACCCAGACAATCAACAATCTGAGTCCGGGGCTTTATTGTATTACGGTCACTGCCGCAAATGGCTGCGATGATGTTTCTTGCATCAGCGTACTTTATCCGGGAGCGATATCCGTAAATGTAGAGGATGGGCAGGTTACTTGTAATGGAGATACAGATGGCATTCTAACCATAACGATTAGCCAGGGAACCCCGGCTTATACCTACGAATGGGGAACTGATTTTGGAGCTGCTATAGGTAGTGGCACCATTGCAAATGCGGGAGGCTCGGCGCAAATCACGAATCTGATTCCCGGAGATAATTATACCATTACCATTACCGATAATGATGGACTGATTGTAGTTACCTCGGGAGAAATTCTTGAACCTGCACCGATCATTAATAATCTTGACACAACGATCTGTTTTGGAGAAAGTTTGATGGTCGGTTCGGTTGAGTATAATGCATCCGGAGCGATTTCCGAAGTCTTGCAAAATGCGGATGGTTGTGATAGCCTGGTAACGGGAACATTAGTTGTTTTGGATGAAATAGGTACTACTCTGGACCTGACGGAATGTGCAGGCACTGTAGTAATGGTTGGGAATACGGAATACAGTTCTACTGGTCCGATTAGTGAGGTACTTACGGCTGCGAATGGTTGTGATAGTACAGTAACAGGTTTTCTGACGATATTGGATGAAATTAGTACCCCGATTGATACATCTGTTTGTTTTGGTGAGAGTATTATAATCGGCAATTCTGTTTATAGCAGTTCTGGAGTCTTTCAGGATATTTTAATGGCTGTGAATGGCTGCGATAGTATCATTAATACATCGCTTACCGTATTTGATGAGTTAACAGTATCTGCACAATTGGTATCCCAGGCAAGTGGTTTTGGAGATATGGATGGAACGGGGCAGGCGATTGCTAATGGAGGAAGTGGCAATAACTATGTTTTTAACTGGTCGGATAGTCAATCCGGAAATGTTGCCTCCGGTCTTACAGGTGGGCAAACTTATTGTGTTACCGTGACGGATGAAATAGGTTGTACAGCTGAAGATTGCCTGGTTGTTTTATTTCCTGTTGATATACAATCTGCTTTGGTGAATGATACTTTGGATTGTCCGGGAAATACAGATGGGATTATTTCGTTTTCGGCTTTTAATGGACAGGCACCCTATACTTATACCTGGCAAAATGCAGATAATTCACTGAATGGCTCAGGAACTATTGGCCAGGAAAATGGTACAGAAATAATCAACAATTTACCCGCCGGTATTTATACCATTACTATTTCCGATCAATGGGGTAGTGGTAGCTTTACGATTGAGGTAGTTGAACCAGTACCGATTTTTATCAATTTGCAAAACCAGCTTGATGCTTCCTGTTTTGGTGATTGTGATGGATTGCTGGAAGTGCAAGTACTTGGGGGAGCAGCTCCGTATACCTATCAATGGTCTGGTGGAGCTGGTAATACCGAAACAGCAAGTGCTCTTTGTGCAGGAGATTATAGCTTGACGCTTACAGATGCCAATGGTTGTACAGAGGTCTGGGATGGAGCGGTTGTTGCTCCGGATGAGTTTATTATTGAAATTGTGGAAATCAACCAGGTCTCCTGTAATGGAGGCAGTGATGGCGCTTTAGGTTTTACATCTAATGGAAATCCTGTAGGAGCAGTGTGGAATACCGGACAAACAGATGACGAAATTTTTGATTTAGTAGCGAATTCTTATTCTGTCACAGTGACCAATAATGATAATTGTACAGCAGAAGCAAGTTTTATTTTGCAAGAACCATTAACGGGGATTAGCTCCGTAATTAGTATTGATCAACCTATAAGTTGCGAAGGAGAGATGGATGGAGCTATTTCAATAGTCGCCAGTGGAAGTTCAGGCTTTACGTTTAGCTGGAGTAATGGACAAGAAGGGGCTGAATTGGAATCTTTGGGGGCTGGTTTGTATGAAGTAAGCATTCAGGATGAAAATGGTTGTGAAGCTTTTGATCAGATTCAGCTCGTAGAACCCGAGCCCTTGGATGCATTTTTTACAATAATAGATGTGAATTGTGCAGATGGTGATAATAGCGGTGCTATATTAACCGATACCGTGATTGGTGGCGCAGGGGCTTATGTATATGCTTTGAATGGACAAATATTTAGCACTATTTCCGAGTTTAATAATCTGCCATCGGATAATTATGAAGTTTTTGTTCAGGATGCCAATGGTTGTATTGCTTCCTTTCCCTTACAGGTAACCGCACCCGGTGAAATTGAAGTTGATTTGGGAGGGGATTATACCATTCTGTTAGGTGAAACTGCAACACTTGAAGCGCAGACCACCAGTTTGAATCCGGTTTTCCAATGGTCAACAGACTCCTGTTCGACTTGTACAGAGATATTTATCAATCCGATTGAGCCAACTATGTATTCGGTAACTGTTACGGATACGCTGTCCGGTTGTACAGCAACCGATGAGATTTTTATCAGTATTGAAAAAGATCGGGATGTCTTTATCCCAAATGTTTTTTCTCCTAATGGAGATGGCATCAACGATCTCTTTGTAATACAATCCGGGCAATCTGTAGCGATGATTAGAAACTTCAGGGTATTCGATCGCTGGGGAGCTATTGTTTTTGAAGCAGAAGAGATTTTACCGGGAACGGAAATTGGCTGGGATGGTACGCTTAAAGGGAAAGATTCGCCGGAAGGTGTTTACGTTTATATTGCGGAGATTACATTTGTCGATGGGCTGGAACGATTATATAGAGGGGATGTAACCGTGGTGAGGTAAAACGGAGATATGGGTCATTCCGAATTCTGAAATCGGCTGTGAATTAAATCTTGTATTGCTATCTAATGCTTTGGAAAGGAGGTGTTGGGCAACCAGGTTTCAGGCATTGGATTTTGGAGATATTGGAAAACCTAATTAGCCAATACCAAAAACCTGATCCCTGTCTTCACAAAGTTTCAATATTCTATAAATCCCTTTGATTCGGAAGGACTCCTATAATTTGGCACTTATCAAAAAGGAAACATACCTTTGACGAAGCGGAAACAAGTCTTAATATCATTTTTCAAATTCTCTCTATGCAGGAAGCGGCTGTACTAATACCATTGATTCGGGAGAAAGGGCAATTTCAGGCAAGTATAGCATATGTGCAAGGAAACTTTGATCAATTTCTGAACTTCACAACTCGTTTACATTCAGAGGAACAAAGAGTACTGGAAGCTTATCGCTATGATTTGAGGAAAACCAGTTATCTGGCCGGTCGTTTATCTGCCAAAAAAGCTTTGACTGAATTATTCCCCTCGGAATCCCCCGATGATTTTTGGATTGATACCGGGGTATTTCAATTTCCACTCGTGAGAAACCAGCGAAAACCGAATATCCAGATAAGCATAAGCCATTGTGATGAACTGGGGCTTAGTCTTGCTTTTCCCGAAGCGCATCCAATGGGGATTGATGTGGAGGAACTCAATGCTCATAAAGAAGAAACTTTATGGACACAGTTAATGGAAGAGGAAAGATTATTACTTAAAGACATGGGAATGGATCATTTATCCGGTTTTACGGCAATTTGGAGTATGAAAGAGGCCATGTCAAAGACCATTAAAACGGGCATGATGCTCGATTTTAAAACCTTTGAAATCGAGAAAATTTGTCTGGAACAAGGTATGTTAATGAGCTATTTTAAGTATTTTGCCCAGTATAAAGCCTTGTCTTTTCTTGGTCAAAAGTATGCGGTGTCTCTGGTGCTACCAAGGAAAACAGAGACGGACCTTCCTTTGATTCTGAATTTTTTCAAATCTATGGAGGCATAAAATCGGTTTAAAAAATCATCATGTATAAATTTTGTAAAAGCAATTTTATTTTTCTTGTTTTGTTATTTATCCTGAGCTGTCAGAATAATAAGAGATTTGCTCGACTACAATTCCTCGTCGGAACGTGGCAAGTTGAAGGTAAGTCGACTTTCGAGCAATGGGAGCGATCCGGCAAAAAGAAATTGGTGGGGCAATCTTATAAAATGACAGAGCATAAAAAGCAGGTACTAGAAACTTTGCTGATTGAGATGGAGGATGATGTAATCGTTTACAAAGCAAATGTCCCAGAACAAAATATGGGACAAACTATTCCTTTTAAATTTAATACTACAGAGGAAAAAATCCTTTCCTTTGAAAATCCGGATCATGACTTTCCAAAAAAAATACAGTACAAAAAAATTGATGATTCGCGATTATGGGTAAATGTACTTGGCGAAAATGATCAGGGCTTTTCCTACTATTTGATCAGGAAAAACTGAAATTCAGACAGGTTCTCATACCTAAGTATGATGATAAAACCCCATATTTGAGTAAAAATGTAAATATGGATTTAGGAAATTTTTCAATGAGTCTGGCGGTAAAAAATATTGAACAAAGTCTGGAGTTTTATGAAAAATTGGGTTTCAATGTAATTGATGGTGGACACATGAATGAGGCCTTTAAAGATTCTGATGTTATGAAGTGGCGTATTTTGGAAAATTCTTCGGTTAAGATTGGCTTATTTCAGGGTATGTTTCAGGATAATATTCTCACCTTCAATCCAAAGAATGTGTTAGACATTCAGGAGCAATTGAAGTCTCAGGGAATCAATCTTGTTAAAGAAGCCAGGACAGAAGATAGCATGAAATCAATTGTTCTTCATGATCCCGATGGCAATCAAATTATGCTGGATCAACATTAGTGGTTTATGTAAATCGAATACAAAATCAAATCAGTTATGAAAAACGCACGAAGGTTTGCTAGCTTAGCTATTATAATAGCTACTATTGTTTTGCTATTTGTGATCTCCCCACTTAAAGGCTTAGGACCAGCTACCTTTCCAATGATTATATTGAGTGTAGTCTTATGGATTACTGCTTTGATATTGACTTTGCGTACATCTGATCCATCAGCAGATTCATTGGCATATAAAGGTTATAAAAAAATTACAGTTCTTTTATTGCTATTATTTCTACCACTGTCCTGGGGGTACATAAAAATCTCGGGGCATTTAAGAACCCAGATTAGTATAAGTATCGAAAATCAATCCTCTAATTCTTTAGCAGATGTTCTGGTTTATGGAACAGGAGATATTTTCACGGGGACAGATACTTTGCAATTAAGCTGGTTAGAAGTGGGAAATCAATTTAAACATAAAATTAATCCCAGAACGAAGCCTCATTTGAAAGGGGTGATAAAAATTGATTATTCAATTGATGGGAGAAGATATTCAAAAACTATATCGGATCGCTATAGTATCAATCCCTATCATATTCCACAAAAGCTCGATGTACACATTGATGATGCTTTTTTAATAAATGCTACCTTTATTGGTTTACTCAATGACTGAGCAAAATTCTATTGTTGGCTGCCAGCGGTAGATTTTGTTCTGAATCAAGCATCTTTTACACATTTTCGCGAGCGTCTTAAACGCTGAATCAGCACTAAGAAGACAAAGGGGATATCACTATATTTGCTGATTCTCATTTGTTTTTATTTGTTGATAGATATGAAGCAATATCTCAAAATCATCCTTGACCCAATTGCCTGTGGTGCCACCCTTATAGACGCCTTTTTTCAAATAACTACTAAATAAAGCATAAGCCTTCATAGCATCATCTTCGTCATAGAAACAATTGATCCATTCTTGTTTAATCCTGTTTTTAGGAACCCGGCCAATCCCGCCACGAAATACCTGAATCAGTCCGAGTGAGTGGCTAAAGGAAACGGTTTGATGTTCACGTTCTTCTGAAGCTTTCAGAATATAAGCATAATGTAAAATATAGTTTAACAAACGCTGCTGTATTTCTTCTTCGCTTTCTTTTTCCTCCGGAGGAATACGCCAGAGATTGTGATCTGGATAAAACGGATCAGTTGTGAAATCTTCCAGGGACTTTCCTTCTTTGACAAATTTAAGTGTTGATTTCAGATTTTCGCCTCTATGATTAATATCCAGGATTAAAAACTCCCTCGATGTACTTTTCTGAAATTCTTTTATAGTTAAATTGAAATGTTTTGTTCGGATCATTTGATTATTGAGGGATGCCCACTTGCCTAAATTCGCTTTGTAACCATCGATCTCGGTAAAAGAGGAATCCGGGAAAAAATGCAAAACATAACCATTGGATATCAATTGATTTCCAAGCATGGATTTTACCGTCTTATCGACATCATTATTTTCCCGGTCATAAGCGATAACTTCGGCCAGACGCCAGCTACCAATGATTTGATCAACAAGTAAATCCTCTTCTTTTTTGCAATCGGAAAATAGAATGAGAAAGCCAAATAGTACAAAAAGATACCTCATAAAAGGGATAGGTATTAAAGCTGTACGAAAATACAGGTTAAAAATAGTAATAAGTGCTCGATTCCTGACAATCAAGTACCTGCAAATATATCATTTGCCTATTTTTAAATTAGTTTATAACCTAACTGTATCAACCTAAAGTCTTGGGGACAAAATCGTATTTCGAATTCGAAGCTCGAATTCGAAAAAACGACGAAAAACTAAATACTAATATCGAATAAGGACTTGATATTCGGTTTCCACCATTTAGTCAATTAAAGGTGTTTCCAGTTTTGCTAAAGAAGCATTGATTTCTTCTGTACTCAATTCATGTTTGACAATTTTGCCAGCGAAATAATCTTCATAGGCTTTCATATCAAAATTTCCATGTCCGCAAAGGTTAAATAGAATGGTTCTGGAAACGCCTTCCTCTCTACATTTTTGAGCTTCGGCAATTGCAGTTGCAATACCATGTGTTGCTTCTGGTGCCGGAATGATGCCCTCGGCGCGAGCGAAAGTAACCCCCGCTTCGAAAACTTCAATATTGTCATGTGCAACTGCTTCGATAAGTTTGTCTTTCAACAATTGGCTAACAATCACACCCGCTCCATGATATCTCAATCCCCCTGCATGAATTGGTGCCGGAACGAAATTGTGCCCAAGCGTATACATTGGCAAGAGAGGTGTCATACCTACGGTATCTCCAAAATCGTAACGGAATACCCCTCTGGTCAGTTTGGGACAAGAAGTGGGCTCGCTGGCAATGCAACGAATATTTTTCCCTTCTTCCAGATTAAGTCTCAGGAAAGGAAAAGAAAGTCCTGCAAAATTTGAACCGCCACCAAATGGAGCAATTACAATATCCGGTAGATCACCGGCTTTTTCCATTTGTTTGATAGCCTCCTGACCAACTACCGTCTGATGCAGCTTGACATGATTCAAGACACTTCCAAGGGCGTATTTGGTATCATCATTAGTGGCTGCTCTTTCTATCGCTTCGGATATAGCAATACCAAGTGAACCGGTTGTATCGGGATCTTGAGCCAAAATCTTTCTACCTGCTTCGGTTGCGTTTGAGGGAGATGGAAAAACTTTAGCGCCCCAGGTATTCATCATGATTTTTCGATAGGGCTTGTGGTGATAGGAAAGTTTAACCATATAAACCTCACATTCCAGATCGAAATGATTACAAGCAAAACTAAGAGCGCTGCCCCATTGTCCGGCACCTGTTTCTGTAGTAATACGCTTGATGCCTTCCTGTTTGTTATAATAGGCTTGCGGGACAGCAGTATTGGGCTTATGTGAACCCGAAGGGCTAACTCCCTCATATTTGTAATAAATCCTGGCGGGGGTATCCAGCGCTTTTTCCAGACCATAAGCACGATAAAGCGGAGTAGGGCGCCAGAGTGAATAAATGTACCGGACTTCATCCGGGATGTCTATCCATTTTTCGGGACTAACTTCCTGTTTGATTAATTCCATTGGAAATAAAGGAGCAAGTGCTTCAGGTCCGATCGGTTCAAGAGTCCCGGGATGTAGCGGAGGAAGTGGCTTGTTAGGCATATCTGCAATGATGTTATACCATTTGTCAGGGATTTCCTGTTCGCTGAGCGTGATTTTTCTATTTTTCATATTGGTATAAGATTGATTGGTACACTTTATATATTCGAATCATCTAATTTAAAAAAATATGGAAAGAAAGTATCAATTCAGGAATTGAAAAGCCGGACAAGGTAGTGAAGAAGTCATAGCGGAATGGTTGAAGTGCAATCGGGATTTGATTGACAAGCTGGCCGCATTACTATGCTTTGTTCAAACGTTTTTCTACAGACCCGGTCAATGCAAAAATACATGAATGGGTTTAGTGCAAATCACGTATTCCTTTAAAAGAAAATTCGTATTGCATCCCAAAAATATCTTCATAAGTTCTTTTTTTAGTATCAGGATCAATTTTACCTTTTAAGATTTGATAGAAAGAGTTTTCTATATCCGTACTTGCATCCTTTTGAGTGAGGGTCAGATCAAACGTACTACAAATAGCTTTTGCCGCTTTGTTGATCTTTCCATATCTGATTTCTTCGATCCAGCCTTTTTCCTGTAGCATAACGAAGAGTTCGCACAATTGCTTTTGGTTGCCCTTCCAAATAAACTTTTCAAAATCGGTTTTGATATTATTTTGACTAATGTTTTCGGGACGTTGTGGCTTGAGAATTTGTAATCTTAGATTGATAAAACGAATGTAAATTTTCAGGACCAGGTCACTAATCTTTTTATTCAGAATAATACCTCGGAGCAAATCTATCTGCTTTTCTTCGGACTGCAATAGCTGATGATACTTGTTAAGGTGACCAAGCAATAGGCGTTCTTCATCGTGGATACCAATTAGATTATCTTCTGCAATAGTAACTCTAAGTACTTCACGATAATTGAAAACCAAATTGTTGATTTTGCCATAAATGGCAGTATATATCAGGGAAGCGGCTCGATTCTTACCCATCATATCGCTAATAGCTTCGCTTATATTATCTTGTGCCAGCTCGGGATGTTTATGCTGGATACCATTGAAAAAGATTTCGTAAAAATAATTACTGATCTGAACGATCTCGGTACTATCACGGGTGAATAGGGGAAGGCAAAAATTTTGAGCATCAAAAAGCCGTTCAATATCATCCGTTTTGACTTTTGGAAAATCCAGAGCTGTGCGTATAACACCAGTCTTATCTGCGTTCTCCAACTCCTGTTCGATGGCTTGCAAAAGGTCTTGGGCAAAATCGTATTCTATAATCATTTCTTTTTTGATACAAAAATCATTGAATTTTACTTGTGAATCAATTACAGGCTAATTACGTAATTTGATAAAGCCCATCGATAGAATCTTATGCTTCATTTTTAATGGGTAATGCTTTAAGGGCATTCCGAACAATACAGCTTCTTTATTTTTTGATCCTTGAGTAAGTAGATTTCTTTACTGATCCATGAACACCAGCGAGTCTTGTTTAATTCCATTGCTTTTTGGTAAATTTTCTCATATTCATCCAGGTCTCCAGAATCGTGCATGTAATACAGGGTACTCAGTAGAATAAAAAGCGCCTCTTCATTGAGTTTGTCCTCGTTGAATAATTGAAGCAAATACTGATTAGTCAAACCATACATGCTCCAGTAATTATAAAACAAAGCGAGATCAATACTACTTTCAATATTTGTAATTCGATTTTTAAAATGTTTGGAAATATAATTAAAGGATCGGGAAATATTGGGCCCATCGTTGATTTGTCCATAATACTTGATGATGGATAAATTCAGGTTTAAAGTCAACGTATCATTTTTGATTTGCTCATTTATGGATTCGATATATTTGGGATGGATTACATTGGCTAAACTTTGTGCCGGCAAATCCCAGGTTTTTAAAAGCTGATCATAGAGAATCGTATAAAGATGTACCAGATTGAAAAGGGCTGCTTCCGATAATTCATCACTATGATCTATCCATTTGCTAATGAACTTGCTCACTCGTTGTCGGTTGCCTCGGTGGACCAAACTTAAGGCAGCCGCTGCATTTTGTACCAGTTCTTTTTCGTTTAGCAGAGCATTGAAAACAGCATCTTCGAATAAAAGTTGCTTGTCTTTTGCACCGGAAGTATAAAAAGTGAAAAGGGCTTTATTGGCCAATGGGATGTTCCCGTCTAAAACAGCCTGACGCAGATTCACCGCCATTCGTTCGGCTGGACCGATATTATTGAGTTGACCCTCGTAATGGATCGTTGCGAAAGATTTTCTTTGTTCAAAAAGCAGGGAGTCCCAGGGTAAAATAGGGAGCTTATCTTCAACGACGAGCTTCTTTAATTCGGCTTTACTTTTTTCGAGCAAACTATCCGCAAAATGATATTTGAGCTGGAAAAAGAAATGCGCCCAGTTCTCTTGCGTGGAGATACTGATATCGCCGGGGAGTTTGCTTAATTCTTGTCTTAAATGTTGTTTGATCGTTTCCGCTCTTTTTCGATGTAATAGCGCATTGCTTTCACTGTTCCCTTCGATGGAACTAAAACTTTTAATTTCAATAGAATGAATTTTTTCATCAGAAGCGGGAAGCTCCGGATAACTTAGGGGAGTAGTAGCATTTCTTTTGAAATCATAATTTAAAGTAACCGAGCGGGCAATCCCTGTATTGGAAAAACGGATATTTGGAGGGTCGAAAACCTCGGGTTCAATCGGACGTAAATTATAGATGCGTCTGGATACATAAGAAGGAGAAATATACCGGCAGGCTACACCATCCCGAATAATGATCACTGCGAGAATCAGTTTCTTGTTTTGGAGATGAGATGGAATTTCTCCAACTTTTGCGATAAGCCGATAATCGCTCAAAGCCCTGTTACCGGAAAGAATATCATCCCGGTAAATCGGCTTTAATAATACGCCATCGTAGACCGGTGAAAGATCAAGCTTATTCGGCTCAGCACAAGTAATCTGTTCCGGCTCAATAAGGTCTATTGCAATGCCATCATTAGGGCCCGAAAATATTTTTTTGAAATAATAAATATTGTGCTCATAAAGAATCACATCATTGCCTTCAATCAGGATAGAGTTACCAATGTTGGCGATAAGGTTCTGGTATTGGTCCATATCTCCTTCGCATTCCCCATAAGCGGCCGTCAACCCGAAAGCATTATCCGATAACTGACCTTCGATTCTTAGCCCTTTTCGTACGAAGACCTGAGTAGCATAAATTTGTCCTGTGCGACTAAGCTCGAATCCAATATTGGTAAACTGGTAATTGGGGTCAATCATATTCGCAAAGTGTTCGGGAGAGTCTTTCCAGGATTTAAACATCTCATCTGCAAGTAATTTCTCTTTGCTCTTGCTAAGCGGAAATCTCGCTTTACTACTAAGCAAAATATTTTCTCCTATCAGATCGTATTCCATTGGTTTGAAATGCTCCACTCTTTTTGCAGGCGTTTTATATTTGGGATTTTTTTGAAAGTGACTGAGTGTATTGGTCTTGCTCATATAAAAGCTGTGTAGCTCTGCTGGCTTAGTCAATGATTTATGAAATTCGAGTGAGCTTAGGTTTTTACTTTTTCGCAGCGCATTGATCTTCTGGAGAATACGATTCTTAAGCGCATTTTTATTGGCACTTGTTAGTTGAGCATCCAGATTATTGACGATAATATTTAAGAGCAGGAAAAGTAGAATTTTGATCTTCATAGCAGTTCATTTTTACAGTATGATGCTTTTTTTGCTAAAAACGATTAAGCAGAGACAATGTTTTTATTCATAAAACGAATTTACGACTGCCTGTCCGGTATAATTGGGGCCAGCTTTATCATCGGCGCCCAGATATTGGAAAGGGAAGCTTATTATTTTCTCCCCCTGCCTGCTTAAAATTTTAGACCTGGAGCTATAATTCAAACCTTGATCTGAGAAGTGCTTTTTTAATATGTGCTTCCCCTTTGTTTGGTTTTTTAGTATGATATTTTGTAAATCGAGGTTGGCAATAAATATACCTTGGGGTTTAAGAGCAGCAACTGATTTTTTTATTAAAGCAAGCTTATCTCCTATATAGTGTAAACCGTGTACGATTGTAATAAGATCGTATTTGCTTTGCGGATTCCAGGAACTCAAATTGATTTGTTGGAGATGTAGTGTTTTATGTTCTTCAAAATCATCAAAAAAATTGACAAGATCAAAACCGGTCAAATGCACTTGATGATTGGTTTCTATATCTTTGAAGTATTTGGCTGTTTGAATAAGCGCTTTTCCACGACCACAGCATAAATCCAGCCACTTGACTTCTGAATCCTTGATTCGTTCTTCAATAAAACGAATCGGATTGAAGCGAATATCTTTTTCGTAACTATTAATACCTATAGCCTGACGTTCGCGATTCATGGTATTATTGGCAACTATCGGAGACCATTCCAATTCTTCTTCGTTGAGTAGATTATGAGTTTGCAATAGAGATAAAAAAGATTAATGAATTTACGAAAGTATTAAATGTTTTGGTGTATATGAGAGATTCATCTAAATCCCTTGAATATGATGCTTGTTTGCCTCATATCAATACCGTATTCCGATAGAGGGTAAAATTGGAGAAAGCTATCCAATCACAGCTTCATTTTCATTTTATAAAGATACTGGAATAAAACTAAAGACAAGGTAAATGTATTATGCAAAAAGATATCCCGACAAAAAACATTGCCGGGATATTTTAAAATACTGTGTTATATTATTGTTTAAGTATATTGACTAACAACTTGGAAAGAGAAGACCGCTGAATGTGAATTTCTGTAAGTCTTTTAAGTCTAAGTCAAATGTGGATTGCGGAGCTTTGCTGATTTTTAACAGGCAATTATTACTTACCTATTTACTTACAGCTTATTTCTGAATAATCATAATATTGGTAGCCATGTTGGTACCATTAATATTGATTGCATAAACGTAAGTACCGCTTTGTAGCGCATCAGAACGAATTTCCACAGTACCAAGTCCGCCTTCGATATTGTAAGATCTCAATAACTGACCATCCATACTAAAAATATCCAATGAGGCATTCGTTGCATCCATCGGGATTTCATAATCAATAGTAGTGACATCACTAAAAGGATTCGGACGGTTTTGGCTGAGTTTTACATTATTAAAAGCAGCAGGTGCATTTGCACTTTCTTTCTGCCTGGAAGTACCCATTGACTTCTCCATATCTGACAATCTTTGTTCTAATCTTTCGATCTGGCTTTGTTGCTCAATAATTCGCTCTTCCTGAGCTTCGATTACTGCTTGCTGCTCTTTGATGCCTTCTGTCAAAACCGGAATAATTTCCGTATACTTGACTCCTACTAAACCATCTTCAGAGCTGGTAGTCGTGACTTCGGGAATTACAGATTGAACTTCCTGAGCAATAAAACCATAGACCCGGCCATCCGGAAGGTGCATATCCGGATTGGAAGCTTTATCATAAGCATAAGTTACCCCGTTCAGTTGAGAAATCAAATCCATCGCATTACCAATAGATTTAACATCTTTTTTCAATCTGCGGTCAGAAACTACTGTCCAGCTACCGTTTACACGACCGTCACCGTCAAAAATCAATTCGTAAATCGAACCGGCAACACCGTCTCCAAGTCGAAGAATTCGGGTAGAAGAACAAGGAAAGAAACCTGTATCTCGATAAGCAAAAGTCAAATCATCGGTGCTGCTTTGCCAGAGGACCGTAGGAACGTTTCCATCCATACCGACATTTACAGAGTTTGTTAGGTCTGTTTGAGACCTAAAACCGTATAGATTACAAGAACTTCCACCGGGGCCACCCGCTTGTCCAAGCCCTGTAGCACGGCTGTTGGCAAAATTGACAGCAGTTGTTGTTTCATCTGTTACCAAGAGACTGGCACCCCTTACATCAAAGGTACTTAAAGGCACTTCTGTATTGATGCCTGCGTTTCGGTCAGCAAAATCACCGTAAATCAGTGGAGTACCTGCACCGGCGTTAATATAAAGTTGATTATTTTCATTACCGCGCCCTGCTCCTGCTCTAAAACCTATAAATACATTAGTTGATCCGAAGGTTCCACTACCTGATGCACTACCGATATGAACAGATGCCTCTGAAGTCCCACCGACACCGGCTCTGGTTCCGAGAAAGGTGTTCCGGGTTCCATTATGATCCAGGCCGGCTTCATAACCGAAATAGCTATTGCCCTCATGATTATTGATGCCAGCACCGGCAAAAGCTCCGGTAAAAGTATTGCGATCATCTCCAAGACCAAGTGCATTTCCGGTTTGGAATCCAACTCTTACGTTTTGCAATCCGGGAGCTGCGGCATTATCGGGATAGTCCGCAACATTCTGCGCCTTGGTGGAAAATGAAAAAGAAAACATTAAGCTTGCGAAGAGGAGAAATTTTAAATGTTTTTTCATTGTTAAAATTGTTTCTTTAAAAATTGAAAAATAGGATTGAATTAGAAGACATCTAGCCTTCAGGTTTATCGCGCGATGATAATTCTTATAAATATTTTATAAATATTGATCGAGCCGGTTTATTTATGAACCATTATGCAGAACAATGTTGAATCTTTCAAAAGTTAAATCAAATCGTTCGGGAATGAATAAATTCGTCAAGCTTTGATATTTGCACTTTTAAAATCAAATAATAAATTGGTTTTTTATAAATATTAATTTGTTTCTAGCATTATAATCTAACCGGATTTTGGAACAGTTAATTCGAAAACCAAAATTAGCTTTTAATTAAGCATTAGAGTTTTAAAAAATAAATAGCTCTCTGTTTCGATCAAATGATTAAAACATTATCTCTCCTTGATGTAAAAGGAATCATGGTTTTTCTAATGAAAAGCTGTTTATAAATTGAAGTAAAACTGCTTGGGTTTCTAACTAAGATTCTTAGTTGAATTTTGATTAGCGCATTGAACGAAACGAAAAACAGATTTTTGTTTATTCAAAATACTTTGAGCAGTGCTGTGGGTTTAAATTTGATTAGTGCTATTGAGTATGTTTTTACTTTCTAATACAAAATAAATAATTAAAAAAATAGAAAACAACAATGCACTAGGTTATAAAAAAATATTTTTTAGAGCATTTAAAACATGCTATGATCAATAATAATTGGAGGTACAAAAAGATATCCCGACGATAGCAAAAAGCATCACCGGGATATCATGCTGCTGTGAATATTATTATCCAGACAGGCAATCAAAATATATTGGGTATAAGCAGGGAACTGTAAAAAGTGCCATCATAACTTATAGTATAATTTGACCACGGGCTTAAGATGGACTTCAGTATAGTACTAAAGTCTGGCTAAGTCTTGGTGCATAATTGCTTACTTCTGAATAATCATAATATTAGTAGCCATATTAGTACCATCAATATTGATTGCATAAACGTAAGTACCGCTTTGTAATTCATTGGAGCGAATCTCTACAGTACCAAGTCCGCCTTCAATATTATATGATCTCAATAACTGACCATCCATGCTAAAGATATCCAGTGAAGCATTCGTTGCATCCATCGGGATTTCGTAATCAATAGTAGTGACATCACTAAAAGGATTCGGACGGTTTTGACTAAGTTTTACATTATTGAAAGCAGCAGGCGCATTTGCACTTTCCTTGCGCTTTGAAGTACCTAGTGATCTTTCAATATTGGCTAGTCTTTGCTCCAACTGATTGATTTTGGAAGCCTGATCTTCGATTTGAGTTTGCTGCTCTAAA
>JANQLV010000038.1 GCA_028280415.1 Saprospiraceae bacterium
TAGGACAACCTAGTCCAGGAGAACCAGCAGGTATTGGCCCTGTTGTACCGTTAAAGGTCTGAGCCATTGCTGATGTTCCAAAGAGCATCATGCATAGCACAAGTAGGTTAGTAAAATTAATTTTTTTCATGAGATTTACTAAATTTTAGTTAAAATTGTAAGTTAATCTTCGCGATGAGCGAAAGAAGTTTCCAAGTAAGTATTTTGAACTGATGTCTTACTCAGATAACAGGTTGTCGAGATAGTCGACAAGAGCCTGTCTTTCCACTTTAAAGTTTGGATAGTCGTTAGTGAATTCAACTAATCCAGAGCTGTGAATTCTAGGTTTGTATGCAGGAGCATTTTCGTGGATAGCAGCTCCTACCTCATTCCCTTCGTTGATATCTCTCATCACATCGTAGTAGTAACGAAGCTTGAAAGCGATATCTTCACGAGCATTATTTGAAGTAGTATTTGGAATAGCATCTTCCAGTACTTCAATCTCACCCTTCAAAGTGGTGGTTGCTTCATTAACACTCATGTACTGAGCATTAATGCCAGCTAATCCAACAAAGAAGAAAGCAACAGAAAGTACTAGTACTTTTGTCATCTTCCCTGTTTGGAATAGAGAAAGCATTTTTTTCATGAGATAAAATTTTAGGTTAAAAAATATATGATTAATAATGCGTAAAAGCCGTATTGATTTATTACTGTGCGGAGCATACGAACTCCACCAAAGTTATAGTCCCAAAGCAACTATACTCCAATTGCTAGCACGAGCTATCAGCCTAAGTAATGACACATTACTACCTGGCTAAGCTTGCTTTACCTTTTAAGAGGTATATCCGACATTGTTAAATTTGAAAAATGAATGAGATAGGTGTAAATCTCTAAATTCATCGGGATTATAGTTTTGGTTTTAAAATGTAATCTTTCGTTTCCTATGCGTGTACTGGTGTTCATGTTGCTGTTTCGTACATTCACAAAATATTGAAGAAGACCAATTGAACCAATATTAGTTAATGCTCTAATTCAAATATCTTAATCAAAAGATACTGTAGTTATTTTGCTTGAAATTTCTAAGGGGGGAGATCAAGAAATTTTAAGTGGGGATAAGATGGAGAAATTATTTTATTTAGTCTAAAAGGCTTTTAAAATATTTCTTCCTCTCTTTGTTTTTGTAAGTCTGGAATTATAATTATGTCATAGTGGTTTTATATATTCAGTTTTTAGTTTTGCAAGTCAAATATTTGATTACTAATTGTCTTTCAACTTGCTCTACAAAGATACAATAATCCTTTTCTATGCCAATACCCCAAAATCGGTAATTTTTAATTAATGCTTTTTTATAATACATTTATTTTTTATTAAATTATTTTTATAAAATATCTTAATCAATTATCTATCAATGATTAGTGTTTTAAACAATAATTTAATATTAAAAAACCCCTCCCTGCTCGAAAGCAATAATCTAACAAGCAGGTGAGGAATCTTCCCATTAACCGACAAATTCTTTTATTGTTATCAAAGCTTTACCTATATCTTTTTATAAGGTATTGGGGATGTTGTTTTATTGATTATATTTACTCAACAATATTCATGATTTCAAAAATGAAACTATCGATAAGCGGGGAGCGTTTTTTGTATCATTAAATAAATAACCAGTCAATTTATTTTTTGCTACTCAAATAATCAACATCAAAATTAGTATATCAATTTATCAAGTACAAAGTATTCTGCTATCTCAAAAACAAATTGTTTTGGTTAATTTTTTAATCAGTCAAATATTTAGAAAAATACTGTCCTAATAAAATTTGAATAAAAAGAAAACCCGGTCAAGAAGTGATAATGTAAGTTGGTTAAAATAATATTCAGATCCATCTCCGGGTTTCCATCATAGTATTTGTTTTTGTTATGTAAAAGATTGGCTCTGTTTTTTAAGACCTTCTCGGGTCGCTTATGCCATAGTTTTTATTTTTGCTTATGAGCACTACACTTTTGACTCCGTCGCATTGTATAGCTATAAAAAGGTTCCGGGTAGAAATGTTTCCTTTTTATCAATTGACCCTTGCAGATCAGTTTCGCTCTTCGATTACCGCCTGACGGGCATCTCGCAAAACCATTAGAATAAAAATAAAAATAAGCGTTTTCAGTATCATGGGACTATAGTTTAGCTTGGCTAAAAATGTTTAATAATACCATTGAATTTGTACTATACAAATCAATAATGAGTATCTTGAAATTATAAGAGGGATAAAGGAGATAATGATTTAAAGTACTGAAAGTCGGTAGAAAAGAGATTTGGTGGGGTCTTGGTTAAATTGTAAGTTTTTCGATTCGTTCCGATACTTTCCTGGCTTTTATTTTATCATTTTTGATAGTATAAATTTACAAACTATTTGACTTCAATGCTTACCCTCAAAATGGTATTTTTCAAATAAGTTTATTTTATATTCATATTGATCATGCTTCTACTTTCTTTCTTCATAACAGGGTAAGAAGGAAGCCTTCCGGGCGGAAGGTCGACCTTCTCAATCAAACCCTATTTATAAGAACAAATTACTTCTTCTGTACGAAGTACAATTTCTTGTCATCATGATCAAATTTATTGAACGATTAACGATTTCGTCTTCCAGGTTCCATCCGGTAGCATTACATTCAAGAAGTATATACCCGAAGCCGCAAAATCACTTCTATTCAAAATCAATTTATTTGAGCCTGCATCATAGTTTTGTTCAAATCTATGTACAGTCAATCCTGCTGCATTCACGATACTAATTTCGACTCGCATCGACTGTGGCAAGTAAAAAGGAACAGTTGTTTGTTCTATAATAGGATTAGGATAATTTTTATATAGCATAAATTGTTCCTTTTCTGCTATTTCTGCCTCATAAATTTCAAAATTAATGCCTAATATTTCCATTTGCTCAGAATAAGCCTCGGCTTCAAGCCATTTAGAATCAATATTCAGTGTATTTCGCAATGCTCCCTTATCCTTAGCCAAAAATCGTAGGCTAAACAGAGGCTCATCCGGATCGCTTATTTCAAGTGTACCTTTGAGCCAGCTCAATGCAATTATCCCCTCTACTGCTCTGTTAAAATTAAAATGCTCCTCTTCAAGATTTACAAGGCTATTGGCTGTAAAATCCAGATATTCCAGTTTTTCCGAAACAAAGCTAAATGTCCATTGCAAGCCAAGTATATTCGAAATATCTCTTGCATAAATTGGTACTTCCACGATATCGCCTCTTTCAAAATTCTGATCATCAGCTTTCACAGCTAGCTTTTCACCTTCGCTTCGTTCTTCACCGATTGTTTCGCCATCAAATGTCGAAGGATTGGCATTACCATTAACATCCCCTACTTTTATTGCAATGAAATCGGCATCGATAACATCCTCTTCCAGGTTATTAACTATGATGCTTTCCGGAAAACTTGACTGGAACGGATTCGCCGGATCAGGAAAGACATAGGCCGCATCAATGAACCGCCAGGACGTATTACCTGAAAATGAATCATCCAACTGCAAAATCAGTCTTCTCAACTTCACAATATCAAAAGTCGAAATGCTACCAGAAGCATTGATATCCGCTGCAATCATGCGATAAGGAGAGCTAATCGGTTGAATATTGAGGATATGCCTTTGCATAAAGACTAAATCAAAAGTTGTGACTCCATTCATATAGTTAATATCTTTTACAGGACGTATTTCATAGTTTTGATTCAAGGGCAAATCCGGGATCTCAAAATAGCCCGTCACATCGTTATTCACGGTCAATTCCAGACCACCCGTCACTTCGATATCTACTAATTGAACCGGCAATCCGTTTTCATTTTCAATAATTCCGGAAATTGCAGCACTTGGTTCATCACAGTTGGATCCATTATTCTGGATATTAATGACGGTATTACAAATAGAACTATTTCCAGCTGCATCGATCACCGTCAAACTCAAAGCCTGAGTACCCAAATCGTCGCAAGTAAATATATTCGGACTTACTATGTATTGCAGTTCTTCGGGACTTGTACAATTGTCAAAACTCCCCAGGTTTATAAACTCAGGTGCAACTTCCACAATGCCATTTTGACCAATTGTAACATTTACCCCTCCATTGCAAATAGCTGTTGGAGCTTTGGCATCCACAACTGTGATTACTCTGGAGCATAGCGTAAAATTTCCGCAGCCATCTGTTGCAGTATAATTGATGGTATGTATCCCCGGAGGATAAAAGCCACTGGCATCCGCGCCATTGCTGCTCGCATAGGGAGAATCATTGGTGATGATTACATTCGGATTGCAATCAGAAGCAATTGGCGAGTCTAAAATAATGTTTATACCACTGCAATCAGAAGCAAACAGATTGATAGTGGTGTCTGCTGCGCAAGCTAAATCAGGTGCAGTAGAATCTTCTACATCAATAATTTGTATATCTGTCCAAAAGCCTTCGCTGGTTCCGGAGTTAGGATCATATGTACACCACTCATATACAGACCAGGTTCTGAAAATTCGATAACAAGATGGTCCATTACTAATTATCTCGTCATCATAGGTAAAGGAAATACTTTCACAATCAGCATTAACAAAATAAGGTGCTCCGGAAAGTGAAGTATCTATATTTATCAAACAATTCGATGTCACAAAATTTTGTGGAAAAACAACGATCAATGGCGTATTATCTTCAAGAAAAATAGTTTGAGTACAGGAGGTCTGATTCCCCGCAAGATCAATCACTGTCCAGGTCCGTTGAATACTGCCTGCATTACATTCATTCAGGTTTTCAATATCATTATAAAAAAGTGTGTCGATGCTACAATTATCATCAACGATTGGAGAGCCTGTAATATCCAAATTTGAAGGGTCTTCGGAGCAAGAGATATAAACATCTGATGGACAGGATATTGCAGGATTCAATTTATCATCTATAATAGCATAAACCGTACACTCATTATAGTTTCCAGCCTGATCTGTAATCCTTAAGGTAACAGGTACGGGACTATCTCCGATATCCTGACAATCAAAAGATACATAATTGTTAAAGCCAACACCGTCCCGGCTAACCTCAATAGTTTCAATTCCACAATTATCATGGCTACCGCTATCGAAGCTATTCGCATAGACTAAAGCAGAGCCAAATACGGATAAATGAACCTGTGTATTAAAGTCACAAACAGGTGTAGGTGGAACATTGTCAACCACAGTAATGGTAGTGGTACAAGTCGATGTATTTCCACAATCATCAACAGCGGTATAAGTCACTTCGTGGGTTCCGAGTGGAACATCCAGAAAAGGGCCATAGCCGGTACCAAAGGCCCAGGATGGTGTAATTGTGACTTCTGAACATTCATCTGTGGCAGTAGTCAATGGAAAGTTAACGGTAGCAGTACATTCATTAACAGCTGTACCGACAGTAAGGTCTGCGGGGCAATTTATAAGGGGGGCAATATTATCTTCTACATTAATAACCTGCACATTCAACGTAAAATCCCCGGAGCAAAAATCCACCACAGTCCAGGTACGAAGAACGCGATATGAATTACTTCCACAAAGTGGAACGATTTGATCGGAGTGAGAAATAATCAACTCACAAAAACCGGCATTATCCAGTTCTACCCCCTCTATGTAAGGCTCGCCGGTAAGTGATAAATCCGTAGGATCCTGGCCGCAATTCAGCGCAGGAGTAACAAAGCCGTCGAGATGTGCAGGAAACATCACATCGTCGATGGTTACTCTTTTCAGATAAATCATCTGAATACAAGAAGCTACATTGCCACTCTCATCCTGAACTGACCAAGTTCGCTGAATTTGAGCGGTAATAGTATCTGATCCTTGTACCGTAAAGCAGCCAAGATCCATGAATTCATCAACATATGTCAAATCAGTATTTGCAAACACCGAACAATTATCCGTGGCCAACGGATAACCGGTAACGGATGGATCTACTGATTGATTACATAAAACAGAGGTGTCAGAGCAAGTGAGTTGAGGACTTATATAATCTCCGACATTTATTGAAGTCTGGCAGAAATTGCCATTACTCGTTTGTGTTACGGTTGCAGTCATAGTGAGTCCGACATGTGCACAAGTCAGAACATTGCCTACAGAATTACCCTCCGGATCGGTAATATCAACGGTAAAATTATTAGGGTCGCAGGCGGAGTCTTCCAACAAGATAGAAGGTGTAATAATTGCTTGGCCGGAAAGGTCCAGAGAGACATTTAAGCTGCCTTTACAGATAATCACACAGGCAAAAGCATTAATGGAAAGTAATAGAAAGGAAGAGACCAAAACAGCGAGCAGGCTGCTGATTTTTTTGAAGTCGGTTCTGAACGAACAGATTTTTATCCATGTAGATGGAATAAATCTCATCAAATTGTTTTGGTCTATGCTAAAAAGCCTTTACTACGTCCAATTAGGTGCAGCAAAGCAGTTTAGCATTCAGTTAAAAAAGAATGTTTCCCTGAAGTGTCGTTCAGATAGTGAAGTGTTGTTTGATTTGTGTTTTAAAAAGCAATTTCCTCATTTTGCTTTCAGTGTTGAAGCGAATTGGTCGATTCACTTCTGCCAGTTGGTTTGTGGCGTTCAATTTTTTGAACTTCTCAAATCGATTTAGGATCGATTGCAATTTTTTAGGAGGATGGTTTTGGTCGTAAGTTGTGGGAGGGATTTTTTGTAAGTTTTGTAAGTCTTGGCACGCTTGTTGTAAGTTTGTAAGTGTAAAGTTTTAGCTTGCCGTTTTGTACGTTTCCTAAGTACATTTCAAAGATAACTACTCTATACGCTTTCCACCATACCCACTTAAAGGTATTTTACTAATATAAAAAATAATAAATTTATATTCAACTGTTAATCAATCATTAAAAACAATAAATCAAGCAATTAAATCTATCCTTTTATTATTTTTTTCTTCTTTTCCAGTAATAAAAAATCACGTTTTGCAACGTTTTTATTTTTCTATAAATAAATCAGAAAAAATCACCAAAAAAAGACCTTTGGCATACTAATTGCACCCTCATTATTGTAAGTTTTTAGTACGTTTCCTAAGTACACCACTCTTTCCACACTATATAATAATTTACCTAATTATTTTGCTGTTTGTGATTCGATCTTAGTTTTCGATTTTAGATGTATATATGATTCTAAAACCGGGAGGTAGCGCAAAACTGTCATTACCCTGCTATCAGTCTTCTCTTAGTTAATAGTCTTGTCAATCATTAAGCTAGACTTTAGCATATTACAATGCTACTTTCTTTTTCATTGAAAAATGATCTTGTGGTAATAACTCTCAGAAGTTAGTAAAAGAGGCGGGAGCAGCTGCCGGCCTTTGAGCGCGCGCCTTTATTGGGTCCAGGCTTTTATCTGCTCGTATCTTTATTCAAGACAAATTTTTAAGCGAAATGATGAAGTCGCGTTAAGAAGGCATATAATATACAAACATCCAGTCCAAAATTTAACTTTGACACCGGCCATTTGGGTTTGCACTTGATTCCTCTAAAAGAGAAACGGAATAAATATTGTAATTTCAGCTATATAAAGTAGAGAAGCCCCCCTCTAACAAGTGTAGAGAGAGGCCATCCCAAAAACCAATTGATAAAGGACTTCTTTCGTATCTTTTAGAGTACTTCTCTGCTTTTCTTTTAATAAACAGTGAAGTACCTTCTATTTTTTATTTTCTGTACTTCATAGAGCGATCATACTTCCCTTTATTTCTGTTGAATTCAAAATTGATCGTTATCTCGTGTGAGCCGCCATTATAGTTTTGAAATTCATCCATAAAAACATCGTAAGTATAAACAAACTGAAGTGTATTGTATTTCGTACCAAGGATAATCCCGAGGTTTCCTCCCGTACCGGCTCTATAGGTTAGCCCCGTCAATAATTGTTCTTTTAGAAAAGAAGCAACCAGGTTGACATCTGTCTGGAAATCAACACCTCTTACTCTTTTAAATAGAAGTGAGGGCATTAATTTAACTTTGGACTCAGCCAAATCGAATTTTCCACCGACATTAGCCGTCAAAAATTGAAAAGGTCCACCATCTCCATTTCCGGAAATTTGATCCAATTTTCCACGTACCAAGCCAGGAGAACTCAAACCAAAGAAGATGCGATCCTGATAACTACCATAGATACCAAGCGTAGCATCAAATTCTGTTTCCCCATCAAGAGCGGCCATAACGATCTCATCATCCATATCAAAAAGAAAACTATTGGTTACAGAATTATCAATGGAAGTTGTGTGCCACTCTGTCGACAATCCGAAGGCCATGTCAAAGTCGTTAATTTCATATTGAAAAGCATAAGATAACTGACCACGGAAGCGCGTCAAGCCCGCAATATTCTCCGTATAGATCATTCCGCCTATGCCTAATCTTTTTCCTATAGGGCCATTATAACTCAAAGCATAAGTTTTAGGCGTTTCCGGAAAATTTGTCCAGGCCGAACGGATATTGATAAAAACGTTGTGATGATCCCTATCAAAACCGGTTGCTGCCGGATTGATCAAAGTAGGATTGAAAATGTAATGCATAAAGACAGCTTCTTCCTGAGCCAGGGCTGAGTTAGTGAAGAAAGCGATAATTGCGAATATGAATATTAATTTTTTCATTTTAATTTCCTTTAAATGTTTTTGGGAATAAGATTAATTTTCTCCTCTTAATAAAGTGAAAGCTCCTTTGAGTACTTTTTGCTGACCATTGTCATCATACTCAAGTACCCAGAAGTAGCCACTCTCAGGTAGCAAATCTCCATCCTGATCTGTTCCCGCCCAGGTATTATCATAGTTATTGACCTGGTAGACCATTTGTCCCCAGCGGTTAAAGATTTTCAGAGTGTTATTCAATCCCTCAACACATCGTATGATCAGCTCATCATTTTTACCATCATTATTAGGAGAAATTACTTTTCTTGCTTCCAGACACTCTCCTCCCGGCACTAGTTCAATGGTAGAAATGTCCGTACATCCATTATCATCTTCGACGATCAAGCCATACGTTCCGGCATTCAAACCATCCACTGTAGGAGTTATATCAGCATTATCTGTGTTCCAGAGATACGTATAAGGCTGAGTTCCACCAGTGACTTCTGCCTGAACAAGTCCGTTGGCAGGTCCTGTAGGATTTGTCCCAATAATATTGATAGCCAATACATCAGGTTGAACAAGATCAACACAGGTGTTCACGGAAAGGCCGGCGATATTGTTATCATCGACCGTTACGCAGTATGTTCCTGCTTCTAATTCGAAAGCAAGCTCGCCAGACTGGCCATGATCCCAGGTAATGCTATAATCACCCGATCCCGAGCCGGATATCAGTACTTCAATTTGACCATCTGCATCTCCATTACAGCTAGGTTCTGTAAATACAAAATCTAAAGTAATTCTATCGGCCTCTAATTCAACCGTGATCACCTCGACACAACCATTGGCATCCACAACCGTAGCGGTGTAGAAACCTTCTACCAAACCACCAATGATCGCTCCGGTCATACCATTCGACCAAGTTATGTCATCGGGGTTCACTCCCCAGCCTCCAGAAATATCCAATTCAATTAAACCATTCGCTTCATCGGCAGTTGGATTGTTGGTATTTCCTACTTCTACGGATAAAGCGGAAGCAGGACTTTCTACGGTAATGGTAGCGTTCGCGGTAAGTCCGTTATTATCGGTTACCTGGACAGTATAAACACCAGCACAAAGGCCAGTGACATCCTGGGAAGTCATTCCTCCCGGACTCCAGGCATAAGAATAAGGTGCCATTCCACCAAATACCTGAATATCGATGCTTCCATTACAATCTCCGAAACAGCTTACATCATTCACTTCAACGACCTCGATACTTAAACCAAGATCGATCTCTATTTCCTCAGACACTGAGGTACAGCCATTGGCATCGGTAATAGTTACAGTATATGGGCTCAAATCTTCACAGAGTTCAGAAATGTCTTCACTTGTATCGCCATTACTCCACTCATAATCATAACCGCCGGTTCCACCAACAACCGTTATATTAATTGCTCCGGTACAATTCGTACCGGTAGGATCAGTATTATCAATGACATTATTTACAGTAATTGTGATTGGGCTCGGTTCTGTGATAGTAAAAGGATGTACCAAGACCATTTGAGGGCTTCCTGAATCCTGAATAACAATGGAATAGTTTCCTACTGACAGCCCGTCAAAACAAACATTTTCTCCGGATACACTGGTTTGTTCATCTCCGTTTAATGTGAGTGTATAAGGTCCACATCCTCCCAATACAGAAACACAGATTTGCCCATCATTTCCACCACTACAGGAAACCATTGTCATCTGGTCATTCGCTACCACCAATGGTGGAGGCGACACAGTAAAATCAGAAGTAAGAATACAACCATTGGCATCTGTAATCGTCACGGAATAATCCCCTTTACAAAGATCAACCGGGTCTTCATTTGTAGCCCCATTACTCCAATTATAAGTATAGGGTAAAGTCCCTCCGGTGATACTGATATTGATAGAACCATTACAACCATCTCCCGATTCATCCTGAATATCACTTCCGGCGATCGTTAGTGCAGTTGGTGTACCAACGGTAAAGTTCTGCGTAGCCAAGCTACCGTTTGAGTCAGCAACAGTCACGCTATAAGCACCCGCACAAAGGCCAGTTTGATCCTCAACACCATTCGTTACACCACTTCCGGCCCAGGTATAGGTATAAGGCGCAATTCCACCATTCACACTAAGATTAATTTCACCATCGCAGATACCTGCACAGGAAACATCCGAAACATCCGCAGTAAGTACGATAATACCCCCTACTTTGATAGAATCCCTCACTTCACAAGCATTGGCATCCGTTACCGTTACCGCATAACATCCCGAAGCAAGCCCGCTAAGGTCCTGAGAAGTCGCTCCATTACTCCAGTTGTAGGTATAATTCGGTGTACCACCATTAACAGTAAGATCAATTGCGCCGTCATCATTCGATGCTGAAGCATTTGTAACCGTATTGGAAATACTTAATGCTGCCGGTTGAGTAACAGCAATCGGCCCTTCTACAATAGTACATCCAGCAACATCTGTAATAGTTACATTATAAGTTCCTGCCGGAACATTATTATGGTTTGGTTGATTTGGAAGTGAAGGACTCCAGTTGTAGTTATATCCCGGAACACCACCTGATACATTTAAAGTAATCGTCCCGTCTGCTTCTCCATTACAACTTACTGAAGTTGAAGAACTAGAAGCAGTGATTGCCGGAGGTTCGGAAAGCGTAACTGTCGGTCCAACTATCGTACATCCGTTTTCATCGGTAACAGTTACCGTATAAGTTCCTGCCGTCAAGCCGGTTAAATCCTCCAGGGTAGATATTCCCCAATCATAATCATAAGGAGTAGTTCCACCCGTTACATTAATATCGATTGCTCCCGTAGCGTCACCATTACAATTAATATTAGTTGATGATACAATTGCTACATCCAAAGCATCCGGTTGAGTAATTGTTACTGTCGTTCCTACTGCTGTACAGCTATTATTATCGGTAACAGTTACCGTATAAGTCCCTGCAGGAAGATTAGATGGATCTTCGTTGGTACCTCCTGCACCCCAGTCGTAGCTATAAGGCGCGTTTCCTCCAGAAACGCTTATATTGATCGATCCTGTGGCCTCACCATTACAGAGTATATTATTTTGTCCATCAATTACAATTGATATGGCCGTAGCCTCACTGATTGTAATCGTTTCTACCGCAGTAGTTCCAATATCATCAGTAACCGTAACAGTATAATTACCGGCAACTTTTCCGGAAATATCCTGAGAAGTTTCACCATCAGGACTCCAATTGTAGGTATAAGGCGTAACACCACCGGCAACTGATATATCAATCGCACCGGTTGCCTCACCATTACAAAGTACATTGGTAACATTTTCAACCGTAATAACCGGTGCATCAAACTCGTTAACAGTAAAAGTCTCAACAACGGTACAACTATTTGCATCCGTAACCGTCACGGTATAATCTCCCGGAGCAAGACTGGTAACAGTTGCGCCATTACCAACATTCGGACTCCATTGATAAGTATAACCTGCAGTTCCACCGGAAGGTGTTACTGTAATTTCTCCATTTTCAGCACCTACGCCAGATTCATGCGTTACATCGCCAGAAACAGTTAGCGGATCAGGCTCACTTACAAAAGTAGTTCCTGTCTCCGTACATCCCTGAACATCTGTAACGGTAACGGTATATTGACCAGCTGCAAGATCAGTAATTGTCTGGGTAGTTCCTCCTCCCGGACTCCATTCGTAAGTATAACTTCCATTTCCACCGCCAGGTGTAGCCGTGGCTGTACCATCATTAGCACCATTACAGGTTACATTATCATCAGTAACATCCACCGTCAATGGGGCCGGTTCGTTTATAGTAACAGAACTAGTAGCAGTAACACCTGTATTATCTGTAATGGTTACACTATAGGTTCCGCCACTTAAGTTAGTAATGGTAGCACCTGAACCAACATTCGGACTCCAGTTGTAGCTATATGGTTCATCTCCACCGGTAGGAGTAACCGTTACTTCTCCATCATTCGCTCCATTACAACTTACATTCGTTCCCACAATGGTCGTGCTTATTGCATTGGGTTCATTTACATCAACCTGATCTGTAACCGTACATCCCTCAGCATCAGTTACCGTAACCATATAGGTTCCTGCTGAAAGATTGGTAATCGTCTGAGTCGTTCCTCCTCCCGGACTCCAGCTATAATTATAAGGAGAAGTACCTCCGGAAGGCGTAGCCGTAGCCTCGCCATCACTTCCTCCATTGGTAGTAGCATCCATTGAAGACATCGCAACTGTTAATACATCCGGTTCGGTAACCGTATAAGTTTCGATAAGGGTCGTATTATCATCGGTAATAGTGACGGTATAATCACCAGCCGGAAGATTGTTCAAATCCTGGGAAGTTTCACTATTACTCCAATTATAGGTAACTGTACCGACTGAATTGGATATCGTAATATCGATTGCCCCATCAGTAGCTCCGTTGCAGGATACATTTGTGATAAGCGTATCAGAAACTTCCATGGGCGCTCCCATACTACAGTCGACAGTGATGCCTCCATCATTTACCATATTAGGTATTGCATTGTTCCCATCGGTAATCTCAATAATGGATGTTTGATCAAAAAATACCGGGACAACTTCCCCGTCGCCCGCTAAAATTTCGAAGCATAAACTAACAAGAGTATCTCCATTAGCAAGCGTTTGTGGCTCCAGATTGAGTTCAAACCAGGAATGTCTGATTTCTCCGGCATTAAGCAGGTTGAAGTCATTGGCATCCAAACCGCTAATGCTAAAGTCCTGAGTACGAACAAATCGCAAATCCATACTATCCCATCTCATATCAAAAAGCATACTGACAACGCCATTATAATTAAGAGTCGTTATCGGTATACAGACCGTATCTCCGGTACATCCGCTTATTTGGTTAATAGTGAGTTCCAGGAGCCCATCCCCGGTAACGTTGACCAGGCCAGGAATTTTAGCCAGCGGAACCAGCTCTAATTGCCCATTTATAGCTTGAGAAACTTCAATTGGCGTAGGATCACTGGTAAAATCTACAACACTCTCGTCTCCGGCTTCTCCAATCACAATATATCTTATGCTAAAAATAATGACATCATCGTTTACTGATGCACCCTGAGCATCGGGATCTTCCCAGCTAAAGGTCAATTTTCCTGCATCCGTTAACGTTGAAGAAGTGTTAAAATTGGGACTACCCGGAAGATTGCCGGATGATTCTACATCAAAAAAGCTGACTATAGCCGGATCCCAAAGCATGCTTCCCTGAAGACTGGCTATGGAATCGAAATTCCTAACACTGATATCTATAGTCACGGTATCTCCCATTCCACCTTGTGCCTGGCTGGCAAGAATGGTCACTGCACTTCCGGAATTACCGGTAATTCTCACTTCGCCATCAACACTTTCCAAGCCTATATTTCCTCCCCCCGAATTTGCATCAGTAACTTCTATTGGTGCTAAAGCATCATTAATCATTACTGTATCAACCTCTCCACCTGCTCCAATAGCCGTAAAACAAATAGAGTATAATACCGTTTCATCCGGTACGGTCACTCCTGATCCCAGAGAATCAAACCAGGAAAGCGTAATAAAGCCGTTACCAGCATTAGTGGTACCAAAAGCTCCCGCCTCCAGATTCTGCAGATTAAAATTTTCTACATTATTAAATTGAAGTGTAGTAGGATCAAATTGCATCGTGTATTGCATACTAACAATCTGATCAAAATTACAAGCCGCTACATCCAGACATACATTATTTCCGGTTGCAGCAGAGTCGCTGGTTACAGTCAGCCCAAAACCCGAAAAATCACAAGTAGGGCCTCCTCCGACATTCCCTCCGGCAACATCAATAGTCGTATTATTGAAAGTTGTGGAGCCTGTAATATCCGTCAGCCCTCCCTGATCAGCAATAATTTCAAAGAATAAAGGATTCTCCGAAAATTGAATCTCAGTGGAAGTAGCGCCTGAAGCTACTACATCAAAGGTAATCGTAAATAGGACTGAACCATCTGTGAGAGACTGTGTCCCCCCATCCGGGTCCCACCAGGAAGTTGTCAGAATTCCCTGATTGATTTGCGTTTGTCCAAAATTACCTCCGCTGGTCAATCCCGGCAAGCCAAAATTAGATACCCCCTGGTAATCGAGGTTAGTTTCATTCCAATTGATAGAATACTGGTAACTGGCAATATCCGTAAAGCCGTTTACCACAACATCAACTGTAATCGTCTCACCCAAATCGGGCATAGAATTGGAAGGTACAAACGTAAAAGAAAGTTGTGCATTGGCAGTAAAGGCTAAAAAGACCATACCTATGACCGCCAGAAAAGTGTTAAATTTACTCATCTGTCCTTGGAATTTGGGATGTTAGAAAAAGCATTTTTACTCTCTAACTAAAATCATCCTGTTAGTTATAAAAAAATCTTTGGTTTTCAATTTATAGATATATGTACCTACAGCAGGTAATTTATCCTGATATATTATAATCGAATAAGTACCCTGAGTGTAGAAATTCGATTCTTCATATATTATAGCGCCCTTTAAATCATATATTTCAAAAACATAATCCGATGCTTCGTGTATGTCGAAGCGTATAACTGTTTTATTATCAAATGGATTAGGTTCATTTTGGTATAATGTAAAAGCAGCATTTGATTGTATCCGAAGATCCTGAACACTATTGGGGTTAAGCATGGTCACGGTACCACTGTGAATAGTAGCATTTATAGTCTGACTATTGGCATTCACGAATTCGATTGGTGTCGGTGAGCCAGTAATTTCTATGACAGAACTCTCTCCAGAACCAGCAAGCGGTGTGAAATAGACATCAAAAATCGATGTGCTATCCATCAAATCAACCCCTTCCAGGCTCATATCTACCCAAACAGTAGTTAATGCTCCCTGGCTGGCATTATTCGTTCCGAAATTAGAAGCTCCATAATTAGGCAAGGCATTTGTGTTAGCGACTACGCTATCAAATTGCAAAAAATCGGCATCCCAGTTTACAGAAAACTGCATACCAATGATTTTTTCCTCAAAACCAGTGACATTTACGCTCACGACGATTTGTTCATCCGGTTCTGCGGAAGCATTGCTTACAAAAATGGTAGGTTGTGCCAATGAAGGCACAACGAACCACAAAAGCAAAGCAAAATATAACAGTACTCGTTTTGTCATCTTAATCAATTGGTTATAATAATTTTATAGTCCTTTGGCAATTCAATATACACTAAAAGTACGTGTATCTGCGACATTAATAATCGAAGGGATGTTTTCTCCTGCGCACTTTTACGAGCTTTAGCGAGGGAGCAGTAGTCGTAAAAATCAATCCAAGATTTTTTAGAGAATTGAGTAGATTGGTACACAAAAATGTCGTACAAACCCACTTCCGTTGAGAAATGTTGTTCGTTTCCTTCATGAGATTATAAATGTCGTATCTTTTAATAATCTGCTCCTAATTATGGCAGAGCAGATAATGTAAAAATCATACAATGTTGTGATTTCCAGTCCACTTAATCTTTTGCAAAATGCAAACTTCTTCATCGCTCAATTATGCATAGCATACATTGAATAAGAGGCAATTAATTGGTTGTTCTGAAAATTTACCCACCAAGACAACAATCAGGGGAGAAAGCTTTTAAAGAATCAGGCTATCGGATTAGTGCCTGGAAAAAAGCTCTTTAGGATAAGATTTCAGTTCAAGGGATTTATCTGTATCTAAATGCTTAATTTCGGTTTTGGAAATCGTTTTATTTAGTTTTGATATTGCAAAGATAGCAGATAATAATTTGCAGAATGTACCCAAAAACTGGTATTTTTCACATAAAATATATTTTAATTTGTCTTAAATGGCTTTTCGAAAATATTTTGACAAGTCACTGTTTTACAGTATTTTAAACATAAAAAATTTATATCAAGCTATGATCATAAGCGATTTTGATCAGTCCTGCAGTGTTACTTACACCTAATTTTCGCATGATATTTTTCCGGTGCACACTTACGGTCTGATCACTGATATAAAGTTCCTTAGCAATCTCCTTGTTGCTCAGAGCATGAGAGATTAATCGAAGGATTTCAATCTCTCTTTTAGTAAGGTTGTATTTCTTGATAAACCGGTCTTCAAACTGGATAGCATTATCACTTTTCCGTCCTCCGGTAGCAAAAGCATTAAGGCTAACGCCCTGCCCCATAAAAGTATGTCCTTCAAGTACCTCCGTGATCGCTCTAACCAGTTCTTCCTTTCCTGAGCTTTTGAGTACATAACCATCGACTCCGGATTTGAAGGCTGATTTCACAATTTTAGATTCATCGTACATCGTCAGCGCAAGAATTCTTAGATCGTTGTATTTATGACCAATAGATGAGAGTACATCAAGACCATCTCTTTCCGGCATATTGAGATCAAGAATCAATAAATCAGGAATATTCTTTTTCAAAATATTCATCAATTCATCTCCTGTATTTGCAATATCAACCAAATTAATATCGTAGCCATCGACATCTTGCAATATGGTCTTTAAGCCAGTAATAAAAAGTTGATGGTCATCTGCAATTACTACGTTAACTTGCTGCATACTCTAATCAATGTTTTTAGTCATGGGATTATAATCGTCGTGTAAAGTCTCGTTTTACACTAGACTATTTTCAAAATTTGCTCCGAAGTATCAATGTAAGCACTGATTGATATATACCTATCACACTCAGTTCTATAAAGGTCGGTTAGAGAATTTCATAGTTTAAAATTCAAAGTTTGTAATACGAATACTACAAATCCGATGCCATATACTTGATAATATTTTTAATACAAAAATATATGAAGTATAGTCAAAAGCACTAAAAAATTAAACAAGACAATTCCATACAGTCTGCATCAAATGCTGACATACATTTTTAGATTATCAGGAATAATAGATAAATGATCTATTCAAATATCTATTTAGGGTGCAAGTCAATAGAATAGTGTGTGTATCACCCAGAGATTTGTAAAGATAGGAAAGACATTTAATCTAAACAAAAAAAGGCTCAGGATTTGTAAATCTCCAGAGCCTACAAAATACCCAGAAAACAACGAATTTGTTAGAATTTCTTTTAGTGCTTGTCTGAAATTCTACTTTTCAGTAACAAGCGGCAAATTTCCTCCTGTATTGCCTTATTTTTCCAATGGATTGCCCGCATCGGCTGTAAAAATGCCCTATTCAGAACAAAATTGCTCTCTTGTGCAAGATTCCAGAACTTTAGACAAGTTCTTATATAAGCAATTTCAATTTGTAAAATCTAGTGCCGGAAGGAAGTCAAAAACTGCTCGATCAAACGTGTGTTCTTAACAATGATATCTCCACTTCCAGATAAATTTTCCTCAAAATCAATTTCCTTTTTATAGCTTGTAATGAGCCTTGCGGGCAGTTGTGCTTCGGCAACATAAGCAATCTCACTATCACTATTCGTTCGTTTGATCTTGTGTATCGTTCCTTCTAAAATACCGAATTCCATCTCCGGGTAATTATCCAGGCGCACCTGAACTTTTTGATTCAAAGCAACTTTTCCGGAATTCACCAGGGGAATCTGCATACGCGCAATATAGCGGGCCCGTTGGGGAGGCTTAATTTTTAGATAGCTCATCGGTTGATGGACAATTTCCACTTTTCCTTCCAGAGCAGCACGCACTACATTTTTTTCATCCCATGCCTCGATGGCCATTTTCATTTGCTGATAATCTTCAATGAGCTTACGGAAATAATGGACCCGATCATCTGGTATTACAGTATTTCCTGCGTACGAATCGGTTTTAGATGCAGCCATTTCGTTTTTGTTATTCTGATAAAGTCGATAACTATCCTCAAAACGAGCGAATTCATCCTGTACCTCTCCCAAAGAAAGCACCGATAGTTCAGAAAAAGGGAATTCAAAGGTTCTGGAATTAAGTTTTAAAGTATCGGTAATGGATTTCAGCAGGAACATATCGCTATACACTGCATCTGTCTCTTTGACCATCAGGGGGCTATTGTGCCGTACATCAGTGCCCGTAGCCACCAATAAGTGTTCATATTTCAGAAAGTAGTCCGAGTCGAGGTATTGTGCCGGGAATTCGTTTACCAGTTGCACATTAGTAGAAACTATCTGTGGATAGCGAACCATCCAGGCAATAGCCAGTAATAATAGAATTAAAGCGCAAAACAGTGTATTCCCCCATCGTATCATCCAGTTTGGTACGGCCGTCAGGATTTCCTGAACATTCTCTTCCCTGAGCTGTATCTCCGAATTATCTCCAGCATCGGCTGGCTGTATCATTATCACCTGATCCGTAGTAGAAGGGCTCAAAGGTATGGGCCCATCCTCTTTATTAATTTCAAGATGATCGGGTTTGATATTCATCACCCCTTTGATTTTGATTACCTGCCCGTCAGGTAGTGTAATCGTCTGAGCCTTATTTTTATCATCAGGTTGCAGCTCCGCAGGTTTAGCTTTTTTATTTTTGTTTTCCATGATATTTTAGTTTCCAAGTTCCAATTGATTTTTAACCAATTCATAATACTTTCCCTTTTTCGCAATCAGTTCTTCATGATTTCCGACTTCAACGGCTTTTCCTTCATCCAGCACTACAATCTGATGGGCATTCTTTACTGTACTGAGTCGATGAGCAATAACTACCACCGTTCGGTTTTCGAAAAAGCGATCCAATTTTTCCATAATGTTTTTCTCATTATTGGCATCCAGGGCGGAAGTAGCCTCATCGAAGAATAAAAAGTTGGGATCTTTGTAAACTGCACGGGCGATTAAAATCCTTTGCTTTTGTCCGGTACTCAATCCGACCCCTTCCATCCCGATCTTCGTATTGTAGCCCAGCGGGAGGTATTCTACAAAGTCTTTCACATTAGCAATATCTACTGCGTGATCTAATTTTTCTTTATCAACTTCATCTACGCCTACACCAATATTCTGCGCAATGGTGTCATTGAAAATATAACCTTCCTGCATTACTACCCCGCAGTTTTCCCGCCAGACGCTTTGCGAAAAGTTTTGCAGATTTACATTACCGAGTTGAATATTGCCATTCTGTGGATCATAAAACTTGAGTAAGAGCTTCATGAGCGTAGTTTTACCACTACCGCTTACACCGACAATAGCTGTAACCTTTTTAGCAGGGATAGTAAGGCTAAGGTCCGTTAGAACAGGGCGAAATGTCCCCGGATATTTAAAACTTAAATCATTAATGACAATATCATCATCCCTTGAAATGTCACTGACTTTCAGCACATCTACCGGTTCTTCATCTTCCTTGTGGTGAATTTCTCCCAGACGCTCCAGAGATATTTTAGCGTCTTGCAGTTCTTTTAGAAAATTTATGATTTGTAAAACCGGGCCATTTAACTGGCCTACGATATAGGTGACCGCCAACATCATCCCCAGTGTAATCTCTCCATTGATCACAAGCATCGCTGCGGTAATTGTAATTAATATGTTTTTTAATTCATTAATAAAACCGGAACCAACGGTCTGGTATTGATCCAGCGCCAGACCTTCTATTGAAATTTTAAAAAGTCTTGCTTGTAAAAATTCCCAGGACCAGCGTTTTTGTTTCTCTGCATTATGCAATTTGATCTCTTGCATACCATTGATCAACTCGATGACTTTACTCTGTTCCTGGCTCATCTGACTAAATCGTTTATAATCCAGTACTCTCCGTTTTTTAAAGAAGAACAAAATCCATCCAAAATAAAGTACCGTTCCCAAAAGAAAAATCAGAAAGATGGATAAGCTATACCAAGCCAGGACTGCCCCGAAGGTGAGCAAATTAATCGTCGAAAATAAAACGTTTAATGAAGATGTCGTCAAAATCGATTCAATTCTTTTGTGATCATTAATTCGCTGCAGAATATCACCGGTCATTCGGACATCAAAAAACGAAATGGGCAGCTTCATGAGTTTTATAAAAAAATCCGAAATCAGAGAAATATTAATTCTGGTGCTGAGGTGTAGCAATATCCATCCCCTGATTACTTCAATTGAGGTTTTTCCTAAAAACAAGAATATCTGAGCGACTAGAATTAATACAATGAAATTGATATCCATGTTTTTAATTCCAATATCAACTATACTTTGGGTCAGAAATGGAAAAATTAATTGTATAATACTTGCTGCAAATAATCCAACTACTAATTGAATTAAAAAAGGTTTGTATTTAAAAAGATATTTAGTCAGGTAAGAAATACCAAAAACCTTGCTTTGATCTCCCGTATCATCTGTATAAAATTCGGGGGTGGGTTCCAATAACAGCACCACTCCTTCCCGGGTGTTTTCATCTGCATTGTTACCTATCCAGTTTTCGATAAATTCTTTTTTGGAATAGGTTAACAGACCAAAGCCCGGATCAGAAACATAACATACATCGTCCTTGATTTTATAGAGTACGACAAAGTGCGTTTTGTTCCAGTGGACAATGCAGGGCAGGGGCGCTTCCAATAATTTTTTAAAATCAATTTTTACCGATAAGGATCGGAAGCCAATCTTTTCAGCAGCATTGGCAATACTTTTCAGATTACTCCCCAACCTGGTCGTTTCAGAGAGTACCCGGAGTTTTTGAATATTTAAGATTCGGCCAAAATGTTTAGCTATAATTTTGAGGCAAGTCGGGCCGCAATCTTTTGCATCCGCCTGCTTGTAAAAAGGAAATTTTTTAAACCTGTTTTTTTTCTTTTTTACTTCGTTTTCCTGTAGGGCATTTTGTTGTAAAACCATAGTGATAGTTTTATAGCTTGTGAAGAAATTCGTTGTTCGATTTTCGTTGTTCGAAATTCGTGATTCGATGTCCGATTTTCGATTTTAAGTTTAGGTGGTCTCAGCAAGCTGAGATTTTTTTAGTGCATTTTCGCTCCAGTTTTTCCATACGCCAGTATATGGATCATAACCGCATTTCATTGGTTTACTATTGTCTTTCGCGGGGTCGAGGGTATAGGCCCGGCAATCCGTACAGATATATCTAAATTCACAATCCTTGCAAACTTCAATTTGATCTTTGGAAAGGTTCCAGTATTTTTTGAATCGATCATCTTTAATTGCTGTTCGCAAAGTAACCTTATCAATATTCCCAAAGTCAACCGGCATCGAAGGACAGTTTCGAATCATCCCGCGTTTGTCAATAGATACTTTTCCATTGAGACAGGTATTGTGCTTTTTAGCTTCTGTAAAAGTTTTTAAATGAATCGAAAAGAGGCTTTTGTCTATCACTCCGCAACTTCTCTCGGAAACAATTTCACTTTCCATCAGCACCAAATATTTTGAGTGTCCCATTGTTTGTACACGCCTTCCAAAAGGACTACTATGCAAGACAATATTATTAATGCGTTTGTATTGCTGAAAGAGTACAACAAAGTCTTCCAGCTTTGTATTTTCCGGATACGGGAAGGCAAAGTCTACACCAATAGAATTGGATTGCACTTCATCCATATAAGTCAGCACTTCTATAATCCTGTCGATATCAATTTTATGATAAAAGCGAAGTTGTATATACTTGCAGTGTAAATCGCTCAGTTGATCAATTGCACTTCGCCAATCAAAAGAGGAATATTCATCAAAATCAATAATGGCATTGGATACTTCGAAGGGCTCTTCCCAGTCCATACTTAATTCCGGAAATAACTCCGGTGTTTCCGTCATAAAAGCAAATTCATTATCGATCAGAATTTGGAAATAATTATCGATTATTTCATCGTACTGGTTTTTATAAAATGCCTTGATCTCTTCTGTCGTTTTGCCTTTATGCTCAATCAGGATATTGTATAAATCCATAGGGATCTGGACATAATTATTTCTTTGCAAATCACAAATGATACTATTCTTCGCCCCACGTACGGGGATGCAATTTGCATACAGGAGGCATACGCTAGTTTTCATTGGAAATGGATTATTTTCGAAATAGGTTTATATAATTGTTGACTATTGACATCCCTACTCTGGTAATCCTTAGCCAAAAGCGGTGGATTTTTTTGAGCTGCTTTTTTACGTGAAACAATTTTTGCGTTTTGTACCGTGATCGGGAAAAACGGCATCATGTCTTTTAGTTTAGTTTTTTTCATCGCTTAAAAATTTTGCTATTTCTTTTTCAATTTGATAATTGCAATTTTGTGAAAGCCAGTGGAATTGTCCCATGGGATTAATTTCCAAAAACACATAAGCTCCTTCCGGCGCCCGGATAATATCCATAGATCCCGTGTTCATTTCTTTTGCTTCCATAAATTTCCACACTTTCTTTTCGATAGTTTCAGGTAGTTTGACCGGTACACATCGGTTAGGTCTTTGTTCATTATAGTTCCGGTAATCAATTTTTGTCTGATTATCTTTTTGAGAAAAAATCGCCATTGAATAGATTTTTCCACAGGCAATAAAAATTCGAATTTCGTATTCCTTTTCGATGTATTGTTGAAGAAAGATCGGGGCAAACTGATCCGCCATCCGATCAATTGATTTCTGATTCACCAATTCTACACCTTTGGATATGATATCCTTGTGCCGGGTATGAATCATTACCGGAGCGCGCAAATCTTTACTGATAATCGGGGCAAACTGATCATAAAACTTTTGGAGTTCCGATTTGCAGGTAGTCACCAGGGTATTCGGAATATTTAATCCGCATCTTTGGGCAATTGCCAAATTGACGAGTTTATTATTTTCGTTTTCCTTCTGTAAAGAACCTATATAATTATTTTGAAGTTTTTCTTTTAACTCAAACTCCCGATAATTGCTAAAAACTTTGACCTCTTTTAGCAGATAATCAAGATAAGCGGTTCTATTGGGATAAGCCTTGAGGACCTCCTCCGGTAAAACGGATACTGTTCCTCTCCGTTGCCAAACTTTTGTAGCATTTTTCAACTCCATGATCTCATTATCATTAGAGCTCATCAAGACTTTTGATTTAACAAAATCCCCAACATTGAATCGTTTGAAGTTTTGCCCTTTATGGTTCAACCATTCCGTAACCAAATCCGTAACCATGTCCGTTTTTTCGGAGATTATATAAATCATAACAGTTTTTTTTAATAAAAAATGTTTCCGGAGAACATGATAAGGGTGCCAGTTTATGAGTCGCGATTATTAAAATCGATCTGCTATAAAACCAAAATAATATAGTTCTCCGGAAACAAATCTTATGATTAATTTCCAGATTTAATTATGTATATTATCCCTGTTTCAGAATCATATATATCACATGGCCTTCCATTAGTACAATCAGTGATAAAAAGTTCCCCACCTAAAATAAATTCAGGCTTTTTGAGTTCAAATTTTTCGAATCTTTTCATGATTTAAGGATTTTAAAAATTAAAAACCGAAGCCTTAATTAATAGGACCTTCAATAATATAATATGTCCGAGTTTCTGTATCGTATAAATCGCCATGAGCTCCAACATAAGTATGTTCCAGTTCTCCGCCAAAAATGAAAGAAGTATTGCGAATTTCAAATGCTTTAAAGTTTTCCATTTTTTAATTATTTTTTGTTATTTGATAAAGCGTCCAACTTAGAAGGTACTAAAAAACTAAGTCGGTTTAATAAAAAGGGTTATTGCTTATTCAGAGAAAACCGAATTCTCAAACACGCTCTTAATCTTCGTGAATGATGTACGTCTGACCAGTTTCGGAGTCGTAGAGGTCTCTGTTCAAACTCGTACCTTCTCCCCACCGAACAGTATTTGTCAACTCACCACCAAAAATAAATTCAGGATTAATAATTGCAAATTTTGAAAAGGTATTCATAATGATTGTGTTTTTATAAACAGACTCGGAGATTGAGGAAAGAGACTCCGAGTCTGTTAAATTCATTAAAGTCGATTATAAGCAGTAATCCATTATGGGTTCAAAGGACCATCAATGATGTAAACATCTCCAGTCTCATCGTTATAGATGTCTGCTTGTCCAGTTTGTGCGTTAGAAGTTCTCCAAAGAGCACCACCAAATACTAATTCTGCATTGTTAAGTTCAAATTTTTTGAAATTTTCCATGATTAAAATTTTAAATGTTAATTCCTACTCTATTAAGGATTTTCGGAATCCTCCTAAAATTATATATTGATCAATTTTAATTTTCAATTTTATTATTCTCGCCCCACCTTATGATCTTATCTTTGTTTTTAGCCGGTTTCTTTTTATCCGTCTCAGACGAATTATTTATTCCGGATTTATTTCTCCTGTTTTTTGTCAAACCGTATTCCTTTAATACTTTTTCAATAATGTGTCCCGGAGCAGTAGGTATCGCAGGTTCTGCATATTGAGAATCAAATATTTGATAGCCATATTTTAAGGCATAGATCCTGTCAATCAGTAATTTTAATGGTCCCTCCGCTAAGTCATCTTTTATAACTGCCTGATGTACAACAGGTAAATATTTTTCCATTACTTCAAGATCAGAATGCTGGATCACTGCCCACATAACAGATTCATACTTTTTCCCTACCAGAGATTTTCCTATATAGCACTGGTGAACATCATAAAGGGAATCAATTATTTTCAGATTTTTTGCATCTAATGCTGCTTGCAACTGAGCATCCTGGTTTTTCCCCACCCGGTATTTTTGATCATCGATTCTAATTTGATGCATCAGTTTCACAAGCTCTTTATCATGTTTACCATTATCCATTTCCAGTTCATTTTTAACAGTTGTTATAGGTATTTCTTTTTTCTCTTCTACTGCCTCTACTTTTATGTTTTTAAACATTTTTTGGTATTCATTTTCTGAAAAAATCTTTTTCCACTCTTCTATCATATCCGGTTTTATTTTGGAAGCTGCCGAAAAAAGCTCCGGATCGGATTGATAACTTTTAGTAATCATTTTCTTTATTTCTTCAGTACTCTCTCCCAGATAGGTATAGGCTACCGCAAAATTCCAGTAATCAGAAAAATCTTTTTGGCCAGACCGGTTATTTATACGCTGATACGTTTGTTCCAATATTTTTGTCCCGTGATCAAAATGCTCCTGAGTGACATCGCTTCGTTTTTCCGGATAGTATTCCGTGGTCTGTGAGACCGATTTAGAACAGGTAGCCAGAGAAACAATAAATGAGATACTGATAAATATTTTCATGATCATATTTTTTAATTTTAAAACTCGTACTTCACCGTCATCAGGAAATATCTCTTTTGAATAAAATATTCATTCGTACTGATCAAAATATCCGAGAAATTATCTTGTCGAATGGAACGGGTATCCAGTACATTCAAAGCTGATAAGCGAAACTCAAAAGGGCTCTCTCCTTTTCGGAAATACAATTCTGCGTTTAGAATGTCATAGGTATTCGAGCTGTTCGTCGACTGATTGGTATACCAATTATATTCGTAATCCACCAGCAAAATAAAGTGTTTCAAAAAACTGATTTCAATATTTCCAAAAGGGCGATTATTGGTAAAAACCTGTGTTCCTATTCCATCGTTCCAATAGCGATTGATCATCGTTCGAAAACCGAGTTCGAGTACCGGAAAATTATCCATTGTTGTTTCTACTGATCCGCTGTAGGTTTGTGTAAAATTTTTATTTTCCACTATAATATCGTTGGCCAATACATTATTAAAATTTCCGTAATTAAGATTGGCACTAAGCGCTGCTTTAAATTTTTTAAACCGTTTGTCAATCGCACCGTAAAAGGTCAACATATCATTAGGCTGAGGAATATTCAATGGATTTGTAATTCGATCTAACTGTTCAAAAACTACTCGATTATTTAGATTATCGTATCTTCTCTGGTAATTAAATACTCCGTAAATATTCGTGAAATTGAAAAGATTTAGAGAGTAATAATCTAATTGTACTGTATGATACCAACTGTTTTCCAAAGCCGGGTTTCCTCGAAATAGCTGATTGTAATTCCTTAAAATACTTCCTTGTGCATATTGTTGGATATCGTAGAATTCCGTTTGTATTCTGTAATCCAAGGTCAGGCTTTCTGTTCTTTTGAAATTGTATTTCAAATTTATATTCGGGAGCAGTAACTGTTTTCTGATGACTTCGTCCCTACCCGATTGCTCCGTGTTAAGATAAAAGTCGTGTAAATAGATTCCGGGTTTAAATGTCAGCTTAGTCAATATAGTTTTGTAATAAATTCCGGCATAAATATCCCGATACCAATAGTCTACATCATTTTGCAGATCCGGCTGCGTAAACTTAATTTCTTCTTCATTAGAAATACCCTGTCCCAACTCTGAAAATAATCCCTGTTTATTCAAAACACTCCCCACAGATAAACCAATATGATTGGTATTATTCAGCAGAAAATAGTAAGTCAGGGCAGCATCTATTTTATGTGTATTCAGGTTTTGATCCTGCATCAAACGAACCGTATCTGTAATGACTGCCGGAATAATGCCGGAATAAATGTCCTCTGTACTATTCAAATCAAAACGGTTTCTTTGATGCTGATAATCCTGGCTGGCTTCAAAACTGATCAGATGCCTGGGAGCCAGTGTATAAAACATACTGAGGTTTTGAAATACCGAGGGTGTTTGTACTAAATCATCTGTGTCAAAATATCTGTTTTCGAAATCATTTTCCGAAAGCAAGTTCTCCGATTTATTTAGCTGAGTCGCACGCAACATCAAATTATGTTCAATGTGCAAATTATCATTGGGGATATACTTCGTATTGAGTTTTAAAATACCCGATAAAGTTCTCTGTTGTATCCCCGAACTCAATCGTTCATTATTATTTGCACTTTCCAGACCGATATACGTCCGGTTCGCCTGGTTCGACAAATCATTTTCCAGGTCTGTAACAATCGAAAATCCGGAAAACTTTAGCTTATTATCAGGATTGAACGTAAAATTCAAGGCAGCTACTTTTGCATTGGTACGCTGTGCTTTATTATCCCTCATTGGCATGAGCCCCAATGACTCAGATGATAAGCGAGTACTTGCTCCGTTCTTACTAGCCATTCCTTCGAAGCCTCCATTAAAGCGAAGCATATCCTGGAAAGTAAATACTTGTTCGGCAACATTATTGGCATTTCCGATGAAGTTGATACTGGCTTTTTTTCCAAAATGAAAAACGTTCAGATGTCCGAGAAAGCGATTTTCCAAGCCGCCTCCAGCTTCTGCCGAACCGAAGGTAATATTTTGCTTATCTGCTTTCAAGCTAATATCAATGGTCAAATTTCCCTCCCCCTCCAGGTCTCTCATCGGCCTTACATCACTGTGGTTGCGAAGTACATTAACTTTGTCTACCACATTTGCGGGAATATTAGTTGTCGCCATTTTTGTGTCTCCGGTGAAAAACTCTTTTCCATCAATCGTAATCTTATTTACTTTTTCACCGTTTACTTTAAGCGATCCATTTTCCTCAACTTCAAAGCCCGGCAATTTTTCGAATACTTCTTTAAGTTTACGTTCTTTACCGTTGGTGAAGGATTCCGCGCGAAAAGAAACCGTATCCCCCCTGACCACTACCGGCATTTTGTATACTACTGTAATTTCTTCCAGCGTTTTCAGAGCGGGTTTAAGCTGGAAAATCATCGCCTTCGCTTCTTCTCCCGCACGAAAAACTTCACTTCGCTCTTCATAACCCAGGTAAATTATTTTTAAAAGATAAACCGAGTCCTTTTCTAAATCAAGATTAAAACGCCCTTCGTAATCAGTGATCGCAAAAGAAATAAGCGAGCTATCTAGGGTAGAATAAGCGACTACATTTGCCAGTTCGATCGCTTCATTTTCTGGATTGATTACGATTCCCTGTATGGCCACCTTTTGGGCATTTGAGCCAATTGCTATCAGACAAAAGAATAGCAGGGCAAGCCAGGAATTGGAATAATCAGAATTCATGATCGAACCTCGTTTAGTTTTCATAATCAAGAGCCAGGGCTCTATTTGCTATTCGATTTTTTTCGTTTGCTATCGTACATCTTTACCAGTTCTTTTACTTTTTCATTGTATATTTTCCTAAATTTTTCAGCATTAACTTTTTTACCTTTTCCAGGTCGCTTAATCTCTATTTTTTCAGATGGATTCAATACGATTTCCGAGCAAAGTATATTCAAGTTTCCGGTATTTAATTCGATGATGAAACCGGGTAGTCCCCAGTACTCAGCGGGTCCCTGACTAAGTGGAATTTGTGGTGTATACCAGGCGGTAATTAAAGTAGAATCCACTTTGGAAATATTTTTATTATTTCCCTTATCTGCTCTCTTGGACAGCTCATAAGTCGTCGCCTTATAACAGGTATAAGCACCTATCTGCTTCGATTCATTGCTCATTTTCCAGTCGTACTTGCGAAGGGTATCTTCTATCAAAAACAGCTTTCCAAATACATCGCGATTCTCAAGATAGATACGTTCCCGCGTATTTTTATAGACCCCGCCTTCTGTACCTTTTCCAAAACCAACCACCTCTATTTTACCTTCTTCATTTGCATTTTTCAGCTTTGGTTTTTCTTTATAAAGAGATTCTGTTTTATTGAAAAACAATACATATTCTTTTTGCATTGATTTGAGAATCTGTTTACTTAAATCATCCTGTTGAGCTACAGACATTGTTGTTGTTTTTTTAATTTTCGTACTGTCCTCCCCTACCAGCGTCCCAAAGGAAATATTCATCACAGAAGAAGTTTGATAAATTGCCTTTCCTTGAAAATCCTGTGCATACAATGTATAGCTCAGCATTGCTGCACACAGCAATATGATTATCTTTTTCATGATAAAAGTTTTAATCGTTGTTTGAAAAATGCTCCTGTCGAAGCACCTGACTTGACAGGAGCAATGTTTTTTAATACCGTAGGGTATTTTGTAAGAATCGACCAGTTCAGTCGATACAATCAAAAAGCTGTTTTCTGTAAGGTTTCAGCTTTGAATTAATAGCTTTAGCTTCACAACTGATTCAAGTGTTTTAGTTTTCAAAAGCTTTAGTGGATTTAGTCTTCTTTAGCTTTACAAAGTGGCTATATTTAATTTAAGCCTTAAATGTGTTTCGTTTTCATTGACTTTATAAATTCCCTGCAAAATTACAATAGGCTGTTTTCCAATGGCCTGGTATAAAAAGTCGGGTATTTTATAATCTTCGAGGATAATGAAATAGCCGCTTCCAAAATGTTTTTTAATGGTTTTCCGGTTGAGTTTACTCTTGGGAAAACTAAAATCAAGTACATTTTCACCTGCCTGGCTGATACTGGCTAAGCCAACGCATCTTCCATGATATTCCCGGAATTTTTTTTCCGGTTCGATTATACAAATCCCTTGATAAGCACAATCTTTTGCAGGCATTCCAAAAACCACTGTTGCCGTAATTAAGCTGTTATCTTCGCCAGTTTTAGTTCTTTGCTTTTTTTGAATATCGTTTTCCATTTTACGAATGATAACCGTTTAATTATTTATAATTTTTGCATTTTTTGAAAAGAATAATCTTTTCTTTCTTTTTAAGTACACTACAAATTTATGATCAATATTGGTGTAAAAACATGACAAAAAACATTCAATTCTTACCTCCAGTTTTTAATGATTTTAAATTCTCTTTAGAATACTAGTCATTAATTATCAAATACTTATCAAAAATTTGTAGTTTTAAAAGCTCTGCGCAATCAGATGTTTTTTATTTCTGATTAATTTGTTTCGATATCTTCGATAACTATTTCTGTTAGCGAGCTCTGTTCTTCCGCACTAAGCGAATTAAAATGGTCTGCACTATCAACAAGACCTAGGGAAATCAATGCAGCAATAATTAAAGTTAACATAGCAATAAGTTTTAGCTTTAGAGAAATGGTTTCTAATAATTACATTACAAACTTACAGCTCATGCAGACCTTAGTCACGGACAAAGAATCAGGTTTTTTCCGCCACAGGTTTTAACAATTAATTATTTTTAATATCTATAACTCACTAAAAAACAATGGAAAGAGAAAAAGTAAAAAGAGGAAGAATCTTACCAGAAAATCAATTTTTTTTGAAAAAACTATCCTTATTAAAAAAATATTCTACGGAAATATTGCTTTCCAGAAGTAAATTTCTATAATCAACATTCTGAATTACATTTGTATGATTCAGGAACAGAACGAAAAATCAGAATATTAGCCCAATTAGAATTACTAAATAAATTATCCTTTTTCCCCTTTACAAAAGCTAAAATTAAATGGATAAATTAATTGAACTGGTAAACATCGTTAACAGGAATAAAGTAAAGTCAATAGGAGTCATTGGAAGGCCATCTGGAAATGATACTTTGCTAAATAAGTTTTATGATGCGATACACGATCAAAAGGTCAAAACAGAGGAAGAAGCGCTAGTGTATTTATATGGTAAAAGCAATAATAAAAAGGCATATTATAAACTAAAGCATCAACTAAAGGAGCGTTTGCTTAACACTTTATTTTTAATTGACGTAAAAGAAAGTAAATACAGTGACCGAAATAAAGCTTATCTGGAAAGTCAAAAGGGAATGATGGCGCTTAATTTTGTCATCAACGCTGGGATCGCCCGAAAAACAGCGATGTGGATATCAGAAAAATTGCTTAAAACGGCTACCAAATGGTGTTTTACTGAAGTAGCCATTACCACTGCCAGGTTTCTTCGTAGCTACCACGCCAGCAAAAGCGGTGATCGAAAAAAAATCGAAAAATACGATCAAATCGTCAGAGATTATCAAGAATTGTATAATGCGGAAATATTGGTTGAGTCCTTTTATTGTGATCTGGTTTCTTATTATGTTATTGATAAATCGACCAAGCGATTCATTTACGATCTTGCGGATAAACATATTCGGGAAATTAAAAGGTATGATCCAAAAATAAAATCTACCCGCTTTTATTATCAGAAGGCAATGCTAGAAATTGCCAAATATATGAGTATCAATGATTATCAGAAAACGAAAACACTTTGCGAAGAGGCCCTGAGCAATTTGAATAGTTTTAATTATCAGGATACCAAAGCAATTGTGGCGATCAGCTATCAATTAGTGGTTTGTTGTGTACAGCTAAAACAGTACAAAGAAGGAAAAAAACATATTGATATTATCATAGCCATACAGACTCCGGATACCTTCAACTGGTTTAAAGCATACGAGTTATACGTTAATCTTTGTTTTCATACACAGCAATACGAAGAAGCCTGGAAGACTTTTGACAAAATTTCCAAAAACAAAAAATTCAGGTACTTACCCAAAAATGTAAAAGAGGTCTGGAAAATCTTTGAAGCCTGGTTAAATTTACTTGCGCAAATTGGAAATATATCTTCTGACACTGCTGCCAAAAGCAAAGGCAAATTCAGAGTTTCCAAGTTTATCAATGAAATGAGTATTTATGCAAAAGATAAAAAGGGACTCAATATTCCTATCCTAATCATTCATACACTTTTATTAATACAACAAAAAAAATACGACTTATTAATCGACAGAATTGAAGCGATCGAAAAATATATCCATCGTTATATCAAACGAACCGATAACAGGCGAAGTTATTATATCGTCCGAATGATTCTGGAAATTCCAAAAAATGACTTTAATGCAATATTAATACAAAAGAAAACCGAAAAACACTTTAATCAATTAAAGCAAATCCCCCTGGACGTATCCAGTCAAAGTCACGATCTGGAAATAATCCCCTACGAAGATACCTGGGCACTTATCTTGGAACTGTTAAGCTAATCAGTCAGAAATTATTCTTTCTCTTCTTTTGCCTCAATATGAAATTCGGAATCCAGCAATTCCGTTTTTAGGTCGGAGCTAACTACATAATTAAAGCCTTCGTGGATGCAAAATGCACCATATTCTCCTTGTTTATTGATCGCGATATAACCTACCTGGATATCATCGTGCTTTTGCTTCCGGACGATGCGCATCACCGCTTCCTTGCAAGCATCTGCCGGACTCATTCCCTGCCGCATTAACTCTACCACTAAAAAAGCTCCCAGGGATTTAAGCACAGCCTCTCCCATACCTGTAGCCGTAGCCCCGCCGATTTCGTTATCGATGTAAAGCCCTGCACCTATAACCGGAGAATCCCCAACCCGGCCTTTCATTTTATACGCAAGTCCACTGGTCGTACAGGCACCGGAAATATTTCCTTCGCCATCAATAGCCAACATCCCGATAGTGTCGTGATTTTCGATATTGATTACAGGTTGATATTTTGAAGTTTCTTTCCATTCCTCCCACTCCATTTTCGATTCAGGAGTAAGCAAGTTTTCTTTTTTAAAACCTTTTTCCAGAGCAAATTTGAGAGCGCCTTCCCCGGCGAGAATAACATGTGGTGTTTCTTCCATCACTTTGCGCGCAACCGAAACTGGATGTTTAATATGTTGCAAAAAACAAACAGAGCCTGCATTCCCCTGAGCATCCATGATGCAAGCATCAAGCGTAACATCACCATCCCGGTCAGGGCGACCTCCATAGCCTACCGAGTGATCCTCCGGATCACCTTCTGGTACTCTGACACCCGCCTCCACCGCATCCAAAGCACTACCTCCCTTTTTAAGCACTTCCATAGCTGCCAGGTTCGCTTTTTGATTCTCCCAGGTAGAAATAACAATTGGCTGCGCAGGCTTCGTCTTCGCTACTGGCTTTTTCTGTTGATCTACTTCTGAAAAGCAAGAGATGGGAACCATTCCCGGAACTAAGAAGCCTAAATAGCCCATTGACGAACGCCTTAAAAATTTCCTTCTTGAAAACATACTATTGGTTTTTGTGGTTTCCTTATTTTTTACTTCTAATGAGGGAAGGTCAGTAAATTATAAATACAATTATTTCTTTATGTTATTATCCAAGCGCTGCTGCCAGCCTTAATCCCTGATCAATCGCTCGCTTGGCATCCAGTTCTTTAGCTTCATCTGCACCGCCAATCAAATGCGTGGATATCCCCGCATTTCGCAGCGGTTCCAATAAATCCCTTTGTGGCTCCTGTCCCGCACAAATAATTACATTATCGACATCCAGTGTCAACGGTTTACCGGCGGTCAAAATATGCAAGCCTTCATTATCAATTTTCTGATAGGAAGCCATGCCAATCATATTTACCTTTTTCATCTTAAGACTGGAGCGATGAATCCAGCCCGTCGTTTTCCCCAGTTTTGCGCCTAATTTTCCCTTAGAGCGCTGAAGCAGAAAAATCTCTCTGGCGGGCGCTTCGGGTTCGGCTTCCATTAATGCGCCCCGATTTTCATAATTCATGTCTACCCCCCACTCTTTCATAAAAGCTGCAATATCCAGACTGGTCGATTTACCTTTATGGCTTAAGAATTCCGCCATATCAAAGCCAATTCCCCCTGCCCCAACTATCGCTACCCGATCCCCTACGGCTTTATTGTCTTTCAGCACTTCGGTATAATATAATACTTTGGGATGATCAATTCCTTCAATATTAACCTTGCGGGGACTCACTCCTGTTGCGAGGATGACTTCATCAAAACCCTCCGCAATAAGAAAATCAGCATCTACTTTTCGATTTAGATGCAATTGTACACCGGTCTTATTAATCATATTGGAATAGTACCGAAGCGTTTCGTAAAACTCTTCTTTCCCGGGAATTCGTTTGGCCATATTAAACTGTCCGCCAATTTCCGAGGCTGCTTCAAAAAGGTGTACCTCATGTCCGTTTTCAGCAGCAGTGGTGGAAAAGGAAAGTCCAGCCGGGCCAGCTCCAACGACGGCAATGCGTTTAGCATTTTGGGTGGGCCTGAGTATGATTTCCGTTTCGAAACAGGCTCTTGGATTCACCAGGCAAGAAGCTGTTTTTCGTTCGAAAACATGATCCAGGCAAGCCTGATTACAACCGATACAGGTATTAATCTCATCTGCCCGGTTTTCCGAAGCTTTATTTACAAAATCAGGATCCGCTAAAAAAGGTCTTGCCATAGAAATCATATTCGCATGACCGTCGGCCAGAATTTTTTCCGCAATTTCCGGTGTATTGATCCTGTTAGTGGTAATCAAAGGAATATTCACTTTGCCCATGAGGCGCTTGGTCACCCAGCTAAAACCTCCGCGAGGGACCATCGTAGCAATGGTAGGCACCCTGGCTTCATGCCAGCCAATCCCGGTATTGATGATCGTAGCTCCTGCTTCCTCGATTTTCCTGGCCAGTATTTCTACTTCTTCCCAGGTACTGCCATCATGTACCAGATCAAGCATCGACAAGCGATAGATAATAATGAAATTTTCGCCTACTGCTTCCCGGACTTGCCGTACTATTTCGATCGGAAACCGAATTCGATTTTCAAAAGAACCGCCCCATTCGTCCGTTCTTTTATTGGTTTTCGAAACGATAAACTGGTTGATCAAATAGCCTTCCGAACCCATTATTTCCACTCCATCATATCCTGCCGACTGAGCCAGCCGGGCACAATTTACAAAATCATTAATCGTCCCTCGAATGCCCCGGGCACTCAATTTGAAAGGCTTAAAAGGGGTAATTGGTGCTTTGATCGGGCTTGGCGCAACACCAAAGGGATGATAAGCATATCGGCCGGTATGCAAAATCTGCATGCAGATTTTGCCATCTTCAGCATGTACGGCATCCGTAAGCAATTGATGTTTGGCCGCTTCTTTTTTATTAGAAAGTTTAGCGGAAAAGGGGCCAACCCATCCGGCTCTGTTGGGAGCAATTCCTCCTGTCACAATCAAGCCTACCCCTCCCCTGGCACGCTCGGCAAAATAGACCGCCATCCTTTTAAATCCATTTTTGGTTTCTTCCAATCCGGTATGCATAGAGCCCATTAATACCCTATTTTTTAAAGTGGTAAACCCCAGATCAAGCGGTTCGAAAAGATGTGGATACGGATGATTAGCCATAAAAAATACTTGATTTTGATTGATCAATCAAAATCAAGTATAAGGAGAAATATTTAGAAATTTACGAATCTTATATTTTTATTATAGCAGTATAATAAAATGATGAGTCCTTAATTATTTGACAGCGCCTGTTAATAACATTTTCTTCGTTACACTTCCCAAAGAAGTACTCAATTGGTAGTAAAGCATACCATTTGATTTTAACTGCTCACTATTCAAACGAATTAGATGATTCCCTTTACCGTAGTTTCCTTCTTCTGCATATAACAATCTACCCGAAAGGTCATAGACAGAGAACAATACTTTATCTGCTTGCGGCAGGCTAAACCGTATATCTGTTCTTTCTGTGAAAGGATTAGGTATATTTTGATATACCAGAAAATCAGAATGCCCGGCTTTCGAATTATCTTTAAATTGCAATTCAAGATTCTGTATTTCCAGATCAGAGGTATAAGCTTCCGCTTTTGTACTATTAGAATTTAATCGTACAAAATCGCTCAAAAATCCTTCTTCCATAGCCTTTATACGAAGGCTAAAAAATACGGATTCACTGGAAGTCGTTTCACCATCCCAGCTAACCGTGATAGAATGAGCTTCTTCATTAATCCGATAATTCGCATCTGACCAATTCGAAACAGCTCCTTCCATAAGCTCTTCAATCGCTATTGTTTCATCGAAATCAATTGTAAATTGTGCTCCCAACAATTGGTCGAGTGCCTCGTTTTTAAAATTGATTGTATATTCCTTGCCTGCTTCAAGCTTTTGATTTTCTACCTCCAGATAGTTTACTTCCCGACTACGTTGTTCAATACCTCCCAGAAGGCCCTGAGGATCGGCATCTCCGGTAACATCCCCGATTTTTAAGCCTACAAAATTAACCGCAGTGTTTCCGGGCAAATAATTGACTCTGGCTTGATCAAGCACAGCTTCGATGGGGTGATTAGGATCGGCAAAAGTAATCTGATCATCGATAAATCGCCAGGAAAGATTATTGGTAAAAGTATCCTGCAAATTCAGAATAATCTTCCGTATTTCCACCATATCAAGAGTTGTCAGATTGCCATCACCATTGACATCCGCAGAAAGGTATTTATAAGCATCATCAAATTGTTGGGTTTCCAATATATGGCGTCTTATAAATATAATATCAAAAGTGCTTACACCATTGCCGTGATCGGAATTTTTAGCGGCAGTTAGTTCATAATGATCACAAGTCTCCAAATCTTCTACCAGATAAATGCCTCCCTGTTCGGTAGTCATCATCCCTGCTAAATCCCCACTTTCAATATAACGAACATCAATATCGACACCTTCAACCATATCTCCATCAATGGTTCTGACAGTCCCGTCAATATTGGCAAGTGGAGACTCTGCCGGACAAATAGAGTCATGAGAGATAGCGCGGAATACATTCATTTGCATAACTGTAATTCCTGTATTTCTCATAATGATATCCCGAAAAGTAGTATTGGCAATCATTTCTTTTTCCTCCTGACTAAGGGCCGGATCATTTTCATAATAAAACCGATCTCCTTCACGAAGCGCAAAGAATTGATCTTCCATGATTTTCATAATCGTCGGCCCAAATAATGCATTTGGCATAGATTCTTCCGCCAGCATGCCCACCCAGGGATCAATGTCATTGATATCTCCGTAAAGCGCTTCCATTGCATCAACCACCTCTGAATCACTGTGAATTTCCGAGAAGCCGTTATAAGGTGTAAATCCTAAATCCTGGCGCATGGTATTAAAATCAGGTAAGCCTCTTTCTCTACCCCGATTGATATTAATGGAAGCCAGATCCAATCCGCCCAATCCGGCCTGAGGCGGTCCGAATAAGAAGTTGCGAACATCATCCACTACCTTGCAATCCAGTTGCTGCTGGGTCTGAGTGGCCAATCCCTTGAAAATAGGATCAATCCCGCCATTTTCTACAATTTCATGGGGGGTAAAAAAAGCTTCCAGCAAAGTAAGGTCCCCTTCGGGAATAGTATTCCCTGAATTATCTTTCCTTGGTAGGGTTCGACTTAGCAAAGTATGTCCCAGCCGGAATGCTGCTGCCGAAAACACATTACTGATCGTAGGGTTGATGCCTGGATCATAGCCGCTATAAGGCGGTAGATGAACCCCCATAGTTGGTAACCATTCGTTATAAACAATAGCCTGGGTATAACCGCTTACCAGTTTTCGAGCATATTGATAAAGCTCTTCGTCTGTCCAGTCCGGATGCTCCAGAATCAGTTCATCACATAAGCGATTATGTTCTCTGACAAAAATCGTATGGAAAGCAGCCAGTGCCACATTTTCATTGGCACGGCTATCTCCGGCTACAAATAATTGATCATTAGAAGGGTTTTCATTATCCATAAAAGGAGCCAGAGGGTCAATAGCAGCTCCGTACTCATATGTTTCTGTATTAAAAGGAAGTAAATTGCCCGAAGAGGTTTTCAATTTACCATTTTGGAAAGTGCGCAGATAATCGGCCCTTTCTGTATCTGAACCATATACAGAAGAAGCATCAATCCAGGAAGTGATGGCATTGGTATAAGCTCTTGGATTATTCACTCCCGTACCGGTACCCGGATGTGCCAGTGACCGATTCATGTGTATTTCAATAAAAGGGAATGCCCCGCCCGGGTTAAAATGTGGGTCGGGAAAATTAATCGGAATGCTGATATCTTCCGTAGCATCCGAGGGCGTTAAAATCACATCGTGGTCAATAAGCTGTCCAAATACCCAGGTATAATCACTAAGCCCCATAGGGTCCATGATCAAGCTATCCTGTGCAAAAAGCGTGTTACTGATAATTCGTGGATTAGGTCGGTTTGTTCCTCCGGGCTCTGAAATGCCGTCTGCAAAGCCATTACTGGTAATAGCACGCAACTGATGGCCAACTGCCCCCCATTCAGGGTTTTGAATATTATTACTCGTGCCATCAATAGTTCTGTTCTGTGAAAAACCCTGGGTATAATTTAGTATCAGTAATAGGGCAATAGCGAGTAAACGTGTGCTCATTTCGATAGTTTAAGTTCATGGTGTAAAATAAATGCTCGTTAAAGCAAAAGATCCTGAATCGATTTTGGGAGGTAGTTGAGAATTTCGGTAGAGGGATTTTAGAGCCATAAATATACGTAATTTAGGACTAGTTTGCCAATCTCAAAGATGCTAAAACCCTACACAGAAAGGGGTATTTTCAGCCTCCTGCCAGTCCTTATTATTTACAGCTTATTAAACTTGTTAACATCTCATTTAAAACTATGTTAAGACAAGCCTTCCTGAAACATAACTTTAACATTTGGGTATTGTATTCTGATGAGTATTCCATATCAATAAATAATGAACCATATTTATTTGATTATCAACAGAATAGCTAACAAAACAGCTTTTCATCATACATTTCAAATACGTATTTAAACTGTTATACAGTTTTTCAATTCTTAATTTTTAAGACCCGATCCAAATGAGAGGCAAAAAAGAGCATTAAATTTTTCCAAATCTGCGAAGTCAAAGCATTAAACCCTTCGAATTATTTATATTCGGCATAATTAAGGCAGCTAAATGAAGTTGTAAATGCCAATTAAAATTAAAAGCCTATTTTTTAAACCTTTACAAACCTTGGGCTATGAAAAGATCAACCTGTTATTTTTACACATTGCTCGCGTTGACATTTTTTTGGTCATCAGCTGGAGCTCAAGTTTCTACTTACGAACGAACTCCCGGTTATTACATTTTTGGCATTAATGGTGGTTTGGCCTATCAACAAGCCGATATCCCTACTACCCTTCAGGGTTATGGCCTTGGATTTACTCTGGGGAAAAATCTGTATTACCGGCCGGGTTCAGCGCTTTCTTTCGATATCAGAGGACGTGCCTTGTATTCTCAAACTCATGGTCTTGATTATTTTCGCTCCTATGGCATTCAGGATAATGATGCCTTGAACGGCATACAAAACCTGGATTATACCAAGGAAGGTGGAGGTCCGGGATTCGTTTTTCAAAATAATAAAACCGATCATGCCGAGCTTGGTATTGAAGGTGTAATCAATTTTAATAAATTAAGGGAACAGACCAATGTCATTCTCTCTCTTTATGGTGGTATAGGTTTAGACTGGTATAATGCCAGAACTGATCAAGCTGACCGTAATGGCTTATATACTGCGGATTACGAAGGGATTGATACGCTTGCTTCTGTATCTTATATTAAAAAGAAGTTGAGAAATGAAATTCTGGATGGAAGGTACGAAAGTAAAGCAAGTGACTTTGGCAGAATTGGTATTATGCCTTCTTTGGGCGTAGAACTGGGTTATCAGTTATCTCCCCGATTTTCAATGGGTGTTGGCCACAAAGTCACTTTCACCAATACGGACCTTTTTGATGGACATCAATGGAGGAACGACGGTAATCTAACGGCCGATGATGATATTCATCATTATACCAATCTACATATGAGATGGATCATCGACGATGGTTCCAGGAAATTGCGGGAGCCCTTCGTAGAGATTACCAATCCAGCCCTTAGTCCGCATAGAACCAGAAATTCTACTATTGAGATCCGTGCAAATACCAGGCATGTTGCCAGTGCGATTGATGTTGAATTTACTGTGAATGGTTACAGAGAATCTTTTGATTTTAGAAGAAATAATTTTAAAAGCTTTATCAGATTACAGCCGGGAAATAATGAAGTCGTGATTCGAGTAAGCAATACTGTCGGAACAGCCAGTGATATGGTTAATATCTTTTACGAGGAGCCCGGTACCAATACGAATCCGAATTATGCATATCCTGCTGTGGAGATTATCAATCCACCTTATAGAGATTTCAGAACAGATAATGATCGTTTTGAATTAAGAGCGAGGTTAGACAATGTATACAGAGGAAGAGATATCAATTTGATCGTTAATGGCAGAAGTACTGACAGATTTAATTTCAATGGAGGTTCTTTGAGCGCAATGCTCGATTTGGAAGAAGGCAGAAACACTGTACGCATCGAAGCTAGAAATCAGGATGGTTTTGCATCGGATGAGAGCAGTATTATTCTGGAAAGGTCAATTAATCAGCAGCCTCCTGTCGTCAACATTACGAGACCTTCGGTTGATCCCTATTTAACTGACGACCGCGATGTAAGGATTGAAGCAGAAATTTATAATGTAATGGATAGGCAGGATATTCGCTATACCGTGGACGGTTATGACGTTTACGACTTCGATTTCAATAATGGTATCTTTCGTTCGACATTAGATATTAATGATCCCCAAACTGTAGTAAATATCAGTGCCAGAAACGATGCCGGACAAAGCAATGACAGTGTAGTGATCCTTTGGGAGGAAGAAGAAACTATTGATGCTCCTGTAGTGACCATCACTTCAATTAGTACGCCTACAACCGATCCTTTTAATCCGAATAATTGTAAAAGCACCATTATTGCTACCATACTTAATGTAGAAGATCGAAACGATATCGACGTTTACCTTAATGGTCAGTCTTTAAACAATTATAATTTCGATTCTGATACACAGGTCTTTACAATAACTGTCCAATTAGACAGGGGTGAAAATACCATTCGCATAGAAGCGACCAATGCCGGAGGAAGTGATGAGGATACCGGCAGGATCGAAGGATGTACACCACAACAGGAAGAGAAACCACCGGTTGTAACAATTACTACACCCCAAGAGGATAATACTGAAACCAATAAAGCACAAGCAGAGGTCAAAGCCACAATTTTGAATATTGTCAGCCGTAGTGACATTAGCTTTGAATTGAATGGCAAGACAAGCAATGATTTTACTTTTGACAAATTCACTAAAGTGTTCCGTGCGAATATTACTTTAGAAAACGGTAATAATACCGTATTTATCAAAGCGGAGAATAATGATGGAACAGCTAGTGATCGCAGAAATATTTTTTACAAAAAAATAGAAATCATTCGCCCTCCGCAAGTGGATATTGAAAGTCCTAGGAATAATAGTATAGTAGAGAAAGCACTTGTCACGCTTCACGCGGAGATTAAAAATGTGAGCGACAGAAGGGATATTGAGGTATTCCTTAACGGTAAAAGGATCAATAACTTTTCTTTCGATAAGCAAAGTCTTGAAACAGAGCTTGATTTAGTACGAGGAAATAATACTATCAGAGTCCTTGCTTCAAATAAGGCCGGAACAGATGAAGAGCGTGTAAATGTGAAATATATGCCTCCAAGGCCAAAGCCTCCGGTAGTAGATATTGAAAAGCCTTCTACAGGTGTGGTTAGCAATAAGCGTATTTCCTTGATCGCTTCAATCAAAAATGTTGACAATAAGCGAGGCATCGAAGTCACTGTAAACGGCAGACCTTTAGGTAATTTCACCTTTAACGGGGAAGAGCTTCGTGCCAGCTTCGACGCTCAATTTGGTAATAATGTAATTGTAGTAAAAGCAAGTAATCAAGGTGGAAGTGACCGGGATGAAGTGATAGTAGTGTATGAAAGACCAAGGCCAAAAGCACCAGTTGTTGATATTACTAAGCCAGTAAATAATATTTCTACTCAATCTGCTGACATTTCGGTCAAAGCTTTAATTGAGAATGTTATTAACAAAAATGATATTAGGCTTTTGGTCAATGGAAAGGCTGTCAGAGCATTTAATTATCAAAGAGGTGAATTGAGTGCAGAGATCAAACTGAAAGCAGGCAAGAACAATATTAGAGTAAAAGCTGTAAATGCTGGTGGTTCGGATCAAGATGAAGTGGTGGTCAATTACAATAAACCATTGAATCCTCCAAGAGTAGAGATTACTTCACCTCGTAATAATCAAACTTTTGACAAAGCAGAAGTGGAATTGGAGGCTAAAATCAAACATGTGCTTAACCAGCGAAATGTCAGTGTCAACCTGAATGGTAAAAGACAAAGATTTGATTATTCCAGAGGAAACTTACGCTCAAATTTAAAGCTAAGTCCGGGTAAGAATACCATCGTCATCAAAGCGACGAATAAAGACGGAAACGACGAAGCCAGTATTACGATAAATTATTCGCCTAAACTGGAAATACCCAAGCCAATTGCAGGTTTTTCAAAACCTGCGAAACCGGGCGCAATAACGAAGAAGGCAAATTACATCATCAGGGCGACAGCCAAGTATGTAAACAGAGCGGAGGATATCGCACTTATTCTAAATGGAAAGGAAGTGAAAAGCTTTGATTTTAATACCAGAACAAAAGCAATCAAAGCAACGGTAGTCTTAAAACCGGGACAAAATGATATTTACCTGGAAGCCAAAAATACGACTGGAACGGATAGTAAACGATCAAATGTCGTTTACCAGAAAGTCAGCAAGAAAAAAGTGCCTCCAAAGGTAGAAATTATCTCGATCAGTACGCCAACTGTTGATCCTTTCAATCCGGATAAGGCAAAAAGTACAGTTCTTGCAAAAATAAAGCATGTAAAGTCCAAGAGTGGAATTGAGTTTTTGTTTAATGGTACGAGAATCAATAATTTCAGCTATAACACCAGAAGCGGTGAATTGCAGGTCACACTTGATCTGAAAAGGGGAAATAATACCTTCGTCATCAAGGCTACAAATAAAGATGGAAAGGATGAAGCCAGCAGAAATATTGAGTTCGCAGGATCGACCGGAAATGGAGGTACCAGCTCCCGAAATGACCACAAAAACAATAGTGGTACTACCCGAAAAGGCCCAAAAAGCCGAAAAGGGTAAATAATTGCTTTTACGATTCGTTTTTCACCTCTCCATATTTATTATTGAATATCGAGGGGTGAAAAACGAATATTGTTTTCCCATTGTCTCCCAAGCGCCAATTTCTACTCTATAACGTACCACAAGCACCCTTTTCTTCGTATTATTAACACGATCCGGCGTACCCGGCGTGTTGTATGATTAGAATTATACTCGCAATATCATTTTTGACCTTCTTCACAAGTAGCAGTTTCGCACAAAGTGATCCGCTTAATAATCAGCGGAAGCAGCAAATTGCAACTGATAGTCTGCCCCGGATTCTGGATAGCCTCACCATAATCCCCGAATCCCTGGTGGTTAAAGACAAAAATAGCCGGATAATCCCTCCAAAGGACTATTTACTCTTAAAAAACGAGCTTTTCTGGATTGGAGCAGAAAAACCGGACTCTCTCTACCTCGAATACAAGGTGCTTCCCTACGATCTCTACAAATCTTTCAGCCATCTGGATACTTCAAGAATTGAAATTGACGGAAAAGGGGATTACATTGGTTTTGATTTTAGCCCCTACGAACCACAGGAAGGGTTAATCGATTTTAAGGGCCTGGATTATAATGGAAGTTTTGCCCGGGGAGTATCCTTCGGGAATAATCAAAACCTGGTACTCAATTCCAGTTTTAACCTCCGATTAGCCGGTAATCTCGGCGACGATGTAGAAATTCTTGCTGCTATCCGGGACGATAACATTCCCTTACAACCCGAAGGGAATACCCAGCAATTACAGGAATTCGATCAGATTTTTATACAGCTTAAAAAAGGAAACTCTTCCCTGACTGCAGGTGATTACGAATTGGGGCGGCCCAATAGTTATTTTATGAACTATTTTAAAAAGCTAAAAGGCGCAACGGTTAATAATGTCTACGAAATCGACGAAAAGTCTTCTATCCGAACCAAAGCCAGTGTAGCGATTGCCCGGGGTAAATTTTCACGCAATAGCATACTTGCACAGGAAGGAAATCAGGGCCCTTATCGGCTCATCGGTGCAGACGGAGAACAATTTATTATCGTTTTGGGCGGAACTGAAAAAGTATTCCTCGATGGGGAATTGCTCAAAAGGGGTTTGGAAGAAGATTATATCATTGATTACAACCGGGCCGATATTCTTTTTACCAATAAAAGGCTAATGACTAAAGATAGCCGAATCATTATCGAGTTTGAATATGTAGTGTTAAATTACACCCGTTCGTTATATGCCTTCAGTACAGAATATCAGAGTGAAAAATGGCGACTCTACCTCAATGTCTATTCCGAACAGGATGCCACCAATTCCGGAGCTGCAAACGATCTGGATTCTTTACAAAGAGCAATCCTCCGGTCAGCGGGAGATAGTCCGGAGAATGCAATTGCTCCGGGGATCGATACCCTGGAAGAATTCAACCAGTTTCGGGTATCTTATAAATCTATTGATACTACTTATTTCGTCAATGGTATTCCACGCAATGAAAGCATCCTCATTTTTTCAACGGATAAAGATAGTGCGCTTTTCTCCGCCAATTTTGTTGAAGTCCCTTTTGGGCAGGGTAATTACGTCATTGATAACACCACAGCCGCCAACGGGCGGGTTTACCGCTGGGTTGCTCCGGATGCTTCGACCGGTCGTTTACAAGGTAATTATATCCTTGGCAGGAAGCTGATTGCCCCCAATAAAAGAGCGCTGTATACCATCGGGGGAGAATATAAAATTTCCAAGAATTCCAGCATTCTGACTGAAATAGGCATTAGCGATAATGATCTTAACCGTTTTTCAGAACTGGACAATGATGATAATACCGGGATGTCCATTTACAGCCAGTTTAATAATAGCCGTACTCTGGACAAGAAAAAGCAATGGACACTGGACACTCAGCTTGGATACGAGTTTGTACAGGAGAGTTTCCAGGCGCTGAATCCTTATAGAAATGCAGAATTTACAAGAGACTGGAACATTAATACACTGACTGCACAGAAAGCTCAGGAGCATATCGGTAAAGGTGGATTTACAATCAGCAAAAAAAATCTGGGCAGCATTAATTACGAGTTTAGTGGTTTTTTGAGGGATTCAATCTATACCGGAACCAAACATTTTATAAAAGCCATTGTCAAAAAGAATGGTTTTTCGGTAGACCTGCAAAGCAATCAGGTCAATACCGATGCCCTCGAAGGCCGCAGTATTTTTTCCCGACCCAAATTCGATATTTCCAAAACCTTTGAGAATTGGGATAACTGGAAAATAGGTGTTTATGGCGAGCGCGAAAAAAATGATCAATACGATGCAGATTCAGATACCTTGAGCAAGTTGAGTTTTTATTACGATCTTTACAAGGTTTATATTGAAAGTAAACAAAGCGAAACCTTTGGTATCGGGATTAACTATCGTCAGCGTTTTGATTATGCTCCGGTCCGTAAGGAATTCATACAAAATACAGTGGCTGATGAGTTTAATATTAATGGAAACTGGCGACAAAGCAAAGCTTCGAACTTGCGCTGGAATCTCTCTTATCGAAAACTGAGCATCTCGGACAGTACCCTGACAAATGTATTGCCTCAGGAAACTTATCTGGGACGATTGGAACATACCCTGACCTTATTCAAAGGAGCCATAAGATCGTCGACTAATTACGAAATAGGTTCCGGCCAGGAGCGAAAGCAGGAATTCCAATATTTACCCGTAGCACCCGGTGAAGGTGTTTTCACCTGGATTGCTGATCTAAACGGGGATAGTATCCCCCAACTCAATGAAATTGAAGAAGCCGTTTTTCAGAACCAGGCCGATATTATCCGGGTATCAATTTTTACCGATGAATTTATTCGCACCAATAATGTATCGCTGAATCAAAGTTTACGCATTGACCCCCGGACGCTGTGGTATCGTGAAAAAGGAACCAAAAAATTTCTAAGCCGTTTTTCAACCCAATCAACCCTACGCATCATTCGGAAAACCAAAGAAGCAGATAATATCTCTGCCTGGAATCCATTTCAATTGAGCATTGCCGATACTTCCCTGGTCTCCGTCGCCTCTTCCATTCGCAATACATTATTTTTTAATCAAGGAGACTCTAAATATGATTTACAGTTGGGTATGTTTGACAATCGCAATAAAGTAGTGTTGACCAGTGGTTTTGAAAGCAGGAGAAATCAGGAGCAGTTTTTTAGAACTCGCTGGAACATTACTAAAAAACTTAGCAATATCGTCAGCTTGGCAAGGGGAAACCGTCAGAACGACTCAGAGTTTTTTGACAATCGGGATTTTGATATCGAATACTTCCGGATAGAGCCGCAACTGACTTTTTTGCCATTTAAAAATTTTAGAAACATCCTGACTTACCAGTACCGAAATAGCCAAAATATACTACCTGAGGGAGGGGAAACCGCCATTATCCACGATTTCAGTTTAGAAGCGACTTTCAATCAAAGCAATAAGACCTCCTTTCGAACTAATTTTTCGTACGTTCGTATCGATTATAACGGCATTCCGGATTCATCCCTGGAGTTTGCGATGCTGGAAGGGCTCAGAAATGGCGAAAATTTTCTTTGGGATCTCACTTTCGACAGAAGGCTGGCAAAAAATATCCAATTGGTTCTCAATTATGAAGGTAGAAAAAGCGGAGATGCCAATATCGTCCATGTAGGAAGAGCTCAGGTCAGAGCAACTTTTTAATTCTTTCAATCCCCGGCTTTTTTGCCAAATTCAATCGTTAAACGGCGAAAAACGAATTTATAACTTTCGGGTGTTCCCCGACAAAAGGGGATTATTGATTTTAAAATCAGTGTTTTCAGGAGTATCTTTGCAGGAAATCCACCGTATTTACAACTAATCCGTACAAGTTGTAGTTTCATCTATACATCAATATTAAAAAAATCACAAAATGCGTGTACTATTACTATCCCTTACCATATTCATCAGCTTTACAGCAGCTGCCCAGAATTTCTGGAATAGTGCTGATGAAAATGCTATTATCCTGGGTCCTGAGAATGACCGGGGAATTATTCCGGAAAAATACCATGCTTACTCGCTCGACCTGGAAGACTTAAAAGTCTATTTGCAGGATGCTCCTATGGAGCGTACACCGGAAGCATCCAGTCGTCCGTTAAAAGTATATTTGCCTCTACCGGATGGAGATTTACACGAATTCAACATTTACGAATCTCCTGTAATGAAACCCGGTATTGCCGCAAGGTTTCCACACATTCGTTCCTATGAAGGATATAGTAGAACTGATCAAGCTGTTTCCGTTCGCTTTATGTATTCGGATCATGGATTTTTCGGAACTTTCCGCACTCCGAACGGCAGATATTTTATCGAGCCTTATGCAAAAAATATTCACGATACCTATATTGTTTTTAATAGTAAAGATCAAATTATTCCTGCTGAGCTGAGCGTGACTTGTGGTGTTCATAATGATGATGATTTCTTACATGAAAACGAACCTTTAGAAGGAATCGAAATCGATCAGCATTTGCATGATCATAGTGGACATGCAAATTCAAGAAGTACTGCTGCTGCTCCGGTGGAACTAGTGGAATATGAGATAGCGGTTGCGGGTGTTGCAGAATGGACCGACTTACACGGAGGAACTGTTTCGGGTGGAATGTCAGCTGTAAATACAGTAGTTAATTTATTAAACTCAGTAATAACGCCAGAGACTGCTATTCGCTTCGTTTTGATTGAAGATAATGATCAGTTAATTTATACCGACCCGATAACTGATCCTTATAATGATGTAACCAACGGAGGTGGCCTGCTGGGGCAAAATCAGTTTAATCTCGACGTTACTTTAGGAAACGAAAATTATGATATCGGACATGTAATGACAATTGGTTGTGATGGAGGTTTGGGAGGAATTGCCGGAGGTACGGTTTGCTCCAGTAATGGAAAAGGAAGAGGAGTTACTTGTCAGGGGGGAAGCTTGCAGGGAGCGGTATTGAATATTGCAGTACATGAAGTCGCACACCAATTTACAGCTTCACACACCTGGGATAATTGTGAAGGATCAATTGGTGGAGTAGATATTCTAAATCAGAGAGCTTCCGGAACTGCATTCGAGCCAGGTAGTGGAAGTACAATCATGTCTTATGCAGGAGCTTGTGGAGGACAAAACGTTCAGTTTGGTTCTGATGATTATTATCATGTTGGTTCGCTTCAACAGATTTATACTCATGCGAGAGAAGGTGGTGGTTCAACTTGTCCGGATGTCATTCCTGTAAGTAATAATTTACCAGAACTTTCACTTAGTTACGGGAACGGATTTTATATTCCGATTAGCACTCCTTTTGAATTAACTGCAGAAGCTACTGATGAAGATAATGACGATCTGACTTATTGCTGGGAACAATACAATGCAGGGCCAATTAGTGATTTGGGCTCTCCAACCGGAAATGCTGCCAGCTTCCGTTCCTGGAATCCAACGGATGATCCAACCAGGATCTTCCCAAGAATTCAAAACCTTCTTTCCAATTCTTTTTCTGATGTAGAAGTTTTACCCACTTATACCAGAAATTTAACCTTCCGGTGTACGGTAAGAGATAATATCCCCGAAGCGGGTGGAGTAGTTTGGGAAGAAGTTTCATTCGAAGCAACTAATTCAGCGGGGCCCTTTCTCGTAGATTATCCGAATTCCAATGAAGTTTTTCAAGTTGGTGATTATATAGAAGTACTTTGGGATGTTGCTAATACAGATAATAATTTAGTGAACTGCCAAAAAGTAAATATCAAACTTTCTACAGATGCCGGCTTCACTTATCCAATCACTTTAGCAGAAGCGGTTCCCAATAATGGGGCGCATTTTGTTACTATTCCGAATGTATTAACTGGTGGTGCCAGAGTAAAGGTAGAGGCTGCCGATAATATCTTTTTTGATATTTCCAACTTTAATTCAACGATCATAGGCCCCGATGCTCCGGGTTATGCCTTTTCTGCCGGACCATTTAACCAACAGATTTGTGTTCCTGAAGATATCGTCATTGATCTAAATACAATTTCCCTATTAGACTATGACTCTCTGATTACCTTTTCAGTAGATGGATTACCAGCCGGAGCTACTCCTGTTTTTAGCACCAATCCCGTAACACCTTCTGAAAATGCTACACTAACAATCGATACAGAGAATATCACGGATGAAGGCTTCTTTTCAATTGATATACAGGCAATCGCTCAAGGTGGAGACACTTTGATCAGAACGGTTACTTTCGATCTTGTTATCAATGATTTTACTGCTATGGCTCCCGTAAGTCCGGCAAATGGAAGTTCCGGAAACATTGAATCTCCGGAATATACCTGGCAGGGTACACCAAACGCTACTGAATACGAAATTCAAATTGCCAGCAGCCCTTCATTCGAAGCAAGCACAATAGTCGAAACAGCAATTACCAGTAATACCTCTTTTAACCCGACGCAAATTCTGGAAACCAGTGAATTATATTTCTGGAGAATTCGGGCAATTAATGAGTGTGGAGCAGGCGAATTCACGGTACCTCAGGCATTCCATACAGAAGTTTTCGAATGTTCCTCTTTTAAAAATGAAATACCGGCAAATATTTCCGGAATAGGAACTCCAACCATCGAATCAGAGCTAGTAGTGAATTCTCAGGGGGAGATTAACGACCTCAACGTAACGAAAGTAAAAGGCTCACATGATTTAGTACAGCATTTGGATGTATCCCTGGTTGCTCCGGATAATACGGAAGTACTTTTGTTCTCTGATATTTGTGGTGTGGCAACGGTTTTCAATCTTGGTCTTGATGATGAAGCTCCTTTAGAAATTCAATGCCCGCCGATTAACGGACAGGCTTTCAAGCCGCAAGGTAATTTATCCGATTTTGATGATATCACTGCTACTGGAATCTGGAAATTAAAAGTAACAGTAAACAATAATGCTGGAACAGGCGGACAGTTGGAAGAATGGTCCATAGAGCTTTGTGCCAATGCCAGTGCCAATGCTCCGTTCCTAGTAACCAATGAGGTAATGCCTTTACCTCCTGGAGGAACCAGACAAATCACTGATGAATTCTTGTTATCGCAAGATGATGATAACGGACCATCAGAATTGACTTATACTGTAGTAACCGTACCCCAAAACGGAACCTTGTTTTTCCAGAGTACGCCGCTTGAAGCCGGTATGCAGTTTAGACAAGCCAGTTTGAATGCCGGAAATGTCCGCTACACACATGACGGAAGCCCGGAAGAAACCGATAGTTTTACCTTTACTGTAGAAGATGGAGAAGGTGGCTGGTTTGGTACACCTGCTTTTGAAATTGTCGTTGATCCGGACGTAATTATTAGCACAGAAGAACTGGAAAATAAATATGAATTTTCCGTGTTCCCGAATCCGGCACAAAATCAATTGAATTTACAATTCGAAAACCCGATTAATGAAAGTGTTGAGATTTACATAACCAATGTACAGGGTCAATTATTGCAAAGTTTAGTTTTAGATAATATTCTAAATACTACTACGATCAATACACAGAACCTGACCAGTGGCATTTATTTTATTTATGTACAAAATGAGAATGTAAGTGCCACGAAGAAATTCGTGATTCAAAAATAGATTGCATTTTAATAAAAACAGAAGCCCGGTTTCCTAAATGGAAAGCCGGGCTTTTTTGTGTCTACAATTGTTTTTCGCATTTGGTATTTTTCGACAATTGTCGAAACGGGGTTTTACTAAAAAGCAGTGATAAAAAGACCATAAAATAATTCCCCGGTCAATCTATCCCCTTTCCATATTAAGAAACTGAGGATTGATCTACATAACTCTTCTTCTCTCTTCTTACATCCACTTGTTCAAACACTTGCATCGCCAGTGGAGCCAGAGTCATAAATAAAGCGTATTGCTGGCCATGCCAGTTAATTTCGGCGCTTTGCAAAGGCTCCGGGTTAGCAACATTAGAGCCTCCATAACTGCTGCTATCACTGTTTAATACTTCTTGCCAGTAACCAAGCATTGGAACTCCAACCTTATAATTTTCTCTAACCACGGGCGTAAAATTACAAACGACCAGAAGAGCTTTGCTATCTGCTGTACCTTTTCTCAGAAAAGCAATAACACTGTTTTCACTATCCGAATAATCAATCCACTGAAAACCTTCTGGCTTGAATTGTAACTCATATAATGCTGGATGATTTTTATAAAAATTGTTCAAATCGCGAATCCAGTTTTGGACGCCTTTGTGAAATCTAAATTCCAATAGCCACCATTCCAGACCTTTGTCGTGATTCCATTCACTCGTCTGTCCGTATTCCGCTCCCATAAAAAGCAGCTTGGTCCCGGGATGCATATACATTTTTCCGAAAAGGAGTCGAAGGTTAGCAAATCGCTGCCATTCGTCTCCGGGCATCCGATCAATCAATGCACCTTTTCCGTGTACTACTTCATCATGCGAAAGTGGTAGCATAAAGTTTTCCGTAAAGGCATAAACCAGACTAAAAGTGATTTCATTTTGATGATATTTTCGATGGATCGGTTCTTTCTTGAAATACTCCAAAGTATCATGCATCCAGCCCATCATCCACTTTTGACCAAAACCAAGACCTCCATCATAGGTTGGTCTCGAAACACCCGGCCAGCTCGTCGACTCTTCAGCAATCGTTACCGCATCCGGGAAATTGGCATAAACCGTTTCATTAAATTCTTTTAGAAAAGCGACTGCTTCCAGATTTTCACGTCCACCGAATTCGTTGGGTATCCACTCCCCTTCTTTTCTTGAATAATCCAGATAAAGCATCGACGCTACTGCATCTACCCTCAGGCCGTCAGCGTGAAATAGGTCCAGCCAAAATAAAGCATTGCTGATCAAAAAAGCTCTTACTTCGTTGCGACCGTAATTGAAAATACAACTCTTCCAATCAGGGTGAAACCCCTTGCGAGGATCGGCGTGATCATAAAGGTGCGTTCCATCATAATCTGCCAGCCCGTGTGCATCTTCCGGAAAATGTGAAGGGACCCAATCCAGGATTACGCCAATACTGGCTTGATGGAATGCATCGATCAAAGCCATAAAATCCTGTGGTGTTCCATGCCGGCTGGAGGGAGCGTAATAGCCGATCCCCTGATACCCCCAGGAACCAAAGAAAGGATATTCCATCACTGGCATAAATTCAACATGCGTAAAACCTAACTCCTGCACATAAGGCACCATCTCCTTCACCATTTCTTTATAAGTCAAAGAGCGGTTTTCCTCTTCTCCCACTTTCTTCCAGGAACCAATATGCATTTCGTATACCGAGTAGGGTTTAGCCTGATCCGCCTGAGTTTTTCGATGCTCCATCCAGCGCTTGTCTTTCCATTTGTACTCCAGATCCCAAACTACCGAAGCTGTGCGCGGCGGAGTTTCCCACATAAAAGCATAGGGATCCCCTTTCTCCAAATATCGACCATCCTGAGCCGTAATCTGATATTTATAAATTGTTCCTTTTTTCAAATCAGGAACAAATCCTTCCCAGATTCCGGAACCATCCCAGCGTGGAAAAAGGGGATGCTCTTCACGATTCCAGTAATTGAAATCCCCAATCACGGAAACATAAGTTGCACCGGGTGCCCAGACCGCAAAATAAACTCCCTTTTGCCCATCCACTTCCATCAGATGGCTTCCCAGCTTTTCGTATAATTTGAAATGCTTGCCGGATTTGAAAAGATTGATATCAAAATCCGTAAATCTCGTAGTATGAATACAGGCTTTCGTTGGCATAAATTCAGGGCTTTTATGCAAAGATAATGTTTTTCTATCTTAGTGTAAAATCAACACTAATATTTATCTTCTACGTCTTTTCTTTGGTTCTTTAATATTATATCTAAGCTGTACGCTAAAAATCCAGTCTATTTCCAGTACACTATAATCGCGGGTTCCCTCCTGGCTATTTCCGGGGACAAAAGGAATTTCTTCTACGATATTGGTATTTTCACCGAGTAAGAAATTAGAAACAATTTTGAAATCCAAAAACAATTTTTTCGAAAGCTTTGCTGTAAGCATCGGGATAACAGAAACGTGCAAATTGAAAACCCTCGCTTTAATCGGAAAATGGTCAATCTCAAGAGATTTGTAATTATAAAAATAATAAGCGGTTTCCAATCCTCCAGTCAGGCCAAAACGCAGCTTGCTTTTATTTCTACCAAAAAGTTTTCCTGCCTCATAACGCAAACCAATGACTCCTGATTTTTGCTCAAAACCCTGGGTTTGCCAAGCAATTTGCTCGTCCATTCTCCTGAAAGAATAGGTTATAAAATGCTTGGATTTGGAAAAACCCAGTTTGGTTAATGATATCTCTTGAAACACATTATTGCTATTTTGAATTCTCAGGCTTGCACCTACACCTATTAATTGTGTAGGAAATTCATTAGTATTGTTCCTTGTAACAGTTAATGTTTCTCCTTCTTCAATGACAAATGTACCAGAATCACTCGTGATAAAGTTTAATATCAGATCATCAGAAGAATCTACAGTGTATTCTCCAGAAAAATTGAAAGTTTTGATATTCGGGGAGTAATTTATGGAAGTTGAAATGGAAATTGTAGGCTCCGGTTTTTTTTCGCGCTGGGCAAAGCCTGATGCTAAAATCATGAGGCATAAGATAAGAATTGTATATTTTTTGTTCATTTATAGATGTTTTAGTTTTTAAAAACCTCAATTTACAAAATGTATTTTTCGATCAAAGACAAATGAGAAAGATAATACCATTCATAGTTAGTCTTCTTTTGATGCTCTGTTTGCCCGACAGAGCTATTTCCCAGTTAAAAAAGAAAAAAATAGGCTTGGCACTGAGTGGAGGTGGAGCAAAAGGGCTGGCGCATATTGGAGTATTAAAAGTGTTCGAAGAAGCCGGTATTTATCCCGATTATATTACCGGTACCAGCATGGGCTCGGTAGTTGGTGGACTCTATGCGATCGGTTATAGCGCTCATGAGCTGGATTCGCTTGCCAAAAATCTGGAATGGACCAACTTTTTTACCGATACTTATGACAGAACCTACCGAACGATTGCAGAAAAAGATGAACTCGAAAGGTATATTTTCTCTTTTCCGGTCAAAGACAAAAAAATTAAATTACCCAAAGGATTTGTCGATGGACAAAAATTGACCATTCTTTTATCCAACCTGACACAGAAAGTTCACGGTATCAAAAGCTTCGACGATTTTATGATCCCCTTTCGCTGTATCGGAGGCGATCTGGAAACCGGAGAGGCTGTTGTTTTCGACAGTGGCTTTCTTCCGGATGCAATTCGTGCCAGTATTAGTATTCCTTCGGTTTTTGAGCCCGTTGAACGCGATGGACGGATAGTCGTCGACGGAATGATTATCCGGAATCTTCCCGTACAAGATGCATTTGATATGGGAGCTGATATAGTGATTGCAGTGGATGTAGGAAGTGGTTTATACAATCGGGATGAACTGAGTTCCATCATTAGTGTGGTGGAGCAGACGAGTAGTTACCGGATGGTACAGCTCAATGATCAGCAGGTGAACCTGGCGAATGTGGTTATTCGCCCGGAAGTACGCGATTTTTCCGCTTTAGATTTCGAGCCCATCGATTCGCTGATCGCAAAAGGAGAAGCTGCTGCCCTGGAGATGCTGCCCGGAATCAGGCAACAATTAGGAAAACAACCCAGTCTGCGGGTCCGGCGAAAAGGAATAACCCGAGGACTCCCCAGGGAAGTGGATATATCCGCAGTAGAAGTCATTGGTCTGGTAGGAAAAGATGAGCAAACATTTTTGAAGATATTGCAAATTCAAGTCGATAAACGCTATGAAGTTGAAAAAATTACGGAGCAGGTGGACAAGGTTGCTGCAACCGGTTTTTATAATAATGTAAGTTATCGGCTCATTCCCGAAGGGGATCATTTTTTATTAAAAATAAGAGCTGATAAAACTGATGATATTACTCTACAGGTCGGTGCAAATTATCACAGCACTTTTAATGCAGGTTTAATACTCAATGGTACTATGAGAAATGCTTTCCTGCAGGGGAGCAAGCTCTCTATTGATATTCGAATATCAGAAAATCCGGCACTCCGGGCAGACTATCTTTATTATACGAAAACCCGACCCAATATTGGCTTGCGACTTAATGGTCTGGCTAATTTTTATCCTGGTTTTCTATACCTCGATAATGAACTACTGGATGAATATGATTTCTTAAAAGCCGTGGGCCGGTTAGATGTTTTTTCAGAATTGGGGCGACATACTGCGATTAGTCTTGGATTTAGCGCCGAGCATAACCGCCTGGAAAAACGCTTTTTGGATATTGATTCACAGAGCCCTACAATCAATAAACTTACCGGGCATTTCCGTTTTGATTTCGACAATTTGAATCGAAAAAATTATCCAACTAAAGGCAGTCAAATAAAGTTATCCGGAAATCTGGTATTCAGCGGACAACTCCAAAATACTCAATCAGCAGGATCCAGTTTTTCCAATAGATATAATACCTATAACCTGCTTTCCTACCGGCAGCTTTTCCAGGTTGGTTCAGCCTTGACTCTTGAGTGGTATAACTGGGGAGGTTACTCCCGTTATCGGGAAACAGATTTTACACAATTGTTTTTCTTGGGACGTAGTTTGCCTTATGTCGATCAGTACATCCCTTTTTCCGGGTTAAATTATATGGAAAGGCCCGTCGGTAATTTTGCTTTTACCGGACTAAGCTTACAGGCAGAGCCCTACAATAATATCTTTACTGTTTTTAGCGCAAATTATGGCTTCTTTCGAACGCCTGAATTTACTTATATAATCGGCGATCGTTTTCAATCGAGAGCCGAAGAAAGTAATCCGCTTGCCGGAATTGGATTTGAAATTGGTGCACTTTCCAATTTTGGCCCCCTCAGTCTGACCTCAGAATACAATTTAGAATCCAAATATTTTAATTTCCTGTTCAGGCTCGGTTTTGCATTTTAAAACCAGACATTGAAGCTCAAATATCAAATACCGAACAATGTTAAGAGCAGGTTAAAAGCAGCGACTTTTTTCCGTTGAATCCATTCGATGCCGTATAAGGGAACAAACAGGTCTTTTTTTACGCAATATTTTGTTCAACTAAAAAGAATTGATATGAAGACTTTATTTGTTTCAATCGCTTTGCCCCTATTTATATGGAGTGGAATTTATGCTCAGGGCGATCCTTGTGAGCGCTGGAGTATAGGGGCCAATTTTACTTTCACTCAACCTATCGGAGAGATGAAACTCAATGGGTTCCATTCCAATTACGGACTTACTTTGAACGCTTTCTATAATCTGACACCAGAAGTACAGGGCGTCAATTTTCACATTGGCGGAAAATTTTCCGGTGGACTAAGCAGGGGAAAGAGAGATCGAATTACGCTGGCCGATCCGGAAGGCGCTTCTGCAAGAAGTTCCATTTATAATACACTGGTCGATCTATCACTGGCCAGTCGTTTGGTTTTTGGTTCGAAAAAAAGTGTACAATACTATTTTGACCTTTACGGTGGCGCCCGACTGACGGGGACCAATCACGATATCAGACTAAGACCCCGTATCCCCGGTTATGATCGCAGAACTTCCGAACGACTTACACAATATGGAAACTGGAGCTGGGGCAGTGCTACCGGTATTCTAATTCACTTTCGCGAAAATACCTACTTTGATATCGGTGTAAATTATATGAGTAGTCAAAACAACCGCTTTGTTGATCTCAATAGTTATTCCGAAGTAGATGACATTATCAACTACGATATTGTAAATTCAATTTCCAACTCTATAGGAATTCATGTTGGTTTCCATGTTGTCCTGCAGTGTGGTGGCTATCAGCACTATCAGGATAATCACGACGACAGGGATTTTCAAAGAAGACGCTTGCGGACGTTCAAAAGAAAACCAAAAATGAAAAAAGCACAAAAAATACAAAAGCCGAAAAACTGATTGGATTCCTGGCATTCCGAAATGACCCGACCAGGTTTGGCAAGAACCCAGAAAAAGCTTTACCAAACTAGCCTTGCCGAAAGCTTGGCTAAGTTTGGTAAAAGCCGCGATTACTTTCCACTCTTTAGTTCATCCTGTAATTTTTTAAGCGCATCCCAATCACCTTTAGCCGCTAATTTAGCCTGTTTGGGCCAGGTCTTGGGATCGTGCATCTGATATCTTTTACCGGCATTTGCCAGGACTTCTTTCAGGATAGCTTGCTTGGCCTTACCAAGATCAGCAAAAGTTACAATACCGGCTTCTTTCAAAAGCGAAGCGATTTTGGGACCGATCCCTTCGATTTTCTTCAAATCATCCGCTTTAGCTTTTGCAACGGACCTTTTAGCTGCAACTTTTTTAGCAAGGGGTTTGGCAGGGATCATAACTACAGAATTATTCACTCCGGCGTACGGAGAGGGTACATAATCATCTGCCGCCCAGTCATTTTCCCAGGTGTGGTTATCAATTAAATAACGAAACTGATAATTACGTCCGGCTTCCAGTTCAAGAACAGCAGCGTAACCGCCTTTAGTTGCTTTCATAGGTATGCCTTTAGCCGGATCCCAGTCGTTGAATTCACCAAGAACCATTACCTGATTACCGGTAGTGATCGCTTCTTTGGGAAGAGAGAAAGTCACTTTACAAACCGGCTTGGTTTTAGAAAATTGCTTTTTTAAACTCATGAATTAAAATTTTATGGTTAAACAGATTTTAAAAACAAAATTCACCATTCATCTTTCATTGTCCGCGTGACAGACAAGGAAAAGCGAATAGCAATAAAAATTTGGTACTTGGTTAGTTATTTTTTAAAGCCAGGAATTTTTCCATAGCATATAATACACCACGGATAGGAATTCTCAGCCAGTCCGGTCGGCTATTCATTTCATAGCCTACTTCGTAGATTGCTTTTTCCAGGATATAATTCCTTAGCAGGATAGCCCGGGCTTCTTCATTTTTCGGCATAAAACTCTGGCCCTCTGTTGCATCGTAATAAGCCGTCAGGAATAACTGGCTAATATAATGAAACCATTGTAGGGCCCAGTCTTCAAGAAAGACGATATCTTCTTTTCTGTAATTTTGATTCAACACCAATTGTCCAAAGGCTGCATAATGGAAAGATCGAATCATCCCTGCTACGTCCTTAAACGGTGTTTTCTTTAATCTTCGCTCACTGATCGTATGTAAAGGTTCACCTTCGAAGTCGATAATATAAAAATCCGATCCGTTAAACAGGACTTGCCCAAGATGGTAATCCCCGTGAATGCGAATTTTTGTTGCATTAATTTTTTCACTGTAAATTTCGCTAAAACATTCTAAAATTTGCGGTCTCAGATCGAGTATTTTCTGAGCTTCCTGTCGAATGTGCTTGGGTAAAGTTTTTTGTCTGCTCGCCAGTGCATTTAATTTATCGGCAACTAATTTTCGATGTCCGGAATAAATGGATCTTTGATAATGCTCCGTAAATCTTTCGGGTTTAAATTCTTTTTGCTCAGAATTGGAAGCCAGAGCAATATGCATTTCCGCAGTACGTTGGGCCAGTTTAACTATTCTTTCATTCATCTGAGCCCCGATCAGTTTTTGATGTTTCTTGGACAAATCTTTAAAATAAAAACGATCCTTATAAACCAGGTCGGGAAGATGTTGGCTTTTTGAAATACCGGAGAGTACGCTATCATAATATTCGGCTAATGATCCAAGGGTTGCTGTCCAGGCCTCTCCTTCGTTGGGAATCTTGTTTTGCAACAAGCCGAGAATAATGAATCGGCGAGTGTTTTCATTATAATATTCTATTCCTCCACCGTAACGCGGAGAGTTTTTGAAATCCGTTTTTTCGGATAAAAACCGGACCAACTCCAAATCGGGATTAATATCTGTATCCAGTTTTCTATAAATTTTAAAAAAGAACTGATCATTATAGATTACCGAGGTATTACTCTGCTCGGCTTTCAATATTTCGGAAACGATGTCTTTCTTATCAATCTTGAAGTCATGGAGCATTTTGCCGGACTCAAAACGAAGGTTGCCGTGGTCAACTTTTACTTCTTTACCCGATTTTATATTATAAAAAAGTTCATTCCGAAAATCTTCCAGGGCAATAGCATCGACCAGAATACCTTCTGCTTCGTTATTTTTAAGATGACAAATTACAGACTGAGCTTCGTTTTTAATAAGATGCAAGAGTTCTTCTGAATCGGTAATAAAAGCAGTAGGTAAAAAATAAGTTTCCGGCAAACCATCCGTATACCGAATATCAATATTCAAGAGATAGTAAAGCCGTTGCCCGGTATTCAGTTTCGGAAAATTCTCAATTTCTATAGAAACGATTTTTTTGGATTTACTCCCGTACCAGCGGCAGGTTTTCAGATATTTTGGCAGAACCTCTTTAATAAATTTTCTACGAGAGGTATAAACCTCAAAATAGTCCTCCCAGGCTACATCTATTGAAATCTCGATGCGGTTATTTTCAGAACTGAAATCCGCATTCTCTTTTTCTTTTTCAATATTGAACCAGTAATAACCATAAGGGCCAAGTGTAAAAAGGTAAGGTTTCTTGCCAATTTTCAAAAATTTATTCTGGCTGAAAATCTCTACCGGCGCCTGACCTTTATAATCCCGCAAATCCAGTTCGACAGACTGGGAATATTTGGAAAGATTGCAAACGACCAGCAAAGTTTCATCCTCATAAGAACGCGTAAAGGCCAGTATTTTGCTATTATTAGACTCTAAAAAGCGAATATCCCCGTGACTAAAAGCCCTACAGCGTTTTCTGACTGTGATCAGATTTTTCATCCACCAAAGCAGGGAAGAGGTATTGCTGTTTTGGTTTTCTACATTAACTGCTTCGTAACGATATTGCGGATCAACAATGACGGGTAGAAATAGTTGCTGTGGATTAGTTGCTGAAAAACCGGCATTCCGATCTGCACTCCATTGCATGGGGGTACGTACACTATTGCGGTCCCCAAGGTAAATATTGTCGCCCATGCCAATTTCATCACCATAATAAATCACCGGTGTACCCGGCAAAGAAAACAAGAGGTTATTGAGTAACTCGATCTTGCGCCGATCATTGCCCAAAAGGGGAGCCAGTCTTCGACGAATCCCTTCATTGATTTTTGCGCCGTGATCCTGAGCGTATACTTTGTACAAATGATCTCTTTCTTCTTCCGTCACCATTGATAAAGCCAGATCATCATGGTTACGCAGGAATAAAGCCCACTGGCAATTCTCCGGAATGGCGGGCGTTTGTTCCATAATATCAATGACGGGATACCGATCTTCGGTTTGCAGAGCCATGTACAAGCGGGGCATCAGCGGAAAATGAAAATTCATATGGCATTCATCGCCTTTTCCGAAATACTCCGCTGCATCCTCCGGCCACAAATTAGTCTCTGCCAGAAGGATTTTGCCAGTATGTTTTTCTTCGACGTATTTCCTGAGTTTTCTGATAAAACCATGTACTTCCGGCAGGTTAACGCAGTCGGTGTTTTCTTTTTGAAATAAAAACATGACCGAGCTAAGCCGCAGACCATCTACCCCCAGATCGAACCAGAAATCAATGATCTCCTGCATCTCTTTACGCACGGCAGAACTCTCAAAGTTCAGATCAGCCTGATGATTATAGAAGCGATGCCAATAATAAGCCCTGGCTTCATTATCCCATTCCCAGTTGGAGTTTTCGTAATCAGAAAACATAACTTCAGCCTCCTGATACTTTTCCTGGGTCTTACTCCAAACGTAATAGTTGCGGTATTTGGAATTGGGCTTGGCTTTACGAGCCCGCTCAAACCAATCGTGTTTTACCGAGGTATGGTTGATGATCAGATCAATCACAATGCGCATGCCCCGTTTTTTCGTTTCTTTTAAAAGCTCCTGAAACTGTTCAATATTACCGTAATCCGGGTGGACTTTTTTATAATCAGAAATATCGTAGCCATCATCTTTGAGTGGAGAAGCATAGAAAGGCAACAAAGAAAGACAATTGACCCCAAGGTCTTCAAGATAGTCCAGTTTTTGGATCAACCCATTGATATCCCCTACTCCATTACCGGAGCTATCGAAAAAGGATTTGATGTGTAAGGTATAAATGATAGCATCTTTATACCATAAGTCTTGTTGCTTGTTTTTTGGCATCAGAGGGTTCGAATAAGATTATTTTTGGATTTCAACTCGCAGAATATGCATTGGATAATAATCCGGATTCAGTTCTACGTAATTCCAGTCATTGCGCCATTCAAAATATTGATCCGTTAGTAAATCGTGCAACCGGAGATTAACGAACTGGTCAATCCCCAGTAATGCTTTGGGTACTTCAACAAAAGCAGATTGATTATGATGAGCATCGAAACTGGCAATACACCAGATAATCTGCTCCTTATCTTCCTTTTTTACATAACTCACAATCTGCTCATTACTCGTATTGGTAAAATGAATATTCCAGGTCGATTGCAAAGCAACTTGCTCATTTCTCAATTTATTGACTTTTGTCATCAGACTCGTCAGACGGTTTTGTAAATTCCAGTTGTAATGCTTTACTTCATACTTCTCGGAATCCTGAAATTCTTCTTTCCCGTTGGAATTACCCACATTATCCATTGCTTCGAAAGCACCGCCATAAATACCGTAACTGGAGCTTAACGTCGCTGCCAGCAAATAGCGGATAATGAACATATTCTCTCCCGCTCCTTGCAGGTGATAAGGCAAAATATCTGGTGTAGTGGGCCAGAAATTCGGACGGAAATATTCCCGCAACTCACTTTGTGTCAATTCCGTTATGTATTCCTGCAATTCGTATTTATTGGTTCGCCAGGTAAAATAAGTATAACCCTGTGTAAAACCTTTTTTAGCCAGTGAGGCCATTCGTTTGGGACGGGTGAAAGCTTCGGACAAGAAAATTACATCCGGGTATTTTTTGTGTACTTCTGCAATGCACCATTCCCAAAAATTAAAAGATTTGGTATGAGGATTATCCACCCGGAAAATTTTGATCCCTTTTTTTACCCAGAACATCGTCACTTCTTTTAATTCTTGCCAAAGGCTTTCCCAGGCTTCACACTCAAAGTTCAGCGGTACGATATCCTGATATTTCTTGGGCGGATTCTCCGCATACATGATCGTATTATCCGGACGCCAGATAAACCATTCGGGATGTTCTTTGATGTAGGGATGATCCGGCGCACATTGAAAAGCCAGATCAAGCGCTACCTCAATGCCGTGATTTTTGGCGGTTTTGATCAGCTGCTCATAATCTTTCATGGTTCCCAACTCAGCATTCACCGCTTTATGTCCACCGTGCTGACTGCCAATGGCCCAGGGGGAACCGGGTTCTCCGGGCTCGGAGTTTGTAGCATTATTCTTTCCCTTGCGATTAAGCTCTCCGATGGGGTGGATTGGTGGAAAGTATAATACGTCAAAGCCCATCGAAGCAATACGCGGGATTAAGGCTTCGGCATCCCTGAATGTACCGGCTCTTCCAGGCTCCGGCGAAGCTGAACGTGGAAAAACTTCGTACCAGGTACTAAACAAGGCTCTTTTTCTTTCGACAATTATGCGCAATCCCGGATTATATGTTGTCTCAAATTGTTTGAAAGGATATTCGGCTATCATCTTTTTGAAAGCCTCACTGAGTACAATCCCGATTGCTTCTTTATATCTCTTTTTGTCTGCTAATTTTTTAGCGTAATCCGTCAAAATCCTGGCTTTGGTTTTTGGATAAGTAGCCGCCGCTTTCTCTAAAAGGATTTTTCCTTCTTCCAGCTCTATGCTCAAGTACTGACCCGCTGCTTCTTTTTTTAAAAAACTGTTATACCAATTTTGTAAGTGGTCAATCCAGGCGATGATCCGGTATTCATATATACCTTGTTCTTCCAGACTAAATTGTGCTTCAAAAAGATCATTGGGCCGGGCATTAAGCAAAAGCTCTGACCAGTTTTTCGAATTAACTTTTCGGAATTGTACAGAAGCCCGAACCGCATCATGTCCATCAGCAAAGATATCCGCCTGAATATGAACGGCCTCTCCTGTAACTCTTTTGATTGGATATCTCCCTCCGTTAACTTCGGGTTTTACATTCTCTATGATTGCACGTTGTCTCATTGGATTTGGTTAGTATTCGTTTTGTATGCTTAATTTTTATACAAAAATAAGTTGATTTTCAATGATTTCCAATCTTCGTGTCTTTTTTACACTAATCAGTAAACTTCTCCCCTTTTTTAGCAATACTCAATCGTTTGAGGTGTTCTGCTTACTCCTTGGTCTAAATTATTTATTTATCCTAACTCCTAAATAGTACCTTTGAAAAGCAATCCCTAAGGGCATTCATTCCGGTATGTTTACTTATCTTTTTCAAGTTAAAAACTCAAAACCCAATATTAATAAATTTTGCAATATGAAAAAACTTATACCAGCTATATTAACTTTGGTTTTTACAATTCAATTACAAGGGCAGGAAAATGATAAGCAAGCCATTATTCATACGATCGATATGCTTTTCGATGGAATGCGGGAAAGCGATAGTACCAAACTGATGAATGCTACCCATGAAACGGCTACACTTAAGACGACTTATACAGATCGCAGTGGTATACCCCGAATTCAGGAAAGCCAAATAAAGGATTTCATCAAAGGCGTATTAAAACCACATGATGCGATATATGATGAAAGGATTTGGAGCTATGAAATTGAGATAGACGGCTTATTGGCTACAGCCTGGACAGAGTATACTTTTTTTCTTGGTGAAAAAATGAGTCATTGCGGCGTCAATGCATTTCAGCTCTTTAAATCAGAAGCGGGGTGGAAAATCATTGGGATTACAGATACGCGTAGAAAAGAGGCCTGTCAAACCGAACCTGATAATCACGAAAAGGCTATTCATAGCTTGATGGATAATTGGCACAAAGCTGCTGCCGAAGCCGACGAAGATACTTTTTTCGGCAGCATGACTTCGGATGGTATTTATCTGGGAACGGATGCTTCCGAGCGTTGGCTAAGGGATGATATGAAAGAATGGTCGAAGCAGTACTTCGAACGGGAGAGTGCCTGGGCATTTACGGCCAGTAAAAGAGAAATTTACTTTTCGGAAGATGGAAAAACGGCCTGGTTCGAAGAAATGCTGGATACCTGGATGGGAACTTGTCGAGGCTCAGGTGTATTGAATTTAACCCGGGAAGGCTGGAAGATCAAACACTATGATCTTTCTATTATGGTTCCTAATGATGTTGTAAAAGACTATTTGAAATTATTGGAAAAGGAATAAATCATGGCGTATCAGGTGTTGGATAGAGCTCTGTAAAATAATCAATCTGCCAGCCAACACCTGATAAGCTCATATCCGGAAATTAATTTCCATAAGCCTCCTGCCAGGCAAGCACTCCTCCAATCAGGTTGCGGACATTGGTAAATCCGGAAGCTTTCATCAATTGCTGAACCATCCCACTTCTTTGACCAGAGCGGCAATGCACTACAATTTCATCGTTTTTATGTTCCTCCAAATCTTCCAAAGCCGTTTGTATATTTCCTAAAGGGATCAGTTTTGCACCTATATTAAACTCATCATACTCGTATTGTTCCCGAACATCGATGAATACAAAGTTTTCTTTTTTATCTAATTTTTCTTTTAACTCTTGTACGGTTATATCCATTATTTTTAATTTAAAATTAAAGTTTACACAAAAATGAGGACAATAAATTTAAACTTATTCTCAATTCTTAAATAAAATTATTTTTTGTGTACGGTATTGATTTGTTTTTTTATTTATGATTTGTAGTAAATAATTTCCATTTTCTAAATGCCCCAAATCGAGTTGGCTGCCCCATAATTGCTTTTGCAATACTAATTGTCCCAGGTTATTGAATATTCGTACTTTCAGATTATTGATGTTTGAATCTTCCAGCTTCAAATTAATTAATCCAGAAGATGGGTTCGGATAAACACTAAAATCCAAAGCTTGATCCATTACTTCATCGACCGATGTATTAGGCGGCGTAAAGTCTCCTACTACCGGACGCAGCATCATCGCACCATTATTCCCTAAACCTACCCAATTACCAAAAATTTTCAAATACTGATTCTCTTTTGCTTCCGGGCTGTTTTTATCCAGTCCTACCCGGGTTGGTGTAATCGTATTGGCCTGTTCCAGTTCAATAAAAAATTCTCCTGCCGGAATCGCTACCGGGGAAGGGATATCTGCATCATCGGAAAGACGAAAAGTCGTAAAGCCTTGCAGGGTATCCAAGACTGAATCTGCAAAGAAAGGTTTCATACTCAGTTTTTCATACACCACATTGCCCAGCTCTCCAATGTGTACGCGGAGATGAAATCTGGCATTATCCTGATTATTATAATGTGGAAAATGTATTTGAACCGCACGCAGGGAATCATCTTCCAAAGCTGTAAACCCGGATGCTACTGCTTCTCCCGGAGCCAGGCCGGTAAACATAGAGGTTTCTGCGGTCCCATCATCATAAGCAAAATAATTATCGAAAATGGTTCTCGTTCTTACGGTATCATTCCGTTCTACTTCCGGAAAGAATCCCGGATTCTGTGCATTGGCTGTGAAATAATACTCCAATTCGAAAACGAGCTTTTCTTCTGAAAAAGAAGGCAAACCGGCAATCTCGTCCTCATTAATCGGATTTGTATAAAAACGATGCTCCTGAGAAGGTACGTTCCGCTGATTTACATTTCCGGTCACAGCATCTGTCAATAATAATACCGGGATATCAGCTATCTCCGTATTCGTTTCCAGTTCCCTGATCTTAAAACCACTTGGATTTGCGGTTTCCGTATTTTCAAACTGGCTATACAATTCAATATCCAAAGAATCTATAAACATCGAATTATCATCATAGTGCCGCCAGGGAACACTGGAATATCGCTTAAGTAAATCATTCGGTACATTTGTAAAAGCAATATCTTCAAAAGTACCATCCGGTATCTGATTCGCGTTCAACAAAACATAGTCGATGTGCCAAATATCGCGAATTCCGGTACGCTGCGCATAATTAACAAAACGGAATTGAAATCCTTTATAGAGGTATACACTAGCGATAATATTAAACGTAAAATAATTGTCAAAAGGAGGCAGAGAATCGACATCAACAAATCCTGAAATTCCCTGGAAGGCATGAATTTGTACCCATTCTCCATTTGATTTTTTGAACTCAACGACCAGAGAATCTCCTTCATTTGGATGGAAACCATAGCCTTTTGGTTGTACATAACAACTTAAAAAGACATTACTATTGGCATTATAAGGACTGAGATCAATGTAATTGGAAGTAAGAAAATCGGCTCGTCCATATCCCCCGCCGTAAGGTGTTCCGGTTTCATCAAGACCATCCATTGTTGCAAAACCAACAGATGGAGGACGGTAGCCCCAGGTATTATTTACGAAAACCTCTTTATCCAGCCATAGATTTCCGGGAAAAGGGCCATCATAGGAAAAGTCATCCAGAAAAGGTAAGCTCAAGGTATCGCCGATTACCTGAAAAGGAAATTTATAAGTATCAGAAATACAAAACTCATTAGATATCTCTAAACAAACCGTATCCATACCGGCAAAGCGCTTACTTTCAAGGAGCAGGCAACTATCTTTAGAAATACCATTTAGGGCATTTGCTAAAGTCGTGCTATGACAGTCTAAAATACTGCTACCTGCAATTTCAGTAGGTAAAATATAATTGGCTGGATCAACACATAGCATAAGTTCCGTCTCTGTCCCCATAGTAACCGGGGTTTCCACAAAAGTTTCATTCTCTCTTTTCACGACTACCGGGAATTCTCTAATAAAGCAGGTTTCATCGGGCAGGCACAGTTCTACGCGCATAGTATCCCCAAGGCCCAGTTCAATCCCTATATCAGAAGTATAAGTGATGCAATTCTCGAAAGTAGATGTCGTACCAAAATTTCCATCTATACTCAGATTATTGAAAGTCACAAAGCCAGTTGTATCCAGGCAAATTTCCAAAGATTCTCCACTAAGAATGTAAACGGTTTCTCCACTTTCGTATATTCCATCATCTTCACAGTCCCCACTGACCGTTCGCGCTGTTGCAGTCTCAGGGCCGAAATATCGTTCGAGTTTGGATTCTTCGACTAACTGGCGTTGTTTTTCAATGCGCTGAAGTACAGGGTTGGACTTCAATGGTACTTCGGGCATCATAACCTGGGCTTTAACAATCGGCAACGAGAAGAACAATAATACCAGTGTATATAATGAGCGCATATTTGATTTTTAAATTAATTCGAAAGTAAGTACTTCCGTAGCTTTATTAAATGATTTAAGTAAAAAACAACTCAGTAAGTGACTGATAATCAAGTCATTAAGAATAATATTTATCTTTAGAAAGGCAAATATACAATTTTCACAGCCTAAGTCAATTTGAAAAACGAAGAAAGGGGTGATTTGTTGCCTCGAAAAGTGTCCTGAAAGGAGTCCTGTCGGCTTTGTGGCAAGAAAGATATACGGTCCTGAATTTAAGGCACCAGTTTCAGGGAAGTTGCAGAAATATTACTATAATCAATTCTCCATGCCTAAAACCGTTCTTTATTCCTGTTCCTCTAATCCATCTGCTTCGATATTTACCCCCTGACCACTACAATCCTGCGGTTTGTTTTGTGTAAGGTAAATATCAATTTGCTCCCCTACCCGCATCTTTCCGGCAGGGCTATAGCGGGGAACTTGTCGCCAAACGTAGGCAGTGCCCTCATCGGTAACGGTGTTGTCTTTAACAATAGAACCGATATTCAGATTAAAGTTACCGATCAGGAAACTAGCTTCCTCATACTGTTTGCAAACCAGTTCAGGAACGGGAACGGAACCGCCGCCTCTTTTAGTCACTACGCAATAAACAGTATCCCCTTTTCGTACATCAAAGCCATCTGCGAGTTTATTTGTGATGTTCTCTCCTTCATAAATAACCTCCAGAATCGTTTCGGGCTCTAATTTATTGCTAAAAACCTCTTTCGATTTCTTAACCTGTACATACTTCCGTTCACATTTCTTTCTAAAATTATCAAAATCATCATTCCCACCTCTGAGATTAGGAAGTTCTACTAATTCTGCAATTTTTTTGGTAACAGAAACGTAGATTTTCCGATTCTTTTTGACCTGCGACTGAGGTTTGGGGTTTTGAGTAAGAATCATATTCGCTTTCTGACCGGGAATAAAAGTAGAATCGTTAATCACGATTTCAAAGCTACTTGCACCGGCTTTTTCAATAGCTTCATCCAGGTCCATTCCTACATAATCGTGTATATGCAAGGATTCTCCATGTTTGGTATAACAATTAATCCACCAAAAAGCAAGGATCAAAAAGAGCGTAATAGTAGCTACCACACCTCCAAAATTGCGCAAAAAAATGCCACTGCTAACAAAATAGTAAACTTCTTTGGCAGCATTTTTCAACCATTTCTTTATGATTTCGAATTTTTCTTTCATACGATATCTATAAGATAGCAGGATAGTGAATTAGTACGATAAAATTAAATATCTCGTTTTCATACTTCCACAATTAATGATCAGTCACTATAATCCGTTTATTATTCGCCGTTTTTAAACAATCTCCTTAACTTCCCTGACACCGGGCATACAAAACGTTTAGAAGTAGCCGTAAATTTTCAATTTGGGAAAATCTGATCAAAAAATATTAAAAGTTTCGCAATACTCCTTTACGAAAGATTAACTTGGCTTCAAATTTAGTTTAATTCTCAAAAATAGAGGCGTTTTGAACTTAAAAATGAATAAGGAGATATTGTGGCTAGCGATTCCGAATATTCTGAGTAATATCTCTGTTCCTTTACTAAGCACGGTTGATACGATTCTGATGGGACGGTTTTCGGCGCTTCACCTTGGTGCAATTGGTCTGGGATCTATGATTTTCAATTTCATCTACTGGAACTTCGGTTTTCTCCGGATGGGAACTACGGGAATCACCGCACAGGCTTTTGGAGCTAAAGAAAGCAAGCAGATTATTGCTACGCTCGGAAGAGCATTGCTTATTGCTATGCTCCTCGCTTTGATTGTTTTACTTTTTCAAAATCCCTTTCTCTCCCTTGGTAAATTACTTTTGAGTGTATCCGAAGCTCAGAGCCCTTTAGTTGATGATTATTATCAAGTCAGAATATGGGCGGCCCCGGCTACCCTGGCACTTTATGCTCTAATGGGTTGGTTCTTCGGAATGCAAAATGCGATTTACCCTTTAATCCTTACCATTTTTATCAACCTGATCAATATTGGTGGTAATTTTTTATTTGTTTACGGTTTTAATATGGAAGTCGATGGCATCGCTTTAGCAACGGTCATTGCCCAATATGCCGGCTTGTTACTGGGAATTGGCTTGCTTTTTTATCGCTACCGCTATTTATTCAAAGAACTGAGTACAAAGGCGCTTAGCCAGATTCATCAACTCCAGTCTTTTTTGTTGATCAACCGGGATATTTTTATCCGGACAGTTTGTTTGACTTTCGCTTTTGGCTTTTTCTATAATCAGTCCTCCAGTGCCGGAGATACCATACTCGCCGTCAATGTTATACTGCTGCAATTCGTCAATTGGATGTCTTACGCAGTGGATGGTTTTGCTTTCGCCTCCGAAAGTTTAGTTGGAAAATACGCCGGAGCAAAGGATCAACCCGGCCTGAAAAGAGCTATTCTCTATTCCTTTGCTTGGGGCATGGTCATGGCATTGCTCTTCAGTTTGGTTTATGCACTATACGATGAGGAACTCGTGGCACTATTTACGGATAAAGTTGATCTGCAAATTGCCAGTGCTCCCTTTTTGTTCTGGATGATACTGTTTCCAATTATTTCAACACCTTGTTATATATGGGATGGTATTTTTATTGGTTTAACTGCTTCACGCGCCATGCGCAATACCATGCTGCTCGCCCTGGGGAGCTATTTCATTTTTCACTATTGGTTATTTCCGGTCTACGGCAATCACGGTTTATGGGGGGCTTTTTTGATTTTTATGGCACTAAGAGGGCTTTATCAGGGAATCGCTTATTATAGAGGCCTGGACGGATAAGTTGATTAAAGCAGTATAACAGATCACCAACGAGCTTTGCGGGTAATGCTGTTTTTCCCTGATTTGTTATTATATTTCTGATAAAAAAAGGACATGCGTGCAACGACTCCCCCATTGGCGATGGAATTGATTGAAAGAGAGATGAAAGAACAAACCGGATCATTGATTTTAAGTGATTGTGGATTATTTGAATTTCCCCGCGAAGTACTGGAAATGGCCTGGCTGACCGAATTGGTAATTACCAATAATTATTATTCCGGTGTCCAAAAAAAATCATCAAAATTCGATGAGCCCAATTACCTCCCCGAAATTCCTGCGGAAATAGAACGCCTGGAGAAGCTGGAAAAATTAAGAATTGGTTCGAGTAGTACGACCCCCTGGAGTATTTCTGAAGTTCCACCGATATTCAGTTTGGAAAATTTAAAAACTCTGGACCTCAGTGGAAACCGAATTAATTTCTTTGGAAGTGACTTTCCGGAAAGCCTGGAAGTTATAAATTTGCATAGAAATGAGATCCCTGCAATTCCCTATCTTCCAGATATCAATAAGGTAAGCTCTCTGGATTTAAGTAATAACCAAATCACTTCACTTGAAAATTTGGAAGCTTACACCAATTTAAAAACACTTCACTTACAAAATAATCAGATCAATAGCGTTTCGGAAATATCTCCACTTTCCAATTTGGAATATTTAAACCTTGCCCATAATGCGATCTCTGATATTGGCAAAATAGGCCCTAAGCCGGAACTACGCCAACTCTTTTTTAATAACAATAATATTCAGGATATCCATATTTTAATGGAATGCACCAGACTGGAATTTCTTGATCTTTCCGACAATGAAATATATGATGCTTCGCCTTTAAGCAATCTGACCAGGCTCAGAAGTCTTTTCCTGAGAAATAATCAAATTAAAAATCTTGATTTCCTCGAACGACTCACTGGCTTAAGCGAATTATTTATTGATCGAAATCCATTTTCTGATATCGGACCACTTTCCAATCTTACCTTTCTAAAAACACTGTCCTGTGAGTATAATCTTCTGGATACGATTGAGCCTCTTTCGGGACTGGAAAACCTGAGAGAACTCTACCTCACCGGAGATGGTATTCGTTTTATTGAACCTATCACTCATTTACCCAGGCTCGAAAAAATCAGGCTGGACGAAAACCTTATCGAAGATGTCCCGGGTGACATCTGGAAAAGTAATGATATCGATCAGATCAAAGATTATTTTGCCTCTGTATCCAGAGATAAAAAACGGCATCAGGCACAGATGAAAGAGATCGTGAAAGAAATTGAGGAACAAAGACATCAGGTAGAAGAGAAGCAGGTCGAGTTGGAAAATTTTAATGAACAAGTCACAGATCGCGACCTAGCACCGGATAGCGTTCGTGCCAAAGGGATTTCCAAACAGAAAAAGAAAGCACAAATAGAGCAAGAGCTACAGGAGGAGCGTCAAAAGCTGGAACAAAAAGAAGCGCAAAAGGAAGAACTCGAAACACCTGGCACCAGTGATGTTAAGCTTATTTTTGTCGGGAATAGCGATGTAGGGAAAACACAGCTTAGCCGGTATTTGGAGAATAATACATTGGAGAAAGAACGAGCAAGTACCCATGGTATCCGGCTCAATCGCTGGTTGCCTCAAGCTAAAGTTTCTCCGGCTTTCGAAACTTTGAAAGATAAGGTCGCCGTCAATATCTGGGACTTTGGAGGACAGGAATATTACCATGGAACATTTCGATTGTTTTTAAGCAATTTTGCCGTTTATGTCCTGCTGTGGGAAGATAAAACCAATGTTAACCAGATTATCAATACGCCGATCAGCAATAAAGAAAAAGAAGCTTTACAACATTATCACTATCGCTACTGGCTGGATAATATCAGGCATTATGCTCCTAATAGTTCCATTATCATCGTACAAAACAAAATTGATATTGACGAAATCCGTGAAATTAATACCCAGTTAATCGAGGACTACAAAATCAGTGGAACACATTATATCAGTTTGCACCAGGCTGCTCAAAAAAACAATGATGCTTTCAAATGGCGTTTTGATCTTTTTTCCGAGAACCTGACTAAAGCCATCCTTCGCGTTTCCCGGGATCAAACCAATGTTAGGCGTTCCAGTAGCTGGATTAAAATTCGCGATGCTGTGGTAGAAGCTAATCTAAGTAAGAAGAAAAATCCGGATAATCCTTTTAGCCCGTTTATGAAAACCGGCAAGCAAATAAAAATCGATGATTTTAAAAAGGTATGTAAAATTATTGAGGCCGATCTTTCAGAAAGCGAATTGAGCACAATTCCCAAATGGTTACACAATTCAGGTGCTATCATTTATTTTTATAAAAACAATACACTTAACAAGCGGGTATATCTCAACCCCGGCTGGGTCACGGAAGGCATTTATGCGACCCTTAATGAAACCGTCCGAAAAAAAATAGGTGAGTTTACTGTTGAAGATATCCCAACTTCCAAACGAGGTTCTATTTCAAAAACGACAGTGATTGAGCTAATGAAGGAAATGGAGATTATTTTTGAAAAGGAAATCGAAAAAGAAGGGAAAATTATTAAATCCTACGTTGCTCCACAATACCTGCCCGAGACACATCCGATCGAAGACCTTTACGATATCGCAGCCAGTGGTTTACAACGCAAAGCTTATTATGTAAAACTACCTCTTTACTTTTTCCGAAAGGTTTTACAGCGCATGATCTTTTACTATGGCATGTCTTCAAATGTGCAAAACGTCCAGGCCAGCTATTACTGGAAAAAAGGTATCCTCTTTGAGAAAAATGAAATTAAAATCATGTTCAAGGGGTATACGGTGAAAGAGGATCAAAACTCCGGTTTTTTTATGATCGGAGCAGAACCCAAAGATAATTATCAAAGCATTCAAAGAGAAGTTTTTCATATCATTGTCGAAATACTGCGGGATGCTAACCTGACCGAAATCGCTCGCAGAAGCCTGGAATCCAAAGAAGAGCAAATGCATGCTAATGGCATCCATGAACTTCACGAAGACTGGACCAGAGATTATGAACTACCAACCATCGAGACGCCGGGCTGGTTGAAAAACATGGAAGTCTCGGTTGATGGCGAAACCTTCGTTAATTACCTTAACCTTTGTACTGCAAACCGCAAGGGCCATTTGTTTGTATCTCCTAAACCGGGTCAACAAGTCAGGATACACGATTATGAATTATTACTTGATCACAAGGCTAAGCGCCCGCTTAAGGTTTTCTTTTCATACTCCCACAAGGACACAGAGATCATGAATAAGCTGGCTGTTCACCTTGCGCCACTCAAACGCCTGGATAAGATCGAGGTGTGGAGCGATCAGGCTATTCAGGCGGGAGATGAATGGGATGCAGCCATTAAAAACAATTTGCGGGATTCGGACATTATCCTCTTATTGATTAGCGCGGACTTTGTAGCTTCATCTTATATCTGGAAAGAGGAAATTCCACTGGCTCTTAAATTGCAAAGTGATCCGGCAGAGCGAGTTTCCAGAGTGATCCCAATTTATCTTCGCCCCTTTGATTTTAGTGGTTTGTCTTTTTCAATGCAAGAAATTATTCCCAAACAAGAAGATACAGAAAAACTACTGGCTATCTCGCAATGGGATAATATGGATGAGGCTTTTACACAGGTAGCAAAAGATATCCGGGAAGTAATTGATAGTCTTTTATAGACAGCTGGATAGATTATTCAAATTTCAAAAATCGCTCTATCAGATAAGCAATAATAGCTCCCAGAATAATCTTGATCAATCCGCCCCAGAGGAATGGATAAAAGCCAATTTCCATTGCTTTTGGAAAACCGTATTTAAAAGAAAGCCTTAGCACACCAAACAGTAATATTATCAAAGTTCCGTAGAACATGGCTTGCAAGGATTTTGGGAAAGATCTTCGCCAGCCTTTTTCGCCGAGATGGCCCACTCTATAGGCTGCCAATATAAAACCTACGAAGTATCCGCCAGTTCCGCCAGAGAGTTTTTCAAGACCATATGAGCCACCGGAAAAAACGGGCAAACCCATTGTTCCGATCATTATATAAATGACAACTGCCAGTAAGCCGTACCAACGTCCGAGGAAAAATGCAGTGAGTAAAATTGCAAAAGTTTGCCCGGTAATGGAAATCCCTTCTACATTCAATGGCAACACTATTTCAATTTGGGCAAAGACCGAGATAAAGATAACAGAAAGGAAAGTGAAAAGCAGCTTTTTAAGCATAGGCCGAATTTTGAATGATTGAGTTTTGAATGATTGCAAAGTTATTTCATCCTCAGCACATTCAAGCATTCAATTTCCAAAAGCTCAAGTTCAAGAATCAAGTTTAAGTTCAAAACTCTTATTCTCCATATTACCGGCCTAATATCTCATCCCTGAAAACCCTAATTCGTCAATACCATTTTTCGATAGTCCTGATGATCTTTGGTTTTTAACTGATAAAAATAAATACCTCTCCCTTCAAGTTCGCTTGCATCTATATGAATGATTAGCAAAGTTATCTTATCGGCACCACATTCAAGCATTAGAACATTCAAGCATTCAATTTCCAAAAGCTCAAGTTCAAGAATCAAATTCAAGTTCAAAATTCTTATATCCCATCTCATCCCTGAAAGCTTAATCCGTCAATACCATTTTTCGATAAGCCTGATGATCTTTGGTTTTTAACTGATAAAAGTAAATACCTCTCCCTTCAAGTTCGTTTGCATCTATATGAATGATTAGCAAAGTTATCATATCGGCAACACATTCAAGCATTCAAACATTAGAACATTCAAGCATTAGTTTTCCAAAAGCTCAAGTTCAAGAATCAAGTTTAAGTTCAAAATTCCTATATCCCATCTCATCCCTGAAAACCCTAATTCGTCAATACCATTTTTCGATAAGCCTGACGATCTTTGGTTTTTAACTGATAAAAGTAAATACCTCTCCCTTCAAGTTCGCTTGCATCTACATTCAACTGATGCATTCCTGCGGAATAATACCCTTTGGTTCGTCGGATGAGCTTACCCGAAACATTATAAATCGAAAGCATTACTTCCGAGTTTTTGTGCAAAGCAAATCCAATCTCTGTGTTAGTCTGGAATGGGTTTGGATGGTTCTGGAACAACTCAAAAGGGAGTTGATTTTCGGATAAAGCTTCAAACTGCAAACCTAAAGGGATTATTCCTTCTTGCACTCGATACAGTTCCGCTTTAGTGTATTGGGTATTTATATTTAAAAAATTACTGATTGATCCTGCTGCCTTGGTTCTAAATGTCAGGGTTAAAATATCTTCTTCGTCTTTGACAAATACCGGCGTACCATGATGCCAGGAACAATTTAGCAAGCCTTCTTCCAGAAAATTTAAACCTAAATTATGTGTATTAAAACCGGGTAAAACGGAAGTGTTTATCCCGAGAAATTCAAGACTTTGCACATCGAATTCCAATCCAAATTGAAAACCTAATACAGAAGTAAAATCTTTTACCCTGAACGAGATACTAATTTCCTCTCCTTCCTCGAGGTTTTTATTTTTTGTAATAAAATAAGCCTGCTCTGAATTGCGGCTTTCACTTTCTCCGATAAAACCCATTTCGGCAGAGTTATTCAAGTCACCGGTTTTTATACCAATAAAATCCATATCATCCATCTCCGATTCCAGGTTTTCAATTGCACAAAATTCCGGAAAAACAGAAGCAAAAGGATTGGTTTCATTCGGAAACAGAAAATTGGCCTCAATAAAACGCCAGGAGGTATTATTGGAAAATACCGTGATATTTCCGAGAATAAGTTTTCTGAGTTCTACAATATCCAGCATTGAAATATGTCCGGAACGATTAACATCCGCTGCAATCATTTTATAAGGCGAATTCAGGGTTTGAATTTCCAGAATATGACGCTGAAGCAAAATCAGATCCCAGGTACTAATCCCGTTCAAATGATCCTGATTATAATAAGGTGCTACCTGATAATGGAAGCCTTCAGGCAATTCCGAAAAAGCGTACTGTCCTTCCGTATCCGTCATAGAAAGATCGGGCATACCTCCATCCAGATTAATCTCAATATTCTCCAATGGTTCATAGTCTTCGGTAAAAACCTGCCCGCTAATGAAACCAAAGCCCGGTGGAGACATCGGTGGCAAAACAAAAACTTTGGTATTACAAGAAGATTCGTTTCCATAGCAATCGATCGCAAAAATTTCCACTGGAATACCTCCAAGCATTTGAGATTCCAAAAAGTCATCGTAATCCAAAAATAAAGTATCCAAGCGTTGTCCTGGATTATCGATATCCTCAATCAATAATGTATCGAGACAGCATTCCATAAATGGATCAAGCAGAAAAGCTTCCGGTAAAACAAAAGCAGAAGAATCTGTTGAATTAAGACTGATGGTTTGCGGATTACAGAAAAATGCCGGCGGGACTAAATCATTAACGGTAACAGTCAGTGAACAAGATGCGGTATTACCACAATCATCTTCCACTCTAAGTTCAACTGTATTTTCACCAATTGGAAAGCTAATCTGTAAAGACAGAGAGCCCAGAATTGAGCCGGTAGAATCAATTACTCCATCCGTCCCAAAATCTATCTGATAATTGGATGGGAGCATTAAGTCACAGTTATCGCTTATTGCAGGACTAATCCCATAAGTAAAATCACAGACCCCTACCGATTGGATATCAAAGGTAATATTATCCGGACACTCGATTACCGGCGGTGTATTGTCTTCTACAGTAATCATTTGTGTAAATGTATTTGTATTCCCACAACTATCCACCGCTTCCCAGGTTCGGTTGATAATAAAATTACTGGTACATCCACCATTGATAATGATATCCTCGACAAATTGTACTACTGCCCCATTGCCGCATTCATCCATTGCTGTAAGTACTAGAGGATCGGGAACGCTATCACATTCAACGGTAATATCATCGGGTGCATTAGTAAAAACCGGGGGAGTACTATCGATTAAGGTAATAATCTGAGTTCTGATACTCTGGTTTTCACAATTGTCTATGGCTGTCCAGGTACGGAATAATTTATATCCGCCTCCACAATCCGGATCGGTAAATTGTTCAGAGAATTGAATCTCCGGGTCAGGATCACAATTATCCGTTGCTGTTGGACTTGGAATTTCCGGAAGATCAGTACACTCGACCGTGACATTTGCAGGAACACCGGACAGAACTGGTGCATTATCATCTATAACTTCTATAGTAGTACTAAGCGTATTTTCATTGCCGCAATTATCTCTGGCCGTCCAGGTCCAAAGCAATACGAATTCATCGGTACAATTTTGCTCGGGAATAGTCTCTTCAAAAACGATCATAACATCATCATCGCAATTGTCCATTGCGGTGACTTGCGGCGGTTGTGGTACCGCATCACATTGTACCGTCATATCCATTGGCACTCCCATTAAAACCGGGGCCTCCGTATCCGTCGAGCTGATTACCTGTTGCGCACTCACCATGTTCCCACAATTATCCGTCGCCGCCCACGTCCGGGTTACTGTTATATCTTCTGAACATACACCCGTCATCACTTCCTCCATAAAGTCCACTACTATGTTCTCCGCGCAATTATCCTCCGCTGTAACCTGTGGTGCTTCCGGAATCATCCCGCAGTCTACCGTCATATCCATTGGGACTCCCATTAAAACCGGAGCCTCTGTATCTGTTGAACTGATTACCTGTTGCGCACTCACCATGTTCCCACAATTATCCGTCGCTGTCCAGGTCCGGGTTACCGTTATATCTTCTGAACATGCACCCATCATCACTTCCTCCATAAAGTCCACTACTATATTCTCCGCGCAATTATCTTCTGCCGTAACCTGTGGTGCTTCCGGAATCATCCCACATTCCACTGTTATATCCATTGGGACTCCCATTAAAACCGGAGCCTCCGTATCCGTCGAACTGATTACCTGTTGCACAGTCACCATATTCCCACAATTATCCGTCGCCGTCCACGTCCGGGTTACTGTTATATCTTCTGAACATGCACCCATCATCACTTCCTCCATAAAGTCCACTACTATGTTCTCCGCGCAATTATCTTCCGCCGTAACCTGTGGTGCTTCCGGAATCATCCCACATTCCACTGTCATATCCATTGGCACTCCCATTAAAACCGGGGCCTCCGTATCCATAGAACTGATTACCTGTTGCGCACTTACCATGTTCCCACAATTATCCTCCGCCGTCCACGTTCGGGTTACCGTTATATCTTCCGGACATGCACCCATCATCACTTCCTCCATAAAGTCCACTACTATGTTCTCTGCGCAATTATCCTCCGCTGTAACCTGTGGTGCTTCCGGAATCATCCCGCAGTCTACCGTCATATCCATTGGCACTCCCATTAAAACCGGGGCCTCTGTATCCATAGAACTGATTACCTGTTGCGCACTCACCATGTTCCCACAATTATCCTCCGCCGTCCATGTCCGGGTTACTGTTATATCTTCTGAACATGCACCCATCATCACTTCCTCCATAAAGTCCACTACTATATTCTCCGCGCAATTATCTTCTACCGTAACTAGTGGTGCTTCCGGGATCATCCCGCAGTCTACCGTCATATCCACCGGTACTCCTGTCAAAACTGGAGGTGTATTGTCTTCCACCAAAATTTCCTGAATTGCGCTAACCTCGTTCCCACAATTATCCACAGCTCGCCAGCTACGAATAATCGTAAAACTATTCTCACAAATACCGGATTGATTCATCTCCTCAAATAGTATACTTACATCAACATCACAGTTATCTGTAGCCGTTAAATCAGCAGGTTCGGGGATCATATCACACTCAACGGTCAGATTCGCAGGCATAGCATTAAAAACAGGAGCTTCATTATCCTGAACAGAAATATTTTGTGTGCGTATAGCTTCATTGCCACAATTGTCCACCGCGGTCCAGGTCCGTATTATCATAAATGTCTCATCGCATATGCCCGGGATGATGGTCTCTTCCATTACAAAGTCAACATCAGGGTCGCAATTATCCACAGCGCTTAGATTGGCCATTGGAATCATTTCCTCACAACTGAGCAAAGTATCCGGACTTTCGCCGGAAATAATAGGCGGACTGGTATCTACAACCGTGATTAGCTGCTCAATACTATCCGTATTTCCACATTGGTCCATGCTTACCCATTTTCGAATTATCGTAAACTCATCAGCACAATCTCCAACATCAGTACTTTCGCTGAAAATCACTTCATTTCCATTATCGCAGATATCAGTCGCCGAGACGATGGGTAAAACCGGTACAGCATCACATTCAACGGTCATATCCTGTGGAATCATATCAAATACCGGCGGCTGAGTATCGAATTCTTTTATGATTTGAACATCTATATAGGTCGTATCTTTACACCAGTCGTATACGGTCCAGATTCTTATTATTTTTCTAAGACAATCATCATCGAATTCTACGACAGAATCATCGTAGTTAATCGCAAACTGACCACAGTTATCTTCCACAACAGGTACTCCGGTATTTTCAGGATCATCTGAATCTCCGCATTCCGCATTCTCCACACTTGGCGGAAAGCTAACTACCGCTTCTGTAGTATCAACCAGAGTGATTCGTTGTAAACACAAGGCTTGCTGGCCCTCGCCATCACTTACCGTCCAGGTGCGAAGAATCGTTCCGGTATGGCAAATATTCAAATCGGTAGAATCTGAAAATTCGAGCGAGGAAACTTCACAATTATCTGTAGCATCGGGTTCTCCGGTAATATCAGGACTCAAATCATACTGTTCACAACTCAAAGTAATATCCGGAGGGCAGGTAATCTGTGGATTCAATTTATCCTGAATCAGTACGGAAACCATACAAGAGTTTGACAAGCGATTAATCGCATCTTCGATCCGCATTTCAACGATTACCGTATCTCCAACATCACAGCAATAAAATGGTACTGTTGTTTCAAAGGGGCTGGCATCATCTCCCGGACATTCCGGATTATCCATTCTTCGAGCAAGGAAACTAATCGGTCCGCAATTGTCATAACTACCATTGTTAAAAGTAGAGGCATCCACCAGTGTTGGCTCCGATTGTCCCAAAGCAACAGTAGTAAAACTCTCGCAGATGACTACCGGATTGACACCATCATCAACCGTTACTTGCAGTATGCAGGTAGACGTATTTCCGCAAGCATCTACAGCCTCATAGGTAAATTGATGAATACCGACCGGAAGTAAGATCGGGCTATTTGCATTTATACTATTTCCCGCTTCATCCTCGATATTAATTGTAATGCCGGAGGGTAAGGAGCAATTATCGGTGGCGCTGGCCTCAGGGAGCAAAACCGTTCCGGAACAAGAATTTGTACCAACACTTACTGTAAAATCCTGGGGACAATCAATATCGGGTCCTTCCGTATCTAATACTTCTATCGTCTGAATATCTGTCACCTGATCATTCGTACATTCATCATTCACTGTCCAGGTACGCAAGATTCGATAAGCTCCCTGACAAATTGGTAAAGGGGCAGAATCTTCCTGATCGATCCATAATTCACAAGCAATTCCATCTATCAGAGGAAGGCCATTTAGAGTAGGATATCCTGTATTATCGGGAGAAATATCAGCATTGACACAATCCAAAGCGTTTCCATTTGTGGCACTGACATCTTCCGGGAATTGTATGTTTGCCAGAGAGGGTCTTTGCAAAGTAATCGTTTGTATACAAGCAGTAGCTGAGTTACCGCTTGCATCTGTAGCGGTCCAGGTACGAGTGATTATCTTTGTCCCTGTGATTGAGCAGGAAGGATCCTCAATCAAATCACTAAAATTCAAGTCCGGGTCATTATCACAATTATCCACAACCTGAGCATATCCAATTGCATCCGGGTGTACTGCATTATTACAGCCCAGGTTTAGATTATTACAGGTAATCGCAGGAGGAATGTTATCCAGAATCGAAACGGGTGTTTCGCAAAAGTTACCGCTAATTTGATCTGTAACTCTCGCTATTAGGGTTTGGTCAAGATAACTCCCATCTACGAAAGGGCTACTTGGAATTAAATTTCCGAATGCATCAAAAACATCTACACTAAATGGTCCCAAACAATTATTATTTCCTTCAAGAACATCGTCTGCGGTAATTTGAGCAAGACAGTTCATATCCAGGGCAACCTGCGCTCCAGCATTACAGAATAAACTACACTGAGAAAAGCTAAGTCGCGGCAAGACCAGGAAACAAAGAATTCCAATCTTAGTAAGCGTTGATTTTTTCATATTCATCAGTTTTGAGATGGTTTCCGATTTCAAAATGAAAAGGAGGGCTTTTCCTAAGCTGCATAAACATGCAATCTGATCAGAGAACAGTACTAATCAGTAATATCGGTTTACGTATTTGAGCTTTAAAATCGGCTGTGGGATTCTTTATCAATCGGTTGGTGGGATATACTTATTTTTCCTTTTAAAAAGAAAAGGTATAAGCATCTTAAGCTCAAAAACGGAAGTAATTAAGAAAGGTTACATATTTTTTATAAAAATATATTCATTGGGTAATATTTTTATAAAAATTCAGACGCGGCTTGTTTTTTTGTGCTTAGGAATCTTTATCCATGCTTATTTTACGTAGAAGCAATGTGTTTTTATGAAGATGAATCAAAAGATGTGGTAAGTTTTCTGTGATCAGAAATTAATGTCCGCTAAGGTTTTTAATATAATTTCCGGATAGCTTAGGTTAAACTGAATAACCGATAGCGGTTTGCTTCAACAGAAAGAGAAGCGATAAATATTGAAGAAAAACTCTGAAAGCTTGTTGTTACAATGAATTCAAAACATCTGCTTCTCCACTGAAAAGCCTTTTAAACTGGCTTCTTGTTTTTATAAAAACTCAGGACTGCTACTAAAGTATTGAATAGTAAGTACCAGGCTTGGAGCATATTAAAACTTCCAAATGCATCGCTTAAACCTGATACTTACTTTCAAAATCGATTCTTACTCATCAGAAAGACTTTCTAATTTTCGCGTACCTATTGCATCGACCAAATCATGCAAATCATCCATTTCGATATTTCTCCCCTTAGCAGAAAGCATAAATCTCTTTCCTACAAAAACAGAAAATTCACATCTATCTCTATTACATTTCTCATAGGCTTTATGACCTTTATAAGTAGTTGTACGCTCAAAACCATTGTCCGATTCTTTATCAATTTTGACGATCGACCAACTCGCAAAACCCGCAATTGCTGAGCCTACTCCTCCAAAATCCTGAATCTCCAGATCGATTTTTTTATCTCCTTTTTCGTAACTGGCTTTTGCCTGAGAGACTCCCAGGCCACCGACTGAATTCGTCTCTCCGCTGGCATTCATCCGCTTAAAACCGTCTGTTGACTCCGGCATCAGGTCCTTAAGTTTCCGAAAATTAACAGGCTCTTTTTTCACTCCTGAATTTTCCGCCATTTCTTCTACCGCATTTTCCAGTTTATTCATAGCATCTGCCAGACCTCCTTCGACATCATTCGCAACATCATTGAGCCCTTCAGAAATTTTGTCAGCCCCTTCTTTGATCTTGTCAGCAGCTTTTTCCTCGGGTTGTTTTTGTTCAGTAGTACAGGAAGCAAATAACATTACTCCCATGAAAATTACAGTTAGAAATTTGATTGTTTTCATCATAATGTATAAGGTTTATAAAAAATTATTCTGTTACTTCCTCGCTGACATCACTACTGCTTGTTTCAGGTTTCATTTGTGGGAAAAATAGAACATCCTGTATACTGTATTGATTGGTCAACATCATCGTCAGGCGGTCGATGCCAATCCCAAGACCGGAAGTAGGAGGCATTCCGTATTCCAGGGCTCGCAAAAAGTCTTCATCCAAAACCATAGCCTCTTCGTCTCCTCTCTCGGCAAGCTTCAACTGATCCTCAAAACGTTCGCGCTGATCAATCGGATCATTAAGCTCCGAATAGGCATTGGCAATTTCTTTCCCGTTTACGAAAAGCTCAAAGCGCTCTACCAAGCCTTCCCTGCTACGATGCTTTTTCGCCAAAGGTGTCATCTCGATTGGATAATCAGTAATGTAAGTGGGTTGAATCAGGTGATCTTCCACTTTTTCACCAAAAATCTCGTCGATCAGTTTGCCTTTACCCATGCTTTCGTCAATTTCGATATGCAATTGCTTACATACTCCCTTCAATTCTTCTTCATCCATCTGTGAAACATCGATCCCCGTGTATTTTTCGATAGACTCGTACATACTCAAACGCTCGTAAGGGCCTTTGAAACTGATCATCTTACCATCGTATTCAACTTCAGGAGTACCATTAACTGCAATAGCGGTTGCTTCCAGCAATTGCTCTACCATTTCCATCATCCAGATATAATCTTTATAAGCAACATAGATTTCCATTGCCGTAAACTCTGGATTATGCGTACGATCCATCCCCTCGTTTCGAAACATTTTACCAAACTCATAGACTCCATCGAATCCTCCGACAATTAGCCGTTTTAAATAAAGCTCATTTGCAATCCGCAGATAAAGCGGCATATCCAGGGTATTATGATGCGTAACGAAAGGGCGCGCTGCAGCTCCACCGTGAATCGGTTGAAGAATCGGCGTTTCTACCTCCAGCCAGCCTTTTTCATTGAAAAAGTTTCGCATCGTATTGATGATCTTCGTTCTTTTTAAAAAGGCATCTCTTACCTGTGGATTTACAGTCAGGTCAACATAACGTTGCCGGTAGCGTTGTTCCGGGTCAGTGAACGCATCATAAACATTCCCTTCACTATCTCTTTTAACGATGGGAAGATTGCGAATAGATTTTCCCAAAAAGCGAAAAACGGCAGGCCGAACCGTTATCTCACCCGTTTGCGTAGAAAACAATTCACCTTCCAAACCAATGAAATCACCGATATGCAGCAATTTGATAATACTTTTGTTTAACTCCTGTTCCTCTTCATTTTCTCCGATATTTCCTTTCCCCAGATAAACCTGTATTCTTCCCTCGCTATCCTGCAACTGAGCAAAGGCCCCTCTTTTACCCATAAAACGTCCGGCTACTTTTACAGTAGGGAAATTTGCCGGAGCAAAGGGCCCCAATGCCACCGTCCGCAAATTGCTTAAAAACTCTTCCAGCCTCTCGGGTTCACGTCCAAGACCTGCATCAAATTCAATCATTTCCCCCAGGTCAAAAGCTTTAAAGTCCTCAAGTTCAAGGATTTGGGCCACCCGAAATTTATTTTGCAACAAAATATCCCTGATTTGTTCTGCTTTAACCGGGCCAATATCCTTAATCTTTTCAATTTCCGAAGTAAGTTGTTTTCGAAATTGATTAGTAGTAAAATCTGAAGATTTGAAATTGACATCAAACTTTTCTGCCGGAAAAGGATCTACCCCGAGATCTCTCAAAGATTGTAATGCTTCCCGCCGTACAATCTCCTGTTCACTTAATTGTTGCATTCTAAAAATTGTGTATTTGAATGATTAAAAAATAATGCTGATTATCAGGTTTCTTAACATACTTTACAAAAGTATAGTTTATCAAATAAAATAAAGAATTCCATTATAAGTAGTTTATTGAGGCCTGGTCTTCGGAAATTTTACCTTTTCTTAATGCTACAAAACCATGAAAAGTAGGTTTTAAATTTGTATTTTTGTTACGTTTTGCGATTGTTCCTCCTCCAAAATACTTCCAATACGATATGCAAGAACCAAAAACTTACACACCAAATACCAATTTTGGGACGTATTCCTACATGCAACAATTTTGTATGTATGTATTGATTTTTTTGTTTTCTGTCTCTTCTTATGCTCAAACAACTTTTGAAGGAGGGGATATTGCTATATTGGGAGTAAATGCAAATAATAATACCTGTAGTGGAGCCAGCGGCTCGGGAGAAGATGTTATCACTTTTGTCACTTTCAAGGACCTGAACAACGGCACACAAATAGATTTTACAGATAATGGATGGGAAAGGGCCATGGCTAATAGATGGGGAGATTCGGAAGGAACACTACGATTTACTTATAGCGGAGGGGGAATTTTAGCAGGAACGAGTTTTGATATCATATTCGGAGCAAATTTAGCTGCTACTCAGGCCAGTAATCCGAGTTGGACGATTAGCGATTTGAATAATGCACCGGTCGGTACTTTAAATATGAATAGCGGTGGTGATCAACTATATATCATGCAGGACGGAACCTGGGATAATATGGGGATTACCGGAGATCACGATGCTACGTATACCGGAGGCCGGATACTTTACGGATTTAATACGCGTACAGTTTGGGCAGCCGATGGTACTTCCCAACAATCTAATTTACATCCGGAGGTCGACCCTTGCTATTTTATGAATCCAACCGGGGGGACGACAAACTATACCAATTATACCGGTCCGATGACGCCCACTACACAACTCGAATGGATTAATCGAATTAGTAATCCTGCCAACTGGACTTCTTTCAATAATTGTACGGCTTATAACAATAATCCACCCCCCAGCGCACTCAGCATTGCACCAAGTGGTATGTCGATTGAGTGTGCAATCTGTAGTGGTTGTGGAACAGTTAATGATATCCTGACTTTTAATCTTCCCACTACAGGCGGACCTTTTAATGTAGTTTACACCGATGGAACAAATGATTTCAATTTGAATAACATTAATGACCTACATACGGTCAATGTTAGTGTAAGTGCGACGACGACTTATTCTCTGGTATCCGTCACGGATATAAACGGTTGTCCTGTGTTTTCAAATTTTGATGGTGAGGCTACTATTTCCTTAACGGGAAGCGGAGGGACAGCCAGTATTACCGGAGGTGGCGTAATATGTACCGGCGATTGCTCAGATATTACCATTAATGTAAGCGGGGGGCAAGCGCCATACGATGTAGAAATGGAACTGGATTTTCCACCGTTTGTAAACAATTTCCAGTTTGATGTAAGCATGCCTACCACCAATCTTAATCTTACAATTTGTGTGGATGGGTTGCTGCCTGATTACGATGCCGCTACCAATACCCTGACTATTCCGGATTTTATTGGTAATAATGTAACCATCAGTTTGATCTCCGTTACGGATAATGCCGGATGTGTCGGTACAATTGGTGGTACTCCATTAAATTTTGATATTCAACAAACACCAACAGCCAATCCAGCCGGTCCTTTACAGGAATGTGATAATGGAAGTGGTCAGGCAAGTTTTGATCTTTCTTCTTTGAATAATACCGTCAATGGCGGTTCGGGAAATACGGTTAACTGGTTTATGGATATGGCCACGACTTTACCGATTAATACCCCCGGAAACTATGTAACCGGCAGTACCACTGTTTATGCTACTACTACTTTGGGTGATTGTGATTCCGATCCGGTTGCAGTGACCTTAACCGTAACACCAAGCCCAACTGCTAATCCGACTTCGGCACAAGCTTGTGCAGATGGCTCCGGTTTTGCAGTTTTCGATTTAACGACACTAGATGCTGCTGTTAATGGAGGAAGTGGTAATACAGTAAGCTGGTATCTGGATATCAATGGGAGCACCCTCGTACCGAATCCTAGTAATTTCAATACCAATGGTACTACGGTTTATGCAACTGTGAGTGCCGGTATCTGTGAATCCGGAACTGTTGCAGTAATACTTACTGTAAATCCGGCTCCAATAGCTAATCCGGCCAATGCACAAGCCTGTGATGAAGGAAACGGATTCGCGACTTTCAATTTGACCGATTTAGATATTATAATAAACGGTGGGACCGGTAATCAGGTCAACTGGTATAGTGATCCGGCTGGTATCATTCCTATTGCAAATCCTGCTGCCTATATAAGCACCGGGGGCACAGTATACGCAGTTGTCAGCAATGGATTGTGTAGTAGTCCGGTTGTGGCAATTAACTTAAGTGTTGATCCCAGCCCAATAGCGAATACCAGTTCTCAAACAATCTGTGATGATGGTTCCGGCTCAGCTTCATTTAATTTGACTCTGATGGATAATATGGTTAATGGCGGAAGTGGCAATACGGTAAACTGGTATCTGGATGCAGCAACAAATTTAGCCGTTCCTAATCCTACTAACTTCATCAGCCCAAGTACTACGGTTTGGGCAACGGTTAGTAACGGGATTTGTAGCTCTACGCCAGTCGAAGTCTTTTTAATAGTATCACAGGCACCATCCGCCTCCCCTACTACCGATCAAGCCTGTGATGATGGTACCGGCGTGGCAATTTTTAATTTGAATGACCTGAATAATATTGTAAATCAAGGAACAGGACTAGCCGTAAGCTGGTATTTTGACATGGCTGGTACGGCTCAAATACCTGACCCTGCCAATTATTCTGCCCCGGGTGGTTCCGTTTATGCAGCAGTAAGCGATGGCAATTGCAGTTCTCAAATTGTAGAAATTTTATTAACGGTCAATCCAAGTCCAACGGCAAACACAACAATGGCCGAAGCCTGTGACGATGGTACCGGTACTGCCACATTCAATCTTACAGATTTAGATGAGATTATTAATGGGAACACCGGACTTGCGGTTAGCTGGTATTTTGATATAAATGGTAATTTTTCAATTGCCGATCCTGCAAATTTTGATATTACCAACGATATCACTGTTTATGCCAATACCTCTAATGGGCTTTGTAGTTCGGAAATTGTAGCTATTCCTTTAACGATAAACCCAATTCCTGCTGCAACTACTACTAGTGATCAAGCTTGTGATGAAGGCAATGGTACAGCTACTTTCGATTTGACTAGTTTAGAAAATGATATCAATAATGGGACAGGTTATACCGTTAGCTGGTTTGAAGATATGTCAGCTAGTATAAGCATTAACAACCCTGCTAACTATACAAGCGGAACAAGCACCGTTTATGCTTATGTTAGTTTGGGAACTTGTAATTCCGAAATTGTGGCTATTGACCTTACGGTCAATGTTATTCCCGATGCCAATACAACCAGTACCGAAGCCTGCGATGAAGGCAATGGCACGGCCACTTTTGATCTAGATGCGCTTGTTGATGAAGTCAACGGAGGAAATGGAAATACAGTTTTATGGTACGAGGACAGCAATGCAAATACTCCAATTTCCAGTCCCTATACCAGTGGAACAACAGATATTTATGCGATAGTTGATAATGGGAATTGTCAATCGGAAGTCGTAACAGTCTCTTTGAATATTTCAGATGCAGTTATTGCGAATCCTGCTGCCTTATCAGCCTGTGATGAAGGAAATGACCAAGCCAGTTTTGATTTAGATAGCTTAGAACCTACCATAAATGGCGGGACGGCAAATGCTGTCAATTTCTTTGAAGACTTAGCAACTAGTATTCCTGTAAGTAGCCCTTATACTTCTGGCAGTGGAACAATCTACGCAGTCGTCGGTGATGGAATTTGTGCATCTGCGCCAGTTGAAATTGAACTTACTGTAAATCCTATACCCGATGCAGCCCCTGCTTCTGATGAATTATGTGATGAAGGAGGTGGTATGGCTTCTTTTGATTTAACGTCGCTAGAGTCCACCGTAAATGCGGGTACAAATAATAATGTAAGCTGGTTTGAAGATATTAATGGAACGGTTCAAATTAATTCTCCTTATCAAACTGGATCAGCAATAATTTATGCGATTATAGATAATGGAAATTGTAGCTCCGTCGCTGTAGCAACTTCCTTGACGGTAAACGATCTACCAGATGCAAACCCCACTTCAGCCGATAATTGCGATCAGGGAAATGGAACCGCTTCTTTTGACTTAATCAGTTTAGAAAATACTATTAATGGTGGAACAGCCAATACCGTTAACTTCTTTGAAGATGCCAATGCCACCATCCCGGTAGCTTCTCCTTTTAATACCACCTCTACTACTATTTACGCTGTAGTCGGTGATGGAAACTGTCTCTCGCAAGCTGTCGAAGTACAGCTCAATGTAGGCAGTACACCGAGTGCTAATCCTACTTCGGCCGATAACTGCGATCAGGGAAATGGAACCGCTTCTTTTGACTTAAACGCTTTAGAAAATACTATTAATGGCGGAACGGCTAATACCGTTAACTTCTTTGAAGATGCCAATGCTACCATCCCGGTAGCTTCTCCTTTTAATACCACCTCTACTACTATTTATGCCGTAGTTGGCGATGGAAACTGCCTCTCACAAGCCGTTGAAGTACAACTCAATGTGGGCAGTACACCGAGTGCCAATCCCACTTCGGCCGATAACTGCGATCAGGGAAATGGAACCGCTTCTTTTGACTTAAACGCTTTAGAAAATACTATTAATGGAGGGACGGCCAATTCCGTTAACTTCTTTGAAGATGCCAATGCTACTATTCCCATAACTTCTCCTTTTAATACTGCCTCCACTACCATTTACGCTGTAGTCGGTGATGGAAATTGTCTCTCGCAAGCCGTTGAAGTACAACTCAATGTAGGCAGTACACCGAGCGCAAATCCTACTTCGGCGGATAATTGCGATCAGGGAAATGGAACCGCGGATTTTGATTTAAACAGTTTAGAAAATACCATTAATGGCGGAACAGCCAATTCCGTTAACTTCTTTGAGGATAGCAATGCCACCATTCCCGTAGCTTCTCCTTTTAATACTACCTCTACTACCATTTACGCTGTGGTCGGCGATGGGAACTGCCTCTCGCAAGCTGTTGAAGTACAACTCAATGTGGGCAGTACACCGAGCGCAAATCCCACTTCGGCGGATAACTGCGATCAGGGAAATGGAACAGCCTCTTTTGACTTAAGCAGTTTAGAAAATACTATTAATGGCGGAACAGCTAATACTGTCAACTTCTTTGAAGATGCCAATGCTACCATCCCGGTATCCTCCCCTTTTAATACCACCTCTACTACTATTTACGCAGTCGTCGGTGATGGAAACTGTCTCTCGCAAGCCGTTGAAGTACAACTCAATGTGGGGAGCACACCGAGCGCAAATCCCACTTCGGCGGATAACTGCGATCAGGGAAATGGAACAGCCTCTTTTGATTTAAGCAGTTTAGAAAATACTATCAATGGCGGAACAGCTAATACTGTTAACTTCTTTGAAGATGCCAATGCCACCATCCCGGTAGCTTCTCCTTTTAATACTACCTCTACTACTATTTATGCCGTAGTTGGCGATGGAAACTGCCTTTCACAAGCCGTTGAAGTACAGCTCAATGTAGGTAGTGCACCGAGTGCTAATCCTACTTCGGCCGATAATTGTGATCAGGGAAATGGAACAGCCTCTTTTGACTTAAGCAGTTTAGAAAATACTATCAACGGAGGGACGGCTAATACCGTTAACTTCTTTGAAGATGCCAATGCTACCATCCCGGTAGCTACTCCTTTTAATACTGCTTCCACTACTATTTACGCAGTCGTCGGTGATGGAAACTGTCTCTCACAGGCCGTTGAAGTACAACTCAATGTAGGCAGTACACCAAGCGCAAATCCTACTTCGGCGGATAACTGCGATCAGGGAAATGGAACCGCTTCTTTTGATTTAAACTCTTTAGAAAATACTATCAATGGCGGAACAGCCAATTCCGTTAACTTCTTTGAAGATGCCAATGCTACTATCCCGGTAGCTTCTCCTTTTAATACTGCTTCCACTACTATTTATGCCGTAGTCGGCGATGGAAACTGTCTCTCACAAGCTGTTGAAGTACAGCTTAATGTGGGCAGTACACCGAGCGCAAATCCCACTTCGGCGGATAATTGTGATCAGGGAAATGGAACCGCCTCTTTTGACTTAAACAGTTTGGAAGCTACTATCAACGGTGGAACAGCTAATACCGTTAATTTCTTTGAAGATGCCAATGCTACCATCCCGGTAGCTTCCCCTTTTAATACGCCTTCCACGACTATCTATGCTGTAGTTGGCGATGGAAACTGCCTCTCACAAGCTGTTGAAGTACAGCTCAATGTGGGGAGCACACCTACCGCCAATCCCACTTCGGCGGATAACTGTGATCAGGGAAATGGAACCGCTTCTTTTGATTTAAACAGTTTAGAAAATACTATTAATGGCGGAACAGCTAATACTGTTAACTTCTTTGAAGATGTTAATGCTACCATCCCGGTAGCTTCCCCTTTTAATACGCCTTCCACGACTATTTATGCCGTAGTTGGCGATGGAAACTGTCTTTCACAAGCTGTCGAAGTACAGCTCAATGTGGGCAGTACACCGAGCGCAAATCCCACTTCGGCCGATAATTGTGATCAGGGAAATGGAACCGCTTCTTTTGACTTAAACGCTTTAGAAGCCACTATCAATGGTGGAACAGCTAATTCCGTTAACTTCTTTGAAGATGCCAATGCTACCATGCCCGTTTCCTCCCCTTTTAATACTGCCTCTACTACTATCTATGCTGTAGTCGGCGATGGGAACTGTCTCTCGCAAGCCGTTGAAGTACAGCTTAATGTGGGGAATACGCCGAGCGCAAATCCCACTTCGGCCGATAACTGCGATCAGGGAAATGGAACAGCGGATTTTGACTTAAGCGCTTTAGAAAATACTATCAATGGCGGAACAGCCAATTCCGTTAACTTCTTTGAAGATGCCAATGCTACCATCCCGGTAGCTTCCCCTTTTAATACTGCTTCCACTACTATTTATGCTGTAGTTGGCGATGGAAACTGTCTCTCACAAGCCGTCGAAGTACAACTCAATGTTGATGCAATTCCAACTGCGAATACAGCTTCATTGGAAACCTGTACCACAGGAGGAGCCATTGGAGAATTCAATCTTGCAACAGTAGAAAATGAGATCAATAGTGGTAGCGGAAATATGGTAAACTGGTATGAAGATATTAATGCAACTATGCCAATTAATGATCTCAACTACACTTCTTTTGCCGGAACGATTTATGCGGAGGTTGAGAACTCAGCAGGTTGTGTATCAGAACTAGTAGCTGTTTCTCTATTTATTTTATTACCCTCTGAATCCAATTATGCCGAGCAGCTCTGTGAAGGAGAAAGCGTAACAATAAATGGTACGGTTTACGACATCAATAATCCTTTTGGTACAGAGACAATTGTTGGAGCTGCATCAAATGGTTGTGATAGTATTGTTTCCGTAGCACTTAATTATTACGAGCCGGTATTCGGAAGTATAAGTGGATCGACTATAATCTGTGACGGACAAAATACTACCCTCACTTTCAATTTATCGGGTGCAAACACCTTTAATGTACTTTATACAGACGGGATAAATGGCAATATTTTGCTACCTGATATTTCAGACGGGCATAGTATTATTGTAAGTCCTTCTATAACGACTACCTACACACTGCTTTACGTTGAGGGAATTGGTATTCCTTGTACACCAACGCTGCCTAGCAGCGAGGCAACGATAACCATAACAAATATTTCCAGTGATATTCAGCTGTTATCAGATTATAATGGATTTGCTGTAAGTTGTAATGGAGCAGAAGATGGAAGCATAGAAGTTAGTTCGCCGGATGGTCAAGCTCCATTTAGTTATCAATGGGATAATGGAGCGAATACGTCCGTTCTAAATGAAATAGCCGCAGGAAGTTATACCGTAACGCTTACCGATGCAAACGGTTGTACTACACAGAATAGTATTAGTCTTAATGAGCCGCCATTAATTACAGCTGAACTTACTAGCCTCACTCCTTCCTGTTTTGGTGAAGATGATGGTGCAATTATAATAGATACTATTCAAGGACCGGATGGTCCTTTCGAATACTCTCTGGACGGTAATACTTTTTCACCAGCAATTAGCTTTCCCTTAGTTATACCAGCTATGAATCCCGGTAATTATACATTAACCATTCAGGATATTAGTGATTGCCTTGTCAATGAAGAACTAATCATTAATACGCCAATCGAATATCAGGTTAACTTAGGAGAGGATATTACAATAAACCTGGGTGATAGTATTCAATTAGAAGCAATACCTAATTTTAATGCAATGATTATTAATTGGGATCAAGCTGAAACGAGCTGTTGGGATTGTCTTGATCCTTTTGTCCAGCCAGTTATTACAAGCAATTATACCATTACAGTCTCCGATACTTTAGGATGTAGTGCAACGGATGATATTATTGTATATGTAAAAAAAGATCGCAATGTTTTTATCCCTACTGCATTTAGTCCCAACGATGATGGCGCTAATGATATTTTTTATATAAATACAGATCAAAGTGTAGTTAATATTTCTACTTTCCGAATTTTTAATCGCTGGGGAGAAACCATCTTTTCAAAAAACAACATTCTTCCCAATACTCCTTCTGAAGGCTGGGACGGTACATTTAAAAACAAGGAATTAAATCCCGGAGTATTTATTTATTTAATTGAAATAGAGTTTGCAGACGGGCGAACTGAATTATATAAAGGCGACATCACTTTATTAAAATAGCAATAGACTTTATTTTGATGATCATTTCATCAAAATTATTCTTTGATTAAGAATAAAAAACATACTTACTTTTTCAATTAAGCAAACTATAAACATTCGATACTGTTGTATAAAAGTATTTTTAGACACTGAAAATCACCGAGCAAGTGCAGCGTTTCACAGAACACTGAATAATATTGATTTACAGTGTTTTAGCTTCAAAATCAGAGCTTATTTTTTATAGTTTTATAAAAAACATGTTTTATTGAAGCATAGTACTTACTGTTCCAAGCGAAGGTTGTGTCCAAAAAATTACCGAAGGGGTTAAATTATTTTGACACTTAATAATTGAAAAACTATTATTTCTGCTTAATGCTAAAAATTGCATTTTCTCCAATTTACAAATACAAACTTCCGGAAGGCCATCGTTTTCCAATGATCAAATATGAATTAATTCCCGAGCAATTAATTTATGAAGGAACTATTTCTGAAAGCAATTTATTCCATCCAAAAGCAGCGAGTGAAGAAATCATTTTGGCTACTCATACTCTGAAATACTGGCATAAATTAAAACACTTGACACTAGATAAAAAAGAAATTCGAAAAATCGGTTTTCCAGTTAGCGAAGCATTGATCACCAGAGGTACACATATTTCTCATGGAACCATCGAATGCGCTCTTTTTGCACAACAATACGGAATCGCTATGAATATTGCCGGGGGCACGCACCATGCTTTTACAGACCGGGGAGAAGGTTTTTGCCTCCTAAACGATATTGCTATTGCTGCCCATTATTTACTCAACCATAAACTGGCAAAAAAAATCCTGATTGTAGACCTCGACGTACACCAGGGAAATGGAACCGCTAAAATTTTTGAAGCCGATCCCAGGGTTTTTACTTTTAGTATGCATGGCGCAAAAAACTATCCAACTAAAAAAGAAAACTCCGACCTGGATATTGGAATGCCGGATAAAACCGAAGACAGTCCCTATTTACAAAAACTATATGCTGTTTTACCCGCATTAATTGATCAAGTCGAGCCCGACTTCATTTTTTACCTCTCCGGTGTAGATGTATTAGCAACAGATAAACTCGGCCGCCTCAGTCTTAGCATGGAAGGTTGTAGAAAAAGAGATGCTTTTGTATTTGAGCAATGCAAGAAAAACAAAATTCCCGTCGCTGTAAGTATGGGCGGAGGATACTCGGAGCGCATCGCACATATTGTAGAGGCACATGCCAATACTTTTCGCCTGGCTCAAGAGATTTATTTTTAAAAATGCTGTACTTTTACGATTAAATAATCAAAGGTCATTTTGGATACCCAGTCATTTCATCCTGTGCAGTCTACAAACTGCTATATTGCGGTTATCATTCCCATTGCCGCCCCCAAGCCCTATACCTATTTTGTACCTAATGAAATGATACAAGATATTCAGGTAGGCATTCGGGTTGAAGTACAGTTTGGCAAAAACAAACTCTACTCCGGGCTGGTCATGCAAATACTGGATACACCTCCCACTCATCAAAAACCCAAGCCGATTTTATCCATAATTGATAAAGAGTCCATTCTGCTCGAAGAGCAAATAAAACTTTGGCAATGGATATCCTCTTATTATGCCTGTACTATAGGAGAGGTAATGAATGCAGCTCTGCCGGCGGGTATGAAACTGGCCAGTGAAACCAGAGTTATACTGAGCCCAATATTCGATGGCAATTATGATGGCTTCAATGACAAAGAATATATGATTGCAGAAGCCTTGAGTATTCAAAACGAACTCAGTCTGAATGATATTCGGGATATTCTTGATCAAAAGACCGTCTATCCCCTAATCAATCGTTTGCTGCAAAGGAAAATTATTTATTTAAAAGAAGAGTTACAAAGTAAGTATAAACCTAAAGAAGTCACTTTTGTCCGCTTACAAGAGCCTTATGCTTCCCATTCGGCTATGCTGGAAATAGCTTTTGACAAAATGAAAAGAGCCGAACGGCAGGTCGAAGCAATGATGGCTTTTTTGCAACTATCCCAACAGCAAAAATTTGTTAAAGCTCAGGAAGTTTATAAAAAAGCCAGTGCAGATAGCACGGTCCTGAAAGCCATGGAAAAAAAAGGGATAATCGAACTCTATAAGAAAGAAGTCAGTCGCATTGATGCTTATGAAGATGAGTTGATGGACAGGCAGGAGTTATCAGAACAACAGAAAAGAGTATTACAAGAAATCGCTCCAAGAGCGGAAAAAGCAGTTACACTGATTCATGGAGTAACCGGTAGCGGGAAGACCCGGGTTTATATGGAGCTAATACATAAAACTATTGCCCGTGGAGAACAAGTGCTTTATTTATTACCGGAAATTGCTTTGACCGCACAGCTAGTCAATCGTCTGCAAAAGATATTCGGAGATGATATAGCTGTTTATCATTCCAGGATGAGTAATCCGGAGCGGGTTGAAGTTTGGCAAAATGTTCGTCGTGGTAAGCCAATTATTATGGGGGCCCGTTCGGGGCTTTTTCTCCCCTTCCAAAATCTTAAATTAATTATCGTGGATGAAGAACACGATACTTCTTTCAAGCAAGTTGATCCGGCTCCCCGTTATAATGCCCGTGATGTTGCCGTTTATTTAAGCCGGCTTTATAATGCAAAAGTTGTTCTGGGTACCGCTACTCCTTCTTTGGAATCCTACCATAATGCAAAAACGGGAAAATATCAGTTGATCGAAATGGAAGAGCGTTTTGGTGGCCTGGAGTTACCGGAAATTATACTGGTTAATATCCGGGAAGAACTCAAAAAACAGACCATGCAATCCCACTTTACTTCTGTACTCATGAAAGAATTACAGGAAACGCTGAGCCGTGGAGAACAAGTCATTTTGTTTCAAAATCGTCGTGGTTATGCCCCGACGATGCGCTGTACAACCTGTGAATGGCATTCGGGTTGTATCAATTGTGATGTAAGCCTGACTTACCATAAACATTATAATAATCTTCGCTGTCATTATTGTGGTTATCAAACAGCCCTACCTGTCGAATGCCCCGCATGTGGTTCTAAGCAATTGACTATCAAGGGTTTTGGAACAGAAAAAATAGAAGATGAGCTGGCCATTTTTTTACCGGAAGCCAATATCAAACGCCTGGATTTTGATACAGTACGTGCTAAAAACGCGCATGCAAAAATTATTCATGAATTTGAAGAAGGCCGGATAGATGTATTGATTGGTACTCAGATGGTTACTAAAGGATTAGACTTTGACAATGTAGGTCTTGTAGGCATCTTAAGCGCAGATCACCTTTTCCAGTTTCCAGATTTCAGAGCTACGGAGCGAGCCTATCAGCTGATGACCCAAGTAAGTGGTCGGGCCGGTAGAAAGCATAAAAGAGGAAAAGTGATCATTCAGGCCCTGAATATGGCTCATCCGGTTTTAAAAGAGGTTTTGGAGTATGATTATAAGGCATTTTTTAACAGAGAGACTAGTGAAAGGCATGAGTTTTCTTATCCGCCTTATTTTCGATTAATTAAAATCACTTTAAAACACCGAAATCCACAATTACTCAATGAAGCGGCCAAAATTTTTGACAAAAATATGAAAAGTAAATTAGGCCCACAGATAATTGGCCCGGCCGTACCTTCTATCCCCAGAATTCGAGGTTATTTTTTATTGGATTTTATGATAAAAATGAATAAAAACACTAAAAATAGCACGAATATTAAGAAGTTTATTTTCGAAAATATACACCTAACGAAAGCTACAAAAGGCTTTTCAACCGTTCGTTTTAATGTCGATGTAGACCCCAATTAAACTCTGATCCGGCAAATCTCCCGACCACATTTTCATTTCCTTTTATCCTACTCTAGCATTGGCATACATATTGTTCCAGCAAAACTGAGAAAACATTTAAAAGCCTCTTATTTCCTGCACAAGTTTCCCATTTCCCACGAGTTAATAAAAACTGGTAAACACTGGGCCTAAAGCCCGCTATAGTCTAAATATACATAATATGTCAAGTCAAGTTAGAAATGCAGCAAGTACTGTTGCGAGAAACCTATTCTTAGGTATTCTCGTTTTGGCTTTTCTGTTAGATCCGACACAAACTATTGCTCAACTTCCCTGGACAGAGGATTTTTCCGACAATGTGGATGAAGGTGTCTATGGTTCTTGTGGATCGGCAGCAAGCAGCTGTGCTTATTACGGAACACCCAGCGATTGGTCTATTTCTGGTAATTTTTCAGGTTTAACCAATTCAAACGATTGGTTTTATGCCTATTATCTCAATTCTACTTATGGGTATGGCTTAGAAGCCCATGATGTAGATGGGGAAGTATGTTATACTTCGAATACCATCACACTTGGTAGTCCTACAGATATTAACCTCGAAGTTGGTTTAGTAGAATGGGGAAGACATGAAAATAACGACTATGTATCTGTAAGCTTGATCGTAGATGGCATTGAAGTTCCTGTTCAAACCATATATAATGATTTCGGAAATACCACCGTTACCGCTAATAATGTTTCTATCAATAGTACAGTAGCGGTAAGAATTTGTTTTAACAATAATGGTGGAGGTGGTTCTCATCCGGAGTATACTGCAGTATATGAAATTAATATTACCGAGGCTTGTGCAGCACCTAATGCTATTTGTCAAAATACGACCGTTGCTTTAGACGCTAATGGTTCGGCAAGTATAACTACTACTGACATTAATAATGGTAGCACTTATCCCTGTGGATTGAACAACATGACCTTAAGCCAAACCAGTTTTGATTGTAATGATGTAGGGAATAATACAGTAACTCTTACAGTTAATGATAATAATGGAAATTCAGACAACTGTACCGCTACTGTAACTGTGACCGGTTCTAATAATCCTCCTGTCGCGCAATGTCAGGATATCACTATTGATTTAGGCAGTGGTACCAGTTCAACAATTTCTGCCAGCGATATTGATAATGGTAGTACAGCTGATTGTGGTATAAATTCTATCGCTATTAATCAAAATACATTTACCTGTTCAGATGTTGGAAGCAATACAGTCACCCTGACTGTTACTGATAATGTTGGAAACACAGCGACATGTAATTCCACAGTTACTGTGACTCATAATAGTGCTGGCCGGCACGCTCCGGAATTAACTGCCTGCCCTACAGATATTACCGTTTCAAATGATGCGGGCGACTGTTCGGCAATTGTAAACTATGTAGCTCCTACGGCAACTGATGTCGTTAATGGATTTCAAGATGATTATGCTGAATGCTTTTGGACAATTTCCGAAGCCGGAGATTCCGACATAGATTTTTCCAGTGCCCCTGGTACACTTACCATGTCAAGTACAGATCATTTGAACCCAAGTGGAGGATGTTGTTATTTTGATGCCATTATGTATCTTACTGTTTCATGTGATGTTACGATAAGTTTTGACTGGAGTTATGTCAATGAGGACACAGATTCAGATGCATACTGGGATCCATTCGGTTATTATTTAAACGGAAGTTATACTGATATTACAGATCCGAACACAGGTAATCAATCCGGTTCTGAAACTTATACCTTAAGTGCAGGAGATATTTTTGGATTATACCAAAGTTCTTATGATGCAATACTAGGGCGCGGTATAACCACCATTACCAATTTTACAGCCAGTGAATCCGTAACCCTCACGAGAACTGCGGGACTTGATAGTGGTAGTGCTTTTCCAGAAGGGGTAACGACTGTGACCTACGAAGCCGAAGATTGTGCAGGAAATACAACATCCTGTAGCTTTAATGTGACAGTAGAAGATACAGAAGCACCTGAACTTTGCACTAATTACACCAATCTGGCATTAAGTGGAACAGCTTCTCAATCTTCTAATTACAATGCTTCTTCCTATCCTGCGAGCAGAGCAATAAATGGAAACACCAGTGGAAGTGGAACTGACTTTAGCCACACCTTATCTGAATCAGAAGCATGGTGGGAACTTGACCTCGGCTCTGTCCAAAATATTAGTTATATCAATTTGCATAACCGAACAAGCTGTTGTGAAAGTCGATTATCAGATTATTATGTTTTAGTTTCTGATGTAGCTTTTTCTTCAACTGATTTGACTACTACCCTTAACCAATCAGGGGTTAGATCATTTTATGAAGCTGGTACTGCAGGGAATCCATCCGTATTCAACATTTTGGGAACAGGCCGTTATATTAGAGTACAATTGGCGGGTACAAACTATCTTCATATTGCCGAATTGGAAGTAATGAGCTGTACTCAAACTTGTCTTAGTAATACCTCTGCTATTTTAAATGGTAGTTGTCAATCTGTTTTGGATGATTACACAAGTTCTATTTCTGCCAGAGATAATTGTAGCAGTACTCCTAATATTTCCCAATCGCCCACAGCAGGAACAGTAATCAGTGCTAATACCACCGTTACTATTACTGCTACAGATGATGCTGGAAACACTTCTACTTGTAACTTTACAGTAACACCTTCCTCATCGCCCTTATCTGCTTCTGCCACCGGAGAAGCATTGAATTGCAATGGGGATACAGATGGGAACATTGACTTAACAGTTTCGGGCGGAACAACGCCCTATACCTTTAACTGGTCTAATGGGGAAACAACAGAAGATTTATCCGGACTTTCCGCTGGTACCTTCTCGGTTACCGTTACCGATGCCAATGGATGTACCACGACAACCAGTGCCGATATTACACAACCAGCAGCGGCACTTTCAGCTGCTGCCATCGGCGAAGCACTCAACTGCTTTGGGGATACAGACGGAAATATTGATTTAACCGTAACAGGTGGAACATCACCTTACTCTTTTAACTGGTCGAATGCTGAAACAACTGAAGATTTATCCGGACTCTCTGCTGGCACTTTCTCCGTGACTATCACTGATGCGAACGGATGTACGACTACAGCGAGCGCTGATATTACACAACCAGCAGCAGCACTTTCCGCTTCTGCTACTGGTGAAGCACTCAACTGCTTTGGGGATACAGACGGAAATATTGATTTAACCGTAAGTGGCGGAACAACGCCTTATACTTTTAATTGGTCCAATGGCGAATCAACAGAAGACCTTTCCGGACTCTCCGCTGGTACCTTCTCCGTTACCATTACGGATGCCAATGCTTGTACGAC
>JANQLV010000043.1 GCA_028280415.1 Saprospiraceae bacterium
GATCACTAAACCCGTATCCTGCGCATTACAACTCGTCAAATCTACATACAACGTATCACTAGGTAGTAAAGTCGTCTGCTCATATATCACCGAATCGCAATTATATTGATTCATTAAATTATAAATCACTAATCCTGTATCCTGAGGATTACAACTCGTCAAATCGATATATACTGTATCACTGGGTAGTAAAGTCGTCTGCTCATATATCACTGAATCGCAATTATATTGATTCGTTAGATTATAAATTACCAAACCCGTATCCTGGGGACTACAACTCGTCAAATCGATATACACCGCATCACTAGGTAGCAAGGCCGTCTGCTCATATATCACTGAATCGCAATTATATTGATTCGTTAAATTATAAATTACCAAGCCCGTATCTTGAGGATTACAACTTGTCAAATCAATATACAGCGTATCACTGGGTAGTAAGGTCGTCTGCTCATATATCACTGAATCGCAATTATATTGATTCGTTAGATTATAAATTACCAAGCCCGTATCCTGGGGATTACAACTCGTTAAATCGATATACACCGTATCACTGGGTAGTAAATTCGTCTGTTCATAAATCACTGAGTCGCAGTTATACTGATTCGTTAAATTATAAATCACTAAGCCCGTATCTAATGGATTACAGCTGGTCAAGTCAACATATATCGTATCATTCGGTGTAACTAAAAGGTTGGTTACAATAATACTATCGCATCCCAGAGAAGTTTGTAACGTATCTCTAAATACTCCACTCAAATATTGATATGCTCCGCCAACGAATAAACTATCCCCCCAGCAAATTTGCTCAATCAAATTTGTAGTTTCAGGATCACCCACTGTAACGGTAATACTCTGAGTTGGACTGATGATGCAAGCAGGTGAATTACTATCGGTAACCGAAACTAAAGTATAAACAGTAGTTGTTAATGGGCTTACATTAATAATATACCCATCATTTATATTATTCAGTACCTGATTCGTAGTTCCATTAGAATAAACGATATCAAATGGTCCGGTACCAGAAAGATTAAAAGTAATTGGTGTCGTCTCACCAGTACAAATGATAGTATCACCTGTAATACTCCCGGTAGGCAAAACATTAACCGTTAACTGCATGGAATCAACGGCCGTACAACCTAAAGCATCCGTTACGGTTACTGCATAAACTCCGGCCATATCAACCGTAATGGTTTGTGTAATAAAACTATTTGACCAATTATAGCTACTAAAACCACTCCCGGCATCCAATACCAAAGCATCATTATCACAAATCGTTATGTCCGGACCTAAATCAACTGTTGGCAGGTCTTGAATTGATACAATAACTGAAGCATTGGCTGTACATAAATTAGTATCTGTTACCGTTACTGCATAAGTACCGGAAGAATTAATATCAATGGTTTGGGTAGTATCTGTTGTAGACCATAAATAGCTGCTCCCCGGATTTCCGGCATCCAAAGTAGCGACCGAACCATCGCACAGATCAAGGTTAGAGCCCAAATCAACCACTGGCAAATTATTAACAAAAACCATAGTGGTATCTGAAACAGTACAGCCAAAATTATTGGTAATTGTTACCTGATATTCTGTTGTGACCAAGGGAGTAACCGTCCTGGCAGCATCAGTATTTCCATCATTCCACAAATAAGTACAACCAAAGCAATACTGATCAGATATATCAAAAGACACATCGTTACTTTCGCATATAGTATGATCGGGTATGGTATCAATAGTAATATCACAGCGCAGTTTTACCACCCAATTATCATTAAATCCCTGGTTGGCATCGGTATAATCTCCTGAAGTATTAGAAGCTGAAAAACCGCCCAGGATATAACCTCCATCATCTGTTTGTTTAAAATTGGTTAATAAATCTGCACTACTCCCTCCAAAAGCTATATCCCATATTTTATCCCCGGACTCATTGGCCTTGATTATCCAGTAATCGTGATTACCTTCCGTTCCATCTGTTTTATTCCCGGAAATTGGCGAACGGGAATACCCTCCAAATAATAAAATACCATCCGGAGTTTGATGAATATCGACACAAACATCCTTAAGCGTCCCCCCATAACTCTTTTGCCAGATAACCGTACCCGAAGTATCTGCTTTTAGAATCCACATATCTTCAAGACCATAGTTGGGTACCGTTTTATTCCCGGAAATAGTAGAAGTAGAAAAACCACCAAAAATAATGGTCGTATCACTTAAAACCTCCAGGCTTAGTATTTGATCATTTCCATCTCCCCCATAAGTCCGATCCCAGATTTTATTACCATTTGCATCCGTTTTGATCACCCAATAGTCAATGACATCTATTAATGCTTCCGTTTTGTCGCCACCAATATCAGAAGCCGACCAGCCTCCCATATAAAAGCTTCCGTCAGAACCTTCGTCAATATCCAGCATCATATCGAATTGCGCGCCCCCAAAGGTTTTATCCCAAACTATATTACCAGAAGCATCCAGTTTAATCGCATAAAAATCCCAACCTCCCCGATTAGCTTCGGTCTTTGTACCGCTTATACCAGAAGCCGACCAGCCTCCAAGAATATAGCCCCCATCGGAAGTTTCCTGAATATGATAAAGTTGTTCATCCGCATCTCCACCAAGGGAGCGATCCCAAAGTACATTACCTAAAGCATCTGTTTTCACTACCCAAATATCAGAAGTCCATGAAAAACCATTATTGGCTTCTGTTTTATCTCCATCCGCATCAGAGAAGGACCAACCTCCAAGAATGTAACCCCCATCAGAAGTTGGCTGTACCTCCTGAATAACTTCAGAGCCTGAACCTCCAATCAGCTGGTCCCAAAGGATATTTCCATCGGCATCTGTTTTCACCAGCCAATAATCGCCACTACCATTTTGGGTATCTGTAATATCTGTACTAATAGTAGAAGGACTCGAACAGCCATAAATGTAACCACCATCAGCCGTTTGGTGCAGTCCCTGGAGCTCTTCGAAATTATCTCCGCCATAGGCATCATCCCATTCAATCGGCGGCTGAGCAAATAAACTGTTTTGGAAAAGACATAGCAATAGTAAGGCTAACAGATATGATCTGGAATGCGTAAGTTTTATACAGACTGGAGGGAAAAATCGAGTAGATTTTTCTATTCGCATATAGCTATTGCCCTTGGTTAAAATATTGTAATCTAGTAGGAGGGAATCATTTGTACAACCACAAAAGTACATTTTAATCACCTAAAAATCAACAAATTACAAACAACTAAGACACTAATAATTCAATTACAGATACAAAATCTTCAGGAGAGTAATTCCCAGAAAACGTGTATAATATACTATACACTCAAAATCAACACCTTAAGCATTTTAGAATTCTTATATACATCAGTATAATTTAAAGCAAATGAATTTTAAATATTTCAATTATTTTTTTCATCTAAATAAAAGGATGAACTCAATCACTTAATTTTAGATAAGGCAATATTTTTTCAAGGCTTTTTTGCTCCATTATCTTAATCTGCCCAAGTTCATTCAAATTGTTATAATCACCGTGCTGCTTCCTAAAATTGACAATCAATCTGGCTTCTTTATAGTTCAGATATGGATGTTTCATCAATTCTTCCACCGTAGCCCGATTGACGTTAATCTTACGAAAAACAGGACTTAAACTCAATTTTGGTTTTATGCTTTGGAAGGTAGAATCTGGCAATCCATAGGTATTTCCTACCTGGTCAATATTATAGAAGCCGCCTAATTTTTCTCTATAGCCGACAATCCCCTTTGCAAAATACGGCCCTATTCCTTTTAGCTTTTGCCATTCTTCCAAACCGGCCTTATTGATATCAATGATTAAGTCTTCCCGCTCCGTATTCTTTTCTTTAGAAGTTTGTAAATCAGAATGATCTAAAATTAAAATGAATGGTTCAAGTCGTTGAAAAAGTGTATCATCTATTCCATAAATCCTGGAAAGCATTGCCTTATTACGGATCGTCCCGCCCTTTTCTCTGTACTTGAGCAAATTATTAGCTGCCTTTTGGGGAAAGCCCAGACTCAACAATGTTTTTTTATCTGCACGATTAGGGTCAAACTCAAAAGTCTGTATTTCAGTTTTTTGAGCTGCTTCTATTTGGGGTTTTGATGCAAGACTAGGCTTTGGGATATTATTTCTAATTTTGATATAAGGAGCTAATTGATCATAAATTTCCGGACGCAAACCATAGATACGTTTCAGGTCTTCTTTTTTAAAAAAACGCCCTCCTTTATTCCGAAAATTAATGATGGTAATCGCCAATTTTTCAGAAACTCCGAATGATATTAATTCTGCTTCGGTCACCACATTAGGATCAAATTCTGTCAGATTTGTATCACTGGAAGAAGGACTGCTTTTCTTTTCCTCGAAAGCTTGTTGAAAAGTTTCGATCTCTATTTTATAGGATTTAAAATCCATTTTATCAGAATCTATATAATAGCTCTGATATAGTTTTGGAATAAAAAAAATCAAAGCACATAAAAAGCTAAGTACCAATATTCCATTTCTCTCTCTTTTATTGTAATAAAAATACTCCCGAAAAATATTCTTCATAAATCTAGTTTTTATTCAGATCAATAATAAATGCTCCCCGGACATTTATATCGTAATAATCTACTTGCTCATCCTCACATTCTTTCTTATAAGTCGCTCTCCTGCCAGTCGAAAGATTCCCATCAAAAACAATTTTCTCAAATTCAAAAAATTGCATCAACTCCCGAATGGAATAATTATAATTATTCCGGGCAAGTATATAATCGACTTTAATTTTAGATTCCAGCTTCACCTTTGGCAATTCTTCCGGAAATGCTATCCTTATTTTATCGAATTGAATAAAGCAAGCATTTGAATAAAATGAATTGGTTTGAACTTCCTCTCCTAAAATATATTCCGATTGCTTTTTAACTCCACTTTTAGTAATGAAATTCCCCCCAACAAAATCCATTGTTTTTGAGCGGATATTTTGATCTGCAATACGAACCAGTTCTTCCCCTTTTATAAAATCAAGCATCGTTTTTCCAGGAATATGATAAAATATTATTTTCTTTTGATTCACTTTTTGAACAACTGAAAACAGGTTAAAAAAACCGACCATAAATAAAACAGCAAGTGCGGCTTTTAAATATTTTATATTTCTGAGATTAATCGCCAGTACAATCAAGGCAATCAGCAGAAAAAATAAAAGCAAAACTTCAAATTCAATCCATATATTTTTAAAAGACCCGGAGGGTAATTTTTCAATTAAAAAGATTAAAGCATTCATCAACCAGATAGCCCCAAATAATATTTTAGCGAAGAGACCAGCAAAAAAGGGAAGCAAATACTCACTAAAAAACAAGACTAGACTCATTCCTAAAATTAAAAAAGCAAAAGGAACTACAATTAAACCGGAAAGCAGGAAATAAACCGGAAACTGTTGAAAATAATACATGCTAAGTGGAAAAGTCGATAATTGTGCAGCAATTGCTACTGCGGATAATTTCCAGATATGATCCCCTGCCTGATGCTCTATATACCAAAGACTATAAACTTTTTGATACCAATAAACGATTCCGATTACCGCCAGATAAGAAAGTTGAAAACCGATTTCCAGTAGCAAAAAGGGGTTAAATAATAAAAGACAAAAAGCGGAAGCTGCCAGCGTATTATAAATATTAGTATTCCGATTTAAGGTATTCCCGATAAGGACAAAGCTAAACATCGTAGCTGCGCGCAATACGGAAGGAGACGCACCGGTAACTAAAGCAAAAAGCCATAATAATAAAATGGTAATCCAGGTTTTCGTCCAGTGCCATAAAGGATGTTTCCATCTGATTAGATTTAGGAAAAAAGCAATAATACCCCAGATTAGACCTACGTGTAAACCGGAAACGGCCAATACGTGCATGGCCCCGGTAGTCGCATAGGCATTTTTCAATTCTTCGGATAATTCTTCCTTATATCCTAATACCAAGGCAGAAGCAACCGCAAATGATTCCCCCTTGCCAAGGTGTTTTGCCAGAACATGGATCAAATTCTTTCTGGCTCTGTATGCCATGCTCAATAATTTATTCCCCTGATTTTTTTGTAACACTTTCCATCGACCGGATTTAATAAAAGCCTGGTAATGAATATTTTTTCCAGCCAGATATTTTTTATAATTAAAAACATCAGGATTGAGCGGTTCGTCAATCAGCCTGGGAAAAGCTTTTAATACCAGCAAATCACCATATTCAATTTTTTGGCTGCTGACATCATTGCGCATATGCAGCATGATCTTCCCTTTGCAATTATGCAATTCATCATAATTATCTCCAATTTTACTGGTTTTTAAAACAATTTGAATTGAACGTGCTTTATGCGAGGGTGGATTATCTACCGTTCCTATAATCAAATTTTCCGAGTGTAAAAATTGTCTGAAATGATTTTTAAAATGCCAATGATTATGAAAAAAACATAATTGATATGCTAAAAGAAAAAAGAATAAATTAATGAGCAAACCAATAATGTTTTGCCATTTAAAATTGGTCTTTCGAAAAACGGATACGGCAATACAGCATATTAAAAATAGTAGAATATAATTAAAGCATGGAAGAGTATAATCCAAATAAAGGCAGGCAATTATCCCGAGGATAAAGGGTAGTAAAATTCTAACAAAGGGGACCTCCCGCCAATTAAACATGCACTAAAATTTTCTCATGGAAAAAGATAGCTATCAATGTTAAGCGGTGGGGAATCTATTAAGCTATTATGCCGGATTCCAAGATAATAAAGAGCAGGAAAAACTTATAAAGAATTGAATATATTTTTTGAGGCATTGGCTCATCCAATGCCTCAAAACCAGCATCCTGAATGTTTAGTGCTTACCGTTTGCATTCATGCTGACGGTAGAAGGAACGCTATACCTTTCAATAAAAGCTTTCATTTCATCTACCATGGCCGGCGAACCGATCACGATCGTTGAACGTTGATGTAAATCCGTTACTTCCAAATCCAGAATGCGATTAAGCTGGCAATTAATTGCTCTACCTCCGGCATGTTCCACGATAAAAGATAGTGGATTACATTCGTAAAGCAATCTCAATTTACCCTGAGGGTATTTGCGGGTATTCGGATAAAGAAAAATACCTCCTTGTAAAAGACTTCGATGGATATCTGAAACCATTGAACCAATATAACGCAGGCGCAGGTTTAAATCCGAGCAATAGTCGATATATCTGCGCATTTCCACATCAAACTTCAGATAATAGCCTTGATTTACAGAATAATAATTTCCTCGGTCCGGAATTTTGATATCCCGGTGCGAAAGGCAAAACTCTCCAATGGAAGGATCAAGGGTAAATCCATTTACTCCCCGCCCCGTAGTATAGACCAGAATAGTGGAAGTCCCGTAAATCACATAACCGGCAGCAACGAGTTCCGTTCCTCTTTGCAGGAAGTCTTCCAGCTTGCAAGGACCTTTGGTATCTGAAATGCGCCGGTAAATCCCGAAGATCGTACCAACCGAGACATTGACATCAATATTGGAAGAACCATCCAAAGGATCAAAGACCACTACATATTTGGCATTTTTGGAAGCCACCGAAGGGATTTCAATAAAATCATCATTTTCCTCGGAAGCTATACCACAGCACTCCCCACTGTTTTTCAGACAATCAATTAGTTTTTCATTGGCATAAACATCCAGTTTTTGCTGAGCGTCCCCCGTTGAATTTTCCGATCCCTCAACGCCTAATATATTTACCAATCCGGCTTTATTCACCTCCCGGTTAACAATCTTGGCCGCAACTCCAATATCCCGAAGAAGACCGGTAAGCTCTCCCGAAGCATAAGGGAAATCCTTTTGGCGATGAATAATAAATTCATCTAATGTGATAATACGATTCATTTTGGTTAGGTTTAAAATACATTCCCGATATGCCGAAATAGTGCGCTTCCGCTCCCAGTTTTGTAATATCGGGATATACTGCAAATCGTCTTTTTGATACGTTCAGCACGGAAAACAATGATTTTCCATTTTAACTAAAACACACAAATCTTAGCGACTTGTAGTACAAATGGTTTTACTGCTCAAAGATACGGTTAATTTACAGGAATGTTATTCGATTTTAGGCTAAATCTATATGAAACGAAAGTCAAATAAATTAAAACCGCAAAATGAATAGCCAAGAAGTTTGTTGGATTTGTAATCAGGCTTGCTACCTTTGTGCTTCGAAACAAAGGTGCTCGTTTTTTGGTTATAGAATCAGTGATGAACATCAGTTAAGAAAGCAGTCGTGAAGCATTTAAAATATCTCCATAAATTTTTCTACCGATATCGTTGGCGATTCCTTCTGGGCATCGTTTTCGTGGCTTTGTCCAACTACTTTCGGGTATTACAGCCCCAGATGATTCGGCAAGCCCTCGATCTCGTTATTGAAAATATCGGGATGTACAAAACGCTGGATGGGTTTGAAAATCAAGCCGCCATGTACGCTATTGTCGGAAAGACTTTGCTCTTCTTTGGGGTCCTGGTTTTAATACTTGCACTCACAATGGGAATTTTCATGTATTTCATGCGGCAGACCATTATTGTAATGTCTCGTTTGATTGAATACGATATGCGGAAGGAGATTTTCGACCACTATGAAAAACTCAGTCTTTCTTTTTATAAAAGAAACAACACTGGCGATCTGATGTCGAGAATTACCGAAGATGTTTCTAAAGTAAGAATGTATCTGGGCCCGGCGGTATTATATGGTATTAACCTCACCTCATTATTCATTCTGGTTATTTATTCCATGTTGAGTGTAAGTGTAGAGTTGACCTTGTACAGTTTGCTTCCCCTCCCCTTTTTATCGATTTCGATCTATTATGTAAGTAGTCTGATTAATAAAAAGAGTGAAGAAATCCAGATTCAGTTAGCTGCACTCAACAGTACATCGCAGGAAGTGTACTCTGGTATCAGAGTCGTAAAATCTTATGTTCAGGAAATTCCAATGATCAGATTCTTCGCCAAACAAAGCGACTCTTATAAAGATAAATCGATGGGACTGGCCAAAATCAATGCCATGTTTTTCCCATTGATGTTGCTCCTGATCGGAGCCAGTACTATATTGACCGTATACATTGGAGGCATTCAGGTAACCAAAGGAAATATAACTCCGGGTAATATTGCCGAATTTGTCATCTACGTCAATATGCTCACCTGGCCGGTTACCGCAATCGGCTGGATTGCTTCCATTATTCAGCAGGCTGCAGCTTCGCAGAAAAGAATCAATGAGTTTTTAAATACAAAACCCGACATTATTAATCCGACTATTGACCCTGTGCCTTTAAAGGGAGAAATAGCATTCAATGAGGTTACTTTTGTATATCCCGATACCGGTATTAAAGCGCTGGATAAGGTTTCTTTCAAACTAACGAAGGGACAGAAGATGGCTATTATTGGAAAAACCGGTTCCGGGAAAACTACAATTGCCGATTTGCTTTTGAGAATGTATGATGTAAGCGAAGGTAGCATCACAATTGACGGGAAAGATATCCGGAAAATGGACCTTGCGAATCTCCGTCAACGGACCGGTTATGTGCCCCAGGATGTGTTTTTGTTTTCGGATACCATTGCCGGTAATGTAGCCTTTGGCAGAAATGAAGCTAGCCGGGAAGAAGTAGAAAAGTTTACGAAATATGCGGCCGTTTATAAAGATATCAAAGCTTTGCCTGAAGGTTTTGATACAATGGTTGGAGAAAGGGGGGTTACACTTTCCGGCGGCCAAAAGCAAAGAGTTTCAATAGCCCGGGCCTTGATCAAAAAACCGGATATTCTGATACTTGATGATTGTTTGTCTGCGGTAGATACCAATACGGAACAGCAAATTTTAGGTTATTTAAACAATGCTCTTTCCGATAAAACCACTATTATCATCACCCACCGCATTTATTCCATGCTCAATTTTGATCAAATTATCGTTTTAGAAGATGGTCACATCTCTGAATCCGGAACACATGAAGAATTACTCCGGAAAAAAGGCTTTTATTACGAAATGTTTGAACAACAGCGCCTGGAAGACGAAAAAAGCTTATCCTAGAATATAATTCATAAGTCCTTTTTATTATAGCTTGAATTCATTATTTGAAAAAAAGCAGCCAAATAAACATCTATTATCCTGACAGTTACACATCTTATAAAGATTAATGTATACTAAAGACTGGCCTGAGGCGGCATACGAAGTGCTTTGGGGAACAGAATATTTGCTTGATATTTTTTGTAATTACAATCAAATAATTAAATTTGTTTAGTGAATTTTACACTTTTTTTCAATAAAAAATAAAAACATCGTGGATAACGAGAGAAACCAAAGAAGATTCGAGAGTGTGTTTTCAAAGAAAGTTCGGGCTGGTAAAAGAAGGACATATTTCTTTGATGTTCGTAAAACGAAAGGTGATGATTATTACCTGACACTTACTGAAAGTACAAAGAAATTCAACAGCGATGGCTATGAGCGGCACAAAATCTTTTTATACAAAGAAGATTTTAACAGATTTATGTCGGGGTTGGAAGAAACGCTCAATCATATCAAAACGGAGTTAATGCCGGATTACGATTATGATGAGTATACGAGAAGACACGAAGAATGGGAAGCTAAACGTGCAGAAGAAAATGCTGCTGCCGAATTAGATGATGAGACTTCAAATGATTCTAACTCTGAATCAGAATCATCCTCTGTTGAGTCCGAAGATGATATGACCTGGTAAGACAAGACAACATTAAATATTTTATTATAAAATACATGAAAGCAAGTTTCACTTTGGAGCTTGCTTTTTTGTTTTTCAAGCGCTCCATTTTTAATGTTTTAAAATTAAATGTCAAGTCAAATCTGTGACACATTTTTGGCACAGTAATTGGTTATTATATAGTGTCTGCGAAACTATTCCTCCCCACAGTAAAAAATCGAAAAAACAGAATAATAACCATGAAAAATATCAATACATATCATCTAATCATTCAAAGCCTGCTACTAGCTTTAGCACTAATGATGGCCAGGATACAAAAAATGGCCCGTTCGATGAGAACGGACCACGAAAAACAATTTAACAATTGGTTTGAAGGAATAATCCTTCATGGGAAAAGAAAATTCTTTAGGCAGAAAAAATTAAAGTGTAATAGTCAAATCGCCTTTTTTGATCTTAGATGAGCCGTCAATATATTCTACTTCAATAAAATATACATAAACTCCCATTTTTAGTACAGAACCTTTAAAAGTACCATCCCAGCCCTCTGTTTCAACATTAGGGCTAAAGTCCTGATTATGAAATACTTCTGCACCCCATCTGTCGAAAACACGTAGTGTTGTAATCCTTGCTACATTCTCACCGGCAAAAGCTGTAAAATAATCATTAACACCATCTCCATTAGGACTAAAAGCATTAGGAATAAACAAATCGTCCCTGGGAATTACGCGTACCAATACATCAGCACTTACCTCACATCCATACTCATTTCGAACGATGACCGTATACTGTGTTGAACTGGTAGGATTCGCTACAGGGTTTGCACAATCCGTACAACTCAAACCATTTGCAGGAAACCACTCATAGCTTAAAGTTGCAGAAGTATTGACCAAAGCCTCTAACTGGACGGAGGCAGCAAGATCCATTCTCAGCTCATCTGCAAGCGTCAGGGAAAGTGGCGAAACTGCTTCAATTTCAATCGTTTCAAACTGCTCACAACCATACTGATTTGTGACAGCGATTTCGTAGATTCCCGGGCTCAATCCATCTACTTTTGCATGATTGGAAATGACTTCTCCTGCTTCATTTGTCCACTCAAAAACAAGGTCTGCCGAAGGGTTGGCTATGATCACCTCAGCACTCGCATCCTCATTCTCGCAGCTTACAACAGTATTCAATACATCGGCAATTTGAGGTGCTTCATTATTCTTTATCTCTATACTTTTGATTGCAGTACATCCATTGGCATCAGTTACCAGCAGATCATATGTCCCTGCATTCATCTGACTAAGTAATGATGTGGTCCCTCCATTTGACCAATTATAGGTATAAGGCGCTACTCCCCCATTAGCATTGACTTCGATCGAGCCATCTGAGCTATTACAGTTTTCATGCGCTAATTCAATCACATGAATCGCAATATCAGATAAGAAAACGGTTAATTCTTCAGATTGTGAAAGCTGATAAGCAATACAATTATCTTCTACAAACAAAGTATAACTTACGGTAGTATTGATTGAGATATTGTTGAGCGTTAGCTGAGTCGCATTATTACCAACGGAAATACCATTGACAAACCACTCATAAACGGGATTGGCACCGTGATTTTCTCCGCTGGCAGTAAATGTAGCGGCCTGTCCGGCACAAATGATATTGGCATTGGAAACGATGTCTAATGTCGGAACCTCTCCCTGGCTTACAGATACAGCAATTGGTGCGGAAGTCACTGCAGCACTATTGGTACAAGATTCAGCTACGGAAAGAATGCAACTTATTTGCTGTCCGTCAGTCAGCGTACTGGTTTCAAAACTCGGCTGATTGGTTCCGACATTAAGACCATCGATTTGCCATTGATAGCTTGGGTTAGCACCGAAATCAGTAGCATTGGCCGTAAAAGTGATAGACTCACCAGTACAGATATTCGTTGCACTGGCTACGATTTCGATAGTTGGATTTACTACCTCATTCACAGTGATTGAGATGATGTTTGAGTTTGCTTCATTAGTTGTAGCACACTGTGCGTTCGTAGTTACTAAGCAGTTTATGTTTTGTCCGTCAGTAAGATCGGCAGAAGAAAAAACCGGGCTATTATCTCCCACATTATTACCATCCACCAACCATTGGAAAGAAGGATTGGCTCCCAGGTCGATTCCATTAGCGGTGAAGGTAATCGTTTCTCCTGCACAGATTTCAGTAAGATCAGCAATAATGCTTATGGAAGGGTTTAGAGCCGGGCTAATGTTTACAGTTACTTCATTAGAAAATACTTCTAAATCCGTAGCGCAATTGGTATCGTAAATCAGTTGACAACTGACTACATCCTGATCGTTTAAAGATGCCGAAAAAAAGTTGGCCGCATCTGCTCCGGATACAGGGCTACCATTGATCAACCACTGATAAGCAATATTAAGGATTGCCGTAGATTGATTGCTGGTCGCTGTAAATAGAATACTCTGTCCTTCACAGGCATTCGTATTGTTTGCACTGATAATTAACTCCGGTGTCTCTATTGGAAATATCGGTGCAATAAGAATTGGGTTAGAGACATGTACGTAGTTTACACAAGCTTGAGCCAGTGAAATTCTGCATTCGACAACATCGCCGTCGACTAAATCATTTGATGAAAACGTCAATTCGTTTTCTCCGGCAACCACCTGACCATTAATCAGCCATTCAATTTGAACTGCCAGGTTATTGTTTGTAATAGTTGCCGTAAAAGTAGGAATGTCTTCGCAGGGTTCTTCAGAAATAGAAACAGTCGGTGTAGCGTAAGAAACACTGTTAGCCAGGAAAGAAAGAATATTTTCCATGAGGTCATTTTTGCTTGATGTTCTGATCCAGTCCTGATCACTGGTGGTAATCATTTTGCCATGAGCCAGATCAGAAGAGCAATAAATAAAGCCCCAATCTTTATTATCATAATGTAAAAACGGAATGAAATTATCATCTCCGGTTCCGGAGGTTCCATACCAGTAATAGCTGATGGTATTATCTTCATCCATCCCTTCAGCCATTTCGCCGCTTATTTCCATAGGGCTGAGATTACCCGCCACTTCTTCATCCCAGGAAAAGGTATTTCCAAGATTTTCCGCAATGTATTCAAAGATGATGTTACCAGAAAGATTGGATAAGTATTCCGATTGGATATAAACATTTCCTCCATTTTCAACAAATTGCAGGATATTGTCTCTTCGATTGTCCGGGATATCAATTAATCCGGAAGCAATGATTAGTACATCCGTTCCGGAGAAGTTTGCATAATCATCCATGAAGGATTGATTTTCAATAGTAGCATTATGCCCAAGAGCCGTAGCAATATTAGACCAGTTTGTATCCATTTTGTGTAAAGGATGAATAGACTGGCTTTCGATGATGGTAATATTGGCACCAAAGGAAGAAAGTGTAAGGAATAGACAGCAAGCTGTCAAAACAAACGTTCTGGTAAAAATTTTCATGATTCCGGGATTCTTTTCCAAAGGCGGGGGAATCCTTTTCTTTTAAAAACCAATTGTTCGTAAGGGGCTGTGGGGATTTTTTGTGCTTGTTAAATTGTAAGTATGGGAGTATTTAAAGGAAGAGTGTTTGTTTTGAAGTCGATACAAATGTAATCGGATTAGGTTTTCAGCACAAGTTTTGGCTACTAAAATCAATGCATAAGCTTATTTTTCTGTGACAGGGTAAAACTTTTATAAATAATTAAAAGCCTGTGTTTTAAACAATTTTTAATAAAAGATATGACATTTTAAAATGTAAAAAACAAACTATTTTCCCAACATTTTTTTTCATTTTCATGAAACATTTACTGCCTTTCAGAAATACATTTTCAAAATCCCGGTTTTGCTTAATTGAGTGACAGAATAAAATGTGATGAAGGAACTTTAAACCAGCAAAATTGATAAAACCAAGGTGAATCAGTGACTACAATTCGGTGAGTTAATGCAGATTTAAGGGACGACCATTGCTTTTGGCATTTCGTTCTACAAAATACATATCCACTTCCCCTTTATTCTTAGCCGCTATTTTTCCACGGTATTCACAAGTAAAATTATCTTTAACCAGCTCGTAGGTTGTCCCTGAAATATTTACTTTACCCTCATCAGAATTGTCTTCCATCCGTGCTGCAATATTTACAGCATCCCCCCAAATATCATAAACAAACTTTTTAGTTCCGACAATCCCCGAGACGACATCGCCGGTATGTACCCCCAGGCGAATTTCAAAAAACAGGCGTCCTTCCTTTTTTCTGTCTTGTTCAAAACGCAACATGAAATCCCGAATATCCAGCGCGGCTTCGATCACTTTCTTTGGATTATTGACATCCGGTTTAGGAATACCTCCTGCACACATGTATGCATCTCCAATCGTTTTTATTTTCTCCAGACCATGTTTTTCGATAATAGCATCAAAATTTCTGAAACAGAAATCGATCTCGGCGACCAGTTCTTCCGGCGTAAGTTGTTCAGCGATTTTTGTAAAACCCTTAAAATCTGTAAAGAGAACCGTTACGTGATCATAACGTTTGGCCTTTGCTTTACCAAATTTTTTGAGTTCTTCGGCCGTTTCACTTGGTAGAATATTTAATAATAATTCATCGGATTTTCTTTTTTCATGCTCCAGCTCCAGGGTACGGGCTTTAACTTCTCTTTCCAGTTCTCTTTCTCTTTTTATACTGCGGTAGAGGCGATATTCCAGAATACCTGCCACAGATGCCAGTGCTCCCAGAAAGCAGATACCGATAAACCACCAGGATTTATAAAATGCTGCTGCTACTTCTACTTTTAAACTCAGCTCTTCTTCATTCCAGTTTCCCGGCCCGGAAGCTGCCCGGACCCTAAACGTGTAATTGCCCGCCGGAATATTATTATACCTGGCGACGTTCACCTGCGAGGGTTTAGACCAATCTTTTTCATACCCTTCCAACATATAACTATAAGTGTTAACCGCAGGATTATTGAAATTGGCCAGGGCAAATTCGAAACTAAAGAATTTGTCTTTGTAAGAAAGGCGAATGGGTTGCTGTGGTGACAGGCCGGATTTTCGGTTGATGATACTATCGGATTCCCCATCCAGTTTGGAAAAACCGGAAAAGAGGATTTTGCAATTTCTTTTAAGCCTCCGGGTAGCCAAATCCCTGGAAGGATAAAAAGCATTTATGCCACTCAGCCCTCCAAAAAACATTCGGCCATCTCTGGATTTATAGAAGGATACCCGATTGAATTCATTAGCAGAAAGACCATCTTGTTTGAAGAACAATGAAACCTGATCATTTTGCAGGTCAATCCGGGCTAATCCATTATCTGTACTCACCCAAATACTCGTATCCCCTTCCGCTAACAGGCCATTAATAAAATTATTCGCCAGGCCAGTTTTACTATCGTACACTCTGGTTTTCTTTTTCTCGAAGTCCCATTTGTGCAAACCATTACCGGTTCCCAGCCAAAGGTTTTTATCTGCATCTTCAAAAATCCCATTGACCTTATTATGCCTCAGCTTAAATCCATCATCCGGCATTTCCTGATTAATATGTTTTAAAACGCCTTCGCCTTTCTTAATCTGATAAACACCATCTTCAAGCGTGCAGAGCCAGATAGAACTATCCGAAGGACTTTGGTAGAGATAACTGATATCCAATTTGCTGGTATCTATCAGCTTAGCAGGATCGATAAAATTTCTGATCTTTTTGCTAGTCGGATTATAAATGTACAATGCATTTCGAAAGCCTAGCCAGATTTCGTTTTCATGGTCCACCAATGGCGAACCCAGATCAATGACCTCATCATTAAAAAGTGTATCCACTTCAAGCGTTTGTAAATCTATCCGGCGACCGTTTCCGGTATAAAGTGCCTGATCATGATAAACCAGGCCAAAAGGAAAATTGAAATAATCATTTTGTGGAAACAAAGGTCGCAGGCTGTTGGTTCGGGCATCCAATACATGAATCGAATTGTAATAGCTGAAGTAAATATTTCCCTGCTCATCTTCCGTGATCCCGCGCATGCTGCAAAAACCATTGGAGCAAAATTCACTGCCTTCGCCGAGATAACAGGTAAAATTTTCTTCTGATCGTATCAACTTAATAGCCCCATAATCCGAAGCTACCCAGATCACACCGGAATCATCTTTGAAAATCTGCCGATAGTTGCAGGTATTTTTCAGCATGTCCCTAATTTGCTGATCATAATTATACACTGCTCCACTAGCCGCTTCATAAAACCACAAATTCCCCAAGCCTCCAATCCAGATATCTCCATTCGGCTCAATGAGAAATGCTGTACTAATTCCCTGATTGAAAATAGCCGCCGTGACCGGATGTTCTGTAAAAGCTTCTTCGTCACTATCCTTATAATACACCTGTCCATTATTAAAAAGTACCCAGATTTTTCCATTCTCCCCTATCTGCATATCATTGATCCAGGCAGCAGAAGGAAGACCTTTTACCCTGTCTGGAAAATCGAAAAACATAACTGGATTACCTGCTCCATCCGTTTGGAGTAATCGATTCTCATCATAACTGATATAGTAGGATCCCTGATGTTGCAAGACAGCACGCTTAGCATAAGTACCTTTACAGCTTACAAAATCAGTGAGCAAACCTTCGGGAGAAAGCCGTTGAATAAATGAAGCACCGGTTTCACTTAACTGGGTATTGAGTAGAATATTATTATTCTCATCGAAGCCCAGGCTATTAAATGTCCTGGGCTGATCGTAAACGACACTGTTGGAATCAGCTTTGATTTTAAGTGTCTGTTCCCGGGAGGACCGAAGCATAGTCAGATAATTGGGATTCGCCATCCAAAGAACACTATCCTTGTCAATAACCATATCAGAGATGTAATCGAAAGGAATCTGATAATCCGGACTATTACTGGAGTACTGCAGAATATTATGTCCGTCAAATTTATTCAGGCCATTAATAGTAGCAATCCAGATGAAGCCTTCGGGATCCTGAGCAATTTTAAATACATTTCGGTGACTTAAGCCCTCTTCGAATCCGTATACTTTTATCTCGATATGCTCTCCGTTTTGCGCAGATAAAAGCCTCGCCCAAATGCTTAGGATAAAAGTAATAAATAGTAAGTGATATACTTTATTTCTACTGAGATGCACTGAGAGTTGTTATTGTTTTTTGTTCTAAAACTGCAAAGAAAGATCGCAATTAGTTTAGTGAAAAAGAAATTAAACAGCGCTAAAACCCGGGATCAGATACTTAATCCCCGCTACGTTTTTGGTTTTATTCCTCCTTTTGGACTAGCTTTTTCCCCTTTGGTTTTACAGCGCTATACTATTTTTTTCCAAATTTTAACAAATATAAAATTGCAAAACGTCACGGTTTGAAAAGGCATAGCTGTTAATTTTCATATTTAAAAATATTTATATTTATAAAAAATATTTTTCTACATGTCTCATTTTCAAATACCATTTGTACAATTTTGAAAAACACTTTCTTTACCGCAGCTCATACAAATAACAATATTTTTGATATTATATTAAAAATAATACGTCACAAGAAAGAATTAGGAAAAAATTGACATTATTAATTTTTTATATGTAGATTTGTAAAATCTTACAATGAGAAAATTTATAAACCAGCCCATTAAAGAATACCTGTACTTACAACAGGTATAAAAATCAAATTTAATCTTATACATGAACGAAGCGACAAACCGCTTTTATTGAGGCATTAGCGGATTGCCAATGATACTTCATTCATTGTTTTAAGTTTTTATTTTAATTCCAACCGAAACTTACCATTGTCAGCTGGCAAGGACTGCAGGAGCATTGTTTTCCGAATCCCTTATCGCTGATCGAGCACCTTGTTATAAGCTTAGATTCCCAAAAACCAATTATCTGATGTCATCAGGCATCACTGTCATTGTATTGCACAAACCAATTGAAACAATATGAAGACGGAAATAAGTTAGAAAAAGTATCCTGTATGGACAGACATTTAAAATGGTAGGTAATCTCGGAACTATGAACAGAACTTTACTAATTACATTTTTAATTTTTTACACTTTCACCACAAAGGCACAAGACCCTTCTTTTTCCCAGTTTTATGCCAGCCGAATTTACTTAAATCCAGCATTTACCGGTATAGAAAACGGGATTAGTTTTGCAGGGGTTTCACGTATGCAATGGGCAAATGTAGATCGTGGATTCAAGACTTATATTGCGAGTGTAGAAATTCAGGAACCCTTTTTAAGAAGTGGATTTGGTTTGAGTTTGTACCATGATACTCAAGGGATTATGCAACTCAACACGAATGGAATTTCCCTTTCTTATGCCTATCATATTCCTTTGGATGCGCATAATCTGCATATCGGAATTCAGGGACACTGGATGCAAAAAAGCGTGGATTGGGATAAAATCATATTCTCGGATGAACTCGATCCGGTGTTTGGAGATATCAACCCAACTACAGCCGTTCCACTCCTGGACAGGATAAGCTATACCGATTTTGACTTTGGCATTATCTGGCGATTCGAAAAAGATATGAAAATCGGAAAGCTGTACGCCCGGGATACCCGAACCAGTATAGGCTTGAGTTTGCATCACCTCCCCTATCTGTTTTTGGATAATACCGGTAATGAATCTTTTCAGAATCTCGGTACACAAACCAGTCCCAGGTTAACCTTACATGCGGGCTCGGTCATTCCTTTGACTTTTTTTAATGGTAGAAAAAACAAAGTTTCTATTTCTCCGAATATCAAAATCGATTTTCAGGGAGAAAGGTTTTTTGCACCCCGTCAGCATTTACAAGTTTTCACGTACGGGCTTTACCTGCTTTACGATGGAATTTATATTGGCGCTTTTTATCAAAACAAACATGCACTTCCTCAATTTAAGGATACTAATGCTTTCATTTTTGCCCTCGGAGCTTACCTGAAAAACCAGGGTAAAGAAAACCGGAATTTATTCATCGGTATCAGCTATGATGCCAATACTACCGGAGTCGGCCCAAGAGCAGGTGGGGTTTATGAAGTAGCTATGCGCTGGAATATGGCCGCAAGTGGAAAGGTAAACGGAAAATCGGGTAAAAAACGATCCAGACGCATTCTGGATTGCTATAATTTTTTCTAATCAAAAATCCCTTACACATGAGACACTAGAATAATAATTACACTCAAACCATCTTCATGAACATAACTTAAACAAAATCGACATGCTATGAACTCGGTCAATCTTATAAAATCAACGGGCAGGGAGTCGATCAAGACAGTGAATACACTGAAACATTTAATACTTCTTGCAATTTTCACCTTTAGCGGATCGCTACTAAGAGGACAATGCGATTTCAATTTTTCTCCATCTACTCCCTGTAGCGGTGATCCGGTAATATTTACCACTGTATCCAATGAGCCGGGCTTTGCCTGGGATTTTAACAATGATGGAATTATTGATACTGTGGGGAATGAAGTTGCTTATACATTCCCTGCAAGCAATACCGACGAAGAACAAACTATAAATCTCTATCAAGACAGTATAATTTGTAATACATCAAGTATATCATTACTTGCCACAGCCGATGCATCTATTGGAGTAGTTCCCGGAACCGGAAATATTACCGGAAATCAGATTAGCACTTGCAGCGGAACTGCTGAAGTAAGCTTATCTATCTTTAACGCCTCTACTACTTTTGTAAACAACCAATCTTACACTATAGACTGGGGGGACGGAACAATCGAAAACTATGACAATTCCTCCTTTTCAAATACCGGTTTTATAACGCATACTTATAATGGTTTTGGCTATTATAACTTGCAAGTGACCGTCACCGGCGTCAATGGCTGTGTTAGCGTTGAAAATTATAGTTTTTATAATGGCAGCAATCCCAGTGTTGGTTTAGCCAATCCTGGTAACACAGTTGGATTGTGTATTCCATCCACAATCACCTTCCCCATAACCAATACGGAAAACAATCCCGCCGGTACGGTTTATTTTATTTATGTGAGTGGCGAAGAAGTTGCTTCTTTTACCCAGGATAATATTCCTTCTGCTTTTACGTATACCTTTACGGAAACTTCCTGTGGCCTGAGTACTTCAACCGGGAATTACCAAAACGCTTATGATGTACAAATCGAGGCAATCAATCCATGTGCCTCTTCTCAAGCGACCATTGAGCCGATCGAACTGAGTGCGCCTCCGGACTTATCCATGATGATTAGCGATACTTTTCCCTGTTTGGGTTCCAGTACCTATATCACTAATACCTCCGAAACGTTCGAAGTACAAAATGGAAATTGCTTTAGCAATCTGGAAGCCAGTTGGTCGATCAGTCCTGGAGTTTCCGGAATTGACTGGAATATCCTCGACGGCAATTTATTCAGTGCCAACGAACTGGAGATAGAATTTTTAATCGATGGAACTTATACGGTTGTTATGACGATCAACAGTGAAGATTGCGGATCAGACAGCATCGTTCAGATTATAAATACGGTCAACGAGGGGATTGCCGGTGCGGAGATTGAATTGATCGATATCGATGGAAATCCAAATGAAGCCGCTTGCCTTCCCACTATTATTAATTTCACCAACCTTTCACAAGGAACCGATCTCAGTTGGTACTGGTATATCAACCCAATAGAAGGTTTTGAGTTTATCGACTCTACAAGCTTCCAGACAATTGATGCCAGTGTACAGTTTAGCGAACCCGGTATATACGAAGTCATTCTTTTTGCAACCAATGCTTGTAGTACCGTTACCTGGGATACCGCAATCGCGATTAGTGATTTGCCGGAAATTTATTTACTGGAGACACCGGATTTTTGTGAAGAAGCTACGCTAAACTTTGGAGGTGCAGAGGTTTACTTTAATGATAACGAAAGTGAAATCACAAATTATTACTGGCATTTTCCGGGAGCAAATCCCGATTTTTCCACTGATAAAAGACCCCAAGGGATTTATTATGATACCCCCGGTGAGTACATTATCACCGTCGAAGCTACCAATAGCTGTGGTACAGATATATTGACCGATACTTTTAATGTTCTTCAACCTGATGCGCTCGCACTCAGTACTGATACGACAGTCTGTGTCGACGCATCGGGATTTTTATTGTCCGCCGATCCGGATGGAGGCATATGGTCGGGAAGTGGTGTTAGCCCGGGTGGATGGTTTGATCCCTCAATAGCAGAGGTCGGCGCTCATGAACTTACTTACGAATACGGGGGAGCAGCTTGTCCCCTGGAAGGTTCGATTACAGTTATTGTCGAAGACTTGCCCACCGTTGATGCCGGGCCAAATCAATCGGTTTGTGAAAACGATGCTGCGTTTTTTATTAGCGGCGGAAGTCCTGAAAATGGCGTGTGGACATCCATTAATGGCGGTATTATCATCGGAAATAGTGTTTTTGATCCACAGCAATCCGGGCCGGGTATTTATACTCTAACTTACCAATACACCGATTATAATAATTGCGAAAATTATGATGAAAAAATAATTATTGTCAATGAGCTTCCGGAAGTGGAAGCCGGGATTGATCGTGCAATTTGCGATAATCCTTACGATATACAGTTATCAGGAAATTACCCTCCTGGTGGAACCTGGTCCGGAGTAGGTGTTACTTCGGAAGGGCTTTTCAATGTATCCAATACTCCCGGACTCGGTTCTTATGAATTAATTTACAGTTATACTGATCCAAATACTGGCTGTTCCAATTCCGATTTCATTACTATATCTGTCATTGAAAATCCAATGGCAGAAGCAGGTATTGATCAAAGTGTTTGTATAGATGATGAATTAATAGAGTTAAATAGTGGAAGTCCGGCGGGTGGAGTCTGGAGTGGCCCCGGGGTCAACTCCGCCGCCGGAATCTTTGATCCTCAGGCAGCCGGGACCGGGATACATACCCTTGAATATACTTTCGGAGAAGGTATATGCGCCACTTCGGATCAAATGGTTATTTACGTAGAATCTTTGCCGGAAATCAGTGTCATGGAAGAAGCCGAATTATGCGAAGATGCTGCCATTTTCAGTCTTGGTCAGGCTACGCCAACGGGAGGTATCTGGCAAGGCCCCGGTATACAGGGAAATAATTTTAATGTACAAATAGCGGGAGTAGGCACGCATATTTTGACCTACTATTATACAAATCCTATGACTGGTTGTAGTAATAATGAAAGTATTGAAATGCAGGTACATCCGATACCTTTTATTACTGTTTCGGATACTTTCTATTGTAATACTCCCGGAACTGTTAACCTCCCTTTTGCAACTCCTCCAAACGGCAGCTGGTCCGGACCGGGTGTCATTAACGGATTATTCGATCCGCAGCTCGCCGGAGGAGTCGGGGTATACGACCTGGCTTATACTTTTTCCAATACACTTAATTGTGAAAGTACAAGCAATATTCAGGTGACTGTTTTAGCTCCCCCTTCAATCGAAGCGGGCCCTAATGATACCCTTTGTATAGATCAGGGAATTTTTCAACTGCAAGACTTTTCACCCTATGGAGCGATCTGGAGCGGCCCCGGAATTATCGATTCAATTAATGGCATCTTCGATCCGCAGCAGGCTGGTGGTGGTACGCATATCCTTTCCTTTAGTATTGGACTTGGTAACTGTCAGGTCGAAGATACCAAGCTCATAGAAATAATTGATCTGACCGATGCAGCATTGGGAGAAGGACTTGCACTATGTATTTCAGATGAACCAATTGAAGTAAATGTAAATGGCCCGGCTGGTGGCTATTGGGAAGGGCCGGGAATCACCAACGCTCAAAGTGGAACTTTTGACCCAACTATAGCTGGTCCCGGAATACATACCCTTACCTATACCTATGTGAATGCCACCATAGGTTGTAATGCATTTATTGTAAAAGATGTTACGGTCCATGATATGCAAACACCGGAGATGGAGCTGCCGACTGCGGGCTGCCAGTATGAAACCATGCAACTGATCAATCATTCTCCACCTGATTATTCAGTAACCTGGGGTTTTGGAGATGGAAACAGCTCCACGGATTTTGAACCCATTCACATCTATGAACATACAGGAACCTATACGATAAGCCTGATTGCGGAAAATGTTTATGGCTGCATGGATTCCAGCAGTCAGGAGATATTAATAACAGAAGCACCACAAGCAGATTTTGAACTGGCAGCGGCTGAAGGCTGTGCCCCGCTTGAAGTCAGTTTTACAAACCAATCAAGTGGTTTTGATGTTGATTTTGTATGGAATTTTGGCAACGGCGTCACGAGTGATGAATTAAATCCGGGACTGGTAACCTTTCAGCAAGGTATCAATGATACAACCTACTATATTAGTCTGGCAGCCAGTAATGTCTGTGGTACTAATCATCATCTGGACTCGGTTTTAGTTCATCCTCAACCCGTCGCAGAATTCGGTATTTCCCCCGAATCCAATTGCACACCGGTAATCGCAAATTTTGCTAACGTTAGTACCGGGAGTGGCAGCGATTTTTTCTGGGATTTTGGCAATGGAAATACTTCAATGGATTCCCTCCCTTTCCCGCAAACCTATTATGCCGATACCATTACCCTGTACTACACGATTAGTCTAACGGCGAGCAATCAATGCGGAATCAGCACGGCCACTCAGGAATTGGCAGTAGACCCTGCGGATGTTCAATCATTCTTTACACCTTCGGTTACGGAAGGCTGTGAGCCTTTGACTATCGATTTCTCGGATTATTCTACTCCCGGAGCAAATATAGACTGGATATTTGGAGATGGAAACTCTTCAACCCTCGCAAATCCGGTACATACTTTTGAAGAAGCGGGCACCTATACTGTCATTCAATATGCCAGCAGCGTCTGTGGTTATGACAGTACAACCGTGGAAATAAACGTTTATCCAATACCGGAAGTGGCCTTTGAACATATCCCGATTGTTTGTATGGGAGAACCGGTAATTTTCAACAATCTTTCCATTGGGACAACCGGCCATTTTTGGGATTTTGGAGAAGGTGGCAGTTCTGAATTGAATAATCCCGAATACCTATTCAACGAGCCCGGAACTTTTACGGTAACACTGGTCGGACTTTCTGCTTTCAATCAATGTCCCAATACTTATCAAAGTCAAATCACTGTTTTGGATGCTCCAACTGCTGCTTTCGAAGTTCCTGAACAACAAGGTTGCCTGCCACTCCATATCGATTTGATCAATAGCTCCGAAGGAGGTGCATTTTTTGAATGGGACTTCGGCGACGGAAATTCCTCCATTTTAGAAAATCCGACACATATATATTACGAACCGGGTTCTTACCCTATTGAATTAAGAGTAACTGATATTAATGGCTGTTTCAGTGATACCATCGCTTCCAGCATCATTGTTCATCCCAATCCTGAAATTGATTTTGAATATGTTCGTGAGGCATTCTGTGGTTTGCCCGCAGGTATTCAGTTCCAGAATCAAACCCTTGGAGCCAGCGGTTTTTTATGGGATTTCGGTGATGGAACTCAATCTTTCCTGAATAGCCCTGCACATACTTATTTTGAAGATGGTGATTATAAGGTAAATTTAGTCGTTTCTACTCCTTTTGGATGTGTAGATTCACTAGAAAAAGACTTGGGAATCTACCCACAGCCCATAGCTGATTTTGAAATCACTACACAAACAGGCTGTAGTCCTCTACAGGTATTTTTCAACAATGAATCTGATCAGGCTAATAGTTATTACTGGAATTTTGGAGATGGTCATTATTCAACGGAACAAAGTCCGCTGCACACTTTTGCAGAAGCAGGCAGTTATGACATACAACTAATTGTGGCGAATGATGAAGTTTGTTTTGATACTATCCAGCTCAATGATTTGGTAGAAGTTTCTCAAAACCCTTTCGCCAGTTTTGAGGTGATTGAAAATCAAAATGGAAGTTTTCAGTTTGTTAACCAATCCAGTTATGCAGATTATTATTTCTGGGATTTCAGTGATGGTACAGTAGCCGAAGATATGAATCCCAGCCATCGCTTTCTGACTAATGGAGCGAAACAGGTTTACCTGGAAGCCAGTTCGGAAAATGGTTGCACAGATGATACACTGATCACCATTACCCCTACTTTCATGAAAGCTTTATATATCCCAAATGGACTCTCTCCGGAACAAGGCATCGGTGAAGTAAGAGTATTTAAGCCGAAAGGCGTGGGACTTAAAGAATACCGCATCCAAGTTTTTTCTTCCTACGGGCAATTGATATGGGAATCTACTGCCTTAAAAGATGGTCAACCTTCCGAGGCCTGGGACGGGCGCATGGGGGGGACAATCCTACCACAGGATGTATACGTCTGGAAAGCTTCGGCGATTTTCGAAGATGGTTCTGCCTGGCGGGGAATGGAAGATGATAATGGAGGATTTAAAACAATGGGAAGCCTGATCCTGCTGAGATAGATATTATATATCCGGCAGGCGGAAACGCTTATATAGCTGGAATGATTAGAGCATTTAAAGAGCGTTAATTCGGCTGGTTTTATACATGTTAAGGGGACTGATCATGATCGGTCCCTCTTTTAATGCCCCGGAACAAGTCTTTACAGATCAGGTTTAAAGCCATTAAAAAAGCCATTCCGAAACTTCAGAATGGCTTTTCAATAAAATTAGTTTTAGTTCTTAATTACTTACCACCGAAACGGTAACCAACTCCTAGTTTTCCAGCAAACATGATGTCTGGCCAGTCTACAGTAAATTGATCACCAGAACCGTCTTCGAAGCTAGTGTTGTCGATAAAAGCACGACCAGCACCGAATCCGATATCAAATACAAATCCTCCGTCAGAAACGACTTTGTAGCCAATTCCAAAACCACCACCAACACGAGTTTGAGAGTAGTCAACGAATAAATCAGCATCATTTCCTTCCCAGTTATAGCTTCTGGAAACAAATCTCAACCAAGCATCAATATAGAATTTATCAGCTCCGTTGTTTGGATTGAAGTAATACTTACCAAAAACTGTAATTGGTAAACCAAAATACTTTGATTCAGCATCGTTGAAAGCAGCATCGTCAGAACCAGTAGCAATACCGATTGTTCCTTCAATACTAAGATTTTCAGAAAGGACAAAATCAGCTCCTACGTTCAAATCTCCGAATAACAATCCAATGGGATTAATCGTTACGTCAATTTGAGCGTTTGATTTGTTTACAAAAGAAAATGCCGACAGGCATAGTAGAAGTGCGAATAATTTGAAAGTTTTCATAATTAAAATGATTGGTTTTTTTAGTGTAAAATAAGGCTCAAATATAGTATAGTTATATAGAACCAACAATTTATTAACACAATTTTTATATAATTTAAGTAAACATTAATCCCTATAGATTGTTTTTTATAACCGCTTTCAGCCAATTATTTTCATTTTTTTTTCTTTAGAGCTTATTGACATTGCACCTGAGTAATGAAATCAGGGTTTTACCGTGCTTCAATACAAATAATCGATGTCAGAGATTGCATTTCGATACGGGTATCTGTCAACCATGCATTGATCGGTGCTTAAATGTTAAGAACAAGGATAAAATGGAGTAAATGGCCTATTTTCTTTGTTTATATAAGTATCTTTTGATGTCGTTATATGCTTAAACACTATAAGTACTAAGTTCATGGATTTACCACATAGATGGATTCTGTTGTTATTTGTATTGATTGGCTTTCAGGTGAATGCACAAGTTGCATTACCAAAGGAGATGAGTAAAAAAATGGAAAGGATGGGGCTGAATATAGCTGTACCTGCGGAAAAAATCTTCAAACATAAAAGGATCAGGCTCAATGATTATATGATTGCAGACTATATTATCCGCCTTCGCAAGAAAAAAGTCGAAATTCAATATAAGTTTATTCCTGAAACTGCAGCGCCTTTCGTACCTCCACATGTTCAATATTTCAATTTGCTAAACTCACTTGCCAGTAACGATCCGGAAACATCTCTTATTGCGGTTCACAGTATAACTCAATACGCTCTGAGCAGCAATTACCATGCGGATTGGGGCAGTATTGCCTATTTTGAACCCAAAATATCCTTTAGCAGCTACAGATATGCCAAATTGGTCAGTTTGTACAAATCGGGAAAAGGAATGGTCTATATGCTCTTCTTATTCAACAAGCCAGAAGCAGATAATGATTTGAATTACTTTGAAGCTAAATTTGATCAGGAGTTTAATACAGAAAGGTCCAAAAAATAGGAAGTCGCGTACTCCTTTTGGAAACGCGACTCACTACAACAAATTATAATCCCATGAACATATCCGAATCAGTGGCCGGGCTTCTTCCGGCGAACAAATCTTGAAAAAGATTTGCTTGATCAACGCTTTTTATCTAACTTCACTCTTCAATTTCGCTAAGCGGATCGAAGCTGTTTATAGCGAGTCGTCTTGTTAGGATTGACGACTCACTATTAACAAATTATAATCCCATGAACATATATTCTAGTTTTTGTATCGCTTTCATTCAAGCGATTTTCCATCTTGCCTCCTTTATCTATCATTCACAATACAATAATACTATCATTATCTCCTAGAAAAAAATACATTTTGCCCTAATTGTGTATTTTTATTATCATTTATTTACAATTAAAAAAATACAACTCATTGATTTTCAATTATTTAAAATATTTATAGATTATAGATTGTGAATATAATTTTCATAAAATATGAAATATAATCTTCATTTTATCCTGAAAAAGCATAAAAAAAGGCACTTTTTCTTGTAAAAAGTGCCTCATACTGAGAATCATTGCTATGCAACCTGTCAAGGTATTACTTCCTGTTCATGTGTCTGTAAAGATGATTTAATGCGATTTAATGCCTTACTATTGTTTAATCACCTTGTGGTAGATTGCTTTGGTACCGTCAACTACTTTCAATATATACATACCCGACGGACAATGTTTTTCAATATTAATTGGAATCATCTGAGTACCGGCAACTACATCTACTTCATTCGCATATAGAAGGCTACCATTCTGCCCTAGCAGCAATATTTGAATGGTAGAAGCTTCTTCGGCAGTATGAGCCAGTTTAAGATGCTTGTCGAATGGATTTGGAAAAACAGAATCCAATTCTTCTCCATTGATTAATACTGACAGTACCGGGGAAAAAGTAATACTTCCATCTTCGTTTACTTGTTTAATTCGATAGTAGCGTCTACCTTTCTTACCCGGTGCAATGTCAGTAAATGTGTAATAATATGGTTGTGTTGTTGTGCGCTCAGCTACGACAGTTCCGATCACATCGAAATCAACGTTGCTATTATAATTTTCAATTACTTCTATTTCAAAATGGATTCCATGTGCTTCGATAGGTGTCCAGGTTAGTACAACTTCCTCTCCTACCTGTACCGCTGTGAAATCTGGTAAAAAATCACCTTCCGGCGTTAGAGAAGGTTCTTCATACTCGTGAACGCTAACATTGGTAAATGCAAATGGAATATTGTTATCATTACTGAACCTAATCTGAAAACTGGTTGTAAAGTCCTGATCATGTTCTAATAACAAATCGGTGATATTCAAATCCTTCACTTTTGACCAGTTTAAATTCTGCTTTCCTAAAGTATGGATTTTAATCCATTCATCTGTATCCGATCCTCTAACCGAAACCGTATTTTCCAGTACCTGCTGATTGCTCGGAATCTGGTCCAAAGCTATTCTATAATCAAAATCCAGTTCTATCAATTCACTCATATCGCTATATTGAGACATATTCAAAGTAAGTACTGCATGATTATTAATCGGCATTCCGTTAGCCGGAACAGTAGGACGAAGAATAATCGCATCGGCTTGTCGCACCTCCATTACCCCCATAGCCTGGGTTTGTAAATCCCATTTTGGACAACCTTTCAGGCCTAATTTATTGGCAGTATATAGTTCGGATTCCGCATTCAGAAAATACTCTTTGAATGGCAGATTAACCGGAGCATTATCCAATTGCTCTCCCAGTTGCCCGTCTCTTAAGCTATCGCTATATAACTGATTACCATTATTCCCCTCCACAGCAACCCAGGCATCAATATGATAAGTTCCTACCTCCGTCAAATCGGCTTTAGTCTGAAATTCTACTCGTTTAGTTTCACCGGATCCAATCACTCCCTGATAAATTTCGTGTACCGGTGTACCTCCGTTGATGGAATAGTACATATCAAATTGCTCCAGGTTATTCGAACCAATATTTTTCACAAAAATACTCACGGGTTCATCATCCAGAAGACTCGACGAAGTCTGATCCCTACCGGTCATCGCTATGCCTAATTGTTGAATAATCGGATGATTATCCCAGGGGCATATCTCAATATCTTCCGGAACCGACATCACAGATATAACACGTTGACTTCGATTATTACTGGCATCAACTGCACAAACTGAAAACCAATAGCTTTCTTCCAATTCCATATTTTCATCTACCAGGAATTCAGTATCTTCGGTCGTTCCCAACGTAATCATCTTATTTCCATTAAACATACTAATTTCGTATGTTGTAATATTTTCACTGCCTTCCCATTTCAACAGAATGTCTTTTTCGCAAATAGGTGTCGCGATCAGATTCTGGGGTTTATCCATAATCGTAAAAAATGCTCCGCTTTGTGCCGATATATCTCCCTGGTTTTTAGAAACCCTTACCAGAGCATTGGGTGAAAAGTTTTGTGGGACGGTCCATTGATAAGTGCGCTGAGTTGCATTGATTTCCGGAGCAATCAAAAGCCAGGCATTTCCACCATCCAGAGAATACTCCAATTTAAACGTACTTGTATTCGTATTATCGGCATCCCAGCTAAGCAATTCCTGAGTAGAAGGAAGAAAACTTTCACCTCCGGACGGATGTGTTACAATGATTTCTTCCCGAATCAGGTCATAAGTCGTATAAAACTTCTGTGGTCCAATAGGTACAGCTTTCCCATCAACTACTACCGTATAAATACCCGCTTCGGGGACATCAATCGTGATTTGTTCAATATTATTCAAGGTATCAATAGATCGTACGGCCTCATTGGCAACGCCTTCGGCATGATGATCTAATACCCAGGGAAGAAAAGTAGAGCCATCCGGAGCAATTACACTAATATCCAAATCGTTCACTAATGCTTTATTCGGATATATCGCAGCTTCCTTATCCGGCCAGTAAAGCATAATCTTGATTTGCTTTATTCCATCAGGGACATTAACTGCATGTGCATTCATTTCTCCTTCAGCAATTTCACCGGATTGAAACTGTCCTTGCTTAATTACTTCTACAGCCCGTATGCCATTGATCAGACCAAAACCGTAGATATAGTCAGGGCCAGAATTTCCCAGATCGTCTGCTGTATTACAAGCAATAGCTTTGAGCAAGGCCCCATCGGGATCTTCTCCATTATTATCATTTCTGTATTCTTCGACAAGCAAGGCCAGTGTACCTGTTACAGCCGGAGCGGCCATACTCGTTCCTCCTTTAGTAGAGTAATTATAATCGCGACTGGTAGAAGTCACATTTCTACCTATACCGATGATTTCCGGTTTAAGCCTTCCGTCTTTTACAGGGCCACGGCTTGAACTACCCGCGATCGTTCGATTCTCTTCCGCCATTCCTACGGTAAGTACATTCTTCGCACTTTGATAATATCGCAATACCGAATGATAACCCTGCGGATAAGGCGAACAAGTACCACTTCCGCTATTACCGGCAGCAAATACATGTAACACTTTCGGAAATTCTCTCAACTGCCAATCGAGGTTTTGAGCAGAATAATTATAGGAGCCATTCGTATTGCAATTGAAACTGGTTCCATAAGAATTATTGGTTAAAACCATCCCATAATCATTATAATATTCATCCAGATTATAGGTGATTTGACTGGTTTTCTGCGTAATAATCGTACATTCGGGAGCCATCCCACGATGACGAGGATCAAGATTTCCCGCTCCGCCAATGATTCCCGATACATGATCACCATGATCACCAAAAGAGTTGAAGGTTCCGTTTGCTTTATTGATCACCCGATTGCCAAAATCGATATGATTTCCTAATTCTCCCCCATCGCCCACTCCAACAATCACTCCTTCTCCTCTGAGGTCGTAACCATTAGCCAGGGAATTATTGAGTACATTCACTCTTTGACTGATACGGGTTTCGTGATTCAATATCTGTACGGGTTCCTGCTTGACATCTACATAGGATACCAAGGGAGAAGCAGCTATTGTTTCTATTTTGCTTTCCGGTACCCGGGCTACGATAGTTGTATTTCCCCGATGTTTATCTTCAAGGACTTCGATATTATTCTGAACTAAAAAATTATGGATTAGTGTCGCTGGAGTCTTTTCATGAAAAATGATGGCCAGATCAATATAACCGCTTACTTCTTGTGTCCATTCCGGATAATCTTTACTAATCAATCTCTTATCCATTTTTTGTGTAGTCACAGGTTCTGCTACACTTTTAATATTCAAGGACTTTAAGATTACGGGATCAAGATTGGCCGGGATAGAAGCTAGATAAGTATTTCCGGACTGGAATTCCAGCAAGTTAATACGATACTGTTTCAGTTTTCCGAATGCCTCCCGGTTAGGTCTTTTTTCAAAATCAATCAACAAATAATAATTGCTTTCGAATTTGGCATTTTTTAGCTGTTTAAATTTTTCAGGCGCTTTTCGGATACTTCGCTCAATAGGTGATGGTGTGTTTTGAGCCAAGCACACATTAATTGACAGGCTGATTAATGGCACTGCCATTAAAACTCTGTATAGCTTTCTCATCTTAACAAGATTCAGATGTAACAATATAATTCTCTAAGGGGGTCTAACAACAGAGGGTTTAGCAATAATTCATTGAGGGGGTGGTTCTAAAAACCAACTGAGAGGGATAGGTACGATTATAAGTTGTAATCACACAATAGAGAAGAGGCAATTCATATGCCGAAAGTAGACCGAGAACTATTTTTTAACAAATAAAAAAAAGTGTAATCTGTAAAATCCTGAAAGGTTTGCTTTTCGATATTCAAAAACCAAAAATCGAATATTGAAAAGCAAGCCTTTTATTCAAAGGGATTCTGGTGAGCCGGATTATTCATAAAAACCGTATCCGTAAGTGTGTGGAGAAAAGTAATGATGGCATCTCTTTCTTCAATACTCATAGGGAAAGGCTGGATATTGGGATCGAGATTAGGTGCACAAAATCCACCTGAGCTATAGTGATCCAAAACTTCCTCAAGCGTTTCAAACCGGCCATCATGCATATAAGGACCAGTATGAGCAATATTTAAAAGGGTAGGCACCCGAAACTTCCCGTAGTCGAAAATATTTCCGGTGACTTCTCCTAAACCAATATCAGGAAAGTTATTAAGATGTTCTACATCACAACCACCGAGATCCTCTATTCCATTATTGAGGAATCTATGATCTGTAAACATCTGATTGAAAGTTTTATGGCAATGGGTACATCCGGGATGTTCATTCTCTTCAAATATAAAAAGCTCGAAGCCTTCCTGTTCTTCAGGAGTAAAGAAAATACCCGGTACATTCCGTACCTGCTCATACTTGGATTGACCACTGCTCACCAAAGTACGCTCAAATTGAGCAATGGCTTTAGCGGCTAATTCCTTGGTAATTTCACTCCTGGATTCAATACCAAAAGCTTTGCGAAACATGGTCGGATAATTTTCATGCTCTTTGAATTTGTCTACAACATTTGGCCACTGATTATGCATCTCGATCGGGTCTTCTACCGGAAGTAAAGCCTGTTCTTCCAAAGTCGAAGAGCGCCCATCCCAAAAAAGACCTTCATAAACATAACCAATATTCAATAAGGACATTGAACTTCTCCTGCCAGCAATTCCATCAATCCCGACACTCACCGCCAATTGATCTGTGAAGCTACCACTTGGAGCATGGCAGGAGGCACAGGACATCGTACTATCCGCAGATAAAATCGGATCATAAAAAAGATGCCGCCCCAACTCTACACCATCTACAGTAAGTGGATTATCACTCGGGATTTCCATCTGTGGATAACCCTCTGGAACAACCAGGTTATATGCGACAGGATCATAAGGAATATCCGAGAGATCACCCGGCATTCCATCATCATCCGGTGTTACTCCTTCGTCATCACCACAAGCAGAAAGAATCAGTCCGAATGCAAAAAAGAATAAATATAATCGTCGCATATTTTAATTTTTTAGGTATCAGGCTTTCCAAAAGCGAATATACGTATAATTTAAAAGCTTAAATTTCAATTTTGTTGTGTAAAGTTAGGGTCAGTTAATGTTTCTAAAAAAGCAATTAGCTGTCTTTTTTGGACTTCATTCAAATTTAATGGCCGGATCAGGGGAGATACATTGGGTCCGTGTTTGCCTCCGGAATTATAATGCTCAATGACTTCTTCCAGGGTTTTGAACCGTCCATCGTGCATATAGGGTGCCGTTAAGATGATATTTCGCAAACTGGGAACTCTGAACTTCCCGTTATCCAATGGATTACCGGTGATCAATCCATAGCCTTTATCCGTGAAATCTTCCGTGGTAAATGCTTCGCTTATTCCATTATTCAAATACTCATTAGTGGTCATCAAAGGAGCATTATGGCAATGTCCGCATTCGGCATCGGGTAAATCCGGGCTGGCATCGAAAAATAACTCATATCCCCTCATTTCTTCTTCGGAAAGCACCGCCTCTCCCCTGCGAAAACGATCAAATTTGGTATTGCCACTAATTAATGATCTCTCATATTGAGCAATTGCTTTTACCGCCAGATATTTATCCATTTCTTCAATGCTGGAAATTCCAAAAGCTTTCCTAAACAGGGCAGGATATTCAGAGTGTTTTTTTAATCGGTTCAGCACTTCATCCCAGGAATTGTGCAATTCCACACTATCTTCCACCGGCAGTAAAGCCTGTTCTTCCAAAGTCTTTACCCGGCCGTCCCAAAATAATCCTTCCCGGTAATAGGCGACGTTGATTAAAGACATTGCACTCCTGATGCCTTCTTTGCCATCAATTCCCGTACTCCGTGCTTTTTTATCGGTCATTGCCAGATGTGGGAAATGACAAGAGGAACAAGACATCGTATTATCCGCGGATAATAAGGGATCAAAAAACAATTTTTCACCAAGAGAAACCCCTTCTACCGTTCCGGGATTATCTTTCGGAACTTCAAACCTTGGAAAACCTTCCGGCAAATTATAAGGATAAGGCTTGGGACGATAAGAAATATGCGTAAGTTCACCGGGTGCCGGTGGCTTGGTTTTATCCTTGCACGTAAACAACATTACTACGCAAAGACATAGCAATGAAACAAGGAGGGCTTTGTACATATTTTATTGTTCTAAAAGCGTGGCTTCGGAGTAATTACGCATCAATTGTTTAGCAATAATCAACTCCTCTTCCTGATTGCCATGTGCTCCGTCATAAACTTCAATATCCAATAGATTATCGTCATTGGTATCGAACTGATCTATCGGCATATTGAAAAGTTTCTTTACATCAATATCGATATAGATTTCCAGCTTTTGTCCATCTTCAACGACGATTGGATCAGAAGGAAAGATAATTCGCTCGGTGTAAACTTCATCTCTGCCAAGGTGGAAAGTAAAACCTTCCCCTTCGGAAGTTTCGTATATCCCATCATTGTCTTTATCCACAAAGCCTTCGATTTTGGAAAAAATATAGCTATCCAGAGGAGCCCAATAATGAGAAGAGGTAGCGAGTACATCTCCTGAACCGTAATCATTGGGACTGGTTCGATTCAAATCAGCCGGAACTCCAAAACCAATTTTAAAACCCTTATAGGAGCCCGCTGGTACCTTTTTAGTAAAAACGGTATCTCCCTCTTCGGCTCTGGATTGCTGATTGATATCAAAGCTCAAATCCACAAAGTCAATTTCAACTAATTCTGATTCATCAGTAGAACTTTCCTCTTTAAGAAGACTGATATTGGATACATAAAGATCAAAAGTGGAAAACTTGATCGACATATCCGGTATGTATTCGTAATCTTTTTGAGTCAAAAACAGTTCCCCGTCGTAATTTGCCCGAAAGATGATTTCAACATCTCCAACCACCTCCATTTCAGGATCTTTATCACATGAACTTGCTATAAAAATTGGCAAGGATATCAGTATAATTAATATTTTTCTCATTATAAGAATATTAAAAGTTTGGCAAAACGAACTCATACAAATTAACAAAAATTCGAATTACTTGTTGTCATGAAAATGTACGAAAGTATTTAATTGTATACTAGTTATCAATAGAAAAGGCATTTGTAGTATTTGTGACAATTTTTTCGGTAATCGTAACACTATCTTCTGCAACAAAATTTATGCCTGAGAACCATTTTTTATAGTCAATTTTCAGCGGTATTGTAACACTAGAACCCAAATCCAGAGATTGGGGAAAAGGCAATGTTATACGCTGTATATTGGAAGGACCTTTCAGATCAAACTGCCTTTTCGAATCGACCTCCATGGTATCAGGAATAATGATTACCCGGTTGAATACATAACCCTCAGGATAAGTCCAGATTGTAGAATCCACCGATAATGCCAGCGCATGGTCCTCGGGCACTGTTTCCACATTAATAAACTCTGCATTTCCCAATAAACCCACCACAAAACTCAGGCTGTCATATTGCCCGCTACCCCTGATTTCTCCGATATCGTAATCAAAGGAAAGAATACTTCGACTGACCAGTGTAAAGTCATCCTTAAAGCTCTCTGCACCTCCGTTGATAATATCAAAACTCATCACCTCATTTACTTCCAGGGTATCTGAACTACCAAATAATTTGAATTCTGAAAGATAAAAGACCACTTCTTCGAAACGGCCCACATTGCCTTCGAAAATGTATAGCGAATCATAACTAAACCGAAAAGAATCCTGAAAGCTATGAAAAACTTCCAGATTAATCCTCGGATAAGTACAGCAATCGGGACAAGGGTTGTCGGCCGCTACATTATAATTGGATGCTTCGATATCCAGACAGCCTTCGACCGGATCTTTACAAGCGGAAATAAACAAAGCAAACAGGACAATCAGGATTGCCTGATTAATAATTCTATTGTTTACTCTGTTCATATTCTTTTACCAGTTTTTTCACTATTTGCTTGACCTGGAACGAAAACTCTTTATTCAAAATCCAGTGATAATACTGCTTGTCTTTTGAAAGGATTTCGGCAACAGGCTGCCCGACGTATTTTCCAAAATTGAAAATGACAATACCTTCACTATTGTATTTGAGCCTTTGAGTGGCATCAATTGTTTTTAAATCATTGGTAAATTCGTGGATTTGCTGCATATCATTTTTGATCGGCGACTCGATCACATTTCCATCTTCATCAATTAGATTAACGCCTTCGTAGCGTTTTAATTGCCCTTTAAATACATCGACAGTAGCTTTGACATCCGCCAGGGCATCATGGGCATCTGTTAATTCTTTATCACAATAAAATCTGAGTGCAGCTCTCAGTGTCCGCGGTTCCATTTTATAAAATATACGCTGAATATCGAGACATCGCCTTCTATTCATATCCAGCTCCAAGCCGACTCTGGCAAACTCTTCCATTAATAAGGGGATGTCAAAACGATTAGAATTATATCCGGCTAAATCTGCTTTTCCAATAAAATCAAAAAGCTTTTGTGCAACCTGCTGGAAAGTAGGTTTGTTGCGCAAATCTTTCGGTGTAATCCCATGAACTTTCATAGCCTCTTCCGAGATTGGGATTCCGGGATTGATCAGCATGACCAATTCTTCAGGCTCATTGCCGTTTTTAAAATACTTGACAATCGCAATTTGTACAATGCGATCTCTGATCACATTTAGTCCGGTAGCTTCGATATCAAAAAAACACAAGTCTCTATCTAAATTAAATGACATATTCTTAGTTATAAAGTTATTGGATAGGTAAATGGTTATACAAAGTTAATTTGAAAAGCCAAGATTTGGAGCAGTAGCCCTGGATTTTATATTTCCGGACTCATCACTGTAGAGAAAATAGGCTTCTACATTCTCCAAACGGCTAATCATCTCCACCCCCCGTTCAAGTCCCATAGCCATACAAGCAGTGGCATAGGCATCGGCAGTCATGCAATCCGGAGCGAGAATGGTTGCACTGAGTAAGGTGTTTTTTTCCGGAAAGCCGGTTTTAGAATTAATCGTATGCGCGTATTTTACACCATTTATTTCATAAAAATTGCGGTAATTTCCTGAAGTGGCCAGGGCCTGATTTTGTAATTTAATTTTTGACTGTATTTCTGTTAGCGGAGCATCCTCTTTAGGTTTGCTGATTCCTACCGTCCACCAATCCTGCTTGGGGTTTTTTCCTTTCACCCGCAACTCTCCGCCAATTTCCACATAATAATTTTGCACCCCTTTTTTATCCAATAAGCGCGTCACAGCATCCACTCCATACCCTTTTGCAATAGCACTAAAGTCGAGTTGGATCCCTGCATGCTCCTTTTTCAAATATACCCAGCCATCTTCTGTACTTCGCTGGCTTACTTTTTCAAATCCGACAAATTCCATTAAGGAATCAATCTTCATTTTATCTGCTTCCACCACAGGACGTTTCTCCGTATATCCAAAGCCCCAGTAATTTACAATGGGCATAATCGTAGGATCAAAATATCCCTCCGTATTTTGATAGACCTCTTTTGCTTTTTCAAAATTCGCTTTGAAATGTAAAGGAGGGTTCTTTCCCTTTTTTAAAAGATTCAAATACTGAATCTCATCAGCACTTTTATTAAACCTGGAAATAAAGGATTCCGGTTCATAGGTAGATACTTCATTGTTTACAGCTATCAGCAATTGATCAATTTCAGGTTTAAAATCCCTGTTCAGTGAATCCAAATATTTTATAGAATAGTTTGTTCCCATTGTTTTCCCGGTCAAAGCCAGATACTCTGCTTGCGGTGAAGATGCCTGTTGATCCGTTTTACACGAAAAAAAGCATATCAAAATCCCCAGCCCTAATAAATAGCGTATTTTCAAGACATTTTCATTTTATGGATTATTAAGAAAAAGAGAAGCAACCGCAAGAGGTTCATCCTAATATTGCTGCAATGTTACGAAAAAAATAGCAGCCGTTTGGGGGTATTTTATTTTTTAAGGTTTCAATAATATTACCGGCATAAAACCGACAAGTCAGAATAATGAAAACCTGATAATTATTACCATTACTTTTATTTTTTGCCTTTCCCTTTTGCAAGGGCAGATGTAGACGGTTCACCAGACTAATAATTTGTCAAATTTGTCGATAGGAGTTTTAGAAAAATAATAACTTTGTAAATTTTGGGCTTATTTATTTTGTTTTGAGCTTTCAATAGTGCATGATTATGAAATACAGAAGATTAAACCAAGAGGAATTAGCAGAAGTCGAAGAAGAATTTGTTCGCTTTCTGGTAGCCAATTCGATTACCGGAGAAGATTGGGTCAAGATCAAGGAAGAATCAACGGAAAAAGCGGAGCGTCTGATCGAAATGTTTAGCGATATTGTTTTTGAAAATGTGCTCAAAAAAGTCGAACATCTCGAATACAAATCCAGGCATGACATCAAAACATTCCACTGCTTACCGGATAAAATCAGGTTATTGGGCTTAATGGTTGAAGGAGAATCCAAGCTGAATTTCACAGAGGATCACAGTCCGGAGCAAATGATGTCCTTGCTTCAGCTGTCTGATGCCAAACTCAAATTATACGAGGCAGAAAAAACGTATTCCAAAGAGCGGGAACTAGAGCTTTTTGAAATGATGGAGAATGGTTGCCTTATTTCGAAAGGAGACTTGTATATGACGCTGAACAAATTAAAAGGAGGGAAATAGATGAGATTATCCGGCTGCCGCCATAGCCTCCCCGGGCGAAGCCATTCATTGGCAAGGCCGGGAAGCATGCATCAGGGTATCAGGGAGCATTAAGGCTTTTTAAATACCGTCAGCTCACTATAGCTTTCCAGTTTTCCTTTTTTATTATACATCTCTTCCCGTACTACTCCTACTCCATCGGCGATCCATTGGATGATTTTGTATTTCTTTTTGACAAATGCGACTTTTGAATTGAACTCATAAGACAACTTATAACAATCATAAGTCCCGGCACTTGTACTGATCGTTTCCTTCGCCTCGATGTTCCGGTTAGAAATATCAAACCTGATCGTCATCAGTTTGATATCATTACTACTTACTTTGATCTCGGTAGAAGCATCTTCCAGGGTTTTGCCTACAGATAGTTCTTTGGGAAAAACCAGTGCATCTCCTTCAATCTCCAGCTCCATACCATAAGTAGATTTTACTAATGCAGGATTCAACATATTCAGGATATCTATTTCATATCCGTTTTCTTTGCAAATAACCTCAAAATCTACAGTATTGAGTTCCTCTTCGTTTTTATCACTCACAGAGCTAGACAGCTCGGCCTGCACGATCCCGTCCATTTCCGTAATATCATTGACCTTCGTATAATTTCTGGAGGTGACTTTTCCTTTTTTATCATAGTAAGTCATTTCAAATTCGGTATCCGGCTCATAAGGTAAGAAGCCTATACACTCCTGGGCCTTGATCGCTTGTCCAGCCAACAACATTAAGATAGAGAAGATAAATTGCTTTGTTTTCATTTTAGTTTTTTCCTTAAATGTAAGACATAAAACGAAGAACGACCAAACTGTATTTATTATTGGTCAGTCCGGGTATAGAAATATAAAGTATTTTAAAAGATTTCCATTTTGAGTTCTTCAATCTTTTGATCCAGCCAATCCTTATTGATAATGGTAGTCATCTCGGTCATGTCATTTTCCAATTTGATCAATTCTTTTTTGGACTTCTCTCTGGACACAAATTCCAGATTGGATTTAATCTGAAATGCCCGGTTTGTAAAGCGAACCAGGTTGGACATTGCTTGTTTTCGGTGTTTGGGAATCAGTTTATTCCGACTCAGGTATTGACTAAAAGAACGCGTAAGCGAAACCAATGCCTCATCCGCCTGGAGATCGTAATAGGTTCTCAGTAAAAGGGATTTTGCCGCCAGATTATATCGAATATCCGTATATTCCACTCTTACCAGCAGCTCCAAAACTTTTTCCAATTGATTACTACTATAATAATAGGCCGCCAAATTGAAGGTATAAGCATTTTCAATTACTTCGGGATTCAACTTTTCTTTATATTCTTCTATAAAATTGTAAGTCCAGCTCATTTCCCGCAGGCGGATACCGGCGGTAACAATATTTTTGTAATGCCATTGTGACAAAAAACCATTGGTATCCAGCAGCAGTTCTTTTTCCAGCTGATCTTTATACAGGATAAAGGCCTCCTTTAAAAATTGCGTCTGCCCTTTATTAATTTGTTCGATACAAAAGTTCTGCAGATAGATGTAAATATTCTGTAATTCGGGTTTTGTAAATGAGTCACTATTTTTCTGAATAACGGATAAAGCATCGTAATAGTACGCCTGTTCACCGTCCCGGATCATCTGATAGATCTGAAAATAGACAATCACCATCGGGTTTTTCGCATATCTTTCCGGATGCTCCCGAATGGCATTCAGTAAAATATCCAGCAGATTTGTCGAGTAATCAATCTGCATAATCCGGCTGCGTACCAGCATTTCACAACTATCCCGTAATTTGACCGCCAGGTAATACTGATCCAGGTTGTTTTGTTTTTGTTGAATACTATGATCCTTTTCATGCCTGGAACGATGTGCATAATACTGATCGGATTCTGCAGCCGTTAAAAACTGTAAATTGAAATAATCTGCATCCTTTATCGGATTCTTTTCCAGCCCCTGCTGTAGTTTGTAATTTATTTTTTCGTAATGCCGATACTGCTCCCTTTGTCTGAGTTGACGCAATAAAAGAAGTTTCTTAAAGTGCTCATTTTTCTTAAACTGTTCGTAGATTAAAAACTGTTCAGCCAAACGAAGACTATACGTAAAAATAATAGCTAATTCCTGCTGGTTCAAAACTCTGGCTGGAAAAGCTTCTTTTACCAATATTTTTCGATCGCAATTCGATTCGGAAAAATCAGGAAACATTTTGCTGAGATAGCTCAGCAATTCCCGGACACCTTTATGCTTATTGAAATACGGAGAATGCGCAAACTCATAAAAGCGAGTCATCTCCTTTCTGGAAAAGGTTTGCAATAACTGGATTAACTGATTAGAATACAATTGCGCTGATTATTTTCTATGAACGGTAAAAATAATACTTTTCAGGTGGCAATTTATCATTTCCGGGCAAGACTATTACCTAAAGCGAAGGAATATACTTAAATTTCGGATATGGCTATTCGTCCTCCCTTAAGAGTAATTATATGTTATGCAATCGGTCAATTGGGTTGGTCACTTGCAAGTTTTAGCGTAATCAATCTATTGTTATACTTTTACATGCCGCCGGAGACCACCGAAGTTATTTTTCCGGAATATATTTTCCAGGGAGCGATTCTGGGCTTTTTTACGGTAGTGGGTTTTATCAGTTCCGGAGGACGTATTTTTGATGCAATCACCGATCCGCTCATTGCCAATTGGTCCGATCAGAGTCATTCGAAAATGGGCAAACGCAAAAAGGCTATGGCTATTGCCGCTGTTCCTTTTGCTCTGCTTTCCTTTCTCACTTTTTTCCCAATTAGCAGTTCCACTACCACCAATACAATATGGCTATTGGCAATTGTTTTTCTCTTTTATTTCTTTATGACACTGTATGTGGTACCTTATACTGCACTCATCTCGGAACTTGGCCATCACCGGGACGATCGTCTGTTGATCAGTACTATTATTTCTGTGACCTGGGCACTGGGTTTCCTTTTGGGGAACGGTATATTCGCTATTCAATCCCTGCTGGAGCAAACGCAGGAGCTGTCCCCTACCCTGGCTTTTCAGACAGCCGTCGGAGGGAGTAATGTATTTGCATTAATTTGTATGCTCATCCCGGTTGCGTTTTTAAACGAAAACAAATATGCCCAACAAAAAACCCAATCTATTTCTATCAAACAATCTTTGGCATCGGTTTTCAAAAATGTAAACTTTCGTTTCTTTCTCTTTTCCGATCTGACTTACTGGCTGGCACTCAATTTTATTCAGATCGGTGTAGGTTTTTATGTAACCGTTCTCTTTGGCCTGGACAAAGGCATGGCAAGTCTGTTTTCGGGTATTGGTTTCATATGTAGTTTTCTACTGTATGTTCCGATCAATATGCTGGCAAAAAAGCTGGGAAAGAAAAAAATCCTGAAAACTGCATTTTTAGTTTTTTGTCTGGTCTTTCTACTCACGGGATTAGTTGGCCTTGTTCCCTTATCAAAAACAATCCTTTTTTACAGTCTGGCTGTCTTATCTGCTTTTCCACTCGCAGCTTTTGGTATTCTACCTAACACTATTATCGCCGATATTATCCACGAGCATGAGGCAGAAAGTGGTGAACAACTATCCGGGATGTTCTACGGTGCCCGAAACTTTATGATGAAAATCGGTATTACACTTTCCAATCTGATATTTCCCTCCTTGTTATTGCTCGGCAAGAGTATGGAGAATCCGACAGGAATCCGTGCTACGACCATCCTCGCATTTGTTTTTTGCCTTATCGGCTTTTTTATTTTTACCCGATATCAAGACATACAGAAGTGACTTCTTTTTCGACAGAACCGGAAGTGTATAATCATATTTGTTTTTTATCTGCAATAACTGATTATGAATTCAATCCTTTTGGAATATAATGTATAGAAAGTTGTACCCAAATACCAGGTATTATTACAGGGTCTTTAAAAAAACAATATAAAAATCTAATAATCAGATTCTTATAAATTTAAAAACACCTGCCAGGTCCAGGAATTTCAGGGCCATTGTTTATTGAAATTGCAACAGATTAAAAAAATTACTATTTTCGGCTTTCAGACATAGTATTTGAGTACTCCTATCACAAAAGACATTTTTCAATTAATCTACAATTCGATCAAAATATAATTGGTACGAATAAAAATTACACATTAGAATGGAGCTATTTAACCACAACAGAATACAAGAACTAATTGATAACGGTTACGATTTTGATATTGGAAGGTATATTTCCGAGGGATTTGACATTGTGAAAAAAGAGTTTGGCCTTTTTGTCGGATTTACTTTGGTACTTTTTCTCATTTACACCGCAGCGAGCTTTGTTCCTTTTGCTTCGTTCATTGTAGGAGCCCCTTTGCTGGCAGGTTTTTATCTCACGGCTCATAAGGTGTTAAAAAACGAAATTATTGAATTTGGTGATTTTTTTAAGGGCTTCGACTATTTCGCCCAGCTTCTCATTCAGCAACTATTCATAATGCTCATTATGCTGGCGGTAATGGTTCCGGTTTTTCTTCTCATTTTCGCCGGAATTGCCATGACCGGAAGTAGTAGCGGACAGGCAACTCTAGTTATTTTGTTTTTCCTGCTCATGATCATTGTGATGATAGGCGTTTTTTATGTTGCTATTAGTTACTCCTTTGCTCAGCATTTTATAATATTTGGAAATATGCAAGCCTGGGATGCTATGGAAGCCAGTCGCAAGATCGTAGCAAAAAACTTTTTTCCGGTCCTGGGTCTGGGCTTATTAGCAGGGTTAATCAATTTAGTAGGAGCACTATTATGTTTTGTGGGTTTATTGTTTACGATTCCTGCTACCTATGCGGCTTTCTATGTAGCCTTTAGAGATATTATGCAATTTGACGAAACGGAGGAAGAGGATATTCTGAATCATTTAGTAGACTAAGCTATTTCATACCCGGGGATCATTCTTCGGGTATTGTTTTTCAAATTTTATAACAATACATTTACGATATAAAATAATTTAGTATCTTCGCTATTGAATCTATTATAACTGGTGAATGATGACAGTCGACTTTGCGAAAGATGCTTTAAAAAAATATTTTGGCTACGATAATTTCCGCCCCATGCAGTCGGAGATTATAGAGGCGATTTATGCGAAAACAGATACTCTGGTTCTAATGCCTACGGGAGGAGGAAAATCCGTTTGTTATCAGATTCCGGCAGTTACTCAGGAAGGAGTATGTCTGGTGGTCTCTCCATTGATTTCTTTAATGAAAGATCAGGTAGAAGGTTTGAGAGCTAATGGGGTTCCGGCCGCTTATCTGAATTCTTCTCTAAACAGTGCCGAGCAAAATGCAGTTGAGAATGACCTTTTTAACGGAAATATAAAACTGCTTTATGTCTCTCCCGAAAAGCTCGTATCCCAGAGTTTTTTGCCCTTGCTTAAACAGGCTAAAATCAATCTCTTTGCCATTGATGAAGCTCATTGCATTTCATCCTGGGGGCATGATTTCAGGCCCGAGTACAAAAAACTCAGATTTTTAAAAGAACAATTCTCCGACATCCCTCTGGTCGCACTCACTGCCACCGCCGATAAAGTGACCCGGCGAGATATTATTCAACAATTGGGATTACAAAATCCCCGGGTTTTTATAGCATCATTCGACCGCCCGAATATCAGTCTGAATGTACGTCCCGGTCAAAAACGTTTCGAACAAATCCTCGCTTTCATTCAACAACACGCTAATCAAGCAGGGATTATTTACTGTCTTAGCAGGAAATCGACGGAGGACCTTGCTTCCAAGCTTCGGGAGAAAAGAATCGATGCAGCCGCTTATCATGCCGGCCTGGATCCGGCTACCCGCTCCAAAGTTCAGGAAGATTTCATTAAAGATGATGTACAAATCGTTTGTGCAACTATTGCTTTTGGAATGGGGATCGACAAATCAAATGTACGCTGGGTAGTGCATTATAATTTACCCAAAAATATGGAAAGCTATTATCAGGAAATAGGCCGTGCCGGACGCGATGGCGCTCGTTCGGATGCTTTGCTTTTTTATAGTTTCAGGGATGTAATGGTTATGCGCGAGATTATTAGCAATAATCAAAGTGAAAATGAAGCCGTACAATTATCCAAACTGGAAAGAATACAACAATATGCCGACTCTTTAATCTGCCGTCGTAAAATATTGCTCAATTACTTCGGTGAAAACCTGGACTCCGATTGCGGTAATTGTGACGTTTGCAAAAACCCGCCTCAACATTTTGACGGAACGATCATTGCCCAGAAAGCATTATCTGCAGTCGCCCGGGCAAAAGAAAAAGTAGGTATTCGATTATTGATTGATATTTTACGAGGATCACAAAGAAAAGAAATCATCGAGCTAGGTTATGATCGTATCAAAACCTATGGAATGGGAGCAGATATATCTGCTTACGACTGGCAACATCTCATGGCACAATTGATCAACCTTGGCTTACTGGAAATTGCTTATGACCAGCGCAATGTTCTAAAGTTAACATCCCTCAGCCGGGCGGTCCTATTCGAGTCCAAAAAGGTACAACTCGTAAGAATGGCAGATATCAAGCAAAGGCAAGAAGCAGAAAAGAATAAAGTCAAGAAAAAATCCGTCAAAGAGCGTGTACGGGATGAACTGTTTGAAATTCTCCGAAAGCTTCGAAGAGATATTGCACAAAAAAGCGGTATTCCGCCTTATTTAGTGTTCTCGGATGCAAGCCTGGAACAAATGGCTGCCAGCCGTCCTGTTACGGAATTTGATTTTTCCATGATATCTGGTGTCGGAGAGAAAAAACTAAAACAGTACGGGCAAATTTTTATGAGCAAAATCAAAGAATTCATTGGAGACAAGGCCAGTGCAGGTACGACCATTCAGGGAGCTACTCAGCTTCAAACCTTGCAGTTGTACAATCGCGGCTTTTCTCCGGAGCGCATTGCCATGGAGCGCGGTATCTCCGAGCAAACGGTTTATGATCATCTGGTCAAGATGTACGCCAAGGATCAAAAAATAGACATCAAACGCTTTGTAAGCAGTAGTGAAATAAAACGGATCATGGAGGTCGTAGCAAGTCTGGAACCGCCTTATAAGCTTAGACAGATTTACGAAGCGCTCAATGAGGAAATCCCCTATTATAAGATTCGCTTCGGATTAGCTTATTATTATAAAAAACGATAGTCTTTTAAGCAAGTCCAGACATCTTTGAGATCTGTGCTCTTAAATAAAAAAGGTATCAGCTGTGTACGAAGCTGATACCTTTTTTATTGATGCTTTCGCCGTATAACGAAAGTTATGCTAGAGAATAATATTTTAGTCCTTCCGAGCTACATTGTCCTCTTTCTCGCTTTTCTTGGAAAAGTTTTTAGTGATCGTATATGCCCCATTTTGAAAAGAAGCTACATAAGCTCCATCTGCTTCGGCTTCCAGATCAACCATAAAATCATTTTCTCCTTTTTGCATTTCGTAGGTCTGCTTCATTACAATCTCTCCAAGGTTAGTTGCTAATTGGTATTTCAATTCGCCGTCAGCAACAGAAAGTACAGAAACCCGGTATTGATTTTTATCGACTTTCTCGGTTTCCTGGATTAAGAAATTGTTGATCACATCTTTCACTACAGGGACAACTTCAGAATAGCTCTCTATACTGGCGTTTTCTTCCAGAATTTTAATTCTGTAAAACGCTTTTTTGAGACCCAATTCACGATCTTCGAAAGCAAACTGCTTTCTATTATCATCTGTATCAGCCATTATTTCGCCGATTTTTACAAATTCTTCTCCGGAGTTCAAGGCTCGTTCAATAACATAAACCTGGCCGGTCTTGGCGGCATCCAGAGTCTCCCACATTACCACAATTCCAGCTCCAAAGTCCATCCCGTCAACCGACAAGATATTATCGCTTTGTGCATTGAGGGAGGGATTAATTAAGGATAAGGTGAGAAAAAGTAATAAACACTTAAAAGAAATTTTTGCTAGATTTTTCATCAGTATGTGGTTTTATTAATATCCAGCAAAATTCACACCAATTTCACTAATTTCAGCCCTTATTCATTCGAATTCAAAAATCGACCAGCAAGCTGCAAATAACGAATTTAATCAGGTTTTTCTTTTCTTTTTCTTGGCAGCAGGAAAGAGAATATTATTTAATATAAGCCGATAACCAGGCGAATTAGGATGCAGGCTCAGATCAGTTTCCGGATCATCTACAAAATGCCGGTAATCCTCCGGATCATGCCCTCCGTAAAAAGTCCAGAACCCAGTACCAAAAACGCCGTGAATGTATCTCACTTCCTGAGCAGGTTTATTCTCTCCGAGAATCAAAACATCCGATTTGATAAATTCTTTACGAAAAGCTGTAGTTTGCCCCATAAAGCCTTTTACCGTACGAGTATGGTTTTGGGTCAGCATGGTGGGAACCGGATCCCATTTAGCGGAAAAGTCAAAGAGGGTAAAATAATCCTGTTCGGGGATCACTTTGCGTTTGGTCGTATTATCAATAGAAGAATATTCGTAAATCATAGGATCTTGCTCCAAAGAAAAATCTTTAAAAGCAAATGTTTTGGAAAAATCCAGCTTACCCTGCGCACTCAAATCCTGAGGATCACCATCATACATATGATCACAAATGTCCAGGCCGTCGGCTGCCAGTGCAATATCATAACTATCGGTCGCAGAACACATCGCAAACATAAATCCCCCTCCCTTCACATACTCTCTTAGTTCTTTAACCACACCCAGTTTTAGCTGAGATACTTTCTCGTATCCCAGGCTAGTTGCAAGAGCCTCCATTTTTCGCTGATTTTCTTTATACCAGGCAAAGTTTCGATAATTGCGGTAGAATTTGCCGTATTGGCCGGTGAAATCTTCGTGATGCAGGTGTAACCAATCAAATTTAGCTAACTTCCCCTCCAGAACCTCTCGATCGTAAACCGTCTCATAAGGAATCTCTGCATAGGTTAATACCATCGTTACAGCATCATCCCAGGGCTGTATTTTTTCACCTTGCGCATTAAACTCAGGAGTATAAACTGCAATTTGCGGAGCGACTTCCAGTTTCATCGCTTCCATATTAACCTCCTGATCACCAATTTCCGCTCTGATTTTATTGAATTGAGCATCGGGAATTACTTCGTAGCTAACGTCCCGGGTCAGGCATTCTTTTTCAAAAGCAGAATTGTGCTGAAAAGCAAAAGAACCTCCCCGGTAATTGAGCAACCACCAGGCCTCTACATTATTGTCCAAAACCCAGTAAGTAATGCCATAAGCTTTGAGATGATTCTTTTGTTCCATATCCATCGGCAACAGGATATAGGCAGCCGAAAGGTTCAAGCTAATTAAAAGGACTGAAAAAATGAGGGATAACTTTTTCATATTGTAAGTATTATACTCCTAAAACGTAAAATTGAGCGCCCAAGGTATTAAAAAAATTGATTTTCGTTTATCAAATCAATACACATCTGCGGGCTTATCGTTTGGGACCATTTTTTTCACATTTCGATTGGCAACTTTCGACTTCACTTTGGCTTCCGATTCACTCAGTTTTGTCATGTTCAAGGTTTTTCTTCTCTCATTAACATGATTAATATCCTGGACTTTGTAAAGTTGTACATCTCCAAAATCATTAATAACGTACTGCGTTCCGTAAAGTTGTGGTATATTCCGGTTTAGGCGGGTTCTGTCGGTTAGCATCGCAAAATCCTCCTTGATAATATCGCCATTCCGGTTGGCTCTGCCCATTTGCTTGAGAACCGCTACCTGCAATTGGATATCGTGATCGCAAAGCTGCACCAACATCCAGAATTTATGACTATTTTCTTTCCCCACCATACTAATCGTGGGAAAGCCGTGACTCATCACAATCTTTTTAATCTCCTCGTGATCCTTCTTTCCGATGCTTGTTTTCCCGGTTTTCAGGAATACATCTTCCGAATGAATTGATTGAAGCACTCTAGCCGCCAGCGTTTCTATTTTCTTGGCCAGTTCGGGTTTCGTTTGAGCAAAGCTTTCCATACAGATAGCCAGGCAAAAAAGGAGTACAATACTTTTGAACTTCATTTTTAAAAGTTTTAATTAAAAAAATAAGCAGTAAATATTGTACCAAGCAGCAAAATCAAAGCCAGATATACTTTGAAAAACTGTGCTAAATAATTGAAAACCAAGCTAATAAGCAATAATCAAACACAAAATCCTATAATCAAAGGAAAATCAACTGTTAACGCATAGCATATAATTCATATAAATTGGCACAGGGCCTTTTTACATTAAAAAAACTTTAACGTAAACTTCAACGTTGGATTTACTATACTTTTGTTATTTTGTCCGCAAAAAAGGGAGTAAGCTATTAAAATAACTGCATTCTGCAACTTAACTCTCTTTTTTTACGTGGAATATAATTTGGAAAAGGTATAAGGCATCAGGTATTGCAGCCTGGTTTTCCGGAATTCACCACTAAGGGTATCCGCGATAAATATACCTCGACTGTTGAAAGATAAGTTTGCATACTTCTGTATCGACTATTTTGTTTATCCTAAATTGACCGAAACTACTGAATGGAGAATCTCAGTTTTCAATATCCTACCTGGTACATTTTATTTTGTCTACTCTTGGGGCTGACTTACGCATTGGTTCTGTATTTTAGAAATGATACTTTTAAAGAAAAAGCAGGTATACTCAACTGGATATTGGGTATACTTCGTTTTCTGGGAGTTTCTTTGCTCAGCATCTTATTACTCTCCCCTCTGATAAAATCCCTGGTACTGGAAGTAAAAAAGCCTGTAATTGTCATTGCTCAGGATCAATCTGAATCCATTCTTTCAGATATGACCGAGGCACAAAAAACTCAATACCAGCGTACATTTGAACAATTTGAAACAGAACTGGGAAACAATTATGATATTAAAAAATATGCCTTTGGCAACGAAGTGAAGGAAGGAATAAACTTTGAGTTTACAGATAAGGTGAGTAATATCTCGGAATTCCTTAAATACGTTTATGACTTATACAGTAATCAGAACCTTGGAGCGGTTATCATGGCTTCCGACGGGATTTATAATGAAGGTTCTAATCCTATTTACAGTGGCGCCAAGCTATCCGCACCGATCTATACTGTAGCCCTTGGAGATACGACTCCAAAGAAAGATTTAAGCTTAAAAAGAGTTTTCTATAATAAAATCGCATACCTCGGAGACCGCTTTAGCATTCAGGTGGATATTAGTGCTCAAAATTGTAATGCTTCGAATACTACTTTAACTATTTCGAAAGTAGAGGGGGGAACGACCAACAGGCTTGAGCGCATTCCTGTCAGTATAGACAAAGATGATTTTTTCACCACAAAGGAGGTGATACTCAATGCTGATAAAGCAGGGGTGCAACGCTATCGAATTTCGTTGAATGAAATAGCCGGAGAGGTTACTACGGTTAATAATACCAAGGATATTTTTATAGATGTCCTGGATGCCCGTCAGAAAATTCTGGTACTGGCCAATTCGCCTCATCCCGATTTAACGGCGATAAAACAGAGTGTTTCAAAAAATAAGAATTATGAAATCGAAATCGCTTATGCTACAGATGCCAATCTGGATTTGCGGGCTTATGATTTTGTAATCCTGCACCAACTGCCTGCCAAAACCAATAAAATTGTAGATATCCTTCGAGTATTAAATGAGCAGAAAACACCTCGTTTGTTTATTGTCGGAACACAAAGTAATTTTCTCGAAGTATCCAGAGTACAATCATTAGTTACGATCACGGCTGATCCAAGGAATACCAATGATGTACAAGCCGCCTTCGCGAAAGATTTTAGTTTATTTACACTGGATGAAGAATTAAAATCTAAACTCCCAAACTTCGCACCGCTGCTTGCTCCTTTTGGAGATTTCAAAGCGAGCCCAAACGCAACAGTCCTGCTTTATCAACGAATCGGGAAAATCGACACGAAATATCCTTTATTTGTTCTTGGAGAGCAAAATGGAATAAAAACCGGAGTACTCTGTGGTGAGGGCATCTGGAAATGGCGTTTGTTCGATTTTTTACAACATGAAAATCATGCCCTGTTCGAAGAGTTAATCGGAAAAAGTTTTCAATACCTCACTTTAAAAGAAGATAAAAGAAGGTTTCGCATCAGTATGAATAAAAATATCTTCAATGAAAATGAAGAAGTCTATTTTGATGCAGAATTATACAATGAGAATTATGAGCTGATTAATGAACCGGATGTGGCCCTTACAATCACTAATGAAAGTGGCAAAGAATTCAAATTTACTTTTGACAGAAATAATAATCGTTCTTATTCACTCAATGCCAGTTTTTTTCCGGTTGGTAATTATCGCTTCCGGGGAACGGTTATAAGTAATGGGCAACAACTAAGCTACGATGGACAATTCAGCGTACAACCGATACAATTGGAACTCTACGAAACCACCGCAAATCACGGCCTGTTGAAAATGCTGAGTGAGCAATACGGCGGGCAATTAATATATCCCGATCAACTCAGCAGACTTCCCCAAATGATCAAAGATAAGGATACGGTCTTTCCAACAATCTATGAAACCTCCAAAACGCGTTCGGTCATCAATCTGAAATGGATCTTTTTTATTCTCTTATTTTTGATCGTAACCGAATGGTTCATCCGAAGGTATTTTGGAAGTTACTGATCAGTGCTTATATGGTTTGACAGGAGATTGGCATTCAATCCTGTTGCAATACATCCTATTCAGAGCCAGCTTCTTAATGCTTCGCTGATCCGCTTTGGTTGATAGCCGAGTTGAAATGCCTTTTCACTGTTGAGCGAAACATTTGCGGGACGGGCAGCAGCCATTTTTACATCTGCCTGTTTTGAAGCCTGAACCAATGCCCCCGGTAATCCGAACGTTTCTGCCATTTTCACTGCAAAATCAAAACGGGATATGCTCTCTTTTCCTCCGAGATGCCAGATACCCTTAACCTGTTGTTCTAATAGCAAAAGCATGCCCTGTGCTGCATCCGAGCCACTGACCTTCGTTCGAAACTCATCGGTAAACGCAAAAACCGGCCGGCCTTCTTTCAGATTAGTCATCCAGGATTTCATAAATGAATTCCCCCATTTCGGCAAACCAAACATCACCGGACACCTTGCAATGCAGGCCCGGGAATTAAGACTCAAAATTTTTTCTTCAGCTATTGCTTTTTGTCGACCGTAGAGATTGACTGCCCGGGGCTCGGCTTGTTCATCATAGGGAGCATTATCACCTGCAAAAACCAAATCAGTTGAAGCAAATAAAAATGGAATCGAATATTTATCACAAAGCGCTGCCAGTTCCACTGCGGTTTGGATATTGACCCTTTCCGATAATTCGGGATTTTTTTCGCAAAAATTCGGATTGGAAGCCGCCGCCAGATGTATCAATGCATCGGGCTTGCTTGCATTAAGTAAGGGATCCAGGTTTTCCAATTGACTTAAATCTACCCGTTTACTGATCAGGTTCGGATGTTGAACGGGGTTTTGTTGATAGGTCCCAATAATCTGCCAATGCTCCTGAGGCAGATGAGCAAAACAGGAACCGATAAACCCAGAGATACCGGTGATAAGTAATTTTCGTGTTCTATACATTTTTGGACAAAGGGCTACGCAGAGAACAGAGTAACCAGGGAAGCTTAGTGCATTCGATCGCCTCTGACAGCAAGATTTTCCATAATTCCAGCTTCATGCTGCAAGTATTCCTCCCATCGCAATTTTACCGCTTCTTCATTACCATAATGTTTGGCAAGATCGAGAAACAAGCGATAATGTCCGGCCTCTGAAATCATGAATTTATGGTAAAAATCTTTGAGATTATCATCACTAATGTACAAAGAAAGTAAGCGGAAACGCTCACAACTCCGAGCTTCAATCAAGGCATTAACCAGTAGTCGTTCCACCAATTGATCATCCCTGTTCCCCCCTTTTTGTTGAAACTTCAATAATTGGTTGACATAATCGTCTTTACGTTGTCGGCCCAAATCCAGCTTGCGTTTATCCAGTTCATTTAGTACCATTCTGAAATGTCCCCATTCTTCGGTAACGATCGGGGCCAGTTCCCTGACCATTCGATGCTTTTCCGGATATTGCTGAATCAGAGATATACATGAAGTAGCTGCTTTTTGCTCACAGTAGGCATGATCCGTTAGTATTTCAGCCAGATCCATCTCGGCAAGATTCACCCATCTGGGGTCAGTAGGTAATTTCAATCCCAACATAGTCGAATGATTTGATTTTTGATCTAAAAACGGAACAAAGATAAAATGAAATAGCTATTATTCAAGGCATTTAAACTGATCCATAAAAAAGTCCAGTTCATAAATTTCATAGTCTTCATATCCGGAGCTCCAGATTATTCTGACTTTATCTACTTCGCTCTTTTTGAGTTTCTTTTCATCGCCGGAGCTGATAAGATACTGGGCCCGATAAGTTACCGTCCCGTCCAGTGGGTTTTGCGTCCCCATATTCGTCTTGTTATTGACCAGTCTTACATTTTCTCCATTGAGTAGTTTTATATTAATCGTACCTCCTTTTTCCAGTACTCCATATTCGCGTTGAGCGGTTTTCGAAGCAATAGTAATATTCAGAGTTAGAAAAGTTAATCCACCGGAAAGCGAAGAAAGGTAACCCGTACAATACATATAATCCCGGTCCCTGAAAACGCTTCTCAGTTCCTCATTCGTATAAGTGAAAAATAACTGTTTAGCTACATCTTTGCGTTTCTTTCCTGAAAATTCGTCCGTCCCATTAAAGGAAAGCTCACATTTCTTTCTGGGAGGATTGAATTTCACATCCTTATCAGGATCATATTTTGCAAAAGTTTTTTTGAGCCCATGATCTTGCATCTTATAGGCCGCTTGCTCCTCGAATTCTTCGACGGCAGCTTCGGTCTTTGCCTCCGGAAACATGCTCACTTCACTAATAGCGGTTTCTTCTTTTGCATATTCTCCCTCGGACAGCTGGTACTCAGGATATTTCTTTAATGCTTTAGAGCGCTCCGCGTTTCCCATTGTAATCAAATTATTGGCTTCCTTCGCTTTTTTTGAAGCCATTTTCCGCGCTGCTTTCGCCTTTTTCTCTTTTTTCTTGGCTTCCTTTAGCTGTTCTTTCATTTCTTTAATCTCATCGTCAAAATAATCATCACTATCTTCTGCATCTCTCAGTTCATCCTCGATAAGCAAGCGCGCATACTTGGCATCCTCTTCCAGTCTAATCGTCTCTGCCTCTGCCGCCGCCGCATCCTCTGCTATGCGAATTGCCAATTCCAATTCAAGATCATCCTGACTCTTTTGGGGTTCTGGTGAATCAGTACGCTTGCCTTGAGCAGCATTTTTCCCTTTTTCTTCATCTGCATATTCCCAGGAGCCGTCAGGGTAGACAATAATTTTACGCCCATCTTCATTAGTCGTAATTTGTTGTGCTATTCCAACTTGAAATGTAAAAAAGAAAATGCTTAACAGAAGGTAAAGATGGCCAGATTTCATATCTGATACTTATTTTCAGGTTATTAGATGATAATTGTCAAACTTAAACCGGTGTACAAAAGTTGTAATCTTAGTAAATCGAAAACTCCCTTTTACAATGCTCGTTTTCGACTTCCATTTAGAGAGCGAATGGAACAAACTGTTTAGTAAAACCTCAAATCACTTTATTTTGAGTATATTTTCCATTAATCAAAGCAAATGATTTATTTTTATGCGATTAAAAAACGTTTGAAACTGGAATTCGTCGATCCAGACAAAGGTTAATTTTCTCTTAATCTTTGTTTTACAACGATTATCTCAACTTTTTGATACGCCCCGAACCATAAAATTAAAGAAAAGCATAAATATTTGATTTTCGCATTTCGATTTTTCAATACAAACCTTCGGCTTGCGAAAAAATAAAGCAATCAAAAAATGACTAAAAAACTCTTTTTCTTTTCCCTTTTAATTCTGGCTTATGCCTCTTGTACACTCCCTGAAGAACAAACCGCCAGACAGTCTGCAACTTTTGAACCTAAAGTCATCAAAGTGAACTATCCGGCTACTTTTAAGGATACCTCTGTACAGGACAACTATCACGGTAAAATCGTAAAAGATCCCTATCGCTGGCTCGAAGATGATCATGCCGATAATACCAAAAAATGGGTAAAAACGCAAAACAATACAACTTTCTCCTATTTGGATCAGATTCCCTATCGGGAGGCTATTCAAAAACGTTTGGAAAAGATGTGGAATTATGAACGTTACTCTCCACCCTTTAAAGAAGGTGGTAAATATTATTATTTTAAAAACGACGGATTACAAAATCAAAATGTACTCGTCGTACAAGATGATCTGGAAAGTGATGCGAGAATAACACTTAACCCCAATAAGTTTTCGGAAGACGGTACGGCCTCATTAGGGGGTTACGCTTTTTCTAAAGATGGAAGATATCTAGCTTATGAAGTATCAGAAGGAGGCTCGGACTGGCGAACAGTTTATGTAAAAGACCTCGAAAAGGATCAGAAGCTGGAAGATAAAGTCGAATGGTGTAAATTCTCTAATATTGCCTGGTATCAGGATGGCTTTTTTTACAGCAGATACCCCAAACCCTCAGAAGAAGAAGCACTCAAAGGAAGAAATCAATTCCAACAGGTTTTCTATCATAAGCTAGGCAATCCACAAGAAGAAGATCAATTGATTTTTGCCGATCGCGCTAATCCCAACCGCGGCTTTTTTGCCAATACAACCGATGATCAAAAATATCTCGCCATCAGTGTATGGGAATCCACGAGTGGAAATGCTTTATATTTTAAAGATTTGTCTAAAGCGGATAGCGAATTCGTTCCCGTAGTCGAAACATTTGATAATGATTATGTCTTTGTTGGAAACGCAGGTGACCGCATCTTAGTACTGACCAATTATAAAGCAGATAATAATCGCCTGGTTGCTGTTAGTACGAGCCGCCCCGAGGAAGGATACTGGGAAGAAATCATTCCGGAAAGCAAAGACAAACTCTCTTCTGTTACACTCGCAGGTGGAAAAATAGTGGCTAACTACATTCATAATGCTTCCAGTAAAATCAGCATTTTTGATATGAAGGGCCAGCTGGAGCAGGATGTTCAACTGCCCGGTGTAGGAACGGTCAATACCTTCAATGGCAAGAAAAAAGAACAATTGGCTTTTTATTCCTTTACCACTTATAATCGTCCTACTACCATTTATTCTATAGACTTGGAAACCGGAGAGAATAAAATATTTAAACAACCGAATATTGATTTTGATTCCGATTTATATGAGACCAAACAGGTATGGTATAAAAGCTATGATGGCACTGAAGTTCCGATGTTCATCACCCATAAAAAAGGGTTAAAACTGGATGGTAAGCGCCCTACCCTGCTTTACGGATACGGCGGTTTTGATATCAGTATTTTACCGGGTTTTAATACGACCCGACTCAATCTGGCGCCAATCATTCTGGAAAACGATGGCGTTTTTGCGGTAGCGAATATACGGGGTGGCGGAGAGTTTGGAAAGAAATGGCACAAAGCAGGTACAAAAGACAAGAAACAAAATGTATTCGACGATTTTCATTCTGCTGCCGAATACCTCATTGATCAAAAATATACCTCGAATGAAAAACTGGCAATCTACGGTCGCTCCAATGGCGGTTTGCTGGTTGGAGCCTGTATGACTCAGCGACCGGATTTATACAAAGTTGCTTTACCGGCAGTAGGCGTTCTGGATATGCTTCGTTATCACGAATTTACAATCGGGCGTGCCTGGGCTGTCGACTATGGTTTAAGCGAAAATCCGGAGGCCTTTGATTATCTCTATGCCTATTCTCCGATACATAATGTAAAACAGACAGCCTATCCCGCTACTCTGGTAACTACTGCAGATCATGATGATCGGGTTGTTCCGGCGCATTCCTTCAAGTTTGCAGCTACTTTACAGGAATATCACCAGGGAGATAATCCTGTATTAATCAGGATTGAAAGCAGTGCCGGACATGGAGCGGGCAAACCGACATCGAAAAAAATTGAAGAAGCGGCAGATATCCTGAGTTTTACCATGTACAATTTTGGAGAAAACGTCGTCTACGAATACGATGTAGCTCAATAATACAAAACCTGAATTCCAAAATCTCAACCTTTTTATCTAAGTCAAAACATTATGATAATACCCTGGTTTGAAATCGGATTTTTACCTATCAGGATTTGGGACATTCTGGATATCCTGATTGTAGGTTATCTGATTTATCAATTGTATAAATTATTGAGGGGAAGTATTGCCTTCAATATTTTCATTGGTATTATCTCCATCTATATCGTCTGGTGGATCGTGCGCTTGTTACAGATGGATTTGTTGAGTCAGCTGCTTACGCAATTTGTAAGCGTTGGGGTTTTGATGTTATTGATTGTTTTTCAGCCAGAGGTTCGACGCTTTTTATTATTACTTGGTAATACGACGCTCAAACAGCAATCCAATTTTCTTAGCAAATTGCTCAACCGGCCACTAATCATCAACGAGAGAGCCAAGCTTTCTCAGGTCAGAGCTATCCGGTCGGCCATGCTTAAGCTAAGTAAAAGTAAAACAGGTGCCCTGATCATTGTTTCGGCCAATCCCAATGTAGAGTTTTTCAGCAATTCCGGAGTAAAACTGGATGCCAATATCAGCCAACCCCTGATCGAAAGTATTTTTCACAAAGAAAGTCCCTTGCACGATGGTGCGATGGTCATTCACGAAAATAAAATACATTCGGCGAGTGTTATATTACCTTTGTCCTCCAATACCACCCTGCCCAAAAGCGCAGGGCTTCGCCACCGGGCAGCCGTTGGGGTGACCGAAAACAGCCAGGTAGCCGCATTCATCGTATCCGAAGAAACCGGCAATCTGTCTTATGCTTTTGAAGGCAATCTGAGTTGGAAAATATCAGAAGAAAATCTGACAGATCTTTTAAAAAGGCATTTTACGGAAGAATAGTCATTCATTCGCTAATCAGTTTGTAAAGAAAGGAAGAAAACATTCCAATATGGAAATCATTCGGAAAGAAGAATTTATCATTACAGCACAAGAGCATTCCGAAATTAATGCACTTCTCCATGCTTCCTTTGGGGATTACTCCAAGGACCGGTCCTATTACAAACAGTTACCGACGTTTCGCTATCTCGTACGCACAGAGGGAAAGCTCATCGGCCATATGGCCGTCGAACACCGCAATATTAATATCGCCGAAACCGTAGCCCGTATTTTTGGCGTCGCCGATCTCTGTGTGGATCAGCATTTTCAATCAAAGAATATTGCTTCCAATTTGTTGAAAAAACTGGAAATTCTGGGACGCCAACATCAAATCGACTTTTTAGTACTTATTGCCCATAATCATGAAGTTTATGAAAAGAATGGTTTTAAACTGGTCAATAATACTTGTCGCTGGCTGATGATCAATAGCCATCAAACCCTGGGCGTTGGTCATCGCCGGATAGAAGAATGTCTCATGATAAAACCCATCAGCAATCTGGTATGGAAACCGGGATTAGTTGATTTTCTGGGACATATTTTTTAGGAAAATCATTTAAAGAGACAGCTCTAAAAAGCCTGTGCCACGGGTAATTTCAGAGTGCTAAAATGAAGCCGGATTCTTGAATATGAGTTGACGGGATATTTTTATATTTGAGAAATTTTTTAAAAATAAAACCAAAATCTATACATGGAAAAAGTACAGGAGTATAATAAGGCGAATCAAGACAGATATCTGGAAGAATTGCTGGATTTGTTGCGCATTCCTTCGATCAGTGCCGATCCGGCTTATAAAAAAGACGTAATTAAAACTGCTAAGGAAATTGCTAAGGCTTTAAAGAAAGCAGGTGCGGAAAATGTCGAAGTTTGTGAAACAAAAGGCTATCCGATTGTCTATGCAGAAAAAATTATTGACAAAAAATTGCCAACGATCCTGGTTTACGGTCACTACGATGTACAACCGCCAGACCCGCTTGATTTATGGGATTCTCCGCCATTCGAGCCCGTAATTAAAAAAACAAAGAACCATCCTAAGGGAGCAATATTTGCCCGGGGAGCTTGCGATGATAAAGGACAACTATATATGCATGTAAAGGCTTTTGAAGCAATGAACAAAACCAGGTCCCTGCCCTGCAATGTAAAATTTATGATCGAAGGTGAGGAAGAGGTTGGCTCCGTCAATCTGGGACCATTTTGTAAAAAGAATAAAAAACGCCTTGCCTGCGATGTTGTACTTGTTTCGGATACCTCTATTATCTCGAATAAAGTACCATCTATTACAACCGGTTTAAGAGGACTAAGCTATTTGGAAGTGGAAGTTACGGGTGCAAATCGCGATCTGCATTCCGGAGTCTATGGTGGTGCCGTAGCCAATCCGATCAATGTGTTAAGCAAAATGATTGCTTCCCTGCATGACAAAAACAATAAGATCAAAATTCCCGGTTTTTACGATGATGTAGAAATCATTTCAAGAGCCGATCGCAAGGCTATGAACGAAGCTCCGTTTAACCTCAATAGTTATAAAAGAGAATTAAAGATCAAGGAGGTTTATGGTGAAAAAGGCTATACTACTTTAGAGCGTACATCGATCCGACCGACACTTGATGTTAATGGAATTTGGGGTGGCTATATCGGTGAAGGGGCAAAGACGGTACTACCATCCAAAGCCTATGCTAAAATAAGCATGCGTCTGGTTCCGAATCAGGATCCAAAGAAAATCACCAAGCTGTTTGCAGATCATTTTAAGAGTATTGCACCCGATGGTGTTACTGTAAAAGTACATCCACATCATGGCGGCAATCCGGCTGTTACTCCTACGGATTCCGTTGAATACCAGGCTGCGCATCTTGCGATGAAAGAGACGTTTGGAAAAGACCCGATCCCGCAACGTTCAGGAGGAAGTATTCCCATCGTTTCCCTTTTTGAAGAAGTCCTTGGTGTGAAATCCGTTCTGATGGGTTTTGGTCTGGATACTGATGATATCCATTCACCGAATGAGCACTACGGTCTATTCAATTATTACAAAGGAATTGAAACTATCCCCTATTATTACAAGCATTATGCAGCTTTGAAAAAATAAAGTTGTCAATAAGATAAATAGAGGTTGAAAATAGCAGTAAGCAGTTGATTTCCGGAGGAAGCTCTACAGTGGTAAATAGAAAAAATTAATAATGAGTGTTACAAAAAATAATGAACGAGCAAGTATTGTTAAATACTTTGTTCTTACATTCTTAATCTCCTGGATTTTATGGAGTCCATTATATTTTTCTGAAGAGGCGAGTGAATTTTGGGCGCTACCAGGCGCCTGGGGACCAACTATTGCTGCTATTATTCTAAGCTACATGAATCTTGGGAAAGATGGTGTTCGCAAATTATTGAAAAAATTATTTATCTGGAAAGTCCCTTTTAAATATTATATCTTTTCAATTTTTGGAGTATTGCTTGTCGGAATACTTGCTATTCTGTTTTACCGGATTACAGGAGGTAGCTTTCCTGATTTCTCGGTAGTTCTAAAAGGTATGGGCTTATCTGAAGGAGATTTAATGTTAGCCCTTTTGCTCGCTCCCCTTTTCTTTTTGATTAATACACTATTGGGTGGGCCCATCGCCGAAGAACTAGGTTGGAGAGGTTATGCCCAGGGAATACTGCAAAAGAATTATAGTCCTAACATTTCAGGCCTGATCATTGGCTTTTTATGGAGTATATGGCATTTGCCTTTATTCTTTTTTTTACCTCAAGCTGTAGGTTCTGTTCCGCTTTGGGCCTATATCCCCCTAATGACCGCGATGGGGGTGATTTTTTCCTGGTTATACAATCGAACCAGAGGAAGTGTTCTTTTAGCAATCTTGCTTCATGGCGGGATGAATTTTGCTCATGGCTTTCTTGGTGCTGATATCTTAAGTGACCGCAATTTGCTTTTGATCCATGTATCCTTTATCATTATTTTAGCAATACTATTGTCTTTGAAAAATAAAAAACCTGCTGCCAGCAGCAATGCATAAAATGCCAACTCTTAAGCTCGATATACTCCATTTAAGTTTATATTATTTACATTGCTGTTCTATATTTAAAATAATGGCCCTCTCCGGCTTTCTTTGTTTCCACTTATTGTATACCGCCAGAGACCTGATAAGCTTATTTTTTCCAACAATATAAATTCGGCACACAATTAGCAATTATTTATATATGTATTAAAGCTGGTACTTTTACATTTGCCGGATAAAACTATACTATGAGAGAAACAGCTAAAAACAAAGCGCAGGATTTGCCTGTAGAATTATTGTCTTTATACCAAAGAATCGAATGCAATGCCCGTACCTTCGGCATGAGTCCTGAAGAAGTGGAGGATATCAAAAAAGCCTGTAAGATCGCCTATCAGCATAAACTCTTACTGGAAAAAGCCAAAAGAAAGTATTCCTCCTGACTGTCCTGATCGAAGATTCTCTGATCATTATTCTTTATTCTTCATTAAGTCCTTACCTTTGCGCCTTTATTTAACTAATGTGCAAAAGTACATTTCAAATTAACTTAATGGATAAATTTAGCTACAGTTTAGGGACCGTTTTGGCTCATAACTTAAAAAAACAGGATATCACTGAATTTAATGCAAGCGACTTAGCGAAAGGAATTGAGGATGTGATCAAAGGGAGTCCTTTGGTGGTTGATCCTGCGGAAGCCAACCAGCTCATTCAAAATCACCTGAAAGCCATTGCTCAAGCCAAACATGGAAAGAATCTGGAAGAGGGTGCTGCTTTCCTTGCCAAGAATGGGGAACGTTCTGAAGTGACGACTTTGCCCAGTGGTTTACAGTATGAAGTTTTAAAAGCCAGTGAAGGACCAAAACCATTAGCAACAGATAAAGTAACCACGCATTATCACGGAACATTGATTGACGGAAGCGTGTTCGATAGTTCAGTACAAAGAGGCCAACCAGCTACTTTTCCGGTAAATGGGGTAATTGCCGGATGGGTGGAAGCATTACAATTGATGTCTGTTGGTTCAAAATGGCGTTTGTATGTACCTCATAACCTGGCTTATGGGGAGCAAGCAGCCGGTGAAATGATCAAGCCTTTTTCTACCCTGATCTTTGATGTGGAATTGATTCAGATAAATTAATACAGCTTGTAAAACTCAAAAATTGAAATCCCAAATTCCGGATATAGGAGAACCTGTTCGTGGAATTTGGGATTCCAGATTAAAAGTTTTTGACTCAAAAAATGCGTATAGATATCATTACTGTCTTACCGGAGCTTTTGCGAAGTCCTTTTGAGCATTCAATAATGAAACGCGCTCAGCAAAAGGGACTTCTGGAGGTAATAACCCATGACCTTCGCGAATTTGGTCTTGGTAAACATCGCCAGGTGGATGATTATCAATATGGTGGTGGCGCTGGTATGGTGATGATGGTTGAACCTTTAGCCAATTGTATCGAGCATCTACAACAGGAGCAAAAGTACGATGAGATTATTTATCTGACACCTGATGGCGAACAGTTAAATCAAAGCATTTCCAATCAATTATCACTAAAAGAAAAACTCCTTTTGATTTGTGGGCATTATAAAGGTATTGACGAACGGATTCGCCAAAATTATGTAACCAAAGAGATTAGCATTGGCGATTATGTATTGTCAGGCGGGGAACTGGCAGCAGCCGTATTAGTCGATTCCATTGGCCGGTTGATCCCGGGCGTTCTAAATGATGAAACCTCGGCTCTCTTCGATTCTTTTCAGGACGACCTGCTTGCCCCTCCGGTTTATACCCGTCCTGCCGAGTACAATGGCTGGAAAGTTCCCGATATACTGCTTTCCGGTAATGATGCAGCCATTGATCAATGGCGCTATGAGCAATCACTGGAAAGAACTAAAATACGCAGACCCGATTTGTTTGAAGGAGATAAGACCACAGGGGAATCGTAGCTAAAAGAGCTTGTCAAGCCGGGCGCGAGTAAAATGAAATTTGAAAAAGCAAAAACAGTTTGAAACTTAAAATTCTTTTCGAAGAAAAACACCATAATTATCATCCGTAAATATAAAATCATTTCCAAGTTCGGCAAGATTAGCGGCTAAACCGAATTGATAACTTTTATAATCGAGACCAACTCTTAATCGCTGAATACTCGCCAAATGATCTTCTTTTTTAAAAGCTGTAAATAATTCAAATGAGGTATATACTTTCCATCGCTCATTGATGGCCGGACGATACCTGATTATAGAAAACCAACTGTAAGCACCTTCATCCGTAAGACTCAGTGACAGAATACCAAAGAATGTAAACTGCTTATTCTTTTTTAAAAAATGAAGCCCTCCATCCACATTGGAACCAAAATTATTCATTCGGCCTATAACACTTATTCCCAGCCCCGGTTTAGTTGTATAGTTTAAGTAAGCCGCCGAGAAAAAGCTCACCTGATCTTCATCGTAGGTAACCTGAGCTCTGGTTCTGCTAAAAATCGTAAAGCGATATTTTGAATCGAAGTTTTTCAGGAATTGTATATCACTAAAAAAATACGCATTCCCGGGAAACAGCTCAACGCTCTGACTTTTCAAAGCAAAAAATAAATATAGAAAGCAAATCGTAAGTCCAAACTTTTTCATAAAATAAGCTATTGGTTGAATACCCTTATCAGACCAGCTTTTGAGTATCTGATAAGGGATTTGTTATAAACAAGCTATTCGATTTCTACTCATTTAGCGCCTCGATCACCAACTGAGCAGCAGCAGCTCCGGAGTTTTGTTGCTGCCCTGTAATGAGATTTCCATCTTTGATAGCGTATGGAGTAAACGGAGGTTTGACCACGAAATTGGTTTCCGCTATTTTTCGTGCATTATCTTCAATGCGGTAAGGTTGGATTTTTTGTCCCAAGGCCTGATCGGCAATATCCTCTTCACTATTGGCAAAGCCGGTCCAGGTTTTCCCTTTAACTAATAAGTCTCCATTCGATAATTTTGTATCTGTCAAAATCGTTGTGGAATGACAAACCGCAGCACTGGGTTTACCGGTTTCATAAAAATTGGCGAAAAAATCCATTAGTTCCTGATTTCCTTTAAAGGTATACATTGGAGCTTGTCCACCAACCAGGAATACGGCCTGGAAATCATCCGGATTAACTTCACTAAGTTTGACCGTTGTTTCCGTTTGTTGCATTAGCTCTGGCGTATTGATAAAACCCATACTGATCAAATCTCCCGCGGACCATTTGCTTTCATCACGTGGATCACTATAAGCATCAAATTCAATCTTTCCTCCCTGTGGACTAGCAATTACTACCTCAAACCCCGCTTCTGTAAATTCTTTATAGGGATGCGTTAGTTCTGCCGCCCAACAACCAATCGGCCAACCCGTTTGCTTGGAAACAGCCGGATTCGATGCGATCATTAATATCTTTTTCTTTGCTCCGCTTTGCTCATTGTGACCATATGCATGACCTACAATTTCTTTAATTGATGATTCCATTTTATCAGTTTTATCAGTTTTTAATTCATCAGAAGTTGTTTGGCAGGAGGATACATTTAGTCCTATAAGCGCCAATATGACCATTAGATTAATTCTCATTTTTAAATTCATTTTTGGTTAAATAACTAGATCAATGATGTCGTAATATTACAATCAATTGAAACAATTGTCAGTATACTTACCGAGATGTGCTATACTAACTTCTGCGAAAGGAACATGATAATCACACAAATACACATATGATATTTTTACAACCATTACTTAAATAATGCGCTGCATTCAGATATTGGAACAGTATTATTGATTATGGATAGGTTTGTAAAATCATGTTTTTAATATTTTCTATTGACTCATTGAGGTCGTATTTCATTTTTAATACTAAAAGAAAATATTAACTGAGTAAAAATATATTTTAAACAAAAATGCTCTCCCTTTTATCTGCCTCAGTTTCACCACTGCCCTCCCTTTATCTCCGTTTATCTACCTCCTTTGCTCCATATGTCTCTTGTTATCCGTTTATGTTTAATCGTCATTTAATCGAATTCGTATGACCTTTTTAAATTTCCTGTAAAAGGAAAAACAAACATTATTTTTATAACCTCAAAAAAATTATTAAAAATGGGACAAGCACAAACAAGAACAGTCAATGGAACTGTTTACATCATCAATCTTACTGGAAATCCTTTAACTTTAACTGAATTTACCTTTACAGACAAAAACTGGATAAATAATAACGATCAGCCATATTTGCAATCGGTTGAGAGTGGTAATGTTTTTTTATATTCTCACGTGCTGAAGCTTACTGATTTTTCTCATCCAATGATCTTAAATTATCAGCAAGGAAGTTATAATTATACTATAAATCTTTCCGGGACAAATTGGTTTGGTTCGTCCAGTATATATCATTATCCGGATCAAAATTCAGATTTACGTTTACTTCTGGTAGGCACAGATGATAGTGGGAGTAATGCCAGCATAATGCTTCAATATAGAGAAGTTGGAAATACTGAATGGAATTTTTCAACGGATAGCAGTAAAGTCTTGAGTCAATCAAGTATAAACAATAACTAAACAATTTTGCTGAATTGATTTAATAAAATGCGAGTCATCCGAATTTTAAGATGGCTCGTTTTTCGTTTTCCAGATAGGTTAGGATTAACTCAATATTATCTTTTAGACTTACTTAATCCAAGCTAATCTATCAATAATAAATGATCCCATGCCAGTGCCTGATTAGATTGATCCAGCAAATAGACATTAAAAACTCCCGTATTCAGATCAGGAAGTTCAAGATATAGGGAAGTTTGAAAATCGAATTGTATTTGATAAACAATTTGTCCGGCTGTATTATACAGTACCAGAGATCGTGCTGTCGGCCATTCGTTTAGATCAAGTTTCACATAATCAGTTGCCGGATTAGGGCTAAGGTTTAAAAAGGGGAGCTTTTTATTATTATCATGGTTAGCACTGGAGTCGAGAGGCATTAATGCAATATCAAAAACAAGACTATCACAAGCCATTAAATCAATTTCAATTGTCTGGGCTTCATATCCATCAGCATTAACAGAAAGATTCAGCATTTGAGGAAGTCCTCCCCATTTGAAGCTACCCTCAAAATTAGTGTGTAATGTATCTCCGGTTTCCAATACAAGGACTTCTACATTGGTTAAAGGTATTTCTGTAAGTGCTTCTACTACCCTTGCATAAATTCGCCCGGCCTTTGCATTATTAAATGTCCAGACATAGAGGCCATCTTCCCGGTTGCCTCCGATAATCTTTCCAGAGGGCAAAAAAGGGCAAGCTGACCATAATCCACGAAAGCCCCCACTCTCCCCTTCCCAGGTATCGTAGTAAGCCACTTCGACCGGCAGTTCCGGATCGTACAGATCAACAACGCGAATACCCTCGGTATTATGAGATACAAAAGCATAATTTCCACGAATGTAGGGATTATGAGCCAGGCTTTCCAGGTTGGCTGTCCAACTCGCAACCTCAGTAATATCATTGAGGTCTTCGATATTATAAATTCTGGCTAAGGTACCATCCCGTTCCGCAGCAACCATCAAATAGCGATCATCTTCTGTCATCCAGGCACTATGCGTATTTCCATCAAAATGATCTACCCGCTCTATCAGCACCGGATTTGATCGATCAGAAATATCGAGTATATCTATCGTAGATTCATAAAAGGCCGCCCCAAATAAGAGATCACCTTTTACAAAACAATCGTGGATATAATAACCAGGTTCATAGAGTCCAACTTCAACTGGATTAACCGGATCAGAGATATCCAGAATATGTACACCATCGGTTTCCTCCGTTCCACTAACATAAATGTAGGGGTCATTAGAGTAAACATCCTTTTGCAGGATATGGCCACGAGTAAAAGTAAGATCATAAGTGTTCACTAAGCGGATACTATCCGGTAAATATTGTAAATCAATGATTTGCAAACCAGTACTATCGCTATTGCCTTCTGTGGTCACATAAGCATAGTGTCCAAAAACGGTAATCTCCCGCCAGTTGGACTCCGGGCCACTGACAAAACCCAGTTCTTCTATATCAGATTCATCAATTCCATAAGCTGCCGTACCTGTCCTGGTACCGAGCAAAGCATATTCATTTCCAATATCATCTATATATACCCAACAACCAGAATACCTGGAATCACCGCGATGAAACTGCCCAAACAATTCCATATTCAAAGCCGTCTGAGCAGTTGAAGAGAGATAAGAAAACAAACAGAATACCAGTACTATTCTAAAAAGCATAAGTCTGGGAACTTGGTTTTTAACAAAATTGAAAAATTAATACCAATTTCATCGGATTCAATATCTAGAATTTAGACAAGTAGAAAACACTAGACAACATTAAAATTGTGGGATAAACTCCGGGCAAGGACTATTTACTATCTTTTAAGCTAACTGTTACCTTTATATACAGGACCGAGCTCCTTGGCTGAGGCATATTTATACAATAGGTCAATTATATTCATTTCTAGCCCATATTGAGGTGATTTTAGCAGAATCAATTGACTAAAAAGCTGAAAAATCCAAGCCAGATAAGGCCTTCAGAAGAAAAAAAATGAAAAACTTGAATCAAAAAGGATAGTGTAGCGTAGAACAGGGCGGTATAGAGCCAATTTGGGATTAAAATAACTAGAGACAATCAAAAAAAATTAAATTTTGGGTGAAAATTAAATTTTATTGCTACCTTTATCGAGAAATTAAAGGAACAGATTGAAAAAACATTTATAAGTTTCAATCAAAAATCACCTCAATTTCACACTTCTATGAGAATTCACGAATAATCGATGCTTTAAAAGTAAACATCCTCCGATGGAGTTGTGCTATGACATTTTAAGGCGGCTTTAAATAATACCATTCCCATTAGGTGTTATTTCTTTCAGAACAATCACCTATCTATAGAATCTCTAAACTAAAGATTTCCAAATTCGCTTATACGATTTGGTTTTGCTATAATAATCAAATAGCATTGCTCCAGTTGAATCACTAAAAACCGAACTATTTCAAAGTAAAAGAGCTTTGAGATCTTTATATATAATCTGGCAGATTGGTCTTTTTGGTCTAATTTTTTTGACCCTTTGCCAAGCATTTGAAATTTATGGTTTCAAATTCATATTGATTAATACTTATTAAATAACAAGTTATACATAATTATTTTTAACATCCAAAAACAGAATTATGGTATCGATTATTACATCCCTGAACAAATCGGTTCAGAACGTTCTCATGAAAGCCATAGAAAAACAAAAAACGCGAAAAGCCCTATTATCGATATGTGCTGTTGCTGTTTTTCTATTTTTGGGGAATTTTGGGTTTAGCCAGACTGCACCTACTTTTACAGTTTGTCCTGGCTTCCCCGGACTTATCCTTCCAGCCGGTGACGGCGGGCTTACATTAAACAGCTCCAATATACCTAGTCTTTTAGGTGTAACGGCTGTTGATCCTGACGGCGCAGAAACTATTACTTATTCTGCCAGTCCTTCTTCTATTACCTGTGCCGATATCGGACCTGGTTTTTCAATTGCAATCACTGCTACAGATAGCGACGGTGCAGATGTTTGTAACATCACTGTAGACATATTTGACGGAGGTCCTTTTGCCAATTGTAATGACATTACGGTTGAATTGGATGCCGGTGGTATGTATACACTAGATGCCGCAGATGAAATGGCTTTATCTGCCGGAAGTTCTGCTTGTACCGGTATTGCTAGTGTAACCGTATCCCAGGATATGTTTGATTGTACGGATATTGGAGCGCCAATCCAGGTAACGGTTACAGTGGAAGATAATAATACAGCTACCGCTTTTTGTCTTGCCAATATTACTGTAGTTGATGATCCTCCGGTAGCGGCTTGTGTGGCACCATTCAACCTGCCACTTGATGGTTCCGGTAATGCCAGCATTACCACAGGAGACATTGATAATGGCAGTACTGAAGGTTCTTGTAGTGCCGGTGGACCAAGCTTATCCTTAAATACAATGGATTTTGATTGTATGGATATCGGACCAAATACCGTAACGCTTACAGTGACGGATGATTTTGGTCAGACAGCTACTTGTTCTACTACTGTCACCGTACAGGATAATGATCCTCCGGTTGCTAATTGTAATAATATTACTGTGGCCCTGGATGCTTCCGGGAATTATACTCTGACGGCTTCTGACCTTTCAGATTTGTCTAGTGGAAGTACGGATAATTGTTCTTTTACCACTTCCAGCAGCCAGACTTCTTTTGACTGTTCAGATGTACCATCGGCAGTTACGGTAACTGTAACGGTTTCCGATGGAACTAATTCAGATAACTGTATGGCAGATATTACGGTGGAGGACAATATAGCACCAACTGTAAACACTTGTCCTGCAGATATTACAGTAAATAACGATGTGGGCAATTGTTCTGCAGTTGTGAATTATGCTACCCCTACTTTTGACGATAACTGCGGTGGTACCGGACAGACCGGTTCTCTAACCATGGGACTAGCTTCGGGTAGTGCTTTCCAGCTTGGAACAACAACAGTTATCTATACCTTTACCGATGCAGGAGGAACCGATGTAACTTGTACCTTTGATGTGACGGTAAATGATACCGAAGCTCCTTCAGTGGATAATGATCCTGGTAATCAGGCTCAGAATAATGCAGCCAGCCAATGTGAGGCAACTGTTTCCTGGCCAACAATAACAGGCTCAGATAACTGCCCGGGTACAGTAACGGTTACTTACGATGCAGAGGATCCCAAAGGAAACAGCATCACTATTCTCACTGCCGGAGGTAATGATTTTGCAGATTTTCCGGTTGGAGAGTCCACTGTAAATTACGAGCTTGAAGATGCAAACGGAAATACTACTCCCGGATCATTTTTAGTAAATATCGTTGATAATGAGGCTCCTAGTATTATTTGTCCTCCTGCTACAGATATTTTCTTTTCTGATTGTAATGCTGCCAATGAAATGGTTCCTGATTTTCGTGGCAATGCTTCCATTAGTGATAACTGTACAGGCTTTTCTGTAACTCAATCTCCGGCACCGGGTACATTGCTTTCTGCTATTTCTACTCCGGCTGATGGTGAAATGTTCAACGTTATGCTTACGGTTACGGATGGTTTTGCAAATAACCTTTCAGATAACTGTTCATTTACAGTTACTTTAAATCAGGATGATGCTCCACAGCCTACCATTTCTGGTGCAGTGCTTCCAACAATTACTTCTGATTGTGGCCCATTGACGATTGATGCACCAACTGCAGTTGATGAATGTGGTAATTTAATCTGTGGTGAGCCATTCCCTGGTGGTATTGCCAACCAGGTAGGTCCTGCTTGTGGAGCGGGTGTCGGACCTTGTGTTCCGATTGTAGAAACCAATACTACCAGAGTAACTTTACCTGATAATACACCAGGAGGAGTTACCAGTATCATTAATATACCTTCAGGTTCTAATGGAATTATTGAAGATGTAAACGTATCCTTAGAAATAACTCACACCTGGGTAGGCGATTTGAGAATTACTCTTGAATCACCAAACGGTACTGTTGTTGAACTACAGGATCGACCGGGTTCACCGGCAACCAATTTTGGTTTTGGTTGTGCGCAGGACAATCAGAATGTTACTTTTGATGATGAGCTAGGTACAAGTACTGTTGAAAATATTTGTAATACTTCTTTCACCGGTTTTGATAACCCTGGTCCACCTTATGCAATTGAAGGTACATTCGACTCTGAAAATCCATTAGCTGCATTCATTAGTGAAACTACTGCCGGAGACTGGATATTAACGGTTTCCGATAATGCTGCTGGAGACTTTGGATTCCTTGAAGGTTGGGAAATTGAAATTTGTACCAGTGCAGGTTCTAACACCGTTTCTCAATACGAATTCCCGGTTGGAACTCATAATATTACCTGGGTTTATGATGATGGTAGTGGAAATACTTCTAGCCAGCTACAAACTATTGACTTATCCGAAGATACTGAGGCTCCAATGTTTTCTTGTAATAATACTACCGTTACATTGGATGCAAGTGGAAATGGTTCTATAACTGCTACCGATATTTACGGTCTGGCCGGTGCAACGGATAACTGTACGGATGTTGCTGATTTATTAGTCAACCTTAGCCAAAGTAATTTTGACTGTAGTGATGTAGGTATTCAATCAGTTACCCTTAATGTAACGGACCTTGCTCCTAATCCAAATACAGGAATGTGTACCGTAAATGTAACCGTTGTAGATGATACTGATCCTGTATTGATGAATGTACCGGGAGATGTATTGGGTGTAGATTGTAACAGTATTCCGACTGTACCAAATAATGTAACGGCTACAGATGCTTGTGGAATAGATGATGTAGTATTCAACTCTTCTTCTACTCAATCCGGCGATCCTACTTCTTGTAACTACTATAATTATACGATGACGAGAACCTGGACGGCACTAGATGTAAATGCTAATCAGTCCGTAGGTAGTCAAACCATTACGGTAATTGATGTTACCGCTCCATCTAGTCCTACTTTCAGTGCAGCAACTAATGTTGCGAATGGTGGAACAATTAGTGTAGATGCAGCAAGCTGTGAAGCTACTGTTGTCCTTGAAATCACAGACTTTGTTGATTGTGCAGATTTCAGCGTTTTGAATATTACTAATAATGTAAATGGTGGTGGTGCAGATGCAAGTGATTCTTATGGACTTGGAATGCATACGGTACAATTTACAGCTACTGACCCATGTGGAAATAGCAGTAACTGGAATTATAGCTTTACTGTTGTAGATAATGTTGCACCCGTTGCTTCTTGTGTTAACCAGCTTAATCTTGGACTTCCTGCAAGTGGTTTATTGGTACTAAATCCAAATGCCGTTGATAATAATAGTTTCGATGATTGTAGTTTGGTTACGGTTACGGTCTCTCCTGATTCATTCGATTGTGATGATGTTGGAATTCCTCAAACTGTAACTTTAGAGGCTATGGATGCCGCAGGAAATACTTCTAGCTGTATAACAACTGTAAACATTCAGGAAAATAATCCACCTACTGCAATTGGTCAATCCATCACTGTTTATCTCGATGAAAACGGAATGGCTACCATCACTGCTGATCAAATCAACAATGGTAGTTTTGATGATTGTACGGATGTATCTTTATCTGCTTCTCCATCAACTTTCACAGATGCAGATTTAGGACCTAATTCGGTAATATTGACGGTAACCGATGAAAATGGAAACTCTTCCAATACAACAGTTACCGTAACTGTAGCTTTACCTCCTACTTGTTTCAATATAGGAATTGCTTCCGGAGGAGCTGGAGAAATTGTTTCCGTACCAGTCACTTCTGAAGATTTTACCGCACTAGTTGGATTCCAGTTTGAATTACAATTTACAAATGAAGATGCTGGTGAATTTGTAGGTATTAGTAATATTAACCCTGATCTAACCAATACCATTCAGGAAAATCTGATCGTTACAGACTCTTTCATCAGTCAGATTGATTCAATGATTGTTACTGGATCAATGGGACAGGATTCTACTGTTTTCGATACTACTTATACTGACAATTTCGATAAGATGAGTATCTCCTGGAACCAGTTCAATACTGATGGTATGGGTGGTTTGTTACCTGTCAGTTATCCTGATGGTACAGTTCTGTTCAACCTCGATATTCAATTAACTGGAAATATCGGAGACTTTACAATTATTAGTGTGAATAGTGGCTCAGGTACAACTCCTCCTCAGGTAGTCTATAGCTTCGGTAGTGGCTTTATTCCATCCCCGGCTTGTATAAACCAGGGAGCTGTAACTATTGGTGAGTTGATTATCTCGGGAGAGATTTTCAATGAAGATGGAAACTCGATTAACCTGGTTGATGTGGATCTGTTCCAGCCTCCGGCACCGAATCCGGTTCAATCGGATCAAACAATGACTGATGGGGAATACAGCTTTACGATTTCGGCGATGGGTACTTTTGTAATCGAACCATCCAAGAATATCAATTGGTCCAATGGTATTGATATTGTCGATGTTTCATTGATTCAGAGACATTCCGTAGGTAATCCTTATGTCAACTCTGCTTACAAAAAGATTGCTGCTGATGTCTCCGGTGAAGGATCAATCACTACTTTCGATGCTGTTCTATTGAATTCTTTCATTGCAAGCTTATTCATGGATACACCTCCACCAACGCCATCATGGCAATTTGTGGATGCAAAACAGACTCTTGCAAACGATCCGAATGCATTCGTACCTTCGTTTAATAATACGATTACTTTGGTGAATATTTCTTCTGATTCTACCGGCAATGACTTCATTGCAGTCAAAACCGGAGATTTGGGTGGTATCCAAACGGCAGATACAACAATGTTTGGAGGAAACTCTGATCACAGATTTGATGAATCGCTGAAGTTTATGATTGAGGATCGCGAATTAAAGGCCGGTGAGCAAATCAGCATTGATCTGACTGCCGAAAACTTTAATGAGTTAATTGCATACCAGTGGATTCTGGAATTCAATCCTGAAGTACTGACTTACACAGGCTTTGATAATGTAAATCTTGTAAACTTAGGAGAGCTTGGATTTGGGGAAATAGTAATCAACGAAGGTAAATTGGTACTTACCTGGGCAAATGCTACTGAAATAAGCAAGAAGACAGAGGATGTGATTTTCAGTCTTAACTTTGAAGTGAATCAGGATGCGCGATTGAGAGACCTGCTTAAGGTTACCCCTCACGAGCGTTTGCAGCCTATAGCTTATCGAACGGATGAAACACCTATGAATGTAGAATTAAACTTTGTTCAACCGGAAGTACCAGCTTCTGAGTTTGTATTGAATCAGAATACGCCAAATCCATTCAAAGAAGAAACAACCATAAGCTTCACTTTACCGGAAGCAAGTACAGCTACTTTGACCATTATGGATATCACTGGTCGTATCTTAAAGCAATACGAAGGTGAATTCGCACAAGGGTTTAATGCTATTTCGATCAATCGAAATGACTTACCATCTTCAGGTACTTTACTCTATGAGTTAAAAACACCTGAACATACTGCGTCTAAGAAGATGATAATAATCGATTAATCATATATAAGGTACCGAAGAGCAGCATTTGTTGCTCTTCGGCTACTTTATCCGGTTATATGTTTTTGTAAAAAGAAAATAAATCCAAGAACCGAAGGATATAATCCCGTCTAACAAATACTATTGAATATATCCTCCTTATCTTGCTTGAAAATTCTAAGGACATCCTTCTTTTAATAGATTCATGAAAATTCTTTTTTCGTTATGCGAAAGATAATCTCAGTAATATATCTGCTCTGCTCTTTTACAATAATCAATGCAGTTTCCGCACAAGTTACCTTTACAGCTAGTAACCCTGCTGCAGAATGTGATGATGCATCGTTTTGTGTAGAAGTTTCTGTTTCGAATTTCGATTCGGTAACAAGTTTCCAACATGTCTATGATTGGGATACCTCAATTATACAATTGATCAGTTTTAATGATCTGATGCCTGAGGGTTTTGGAGTAGCTCCAAGTATGGATTCTACCGATGTTGGGAGAGGCCCTTACTCATGGTTTAATTCTCCATATACTAATTTAGCTAATGGCTTTGTAATTGCCGAGCTGTGTTTTGCGCCTAATAATCTGGGAAACAGCACAATTGATTTTTTGGGCTCCAACACTACCCTGTTACAGGTAAGTGGCCTGGTCAACGGTGTCAATACCGCAAATATTCCAGCAGCCTATAATGCCGGTACTGTTACCGTTCAGGATAGTGATAATCCAATCATCACTTGTCCCTCTGATACAACCATTGCAAGTAATGGTACTAATGTCGGGAATATTGCACCAGTAAGTACGAGCGATAATTGCGGGATTGCGTCTATTTCTTTTTCTATGGAAAATGGAGGAATGAATGTAGGTTCAGGTATGGATGATGCCAGCGGACAATTTTTCACTCTTGGAACCACCGCTGTAACCTACACTACGGTCGATGAAGCAGGTAATAACGGAAATTGTTCTTTCAATGTAACCCTGACCGCAGCACCGGTAAATAATGATTCGACATTACAATTTATTCCCGAAGTAAATCTTGATTGTGAGACCGGGGCGGTAACTATTGATTTAATGGTTATAAATTTTGATTCCATTACTGGTATGCAGTTTGGTGTTCAATGGGATACCTCTGTGCTAACTTATAATGGAGCTACGAATGCACTACCGCCTGCTGCATCCTATAGCCCAGCTTCGGATTCTTCCATCTTATTCCTTTGGTTTCCATTCTCCGGTATGCCTCTGACATTAGCGGACAGTTCCGTCATCTTCACTTTGAATTTTGATCTAAATGGAACTTTTGAATCCCCTCTTTTAAACTTTGTTTCTTTTCCTGGTATTCCAATTGGAATTGGTCAAATCCAGAACGGTGTAGATGTCAGCCTGCTTGATTTTATATTTATGCCCGAAATTCTTAATGTCATAGATAATACGCCTCCTGTAATCACGAATTGCCCTACGGATATGACCGTTTCAAATGATGCCGGCCTCTGTAGCGCTGTAGTAAACTGGACCGCTCCAACAATCACTGACAACTGCGGAATTGATACTGTAATTGTCAGTCATAGCTCCGGTGATGTATTCAATGTAGGTACGACTACGGTGACTTATACCGCAACTGATATTGGTGGTAATACTGTGATGTGTGATTTCAATATAACAGTTACGGATAGTGAAGACCCCATGATTAACTGCCCGGGCAATGTTACAGTCGATAGTGATGCCGGGGCCTGTGAAAATTCAAGTGTAAATATAGGGATGGCTATTGCTTCTGATAATTGTGGCATTGCTTCAGTTAGCAATGATGCTCCGGCTTCCTTTCCCGTTGGTACAACTACGGTTACCTGGACAGCTACGGATGTAAATGGAAGGCAAAATACCTGTACCCAAACTATAACTGTAGAAGACAATGAACTACCTACTATTAGCTGTCCAGCGGATATCGTCGAATGTCCTGGTGTTGCAATCAATCTGGGTATGCCGGTAACTAGTGATAGTTGTGGCGTAGCAAGTGTTACGAATGATGCTCCGGCCAATTTTCCCCTGGGAATCACTTTCGTAACGCATACGGTGACCGATGATAATGGAAATGTGAATACTTGTATGCAACGTGTAATCATACAGGACAACGATGCACCTGTGCTAACCTGCCCCGGCAGTGATGCCATTGATGCGGAGCCTGGTATGTGTTCTGCGGTTTACAATAATAATCTCCGGCCGATGGTGACCGATAATTGTGATACGGATGTTACAGTTACCTATAATGTAACCGGGGCCACTACTATTATGAACGGTATGGGAGATGCTACCGGAGAAACTTTCAATGTGGGGACCAGTACTTTAACATACTATGCTACAGATGATGCAGGTAATATTGATAGTTGTTCAGTAGCTATTCAGGTGAATGACAATCAATTGCCCGTATTAAACTGTCCAAATAATACGACCATTTTTGTACCTGCTGGTACGGTGGATACCATGATCAATGGCCTGGCTCTAATGGCTTCGGATAATTGTGGTATTGCAGATATAAGCTTTGAGTATTTGGGGGAACTGACTGGAAATGGAATTGGAGATGATGCCAGCATTACTTTTTTCCCTCCCGGTACAACAACAATTACTTATTTTGCTACGGATGTCAATGGAAACCTCGATAGTTGTAGTTTTGATGTAAATGTTATTACTGTAACCAGTGATTTAATTGGCTGCCAACCGGATCAGGTAGAAGCCAATGATACCGATGCCTGTAGCGCAGTAATTAATGGAATAGCTCCTACCCTTTTGGTTGATATGAGCGATATTGCTTCCATCAACTATACTTTGAGCGGAGCTACAACAGGAACCGGTACAGATGATGCAAGTGGTCTGAGCTTCAATGTAGGAACTACTACCCTGGAATATATTGCGACCGATAATTTCGGGAACATGGATACTTGTTCACTTGATATCACAGTAAATGATACACAAATCCCGGACTGGTCCAATTGTCCTTTGAATATTACTGAATCAGTAAACATAGCCGGGACTTGTACTGCCAATGTAAGCTGGGCCATTCCAACACCTAGTGATAATTGTGGAGTCGTGCAAAATATTCCCAGCCATAATCCGGGTGATATCTTCCCCCTGGGAACAACAACAGTATCTTATGTAGCAATTGATGCTGCTGGCAATATAGCAACTTGCTCTTTCAATGTGACCGTTGAAGATAATACAGCACCAACTGCAAATTGTCCTTCGGATATCATGGTAAATGCTCCTCAGGGAAGCTGTGAAGCAAGTGTAAGCTGGTCTCCGGCTACGGGTATGGATGATTGCTCTGCGGTTACAGTTAACTGTACACACAATCCGGGTGATATTTTTCCGGTTGGAACAAGCACGGTAACCTGTACCATTAGCGATGCCAGTGGTAATTTTACCAACTGCAGCTTTAATGTAGTCGTCGCTGATAATACTGCTCCAGTTCCGGTAGATTGTCCAACTGATATCACAGTAGCTCCTACGCTGACCGATTGTGAGGCTATTGTAAGCTGGACAGAACCAAGTTTCACCGACTGTCCTCCAGTAAATGTGACCAGTACGCACGAACCGGGAGACACTTTCCCGCTCGGAACTACAACTGTTATTTATATCGCTATCGATCCATTTGGCAATGATACGACCTGTACCTTCGATGTGATTGTAGCGGATACAGAAGATCCTGTTGTGATGTGCCCTGCGGATGTTACCGTAAATTCACTCGCTAAAGATTGTGGAGCGTTTGTGAACTGGCCGGCACCAAGCGCCATGGATAATTGTGACATGAATGTTACTATTGATCAAAATCCACCCATCGGAACATTCTTCCCGGTAGGAACAACTACCGTTACCGTTAATGCAACCGATGACTCCGGCAATGTTGGTACCTGTACTTTTTCAGTGATTGTTAATGATGTCATCGCACCATCTTTTGAATGTCCCACTCAACCGATTATTATTAGTGTCGATGGTACGGTACAGGCAGGAACCGACCCACTTGGTCTGATTAATAATACCGGCGCTAATGATAACTGCGACAGTCTGATAATCGATTATAATATTCCAAATGTTTCGGATAATTGTATCGTTCAATCGGTTAATCTCAATGATGGTATCGCTCCCGGAGGCACCTTCCCGATTGGTACAACAGTTATCGAATATATTGCTTTTGATGATGCCAATAATTTCAGCATTTGTAACTTTGGGATTGAGGTATTGCCACTTGATCCGGTAGGCGTGGCTATATTGCCCAGTGATGAAGTATGCGCCGGAGAAGATGTACAACTCGTAACCAATGTAACTGCTCCCGGTGCAATTTTCCAATGGTTTGATCCAAATGGAGATCCTTTGTCGAATATGGCTAATCCATCAATATCTGATGTTACACTTGATGATGCAGGAACTTATACAGTAGTCGTGACTTTTCTTAGTGGTTGTACGGCCTCAGGTTCGGATGAATTAATTGTCAATCCCGCAGATGCCGTTTTCCCTTCCTCCAATTCTCCAATTTGTACGGACGGAGATATAGAACTCAGTGTGGATGTGCCTAATGGCACGATTGATTCCGTAATATGGACGGGGCCAGCAGATTTTGTGTCAAACGAACAAAATCCGGTTATTACAAACCCAACTACTGCCAACTCCGGTACTTATATGGTTACCGTTACCTACGTGGGCGGATGTGTAGCTAGCGCCACAACCGATGTCAGCTTTACATCACTCCCTGCTCCCGAAATCGACATGGATTGTATTACTGATATTTGTCTGGGAAGTACTTGTTTGCTTACAGGTACAGAATACGCCCCAACTCCTGACTTTTACTTCTGGGAAGCCGTTCCCGCAGAAAATGCAGGTTTACCGGATGACACCAATAATAATCAGATTTCTATCACTCCTACCGCACCCGGCACCTATATCTACAATTATAGTGTCGAGCTTAATGGCTGTGAGTCCGAACAGGCCTCTCAGGTAGTCATTGTACACGGCGCTCCGAATGCCGTTGAAGATCAATTTACGGTTCCCTTTGAAACTACACAAAATCTTTTTGTATTGCCTAATGATACCTTTAATACAAATATTGGTGTAAACATGAGTCTGGTTTCTACCCCTGCTAACGGAACAGTAGAAGTAAATGAAGATGGCACTATTTCTTATACGCCGAATTCAGGATTTATCGGTATTGATCAATTCATTTATGAAATCTGCTACGATTGTGGTCCTTTGCTTTGTGATAATACCCTGGTAACTATCCAGGTAACGGATGACCGGGATTGTGTAATACCAACGGTTATCACTCCCAATAAGGATGGCTTAAATGATGAACTCTTTATCAATTGTTTGGAGTCCGGAAATTTTCCTAATAATGAAATCATCATTTATAATCAATGGGGAGATGAAGTATTTACTGCTGCACCATACCAAAACAACTGGGAAGGTACTCACGATGGTAAAGATTTACCCGATGGCACTTATTATATGGTTTTCAAGCTGGATGATAATGCTGAATTGATCAAAACGTTTATTACCATTTTCAGATAGAATAAGAAGTAACAGAATCAGAAGTGCATAACCGGTTTTTTAATAAAAAATAAGAAAATAATTAAAGATATGATACGTCGAATTTCTTTTGTTTTGATATTATCATTCCTTGCCAGCGTAGGTTTTGCTCAACAGGAAAATCAGTTTACGCAGTTTATGTATAATAAATTATACCTGAATCCGGCTTATGCTGGTGCCAGAGGTATTCCCTATTTTACTTTGCTGTACCGCAACCAATGGATCGGTTTTGAAGGGGCTCCAGAATCAAAGCTTTTGAGCTTCAATGCACCACTTTTTGGAGACCGGGTCGGTTTTGGTTTAACCATTTCCAATCATACGCTTGGGATAGAGAACAAATGGGATGCAACAATGGCTTATTCTTACCATATCGAAGTCAATGAGGATGCTTCGCTGCGTTTTGGATTACAAGGGAGTGTTCGGTATTTGGGCCTCGATTTTGCGGACCCTTCCGTAGAAATCCGGGAAGATGGTGATCAATCTATTTTATACGATGAAAGATTAGATCAATACGATGCCAATTTTGGAGTGGGGATGTATTTAAACATTAGAAATACTTATCTCGGGCTTTCTGTTCCACACTTTTTCCCCAGCGAATTGGGGATAAATCCCAATCCTGTACCTGAAATTGCCCGCACTTATTCTCATTTCTACTTAATGCTAGGAACCATGGTTCCTTTGAGCAATAGCATTCAGTTTAAACCGGCTGTACTGGCCAAATATGTTAATAATGCACCATTCGATTTGGATATCAATGCCAGTCTGATGTTTAATGAAACCTTCACTGCCGGATTATCGTATCGTTTAGGTGGTGATGGCTCAGGGGATTCCATTGACTTACTGGCCCTTTATCAAATCAATAGTGTGGGGATTGGAATCTCTTATGATGCCAGTTTATCCGAAGTGAGAGAAACTTCCAGTGGTAGTTTTGAGGTATTGGTCAGGTATGATTTTATAAAAGAGCGTAGTGATATGGCTAATCCGAGATTTTTCTTCTAAAAAGCCATTTTTTGTTAAATCCTAACAAAAGAGCTAGGAATGAACGTTGAAGTATATACAAATATGAGCAGAATTCAGGAGATGCAAGCACTCATATTTAGAAAAATGCTAACATTTAAAAAACCGTTAATAATCCTTTAGAACATAATTATCACTCGACTTCGCCATTATTAAGCTGGATGATGATTACTATTAAATGTGGATAATATGAAAATATTTACATTCCTTATTCCGATTTTAAGCCTTTTCTTTGTTCAAACTGCATTGGCACAACCTAATGCACCCGACAAGAAGGTTTTTATCACTAACGAAGCGACGATTAATTCCGAAGGTTTGGAATATAGCCCTGCTTTTCTTGAAGATGGTATTGTTTTTATCTCTACACAGACAGCTGCAAAACGCTACAAGGTGAAGGATAAACGAATCAATAAAAATATCATGTCGATTTTTCATGCCCAAAGAGAAGAAAACGGCTTGTTAAAAAAACCCATTCCCTTTGCTTTGGAACTGCTATCTACGGTACACGAAGGGCCCCTTACCTTCGATCGCACCGCAGATAATATTTTTTTTACCAGAAATAATATCAAAAACGGTAAAAAGAAAAAAGCTAAAGACGGTATTGTAAAACTTAAAATTTACGCTGCTGAAAAAGTCGGAGATAATTGGAAAAATATTAAAGAACTGCCTTTCAATGATGATCAAAGCAATACTATGCACCCTTCTATTTCTGTAGATGGTGATGCTTTATATTTTGCTTCAGATCGTCCCGGTGGGCACGGGGGAATGGATATTTATGTTGCTTACAGAAAAGGGGCCGTCTGGTCAGAACCGGAAAATCTGGGGCCGACTATTAATACGGAAAGTGATGAAGTATTTCCCCATATTCACGCAGATGGCACACTATACTTTGCTTCTAAAGGGCATCCCGGTTTTGGAGAGCTCGATATCTTTTCTTCCAGAAATAATGGCGGAACCTGGACCAGTCCGGTAAATCTTTCTACACCTTTTAACTCTGAGCAGGACGATTTTGGATTTATCATCGACCGCGATAAAAAGAATGGTTACCTTTCTTCCAATCGAAAAGGTGGAAGAGGTGGTGATGATATTTACAGCTTTTATGTTTTTGAAGGTTTGGATAAGACGCTTGGGACGGAAGTTATTGAAACCAAAGCATTGACTTTTTTGATTTCTGACCTACAAACCGGAGAGATGATGGATAGTGTCAAAATCAGCTATACGGATGTTGACAATCTGACCTTTTCGAATGCCATCAATGCGATCACCAAAGGAGGAGCAAATGGAGAAGATTTAATCTTGCGCATGCCGGTCAATGAAAATGCACCCAGTGGTTTAACGGATTCAAACGGTAGATTTCCCGTAACGCTCGAAACGGGCAATTATGTAGTAATTATTGAAAAGCCGGGCTATGAGTCTCAGCAAATCATCGTAAATACGAATAATGAAGAAGGAGAGATTTTTATCAGTTTGGACAAACCAAGTGAAACAGATAGTACGATAGCCGGGACAGATGAAAATGGCAATTCAAATGGTACTGCTACCAGTGGTAATGAAAGCGAAGACTTTTCCGGTGAAGATGGAACGGAATACGTCGATGATGGAACCGGTGTGGAAAATATCGATGAAGCCTTCCCTTCTACGATCCGTGAAGGAACGGTTTTTCAATTGCCCAATATTTATTACAATTTTAACGATGCCTCTATTCGTCCGGATGCAAAAATTGATCTGGATGCCCTGGCTGCATTTCTGAATACTTACCCGGATATTGAAATTGAATTATCCTCGCATACAGACTCTCGCGGAGGTACGCGATACAATCGCAAGCTTTCTCAAAAACGCGCGAATAGCGCCGTTAAATATTTGATTTCACGGGGAGTCGGTGCACAACGCCTAAAGGCGGTTGGTTACGGCGAGGCCCAATTGAGAAATTATTGCTCCGATGGTGTCAATTGTACAGAGTTAGAGCATCAGTACAATCGAAGAACCGAAGTGAAAATCACTAAAATGAATCAGGAAATCAATATCCGGTTTGTTACGGATGATTCTGCTCCGACGACCACTGGTTCTTATGAAAGTAGCAGCGATGATTCTGGCAGCAATGATAATGCTTCTACTCCAACTCGCAGTGGAGACTACACTGTAGTAGCCGGGGTTTTCAAAAATTATAATAATGCAGAAGGTCGAAATAACAAGCTTCAGGAACTGGGATTTGCTTCAAAAATCGTTACGCGCTCCAATACTTATACGATCGTGGTCGGTGTTTACGATAATTTCCAGGAAGCTATGAGTACCGTACAGACGCTCAAGTCCGATTATCAGATACGCTCCTTTATCAGACGATAATGCCAAAACGAAATACCCGGGATTCATAAAAGTCCTATATTTAAAAAAGCCACTCAATTAATGAGCGGCTTTTTTAGTAGGGGTGTTTTTATTTCAGCTTTTAAAGTACATCCTATTTCCACTGAATATCTAAACTAAAACCTAACTGTACGGACAAAATAAATAGAACGATGATTACTAGAAATTAAAAATCATTCTGGCCCTTATTCGTTCTTCGAAATTCGAAGAACAAAAGTCGAAATACGAACTCCTATTGTTTATACACGTTGTTGTGGGCAATTACAACAAATAGACTTAGTCAAATCAGTATAACTATTCATAACTGACTGTAAATCAGTAAGCTTTTAAGTATCGGTAAAACTAGCTCAAAAGTTGATTTAGGATATTTTTAGCCTAATCAGCAAATTTGACACAAAAGCAACCATTTTATAGGTTAATATGATGTTTTCCTAATTAACTTCACGATTTTGAATTATCTGTCAATCGTTTGACATGACCAGTTATGAATGAATAAAAACTGTATATGAGTTTGGACTTAGACGATTTCTTTTATGAATTACCCGAATCGAGGATTGCTAAACATCCACCAACGCAAAGAGGGACATCTAAATTATTAGTTTATCGACAAGGAGAGATTCAACATCATCATTTTGGTGCCATCGTAGATCAGCTACCTGAAATGGCAACATTAGTTTTTAATAATACCAAAGTTATTCCTGCTAGAATCATTTTACATAAGGATACTGGTGCTCGTATTGAAATCTTCCTACTAGAGCCGATAAGGCCTTCTAAAGTACATGAAGAAGTTATGATCTCGCGGAATCTCTGTACCTGGAAATGTATGATAGGTAATGCCAAGAAATGGAAAAAAGGAACCTCTCTTGCCAATGAATCTCTTAAGTTTACTGCAACCCGAACCGGGGAAGATGAGGTAACATTTGAATGGAAAGGAATCACTTTTAGCCAACTTCTGGCAGAGATCGGAAAAATTCCACTGCCTCCTTACATTCAGCGTGAAATTGAGCAAGAAGATAATGAACGATATCAAACTGTTTACTCTAAAATGGATGGTGCTGTTGCTGCTCCTACAGCAGGTTTACATTTTACAAATGAAATCATGGATGAATTAGAGACAAAAGGTATTCCCATCAAATACGTGACTCTTCATGTTTCTGCCGGAACCTTTCAGCCCATCAAAACAGAGAATATCATACAACATCCAATGCATAATGAACAAATATGGATCCAACGACATACTATTGAATCATTGCTTTCCTCCCCTAAGACTATTGCTGTAGGTACAACTTCTATGCGAACTCTGGAAAGTCTCTATTGGTTTGGAGTACGGCTGTATCACGAGATGGAAGACTTTCACATCCGAAAAGATGATCCATATGAGTTGGAAGCAATAGATAAGCATACCGCTTTGAAGAATGTGCTAGACTATATGAATCAATACCATCTCGATCAACTCGGAGGACAAACTGAAATTTTTCTCTATCCAGGATACACCTTCAAAATCTGTGATGGACTTATTACCAATTTTCATATGCCTAACTCTACTTTGATTCTCCTGGTTGCCGCTTTTATTGGTGATGATTGGCGGAAGGTTTACCAAGAAGCTCTAAATAACAACTATCGATTTTTAAGTTACGGAGATTGTTCATTGTTGATACCTTGAATTTGTTCATCAGAAAATCGATAAAACAGGAAATTATCATTCAATGCATCTCTTAAAGCTAAAAAACAAACTGCCCACAACAAAATGCAGAACGTACATAGTCGCTATACGCGGCTATTGCATCTACACAGAACGCTAGGTGAAATAATTACTACCATTTTTGTAAATTCTCAATCATCAAGGTTGGTTTCTAAAGACTCTGTCTGGCAAAAGTAACATTAACGTAGTTTCTTGTAAACCAGTGGAAAGTTGACTCATCTTAGAAGCACCTAGCTTCAAAAAAAATATTGATATTCAATAAATAAAAATACAAAATCAGCATATTTCGCATGTTCCAAACCAATTTTAAGCTTGATCTTGTCATTCAAACTTATTATTGAACACAAATTTATAATATGAGATCATCAGCATTTTTAGCTATCACTATTTTAGTGGTTAGTCTATTTAATAACTGTAGTAAAAATCAAAACGCTGAATTTAATCCTTATGAAGAAATCTTAATTGAGTTCTTTATAACAGACGAAAACGGAGCCCCTGTCCCTGAAGTCGAAATTGAAATTACGAATCAATATTGGGATTGGGATGGAAATGCAGCCTTCAGTACAATAAAATGGATGAAAACAAACCAAGATGGATATGCAAAAACTCAAATCAGAAGAGATGAATTAATAAGACTAAATAATGAAGCAAGAATTGAGTATTCTCGTCGTTTTACTCTTTCATCTAATTATTTTAAAATACCTAAAGACACATTAAAATATGATGATAAATCTCTAAGTAGCATACAGATCCAAAAAGTAATTAAACCAAGTGCATATCTTAGAGTAACTAAAAGTGATGATAGTAATATAAGTTATACCAATATGTACAATCCTTTAATAGAGTGTAAAATAACACAAAACAACGATTCTATTCGTAAAAGTGAATACCACCTTCAAGATGATACTATAATAGAAAGATTAATTGTTATTCCTGATATTCCCCTTGTTGTAGAATCAATAGTTAGAGAACCTTATTATCCCAGAACTGTCTTCTTCTCAAAAATAGATACTCTAATTTTAGAAGACTCTAACCATCACTCAATAACTATCTTTTACTAGGAATAGGAATAAAAGCTATTATTATAATTTTTGATATTCATTCAATTCGCCTAACCAAGTGCAGAACGCCGACGCCCGCTAAACGCGGCTACTGCGCTAGTACAAAGCCTTATATACAACTAAATGAACTATTCAAGTACTTGACTCATTGACAATCAATATACCCTCTGTGAAATTTCCAAAATCAAAAGTTGATTAGATGAAATTTAGTAAACCCTATTTAAACTCTGGTAAATCAATGAGAATCAGCTATATTTAAGAATACTTGAATTGGTACAATAAAAAATGAAAAAAATCCTAATAATAAACATATTCATTCTATTGCCAATACAGGTTAATAGTCAATACCAATATAATATAAGACCTATCAGTAAGAATGTAGTTAAAATTAGTCAAATACACTTTAATGGTATATTTCGCAAATCTGGATGGAAATCAATCTATGAATTTTCAGATGGAAAATTAACTCGACAAAGAAATTGGTATAAAGGTGATTTACGATTTGATGAAAAGCATAATTACCAAAAAGATAAAAGTATTATTATCAAAAAAACAATTGATTCAAATAATGCAATAAGCAGCATTACGAAAGACTCTATACCGAATCAATTAAGAAAGCGAGAATTCTACGTGAAGAATGATACGGTCAAACCAGTAATAGTATTACACTCTTACCTATATGATTCAATTGATCAGCTAGTTTCTTACAAATGGACAAGCGAGGACTACGAAGGTAACGAAACAACGGATTGCAGTAAGCTCAAATACAAAAAAAACGAGCTTATAATTCAGGAATTAGAAGAATGCAGTAGAATAAATAAAACCATTACTGTAAAATTTGATAGCAAAGGGAATCCTATATCCGAAACAATAAATTATCATGACCCAACTATTATAATTACAGGTGGAAGGTCAGAAAAAGGAATTATAAGATATAAATATAAATACGATAAAAAAGGAAATTGGATCAAACGTTATTATGTAACATCAAAGGGTAAAAGCATTTTAGAATTTAAAAGAAAAATAAAATACCAATAGCTATGTATGACAGAGTGCATTCGTCCGCCACTGCGCAGGGCCTTGCCGTTGGTAGTACTTTATTCAGTCCAATTTTGAAGTTGGTCGAGATATAGGTAAGTTTCCACAAATTCTCTATGCTCAGGACTTGTCATTTTCTCCAATAAATTCAAGGCAGCAATATAACTTGCCAGGTTTCCATTTGATGAACTGAACTTCCCGTCCTCAACAAAAGTGATCAAAGTATCGTTCTGTACTTTTAAATTCGGATAGTCCTTTTGTAATTGCTCTCCTCCACCGATCCAAGTGACGATTTTATGTCCATCTGCAATTCCTGATTTTCCGATTAATTGAGCTCCAGCACAATTGCTTACTATATATTCCGTTTCTTGATTTTTGTTTCTTATAAAATCAATAATATTTTCGTTGTTCACTTGTGCATGCATATCATAGGCACTTGGAACAAATAGAGCTGTTAATTTGGGGCAGTTGTCAAAAGTGTAGTCTGGAACAAATTTCATTCCTTCTTCGGTGACAATCGGCTTTTCGGTTTCTGCTATTGCAATGACGTTAAAAAGCTGCTTGCCATCTTTGTCGAGTTTGGCAAAAACATCTGATGTTGCAATCACTTCTCCTTGTAGAACACCATTGTACATTAAGAGTCCTATAGTCGGTAATTCTATTTTGAATGGTCTTATGTATTTTGATTGCATACCCGTTTCTTTTTCGGTCTGACTGAAATTCTCGTTTTCAATATTTAGTTTCGATTCGCCTGAATTGCAGCCCATAATTGCAAGGCATATTATACAGAGCATAAGTGTTTTTTCCATTTTTAAAATCGTTTAGTACAAAGGTCAGTACTTTTTAAATGAAAAAACTTAATCAAGATTAAGAAATGTGATTACTTCTTTTTTGCCCTTATTTTGCTTACAAATTCTGGCGACATTCCTAAATAGGAGGCAATCATATATTGTGGGACTCTTTGAGTAAATTCAGGATTTGCAGCTATAAAAAGTTGAAATTGTTCTTCTCCTTTTAGGCTATAGATATATTCAATCCTTTTTTGAATGGCTATATATGTTTTTTCCATTATTTTTCGAAACAATCGTTCGGTTTGTGGTACGTTTTGGCACAGTTCATCAAATGATACCTGCGGCAATTCCAGCAAATCCGTAGTTTCAATGGCTTGAATATATAGTATGGAAGGTTTGTTGTTTATTAGGCTTTCATAGTCCGTTATCCACCAATTGTCAATTCCAAAATGTATAATCTGTTCGTTTCCTTTGTTGTCTATATAAAATAAGCGAACACAACCTTTTGTAATGAAGTATCTTGATTTGCAAAATTGTCCTGCTTTAAGTAGAAATTCTTTTTTCTGTATTCTTTTCGGCTTCAGGTAAGATTGAAATTTATTGATTTCTGTTTCCGAAACAGAAACATATCTTTTTATATACTCAATCAAGTTTGGATTCATTTAGTCTAAATTTCAATAGCGTTTGAATTGCCTGTATTGTGGGTAACAGAAGCTAAAATAGCAATATGAGTTATACCCCATACTGCTATTTTAGATAAAGTTTGCTATATGTAAATAGCAAGATTCCTTTTTAATTCAGTTTATCAGGATTGCTTTAAAAAGTACTTTCCATCTTGAAAGCTTTATCCAACAAATCCGTTTAACATTTACTGTTTAATGACTTTATCAAAGAATCTTTTCGTACCTGCTTCATTGGAAATATTGATAAAATAAATTCCCGGAGGCATGCTTTCCAGGTGAATCGTCTCGCGATTACCTTCAAGTAAAATGGTACTACTTTCTATGAGCCGCCCATCACTACTTGTAATTTGTACAATCACATTTCCGGAATAGGCTGTTTCAATATTTAATTCATTCGTAAAAGGATTAGGGAACAATACAATTTTTTCATCAAATGTATTCTCTTCAATGCCGACAACAAAATCTCCGTCTACACAGTCTTCGTCGATTCCGTTATTGATTATTTCTGTTCCATCCGGATTAATCGTATTATTAAAATCATCACAATCCATGCTGTTATCGACATAACCCTCGGGTGGAGTATCTGCACAGGTTTCAATGGAATCCAGTGGATTTCCATAACTATCCTGATCGGCATCGTAGTAATAAGTATAGATATCCAGATCGTCGTCAATCAAATCATTGCAGTTATTATCAAGGCCATCACATATTTCCGCAGCATCCGGATTAATATCGGCATTGCTATCATCGCAATCGCCGGCATTATCGACATAACCCGTGGGCGCAAAAGTCTGACAAATAGCAATGATGGAATCCGGCGTCCCGTAACCGTCCTGATCGGCATCCAGATAATACGTAAAGCTTGCCAAGTCTTCGTCAATCAGATTATCACAATCATTATCCAAACTATCGCAAACTTCCATAGCATCCGGATTAATTGCTGCATCATTATCATTACAATCCCAGTCATTAGTAACGTAACCAACAGGTGCAAAGCTGTAACAAGTATCATAAGGAGTATTGATATCTCCGAAGCTATCTCCATCAGCATCCATATAGTATGTATAAACTTCGGTATCTTCATCAATCAGATCATTACAATTATCGTCCATGCCATTACACAATTCTGGTACACCGGGATTAATCATCGCATTTGAATCATCGCAGTCTTCAAAATCAAAATAGCCATCTCCATCTGCATCTGTGAAGAAAAACGTTTCTGCATATCTGAATGCATCCTGCCCGATTTCCAGCCCCATGAGTCGACCGGGGACATCATCCGCCGGAGGATGAATCCCTCCCCAGATTCTGGAAAGGCTACATTGATCAGATGCATCCCGATAGGTTGCCCACTGCAGGATAATATCTGTACTCGGTCCTTCTTCAAACACCAAAAATTCATTCTGATCTGCATTGAATTCTCCCATTCCTCCGGGGAAAAACGCATCACCGGTAAGCGTGGTCATAACCTCGGCAGCAGCTCGGGAGTACGTAGAGTGTCCGGAAACATATCCGGCAAAAGGTGGTGTTACAAAAGAAGGGCGCTGGTATGGCCACCAATTCTCTGCAAGAATCCAGTCGACCCCGGCAAAGTCAATCTCGGGATCATCAATATAATCAGGCCCTTTCCAGGCCAAAACCTTAATTTTTCCATAATGCTCATAATTATCTCCTACTAAACCATCGTCCGTCGAATCTACCAACTCTACATAACCATCCAGCAGCGGAATACCTCCGGGATGATAAGAGGGTAATAAAGCTGAAGTACTTTGTCCGCGATCAGCCATATAACGTATTGCCGAAATCGGACGGATATAATCATACCAGCCTTTAGCTCCCCAGGCGGCTATAGCGGCATCGTGTACGGCGCCTCCCAATGTGAAATAGGCTTTTACATCCCATTCCAGATCTTCAAGGATTTCTCCTTGTCCGCGAAAACGTTTTTCCAGCAAAGGATGATCATTGACATAATTGAGAATAGTATACCAGTGTCCGGGAGGTGTCTCTGAATCCGGACCATCGGCCCAGAATTCCGCCAGTACCCGCCCATAATCTGCCCGGGAAACCATCTGTGGTTCGTAAGGCATTCCTGTAGTCGGGTTAATATCATGACCAGTACCAATATCTCCACCTTCGGTCAGCTTGTAAAAATCTCTTAAGCCTTCAATAGTAGTTGGATAATCTTCCAGCTGGATATTACCAATAGAGGCTGGCGAGATATCCCATTGCACATCGCTGACATGTGTTGGATCAAGATGGGAGGACCAAACCGAAACTAGTTGGAAGTTCCATTTGTATTCCTCGGACAGACCTCCTACCATTGTTGTATCGAGATAAGGTGGCGCTCCCGGATCGTGATAAAGCCAGTAAACATCTCCATCGCGCTGGCGGAACGTAAGATTCTCTTCGGTCATCGCAAAAGGAACAACCTGCCCCCATTCCGGACTAAGGAAAGGTGGTGTATTATAAGGAATTTCATTTCCGGCCTGATCAATAAAGACGTCAAGAGTTAATGGTTGCCAGAGGTTGGGATCCACTATGTCCGGATTCCCCGCAAAGTTCGTTACCAAAGGAGGATTGGCTGTTTCATAAAACTCATTTTCATAACTATTTTGCTCATTGGCTCCATCCTGTAAGCCAAAATTGATAATACAACTGGCAATATAATTACCAAGAGCAGCGGGCTCGCCATTAGCATAATTTATAGAAAAATAATTCGGGTCATGGCCCAGATTGCTGAAAAGGGTATCAAAATTAGATAAAGAGCCGGTAGCACCGGGAGAATCAGAAAAACGATGCCTTAACAGCCGGTAAACAGCATAACTAATGGTTGTTTCCCTTGCTGATTGTATATCAGCAGGTTCTGGAATACTATCGAAGGCGCATTCAAAACCTCGAACGGTATTTCCCAATAAAAAAGGTTTGGCAATGCTATCGTATACCGCCCAGGAGTCGTACATCGCGATAGAAGTATGAAATAAATTTCGGGCATGTACCGTCGGACGAGCAAAATCATTACGAATCGCTTCCAGCATTACTTCATTCCATCGACGAGCGACAGAATGCTGAGCTTGTACCTCAATCCCTATAAAGAGAATGACAAGCAAGCCAAATAAGAATCTTTTTTGAGTGTAATTTTTTGTCACGAGTATAATTTTTACAGTCTGGTTTAAAATATAAATATATCAATCGAGTAATCAGATTACTCCAAAGGTGATAGATGTTAGTATTTTCAGAAAATGAAGGCTAAGAAAGAGTTTATATTAAAACGTGGGATAGATATATCAAATATAAGTTAAAATAAGCTTATTCTGTTGCTTTTTGACCTATAAATTTAGATTGAGCTTAGGTTTTATTTCCAATAAATAGCTCTTCATTCATTAAAAATATAGCAAAATAAGTACCGAAGACTCCTAACAATAAAAAACCATAGGTGTATAAACATGAAAACCGTCAGCAGTGCAATAACAAAGAATAGAATTTATATTTTTAAAAATTGCATAAAAAAGGGCGCAAGCTAAGCGCTGCGCCCGAATTTGATTTAACTTAACCTCACAAAGAGTAGTTTAATCTACATTATCGTGTAAATACTTATTGTCTTTTAGCTCCGGCTCATCGCCATCAGTAATACTCCAGTTGGACATGTCCATCTCGGAAGAATGTTGCACATCATCCAAATGTACCCGGCGACGGAGGTAAGCGGGTTCGTTTTCGAGGTCTACAATATTTTTCGGATTACTCAAATTTGGTGTAGACCTTTTTCTCAATCTTTCCCGACGAAGGGCTTCCTGCTCCATACGGATTCGACGTTCTTCTTCTATTTTTTGTTTGTCTTCATTTTTGATATAAGGCTCATCATAAGAGTAACGTCCTCTTTGGTATTTTTCCAAAGACTCTTTGATATTATTGAATTCAACCGTCTGGGCATTTTCAGTTCCGTCATTCGGTCCTAAATCAAAAAGCCCTCTTTTTTTTTGTGGCAGATCATCATCCAGAGAAATCACCACTTTTTCATCCGTTTTATCTTCCAGCGCTACTTTATTTTTGTGATGCTCAAATCCAGTAGCAATAACCGTTACGGAAATCTTATCTCCCAAAGACTCGTCAAAACAGTTACCCCAGATCAGATCCGTACCATATCCCGCTTCTTCCTGTACAAATTCGGTAATTTCAAATATTTCATCCATTGTCACTTCTCTCGTACCTGAAGAGATATTTAATAAAATATGTTGAGCCCCTTTAATATTATTGTCTTCCAGAAGTGGAGAATTTAGTGCTTTGTCGACAGCCTGTTTGGCCCGATCTTCACCTTCGGCAGAAGCTGTCCCCATAATCGCGACCCCTGAATCTCGCATAACAGTATTTACATCTTCAAAATCGACGTTTACATAACCGGCAACGGTAATGATCTCAGCAATTCCCTTGGCAGCGGTAGTCAGGATATCATCGGCCTGTGCAAAAGCATCGGAAATAGAAAGGTTTCCGTGAATCTGTCGCAGTTTATCATTAGATATTACAATGAGCGTATCCACATGTTTTTTCAACTCTTCGAGACCGTCCACTCCCTGCGTCGATCTTCTTCTCCCTTCAAAAGTAAATGGCAGCGTCACAATACCTACTGTCAGGATATCCATTTCCTGCGCTTCTTTTGCAATAATAGGAGCAGCACCCGTCCCGGTTCCGCCCCCCATTCCGGCTGTAACGAAAAGCATTTTCGTATCATTTTCCAGGAATTTCTTGACATCCTGGATGGATTCCAGACAAGCTTGTCGACCAACATTTGGCTTAGAGCCTGCCCCTCGTCCCTGGGTCAGGTCAGGACCGAGCGAAATTTTGGTAGGTACCGGGCTCAGTTCCATAGCCTGGCTATCCGTATTACAAATAGCAAAGTCTACGCCGATGATCCCTTGTTTAAACATGTGAGTTACGGCATTACTTCCACCACCGCCAACTCCAATAACTTTTATTATAGACCCTTCATCTTGTGGCAAATCAAATATCATAATGTAGATTTTTAAAAAGGTTAAGTAAGATTTTCATTTTTTCAATTATCAAAGTTCAATTATCATCGTCCCTTGATTAATTGCTAATTTTTTATTGTTTAGAATTCAGTGTCCGGCTCTGCTTCGAACCATTCCTTGGTTTTACGGAAAATTTGTTCGTACCATTTTCCATTCCCCGAATCATTGCTTGTTTCTGTAACCGGTTCCGGAGTTTCTTCTTCTACTGGAATTTCCTCATCTTCTTTTTCATTGAATAATTCCGGATCGGTATTTTCGATACCTTTCTTCAAAAGACCGATAGCGGTAGCGAAAATGGGACTACAAACACGTTCGTCATACCCATGTCCAAGCAATTCGATTGGTAAACCAATCCGTGTACTCATGCCAGTATGGAACTCGGTTAGTTTCTCGATGTGGTTCAATAAAGCACCTCCGCCCGTTAGCACAATACCGCCAATTAATTTACGCTCGTAACCGGATCGTTTGATTTCCCAAACAACATAGTCGAGGATTTCTTCTACCCGGGCCTGAATAATTCGGGCCAGATTCTTTTCAGAAATTTCTTTTGGATCACGCCCTTTCAAACCAGGTATCGTAATAATGCGATTGTCATATACTTCTTCTGCCAGGGCAGAACCAAAACGCAATTTCAGCTTTTCAGCTTGCTGAGACATCACATTGCATCCTTCCTTGATATCATTAGTAATCACATTTCCGCCAAAAGGAATTACAGCGGTATGACGAATAATGCCTTCCTGAAAGATGGTGATATCTGTCGTACCTCCACCGATATCCACTAATGCGATACCTGCTTCTCTTTCTTCTTCGCTCAGTACGGAATGCGCTGAAGCAATTGGTTCGAGTGTGATATCGGCTACTTTCATACCGACTCTCTCTACACAACGCTGGATATTATTGGATGCAGCAATCTGCCCGGTAATGATATGAAAATTAGCTTCCAGCCGAACGCCGGACATCCCAATGGGATCAGTAATCCCTTGTTCATTATCCACCGTATATTCCTGAGGAATTACGTGGAGGATTTTGTCACCGGGAGGCAGCACCAATTTGTGCATATCATTAATAAGCTTTTCAATATCTCTCTCGGAGATTTCATCGATGTCATTGTCACGGGTAAGAATCCCGCGATGCTGGAGGCTCTTGATATGTTGACCTGCGATTCCAACGTGAACCACCTTAGCTTTACATCCTGAATTTCGTTCCGCAGCAGCGATCGCTTCAGAAATTGCTTTGACGGTTTTTTCGATGTTCGAAACCACACCTCTTGATACACCGGTAGAAGCAACTTTACCAATGCCAAGAATCTCCAGCTTACCATGATCGTTTTCACGACCAGCAATCGCACAAACCTTAGTCGTGCCTATGTCCAGCGCGAAGACTACATCCTGCTTTTGCATGTTTAAATTATCCATCATAGTACGAGATTTAGAGGTAGTTTTCTCATAATATGTACTGAGTTATTTTTTCTCAGCAACTACCTGACCTTTAAAAGTTAAATTAATAGTTTTGTATTTTTGCCAGCCTTTGTATGGGAGGCCTTCTCTGTAAAAATTCTTTAAGTATAAAATCTTTTCTTCCAGTCGATCCATTCCTCCGAGAATAATTCGCTGATCTCCAATTTTAGGAATCAGGTGGTATTCTCCGTATCTTTTAACATAAACCTGTTCAATCATCGGTTTCAAAAAATCATCTTCCAAAACCCTTTTCGTGAGATGATATAAATCCTTTACAATGTGTTTTTTCTTTTCCATGTAATCCCGGTCGTAAGGATTGATATTTCCGGTAGCCACTAAAACCCTTGGTGTATAATGCTTTGACCAGGGAACTTGTCCACCCTCTCGATCCAGATAATAAGTCAATCCATTTTTATCAATTACCCGAAGAATCGGTTCGCGTTGTGTCAATTCAATATGTACTTTATTTACCGCATCGATATAAACGATTGCCTCATCTACAAAAGGGTCGGCTTGCAAGACACGTTCTACCCTTTCTACATCAATATCTTTAATTGGCATCCCCGTCAGTGTATAACCAAAGCTTTTTTCGATATTCATCAAAACATCCTCGGTATTAATCAAAGAGTAGCCCGTTTCTAACTGATAGATATCAATCACTACATCCGTGATTTTCGATTCTTTCTTCCACTCGATAGCAGAGACTACTATAACAGCGATTATCAGAAAAAAAGCAAACCAGGCGATACGCTTCAAGCCATCCAGATTATTTCCTTTTTGTTTAGCCATTAGCTATCTTGTTTTTAATGGGTTCAACAAAAGTATCAATATCTCCCGCTCCCAGTGTGAGCAGGATTTCAAAATCCCGTTCCTGCAAATGCTCCATCAAATCAGTTTTGGCAAGCAATACCTTATTGGGATTTTCCATACGATCGTAGATCAGTCTGGAACTCACTCCGGGAATCGGCAATTCTCTGGCCGGATAAATATCCATCAGAATAATCTCATCCAATTGATCCAGTGCTTTGGCAAAACCATCTACAAAATCTCTGGTTCTTGAGTAAAGATGAGGCTGAAAAATGCCACTGAGCTTACGCTCCGGGAAAAGCATTCTTGCCGCATCGATAGCTGCATTTAGTTCTGTCGGATGATGTGCGTAATCATCAATATAGACTATACGTTCATCTCGGTAAATAAATTCAAATCGTCGCTTTATTCCTTTGAATGAAGCCGTTGCTTTTATGATTGCTTCACTTTTAACCCCTAGTTGCTGTGCAATTGCTATTGCCGCTGTTGCATTCTCGACATTATGCCGGCCGGGCAAAGTGAATACAATATTTTCAATATTTTCAATCGGGCTTTCGTAATCAAATACAAAATATCCGTTTTCAACTCTCAGTTGCTTAGCTTGATAAGCACCCTGCTCTACTCCGAAATCAATGCTATCAATCGAGGTTCTTTTTAATTGCAATCCTTTTTTTAAAAAGACCTTTCCTCCCGGTTTAATACGCTCTGCAAATTGAGTGAAGCCCTCGTGCATATCATCTTCGTTGCCGTAGATATCCAGATGGTCAGCATCCATTGACAAGATCACCGAGTAATCCGGATTAAGCTGCAGGAAAGAACGATCATATTCGTCTGCCTCTGCTATCACCCAGTCACTTTCACCTCTGACAAAGTTGGATGCATAATTTTGAGCGATTCCACCGAGGAAGGCAGTACAATCAATGCCTCCAACTTTCAAAAGATGCGTCAGGATTGAACTTGTTGTCGTCTTTCCATGTGTTCCGGCTATACCGATTGATTTTTTATCCCGGCTGATCATTCCGAGTACTTCAGCTCGTTTTTTTAACGGGATATCGCTTTTTCGAAAAAAGCTTAACTCCTGATGATCATCGGGTACTGCCGGGGTATAAACAACCAGGTCTACCTGCTCCGGGATATACTTCAAATCATCCACATAGTGGATTTTTATACCTTCATCAACCAACTTTTTGGTCAAAAAGGTTTCAGTTTTATCATAACCATGAACCTCACATCCCAATCCGTTGAAATAGCGTGCAAGAGCACTCATTCCGATTCCTCCTACGCCGATAAAATATATCGTATGTACATCATTCAGATTCAATTTTTTGTTCTTGTTTTATATTTTCAGGTTTCAATAACACAATGTATAAAATACTGTTTTTCAATCTGTTGCATTAAAATATGTGTCATCTTTTAATCTGCTATTTTTAATTTAAAATTTCTGCAATTTATTCAAGCCCCTAACTTGTTTCAGGGCTTCTTCACTAGTTTTATGATCTCATCAACAATTGTTTCTGTAGCCTGGGGCTTGGCTAATTTTAATATATTTTGCTCCAGGCTCTTCTGTTTTTCAGCATCATTCAAGATTTCAAGAGCTGTGCTGATCATTTTTTCCTTAGCGTCTGCATCTTTGACCAGCATAGCTGCCGATTGCTCTACCAAAGCCATCGCATTCTTCGTTTGATGATCCTCGGCTACATTGGGTGATGGCATTAATACCGCTGCTTTTCCGACAATACATAATTCAGAAATCGTAGATGCTCCTGCCCTGCCAATTACTACATCCGCCATTGTGTAAGCCAAATCCATGCGATCTATAAAAGCAGAGATTTTAACGTTTGGCAATTTTGCAGTTTCACAAACCTGATACTCGTCGATATACAATTTGCCGGATTGCCAAAGCACCTGTACCTGTGGATGATCTTTCAGCAATTGCATACTTGCCCGCATTCCCTGATTAATTGATCTCGCTCCCATACTACCTCCGATAATTACAATCGTTTTCTTCACTATATCCAGATCAAAATGTTTAATTCCTTCTGCTCTGTTTGCCTGTTTTTGTAGAATATCTTTCCGAATCGGATTACCCGTAAGAACAATTTTTCCGGCCGGGAAAAACCGGTCCATTTTATCATAAGCCACACAAATTTTTTGCACCTTCTTTGCCAGGATTTTATTTGTAATACCGGCATAGGAATTTTGCTCTTGTAACAAACAGGGTATCCCCATTCTACTGGCTACTTCCAATGTAGGCCCGCTGGCAAAACCACCGACTCCTATTACTACATCAGGTTTAAACCTTTTTACGATCCAGAATGCTTTCCACAAGCTATGTATCAGTTTGAATGGAAACATCAGGTTCTTTAATGTCAATTTTCTTTGAAGTCCACTGATCCACAATCCTTTGATTGGGTATCCTGCTTTCGGGACTTTCTCCATTTCTATTTTATCTTTTGCCCCAACGAATAAAATTTCCGTTTCGGGCATTCGTTTTTTTAACTCATCCGCAATAGCGATTGCGGGAAATACATGACCGCCGGTTCCTCCTCCTGAAATAATTACTTTCATGGCCTGTTTTTAATCTGTCGTTTTTTCAATATACCTACTCACACTTAGGATCATTCCAAAGGCAATACTCGAAAACAGTATTGAAGTTCCCCCTTTACTCACCCAGGGCAAGTTGAGCCCCGTCACCGGAACCAGATGCACGGATACGGCAATATTTACCATAGCCTGCATCGCAATAATTAATCCCAGACCGAGTACCAGCATGGCTCCGAATGCTTTTGGACTCTTGGTCACGACTCTCACACAACGAAAAAACAAAAGCACATAAAGACCTATCAATACAAACCCTCCCAGCAAACCATATTCCTCACAGATAATTGCATAAATAAAATCCGAGTAAGGTGCAGGCAAATAATTTCGCATCACACTATTACCTGGGCCATCCCCAAAATACCCACCATTAGCAATGGCAATCTTGGCATGCTGTATCTGATAGCCTCCTTCCGGATCTTCAACAAACTCTCTTAATCGCTCAATCCAGGTTCCTGATCTCACTAAAGAATCCGGAAACATTTGACCAATTATGATTAATAATGCAAAGACGACAATCATCAGAAAGATCAGTAGCAAGATGTATTTGAATGACACTCTTCCCAGAAACATCATGAACAGACAAGTAATAAAAAGCAGTAATGATGTTGACAAATCCGATGGTGCAATCAATCCGCAGATAATCAGAATAGGAACAACTATAGGCAAAAAGGCACTATTAAAATCTTTGATGTATTCCTGTTTAGACGATATTGCTCTGGCAACATAAATAATAAGTGCAAGTTTGGCGATATCCGAGGTTTGTATAGTTATGCCTACAAAGGGTACTTCCAACCAGCGCTTTGCTTCATTGATTTCTACTCCAAATGCAATGGTATAGACCAGCAAGGGCACAGAAATCACCAGTAATATCGGAGCAATTCGCATATACTGCGTATAATGCATCAAATAACATAAATAGGTCACTACCAGGCCGGCTACTACAAAGAACATATGTCGAATCAGATAGGATTCCGTATCGCCTCCTCTCGTTCTAAAAGCCGCATGTCCGGTAGCACTGTATACCGCCAATAATGAAAAGATTGCAAGGATTGCAACAATCATCCAAACGGCACGGTCGCCTCTCAACTCGGCATATAGTCTGTTTCCTATAGACATGATTCAAGGGTGTTTGCTCTTTATAATCCGTTGTTTTGTTTTCTCATGGTCAATGAACTTTTCGACCGGGTATATATCCCTAGTCATCTATATTTAGTACCGCAGTTCTAAATTGATCCCCGCGATCTTTATAATTTTTAAACAAGTCAAAACTTGCACAAGCAGGAGACAGTATCACGACATCCCCTTTTTCCGCATAGATACCAGCTCTTTTAACCGCTTCTTCCGCACTGCGCGTCTCTTCGATATTTTTAATCAAAGGCGAAAAGACTTCCAGAATTTTCGAATTATCTGCTCCCAGACAGATAATGGCTTTGACTTTTTCTTCTACCAGTTTAATGAGCGAACCATAATCATTTCCTTTATCCGTTCCGCCGACAATCCACACAATGGGTTTGGTCATGGCATCCAAAGCATAATACACCGCATCTACATTGGTAGCTTTACTATCATTGATATATTCCACCCCCTGTTTTACAGCTATAGTTTCCAGGCGATGTGCATCGTTGGCAAAGCTTTGCAATCCTTTACGAATATCAGATTCATTTACACCACATAATAAAGCTGCCTCTATTGCACAGATCGCATTAAACCTATTATGCCTGCCTTTCAGAGCAGAGCCGGATAAATCAAAATCTATCTGTCGAACCTTAATCAGAGGCTTTGCGGAAGTCTGTTCTTTTACCGGAACAGTTTGCATAATCAAATTTTGATTTTTCAAAAATGACTGCATATTTCCGTTATCAGCATTGTAAATAAAAGTGTCTTTTATTCCCTGATTCATGATGATACGAAATTTGGAAGCGATATAGTTTTCCAATTGGTAATCGTATCGATCCAGATGATCCGGTGTAATGTTGAGTAGCATGGCAATATCCGGTTTAAAATTTTTAATCCCATCCAGTTGAAAGCTACTCAGTTCTAACACATAAAGATCGCATTGGCTTTCGGTTAGCAATCTGGCAAAACTGTAACCTACATTCCCTCCCATAGCTACATTTAGCCCACCTGTTTTTAGCAAGTGATAAGTAAGGTTTGTAGTCGTTGTTTTACCATTACTACCGGTAATACCAATAATCTTTGCGCTGGTAAATCTGCTGGCAAATTCAATTTCAGAAATCACTTCCAGTCCTTTTTCATTCAGGCGTCGAATTAATTCGATCTTATCCGGAATTCCGGGACTTTTGATGATCACCGAAGCTTCGAAGATCTTTTTCTCCGAATGATTCCCTTCTTCAAAAGGGATATTATTTTCAACAAGTTCCTGTTTATATTTTTCTTTTATCGAACCTTTGTCCGAAACGAATATTTCATAGCCAAGTTGTTTCGCTAACAAAGCTGCTCCTATACCGCTTTCACCTGCACCCAATACTACAACTTTCATTGGCTTATCTAATTTTCAAAGTAATAATTGTTAATACGGCCAACATGATTCCGACAATCCAGAAGCGCGTAACGATTTTTGATTCGTGCATACCTTTTTTTTGGTAGTGGTGATGCAGGGGAGACATCAGAAATATCCTCCTGCCTTCTCCGTATTTCTTTTTGGTGTACTTGAAATAACTTACCTGTAGTACGACCGAAAGATTTTCTACCAGAAAAATTCCACACAAAATCGGAATCAACAATTCTTTTCGTATCAGGATAGCCAGCGAAGCAATCACTCCTCCGATCATTAAACTTCCGGTATCCCCCATAAATATCTGAGCCGGATAGGAATTGTACCAAAGAAAACCGATACAAGCCCCCATGAAACAAGCCGTGTAAATCACCAGTTCGTTTGCTCCGGGCAAATACATGATGTTGAGATAATCCGCGGCGATCGAGTTACTGGATACATAAGCCAATACACCTAATGTAGCCCCCATGATTGCACTAACTCCAGTGGCCAGTCCATCAATCCCGTCTGTCAAATTCGCTCCATTAGACACTGCTGTCACAATAATGACTACGACAGGGACAAAAATGATCCAGGCAAATTTTTGCCAGTTATCTCCGAAAAAAGGGATTATTCTTCCATAATCCAGTTTATTTCCTTTGAAAAAAGGGACATTGGTAAGCGTGGTTTTCACATAATATCTCAGCTCTTTTTCATTACCCACTCTTACAAAATCTTCTTTTACGATACTTTCTTCACTCAGTCCTCTTGCTTCAAACTCTGCTGGCGTCATTCGAACCTGCATCTGGTCACTAAACAACATCGTCAATGCCACGATCAATCCAAGTCCAATCTGACCCAGTATTTTAAATTTTCCACTGAGCCCTTTTTTATCTTTTTTAAAAACTTTTATATAATCATCAATAAATCCGATAATCGCCATCCAGGTAGTTGCCACGAGCATGAGAATGATATAATCATTTTCAAGATTTGCCATGAGTAAACAAGGAATCAGAATTGACATCATGATGATCACACCTCCCATCGTAGGTGTTCCTTCTTTTTCTTTCTGGCCGTCTAGACCCAAATCACGAACCGTTTCTCCAACTTGCAGGCGTTTCAGGTAATTGATTATTTTTCCACCGAAAACCATTGAAATCAGCAAAGAAATAATTATCGCTGCTCCTGCTCTAAAGCTGATAAATTTGTAAAGCCCGGCTCCGCCGACTCCAATCGAATCCAAGTATTTCAGCAGGTCATAAAGCATATGATCCTAATTGTTTGATATACCACAGCGTTCTAAAAACTACCGGGCTATTGTTTGTCAGATAGAGCACTCGTATAATAGTACTCCTGTTCAATTCTCAAGGCGGGACTTAGCTCATAGTATCATATCCGCCATTCTCAGTTCGTATCTTAAAATAAGTGCCTATCCATCCTGATTGATTCGGAAGCTTAACAGCAGCAGCAGGTGCCACCGAAAAGGAGTTCCGGTTTTGTTGTACCTACTGCCCGCTGTTAATCGAATCTGAGAATGATAATAGTTCTTCAGTTCAGTAGGGATAGTCACTTATCAATATTCAAATTATCCAGCAAAATCTGTTTGTCATCAAAAGGATGTTTCACTCCCTTGATTTCCTGATATTTCTCATGTCCTTTTCCGGCTACGAGTATAATATCTCCGGATTTTGCCAATTTACAAGCTGTCTTTATAGCTTGTAAGCGATTGGTAATCGCCAGTACTTTGTGATTCGCGTAAGCAGGTACACCGCTTTCCATTTCGGAAATGATTGCCTCCGGATTTTCAGAACGCGGATTATCCGAGGTAAGGATCACCTGACTACTAAATTCACAGGCCTTTTCGGCCATCAATGGTCGCTTGGTCCTGTCCCGGTCTCCTCCCGCTCCGACGACTGTAATGATTTGCTCATTTCCCTTTTTCAATTTGTCGATAGTACTCAAAACTTTTTCGAGTGCATCGGGTGTATGCGCATAATCTACAATAGCCATTATATTTCTGCTTTTATCAAAAATATAATCAAAGCGGCCTTCTGCAGATTTCAATTCACTCAGTGCTGTCATCGCTTCCATTTTATCCGCTCCCAACAAACGGGCCGTGGCATAAACTGCAAGTAAATTATAGGCATTGAACTCTCCGATCAATCTGCTATAAAAGGCTTCACCGTCAAGCTCTAAATGCAATCCGGTAATGCTATTCTCCAAAACCCTGGCTTTAAAATCGGTTAAGGTATGAAGGCTATAGCTATTGATTTGAGCTCTGGTGTTTTGTACCATTACCTTACCCCGGCGATCATCGATATTCGTCAGGGCAAAAGCGCTTGACGGAAGATCATCAAAGAACCTTTTCTTGGCATTGATATATGCTTTAAAGGTTTTGTGGTAATCCAAATGATCATGGGTAATATTGGTAAAAACAGCGCCTGTGAAATGCAAACCTGCAATTCTTCTTTGAGCTACTGCATGTGAACTTACCTCCATAAAAACATAATCACATCCGGCTGTTTTCATCTCTACTAACAGTGCATTAATAGAAACAGCATCCGGTGTCGTATATGAAGAAGGTAAGACACGGTCACCAATCATATTTTCAACAGTTGATAACAGGCCAACTTTATAACCCATTTTGCTAAACAACTGATGTAGTAATGTAGCAGTGGTAGTCTTGCCATTAGTTCCGGTAATGCCGACCAACTTTAAATCCCTGGAAGGGTGATCAAAGTAATTGGTGGCAATGAGCCCTAAAGCTTCTGCGCTATCGGGAACGCGAACAAAAGTTACCGAGCTGGCAATTTCGGTGGGTAGTGTTTCACAGATAATTACCTTTGCTCCTGCTGCAATCGCCTGATCAATAAAGCAATGACCGTCGGTCTCTACGCCTTTTACGGCGACGAAACAAGTTCCGGCTTGTACTTTTCGAGAATCAAAATGAATTTCCTCGACAGTAACTTCCAGATTACCAATAGTCTCGCTTATTGACAGTTCAGTTAATATATTCTCCAGGGACTTCACGTGTTTCAAAGTGCGAGGGTTTTTAAAGTAATAGTGTTATAAATAGTGTTTCATAATGAGAGGAGTAAACCTCTTTTTAATTCAGTGTCAATCTAATCGTTTGACCCTCTATTGGTGTCCCTGGTATAATTGATTGTTTCCTTACTCTTCCTGCTCCTCCTACGACTACTTTCACATCAAGATTTTCGAGAATGTACATGGCATCTCTCAAGCCCATACCGACTACATTGGGTACTACCTTCTCGCTGATCGTCCGATTGTCAAGGCTTAAGGTATCCGTCTCGGCTCGTATTATGGTCCAGTCGGTTTCCGCATTATTTTCGTAGCGAAGATTTACATAAGCCAAAGCTTCTTCTATATCTTCTTTTTCTCCTGCATCGAAGCTAGGTAGTTTATTTTTTACAAGAACAGGTTTTCTGTATTCGTTCATTGCCCGGTGAAATTCGGGCTTAATCTCATAGCATTTGTCTGCAATCTCCCTGAATATCGGTCCAGCAACTTCCCCTCCGTAGAAACCATTTTCCCTGGGCTCGGTAATTACTACGATACAGGAATATACCGGATCATCAGCCGGAAAAAAGCCTGCAAAAGAAGCTTGGTATTTTATATTTTTAATCGGTCGGAATTTTCGGTAGTTAATTTGAGCCGTGCCGGTTTTTCCAGCAAATTTATATTTACTGGTTTTCAATTTAGAAGCCGTTCCGTTTTCTACTACTCCAATTAATAATTCCTTTGCTTTTTCAATAGTCTTTTTGGAAGCTATTTTTCTTTTTACTACGGTTGGTTTAAACCGTTCAATAGTTTGGTCAAAATGACGAATTTCAGAAACTAAATAAGGCTTCACCATTTGTCCTCCGTTTGCAACCGCATTGTAAAAAGAAAGTAGTTGCAAGGGAGTAATCGTCACTTCGTAGCCGATAGACATCCACGGTAGCGTAATGCCGCTCCAGTCATCTTCTTCACTATATGGGGTTTTGATGTAAGGCGCGGCCTCCCCTTTTATTTCTACATTGGTCATAGTGTGCAATCTGAAATCCCTCAATTGCTCCACAAATTTTTCGTCTCCGCCTTTTTTATCGCCATAGTACTGCTGGACCAGTTTTCCCATTCCAACATTGGAAGAAATTTCAAAGGCTCTGCGAATGGTAGTCGTATCCGTTCTGAAACTTTCCGGAGAAGAGTCCAGCATTTCCTCTTCGTAAAAAGTATGTTTCCCATTTTCAATATCAATCGAATCATCCAGGTCGATATATCCATCTTCGAGCAGTGCCATAATAGTGGCCAGTTTATAAGTAGAGCCCGGTTCAGTAGCCGCTCCAACTGCATAATTATAGACTTCAAAATAGCCTTGCTCCGTTTTACCGATATTAGAAATGGCTTTGATTGCACCGGTTTTTACATCCATCAATACTGCTGTACCATGCTTTGCTTTGTGGTATTTCAATCCGCGCAGTAATGCTTCATGTGTCACATCCTGGAGATTAATATCAATTGTAGTTACTATATCGTCGCCTCGCTTGGGTTCTATTTCCATTAAATCCTCGACTGGTAAATAGGTATTATTCGGAGCGCGAAACATCAACTTTTTACCATCCTCACCAGCCAGGGTCTCATTGAAGTATCCTTCCAATCCAACCGGATTATGTCCGTCCCGAACGTAGCCGATGGTACGAAAGGCCAGTTGTCGGAAAGGCCGTTCTCGCTTGGGTTGTGAATTTACAATGAAGCCACCACCATATTGCCCTTTGTTGAATAAAGGAAAACGGCTCATCATTTCTTTTTCTACATAAGTAGCATTCCGTTTGATCAGAATATTACGCGCACCGTTTTCTTTTTCTTCCTTCAATCTTTGCAACATCCCTCCTATGGTATAAGAATTATCGACATACATAGCCAGGCAATGCGCCAAAGAATCAATATTATTCTCAAAATCCTTGGGATCCATTCCGGTAGAGTTTGGATCAAATCGTATTTCAAAGAACGGTAGTGATGTAGCTAATAAACTGCCATCATCAGAAAATATATTACCTCTTTCTGCCTCTACGGATTTACGCTCTACATAGAGGCTATTACCTCTTGTCCTCCATTTCTCTCCCTGAAAAACGCTTATCCTCACAGTTTGAACAAAGAGTAAAATACCGAGAATCACTATGGTTATCAGTACAATATAAACCCGAATTAGTACTTCATTCTTTATATCCATACATTAGTCTCTAAGGCTCTTTTTTCAGAATGATCTTATTAGGTTTTTTCTTATTCGGTTTTAGCCCCATATCTTTCACCGCCTTGATCACTTCTGACCTTTTGGTTTGGTAGGTGAATTCCGATTGCAGGGACATATATTTCCATCGCAATTGTTTAAGTTCTGCCTGCGTTTTCTGAATTTGTCTAACTTTTTTCTCAGAATAATGTGCATTGGCAATATATATCATAGCCAAAAAGCCCAAAAAGCAGACAAAGGGAAAATTTTTAAGCACAAGCTCGGCGCTTAAGCTTCCCAAAGCAGTATAGTCTTTAATTGATCTTTTCTTGGCCACTTCTACTTTTAATTTATATTATTAATTTTTCTCGGCCACCCTCATTTTCGCACTTCTTGCTCTTGGATTCTTCCGAATTTCTTCATCCGAAGGAATGATGGCTTTTTTAGTAATTATTTTAAAAGGTCGCTCAATATTTCCGTAAAAATCTTTGATGTATTCTCCGGTGAAGTTTCCACTCTTGAAAAAATGCTTCACCAATCTGTCTTCCAGGGAATGATAAGCTATGATCACGAGTCGTCCTCCGGGTTTCAATACGACCAGAGCATCCTCGAGAAAAGTTTTCAGCACAGCTATTTCATCATTTACTTCTATGCGAAGTGCCTGAAAAACCTGAGCGAGATAACGGTTTCGGTTTCCTCGAACGAGCGGATCAATTACCGTCAAAAAATCAGCGATTCGTTTCAGCGGTTTTGATCTGCGTTCATTGACAATCAATTGAGCCAGTGATTTTGAATTCCTAACTTCTCCATATAAGCTAAAAACATTTTGCAGGTCTTCGGCACTGTACTCATTCAAAATATCAGCTGCGGTAATATCGCCTTGCTGATTCATACGCATATCCAGGTCTGTATCAAATCGAAAAGAGAAGCCACGTTCTGCATCGTCCAACTGATGAGAGGACACCCCTAAATCTGCTAATACTCCATCGACTTTTGGATAACCGTGAAGTCTCAGAAATTTTTTAAGGTGTTTAAAATTGTGGTGGACAAAGGTAAATCGTTCATTCTCAATTACATTCGATAAAGCATCTTCATCCTGATCAAAACCTAGCAGATGCCCTTTTGCACCCAGCTTTTGTAAAATCAGCTTCGAATGTCCGCCTCCGCCATAAGTTGCATCAACGTACACTCCTTCTTTTTTTATATTAAGCGCTTCAACACTTTCAATGGATAAAACCGGATCGTGATAGCTACTCATCACTATTATCCTCCTTAGTATCTTCTTCCGGTGCGGCTAACAGATTAGTCATATCAACCTGCCCCATTACTGCTGCTCCTAATTCAGAAAAACTCTCCGGTTCTTCATCGAGCATATTTTCGTATCTGGATTTAGACCATATTTCCAAACGGTCATTAATTGCAAACAGGATTGCCTCCTTTTCAATCCCGGCATACTCCAGTAAGTTTTTTGAAAGCAAGATCCGATCTGAAGCATCTGGCTTCAACTCGGTCGCCCCGCGATAAAAATAGCGGATAAACTTTCTGTTTTTCTCAACATAAGGGTTCAGTTTATTAACCCTGGCACTTATTGCATCCCAAACTTTTTTAGGATACAAAGTAAGGCATGGCTCAACTCCCCGATTGACTACGAAAGTACTCTTATCGGCTCCTCCCAACTGCTTCAACACAGATGTAGGCACTCTCATCCTACCTTTCGCGTCAATTTTACATTCAAATTCTCCTAAAAGCTGAGACATTTTACCTATTTTGATCAAAAGTTGGCTTAAATATACAACATTCTACCACATTCTACCACATTTTGCCACTATTGGGGTAAAAAAGTTTTCCACAGCCTAATTTTTACAAAAATCAGCCAGCCAGCTCAATCATCAAAAAAATGATATAATAAAGATTTTTTACAAGCAAAAAAGTGAGAAATCATTATCTATACGAAATAAAAGGTATATTTCTTTCGAAAAAACAGGCTTGTAGATGTTTTGTTTATGCTTTTTGAAAAAAACAAAAATCGAATATTATTCTGATTTAAGTTCGGGATGAGAGGGATAAGTATAAAAAAGGCTATGAAATCCGCCACACTTCGCCACTTTGATCGCTATTATCATTAAGAGCCTGTAAAAATCAGTACATCTTAGCTACACTATGTCCCTAGTGTACTGACTTCTCTTTAAAAGCATAAGAATTAAAGAAGCTTTTCCACTTCATCTGTAAAACACCTTTGATCGCTTCACTTATGATACTCGTATTCATTTTGGACTCTCCTTCTACCCTATCCGTAAAAGTTATTGGGATTTCCTTTATTTTAAACCCAAGTGAATAAGCCGCATATTTCATTTCAATTTGAAAAGCATAACCAACGAAGCGAATCTTATCGAGATCAATTGTTTCCAGTACTTTTCGGGAGTAGCAGATAAAACCGGCAGTGGGATCATTTACCGGCATCCAGGTCACCATACGAACATATAGCGATGCACCATATGAAAGTGCAATCCGATCAAATGGCCAGTTTTCCAATTTTCCACCTTTTATATAACGTGAGCCTACCACTACATCGACCCCGGGCTTTTGGCAAGCTTCAAGCAATCGTACTAAATCTTTCGGATTATGAGAAAAATCGGCATCCATTTCAAAGAGGTAGTCATAACCTCTTTCCAATCCCCATCGAAAACCAGCAATATAGGCAGTACCAAGGCCAAGTTTGCCCGAGCGCTCCATAATATGTAGCCGTTCCTGCTGCGTCTGCATCATATCTCTAACAATATCTGCAGTACCATCGGGTGAACCATCATCCACAACCAGAATATGAAAATCTACACTTAATGAAAAAACCGCATTAATAATCTTAGAGATATTCTCTTTTTCATTGTAGGTAGGAATTATAACTAAGCTCTTAGCCAAGATTGATAGCGTTTATATATATAATGACGAATCGCAAATATATAGATAAAATTTATCAAATGTTCGAAAATTAAACAGGCCTTGCTTTTTTTTTGGACGCAGAGCACACAAAGTAGACGCAGAGCGCACAGAAGCATAAAATTCATTGCCACTACAAAGCATTACTTACTTTGGCAAGTTATAAAATCCGTACATCTGACTATTGTAATCCTATCTATATCTCTGGATACAAGACTGGATCAAATTCGTTCATCATATTATATACAATATTGAAAACGTCTTCAGGATTCGGCTTCGAGAAATAATCTCCATCAGAACCAAATGGCGGGCGATGTGCCTTTGCAGTTAGTGTTCTTGGTTTAGAATCAAGGTATTGATACCCTCCCTGTATCTCCAATACTTCCTGTAACATATAGGAAGTAGCACCTCCCGGGACATCTTCATCCATGAAGACAATGCGATTGGTTTTCTTTAAAGATTCGACAATTCTATGTTCAAGATCGAATGGTAGTAAAGTTTGCACATCTATTAATTCGACAGAAACTCCTTTTTGTTTGAGTAAATCAACACCTTCCTGAGCAATTCTTACGCAACTTCCATAAGTAACCAGTGTCACATCTGTTCCTTCTTCCAGTACTTCCGGTACACCGAGCGGCACGGTGTATGCTCCCATGTTGTCCGGAAGGCGTTCTTTGAGTCGGTAACCATTAAGACATTCGATTACTAATCCGGGATCGTCGGATTGGATCAAAGTATTATAAAAGCCAACGGCCTGGGTCATATTCCGGGGAACACACAGGTATATACCTCGCAAAGAGTGAATAAGCATTCCCAGGGGTGAACCGGCGTGCCAGATTCCTTCGAGACGATGTCCTCTGGTTCGAATAATGGCTGGTGCTTGTTGCAAGCCATTACTGCGGTAACGCAGGGTAGCGAGATCATCGGTCAAAGGTTCCAAACCATAAATCAGGTAATCAAGATACTGGATTTCTGCAATTGGCCGAAGTCCCCGTAAAGCCATCCCGATTGCCTGTCCCATGATTGTCCATTCCCTGATTCCCGTATCAAAAACCCGTTCTCTGCCATATTTGGCCTGCATTCCTGCAAATCCCTGATTTACATCCCCGATATGTCCTACATCTTCTCCGAAAGCAAAAAGATTAGGCGTATTATCGAGTAGCTGATCGAAGTATTTATTCAGAATCTGGTAGCCATTGACCAATTTAGACTCCTCAGAATACTCCGGAGGAATCACTGGCACTTTCAATGCAGAATGTGGTGAATCACTATACAAATGTGTGTGATAACGTTTTTCACCTGTTTCTTTGGCAGTATTGATCCAGGTTCGCAATTCTTCTACCGGTTCTAGTTTTTCCTGTCCGGTGAAGAATAACATTCTTCTGGCATTTTGCAAGACTTCTGCAAAAAGTGGATTAATCTTTTTGTTTAGTTTGTCATAAACTGCCTCTACCGCTTCTTTATTAGCTGTCGACTCAAGAATACGATCATAAATCGATTTAATAGCCTCCAGTTCTTTGTTAATCGGACCGATATAATTATTCCAGGCTCTCTGCTTGGCTTCCTTTACATAGTTTTTTGCTTCAGCTGCAATTTCATCAACGATTTCTTCGGTTGCAATCTCAGAATCGATGATCCACTGACGCATCATCTTGATACAGTCTTTTTCTTTTTCCCAATCCAGCCTTTCCTTATCTTTGTAGCGTTCATGTGATCCGGAAGTAGAATGCCCTTGTGGCTGCGTCAGTTCATCAATATGAAACAGAGCAGGAATATGTGTTTTTCTAACTTTTTCAATACCTTTTTCATAGGCATCACAAAGAGAAGGATAATCCCATCCTTTTAGCTGGTAAATATCAATTCCTACCCCATCATCATTCAGGCGAAATCCTTCCATCAGTTCAGAAATACTTCCTTTTGTCGTTTGATACTCTTTAGGCACACTAATACCATAACCATCATCCCAAACAGAAACAGCAAGCGGAACTTTCATTACCCCTGCTGCATTCATTGTCTCCCAAAAAACGCCTTCGGAAGTACTTGCATCGCCGATCGTACAAAAGCAAACTTCATTTCCATTTTCGGAAAAAGTAGTAGAGTCCCTTAAGGCTTCATTCTCCCGGTATTTTTTCGAAGCCAGTGCAAGACCAAGTGCACGAGCCATTTGTCCTCCGGTAGAGGAAATGTCGGAAGAGATATTGTACTGCGCTCTGTGATTGGCCCAGTTGCCATGCTCATCAATAATAGCCGAAGCAAAATGGCTATTCATTTGGCGGCCTCCGGAAAAAGGATCGTTTTCGCTATCTGCATACAATTGAGCAAAAAAGTCTTCGACGGTGGACAAACCCAGTGCAAACATAAAAGTCTGATCCCGGTAATATCCCGAACGCCAGTCTCCATTCTTGAAGGCTCTTGCCATAGCAACCTGCGGAACTTCTTTACCATCACCCAGAATTCCAAATTTGGCTTTTCCGGTCAATACTTCCTTACGTCCCAGCAAACTCGCTTCACGACTTACACAACAAGTCCAAAAATCATTAAGTACTTCTTTCACGTATACATTTTCTTCTCCTTGCTCACTTGAGGCCTTAATGTCTTTTGTCGAAACTGGATTATCTATCATATTCTAAACTGTGGTTTTATTTTGGTTAAATGGTAGGGGAAGCGTATGCTCTGTATCCGCTCAAATTTTCCACAAAAGTACGAAATAATAAGCAATTAATTGCCTTAAAAAGATACAAAAACAAGCCTTTCGAAGTGAGGCCTTAGTTTTGTTTGCTTTTACCTTTGGTTCACTATTTGTAATAATCCTAACAAGGAAATTGTTCTGTAGGCGTGACGTATTTAACATAAAAACGTCGTAAGGACACAGATTAGGTCATCAAACTGTATTAACGTTACATTAACAAGCATTATAAACAACAAAACTTTTATTTTGCTCCTTAATTAAATATATTTGTAGACGGATAATTATCGTGAATAAAACTTATAGATGATATGAAAAAACTATTTTCTCTTTTGACCTTAATGACTTTGATTTGTAGTGTATCTTTTGCTCAGGTACAAACACAGATTGCCGCTTCTGAAGCTGCTGATGGAGGGCCGATGCTTAAATTTGAAACTGTAGTAATTGATTATGGAGAAATTGAGCAGGGTTCCGATCCACTCAGAGTTTTTAATTTTGAAAATACCGGCGATGCTCCGGCTATTATCAAAAATGCGAAAGGCAGTTGCGGTTGTACTGTACCAAGTTATCCCAAAGAGCCAATTATGATGGGTGAGAAAGGAAAAATCGAAGTTCGCTACGATACTAAAAGAATCGGTAAATTTACCAAAACTGTAAAATTAACTACTAATTATAGTGATGCTCCTATCGTATTGACTATTAAAGGAAAAGTTAATAAAAAGCCAGCTGAACCAGACGCTATTCCAAGTAGCGCACCTTCTATTTTAAACAACAGTGGCAGATAGGTCATAATTCAGCTATATCTTATAAAAAAGCCCGGGCTTAATTGATTAAGTCCGGGCCTTTTTATGTCAATTATTCAGAAAAAAAGAAAACCCTTGCCAGTTAGCAAGGGTCTCTAACCCAAACAAATAAACACAAAAACTACTTTTAAAATAATTATAGTTATACAATAATAATGCCTTTCGCCATTTATACCAATAGTTATTTTGTTTTTTTGTGACATCAAAAAAATGATTTTTACTTTACAAACCCTAGTAAAATCAAAGGTTTCAGACTTTTTTATATGACGCCGATTTTAGTCATAATATAAGGAAAAATACATCACTATTAATAGTTAGTTAACATTCTATTTTTTCAAAAAAAACAATGCAATTATAGCAAATATTCGCTGTGCAAGTTTCCTTTCCCGGAAATGGCAAATTAAACGTACTTATTCAGGCTAGTATTCTATCTAAATTTTTAAATTTATGTGCTTGGCTGAACAATTTTTTTCGTCAGTTAAAAAAATAAAATTTTCAAGGCATGAAGTGGATTAAATTTTTGCTAGCATTATTACTCAGCGCAGGTCTGGTTTATTTGCTCAACAGTCCGATTAAACAGGGGAAACAAACAATCCCTCCATTAGGGAAGTTTTTGAATCCGTTCAGCGGTTTTTGGAAAAACGGAGAGGCCGTTGGTCAGCATCAAAACAAGTCCTATCAATTTTCGGAGCTCAGCGCAAAAGTCGATGTGGTATACGATAAACAACTCGTTCCACATATTTTTGCTCAAAATCTCAAGGACGCCTATTTTGTTCAAGGCTATATTACTGCAAAACATCGTCTGTGGCAAATGGATCTTACAACTCGCGCTGTCAGTGGTCGATTATCTGAAATACTCGGCCCTATAACCCTGGAACGTGACAAATTGCAAAGAAGAAAAGGGCTGGTATTCGCCGCAGAAAATGCCCTGGCAGACTGGGAAAAACAAGCGGAAGACTATTCCAATCTCCAGAGTTATACGGCTGGCGTTAATGCATATATCAAGGCTCTTCAACCCCGGGATTATCCTCTTGAATTCAAATTACTAAATTATTCTCCCGAAGCCTGGAGCAATTTGAAATCTGCTCTTTTTATCAAGTCTATGGCTCAAAGTCTGTGTTCCCGTGAAAAAGACCTGGAATCTACCAATGCCTTGACCGTCTTTGGTCAGGAAGTGTTTGATTTTTTGTATCCGGAACAAAATCCAAAACAATCGCCGATTATTCCCAAAGATACCCCCTGGGATTTTTCACCGGTTTCAATTCCTGAACAAAAACCGGTTTTGATGGGGCTATTTGAACATAACCCTTATCCCAAGCCCTCCCCTTTTCTGGGCAGTAACAACTGGGCAGTAGCCGGAAGTAAAACCAAATCCGGTAAGCCGATCCTTTGTAATGATCCACATCTGGGCATGACCTTACCCGCTGTCTGGTTCGAATTACAGATCAGTACGCCCGAAGCAAATTCCTACGGCGTTTCGCTACCCGGATTTCCGGGAATTACCATCGGCTTTAATGATAAGATCAGCTGGGGGATGACTAATGTCGGGCATGATGTACTAGACTATTACAAAATACTCTGGACAGATAATAAACGAGAACAATATATCATCGATGATCAAATCAAAAAGGTCAAATTCAGAATAGAAACTTATAAGATCAAAGGGCAGGAATCTGTGACAGATACGGTACGCTATACGGAATGGGGGCCCATTGTTTACGAAGATAAAAATCATCCTATGCAAGACCTGGCTACGCAATGGCTCGCTCACGATGCAGGATCAAACGAAGTGAGCGTGTTCAGGAAATTGCATACTTCCGTCGATTTTGACGACTATTATAATGCGGTTCAGGAATTCAAGGTACCGCCCCAAAATATTGTCTTTGCCGGCAACTCCGGAGATATTGCTCTAAAAGTGCAGGGAAAATTTCCACTCAAAACCTTTTCTCAGGGCAGGTTCATTCAGGATGGCTCCAATTCGGCCAATGACTGGCACGGATACATTCCATCGGCACATAATCCACAGGTGAAGAATCCGGAAAGGGGCTTTGTTTCTTCTGCAAACCAGCATTCAACAGATACGACTTATCCCTATTATTACCTGGGCAATTTTGAAGATTATCGGGGACGGACGCTCAATGAATTGCTGGATTCCATGTCCAGCATTACCATTGAAGATATGATGGCTCTACAGAATAATAATTACAGTCATAAAGCTGCCGATGCATTACCTTTGATGCTTCGCTATTTAGACTGGCAGCCCGGGAATGATCTGGATGAAAAAGTCTATTCTGGCTTAAAAGACTGGGACTTTCACTATGAAAAAGACCTTTTGGCGCCGATCGTATTTACCTACTGGTTCGACGAATTCTACCAGCTAACCTGGGATGAAATATCTGCCAAAGAAGATAGTTTAGAAATTGAACTTTTATACCCTGAATCCTGGAGAACCATTGCTCTGTTAGAGGATAATCCCGAGCATTCTTTTTTTGATAATAAAGAAACCAAAGCACTTGAAACAGCCCGGGAAATGGTTACACAGTCCTTTTTAAAAGCGCTGGAGCGCATTAAAGAAGATTTGGAAAATGACCCGGATTTCAATCTGGCAAAATACAAGCGTACTCATGTACCCCATATCGGCCGAATTGAAGCTTTTGGAAGTACCTTGCTAAGCACCGGAGGCGATGGAACAGCCTTGAATGCGATCAAAGGCACACATGGCCCATCGTGGAGAATGATCGTGGAATTAAGCGATCCGGTAAAAGCCTATGGCGTATATCCCGGCGGGCAATCGGGTAATCCGGGAAGTCCCTACTATGATAATATGCTAGCCTATTGGGCCGATGGAAAGTATTTTGAGAAATTGCTTTTAAAATCGCCAGATGAACTACCGGATCAGATACTGTTTGAAGAACAATACGATAAGTGATAACTGAAAAGTTGGAAGATCATTAAACATAAAACGGATTTTTATTTATGAAATTTTTATTTCAAATATTGGCTTTGATTATTTTGGGATACCTTGCCCAATTCATTCTTCCCTGGTGGACTGTAATTTTGGTTGCCGCCATTGTGGGCTTGTCGATGGAAAAAAGCGGGTTGCGGGCTTTTTTGACTGGGTTCCTGGGTATTGCCTTGCTTTGGGCCGTTTTTGCTTTTCTGGCAAATAGTCAGAATGAAGGTATTTTGGCCCTGCGTCTGGAGAAATTATTTAAGGGTATGAGTCCTATGAGTTTGATTCTCATTACAGCCTTACTCGGAGGTCTATTGGGAGGTATGGGAAGTCTGACTGGAAATCTTGGCAGGAAATTATTCAAGCCCGGTATCCGCTAGTTTTGTGAGCTTTAAAGGTCTACAGCTTTTTTGTCGATTTTTCTTTATATTTCACCTAACAATCAGGCATAATTGCCATTTTTTATAAAAATTTCAAGAAAAATCGGATGAGCGACAATTTTATGTACAAAGAAGCCAAAAGAAGAGTCAAAAGAAAAAAGGCTTTTTACAAACATTTGACGTTTTATCTAATTGTCAATGGCGTCTTCTTTTTTATTACTTTGTTTAATACCGGTACTTTCAACTGGTTATATCCTGCTGCTTTTTGGGGTATCGGCCTGGTCAGCCATTATTTCAGCGTATTTGGATTACCCGGAACGGATAGAGTCGGAGGTACAGACTGGGAAGCCAAGGAGATTCGTAAGGAAATTGAAAAAATGGGCGGTACATATGAAGACCTGCCCCCGGATGAGCTGGAACTAAAAGAACTTAAAAAGCAAAAACAGGGCTGGGATGATTCTGACCTGGTTTAATGCTTTAAAAATAAACTGAAATGAAATATTACTCAGAAGAGGATTATAAAAAAGCCAGAAAAAAGGTAAAAGCAAAAAAAGGCTTTTATTCACATCTTACTGCTTATCTGATCGTCAATAGTTTTCTCTTTTTGATGAATATACTTACGGACCCTTCCGATCCGTGGTTTCAATATCCTTTATTGGCTTGGGGGGTATCTCTCGCTTTCCATTATGTAGGCGTTTTTGGAATTCCCGGAGTTAATTATAACGACTCGGACTGGGAAGAGCGGGAGATTGAAAAAGAATTAAATAAAATGCCTCCCACCGAAGAAGTACCACCGACTCTTCCGGAAGATGAATTGGAACTAAAAGAATTTAAAAAACTTCGCAAAGAATGGAATGACTCTGATTTCGTTTGATATTTTAAAAACAAAAATTGTAAAATCCCTTACATAATAAATTTATTCCCTATCTAAATTCAGCAGTTCATTTGTCACAATAAAATTATAATTATATCTTTAATAAATAATGCGGTTTTAGTCATTCCACTTTTTTGATTTTCCGGAAATAGTAATACTATAGCATTTTTTTAATAAAAAATAGTCAAAACGGAGTCTTGACGTATTTTATACGTTGATGCTATATTGACTTATTAAAACACTATTAGATTCTCATTACATAGTTCTCTATATGGTTTAATTCAAACAATTACTGTATGAAATTGAGTATGTATTTGAGTGTACTTTTTTTTATAACCCCTTTGTTTTTATTTTCCCAAAAGGTTACTAATTATCTAGGTTTAAAAGAAATAAGCACTCCATCCCCTAATCATAAATTATTATTCTATTGTCGAGAAGTTAATAATTTAGATAAGCAAAGAAATTTTTCCTGGGAATCAGGAATTTTACTTACTTCCACAAATGATACCCTTGCGGTCAAAGCGGAAATTGACTGGAAAAAAGATGAGATTTTTATTTTTCATAATGAAAAGGTCTATATCCTTTTTCAGGAAAAAGTAAAGGCAATTGCACTCGGTAATAAACTTTACATTTGTACCTTAACACCTGAAAACGGACAATTATTCCCCTCTTATTTTGAATTACTCGCGGAAGGCGAAACTAATTTGTTAAAAAAGCCAGACAATCTTTTTTATTATAAAAAGAAAAATCAGGCCGCTACGGCTCTAAAGAGAAATAAGAAGTATTTGAATAAAGTACTAGAAAATAAAAATATCTCAGAATATATAAGCAGGCATAAATTAAACCCGAAAAACGAAACGGACCTCATTCGGATTTTTGAATTTTCGAACCGGGGTTAGTTTCCAATTTTCAATCCTCCATTTTTCGACCGGAAAAAACGCTTGTCAATACGTTTAGAAATCTTAACTTTGAAGGCTGTTTACAAACCTTAATCAAAGTTAAAGATGGAAAAACATATAGCAATCATTGCTCAGAAGTTAAGCATAAACGACAGGAAAGTACGCAATACGATTGACTTGCTCAAAGAAGGTGCAACGATTCCGTTTATCTCAAGATATAGAAAAGAAGCTACCGGTTCTCTGGATGAAGTTCAGATCGGAGCGATCAAAACAGAACTAAAAAAACTGGAAGAGCTCGAGAGCAGGAAAGAGACTATTCTAAAAAGTATCGACGATCAGGGAAAACTCAGTCCGGAGCTTGAAGCCCGAATTAAAGGTACATATGACCCTACCGAATTGGAGGACCTCTACCTTCCGTATAAGAAGAAGCGTAAAACTAAAGCGACGATTGCCAAAGAAAGGGGACTAGAACCTCTTGCAAATATCATCTTTGACCAGAACACCTCCGATATAGAAACTATTGCATTCAAATACATTAGTGATGACGTGCCCGATATTGATGCCGCTTTGCAGGGCGCAAGGGATATCATTGCCGAAAGAATCAATGAAGATGAACAAGCCAGAAATAAAATCAGGAGTGCTTTTAAAAGAGGGGCTACGATTCGTTCCAAAATTGCCCGTAATAAGGAGGAAGAAGGCGCAAAGTATCGCGACTATTTTGATTTCGAAGAAGCGCTTCGGCGCTGCCCTTCCCACCGGTTATTAGCCATCCGCCGTGGAGAAGAAGAGGGTTTGCTCAGGGTACAGATTGGCCCGGAAGAAGAAGAAAGCATTTACCTGTTGGAAAAAACTTTTATCAAATCCAGCGGTGCAGCGGCCCGGCAAATGAAAGAAGCCATTAAAGATTGCTACAAACGTTTACTCTCCCCTTCTATCGAAACTGAATTCAGAAACAGTTCAAAGGAATTGGCCGATACAGAGGCCATAAATGTTTTTACTGAAAATCTAAGACAACTGCTATTAGCTCCCCCTTTGGGACAAAAAAGTATCCTCGCATTGGATCCCGGTTACCGGACCGGCTGTAAAGTAGTTTGTATTGATAAAAATGCCGACCTCTTGTACCATACCACGATCTATCCTCATCCCCCGCAAAATCAGACTTTTGAAGCTATGGAAGTTATCCGGTCTCTGGTTGATAAATACGCGGTATCCGCTATTGCCGTCGGAAATGGTACAGCCAGTCGGGAAACCATGAGTCTCTGCAAAAAAATCAAATTTGACCGCCCGGTCGCTGTTTATCTGGTTAGTGAAAATGGCGCATCGATATATTCAGCATCGGCTATTGCCCGGGAAGAATTCCCGGACAAGGATGTAACGGTCAGAGGAGCCGTTTCGATTGGTCGTCGCCTGATGGATCCGCTCGCTGAATTGGTCAAAATCGATCCTAAATCTATTGGTGTTGGACAGTACCAGCACGATGTCAACCAAACCAGGCTCAAAGAAAGTCTGGATCAAACCGTAGAGAGCTGTGTAAATTCTGTGGGCATTAATCTCAATACGGCCAGTAAACATCTGCTCACTTACGTCTCCGGTCTCGGTCCTACCCTGGCTAAAAATATTGTGGCCTATCGCTCGGAAAACGGTTCGTTTAAAAAGCGCTCGGAACTAAAGAAAGTAAGCCGGATGGGAGAAAAAGCCTTTGAACAATGCGCTGGATTCCTACGCGTTAAAAATAGTCCAAACCCGCTGGATAATACCGCCGTACATCCGGAATCCTACCCTATCGTTGAACAAATAGCCAATGACCTTAATGCTACCATTATTGATTTGATCAGTAATCCCTTATTGCGCAAACAAGTGGACCTTAAGCGCTATGTCAAGGAAAGCGTCGGCCTGCCCACGCTTAAAGACATTATGAAAGAACTGGACAAACCGGGACTTGATCCAAGGGGCGAAGCCAAGACCTTTAGCTTTGCCGAAGGCATCAATACCATCGCAGATGTGCAGCCTGGCATGGTGCTCCCGGGTATCGTCACCAACATCACAAAGTTTGGTGCTTTTGTAGATATCGGAATTAAAGAAGGAGGGCTGGTACATATTTCCCAATTAGCAGATACCTTTGTCAAGGACCCTGCGGATGTGGTCAAACTCCAGCAGGAGGTACGCGTCCGGGTACTCGAAGTCGATACCCAACGCGGCCGGGTGAGTTTATCGATGAAGGGGCTGTGAAAATCATAAAACAGAAAACAGAAGATTTTTGCTCGCTACAATGATTAAACTTTAATTAATTCGGATTATTTTATTGTAAAATGATCCGAATTAATTGCATATTGTATTTTTTAGATTTATATTTGAGCTGGAAATTATTTTCCAAACTGCCCATCTAACTAAGGATCCTGTAAAAAATAAAAAAATAGCATTTAATAAAGGTTTTTCAAATCTTTATTAAGAGCATTTTATTACAATATTTTAATGAATTCTAAAATTTGTTTAATTATTATTATTCCTTTTATTTCATTTTTTTCTGTATATTCTCAAAACAGTAAATTTGACTTTGGAATTAATTACGGTACCCTATACCCCAAAGGACTAGATTGTTCTGAACCGCAATGCCTTTACCAAAAAATAAATCCAGGAAGACATTTTGGTATCAATTTGAAAAAAAGTTTTTTAAAATATTTTTCAAACAAGATTTCTCTGAATCTTCAACATACAAAGCAAACGAGATATATTTATTTCGAAGCTTTTTATACGAGACAAGGACTAAGTGATATTTTAGGTTTTGATGAAGGACCAATTGTTCATAATTTCAAAACTCTAAATTTTGGCTATCAATTTTCTTATACTCCTTTTCTAAGATTTCCTATATTTTGCGCTGTAGGAGCTTCCTATAATAGAGTTGTAAGAAATAAAGGAACAACAAGTTTTAAATATACAAGATTAGCTTATGTAAACTCAGACAGGCAATATATAACGCTTCCTGAACCACAAGAAGAACCGCCATTTTTAAATGATTTAAAAATGCAAAAGGGATTTACAGTTTTCCATCTAGGTACAGGTTATATTTTTAAAATTAGAAAAATTGAAATAGTCCCTAGTTTTAATTATTATTTCATCCGAAAAACTAAAAACGATCTTGCTGATTCCGGAATTAATTTCAATATAGAATTCTATTATAATTTTTTAAACTAAATAATAAAACATTAATAATTCATGCCTTTCAGACACTTCTGAAGGATGATAATTTTATGTGAAAAATATAAAACTATGAAATTAAAACAGCTAGTACTTCTTATATTGTTATTTATTTCCAGGATTAATCTCAATTATGGACAAGTTTATCCTGAAGGTAATTTAGTCATTAATGAAATTAGTTTTGGGATTGAAAATCAAGCCGAATATATTGAATTCGTAGTATTAGAAAATGCTACTATGCCTGGGGCTTCCCTAAACTTAGAAAATATCATAATAGATAATCATACGGATATTCCATCCTTTGCATTTGGCTTCGAACACAGATATTTAGCTTTTACAGATTGCCTATCCGGCATTTCCCCTGGCTCTATAATTTTGATTTACAATGATACAAAATCGCATCCAGTAATTAGTCCTGCAAATGATGGTCTTCCAAATCAACAAGGATTTTACCAAATCCCAATTAGTAGCAATTGTCTTCAAGGTAGAAAACTAAACAACATAATCGATTATAGCATTAACGAGACTCCAATCCCTACTTCCGGAAAAAACTGGCAGGAATTTATTGGACTAATACGAAATGGAGATGCTTTACAAATCAGATCATCAAATGGTGAACTTACTCACTCGGTTAGTTGGGGACAAAATGATTTTCCACTTTCGGAAGAAATTATTTCGGCTAGAACAGAGCAAGTACCAAATGATAACACCCCTATATTAACACTCCCCGGAGATGATTGCCTACAATGGTATGGCACATCTGTAGAACTTGGAAATGTCGGCTCTCCAGGGCTCGCCAATTCTCCCTCTCAGAGTCATAAACTTTCAAATGGTACTGCAACCGCTACTCCCTTTTTCATCAATTGCACTCAACTTTATTCAGATCCTAGCGGTGCATTTGGTGCTGGTAACATTAATCTTTTTGGAGGTAATCCGCCTTATATTATTAGTTGGGAAGGACCTCAAATCGGGGAGGTCACCGTATATAATCAGGGAAATGTTCCTATCGAAAATTTAGCCGAAGGAATATATTCCATTACGGTCACCGACAATCAGGGATGTAACGCTTTTTGTTCTTTACTAATTGATCTACTTGAAGAGGATACACAAGAAGAATCGATTTGTGAAGGAGATTGTATAGATATTGGTGAAGATAGAAATGATGAAAATATATGTTACGACTGGGAACCAGCAGAAGAATTCGACGATCCAAGTCAGCCAATCCAAAATGTATGCCCAGATGAGGACATGACTTACACTGTCAAAATTTCCTCGAATGATGGAGATTTATTAAGTATACTCAGCTATTCGCTAAGCGTCCACGAAAGAAGCGAGATTAGCCTAAAAGTACTCCCTGGTAATCAAGGCCTTTGCAATTTTCCTGTAAATATTGAGGCAACCGAAGGTTTCGTAAGCTATGATTGGTCAGGTGGTACCACAGGTCCAACGCCAAATACGATTGAAATAAATACAGCTGCGATCTACAGTGTCACCGCTACTGATATAAATGGATGTACCAGTACGGCCTCTATAAAAGTAAAAAATAATAATGTAGGTGCTTTGGCTATAAAAGGAATGCTGGAAGAAGAAGGATTCTATGGTATTCCTATTACCGCTATAGAAGATGATGTATTTAACCCAACAATGAATACTGCACTAGTAGAAGATTATGCAAGTTTGAATGTTAAACTTCAGGATGACCTGTTTTTCAATGTTGCAGATTATTTGAATGTTTATCTGGAAGATGAATTTTATGATGGCTTTACCAATAAAAAATCTTACGTCTCTAAAAATGAAAACTTTTGTAACGAATCACCAAGTTTTGATGACATTAAAGGTTTCATAGAGAGTAGGGAAATTGGCATTTGGGCACACGTTTGGCAAAATCCCGATGCGCTCAATTCTGGAATGCTATATGTAATTGGAAAATCCCCAACTACGGAAAATGGGCTAGCCCAAATTAGTGAAGCAAAAGAAGCCTATTTTAATTATATAGTACTGGAAAATCCGACAATAGATTATTTCCCAACTAAAGATGAGGAAATTATTTACGCTGCACAAGAATTATTAACAAACTTTTATATAGGTTCTTTCGCACTAGAAGATGTTGAAACCTTAAAAGAATATGATAAACGAGATTATCGTATTGATTGTAACCCTGCTTCAGGATACGATATTTATGGATTAACTCCAGCTGGTGTTCCAGTCCATTTTGGAACGGAGGTGGGTTTTATTTACTTGACGCAAGAAAGCTTAGATAATTCAAATACACCATTTTTCGTAGATGCCAGTAGTATTGTTCGCTTTTATCAAAACCAACGAGAATGGAGAGGAATGTGGCAAGAAATTAATGGCGAGTACACATTTATGGGTTACCGGAAAGTAACCGGAGGCGGCTATAAAGAATTTCCGTCCAGCTACCAAGGATTTCCAAGTATCCCAGTAGCCGTGCAAACAGCACCTACCGAAAATACAAATGGTACACTCAATAACTGGATTGAAATATACACGGACTATATCTGGAGTCAAAGCTATCCTAACTTTGCGAGTCATTATCCTTATGGACGAGGCTCTTTTCAATTAAGTGCTTATCTATCACCACTTGGAATACCGTCAGGAAACTTTACGCTTATATCCTACCCCGCTAACCTTCCAGAAATCAAGGAATACGATTTAGAATCGCCACATTCCATTCGGATTTTTGATAATGATCCGGCAAGTATGATGTATAAAATTCCGGCAATAAATGGACAAACGAATGAGGCCTGGATATTCGCTCGCTTTATAGGAGATAATGAGTATGATTATTATATTTACGATTGCCGTTTTAAAATATGGCGTAGTATCACCGAAGCGGAAGTGGACCCTACCGCAAAAGAAGAGATTAGCTTTTATCATGCTTTATTTCTGGTGATGAAAGAAAGCGGACATACTGCATTGGATATAGTTGGAGTTGTACCACTGATTGGAGACTTAGCGGATGGATTAAATGGAGCTTGGTATTTTTATGAGGGAGATAAGAAAAATGGATTAATCTCATTGGGTTCAGTAGGGATTAGTCAATTGACAGTAGTACGTTTAGGACCTAAAACAGCGAAGATTACCAATGAGCTTGGGGAAGCGGTTACTAAAATCCTGGCAGATGGATTTAGAAATACACCGGGTAATGCACCACCTAAAGCGCATATTCGGGAATTTGTAAAGCAATTTAAAAAACGGGTAAGGAAGTCGCCAAATAAAATTACAAATGATGGCCCTAATAATACGCCAAGTATAGCTACTGATTTAATTCGATGGATTGCAGAAAATCCTAAACGAATAGATTCATGGAAAGCATTAAATGAAGTATTCACTGGCCATCAATCAATTTTTCTCTGGGATAAAAAATTGAACCAGAAAGTTTTTGATTTAATGGAAAATTCGACTTTTATGAATACCATTGGTGATGTAGAAGGTTTAAAAGATATTTTAAAAGCTGCAGGAAAATCTCCATGTTCAATATGTGGAAATGTAGGTAAAAAGAATTTGGAAGATTTGGATGTATATTTGGGACGATTTGAAAAATTTGTCAATTTACACTTGATCAATAATACTACTGAAGGGGCTTCGACTATGCTAAGCCTGGCGAAAAATGGCAAAGAATACCAAATAGATGCTTTGGCTCAGACCTTTAGATTGCTCGACGAGGGAAATATCACTACGGTTGAAAAATTTGAGCCTAAATTGCAGGATGTACTGGAAGAATCACTAGATATAAAAATCAATCAGGTGGGTGATATTTTAAATACACCGGCACCTAACTTAAAATTAACGGAACTCAAAAGCTGGAAGAAACAGACAATTGACAATATCCCAAACAACCAGGGTTTCATTAATCAAACTAAAGCTTACTTCTTTTCCGGCATTCAGAGTGTTTCAGATGATTTTATATGTTCTTTTGACAAGAGAAAACTGCTTACTGAATACGGCGGTGATTTTGCGGATGAAGCTAGTGCTTTAGCGCATATTAAAGAAAAGTATCAAATATTATTCATTGAAAATATTTATACATGGAGAGATGAAATTATTCAGGGAAATGGAAATATAATGAATTTTTATTCGAAGTTTGAAATTATAGAACCTTTAGAAGAAGATGCTTTTGCTGAATTAATTGAAAAGATCGATAATTTTTCGCCAGAGGTATATTCTTTTATTAAAATAGAGTAAAATGTATAAATTACAATTCAACGTAAAAGATTATAATTATAGAAAGCTGCATAAAAACAGGGTTTTTTATAGAGACAAAGATGATATTTTAATCTGTAGAAACTTAGAGTCATTTGAAGTTGAATGGAAATCTTCCCAAGAAGTGATTATTCCATTATCTACAAATAACTTCTTTTTTAAAGATTTCTATTTCATCACCAACCGTAAGGGGACCTATGTTTATGATATTAAAACAGGAAAAAGGGTATCTTTTTTTAATGATACCTCTCTTCTCCTAAGTACTTTTAATAATCATTCTCTTTTCTTTTTTGTCAATAGTAGAGAAAAATTATTTGGAAGATATGATTTTATGAATAAAAAAAGACTCTGGAAATTTAATTACAAAAATTTCTCATTGAATATTGTAGGTTTTAATAAAACAATTATTCTTTTAGTCAGGAAAACTAAAATCCTCTGTTTAAGTTTTGAGATAGGATCCCTTCTCTGGCAAAAAGATCTTTCTGAAGAAAAAGATTTAAGCTATATTGATTTTACCTATAGTCAACAAATTGGAAAAATAAAAAAATGTATTGCTATTTATGAAAATAAAATTTATTTAGCCGTCAACAACGATGCTATGGTCATTCTCGACGTAGAGAGTGGATCGATTCTAAATACGATTATTGAATTACCGGAGCAACAAAGTTGGCGAAGTGGTAAAACAATAGTACAAACCTTTCCAGCTCCCCATATTGCGGTCTTCATTCCCGAGCAAGCAAAAATCGTAGGCTTATGTGTACACGTATATTGGGAGTTGGACTTAACTACTGACACTGTGAATCTTTACGATTGTCAAGCCTCTTTCGAAGCTTTAAATATAGTTACGGAAGGCAATATTCCTTACATCCCGGTTGACGAGTATTTAGTTTTTTGTGCAAACAATCAGTTGCTGGTTGCTTTCGATAGACAAGGTAAAAACATTGCTTGGCACCATCAATTTGAACTCGGAGAAGGTAATGGGTTGTTTAAACCTTCGCTATCTATTTCCGGGAACTGGATGATCGTCAATGACAATGAAAAGAATACTTATATTTTCCGAAAAAAATAATGAGTTTACATAGTTCCTTTGATAAAAGTAAATTACTCTTCGAAATTTGATCTAATTATTTTTTATTTAAAAATAACTTCAATGAAAACAATCAAAGTCAGTTTAGTACTATATATAATACTTTTGATATCCTGTAAAGATGAACACAAATGTCCGCCATCTATTGATCTAGGAGATCTTTATTGGTCTGAAGAAACAAAAAACTGGATTCCTGAAGAATATTTTAATCTTCCTCATACAATAAAATACCTATCCGAAAACAATGAAGAAAAAAGTTTCCATTTAGAATATTCAAGAGAAAAACATGTTTCGTCAAGAACTACAACAGTAGCTTGTGAAGAGGGAGATGGGACTACGGAATACAAATATGACACAAAATTATACGGTGGAAAATTTATATCTAATGACTCTCTAGTAATTTTTTTTGGTTTAGGGGTAAGGAACGAAATTTATACTCCTGAAGATAGAACTGAAGCGGATTTTTACGAATATGTGAATATGTCAATGGCTGTTTTTTATAATAATTTCATACAGGAAGATTATAGTTGGGTAAGAGTATTAACAGATATTCGTAATGCCGAATTTGAAGATATTGATCATACTGGAGATCGTAAGCTTTTTCATGAAACTATAGAAATCAATGGTGAAATTTATAATAATGTCTATAGTGATCCAAATCAAAGTGATCCTCCCGCGAACATATATTTTAAAAAAGGAGAAGGGATTATTGCGTTTATTGATGGGGAAGGAATTACCTGGAAACTAGTTAATTAGTCCTAATTATTTCAAATATAAATAGACAAAATATAATGCTTATGAAAATCTTAAAACTTATAATTTTCTTTTCTTTTGCAATCAACATAAATTATAGCTTTGCCAGCATTGAAATTATTCAAACCAAAAATGCAACCCAAGGACTCTGTAATGGTTTTATTGAAATTGAAGCATCCGGTGACGGAGGTCCTTTTTCTGCGCTAATTCAAGGTAGTGGTTTGGAATATCAGGTTGATGAGATTAATGGTAAATATACCTTTGGTGAGCTATGTCCCGGGAGTTATACTATAATCGTTTATGGTCCAGATTGTGAAACAACATTAATGACCGAATTATACGATTGCACTGAAATTGATCTGGGAACCATCACCATTAATGGACCTAGCACTTGTAATGATGAAGATGGTTCTATTTTTATTGAAGGTCCTATAACCGGAGGCACTCCTCCCTACTTTTATAAATGGAGTAATGGCCAAACAGGGAACCCTGTCACTAATCTGGGGCCAGGAATAGCTAATTTAACCCTAACAGATGCTCATGGCTGCAAAGAATTAGAATTCTTTTTATTTCAAAGTACAGGTATGCCAATCATTGAAGGTTCTACTACAAATACTTGTGAAGGCTTAAATAACGGAACTATTAAACTGTTCGTTACTAATCAAAATGGTAGTAATGATTTTAGCTATCACTGGAGCAATGGAAGCAATAGTTCAAATCTTGAAAATCTTTCTGAGGGAAATTATCGTGTAACAGTTACCGATAATCTTTCAGGGTGTATTGCTGAAAAATTATTTCATATTTTTTCTATCCCTTCCAATGGCCCCATTTTAATAGAGCCTATTCTCCATCATTCATGTAGTGACTTGTCTGGTAGTGAATTAGGTACAGGTAGTATAATTACTGATATTGTCGGTGGAACTCCGCCTTTTAATTATTCCTGGTCAAATGGTCAGGCTGCCCAGGGAATTTATTTTTTGCCCCCTGGAGCTTATCAATTAACAGTTACAGATTTATGTGAACAAGAAGCTACTGCTTCCTTTACTATAGAATCTAGCTTACCAGAACATCACAATGTTGATTTTACAAACTTATGTGAGGATAATATGGTAGCAGTGGAAATATATGGAAAAAATGGAACTCCACCCTATCATTTCGAATGGGATAATGGTGAAAGTGGTACAGCTAACCTTTTTAATCTTCCCTCTGGTTTGCACTTTCTAACCATCACGGATTTTATTGGTTGTTCTCAGAAACAAGGTCTTTTTGTACCCTATCTGCCTGACGAAGCTTCTGTACATATTGATCCCTATCAGATAGTAAGTTGTGATAATAATCCAGAAGGCGGAACGATGACTGCTACTCCTACAGGTAATCCCCCCTTTTCTTTTGCATGGACTATCGAAGGAAGCAACAATATTTTATCAACAGAACAAACACTTACAAATATTACCCAAACAGCAACATATTGTGTTACGGTTACTGATGCATGCGGTAACACAGCTAGTGACTGCCACTTAATTTATTGTGATTGTTCTTCTGCATCTACACCTTTAAGTGTTGTTATGATTGATATTGAAAATGAATGTATTGCTACAAATACAACTACTGTTTCAATTAAAAATGAATACAATTATAATTGGGGAGGTGGAGCTTCTTGTAGGTATAGATTTTATGTCACTTGGCCGAATGATGAGTATGGTATTTTTGAGATTGAACAAAATATAGGATATAATACGATTCAGTTTGTATCCGGAACTGAAGAAGTTGAATTAGCTCCAGGGAATCATGAGATAAAAATTTCTAATGACTGTGGCTGTGAATTTACCCAAAATATCAGCATTGGTGTAGAAAAAACTCATTTTGATCCCTTCATCGAAAACCTTAATGAAGATTTTCCTGCTGCTGCACCATTAAATGTTATAAGTGGATGCACTGAATGTCAGGATTGTGGACTAGGTTTTATTCCTGATTATACATTTGCACCAGATGGAGACTGCAATACTAATGACGAGACTCAGTTGTTTTCCTTCAGCCCTGGAGATAAAACCAATCCATGTCTTAGCGGTGGTATTATTACTTGTCCTACAGCAACAGGGGATGTAATTGAAATACCAGATTTCGTAGGTGGCTTCTTAATTGTTAATTGGGATGAACCTATCAATGATTGTACTTATCGATGTGGCTGTTTGTTTTCTGCAAGTGATCTTGTCGGTGTAGAAGGATATATATATGTGACTACGGAATATGTGATTTCTGAAAATTGTGAGGATTCCCCAGATCCTCCCGTAGTAGACTGCCCTCCACCTTATGAAATCCAAATTGATGAAGGAGCATGTACATCAGAGTTGATCTGTATCGCAACTGGTGAAACAGTTGAAACATATGATCATGAGGTTGTAGCTTGCATACATTTTTTTGAATTTGGAGTCGCTCACAATGTTTATTCTTTTTGTGCGATTTCAGAAGAAACCGATTGGGAAGAAGACCCGTCAATATTATTTTTAACAGCATCCTATAATGCTAGTGAATATACCGATGAAGAGGTTTTAGATATGTATCCCCCTGGCACTGCTTTTTGTCAAATAACATTAACTGGAGGCAATGAAGATAATCAATTTACCTCCAATACAAATACCAAATTATCTGTAAACGAGTTAGATAATGATCTACAAATAGAAAATAATATACCTGAAGCAAAAATTTCAATTTTCCCCAACCCTTTTAACGATATTTTAAACTTAATGTTTGTGAAAGATGGTTCGGAAGCTATTCAAATTGAAGCCTATGATATTTTAGGAAGGATAGTTTATTCTAAAAAAGCGGAATTAATTAATCAAGAACACAAAATCAAAATCACTGAGACTAGTCAATGGCATCCCGGAATATACACTTTCGTGGTCAGAGACGACAAGGGGCTTTTAAAAACATTTAAGCTTGTAAAAACGAATAATCCGATGCATTCTAAATAAAACTAAATTGAGCAAAAATATAAGGCTTTACAGCAAATTTTACTGTAAAGCCTTTATTTTTACTAGATGATTGCAAAGTCAACAGGCATATATCGATCTATTAAGCTAAGCTTGCTTATCTGTTTAACAGCCATTTTAGCCTGCAAATCCCCTCAATCCAAAACACCGCCTCTTAAAACGGCAGTTCCATCTATTGTTTTCCTTTCTCCCGATTTAGCAAAACAACAAATCACCCGCGATACCGTCGAGCATTTTTTTGATTATGTCAATGTATTGGACATGTCGATCCAGTTAAAACAAAATTTTCCGGATTCTGCGGAGCGCGAGATGGTTTTAGATCAATACAAAACATCCCTGGAATATTCGATACTTCCTTTTTCTGACACAGAAAAAAAATTTATTGAAACCGCCTTCAAAAATATTTATACACAATCCGCATTTGATATTTCTAAGCTTATGGACATTCCGGTGAGTTTGCTCAAAGTAAGCGGTATGCATTATGGAGATGGAGCTTATTATACCCGGGAAGGAACTATTGTTATTCCGCAAAGTGAGTTAAAATTTCCGGATCAATCTGATTTTGAAGAAGTAATGATCCATGAGCTTTTTCACATCTATTCCCGTTATCATCCGGAAAAGCGAAAAGTACTTTACAAATTAATTGGTTTTCAGGACATCGGGGATATTCGTTTTCTAAAAATGAATACGGCACTTCGCGAAAGGATATTACTTAATCCCGATGGAGTCGATTATGCTTATGCGATAAAGCTAGAGGATAAGGGAGAAAGCTTTCTGGCAATTCCCCTGATTCGCTCCACTAAATTGAGCTTCGATTCCGAGCAACCCGACTTTTTCAATTATTTACAATTTGAATTGTACAAGATACAGCCCCCATTATCCCGGCTGATTAAAGTAGAATCCACCAATACAGGAGAGAGCCTTATTCAATTTAATGAATACCCTTCATTTGCCGAACAGATTGGCGATAATACCGATTATATTATTCATCCGGACGAAGTACTGGCAGACAATTTTGTATTATTGCTAAAAGGGGAATCAGCCTGGACAAACTTATCTCCCCGCGGGCAAGAAATACTCAAAGGTATGCGAGCTATTTTATTCGATGCTCAATGAGTCAATCAAAGGCTTCACTAGTGTCCGGTTATTACCAATTGATTTTCAACTGATTATGCCCGGAGTTTAGTGTTTTTTGTAAACTTTGATTCATAAGTAATTGATTTAGAGGCGTTTTATCAAAAGTTGAAACACTTAAAATTTGTAGAATTTCGTAGATA
>JANQLV010000055.1 GCA_028280415.1 Saprospiraceae bacterium
CTGTGGCTTCCGATGCCGCTTGTCCGGTCATTGAGGAATAATCCAAGATTACTTTCGGGGAAAAACATTGCTCAACGATTTGCCAATCTTTTTGATCAGTGGCCTTAAATAAGGTGTTAATTCTCTCTTGAATGCGATTCATTTCCTGTCCATTTGAGTTCAATGAAAAAAGGCACAAGAGCCCAATTATAAAATTCTTCATATCATTTGTTTTATTGTTGATACAAAGTTAGGCTGGACAACAAGGAATCTATTTATGAAATCAAATCAAGAAGTATAAATTTCAAAGACGAGCATTTTTCCGGTATGCTCCAGGTGTGGTTTGAGTATGTTTTTTAAAAAAATTATTAAAGTTGTTGGGCGCATCAAATTGGAGTTGATAAGCTATTTCTTTAATGCTCAGATTGGTTTGGGTCAAATAGGATTTTGCATGATGTATCAAATGGCTGTGAATATGCTGTAAAGCTGTCTTACCGGAAATCCCTTTTATGACAGCATTCAAATGGTTGGGGTGAACATTCAGTAAATTGGCATAAAAAGAAGGCGAATGCAGATTTTTTGTGGAGTCCCATGCTGCATCCTCTCTAAGATGAAGTTCTATGAGTTTTTGGTATCTACTCAACAGTTTTACATCAGCCGAGCGAATGGCCTGATCGGCTTCCTTTGGTGGAAGCTGTCGATTAAAATAACGCTTAACATGATTTAAAAGCAATAAGATATAAGTATTGATAAATTCAAACTTATCCGGATTGGAACTATGATATTCTTTGTAAATTCTATTGAATACTTCCAGAATTTCCCCTGCCTCTTTAACATTTACATTAAAAGGAATCGTCTCTTCGATTTTCAAAAAAGGAAACTGCTCCAAAAAATTATTGAACAAACTGGAACGACTCAAGAATTCCTGCGTCATCATCACATAGAAACCTTCCCAGTCAGGTGCAATATCCCATGACAGAATTTGAAATGGTGAATTGAAAAAAATTACCGGACCTTCGGGGAAGTCCGTGAAGTGGCTCGAAATAGCTTTTCCCTTCCCTCCCATCTTTATAGCAATGGCATAAAAGGCATGCCGAAAAGGAGGCATTTGATGAACAACGCTTGGCATATTCTCTTCAAAACTCCGAATGTCAAACTGTTCATATTTCGGCGCTGGAACATGAATGGCTCGACAATAGGCTGATATGGTTTTGAAGTTTTTCATTATGCTTCCTTTAATCTTGTTTCCTTCCATATTCTCCTTATTATTATTGGTCCGATTAACCAATAAACCAATGCCGTAAAGACTCCTGGGAAATAGCCCCCAACGATAATACAAAATATCGGATGGGCGATAGCATTGCCCATTATCCCGTATATTATAAAGAACAGAGGAATTATCATTGGAGGTTTTATTTTTTTATAAGACATTTTAGCCTTTATTATAAACCGTATTTATCCAATCCACAATTGTATCCAGATATTCAGGATGTAATTTTGCCCAGTAGGGAAAATCACTATCACCAACATAATACATAGAGTGGTTTGCTCCTTCCAGCAAATAGATATCGAAATCTTGATTAGTTGCTTTTGTCAAAGCATCAGATATGTTTTGATGGCTGGTCAAAGGAATTATTTCATCCAGTGTACCTTGTAGTATTAATACAGGTTGTTCCGTTTTTTCAAAAAAAGGAATGGGGGAATAATTCAACTTTGTATCAATTCGTACTTCATCAAGATTCGGGATCCATACATATTTAAGCCACTCTTCTGATCCTTGCAGGGCTATTTGATTTTCCAGATCCGTCCTTTCTACTTTTCCTGCAATGTATTCAAAAACCTTTCTTTGCAAATCTGTAGCCTCAAGGAGCTTTTGATTTAGATTATCCTTGTTTCTGTTTTTCCAGAAATTCAAATCACTTTCGAGCAATGAAGTCCCGGGACAGCTTACAGCAATTCCATATTTAAGTTCGCTTAGCTCTGTTAAGATATGTGGAACTTTTGCTCCGCCTTGACTGCTACCTTTTATTCCAACATTTGATAAAGATAAACCGGTTGATTTGGAGAAATGCCTGATAGCATTCACATCATCAGATACCAATTCTTGCATTGCGGCTTCTTCCCAATTTCCTTCTGATTTCCCTGTTCCCCTTTTATCATAATGAAAGGTAGTGAATCCTTTTTCCGCAAAAAGGATTGCCTCCGCGCGAGATGCACTTCGATCTGCATTTCCAGAAGAACTTATTAAAACAAGTCCCTGATCAGACGATTGCTCTGGATACCAAATAGTTCCATTCAATGTATGTCCATTAGAAGTAAAACTTATATCCTGATTTCCTAGTTTTTGCCCACTGCCAGCTTGCTCTTTTTTAAGAAGATATGGGACCTCTATTGAATCAACCCTCAATAAACCTTCAAGTTGGGAATTATTATTCGTCCATTTATTCCGAAATATATAAGTATAAAAATCACTTCTTAGTACAAAACTAATGGAATCTTGATGGACCGTTATATCTCTAAGAGGTATTCTGTTGGCGTTTTGTGCTAAACTGGAAAAAAAGACCTTAAAACCTGAGCTGTCTTTCTCAATATCAAAACTCACAAAATCATTGAAATTTCCATACTTGATCAGACCACTATACGTTCCTGTTCTTCCGGTATCATTAACCTGCTTTTGTTTACAAGCTAAAGTTCCAATTATCAATATCGCCAACAGTATTTGCTTCATGATTTTCTTTGATTTTCAGAAATACACTTAAATAAAAACAGGATCATTAATAGTTTCGAAGGATTTGCTATTCTTTATAACCGGGAACTAGCCTTTATAAGTCATCAGGCACAGGTATTGTTCGCTTCCTGCTCCAATTATTAATTCTTTGAAAGCTTTATCTTTTTCGGCATATTTAGATGAAAACAGACAATAGTACCAGCCTTTATAGGCGTTTTGATAAGTGATAAGAATATCCTTTTTATTATCCCCGTCTAAATCCCCTATAAAGTTAATAATTACTTTTGATTCATAATTGTATCTATTTCCAAGTCCGGAAAAGCAATCCATTTTAAGTAATAATTGATCATACATTTTTTTACCGATTTCATACTGAAATCTAAGGATATAGACCCAGGGCTTATCAAAATAAAAACAATGGATACATTGCTTAATCATATTTATTATATTTGATTATTCTTCAATAACCCCAATATCTAATGAATGCTATTCAATTAAAATTCAAATTCGATGCTCAACGAATTCACAAAGAATTACTGGCTATTGCTGATTCTTTTAAAACTATTTATACTCCGAGTACCCAATTCGATCAATTAAGTGGTATGCATCTTATTTTGCCTTTACCCGAAAATAAAAAGAACGATGAGGGATATACCTACCAATATTCTCAAGAGTTGAAACAAAGCCCTTATTTGCAATCAGTATTGGAGACCTTTCAATGTGATAAATTTGTCTATAGGGTGCATAATCTAAAAGCCAATAGCAACATTGAGCCGCATCGGGATCGTCGCAAAGGCCTGGGTGACAGGATAGTTCGAATACTTATTCCGGTGACAACCAATGAAGAAGTTTATTTTTACGTGAAAGGAGAAAGAGTTAATATGCAAAATGGAGAATGCTGGTTTGCAGATGTAACACAATTACACAAGGTAGAAAATCGATCAGATCAGCATCGTCTTCAATTAATGATCGATTGTGATTTGAACAATTGGTGGAAAGAAATTTTAAGCGCGCAAGGCGTAGTATTGGAAAAAGAACATTTTGAATGGAGAGAATATACTATAAAAGAACTTCAAATGATGAAAGAAAATATCCGATCTATTGGCATACCATTTGATCAATCAATAATGGAAAAAATCGATCTAAGGATTGATAAGAAGACAAAGGATTTTAATCGATCCTAATTATTTGGATGGATTATCAAATAGTATATTTTCACTGTGCATAATTTATCTCTGATAGCCTAGTAATTACAAGTCTTATAACATCACTTTCATGTCAAATGCCGACATCTTGTCCTGCTATTCTTTTGTATCTTGTGGCCGCTCAAATGCTCCCTGCATTCAGAAGGTGTAAACTTCTGTAAAGAAAATACGAAAAAGAATAAAAGGACGTTAGTTTAAAAACATGATCAGTCAAATCAGAAATAGCCTATTTGTTAAAGCCCTTTGGGGACTGATGGGGCTTTATCTGCTCAACATAAGTGTTGATCCTGCTGATCCTTTTCCCGATCACATTCCAGAAGATTTATCCTTTAATGATCAGGAGAGCATCATTGAGATTTTTTTTGAGAAAATCTTGGGTTATGAAAATGCCCTGGAAGAGTATGATGATCATGACAGGGAGGACCACAATAACAAAAACAATGTTAAGCTAGACTTCATCGATTCTTTATTTGATATTAATGATGCTTCAGTACTCATAGAAACCAGAAAACAAATACTTCCTCACTTCGACAGCCGTTTGAACAACGGTTTTTATCGAATAGATATTCCACCGCCTAAAGTTTGATTTGCTTTTTATTCTGAAAAATAATTCCTGATGCTTTAATAGCGATCAGGTTAATTAAATCGTATTAAAAATCAAATCAAAAATGAACATCAAAGAAATATTGATGCTGCTAATTCTATTGGCATCAACAATGCATTCTATGGCCCAAATCACGGATGCAGAAAAAGACAGTATTTATATAAAACAAATAGAGGACCACAGAGAACCGGATAAAGTCTTGCATGCCGAGCCTTTATACATAGACCTAATTCGAGACCTTGGCGCACGCAAAGGTGAAAAGGAATGGAACATAGGTTTGGGTTTAACAGACAATTTGAATTTTGACGCTTATGAAGCCCTGATAGAATACGAATGGGCTCCCATAGACAGATTAGGGCTGGAAGTAGAATTGCCTTTCACCTTTTATTCAACGATAAATGGAACAGAAAAAGATTCAATTCCTTCTAATCAACTGAACAGTCTGAAGCTCGCCGCTCAATGGTCATTTTTTGTTAATGAACCCATGGCCACTTCAATGGCTCTTGGATATATCAATGAATTTGAATTATCCGATTTCAGGAATTTTGGAAGCCCACTCATTAAAGGGAACATATATAATCCCTTCCTCGTGGTCGCCAAACGCTGGGGAAACAATTTCCATACTTTGGTTTATACCGGACCAATGATTGAACAGGTTTTTGAAACCAACAAGTTTCACGCTTCCTATGATATCAATTCCAGCTTCCACTATATGATTCCAGGGACAAGAAACTTCATTGGTGTGGAATTTAATAAAATCATTGACCAGGGTAACTTCGACATGGTCATGCGCCCTCAAATACGAGTGGGTATTGCGGACAATTTATTGATTGGAATTGTTGCAGGAGTCCCTGTAAGTAGAGAAAACGAAAGATTAAGCTCTTTTGTGAGGCTGATATGGGAACCGGGGCATCATAAGAAATAGGAAACAGCCTTCAATAATATGAATGCGTAGTGCGGAATAATTAGTTAAAAATAAGTGTTTTAAAGCTTAACAGTTGAAGTTCTGTTCAATAGCTGTAACACTTAAAATCCGCACTACGTTTACTATAACAAAGCTAACTACTAAACTTTCCCTGCCAATGGTAGCAGTAAAAATTAAAGCTGTTGCTGCATTTTATTTTTGTAAATTAACATTAGCTCCTGCTAATAGCAAAGTTTTTACCTGATGCTCCTACCCCGGGAATTTCAGGGACATCCTATTTTCATCCTGTATTTGTTTGATGATGTAGTTTATAAGTTCTTGACAAATTAAAATTACAGGTTTCACGAAGGATTTCTTTAATAAAAACGTCTAATTACAAAAACGATTAAATGCCTTAAAATGAAAAAAAGAATATGGACGCTCCTGGCAAGTTATTTAACTATTGCAATATGCATTAAGGGTCAAATAACATACCCCATTGTAGATACCGGTGTATCCGACTTTTATGATAATTCTTCAATTATTAGTCCTCCAAATACGGGGGAAACATTTTATGGTCAGGATGCGACATATTCTGGAAACCAGCCTTCCTATACCAATAATGGTGATGGAACAGTAACGGACAATGTTACAGGCCTGATGTGGCAAAAAAATATGGGCGCTAAAATTTCCTATGTGGACGCTTTAATAAAAGCAGACACCATGAGTCTGGGTGATCATAATGATTGGCGCATTCCTACAATTAAGGAATTATATTCATTAGCATTGTTTACAGGACGGTGTCTTGGAGATCAAGCAGTTTACAAATTTATAGATACTGTATATTTTGACCAGCCAATTGGAGATGTTTCCTTGGGAGAAAGAGAAATTGACGCTCAGGTATGGTCTAAAACACATTATGTTGATTTGATTATGACCGGTGATACCGCAATCTTTGGATATAACTTTGTGGATGGAAGGCTAAAAGGGTATCCAAAATATTCACCGACAGATGGTACTCCAAATACATTCTATTTTAGAATGGTCCGTGGAAATACAACATATGGGGTAAATGATTTTACTGATAATGCTGATGGAACTATAACAGATAATGCAACAGGATTAATGTGGCAACAATCCGATGATGGGAACGCCTACGATTGGGAGGATGCATTAGCCTATGCTGAAAATCTTAGCCTGGCGACTTACGAGGACTGGCGTTTACCAAATGCGAAAGAATTGCAGAGTATTGTTGATTATACAAGAAGTCCGAATACAAGCTCATCACCTGCGATTGATCCCTTGTTCTCTTGTACACCAATCACCGACCCAAATGGTAATTCTGGACAATATGGTTACTATTGGAGCAGTTCTCCTCTTCAAGATGGACCAGAACCATATTCGGATGCTGTATATTTCTGTTTTGGTAAAGCACAAGGACAAATGGAACTCCCTCCTGGTTCAGGTAATCTTCAATTATTAGACGTGCATGGCGCTGGTGCTCAAAGAAACGACCCGAAAACCGGCGATCCGAATGACTTCCCAGATTACTTCGGACCTCAAGGTGATATTCGTTATGTTTTTAATTTTGTCCGTTGTGTTAGAGATGTTGATTCAACAACATCCATTAAAGAATCCGATTCAAAAATTAACTTTAATCTATATCCAAATCCCGCTAAGTCAAGTCTAACAGTAGAAGTTTCTCCTGATCATGCGCATGAATTAGATAAAATTGAGATAAGAGATTTGTTTGGAAGGCAAATTAAAATAGTAACCGACATCAATAGCTACCAGAAAGATATCAACATTTCGAATTTGCCAAATGGCTCTTATCTCTTGAGCATCTATACAGTTCAAGGAAATTTTACAAAACAGTTTATTGTAAAATAAAGCTGCTGAAATTCGGGATGCCCCCTGTTAAATACTAAAAATGCCTAACAGTCTGCGCTAAGCTTACTATACCAAAGCAGTCAGTCGCGCTTTAAAAGGTTTGATATTTTTTATGAATCTTTTGAAATGCTTCATTCCCCTGTATAATAGCATAGTCCAGAGCCGTTTTGCCTCGATTATCTTTTATACTTGCATCCGCTCCTGCTTTAAACAAGAGGCTTATCAGGTTTTCATTGCCAAAAGTAGCTGCAAAAGTTAAGGCAGTTGCTGCATTATAATTTTGTAAATTCACATTAGCTCCTGCTCCCAGCAAAATTTCCGCCTGATGCACATACCCTTTAAAAATAGCTCCCATCAATGCGGTGTTCCCCGATTGGTCCTGTGCATCCACATTGGCATTTTCTTCAATTAAATATTTAACCACTTCTGCTTGATCGTTATAAACAGCCAGAATCAAAGGTGTAAAACCTCTTCTGTCAGGCTGATCGACAAGTGAAGTATCTTTTGCCACCAGTGTTTTTACAAGTTCCAGATCCCCCATGCGACAGGCATCATAAATATTAGACTGTGACTGTGCCAGTGTTATGTTTGAAAGAATAAGGAGAATTATAATTTTTATTTTCATGTTTATTTATTTTTCTTTTTATAAGTTCAAAAACTGCCTTTGACCACTGATCCTCAGCATTCAGACTTTCAGTAAAATGAAATGCTTCACCACCGTTTTCCATAAATAGCTCACGGTATTCTTCCCCAATTTCCAGACTTGTTTCCAGACAGTCAGCGGTGAAGGAAGGAGAAACTACCAATAAATTTTTCACTCCCCTTTTTAAAAGCTGCTTGATCATTTCATCCGTATAGGGCTTAATCCAGGGGCTCTTGCCAAGTCGACTTTGAAACGATGTTGTAAAATTCGTCAGTCCAATTTTAGAGGTTTCAGCTATCCGTTCACTGGTTTTGAAACAAGCAGAACGATAGCAATAAGGTTTGTTTAATGCTTTTTTCTCGCATCCACATTTGGGCCATGCACATTGTTTTTCATTCTGTTCTTGCAGGTTCGTCAAATGTCTTTCCGGGATTCCGTGATAACTAAACAGGACATGGTCTGGTTGATATTTTTCTATATCAGCACTTACTTTTGATGCAAAGGCTTCTATAAATCCAGCATCTTCATGATAGGATTGTATAAAGTCTATATCCGGTATCGCATTCCACTTTGAAACAATTTCCATTACCTTCTGAGCCACCGAGCCTGTGGTAGCAGAAGCGTATTGAGGAAAAAGAGGAAAAACAATTATCTGATGAACATTTATCTTATTCAACCTTTCCAATGCCTTTTTAATAGAAGGCGACTGATAACGCATAGCTAGCTCTACATAAACGCTGTTCCTTTCCCGATTGAAAAGACCTTGTACCTTTGCTGCCAGTTCTTTTCCATGAACCAGTAGCGGCGATCCTTCATCCATCCAAAGTTTCTTGTATTCTTTGGCCACTTTCATCGAACGAAAAGGAGCTATAATACCTTTTACCAGTAAAGTTCTTCGCCAGGCCGGGATGTCAATAACTCTTTCATCCATTAAAAATTCTGTCAAATATGTCTTGACATCTTTGCGACTCGGACTGTCCGGAGTCCCTAAATTCACGATTAAAACACCTGTCTTTTTCATAAGGATGTACCAAAAGCTTGTTTAATAATATTTAGTTGCTGACTGGTTAAGTCACCACTAGTAAGGTTATTCAGTGTTTTTGCGGATTTTCTTACTAGTTTATTGGCGAGTTTTTCAGCAAAATTTTCCATCTCAACCGCATCAATAGCATGGGTCCATTGCTCTGGAGCTGTACTCGCAAATACTTGTTTGATATGACTTTTATAGGAACTTAAAACACCTCTGATTTTGTCTTTTTTCAACCAGTCTATAAATAAAGTCAACTCTTCTTTGAGGATATTCTCCACGATCGGTACAGCTTTTAACTGAGCATCATTTACCGCATTGATCTTAAGCGCCACTTCATCAATATTGTAAACTTTATTATAATAATCCGAAATCCCTGTATCTATATTTGACGGCATTGCAAGATCAATCCACAGTCGCTTATTAGCAGATTTTTTCACGTTTTTCACCAAATGTCTTCGATTACTTACTGCTGTAATAATTACATCAAACCCGGAAAAATCATTGGATTCTACATATTCCCAGTCATAGGTTTCGATTTGATACTGTCTGGCAAATGCTAATGCTTTTTCGGCGGTCCGGTTGCTGATAAAAATTTGTGCAAAGTGAAATTTGGGCAAATACCTCAAGACATCCTCTGCAATTTCACCAGCCCCCACGATCAATATTTTAAGATTCCTGGATTCTTCTTTTCCAAAATAGGCCTCAATCATTTTAAGAGAAGAATAAGCCGTTGAAATAGATCCTTGCTTGTATAAAGATTCTTTTAAAATCCGCTTATGACTTCGGAATACAGCCTGAAATGCTCTTTCCAATAAGGTCCCCTGATTCTGCTGCTTTAAAGAAACCAGATAACTTTCTTTTATCTGATGGATGATTTGCTTGTCTCCAATAACCGCAGACCTCAAACCATTCGCAACATGCAAGAGGTGATTTACAGTATCAATAGTACGATCAAAAATGAGGAAAATATCTCTGGATAGCTTGACTTGATGGACTTCCTCAACATATTGAATTAAAACTTCTCTCAATCTATAAGGTGTTGCCATAGCCGATTCAAAGTAAATTTCAGTTCGGTTGCAGGTAATTACTATGGTTAAAGCTTTAATAGAACACTGCTGCTTTAGTAAAGCAGCCAGGTCTTGTTTTTGACTTTCCGTCAAAGCATAATAGGTTCTTTCTTTAACAGTAGCTGTTTCATGAGTTATACCTACATACATTAGTTTCATTTGCGCCATAATACTATTTTGAAGATGATTAAGCTCCTGTTTAAATTGAATTCGCCAAGCCCGGGGAGCATTATTTTCAGGTCAATCAAGGCTTTTTTCAGAGGTTAAACCATGTAAGACAAATTGCCTCACATGATTTAACCAGCGCCTGTCAATCATTAGCGGGATGCTCTAAAGTCTTGCATAGAAAACCCAAGGGCAGTAGCCAGTCTCATTCCATAATTGCGATCTGCTTTGTAGAAATAACTAATCATAGTCTTTTGAATATTTTTATCCTTTACTTGCGAAAGATCACCAACAAGGTTCTTGATTAAATTATCTTGTTCTGCAGCTGTGAGCGAGTTAAAATAATCACCAGCCTGAGCAAAGTCATTGGTTTTGGAAATTTTCCTTTGAGTGATAGATACTCCTCTAACCGGAGTTTCAGAATACTTAAGAGAAGATACTTCAGTGCTTGCTGTCTTCCTGCTTGGCTGATAGTTAACATCTGCATTATTAAACTTCGAATTGTCCGTACTGGAATAACTATCAGAGTTGTAGTTTACTACTTTGTTTTTGGGTTTATTAACCTCTAGCTGTAAATAATTCGGCCCTAATCTATGACGATGAGTATCGAAATAAGAGAATAAGCGTCCTTGCAAAAGCTTGTCTTCGGAAGGCTCTACTCCCGGAATCAAGGAACCCGGAGAAAATGCGATGGATTCCACCTCCTGAAAATAATTTATGGGATTTTTATTCAAGGTCATCGTACCTATTTTGATTCGCTCGATTTTATCTGCCGGCCAATCTTTCGTGGCATCTAGCGGCCAAAAGTCAAAGTTGTTCATATCCTCTACTTTAATCATCTGAACGTAGAGATCCCATTGAGGATAGCTGCCTTTTTTAATATCCTCAAAGAGAGAGACTGTGGCATGCTGCCAATCCTTTCCCTGTTGGATAGGCAGTGTTTCATGTGTCAGGTTCTTCTCACCCTGTTTAGACTCCCAGTGGTACTTAACATAAATCACTTCCCCTTCGGCATTCACCCACTTGAAGCCATGAACACTGCTACCATTCATGTATTGATAGCCAAGTGGCGTACCATAGTCGCTGTAAACTCTGGTAAGCATATGTGTAGCTTCCGGAATATGAGAAAAGAAATCAAAAAATCGATTTGGATCTTGTTTATTGGTAACTGGTGATGGTTTCAAAGAGTGGACCATATCGGGAAATTTCATTGCATCTCTGATAAAGAATACCGGTAAATTGTTCCCTACGATATCATAATTACCCTGATCGGTATAAAATTTAACCGCAAATCCTCTGGGATCCCGGGCCGTTTCCGGTGAACCCTTTCCGTGGATTACTGTAGAAAACCTAACGGCAACTTCCGTTTTTTCACCTACCTTTTGAAAAGGAGCAGCCATAGTAAATTCAGACATATTTTTGGTAGCTTCAAAGTATCCAAAAGCACCTGCCCCTCGTGCATGTACCACTCGCTCAGGAATCCGCTCCCGGTCGAATGCCGCCAGTTTTTCGATCAAATGAATATCCTCCAATAGCACAGGGCCATATTCCCCAACAGTCTTGGAGTTTTGGTTATCCCCCACAGGAGCACCAAAGTTTGTCGTCATTTCTTGTGCAGTAGCAAGCGAAAAGCAAAGCACCAATGCTTTAGCTAATAAAATGGATCTTTTCATAAACAACATGTTTTTTTTCATCTTAACTTGTTTTTTTTATGCAAATATTTAAGTTTATACTATATTTGTCAAATTGATAATTTAACAATTCTTATTTATAAAATAAATATGACCCTGCAACAATTACGCTATGTCGTATCTCTTGACACCCACCGGCATTTTGTGAAAGCATCTGAAAGCTGTTTTGTAGCGCAACCGACCTTAACGCTTCAGATAAAAAAGCTAGAAGAAGAAATTTCCACCCTCTTATTTGACCGGAGCAGTCAGCCTTTGCGTCCTACTCCCATGGGGGAAATATTTATCAAGAAAGCAAGGCAAATACTGCATGAAGTGGAGGAGTTAAAAAATATCATAAACGATGACAGAGATCAAATCAAAGGCGAGTTTAGACTGGGAATTATCCCTACACTAGCCCCTAATTTACTGCCTCTGTTTATTAAGGATTTCATTAAAAATCATCCGGAAACCAAACTGATCATCGAAGAGCAGCAAAGCGAAAAAATCATTGACCAGTTATTACATAAACAGTTGGATATTGGAGTTTTATCCACACCACTAAATGAGTCCAACATACGGGAGATACCCCTTTTTTACGAACCATTTTTAATTTATGCCGACTCGGAGAATAAATTACTGGACAGAGATGATATAGCCACACATCAGTTAAAACCGGAAGGTTTATGGTTGTTGCGAAAGGGGCATTGCTTCCGGAATCAAACATTAAATATTTGCCAATTTGATAAAACCGAAGATCATCGCTCTCTGGTTATGGAAGGAGGAAGTATCGAAACCCTAAAAAAAATGGTTAATGAAGTCTCTGGTTATACCCTCATTCCCGAACTCGCATTTAACGAAAATATAGATACCAGCAATGTAATTCATTTCAAGGCCCCACAACCGGTTCGGGAAATCGGCATCGTGGTTCATAAACATTTTACTAAAGAGCGACTCATCATGGAACTTAGAAAATCTATTATAACACATACTCCGGAGAAGTTTAAAAAGAATGCCAATTTTTTCACAGTAAAATGGAGGTAAAATAAAACATTAGCTCCATCAATCGCAAACACCGCATCAACATTATCTGTTATATATTATTAAAAAGAAATACATGAAGAAGCATACATTATTATTGGCCGTATATATACTGGGAACCCTATTTATCTTGAGTCAATGCAAACAAAACAATAAAGAACAGGTGGATGCCAATGAATCGCAAGATTCGAAAGTTTATAGTGAAGGGGCCTCCATTGTTCGGCAAAACTGTATCAGCTGCCATTCACCTAATGAGGGATTGAGCAACAAAATAGCGCCTTCATTAAAAGCGATTAAAGAGCACTATTTGAAAAATGGCGCAAAGGAAACTGAGTTTGCCGGGAAAATGAGTAAGTTTTTGCTATCTCCCAATATTAAAGATTCAAAGATGCCCCAAGCCATTGAAGAGTTTGGCCTAATGCCTAATGTGGGATTTTCCGAAGAGCAATATAAAGCAGTAGCAACTTATATATACAGAACTGCAATGGAAAGCCCGGATTGGTTTGAAAAGCAGCAGAAAGAAATGGCCTCTTCAAAAGACTCAGAGGATAATACGGATAATTATGTAAAAAAGGGCTTGAATATAGCGCTCTCTACCAAAGCCGTATTAGGCAAAAATTTATTAACAGCTATTCAAAAACATGGAACAGAAGGAGCATTAAGTTTTTGTAATGAAAAAGCAATTCCTCTTACAGACAGTATGGCCATTGCTTTGAAGGCTAGTATAAAAAGAGTATCGGATAAAAACAGAAATCCAGATAATGCCGCCAATGAAAAAGAACTGGATTACATCAATCAGGCGAAACTGGAAATTCAAAAAGAAGGAAAAGCCGGGCCAAAAGTATTTGAACAAAACAATAAGATCGTGGGCTATTATCCGATTATGACGAATCAAATGTGTATGCAATGCCACGGTGACCTCAAAACGGATATTGAATTAAACACACAACACAAAATAAAAGAACTATATCCGGAAGATAAGGCTTTCAACTACATGGCAAATGAATTGAGGGGAATATGGGTAATTGAAATGGAAAAATAAGACCCATGTAATTGATTACGATTTCCAAAACTTTTTATTAACCATTTAATCCAAAGCATTTTTTAAGAATGCCATAGCCGAGGCTTCAAATTCAATAGCCACTTTACTTTTAGGAATCAATAATTCAAATGCATGGGGAACCCCTTCAACCCGGCATACTTCGCAAGCTACCCCCGCTTCTTCAAGTCTCCTGGCATAAATGCTATACTCGTTCGCAAAAAGATCGAGTTCGCATTGGCCAATCCATGCAGCTGCTAATCCCGCCAGGTTTTCTCTTCTGGCAGCAGCAGCATACTCGGGTAAGTTGTCGCTACCGGGTTTATACGCTCCGAGATAAGTATCCCAGGCAAAGTAATTCGCCTTATTGTTCCAAATAAAATGATTGATTTTGTCCAGCGAACGGTCAGCAGCTACCCGGTCATCCATCATCGGATAAAACAAACATTGAGCCTGGGGCTGAATTCCACCATGATCCAGTATACGCTGCGCCAATGCCGCAGCAATACCGGCACCTGCACTGTTACCCGCAATGGCTAGTTTATCTAAATGAATACCTCTTTTTTCTGCATTGGCAGTAAGCCAGTTCCATGCTTTAAAGCAATCATCAATATCGGCGGGAAAGGGATGTTTTGGAGCAAGTCTATATTTGGGTACAATCACCTCTACTCCAATTTCATGAACAGCTTTAGAAGCAATAGCATTGAGATGGGCAGGCTTACCAGCCAAATGCCCACCACCAAAAATCCATAAAATTGCTCCTTTAGCTCGCTTTTCTTTTGGAGCATAAACCAGCATTTCCAAACCATCTGTATATTCTCTGGATGTTTTTATACCTTGGCCCAATTGAGTTCGAGCGCCTATATTGTACACTAGTCTGGACAAAGGGAGCAAACCAGGACTGGCCCAAGGAATGCGGGGAAGCCAACGAATAACATTGCGGATTTCGGGCCGTAATCTATTTAGATTCATAATGTAAAAAAGGCCTTTAGCTGCTTGTGTTTTCTATTCTGTGAATAACAATCAAGGCAAGCAGTATCAAAACTTCTAATAAGGCATATATCGCCATTCGCTCGTGAAAACCATCAGTTAATAAACTAATGACTCGAATGACAATAATTGCTATAGTCATAATGATCATAGGTGAAAACCATTTTTTACTATTTGTGATAAAAAGAACAGTAAAAGCAGCCATGCTAATTAAAGCTGTCCCCATTATACTTTTGAGCGTATTAATAGCGGATATTGAAGAGGTGGAGATATCGAGTGCGAGAAAGCGCTTCTCAACCATAAATCCCCATGATATACCTAAATAGGCTAAAAATAAAGCAACTATTCCCAGGTAGAGCTTGCCTATAATTATAGTGAAGTTCTTCATAAGAGGTATTAAAAATTAGTTTTTACAATTTTTTATTCCACCGTCATTTCTTGCTCGACATTTGATCTTCTCGATTTGCTTTTCTACTCAAAGCAAGCATGAAATATGTCCATAACTACTTCCCTTTAAATGGATACGCGGGGCGCAGTTTTCCTTCTTTTGCCGCAGCAATAGCTGCTGCAATACTTCCCTGTGCATCTTCTGAAAACATCGTCTTCCCTGCCATTTCCCCCATCAGGGCATCCGCTGCATGTACCCCAGCATCGGACCAGGCACGAAGTAGTTTTTTATGGTCAGCATGTGCCAGAGTAGGACCTGCAGCTAATCTTTGTACCCAGGCCTCCGCAGTCTCTTCAAGTTGGTCCAGCGGAACTACTTCGTTGATTAGCCCAAGTTCCTGAGCATGATTAGCTTCAATCAATTCACAGGTTAATGCCCATTGCATCGCTCTTGTTCTGCCTACTCGTTCTGCGACTCGCTGAATACCTCCTAAGAGAGTAAAAACTCCTACCGTAGCTTCGGGATGACCAAATTTGGCATTATCGGCAGCGACAATAATATCACCCCGCAAAACCATTTCGAATGCTCCCCCCAGGCAATGTCCCTGCACAGCTATGACAATTGGAACCGGCAAATCTTCAAACAAATTGACAAGTTTAATCCCATCCGAAATCATCGTATTGATACCTTCGCTGTCCAACTTTGTCCAGTCATTAATATCACCACCGAATCCAAAGTTTTCCCCTTCTGCCTTGAAGTAAACCACTCTGGTATCTTTTCGCTGTGAAATATCTAAAATAGCTGCTCCAAGTTTTGAAGTGACATCACTGGAGAGGCGGTTTTGTGGCGGATTGTTTAAGCTTATTGTTGCAATGCCGTCTATATGCGTATAATCAAGCTTGGTCATAGTAGGTATATTTTTGTATTACAAATCATAATTTATTAAATAAAGTAAGTTACTTTTGTAAAGCGAAAGTATTTAAAATAATTGGAAAATTTAATAGGTTTCTAATTCGAAATCAGCTTTCTAAATGAAAACTATTATTGATAATCAATAGCTTATGATGGAAAAAAGATTGAAAAATTTACACGAGTTAATTAGCGCTCGCAATTCAGAAGCCTGCCCTATCAGAGATGTATTTTCGACCGTTTCTGATAAATGGAGTATTCTCATTTTTTTCAATTTGGGAGTACACCCCAAACTGAGGTTTAACGAGTTAAAAAAGTCAATCAAGGGCATCTCTTCAAAAATTCTTACCGAAAGACTAAAACGTCTGGAGAGAGATGGCTATATTCAGAGAGAAGTTTTTATGGAGGTCCCCATTAAAGTCGAGTATCAACTAAGCGATTTTGGTCAACAATATCTGGAAAAAGCTCTGGGACTAGTGGAATGGATTGCGGAAGAAACACCAAGGATTCTTAAAAGAAGAAACGCTAATACAAAAAAATAATCCTGCCAGCAAGCGCAGAATTAGAATGGCAGAGGTTTATTATGTTTCGTCCCATTCCTGATCACAGTTGCAATAAAAAATATATCTAAAAAATCTAAAACTATAAAAACATGCCACTAAGCATCTTCAAATTATTCGCAGTTTCATTGCTCCTTTTATTTTCTCAAATCATGGTCAATGGGCAAGATGGAAGCCTGGATGTATCATTTGGAAATAATGGAATTCTAAAACTGGATTTGGGATCTGATTTTGATTCAGGTAATTCAATAGCTATTCAAGCGGATGGCAAAATAATTTGCGGAGGTACATCAAAAATCCAGGGAGGGAAGGATTTTGCATTAGTAAGACTTAATGAAAATGGCACATTGGACGAATCATTCGGTATCTCAGGAATAAGTACCACTGATTTTAATATTTCACTTGAGACGCTTAGAGCAATTGCCTTGCGCGATGATGGTAAAATTATCTCAATAGGCCGAGGCGGTAGTGATATTTTTGATTTCGCGATCACCTGCCATAATGCTGATGGAACTATTGACACAAATTTTGGCGACAACGGACGTGTTATAACGGATATAGATTTAACATTAGATTATCCAAGTTCAGTGATTATGCTGGATGAAAATAAATTCCTGGTTGCTGGTGGTGCTGATTATCCGGGATTTGATACAGATGAAGATAGCGACTTTGCGATCGTAAAATACAATCAGGATGGAAGCCTGGATCAATCATTTGGCTCTGAGGGGAAAGTGATGACCGATATTGATAATAATTCTCTCGATGCCATTAAAGCAATTGAATTATTACCAGATGGAAAAATTGTAGCCGTAGGTTATACGGATAATAATAATGGGGAAGATGATAATTTTGCAATAGTTAGATATCATGCCGATGGCAATGTAGATACCTCTTTTGGAACAAACGGAATTGTAATCGTTGACTTTGATAACAAGTTTGATCTGCCAAATGATTTGGCCATACAGCCCGATGGAAAAATTGTAATAGCCGGCTACTCAAAATTACTGCCTTTAACCGAATTTGCGATTATCCGATTACTTGGCAATGGAGAGATAGACCATAGTTTTGGGGAAGCAGGAAAACAGTTAATTTCATTTAATTCATCCCCTTTAAATCAAGCAACGTCTGTAGCCATTCAAAAAGATGATAAAATCGTCATTTCAGGATTTTCTTATCAAGGGAATTACAATTGTTTTTCAATGGCTCGATTAAATGAGAATGGTCAGATAGATTCTACTTTTGGAATTCAGGGTAAAGTAATTACAGATTTCAATGCCAATAGCGCTTCAAATGACATGTTAATCCAGGAGGATAACAAATTAGTACTGATCGGAATATCAAACAATCAACTGGGGGATAGCACTAATTTTGGTTTAGCAAGATATACTGTTGATCTTGTTTTAAATAATACGGAAGCCAAAATCAGAGATATTCAGTTAAAAGTCTATCCTAATCCGGTCATCGATGATTTATCTCTTCAGTTCGATTTATTAGAAAAGAATCAATTATCATTATATTTATTAGACAACACAGGAAAAGTTCTCCAAACCTATTTTAAGCAAAAAGATCATATCGGCGGTCTGTATAACTATCAGCTTGAAACATCTAATTTGAAATCCGGCGCCTATTATTTAGTGTTATCTGACCCTAATAATTCTTTTGTTCAAAAAATAATAAAATAAAGGATCGGAGATAATGTACAAAATCTTGAAAGTTATTAAAAACATCGCTTGTGCTAATAACAGCGTTACTGACAATTTTGAAACAAAAAATAAAACTAAGAAAATGAAAAAATCTATTTTATTAATTCAACTAATTATTCCATTTTTTTTAATAGGTCAAAGTACACAAGATAGTTTGGTCAATGAAGGGGTGAGATTGCATGATTCAGGAAATTATGAAGAAGCTATTAAAAAATATGAAGAAGCCTTGGAACATGATAAAGAATCAAGTCTAGTACTTTATGAGCTTGGATATACGAATTATGTTATGGGAGACTATAAAAAGGCAATAAAATATTTGGATAAAGTAATAAAAAATAAAGAAGGATATTTAAGAGAAGCATATACTGCAAAAGGTTCTTCCTTAGATAATATGGGTAAATCCAAAGCAGCCATAAAGACTTATGAAGAGGCAATAAAAGAATTTCCAGAGGATTATTTACTCTACTTTAATTTAGGCTTAACGCGATTTAATCAAGGGATGATAAAAGAATCGGAAGAAGATATAAAGCAAGGAATAAGTCTGAATCCAGCCCATACTACGAGTAACTATTTATTGGGCATAATAAAAATGGAACAAGGTCGCAGAATAGAGTCAATACTTGCATTCCATTTTTTTCTATTGCTAGAACCAGACACGAAAAGATCACAGGAGGCCTTGATAAGATTAGAGAGCTTAATGTATCAAGGAATCACAAAAAAGGATGAAAAGAATATAGAGATAAATCTATTGTCATTGGGAGAAGAAGATGATTTTTCATCAGCGAATTTAATGTTATCGTTATTGGGCGCTTCAAATATGACAGAAGAGAACCAGAATAAATCAAAGCAAAAATTATTTTATGAGAATACAGAATCACTTTTTAGTGTACTAAAAGAGCAAAAAGAAGGAAAAACAGGACTATGGTGGGAGCTATACATTGAATTCTACAGTTCACTGTTAGAATCAGATCATATGGAAGCTTATTGTTATTTTATTAGTCAACAAAAAGGAGAAGAAGAGCAAAAATGGATATCAGAAAATGGAGATAAAATGGATAAATTTTATAAATGGTTACAAGAATAAAAAAACTGCTTGTAAAATTGTATATGATCATGCTCCTATAGCACATCATGCATAAGAGCGGTTATGCATAAATAATATAATATTAATAAAATGCCAGTACCAGATGAAACTTACTTTGGGAATAGACCGGAAGGAGGCGGTATTAGTTACGGGGAAGTAAGAAAACTAAGTATAGAACAAGAAAGACTTATTCTTCTTAAGGGAAGACTTGATACTATTTTAATAGGACAAATTAAGGAACTTTCAAAGCTTAATAGTGATGGTAAACCAATAGTTTATAGCCCATTTCCACTATGTGTCCTAACGCTTTTAAGTATTGAAACTTTAGGAAGAGTGATTGGAGATATTGAAAAAATAAAAAACGACAACCCTAATGAAATTTCTAAAAGGATTGTAACACCAATATATCAATTAATGGATAAGAAATTGATGCAAAAACCTACTAAAAAGTTTTACGAGGGACTAGAACAGGTTCACGGCATCATAGATAAAAAATCTGTTAAAAGATACTCTGACGTAATTCAAAAATATCAAAGAAATACATTTAATCATGGATATCAAGCTAAAGGAGTATTTATACACCCCGTTGATTCCTTTTGGATATTAGAAGAAGAAAAAGGGTTTATGGTGATTAACCCTTATATGTTTTGGAATAGGCTTGTTGAAGTTTATGACAAAGTATGGATCGATATATTAGAAAACCAAAATATTGAATACAGACAAAATGCCTTGAAGTATCTTGACAAATTATTAACGTGAGACTACACCTAAGGTTTGTTTAAACGTTCGTTATAATTCCTGGGTTTTGCGGATGAAATTGAGTTAAAAAAATAAATGACCAGCAATGAGCCAGAAAATTAAAAATTGTACACAACAAAAAGTGTAATACATTCGTGCTATTATCTACATAGTCTTCGTAGCTAATATTAAATTAAATCCAATAACAGCAATCGGAAGCATCGTTGCTTTCAAGGTCAAATATGAATTTAGACTTTAGAGGGAAATCAGAATAATATGAAACAAAACAGAAGACAATTTATATATAAATCCTTCGCAGGATTGACAGCAATGGTGATTAGCCCGCATGTTTTTAGTTATAGCCTATTTCAGAAGAATAAATCGTATGATAGTAAACCTTGGATAGAACTTTCTGAAGCGGCTTATCTGTACAATGTGTCGCAAATCAGCAAAATGGCAAAAGGCAAGCCTATTATTGCGGTACTTAAAAATAATGCCTATGGATTGGGTGATGTGCAAGTAGCTAGAATCTTAAATAATTCATCCTCCATTGCAGGTATAGCTATCGTGAAAGACGAGCGTGCAATCGCCATGAGAAATGAAGGAGTTTCTAAGCCTATTTTACTCATGGGAGATTTTGATAGTGTTATAGCGAATGCTCTGGTAGAAAAGGAAATCACCTTAAGCATTTTTTCTAAAGATTCACTTAAAAAAATAAATACCCTTGCTAAGGAAACGAATAAGGCCATAAAGGTTGCTCTCTACATAGATACGGGTTTGGGCAGAATGGGTATTCCATACAAAGAAACCATTCGTATAGCCGAAGAAATTAAAAAAAACGACAAGCTAAGTATTACTCAAACTTTCTCTACGCTTACTACTCCAAAAGATTTTGCGAAGGAGCAAATTCAACGCTTCGAAAGCATTACTAATGAATTGAATGAAAAAGGAATATCCACGGGAATAAAACATTTGGCCCCTTCCTATTCTCTTTTAGATTTACCACAATCACATCAGGAAGCCGTACGCCCGGGTATTTTGTTGCATGGTTCTTTTCCATCAGTTAAAATGGAAGAAGCTAAGCAATTTCCCTTAAAAGTGACTTATCGATTAAAAGCTCCGGTAATCCGATTGGAAAAATTAAAGGCGGGCGATACCATTGGCTTTTCTCGATTCTACAAAATCAATAAAGACGAATGGATTGCTACGCTTCCCCTGGGATGGGCTGATGGTTACGATAGTGGAGCAGAAAATGGGGCTATGGTTTTGCTCAATGGCAAACTCTATCGAGTTGTGAACGTAAATGCAAGCCACACTAATATTTCGCTTGGAGCAAAGACGAAAATTAAAGTGGGCGATATCGCTACTTTGATTGGCCCGGAACGGCCGGAAATTACCCCTGAAGGCTTTGGCAAGCTCGTAAAGGGACATAATTATTTACAAATCAATTATAAAGAATCCATTCCCAAGAAGACCTATGAAACTTTTTAATCTATTACTAATATTGTTTTTGACCTTTCCTGTTTTTGGTCAAGGAGATTACTTCACACTTGCGGATGGAGCGAAATTGTATGTAGAAGAAAAAGGCAAAGGGCAAACTATCCTGTTCATCCCCGGCTGGACAATGACCCTTCGTTTCTTTGAAAAACAAATGGAGTATTTTTCCAAGGATTACCATGTTATTACTTATGATCCAAGGGGACAAGGTAGAGCAGATAAAACTACCTATAAGAATACCTATGCAAATCATGCAGCAGACCTGAGAGAATTAATTCTGCAAAAAGATTTACACGAAATTCTGCTAGTGGGTTGGTCAAGTGGTTGTCTGACAATGTATGAATACCTGCGAGTTTATGGAGCTGACCGCATATCCAAGCTGGTATTTATTGATGAGCCTCCTAAATGGATAGGAGATGTAGAGGAAGAATGGGTGTACGGAACTTTTGATGATTATCGTAGTAGTTTGAAAGAAATGCTTTCTAAACCTTCAGAGCCTAATGGCATCATTGACTGGATGCTTAATGATTCAATTGACAACCCAACAAGAATGTGGATGCGAGAAGAAATGCTGATGACTCCCCCTCATGTTGCACTAAGCCTGTACATAGATGGTTTAGCATGTGATTATAATGAAGAAGTGAGAAAACTTGAGGTTCCTTCTCTGTTTATGGTAAGAAAATCTTGGTATGATAAGGTCAAAGATTGGCTCAAAATTAATGCACCTAAAGCGGAGGCAGAAGCCATTTCAAGCCATGCCATGTTTTGGGAACGACCGCATGAGTTTAATAAAATGCTGGCATTTTTTTTAATCAAACAATAAAATAATTGAATAAAGTACTGTTATTTTTTTGTACGCATTAGTATCTTAAGCAAATGAATGCACTAAAATATATCCTGGCTTAAGTTTTCGGAAAAACCTGTACTAAAGAATATGGAAAAAACAATAGATAAAAACTGGTATCGAAGAAGCACAATAAGCTACTTCATATTTATGTTTTCATTTTTTTTTATCTCTTGCAATGGACAGGAAAATAAAAATATACGAGAAATTAAGGTTAAATCTACGCCTGATACCGAGCAAACTGCAGAAGCTTCCCAGGTCGATCCCCTTTTCTATATTGAAGGCCAGCTATGTGCCTGGGTTCGCAAAATTTTTCAGGATAAAAATGGAAATCTCTGGTTTGGGACCAACCACTACGGAGTCATGCGTTATAATGGAGATACGCTGGAGTATTTTTCTAAAAACGAAGGACTCGGAGCCGGCAGGATAAATGAAATTGTGGAAGACTCGAATGGCAATGTATGGCTGGGAACCTATGGAGGGCTTAGCAAATATGATGGAAAAAGGTTTACTAATTTCCCTCTGCCGAATACCGGTGCCTCTTTTAGCAATGATGTCTGGAGCATATTGATAGATAGGCATGGTATATTCTGGCTGGGCACAACGGAAGGGGTGTTTCAATTCGATGGAGAAAAATTTACTGCTTTTCCAATTCCAAAAGCGGTAGTAAAGGATACAAACTCCATAGTATCCTACGACAGAATCACATGTATCATCGAAGACCGAAATGGTACTTTTTGGTTTGGCACAGACGGATTTGGTATTTGCAGATACGATCCTTCTGCTGAAAAATCCGGTAAAAAAGCTTTCAGCTATATTCTTAAAGAGGATGGTCTTGGTGATAATAATATTGCTGATATATTGGAAGATCAACAGGGGAATATCTGGATTGGTACTATGTATGGAGGGGTAAGTAAATACGATGGAAATTCATTTTATAATTTTACCAAAAACGGACTTATCGAAGGCGATGAAACATGTGGTTTTTATGAAGATAAAAACGGGAATATATGGTTTGCTGCTGAAAACTATGGAGTGTATCGCTATACTCCTTCCACAGAACAAAAAGATGGAAAATCATTCAGCAATTTCCATAAAAAAGATGGCTTAAATACCAATGGAATAATTTCTATTCTCGAAGATAAAGAAGGACGTTTCTGGTTAGGTGGCTGGGGCGGACTATTCCGTTATGATGATAAATCCTTTTTTAGCGTTACCAGGGATGGCCCCTGGGAAAACGATTAATATGCACAAACAGCAACATAAGTCCCTCAAAAAATTGATAAATGAATAAAATTGATAAATATTTGATCGAAGGCTGTGGGCGATGCCCGCTGGGAGGAAGCCCTGATTGCAAAGTTCATACCTGGACCACTGAGCTGGAACTATTGAGAATGATCGTCCTTGACTGCGGATTGATCGAAGAATTGAAATGGGGGGTCCCCTGTTATACCTTTCAAAAGAAAAATGTATTAATAGTTAGTGCTTTTAAAGATTACTGTTCTGTCAGTTTTTTCAAGGGAGCGTTATTAAATGATGCAAATGGCATTTTAGTCAAACCGGGAAAAAACTCGCAAGCTGCCCGCCTGATCAAGTTTACAAGCATTGAAGAAATAAAAAAGGCTGAAGCTGATTTAAAAACCTGTATTTACGAAGCGATCGAAGTTGAAAAAGCAGGTTTAAAAGTAAATTTTAAAAAGAACCCTGAACCTCTTCCGGAAGAATTAGAAAAGAGATTCGAAGAGGACCCTGTTTTGAAAACCGCCTTCGAAGCTTTAACACCCGGGCGTCAAAGAGGATACATCCTCTATTTTTCAGCTCCTAAACAAGCAAAAACCCGGGAATCACGAATAGAAAAAAATGTTGGAAAAATTCTCAATGGCGAAGGATTAAATGATAAGTACAGTCGAAGAAAGAAATGATAAAACAGGGCTGTTAATAACACAACATTATGTACAATATCCAACATTCACCCCTCTTTTCTCCTATTTCACTTACACTGTAGTTTTTAGTTTGTCTATCTTACAAATGTCTATGTTTAGACATTACTGACAACTCTCAAAAAATGAAAAAGTACTTCGCGCCTCTTATTGGTCTGTTATTCCTATCAAGCTGTAATGGCCAGCAAAGTCCGGTAAATATTGTACTAGATGAACTAAACAGTAAACTCAACACCTTGGTATATCCTAATATCGATGCTATAATTGTTAAAACCGCTAATGAGATTATAATTGAAGAATATTATAATGAATTTGGCAGGGATAGTTTGCATGATATCAGATCTGCTTTTAAATCAATTACCAGTTTGTTAGCCGGGATTGCAATTGACAAGGGTTTAATAAGTCTGGATGACAAATTGAATAAATTTTTCCCCAAGCTCCCGGATAAAAGGAAAAGTAATATTACTGTTAAGGATTTATTAGAAATGAAATCCGGACTAGATTGTGAAGAGTTTTATGGGATAGGTCCTGATTGCGAAACACCAATGTGGGAAACTCAGGATTGGATAAATTACTGTATAAACCTACAAATGAAAGATGAACCTGGAATGAATTGGGCCTATAATTCAATAGAATCAATGCTAATAGGTGAAATAATATCCAGAGCCAGTAATAAAACGATAATGGAATTCGCTAAACAGCATTTATTTTCCCCTCTTGATATTACGAATTATAAATGGACCATCACGCCACAAGGAAGAGGAATGACGGCCGGGTCATTCTATATCAGGCCAATTGATATGCTAAAAATTATTGAATTAGTAAAAAATAAAGGTAAATGGGGGGACAAGATTATCCTTAGCAAAGAATGGATCGAGTATTCTACAGATTGTAAAACAGATATAGATTTCTCATTTGTCAGATATTCGAGAATGGATAATGCTAAATATCAAAGTGCCAGGTATGGATACTATTGGTACAGAGAAAACCTTCAATTTAATGACATTAATACTGAGGTTCTGTTTGCTTCCGGAAATGGAGGTCAGTACATGATGAATCTGGAAGCGTATGATTCAATGATAATATTTACAGGAAGTAATTATGGAAACTGGCGAAACAAATTGCCCTTTGAAATACTCTTGAAATATCTGATCCCAATAATAGAAAATAAAAAAGCGGGCAAGAACGGCTAAACCTTGCATTGTTACAACCTGCTTAAATCAGTACGAAGTTCAAAATCAGCAAATCTCTATATGAATTAAATTAACATGAAACGACATTCCTCTTTATTTTTTGCAGCTTTAGTGAGTCTCTTCTGTTTTTGCTATAATAATTCTTATGCTCAGGTAGACCATGTTTCGAGCGATAAATTTTCAATGCAGATTAATGGACATACATTAAAAATACCATTTTACTCCAGCCAGGATATCTTTATCACAGATTTAGATATTGAAAGAGCGATCATCGTCCTTCATGGAACGAATCGAGAGGCCGGGGACCATTTTAATAATATGGAGACTGTAGTAAATAATGCATCCATGAGTGATGGTACTTTGATTATCTCTCCACAGTTTTTAACGGAGGATGATATTAATTTTCATTTTTTGGATAATGAGCATTTGTACTGGTCAAGTGGAGGATGGAAATCCGGTTCTAACTCCAGGAATGCAATTACCAATCCCCGCCCCGAAAGAATGCCTTCCTATGCCGTCATGGATAGCTTATTTATTCATTTGGCAAGACAGTTTCCGAATCTTAAATCCATCGTTTTTGCCGGACATTCCGCAGGTGGACAATTCTCACAAAGGTTAGCAGCCTCATCTCCTATGGCCGACAGGCTGTGTCAGAGTTTTGATGTTATTACTCAATATATTGTTGCAAATCCAAGTTCCTATGCATACATGGACGGCCAAAGAGCAGAAGCCGGAACTACTGATCAGTTTTCCGTTCCTTCAACTTCCTGTGCTGAATACAATGAATGGAAATATGGTTTGGAAGACCTTTTTACCTATCCCGGATTGCTTGGAGTCGATTCTATCCGCAGCAAGAACAAAAGGAGAATAGTAAGCTATTTGTTAGGAGAAGAGGATAATAATCCCAACTCTTCCAGTTTAGATGTTTCATGTGAAGCCCTTTTACAAGGTGCGCATCGCTATGAGAGAGGAGAGATTTTTTTTAATTATCTCCAACATTATTATGGAAACACCATTACCTCTACTCATGAGTTTTTTTCCGTCCCCAATGTAGGACACAACAGTTTTCAAACATACAGTTCGGTACAAGGCAATTATGCTTTATTTGAAAAACCGCTTAACTTTTCTTGCGGCACTTTTGTAAATGTAACAGAATCCATAAAAAAGGAAAAGTTGGACATTTACCCGAATCCGGTTACTGATGTTCTAAATGTTTCTCTGGTGACCAGGGCAAATGAAAACCTAGAGTTGCTCATCTTTGATTTGTATGGACGGCTGATGCTGACTCGAAGTATAACTACTAATGAACAGATAGATATTTCCTCTTTAAATAGTGGAATGTATATTTTACGTTTACAAGCCAATGGGCAGCGTATCCACAAGAGTTTTGTAGTGGAATGAGTACCTGTCTAAATTGTTCAACTGAGCAAGTGATCTAAAGTAACAAAAGCAAATGAAAATAATTTTAACGTCTGTAGGTACAAGAGGAGATATGGAGCCATTACTGGCAATTGGGGAAATATTGAAAGAAGGGGGACATGAAATAATTTGCCTTTTCCCTGAGCAGTTTAGGGAGCTTGCCGAAGATTCCGGATTTGAATTCGCCTCACTGGGAACAGAATTTATAGAGATGCTGGATAGTCCCGAGGGGAGAATAGCGATGGGTGGTGGTAAGTTTGGTTTTAAGAAACTACGGGCCTATATAAAAATCATTTCCAGACAAACTGGGGTTAACAAGAGGATGATTGAAAATCAATACGAGCTCATTGAAAAAGAAAAACCCGATAGGATCGTCCATAATGGAAAAGTAATTTATCCTGTAATCTGGAGTCTGGAAAATGAAGGGAAAACGACATTGATCAGTCCTGTGCCATATATGCATTATGTAAAAAATCATTCTCATGTGGCCTTTAACAAAGACTTCGGCCCCTTTCTCAATAAGATGACTTATCGGCTTGCAAACTACGGTTTAGTGAAAATGATCATGAAGTCGCTGAAATGGATTCCCGTCTTAAAAAAAATTAAACAAAAGCAAATTCAAAATGCTTTGTTTAACAACAAAGTAATATATACCATCTCCCCTGCCCTATTTGAAAGGCCCGATTACTGGAACGATAAACTTAAAGTTTTGGGCTATCATGAACGAAACAAAGTATTGAATTGGCAAGCTGGTTCCGAATTAGAAGATTTTTTACAAAAGCATTCGAAAGTTATATTGGTAACTTTTGGAAGTATGATCAATACTGCTCCATCAGAAAAGACGAGGATTATCCTTGAAATCCTTGAACAAAATAATATTCCCGCTATAATTAATACAGCTTCCGGTGGACTCGTCAAGCCTCTGAATTATAAAAATGATTTGATTCATTTTGTCGAAAGAATTCCATACGACTGGATTTTTCCAAAGATATATGCGGTTATTCATCATGGCGGTTCGGGGACAACACATACGGCGATAAAATACGGCTGTGCCTCCTTAATTATCCCGCATATAATCGACCAATATGTCTGGAACAAAATTATCTTTAAAAAAGGCCTCGGGCCTCTGGGAATAGATATTAGTCAAATAAGTAATAAAAACCTTGAACCCAAAATCCTTGAATTAGTGCAGAATAAATCGTTTAAAGAAAATGCAGAGGCTATGGGTAAACAAATACGTAATGAGAATTTTAGAATGGACATTTACAATTCGATAATAGAAGCGTAAATTGCCGGTAGCCCCTCTAAGCCAATTAATTCAAGTAGACATTGTTGCTCCGCAAAAGAGCGCGCGCTTCTCCCCTATCATCTGCCTGTTAATAGTGAATTCCTTTCCAGTAAAATTATACATCTGTTTCCGTTATCTTTTTTATTCTACACAAAAAAAGATGATTAGCAGGTTACCTTTTTTAAACAGATGGAATTAAGGAGACTCCCCATCTAAAAAATAAGCTATAAAATTAAATGCAATTTCTGTGGTCAGCCTCGTACAAATATTCCAGCTGAGCTGCTTACGAGAGGAATTGTACTTACGAGCAATGATCATTGCTTGATATAAAGTTATTGTTTAACCTAAAACTACAGTCTAATGAAGTATTTTAGACCTCTTCTTCTTTATTTGCTATTTTCTATTATTAACCCATTATTTTCTTTCGGTCAAGCCAGGTTTCTGGCTTGGAAAAAAGTAATTGCTTCTCCATCTGAAACTATCAATCCCACAAAAGAAAAATCCTTGAAACTTATGGAACCAGAGGATGATCATCGCGCCACAATAGATCTTTCATTTGAAAAGCCTTTGTATGGTGTCAATTTTTCAATTCCGGTTTACGGAACGATTTGCCAGGGGGAATGTGACAATGTCCAGCAGCTTATAAGAGTGCTTGCCACTAATGCTGAGGGGGAAAAGGTATTGCCTGATTTTACCTTTTCGGATGGTCAGCATCTGCCGGTCAGGAAGCTGGATGAAAACACCTTACAAATATCCGGAGCATCTCGTACTGAAATCAATGTATCCTTTGCCGAAGATGTGCAAAAACTAAGGGTATTAACGGAGCTGGCAACCCCACAGGAGCATGTGATTCCTTTTCTTGAACTCAGTGAAATCCAATATGTTGATGAACAGGGTCTGATCCCCAATCCATCCATAACATCCGATTGTACTCCTAAGCATATCATTTTTGCTATCGATCGATCCGGATCAATTGAGACCAGAGAATATCAAGCTATAAAAAATGCTATACATGAATTGCTTCAAAATTGGGATCAGCAGTTTATGCCGCCTTTACAAATTACAATTTTCGAATTTGATCGCAATGCAGAATTAATTGTTCATAAAAATAAATTAAATAAAAAGGCTCTACTGGAAACTAATCCATTGGGAAGCTATCTATTGCAGGATCAAATTTCCCAAAATGCTTCTATCACACATTGGACAAATTGGGAAGCTGCCTTAATACTCAGTGAGCAATTAATCGAACCCAAACTCGAAAATATCTTATTCTTTATCACCGACGGAATGCCAAACGGAAATACTCAGGAAGCACAACTGGCAAACAAATCCTTAAAGCAGATCATTCATTTAGCTAATCAGATCAAGGAAAAGGATACACATATTTACGGAATAGGCAGTGGCAGTTTGTCAGAATCTCCAGCCTGGATGGCCTATCTGACTGATGGAGCAGTATCAAAAGCAGTCCAAAGAAATAATCTCAGGGAGGCTGATTTTATTTTAGTTAAAGACTTCTCCGAAACTTTTAAATCATTCTCTAGTCTCCCTATATCATGTCCGGAAAAGTCTGCCTTAGGAATAGAACTAATGGCTCATCCAAATCCGGCAAGTTCCACTGTGGAAATAAATATTACAGGTGTAGACCTTGAACATAATAATCTAAACCTCTCCATTGTCGATAGCTATGGACAAACTTTAAAAGCTTTTGTATTGGAAGATCGCGAAAATATTAGCCTGGATATTAGCGGAATTCCCTCGGGGATTTATCAATTAGTACTACAGGATAATCACAGACAACTTACTCAATACTCAATTTCTATTATTCAGCACTAAGCGCTTGTTTGGTAATTGTTCTTTGTTTTGAAAACGGACACTTTCATTTAGATAAAGCTCATAAGCCGAAATGATTCCTTAGATAATGAGGCTTTTTGTAAAGAATGTAAATGAAAGTTGCTGTTGATATACTGAGTAATGGTTCCCAAATACGCTTTAAGATTTTCAAAAAATTAAACTATGAAAAAGATCAATTTATTATTGGTATGCCTCTGGTATACCCTGAATTTATCTGCTCAGGATTTCACTGATATTCAAACCGTTTTACCCCCTACTCCCGAAGCAGCCAGCCTCGGAAAATACGGAGAGTTCCCGGTTAGCCTCTATACGGGACAAACGCAATTGGATGTCCCCATTTATACGGTCAATTCAGAAGGCTTAACTGTTCCTATTTCGCTTTCCTACAGTACCACAGGAATTAAAATTTCAGAAATGGCCTCCAGAGTGGGACTGGGTTGGACCTTGAACGCAGGAGGTGTGGTTACACGAATCGTTAAAGAACGACCAGATGATGGTATGCGTCATATAGCCGTTGGTGAGTACGATGCCCGCTGTGATGGCGGTTTCCTGCACGGTGGCGATAATCCGCTTATCCCATTTGGTTCGGATCAGGAGAGAGACGTATTTTACTTCAACTTTGCAGGCTATTCCGGAAAATTCATGTTTGAAAATAAAGACAAACTGGTATTTTTCCCGCATACAAACCTGAAAGTAGATGTCGATTGGACGCCTGCAGGAGTGAGCTGTCCTAACGAAAAAATAACAGGTTTCTATATTACAACCCCCGAAGGTATTCAATATAGTTTTTTGGAAACAGAAAATACGTTTCAGATAAATGGACTCGATTATTCTGCATTCCACTCTTCCTGGTATCTGTCTGAAATTAAACACCCTAATGGAAGCAGCATCCAATTCACCTATACTAATCTGGGAACGCTTTCATTGCCCGATCATGTTATGCGAATGTATGGAAAGGGTTCGGGTAGTAGTAGTTGTAAATGTAAGATGGATTCTACCAGCGTTACTCATATCTCTTATAATGATGTAAAGTTATTAAGCGAAATCAATTTTACCGATGGCAAAGTGGTCTTTAATGGTACTGCCAGACAAGATTGGCCCGGAGATCAATCCATTAATCAAATTGAGGTTTATTATAAAAATCAAAAAGTAAAAGAGTATGATTTGATTCAATCCTATTTAACCAGTCCCGGAGGAAGTGGTGGAATTTATAAAAGACTCAAGCTCGATGCCATTAAAGAGATCGGCGAAGGAACCGAAGCAATAGATCTATATCAATTCAATTATAATCAGGATATGGTTTTACCCCATCGATTGTCAAATCAAATTGATGCCTGGGGTTACTATAATGCCAATAATGTTGCCGGGAAAAATACCTTAGCGGATTCCGACTATTTAAAACCTAAAGTCTATTTTTATCCCGATGCTCCCAATGGTCGTAATTTTTCCATTTACCCGCGCGAGGGGTATACCGGTACCGAAGTGGTTTTTCCGGGAGCCGATAAAAGATCCAATGAACAGGCCCTTAAAGTGGGCATGTTGGAAGAAATCACCTATCCGACCGGTGGAAAGACACAATTTGAATACGAATTACATGAATTTGATTATCAGGGCTATCCGATCCGGGGAGGTGGTCTGCGCCTCAAATCACAAACCAGCAAGCCCATAAACGGAGAAGATATTCGTCGGGAATATGCTTATACCAAAACGGATGGATCAACCAGTGGAGCAGTAACCGAAATACCACAATTTGCTTTTTTCTGTTCCAGACCAACCAATCTAAGCTTAATTGATAATTGTGTGGACTTGTATCTGGAAATTGACGAGATTTATACCAATCCTCAGGACCCGCATGATTCTCGCTACGCCCTAAACTTTAACTTACCTGAATTAAATAATGAAGATGTGGTTTCTCTTGAGCTTACCACTTCACAGGGTACCGCAATCTTTAATTCCGCTTCCGGTACAATTGAAGATCCCAATCCGCAGGAATATGTAGATGTTGTATTAACAATGGCTTCCGGATGTACCTTTAATGCAACAGGTATTTATGTTTCTGGTCTGTCTGCTACGACGAATCTTTGTGATGCGGGACAGTCCATATGTCCAAGCCTCTCGGACTTCCCGATCAAACGCTTTAATCTGGATCAAAACCAACTCGGTGATTTCTGTGGGAGTCCTCTCGGTTATAGCCGGGTATTGGAGGTTTTCCGAGATAATGGATATATTGAATATAGCTTCAACAATCCGGAACTGTTCCCCGATTCCCCCCCAACAGTGACCGTTGATGAAGAAATTCCATTCTCTCCATCTTGTGTACAAACTATTGATAACCTAAATGGCTTATACGACTGCTTCCCTTTTGGCCTAGGTTATGATCAATCCTATAGAAGGGGCTTGTTAACTGATAAAAAAACATATGATGAGGATGGAAATCTGTTAGCCAATGAATCTACCAAATATACCTTTACACCAGTAGGGCAAATTCCAGTTGATGTTTCTACAATTTTTATCCCGGAGTCTATACAGGTTACACTGGCCAAAGTCTACATTCGTAATCAGGGTGCAATCAATAGTTATATCGTTACACCTTTTACTAATACTGTTAACCAGTCCGGGGTAAGCTATACCCAAACCTCGTATTATTCTACCTTTGTCTATTCAGATGGATATACCAAATATAATCTGTCCAGTACTTCCATTACCAATAGCGATGGTCAGGTTTTTACTAGCCATTATAATTATGCCAATGATTTAAACGATAATTTACTCTATAATCAACACATCATTGGCGTACCACTTGAAACGCATTCCCCGGGTGGAGTTGGTTCAAAAATGACCTATCAGCAGGTTGGAAATCGCATTCTGCCCCATCAGTATTTCTCTAAATATTTCCAACCTAATATTTGTAATGCGGCAATGAATGGTATCTGGAAATTAGAGGGTACCATAGAAGAATATCAGGGAATCTACCCCAAACGGATCAGCCATCCCTGCGAAACAGGGGAGCAAATTTTAACCTGGGCAGACAATCGTCTACAGAGTCGCCAATTTTTGGATCAGCAATGGACCTTTCAATATAATTTAAAAGGATTACTTAACAAAACGACCGATGATAATGAGCAAAGTCTTGAATACTTCTATGATAACTTTGAACGCCTTGAAAAAACACTTAGCCGTGGTGGTGCAATTGCCACAGATTTTTCCTATGTTTTAGGCCTGGCAGCTGGTGGTGAAAACTATGTGGTTACTAGTACTACAGCTGATGTTCCCATTCCGCCAAGTATCAATTATGTAGATGGTTTGGGGAGAATCTATAAACAGGTTTTAAGTGGCTATACCTATGAGCAAAATGATTTGGAAATCACCACGAGTTATGATCAACTTGGTCGAACCATTTCTCAATGCGATCCCCGAAAGGGCGCTTGTCCTGCTGTAGAGTATGAGGCCTCTCCCTTGGGAAGAGCTAAAATGGAGGGGGCTACCGGTTGGCCCCGTCAAATCCATCATCAATACGCCAGTGAAAACAATTATTTTCTTACTTCAACGCTAGATGAAAATGAAAATACAACAGAAGTGCTGACGGATGTATTGGGTCGGACCTATCTGGTTAGAAAATTTTTGAATAACAACCCTGTTGAAACTATCTATAGCTACGATAATCGGGGCAATATCCTTAGCATTACACAGCCGAATAATGAAACATTTACTTTTAGCTATTACCCGGATGGCAAACTACATACTGAAAAAGTACCGGGTAAAGGGCTGGTAACTTATGAATACAATGATCGGGATTTGCTTTGGAGAGTGACCGATGGAAAAGGGCAGGTAACGGAAACGACCTATGATGTCTATGGTCGAATCGATGCTGTATCCCTGGTAGGAACCGGAATCATTAATGATTTCCAGTATTATCCCTATTCCTCTGCGCCCGGTCAAAAGGGGAAGCTCGAATACCGGGAAGATATGATTCTGGGAACAATGGGTTCTCTCCGACATACCTATACCTACGACAATTATGGCAGGGTCCAGACGGAAACCTATCAGCACCCACTGGGAACAGATCAAATGGTTTATACTTATAATCATCGCAATCAGTTGGAGGATGTAAGCCGTACCACACACGAAGGAAAATCGATTTACAGGGATTATGTCTACGATCATGGTGGACGCTTATTATCTATTAATATGAATATAGATGGGGACACAGAAGTACTAAGTGTTGCAGAATACAATGAACGCGATTGGATGATTAAAGATAATTTAGGTGGAAATGCGGGTAATTACTTACAGGAAGTTAGTTATGGTTATAACAGCCGGGGATGGTTAAAGAAAATCGGTACCCTTGGAGAGTGTATAGATGTTATTGCCGAACCGGACAGACCCAAATCGGGTGATGGTAATTTACAGCATGAAGAAGGCGGTGTAGAGGTTTTGTATAATGTAAATGACTTAGCCAATCACCAACCTACAAGCATTGCTATTCTTCCGGTGCTGGATGGTTTTATCGATACGACCTGGATATTTACGGCTGCCGATTCCATCATTTTACCCAAGGGCAGCCATGGTATGCAGGCAAACTTCACAAACACCGAAAACTTTACCTTTAACGGGAGTTTCGATGCGGATGTATTGAGTACTATGATCGCCGATAAGGTGGTTAACGATGTTACTGTCATTAATAATGATCTATCTTCTACGGACCTGAAAAGTCAAAACTATTTCAAAAAGGAAGTGTTCGATGCCCTCAAAAACTTCACCTATGATGAAAATTGTGGCAGCGATCTACTTTTTGCCGAAGAGATTAACTACCTCGTAACCGTATCCTCTCTTAATGATGAAGCACAATACAATGGTAATATCGCTTCGGTTCGATGGCGTGCAATGGGTCGGGCCTTTACGGCTAATTACGGATTCCACTACGACGAATTAGATCGATTGGAAGCAGCTTATTATGGTGAAAATGACCTTATTAATAATGGCACCTGGCAAAATGCTGATCGCTATAATACCACTTATGCTTATGATCTGGTCGGTAATCTAAGCAGTATTCAAAGACAAGGCCTGATTGATGATACCGGGGCACAGCCTGTATATGGTACAATAGATAATCTGACCTTGACTTATAATTCCGGAATTTTACAATCAGTCAGTGAAGCTGCTGATCCCCTACGTGGCTTTCTGGGTAATGGAAGTGGATACAGCTACGATGGAAATGGCAATACGGATCAAGCCGCCGGAGTATCCTCGGTCAAACACAATATCTTGAATTTGCCAGAGGAAATAAGTTTAAGTAATGGTGGCCAACTAAATAATTTCTATGATGCCTCCGGTAATAAAATCAGAGTAGAATATACCGCAGCTCCGGGTTCTGGCGAAGTTTCGTATACCCAACACTACATCTCAGGTATCGAATACCGCGACGGCAGTATCGAATCCATTGCCCATGAAAAAGGACGTTATGTTTATCTCAACGGAACCGGATATCATGAGTATAGTATTCGGGATCATAATGGCAGTCCCCGGGTATATTTTATTGATGTCGATGAAAGCGGTAGTATTAGCCTCGATCCTGCAGATGAAGAAGTTCGTCAGGAGCAGCACTATTATCCTTTCGGTATGTCTATGGAAGGAATGGACTGGCTACAGCCTACCGCACCTCAAAATCGCTTTCGATATACCAGACAAGAACAAGCAGATTTTGGCTGGTATGATTATAAGGCACGCTGGTATGATCCAAGCATTGGTCGTATGATGCAGGTTGACCCGGCAGCTACCGCCTACGGAAGCTGGAGTCCTTATAATTATGTATTGGGCAATCCACTAAAATATGTCGATCCTACCGGGATGTTTGCAGAAGATGAATTGAATGGCTATACTAATGGTTTTATACCTGATGGAGAAAGAGGTCAAAAAATGTCTTATAAGGATAAAAATAAGGAGGATGAAGCTGAACGCAAAAAAGAGAATAAAAAAATGGTTAAAGCATTTTTTAAAGCTCTTGAAAAGCATATAGGTAAGAAGGGGTATTGCTGTCCTAATAATGCTAAAGAATATATTCCAAAACGCAAAAAGAAAAAATTGTTACTTCACGAAATGACTATAAACCCCTACGAAGCGGAACGAAATGATGCACAAGAGAATATGGGAATTGGGTTTGCCACGGGGAATGTATATCAGGAAGGCCAGTTTGCTTGGGGAATACTTCAAATTCGAAGAGCAACTAATACCCTAGCACCTCTTGGGCGAGGTTCTACGGGAAGAACTGTCGCAAAAACCCTTACAGAGGAATCAGCGATGAAGGAAGCACTGTCAAACCCGGCAGCAGGAGAAGTTATCCTTCAAACCACAAGAGATGCAAGATGGCCAGGTTGGAGTAAGATGCAATACATCCATGTTGGGTTAGACGGGAGTAAAACAGTGATTCACTATGTCGCTAAATTTGAAAAAGGAGTTATCAAATATGTGGATGACTTTAGATTTGAATAATTTGAAATAATAAATATGATCCATCCCGAATTATGAGCCCAAAGAAAATGAGGCTATTTTGGAGATGACCTTTTCTGTAAATCGGTATCGAAGCGTTTCGATACCGATTTACTATTTTAGGACACTATTGTAAAAGAAAGACTTATGTCCAGGTTCTTTATTTCACTAAAGTCACATCCCCTGAAAATATTTGCAGCTCGCCTTCCAATGTCCTTAATTTAATCAAATAAACAAAAACAGCAGGATTGAGCGGCTCGTTTTTAAACCGACCATCCCAACCCAAAGATGGATCATTGGGTGCAAAATTACTCTGCCTGAATACCACCTCTCCCCAACGGTCAAAAATGAGCATTTCTTCTATTTCCTCTATTTCCTCATTGGTAAATACCGTGAAAAAATCATTACTCCCGTCATTATCCGGAGAGAAGGCATTAGGGATAAAAACCTTGGTACTAGGTATAACACGTAACTGCAAATCTGCAGTGACAAAACAACCATTGTTATGGACGATCGTCAGACTATAATCTTCGTTTTCTATTGCCAGGATTTCCGTAATCAGGCAAGTGTCACAAGTAAGATTTTCAGCGGGCGACCACCGGATCAGATCCAATTCATTTTCCGGGACATTGGTAATACCCTGCACCCTACCACTTGTGCCTTCTCTTAATTCCAGCAGAAGCGGCAATTCCAGTTGCAAATCAATGCCCGGCTCAATAACAAAACTCGTGTCAAAAGTACAGCCGAAAACATCCGTAATATTCAAATCATAAATGCCTGGCTGCAAATTATCGAAAATACCTTCGTCATTACTTTGCCCATCATTTAAAGTATAAACATAAGGACTACTGCCTCCTTCAACTGCCGTGATCTGCGCCGAACCATTTGCAAAGCCCAAACAGGTCTCATCTATCAAGTTAAGCTGTACGGCACTCGGAATATCCTGGCTGTTACTTACTAAAACACTATCCAGGGTCACACAGCCACTGGCAATATTTTGCACATTTACCGTATAATAACCAAGCCCTTCAATTTGCGGCATTGTACTCATTGCCCCTGCTATTACATTACCAGATGAACTGCTCCATTGAATTTCAACATCAAGGGGATTGCCATCTAATTCTAATAATAATTGCGTCTCTGTTTCCAAACAAGGTAATTCCACTGATTCAGCAAGACTAAGGATTGGAAAGGTGAAATCGGTAGCCACAAATACCGTATCAATATTTTCACATCCATTATCGACATCAGTAAGTTGCAAATAATAAGTGCCCCCCATATCAACCGTTAAAGTGTTCCCCGTAGCATTTGGGATCGGCAGAAAATTTTCATCCAGCCACTGATAATTAATATTGCTACCAGACTGAGAGCCCGTTGCATCAATCAGACTGGTTGAATTTTCACAGGTAATGGTCGTCACCGGATCGAGATTGATTATAGGATAGTCTTCAAAACTGTTAATCGTAATCTGATCCGTATTCAGACAACCAGAAATAGTATCCAGCGCTTCCAGCGAATAAGTTCCGGTTTGGGTAATATCCACCGAAGAGGTATTAACGATTTCTCCATTGATATCCCAGGTATATATCACATTATCTTCAACCTCAACACTCAGATTAATAAGTGTAATGACGCAATCCAGAAAATCTACAGGCGAGGCAAGAATAACTGCATTAGGCACATTCGCGCCATCTAAAACAACAACTTCATCCAGTACAGAAGTACAGCCATTCAGATTATTGGTCACTTGATAGAAATAAGTACCCGGAGTATTCACCAGCAGGTTTTCCGTATTAGATAAAACAACACTGTTCTCATCCAGCCATTGTGCACTTTGATCTGGCCCCAGTTCACCAACCAATAATATTTCCCCAATTTCGCAGGTCAACATTGTATCCGGACCACCATCAGCAATAGGAATGGTGTTATCAGCAAAAACCGTAATACTATCTAAAACGATACAACCATCAGAGAAAGTAGCGGTAAAATTGTAGGTTCCCGGATTGCTAACCGTAGCTTCCCCGGTATTGAGAAGTGAAAAGAGATTGGGCCCTGTCCATTCAGAAGTTGTAAACGGCTCTGATAGATTTGCGGTAAGCGTGACTTCGACATTAGTACAAGACAAAATACCATCGGAGCTTAATGCTAAAGTTTGTGTACAGTTTGAGCAAGCTACCGGCGGTATAACATTTACATCAGTGATGCAATTCGGATCTTCAAAATCCGTGATTAACAAGTTAACCGATCCAGATAAAATGGGAAATGGTCCAAAAGAGGTCAACTCTTCATAATTTCCTATAACACCTCCCGAGGTCCAACCAATTCCAGTATTTAAACCCGTCACCAAGACATCAAAGGTAAAGGTATCATCCGAAGGATCAGAAGGTGTCCCATTATCCGAGCATAATACATTACTTACACTTGCACTAATCGAACAGGTTCCTGAACAGGTCGATGGGGCCGTAACCACTGCATTAGTCACACAACTCGCATCATCTTCATCCGTAATCAATAAATTCACCGAGCCAGTCGAAATTGGAAAGGGGCCTACTGTTGCCAATTCATTATAAGTCCCCGATACTCCACCCGAAATCCATCCTTGACCCGTATTTAAGCCCGTCACCAACACATCAAAGGTATAGGTGTCATCCGAAGGATCAGAAGGTGTTCCATTATCCGAGCATAATACATTACTTACGCTTGCACTAATTGAGCAGGTTCCTGAACAGGTCGATGGGGCCGTAACCTCCACATTGGTCACACAACTCGCATCATCTTCATCCGTAATCAACAAATTCACCGAACCAGACGAAATCGGAAAAGGACCTACTGTTGTCAATTCATTATAAGTACCCGATACTCCGCCGGTACTCCAGCCTTGACCCGTATTTAAGCCCACCACCAACACATCAAAAGTATAGGTATCATCCGAGGGATCCGAAGGCGTCCCATTATCCGAGCATAATACATTACTTACACTTGCACTAATTGAGCAAGTACCTGAACAGGGCGATGGAGCGGTAACCGCTACATTGGTCACACAATTCGCATCATCTTCATCCGTAATCAACAAATTCACCGAACCAGTCGAAATCGGAAAAGGACCTACTGTTGTCAATTCATTATAAGCACCCGATACTCCGCCCGTGCTCCAACCAATTCCTGTATTTAAGCCCGTCACTAATACATCAAAGGTAAAGGTATCATCCGAGGGATCAGAAGGCGTTCCATTATCCGAGCATAATATATTACTTATGCTTGCACTAATCGAACAGGTTTCCGAACAGGTCGATGGGGCCGTAACTTCTACATTGGTTACACAATTCGTATCATCTTCATCCACGATTAACAAATTTACCGAACCGGACGAAATCGGAAAAGGGCCTACTGTTGTCAATTCATTATAAGTACCCGATACTCCGCCCGTGCTCCATCCAATTCCTGTATTTAAGCCCGCCACCAACACATCAAAGGTAAACGTATCATCTGAGGGGTCCGAAGGCGTCCCATTATCCGAGCATAATACATTACTTACACTTGCACTAATCGAACAAGTCCCTGAACAGGGCGATGGGGCCGTAACTTCTACATTGGTTACACAATTCGTATCATCTTCATCCACGATTAACAAATTTATCGAACCAGACGAAATCGGAAAGGGGCCTACTGTTGTCAATTCATTATAAGTACCCGATACTCCGCCCGAGGTCCAACCAATTCCTGTATTTAAGCCCGTCACCAACACATCAAACGTAAACGTATCATCCGAAGGATCAGAGGGCGTCCCATTATCCGAGCATAATACATTACTTACACTTGCACTAATCGAACAGGTTCCCGAACAGGGCGATGGGGCCGTAACTGCTACATTGGTCACACAACTCGTATCATCTTCATCTGTAATCAATAAATTCACTGATCCAGTCGAAATCGGAAAGGGGCCTACTGTTGTCAATTCATTATAAGCACCCGATACTCCGCCCGAAACCCATCCTTGACCCGTATTTAAGCCCGCCACCAACACATCAAACGTAAACGTATCATCCGAGGGATCAGAGGGCGTCCCATTATCCGAACATAATACATTACTTACACTTGCACCAATCGAACAAGTTCCTGAACAGGGCGATGGAGCGGTAACTTCTACATTGGTTACACAACTCGTATCATCTTCATCCGTAATCAACAAATTCACCGAACCAGTCGAAATCGGAAAGGGGCCTACTGTTGTCAACTCATTATAAGCACCCGATACTCCGCCCGAAATCCATCCTTGACCCGTATTTAAGCCCGCCACCAACACATCAAACGTAAACGTATCATCCGAGGGATCAGAGGGCGTCCCATTATCCGAACATACGATATTCGATACCACTGCATCAATGACACAAACTGGTATCGAACACGGAGACGGCGCCGTGACACTCACGGTTGAAGTACAGGTCGGATCATTGACATCTATAAAAGTTACGGTCAAATTACCAGTCGACACCAGGTACGGACCCAAGGTCGTCAATTGATCATAATTCCCAGAAGAAGTATTTGGATCATTTGATATCCAACCACTTCCCGTCTCTTCGCCTGTCACCAACACATCAAATGTAAAAGTATCATCCAGCGGATCGTTCGGAGTCCCATTGTCGGAGCATACGATATTCGATACTACTGCATCGATGATACAGACTGGTGTCGAACACGGAGATGGCGCCGTGACACTCACGGTTGAAGTACAGGCCGGATCATTGACATCTATAAAGGTTACGGTCAAATCACCAGTCGATACCAGATATGGACCCAAGGTCGTCAATTGATCGTAAGTCCCCGAAGAAGCATTCGGATCATTCGATATCCAACCACTTCCCGTCTCTTCGCCTGTCACCAACACATCAAAGGTATAGGTATCGTCCAGCGGATCATTCGGCGTCCCATTATCCGAACATACGATATTCGATACCACTGCATCGATGATACAGACTGGTATCGAACATGGAGATGGCGCTGTGATACTCACGGTTAAAGTACAGGTAGGGTCACCGACATCTATAAAAGTTACGGTCAAATTACCAGTCGACACCAGGTACGGACCCAAGGTCGTCAATTGATCATAATTCCCAGAAGAAGTATTCGGATCATTCGATATCCAACCACTTCCCGTCTCTTCGCCTGTCACCAACACATCAAATGTAAAAGTATCATCCGATGAATCGTTCGGAGTCCCATTGTCGGAGCACACGATATTCGATACTACTGCATCGATGATACAGACTGGTATCGAACACGGAGACGGCGCTGTGACACTCACGGTTGAAGTACAGGTCGGATCATTGACATCTATAAAAGTTACGGTCAAATTACCAGTCGACACCAGATATGGACCCAAGGTCGTCAATTGATCGTAGGTCCCCGAAGAAGCATTCGGATCATTCGATATCCAACCACTTCCCGTCTCTTCGCCTGTCACCAACACATCAAA
>JANQLV010000058.1 GCA_028280415.1 Saprospiraceae bacterium
AAAATCTGTGTAGTCTGTGTGAGAATAAACAATCAAAATTACCGCACAGAAATCACAGAAAACCACAGAAAAAATAAAAATTTCTCTTAAGTTGACGCTCATGGGAACCGATCCTCTTCATTAAAACCCGGAGGATCGGTTCCCTGAAGACAATTAAAAAAAATTCAAATTATTTAATTTTCAAATTCCTTCCTCATTTTGTCACCTTTTTTTAAAAAATTACTGTCTTAAAGGAAAATCCGGGATTGTAAATGGAGTTCAAATTAATTATAAAAAAGTTAAATAATACGCTTTCAAAAGAAGAAGAGAAGCTTTTTGATAAGTGGTATGACGAATCTGAGCTGCATAAAAATTATTTTAAACAGGTTCAGGAGAATTACTTAAAAGATAAAACAGCAGTTGATGTAGAAATGGGATGGAAAATTGTTAATTCTCAAACAGGCCAAACCAGGCGGATAAAATACCGTTTTCTTCTTGCTGCGGCATCTGTCGCACTCCTCATTAGTTTTTCCTTATTCTTTTTTAAGAAAGACAGAGTATTCCCTGAAGAAAAAATACCCTCAACCATTGCTATTGGAACAACTAAAGCAATATTAACCCTGGAGGATGGCTCGAACATTGCATTGGGTGATGGAAAGACATACCAAACCAAGAACCTGAGCAGCACAGGTGAACAAATCATTTATAATCAAGGCATAAATACTCCGATTATCGAACTTGCTTATAACTATTTATTTGTACCAAGAGGGGGAAATTATTTTATAAAACTGTCGGATGGTACGAAAGTCTGGTTAAACTCCGATTCCAGATTAAAATATCCTGTCAAATTTATGGGCAATTCCCGTAAGGTAGAGTTAATTTATGGCGAAGCTTATTTTGAAGTAAGCCCAAGTACTCAAAACCAGGGGGCTAATTTTGTGGTAAGCACGCGTGGACAGGAAGTGGAAGTACTGGGTACCCAATTCAACATCAAAGCTTATAATGAAGAAAATACGATAACGACTACTCTGGTCGAAGGAAAAGTGGCTGTTAAAAACAAGCTAAGCGGAGAAAAAGTAAACTTAGCCGTTCTCCATCAATTGGAATTAAACCTTATAGACAATAGTTTTGAGATGAAACCGGTAGATATTGCAAATGAAATTTCCTGGAAAGATGGGGTTTTCAAATTTAAAAACAAACCTTTAAAAGAAATCATGACCATTTTATCAAGATGGTATGATGCGGAAGTTATTTTTGAAGATGCAGACATACAAGAGATTCTGTTTAACGGAGTGTTTAATAAAAATCAGAATATTCAATCTATTTTGGATATTATAAAAAGTACGGGTGAAGCACACTATCGTATCGAAGGTAATACAATATGGTTAGAGAAAACGGATCAATAATAAGAAAGGAATGTTTTACTAAAACTTTAAATATGGAATAAAAATAAAAACTATTATCAATTGAATGAAAAAGGGGTGAAATATAAAACTCTCACATTTAATACCCTCACCCCCTTAAATGATTAATTAATTAAAAATTAACTAACTAATACACAAATTTATGGAAATTAAGTTAAATGAAGTTCTTTTTTATAAAAAGATTTATAGAAAGAGAAAATTTTTAATGATTATGATGAGAAACGTCCTCATATTGAGTTGTATAACATTGTTTAATTTCACAACAATTGCAGGTTTTTCTCAGAATGAAAAGATTACGATCAAAGCAGACCAAACATTAACGTTGGTAGAAGTCTTTGAACTCATTAAAGAACAAACCGGCTATACCTTTATGCACAAATCAGATTTATTTGATGGTGCCCCTCCTGTAAGTTTACAAAAAGGAGTTATAACAGTAAAGAAGCTTCTGGACAAAAGTTTAGAAAACAGTGATTTTACATATGAATTTACGAAAGACGGCTCCATTATTTTAAAACCAATCCCGGAACCGATAAAAATTACTGGTAAAGTAACCGATTCTGAGGGTAAACCTTTACCCAATGCCACTGTTATAATCAAAGGCACCAATACGGGTGTAACTGCGGATATGAAAGGAAACTATACCATCACTGTACCCGATTTTAAAACTACCCTGGTTTTTTCATATGTAGGATTTGCCACCCAGGAGATTGTTGTAGGCAATAAAGTTACTATTAATGTGAGCCTCGAACAAGCCGCTACCGAACTGGAAGGCGTAACCATAAATGCCGGTTATTATACGGTAAAAGAACGGGAGAAAACCGGAAACATCTCCCGCGTTAGTGCCAAAGAAATTGAACAGCAACCGATATCCAATCCTTTACAGGCTATACAAGGACGAATGCCCGGGGTATATATAACACAGAAATCAGGTGTACCCGGTGGAGGATTCGATATCCGGATCAGGGGGATAAACAGTATACGATACTTATTCGATGACAGTGATGATCCCCTATACCTGGTCAATGGGGTACCTTTTCCTTCCTTAAACCTAAATACGGGATATTCCTTTTCAGCAAAGGGAAAGGGAAATTCTTTGAGCACCATCAATCCTGATGACATCGAAAGCATTGAAATACTAAAAGATGCCGATGCTACCGCTATTTACGGTTCCAGAGGCGCTAACGGGGTAGTATTGATTACCACTAAAAAAGGGCAGGCCGGAAAAACCAAACTGGATATTGATATTGCCCAAGGGATGGGGGCAATCCCACGGAAAATAGAACTGATGAATACTGAACAATATGTGGAAATGCGCAGAGAGGGCATCGAAAACTCCGGTTATGGAGGATTGCCTATCGAAACATTAAGAAGGGTTTTGCCGGATGCTTATGTCTGGGGTACCGACCGCTATACGGATTGGCAGGAAGTGCTGCTGGGAGGCACAGCCCATCAGACCAATGCCAATATGGCCTTATCGGGGGGTAATTCTACAACCAATTTTATGATCGGAGGTTCTTATTACCGTGAGAAGACCGTTTTCCCTGGCGATGGTGATTTTCAAAGAGCTGCTGTCCGTTTAAACCTAAACCATGCTTCAAAAAATCGCAAACTCAATGTTTCCCTCTCGGTCAATTATACCACCAGTAAAAGTACGAGGTTCCCCGGGACTGACTTTACAAGGAAGGCTTTGACCCTGGCGCCAAATGCCCCTGACTTATATGATGAAGAAGGAAACATCAACTGGGAAAACAGTACCTGGCACAATCCCCTTAGTGATCTGGAGAAAGAATTCAATGATCAAACCGATAATCTGGTTGCTAATACCCAAATAAGTTACCGGATTTTACCCGGACTTCAGATCAAAACCACTCTGGGCTATAATACCATCCACTTGGACGAAGTAGCCATCATCCCGTTTAGCTCAATAGATCCGGGCAGACTTACACCGAATAGTATAGCTTATAGTGATTTCGGAAAGCGAAATATTAAATCTTGGAACATAGAACCCCAGCTTGAATACAGCCGTAAAATAGCTAAAGGAGAACTAAAACTATTGCTGGGCAATACCTTTCAAAATACAGTCAGTGAAGCTCAGGCAATACGCGCCCAAGGGTTTTCCAGTGATGCCTTGCTATTAAACATAAAATCTGCAACTGATTTACGGATTAGATATTCAGATTATTCAGAGTACAGGCATTATGCGATATATGGGCGTATGAATTATACTTGGGATAAAAAATACATTGTGAACCTGACCGGCCGCCGTGACGGCTCCAGCCGCTTTGGCCCGGGAAAACAATTTGGGTATTTCGGTGCTTTTGGACTGGCCTGGATATTCTCGAAAGAACAGTTTATTCAGGATGCTTTTCCGTTTATTAGTTTTGGGAAATTACGGGCCAGCTATGGATCAACAGGAAATGACCAGATCGGAAATTATGAATACCTCAATACCTTTTCTTCGGTGGATGATCCTTATAATGGTTCCAAAGGCTTATTGGTGACCCGCCATGCCAATCCCGATTATTCCTGGGAAACAGTAAAAAAACTGGAAGTGGGTCTGGAAATGGGGTTGTTTGAAGACAAGATCTTTACAACGGTGAGTTGGTACCGCAACCGTGCCACCGATCAATTGGTCGGCTTTCCGTTGTCACAGGTTACGGGAAAAAGCTCTGTTCAGTTCAATTTACCGGCTACGGTCGAAAACCGGGGATGGGAATTTGAATTAAGCGCAAAGATTTTCAATACTGACCATTTCCAATGGAATACGGCCTTCAACCTGACTATCCCCCAAAATGAGCTGATTGAATTTCCCGATATCGAATTATTCCCGACTTACGATTTTAGATGGGAAATCGGCAAATCAATATTCGGCCAAAAAATGTATGAATACAAAGGCATTAATCCGGAAACCGGCCTTTATGAATTTGTAGATTATGACGGAGATGGGAATATTTCTTACAATGATTATCAAAAGTATGTAGAAATAGGACAGACCTATTATGGGGGGCTTCATAATAGTTTGTCTTACAAAGGTTTTCAGTTTGATTTCTTTTTCCAGTTTGTCAAACAAACAGGCCAGGATTTCTTTACCGTATTCACTTTACCTGGCAGTGGGGGGCATTCCAGACACTCAGCAGCTCCCAATCAACCGGCTGCTGTTCTGGATCGATGGCAGCAACCTGGTGATATGGCTTCCTTTCAGCAGTATGCATTTAGCAGTTTTGGAGATGCTTCCAGAGCCTTCTCTAAATTTAAACAGTCAAATGCTGCTTACAGGGATAATTCTTTCATCCGTCTCAAGAATATTTCATTGTCCTATACCTTCCCGGAGCGTATACTTTCAAAACTGGGGCTTCAGCGCTTGAGGGTATACATCGAGGGGCAAAATGTATTAACCATTACGGATTATGAAGGCTTTGATCCGGAATACTCCCTTGGACTACCGCCACTGCGCATGTTTACAGCCGGGCTTCAAATCACATTATAATCCTTAAAAATGATCATTATGAAAAATAGATTTAATCATACGAAAAACTTGCATTGGAAAAAAATAGGTTTAAACTGTTTTTTTTATTTCCTGATCAGTGCCCTAATATTCACTTCCTGTGATAGCTTTGTAGAGATCGGGGTACCACATGATGAGATTATCAATAAAACCGTATTTGTCGATGATGCCACGGCCGTGGCGGCCATTAGCGGCATTTACAGCGATATGTTGAAAAGTCTGAGTTCTTCTTTTACCCACGGCTATATGGAGCAATATACTGGGCTTTATGCCGATGAATTGGTAAGTTTTGCGTCTTCGCTTAACGAACAACAATTTGCTTCCAATGAGTTGGAAGAAACGAATGGAGCTGTAGCAGTAAATTTTTGGAATCCAGCCTATCTTTATATCTTTAATGCCAATACCATTTTGGAAGGATTGGCAGAAAATGAAGGAATTACAGCGGCTACCAAAAGCCAGTTGGAAGGAGAAGCCAAATTTATGCGGGCTTTTTGCCATTTTTACCTGCTGAATTTATTTGGCCCAGTTCCCCTGGTTACCACTACGGATTTTAGGCTCAATAATACGCTTTCACGAAGTCCGGAATCCGAGGTATATGAACAGATCATAACGGATTTAACGGAAGCCAAAGAACTGATGTATGAAGATTATAGCTTTGCCGGCGATGAACGGGTCCGACCCAACAAGGCCGTAGCCATTGCGTTGCTGGCCAGGGTGTATTTATATACCGGGGATTGGGCCAATGCGGAAGCTTATGCCTCCATGCTTATTGAGGATAACACTTATGAGCTGGAACCTGACCTGAACCGGGTATTTTGGGGTAATAGCACCGAAGCCATCTGGCAGTTAAAACCCGTTTTTCCTCCTCGTTATTTTGTACCCCATACGTACCAATTCATTCTTGATTATTCGGGGCCGAGCACAAATGGCAATACAGTAGCTTTACGTGACACACTCTACAAAGCTTTTGAAGAAGGGGATAAACGTAAAACGGATTGGGTTGGAAGCATTGATGACGATGGTGAAATTTTCTATTACTCTTTTAAGTATAAACTAAAAGACAATTCGTCATTATCAGAGTATTTGATGGTATTCCGTCTGGCTGAGCAATATTTGATCCGGGCCGAAGCACGGGCACAACAAGGTAATACTTCTGGTGCCAAAGCTGATATCAACGTCATCCGTAGCCGTGCAGGATTGCCTGATACGGAGGCTGACGGGCAGGCTTCTGTTTTGGCAGCAATTGAGCAGGAACGCAGGATAGAGCTCTTTACCGAGTGGGGACATCGATGGTTTGACCTCAAACGTACGGGACGTGCGGATGCAGTCCTTGCACCTTTGAAACCCAATTGGGAACCTACAGATGTCTTATTCCCAATACCCTTACAGGAAATTGAGAATAACCCAAACTTATTACCACAGAATCCCGGGTATAATTAACTATTAGTAGGGTTGTCCCTAAAAGTATGAACATCCGTCATCCTGAACTTGTTTCAGGATCTTATTCAATTAGTGTTAGATCCTGAAACAAGTTCAGGATGACGGTTAAAGTAGCTTTTGGGACAACTTCATTATTATTTACGTACTACTGTTTATCAATAATTTTTGAACACATTCCAAGCCTTTGCTTTGATAGCACACAATGCAGGGTGATGTTTTTAACTTCTTTATAGAAAAAAACAGATTGTTTGTTATTTTGATAGATTTTTTTATATATTTGGCGATTCAGGTTGTGAAATAAATGATTAAAATTCCTGAACCTGTGTTACCCCCCAAATTTTAAAATACAATGTAATTTGTAATTACGGAATATTCTGTAATAGAAGAATTGCATAAAGTATTGTTGTATTATTTTATATTAATTTAAATTTTTATGAAAGATGTAAAAGTAAAGGTTGAAAACCTGTCCCACCGTTACAGTATCCAATGGGCGATCAAAGACATCAGTTTTGATCTGCCTGAAAAAGGGATCTACGGATTGCTGGGATCCAATGGGGCTGGTAAATCAACGGCAATGAACATTATGAGTGGTGTTCTGAAACAAACCCAGGGGAATGTTTATGTGAATGGCATCAATATGGCTGAAAAGCCTATTGAGGCCAAAAAGCAAATCGGCTTTTTACCCCAAAAACCACCTTTGTATACGGACAATACGGTGGAAGAATATTTGACCAATTGTGCCTATTTACGCATGATTGCTCCTGACAAAGTAAAAAGTTCCGTAGAAGAAGTGATGGAAAAATGCAGCATTGCTCATTTTAAAAAGCGTTTGATCCGTAATTTATCGGGAGGCTACCAGCAAAGGGTAGGTATTGCGCAGGGGATCATTCATAACCCCTCGTTTATCATATTGGATGAGCCAACCAATGGTTTGGATCCTAACCAGATCATTGAGATCCGAAGTTTGATCAAAGAGATTGCAGAAGACCGGGCTATTTTATTATCGACCCATATGCTGACAGAAGTTCAGGCTATTTGTGATCATATCCTGATGATAGAACATGGAAAACTTGTTTTTTCCGGCCGCATTGAAGAGTTTGATAATTACTTAACTCCTAATTCGATTTTTGTACGCCTGTTAGAGATGCCATCGGTTAATGATCTG
>JANQLV010000065.1 GCA_028280415.1 Saprospiraceae bacterium
GGAGGATGCGGGCAATGCGACGATAAGTGTAGAGACAGAAGCGACCACAACTATGGCGATGACCTGGGAGGTTCTGGAATTTGATTTTAGTAATGAAGCGATGGGTACGGCGGCACTTGATTTAAACAATACCTATGATAAGCTATCGATATTTTTCAATTTCGGAACGACGGGTGCAGATGCTGGCGAGAAGACCTATTACTGGGATGATGTAGAATTTGTAGCTGGCCCAGTACTTGATCAAGTAGATTTGCCAATTACCTTTGATGATTCGAATGTGGATTATAACCTGGTTGACTTTGGCGGGAATGCCTCATCGATAATAGTAGACCCGACGGATGCGACGAATATGGTAGGTCAGGCGATCAAAACAGATATGGCGGAATTATGGGCCGGTACGACGATGGGCGATGTGGGGCTGGCAAATGCAGTTCCCTTTACCTCGGGCAATACAAAGATGACGGTACGGGTCTGGTCGCCTGATGCGGGAACGCCAATACGTTTGAAAGCGGAAGATGCGAGTAATTCGACGATAAGTGTGGAAACGGAGGCTGTGACAACAGTTGCGATGTCCTGGGAGGTTCTGGAATTTGATTTCAGTAATGAAGCGATGGGTACCGCGGCGCTTGATTTAAACAATACCTATGATAAACTATCGATCTTTTTCAATTTCGGAACGACGGGTGCGGATGCCGGAGAGAAGACCTATTACTGGGACGATGTAGAATTTGTAACGGGGCCGGTACTTGATCAGGTAGATTTGCCAATCACCTTTGATGATTCGAACGTGGATTATGACCTGGTTGACTTTGGTGGAAATGCATCGTCAATAGTAGTAGATCCGACGGATGCGACGAATATGGTAGGACAGGCGATCAAAACGGACATGGCCGAAACATGGGCCGGTACAACGATGGGCAATGCGGGACTAGTTAATGCAGTTCCTTTTACAATGGACGACACAAAGATGACGGTACGGGTATGGTCCCCTGATGCGGGAACACCGATACGTTTGAAAGCGGAGGCTGCGAGTAATTCGACGATAAGTGTGGAAACGGAGGCTGTGACAACAGTTGCGATGTCCTGGGAGGTTCTGGAATTTGATTTTAGTAATGAAGCGATGGGTACCGCGGCACTTGATTTAACCAATATCTATGATAAGCTATCGATATTTTTCAATTTCGGAACGACGGGTGCGGATGCCGGTGAGAAGACTTATTACTGGGATGATGTAGAATTTGGACCAAGAACTACTGTTGTGGATATTATTGTTAATAGTACGGATCATCAGACTTTGGAAGATGCTGTCATCGCAGCAGAGCTTGTAGATGATTTGACGGGAGCAGGGCCATTTACCGTTTTTGCACCAACAGATGATGCTTTTGATGCTTTAGACCCTGCACTTTTAGCCAACCTGTTAGCCAATCCAACGGGTAATCTTGCCGATATTTTGTTATATCATGTTCTTGGTGCAGAAGTCTTGTCTACAGATTTAATGAATGGGCAAGCGGCTATGACCTTACAAGGGGAGGATATTACAGTGACTATTACCGGGAATGATATTATGATCAATCAGGCTTTGGTAACAGTGGCGGATTTGCCGGCAGATAATGGGGTGGTACATGTGATTGATGCAGTATTATTACCACCTAATTTTGTAGGAGTGGACATCCTTAGTGCTGCTGAAAACAACATCAAAGTAATGCCTAATCCAGCGAACACTCATTTTTATATTGAGTTTTCAGAAATGCTTAACGAATCTGCTCAACTGAGCATTTTCGATGTGAGTGGTAAATTAATGAAAAGCGAAATGGCTCAGGATAGAATAACCAAAGTCGATACTTCAGGTTTAAATTCCGGAACCTATTTCTTGAGAATTGATACAGCGGAGGGAAGTTACTTCCAAAAGATAATGATCACAAAATAGTTTAATTTTTAAAAGGAAGTTAAATGGTTAACCGTGTCTCGCCAAAAGCGAGATGCGGTTTTTTTAACGGCTTCACTAAGGATACAATGGTATTTCTTATCCCGCTTTTTGTTTCCAATAAAATAATTGTGTTAAAAATTTTGGTGGCAAAATACTGATGAGGTTGGCATGAACACTATATTTCAAACCGGGATGATCATCTCGAAGCATTGCCCGGTATGTTTGATAGGCTTCCATTTCACCCGAAGCTTTTAGAAAATGCATAGCCTTGATACAACGATCTCGATATTGTTTCTTGTTGTATTGTTTTAAAACTTCCCAGAAAAAGGGCTCCGATAAGAGTTCCTTATAGAGCTTTGTTTTGATACTCATATTTGCATTTTGCTTAGTGGTTTCCCGTTTGCTGTGATCGGTATGATAAATAATTAGCTGTTTATGGATATAATATCGTTTGGCAACTGCATCAACTTTATACCAAAACGTATTTTCCATCCCGGGGATATCTGGATTTAATCTCTTGTCATTGATCAGAACGCTCTTGGTCATGCCCCAGAAATCTCCATCACACTGGGCAACGATTTTTTCGATAGGTAGATATTGATCTTTATAAATTCCGATACCGGAATTCTGCCCGGTAGAAGTATCCAGGCCATTACTGCTGACCGCTGTTAGTTCCGGGTCTTTGTAATCGACTACATTGAATAAAACTTCCAGTGCATCTTCTGTGATCTCATCATCATCGCCAACGGTAGTGAACCATTCCCCTCGAATTTGATCCAGACAAAAATTAAATCCTCTTGCAAAACCAATATTTTTCTCAAGTCTAAAAAGCCGGACATTTTCTTTCTCCCGGTATTTTTCAAATATCAAGGGAGTATCATCAGTACTGCCATTATCCACCAGAACCAACTCAAAATCCTGAAAGCTTTGCTTTAGAACACTTTCAATAGAGCGTTCTAACATATTTGCTCGATTATAAGTCAGAATCAAAACCGTAATTCTTGGTACTTTATGCATAAAAAAGATTAATCGTTCATTAAGTTTATCGGTAATTACCTATAGCTACCAGATATTCTCCCTTCCTGTCTCCTTAACTATAATCGTCTAATTTGTCACCACTTTGCGACCTCTGTGAATTATAAAAGGTAAAAGCCCGCTGGATTGTAGCCGGAGTACACTGGTATCCGTTATGCTGTTTATACTGATCCGGGGCAAGCACTCGGTTTTATGCCGATGTGCCTTAAATATATTTCCGATTCGGGTTGTCGTTCCGGTTTTAAATTTCAAAGCCTTTACTGCATCAAACTCGCGAAGCGAAGCCTGTTCAATTTTTCCGAAAGGGTAAGCAAAATGTTCAACTGCTTTTCCGGTATATAATTCAATCAATTCCCTCGATTCATTAATTTCTGATATGACTTGCTCCGTTGTAAGCTGACTTAATGGATAGTGGTTGACCGTATGCGCTCCGATTGTACAAAGTGGGTCCTGGCTGATGGTTTTGATTTCTTGCCAACTCAGAGCCAATGCTTTTACATGCGAATACAATGCTGTCTTTTCCTTTTTAAAAATAACAGAAAGTAAATCTTCATGATCTTCAATCTGAAATGAACGGGTGATTAAATTTTTAATATGATCAAAGCTTGCTTCCTTATTTATAATGCTGCTACAATCGAAATGATAGTGTTTTGCTTGCCATTCAAAATCAATGGAATCGTTTTTAAGAATCTCCTCTTCCAGAAAATACCACCATAGGACAGCCTTGCAATTTGGAAAATTTGTAGTTATGTATATCGTGAAAGGAATCTGATGTTTTTTCAAAATCGGATAGGCAATGGTATAATTGTCCCGATAGCCATCATCAAAAGTAAAAGCGACAAATTTTGATAGTCTTTTTGGACTATGCAAACGCTGATATACTTCATCCAGCGAAATGAAGTCATATTTTTGTGACTTGTAAAAAGCGATTGTATTTTCCAGTTGCTCCGGACTAATTTCGAGACTTAAATGATTATGAATACGTTGTTTATTCTGGGGTTTTATTACTCTGTGAAATGTGAGAATGTGTCCCAAACCAGCATAAGCCGGAGCAAATAGTTTGCACACCCCAATGTTGGAAAGCAAAGGTGCAACGGCGGAAATTAGTTTCTTTTTGGTATAAGAACTCATATCTGTCTGGCTTTTGGGATCATTGTTTTGGGAAAGAGCAAAGTATCATAAAGTTCAGCATATTGCCGGGCAATTTTAGAAAACAGATATTCTGCTTCGATTCTTTGTTTGGTTTTATCGGCCAGGCTTTGCATGTGTTGTTCATTGTCGAATGCCCAGTTTAGTTTCTGTGCTAAATCATCAATATTTTTGGATTGAAAAAACAAAACCTCTTCTTCGCTGAGTACTGCTTTGTTTTGTGGGATATCACTGCAAATCATGGGTGTCCCGATACTGCCTGCTTCGAGTAACATCATCGACATACCTTCCAACTCAGAGGGAAAAATAAAATACCTGGCACGTTGCAATAAAGCGTTTAATTTATCTATACCTTCTACATAACCAATAAACTTGACATCAAGTCCTTCCGCTAACTTTTTCAGCGTATCTGTATATGCCGGTAATTGATCTGTATCGCCGGCAACAAGTAAGGTACCTTTGAATTGAATTTTTTGTAATGCACGGATCAGTGTATGGCAGCCTTTTAAGGGAATTACCCGCCGGGCAGCAAAAAGCAAATAATCATTTTGAATATCAAATTGATCCAGTAATCCATCAACAAGCCCGGGTTCTATAATTTTGACGGGATGTATTCCATTGGGAATAAACTGTACCACGCGATTGTATTTTTTTTGAAAATACTGACATTGTGTTTTAGCAATAGCCGTTAAACTGGCTCTGGAATTTATAAAAATCCATTCGGTTATTCGAAAATAAAAACGACCGAAAACGGACCACTTTTTATTAAGCTGTGGAAGAGCATGAGCGGTGGCGATGACCTTGTATTTTAGACAAAGCAAAGGGAGGAAAAAAGCAGCATCCGTTTTATGCAGATGAATCAGGTCATACTGCTTGCTAAACATAATGTGCATACAACAGCGCAGGTAATATATAAACACTCCTAACCCTTTGATCGGAATTTCTTTAAACTGCACTGTTTTTACTCCGGAAATATGCTCATTGGCTTTTGGGTGTCGGTAGCAGTATATGGTAAATGTGTATTGCTCATGCAACTCTGATAAAAGATGTTCCACCACACGGCTGGTTCCTCCTTTTGCGGGGAAGTACTTCACTCCAAAAATAGCAATACGTTTTTTACTCATAATAACATTTTTCTTGCTCGATCTCCGGCTGTATACCCGTTCACTGTTTGCCTTTCAAACCTCTTAAAAAATCGAGAATCCCTTTTCCGTAGCTCAGATGATTAAAAGCCTGTAAGCCAAGTGCTTTACCCTTTTCTCCGATTTTTTGTGCTTCTTCCGGATGGTCAAGCACAAACTGCATCTTATCAGCAAAAGCTTCGGGAGTGTAGAATTTGGCAATGAGAGCATTCACCTGATCTTTGAAATAATGAGCCACTTCGCCATAATTGATACTGATCATTGGATTCCCCGAGGCAACATACTCTCCGATCTTATGCGGGAAACGTGCAGCATCCTGCAGTCCCGGACGCATCGGAATCAGCAATCCTTTTGCCGGTTTATAATGTTTGGGAATTTCACTGTGAGCGACATTGTGGAATATTTTTATTTGACTGGATTTCTTTAAAGTGGCTATATAAGCTTTTAGGTTTTCGAGATCGGTTTTAGAGCCACCGCCTAAAACAAGATGTAAATCTACCGGATTGTTTTCGGGCAGTAAGTCATAAGCGGCTAAGATAAAATCGACGGTCTCCCGATAGGAAAGTGCGCCGCAGAAAAGGAAAAAATCTCTTGAAGGTTTCGGAACTTTAATATCGAATTTTTCAAACTCACACAAAATTGGCAATTTGAAAAATGGTTTTTGGGGCGCCAGGCTTTTGTATTGCTGGATCAAAACTTCACTAATAGGGAAAGCTCCGTCCATACGGGGAATCAGAAATTTTTCAAAGAGAAAATCATTGATTTTAAGTTTGAAACTTTTCCGACTATCCAGCACCCGGGCCATTTCAACGTAATTGTATACGACCGGGAATTTGAGAAAATAGCTATATAAGAGATAAAGTAAGACCTGTCCGAAATGATAACAGGAAATGATCCCGGCATCCAGTCTGTTTTGCTTCTTGAATTGTCGCAAGGTTTGATACTCCCCGTAGATACCTTTTAGCTTTTGTATGTTCCTTTTCCAGAACCCCTTGGGCCGGTAAATGGTTTTTGAAGTATAAACATAATCGATTCCTTCGAAATTGCCTTTCAATTCGATGGCTCTTTCCTGATCCGGATCAAAGCTTCCTTTTCGGCAAATGACGCTTACCTGAGCGCCCTCTTCGATCAGGGCCTTACTCACCATAATCATCTTCTGGATAGCCCCAAAACCCACAGGAAACCCGCTTTCTCCCAGGTAAACAACATTAAAAGCCTCCTTGGAAGCAGTAGCTGCTGTGGATAATTCATCCGATTTATTTAAAACCATGATTTTAGCTATTTCTCCTTATACTTGCTAAAAGTGTTCCAAGGCCGCCGGAGAACCAAAAAATATGTTTATTTTCCGAAGCAGATTACTCCTAAAAAAGGAAAATGAGAAGATGCTGGACAAGTGTATTATCTTTTAAAAAACATTCTTATGAAAAGCCTAAAACTTATAAGCTTATTTCTCTTCTTTTGCTTCACTGCTTTTACCCAGGTTCAAGTGGATAAACTTCGTTGCGAATACCTGCAAAACCCGATAGGTATTGATATTGTGATTCCTCGACTAAGCTGGCAGATAAAAGTAAAAGATGATTCAAAGAATATTATGCAACAGGCTTATCGTATTCAGGTGGCAAGTGCCAAGGATGCTTTTGATAAAAAAAAGCAACTGGTCTGGGATACGGGAAAAGTAGATTCTGATCAATCGGTACATATTGAATACAATGGGCAAAAACCACAGTCTCGCGATCGATTTTATTGGAGAGTAAAAATTTGGGATAATCAAGACAGGGAAAGCGGATGGAGCGAAACAGCTTTCTGGGAAATGGGATTATTAAAAACCGAAGATTGGGCTGCTGACTGGATTGAACCGGTCCTGGAGGAAAAGAAAAAAGCCAATAATCCGGCTCCAATGCTGCGCAAGGAATTCTCTCTAAAGAAAAAGATACAAAAAGCACGGCTATATATTACTGCTCATGGGTTATATGAAGCGTTTCTAAATGGTAAAAGAGTGAGTGAAGACTTGTTTACACCGGGATGGACCAGCTATCATAAGCGTTTGCAGTATCAAACTTATGATGTTACTTCCCTGCTTCGGAAAGGAGAAAATGCAGTAGCCATCAGATTGGGAGATGGCTGGTATCGCGGGGAGTTTGGCTGGCAAAACAACTGGAATATTTACGGAGATCATCTTGGGCTTTTATTTCAACTGGAAGTCGAATACACCAATGGTAAAAAAGAGCTGATACTTTCCGATGCTTCCTGGAAAGCAAGCACCGGCCCGATTCTGATGTCGAGCCTCTATGATGGAGAAATATATGATGCCCGTCTGGAAAAAACAGGCTGGATGACGACTGCTTATGAGGATAGTGACTGGGGAGCTGTCCGTATTATGGATTATGATAAAAGCATTTTGATAGCACCACAGGGAGTTCCGGTCAGAGCTATCGAAATTGTAAAGCCTAAAGAAATATTTGTTTCTGGCAAAGAAGAAGTCATTATTAATATGGGACAAAATATGGTCGGGCGGATGCGTTTTCGGTTAAAGGGTCAACCTGGGGATACCATCAGTATTTATCATGCTGAAGTATTGGATAAAGATGGAAACTTTTATACGGAAAACCTTCGAAATGCGGACCAGAAAATACAATACATATTTAAAGGCGAGGGAGTGGAAACTTATGAGCCCGTTTTTACTTTTCAAGGTTTTCAATATATAAAAATTGAAAATTATAAGGGGACCTTCTCCAAAGATGATTTCGAAGGTGTGGTGATCCATTCTGATATGGAACAGACTGGAAACTTCGAATGTTCCAGTGCTTTAATCAACCAATTGCAGAGTAATATTCGCTGGGGACAAAAAGGCAATTTCCTGGATGTACCGACCGATTGCCCGCAGAGGGATGAACGCATGGGATGGACCGGGGATGCTCAGGCCTTTGCACCGACTGCCTGTTTCAATTATAATACTTCCGCTTTTTACACGAAGTGGTTAGGAGACTTTCGGGTGGATCAATTGGAAAATGGCGCTGTCCCCTGGGTAATTCCCAATGTGTTGCGTGGTTCCGGAGCAATAGGCTGGGCGGATGCCGCGACGATCATTCCGTGGACAGTTTATCTCAAATATGGGGATAAGCGGATTCTCGAAGTACAATACGAAAGCATGAGTAAATGGGTGGATTTTCTGGACAGTCTGGCTGGCGATAACCACTTGGTGCAAGAGGGTTTTCATTTCGGAGATTGGCTTTTCTTTATTCATCCTTCTGATTGGAACGCTAAACCGGGTTATACCGACATTGATTTGTTGGGAACGGCTTTCCTGGCCTATTCTTCGGATATCCTTGCCCGCTCGGCAAAATTGCTTGGCAAAGAAAAAGATGCGCAGAAATATAGTCAATTACACGAGGCAGTGAGTCAGGCTTTTCAGGATGAATTTATTACCAAAAGTGGCAGATTGAGCTCACATTCGCAAACCGCTTATACGATTGCACTGGCTTTTGACCTTTTTCCACCCGAACAAAAAAATGCAGCGCTCAATTATCTCACTCAAAATATTATTAAGAGGAATTATCATCTTTCCACGGGCTTTCTGGGAACCCCTCATCTCAACCCTGTCCTTTCCGAAAATGGTCACCTGGATATTGCTTATAAACTACTTTTACAGGAAAAGTATCCAAGTTGGCTTTATCCGGTTACCAAGGGAGCTACGACAATATGGGAACGTTGGGACGGTATTAAGCCGGATGGCAGTTTTCAGTTAGTAAAAATGAATTCTTTTAATCATTATGCTTACGGAGCTATTGGTGACTGGATGTACACCACAATCAGCGGGATTAGGCATGATGCCGCTAAGCCGGGATACAAACATATTATTATTAAACCTCAGCCTAATAATGGACTAACTTATGCCAAAGCAGATTTTGAATCTCTTTATGGAAAAATCAGCAGCTCCTGGAAAATAGAAAATGGCGAAATATCTATATCTATTACAATTCCACCCAACACAACAGCCAGTTTGTTTTTACCCCGAAAAACTGAAAAAATTGATCTTGGCTCGGGGACTTATTCGTATAAATACCCTTATCAACAGGCTGAAACTGAAAAATAGATTTAAAGATTGGAATTGTAAGAAATGAACAGTTATAAAGTTTTCGACTGCTGTTCTGATAATTTAATCACTTCCTCTTCTTGATCGTGAAAAAGAAATTGGCACCTTCCCCTTCCGCTGATTCCAGCCAGATTTCCCCTTGATGTTGCTCGACGATTTTCTTAACCATAGCCAAACCGATTCCTGTTCCTTCGTATTGTTCGTTAGTATGCAATCGTTTGAATAATAAAAAGATCTTTTTCTGAAACTCCGGTGCTATTCCTATCCCATTATCCTTGACGGAAAATAACCAGTGATTGATTTTGGAAGTACAACTAATAGTGACTTCCGGTTTGATGCCGGGCCTGTTGAACTTTAAAGCATTCGTTAACAGGTTTTGAAAAATCTGACGTATTTTAATGCTATCGCCTTGAATAGTTTCTGGAATATTAACGAATTTGATCGTCGCATCAAACTCTTTCAGCATACTTCCTAAATCAGACTTCAGCTCATTGAGAACCTCGCGTAAGTCTATGTTTGAAATAATAATCTTTTTCGTATTCAATCTGGAATAAGAGAGCAAATCATTGACGAGGTTGCGCATATTTTTACAGGAGGAAATAATAAAATCCATATACTCCTGTTCCTCTTCGGATAAGCGGCCCGTCAGTTTTCTTTGTAATAATTGAGTGAAACTGATCATTGAGCGTAAAGGGGTTTGCAAATCGTGGGAAGCAAAATAGGCGAAGTTTTCCAATTGTAGATTAGAGTCAATATATTTTTTGAGTTCATCGTTTTTTTCATTCAGGTCTTCCAGTGCCTGATAGAGATGAGTGGTGTCTCGGAGGAAAGAGATCATTTTAGGATTCTCGGGATCACCCTGATCCCTGATCAGAATCCCGAAAATTTGAATAACTTCTCCACTGGCTTTTTTTAGCCAATGAGAAAATTCTGCCCGACCTTCTTCGATAACTTTTTTAAGTATTTGTGATTTGTAAATTTTAGAGGCATGGGTACTGTCAGGTGTTTCTCTGTAAAAACTGTCAGGAGGACTTTCTGTAAATGCTTTAAAATTTGCAATACCAAACAAAGCCAAAGCCTTATTATTACAGATAATCGGACGCATTGTTTGTAAATCGGTATAAATGATGGCTTCGTGTGAATTCTCGAAAATATCACGGTATTTCTTCTCGTTTAGCCGCTGCAGTTTTTTATTGATAACTCTGCTTGTAATATCCTGAAAAATGACAAAAGCTTCGCCATGCCTGTAGAAAGTCGGAACTATATTAATGTTGACCAAAATACCCTTGCCCTTTTTACTTAGAAAGATTCCGGGAGAGCTGAAAGCCTCCCCTCGCATAACGCGAAGCCCGTGTCGATCTGATTCTTTATGTAAATCGATGTCCGGAAAGTATTCGGAATATCGGGGAATTAGTTTGGAACGTTTCAGATTCAATACTTCATTTCTGTTTTCAAACTCCAGAATTTTTATTGCGGCAGCATTACAATCCATCACTTCTTCTGATAGGTAATTATAGATAATCACGCCGTCGATGATATTTCTGTAGAGTGCTTCGAATCGGGATTTGGTTTTTACCAATTCGATATTTTTTTTTACCCTTAAAGTAGATTCTCTCGAAGTACCAATGATCTTTACTCCTTCTTCGGTTTTTTTATAGACTTTTAGATGAAGTGAAAAGTAAATATCTTGTTTTTCTTCGGGGCTCTTCATAAGAAGATCAGCATTAAATTTTTCCAGCTCTCCGCTCACCAGCTTTTCAATTGAAGCTTGTAATTTTTGCCGATCAGTGCCTTTTACTTTATCCAAGATAGAGGTGCCGATTATTTCTTTAGGGCTGGAGCGCAGGATTTTGGCAAAAACGGGGTTTGCATAATCGATTATATCACCCAAAAGAGAAAAAATCCCGGAATCATTTTGCTCGACGATAATATCATAAGGGATAGCATCCGCGGAGGATTGATCCGCCTGAAACTGGTTAATATCGGTTGATTGCAAATATTTTGACATCGCGCTCCGGATAATATTTGATATATCTTCCTTTTGGAAGAAAAGACACTAATTGTTTTACGGGTAAATTGGTATTATGTTTTAATCGGTTTGCAGAGTCGCTTTCCCACCTTTTAGAAAGCTAATGCAATTTCTATGCGAGAAATACCTCAAGACCTGTTCAAATTTTTATTTGCTATATCGGAGGATGGGTTTTGAAATGCATTTTTATAAAAAATGCTTAATTTGTACAGGCGCAAATGATCATTATATATGGATTTTAAAAGGTTATTCGATATTTTCGAATATCAGATGGAAAGATATCCGCAAAAGATAGCACTTGCTCATCGGGAAGGAGATGCTTGGCGCTATTTTTCTACTGAATCTTGCCTGGAATATATTCTGAAAATCAGTGTGGGCTTAATGAAGCGGGGTTTGCAAAAAGGAGACAAACTAGGTTTGTTTTTTGCTGCGGGAAGTGCCTGGTTTAATTTCCTGGACTTTGCCGCTATGCAAATTGGCCTTGTGACTGTACCGATTCACGCTAATATTCGGGATGAAGAACTGGCTTATATTCTCAATGAAATTAGACTGAAGGTCTGTATAACAGACACTAAGCTTCTTTACGAAAAACTAACGTTGCGCTCTGCCGAAGCACAGTATCCATTGGACTGCTTTTGCCTGGAAAATATATCGGGAATTCCTTCTTTCCGGGATTTGATGGGGTTGCCGGGGCAGCACGAATTGCAAAAGCTTAAATTGCTAAAGGACTCTGTAAAAGAAATCGATTTAGCTACCGTGATTTATACTTCGGGAACTTCCGGAATGCCCAAAGGGGTAATGCTTTCTCATGCTAACATCGTTAGTAATATTAAAGCAACTATAACGCTTGTGCCGGTGGATTGCTATAAAAGAGCATTCAGTTTTCTTCCTTTGAGCCATATCTTCGAACGAATGGTAAGCTTTACGTACATCGCTGCCGGGGTATCTTTGTATTATGCAGATCATATCGAAAATGCACTTCCGATGATGAAGCAAGTGAAACCACATTATTTTACTTGTGTCCCTAAATTGCTGGAACGTATATACGATGATATCCTTGAGCAAAGTAATGAAGCGGGCTTTCTAAAAGCAAAGCTCTTGAAATGGGCACTTCGACTAGGGGAAAACTATCAATTGCGTGATGGCGTTAATGTTATATATGGGCTGAAGCGTTTTTTAGCAGATATACTGGTTTATCGCTATTGGCGAAATGCATTGGGGGGCAAGGTGGAAGGTGTAATTGTTGGAGCTGCTGCTTTACAAGCTAAATTGGGGCGCTTGTTCTCCGCTGCGGGAATTGAAATTCGGGAAGGCTATGGTTTAACGGAAACCTCACCGGTTATTGCATTCAATCGCTTTGAGCCCGGAGGCGTAAAATTCGGTACAGTTGGTTTACCAATACCCGGAATACGGATTAAGATTATGCATCCTAATGAAGCTGGAGAAGGGGAAGTGTGGGTCTCAGGACCAGGGGTGATGCAAGGGTATTACAATAAAGAAGTATTGACTCAATCGGTAATTACAGAAGATGGATGGTTTAAAACGGGAGATATTGGGAAGTTTGTTCATAAAAGATTCTTAAAAATAACAGATCGTAAAAAGGACATTTTTAAAACGAGTTCGGGGAAATACATTGCACCCAAAGTTCTGGAGCAGAAACTGAACACTTCATCTTTTATAGAGCAAAGTTTTATTGTTGGTTTTAACAAGCCCTTTGTGGCGGCACTTATTTTACCGAATTATGATCAGTTGAAAAAATGGTGTACACAAAATAAAGTACATTGGACTGCACCACAATATATGGCTTTGAACCCCAGGGTTCTTGCTTTTATGAAAAAGCATATTGATGATTTGTGTGCAGACTTCTCCAAAACGGAGCGCATCAAAGCTTTTGTTCTCTTACATCGACAATGGTCGGTGGAAACTGGAGAATTTACACCGACACTAAAATTGAAAAGAGGTAATATTTTGAATAAATATCAAAAAGAAATAGAAGCCCTGTATAAGAAATGATGTAATGCGACTATCACGCAACTATCATGAATTTTGATGTATGTTTATAATCTTATTACAGAAAAAAACTTATTTTAAAGGAAAGAAATAGCGAGCTGTTTGACGAGAGTAAGTAAATAAAAGGCAAGAAAAGGAGTAAATACTAAACATTGGAAAACTTATCTGAATTATTCTAAAACGATTCCAGGTTTTGTCTTTTATTTATGGAGTTAAGCAACGAACACTTTTTATATAATACTAATCAAATCGAATGTCAATATGGAAGTTACACGTCTCTTCGAGTACATCTATTATCAACAGAAATATCATCCACTAAAAAAGTCAATTGGACATAAAGAAGCAGGACAGTGGAAGTATTATAGTACGGATGAAATCATTGATACGGCTAATAAAATTAGTTATGGCTTGATGAAAATGGGATTAGAACCTGGCGATAAGGTTGCGTTGATTTCTTATAAAAATTGCCCGGAATGGGTGATGATGGATATTGGAATGCAGCAGTTAGGGATTGTCAATGTTCCGGTATATCCGACGATTAGCTCGGGAGAATACGAGTATATTTTCAATGATGCGGAGGTTAAATATTGTTTTGTGGGAGAAGGCGATTTGTATGAAAAAGTGAAAAAAGCACAAGCCAATATCCCTTCATTGAAAGAAATCTATACTTTTTATAAACAGGATGGCCGGAAATACTGGAAAGACTTGTTTTCGGAGGGAGATGCCGATGCACTGCAAGCCCGGAAAGATGCTGTGAAACCGGATGACCTGGCTACTTTGATTTATACTTCCGGAACGACGGGGAACCCCAAGGGAGTAATGTTGTCCCATGATAACATTGTATCCAATGTCTCCAATGTAAGAGAACTGCTGCCGGTTACAGCCGGGGCGCGTGTATTGAGCTTTTTGCCGATCTGCCATATTTTTGAACGTACAGCTTCCTATTCATACATTTATAATGGTCTGGAAATTACTTTTACCGGTACAGACAATCTGGGTGGTGAGACCGGAGATTTACAAGCGGTCAAACCAAATTTCTTTACTACCGTTCCCCGTCTATTGGAAAAGGTATACGAAAAGATTTACAATAAAGGTTTGGCCCTGACTGGGATTAAGAAAAAACTTTTCTTCTGGGCCCTGGAGCTTACAGACGATTATGAGATTGATAAAAAGTACTCGGGAATAGACGCGTTAAAAAGGAAGATCGCCGATAAGTTAATTTTTAGCAAGTGGCGCGCTGCTTTAGGGGGAAATGTAAAAGGCATTCTCACGGGAGCAGCAGCTTGCCCGGCCAAAATTATACGGGTATTTTCTGCAGCAGGTATACCGGTCAGGGAAGGTTATGGCTTAACCGAAACCTCGCCCGGCCTGACGATTAGCCGATACGAAAAGGACGGAGCAGTTATCGGTACGGTTGGTTCGCCTTTGCCAAATGTAGAAATATATATAGACCCCAGTGATGGAAACTATCGGGAAGGAGAAGGAGAAATTTTGGCCAGAGGCCCCAATATTATGCAGGGCTACTATCAAAAACCGGATAAAACAGCCGAAGTAATGAAAGAAATAGAAGGAAAAACCTGGTTCTGTACCGGAGATGTCGGGAAACTTGTTTCTGGTCCAAGCGGGAAAAAATTTCTTAAAATTACGGATCGGAAGAAAGAATTACTTAAAACTTCCGGCGGGAAATATGTAGCTCCCGCTCCTATTGAAAACAAATTCAAGGAAGATTTTTTGATTGAACAAATGATGGTCGTAGGCGAGAAGAAAAAATTCGTTTCGGCTTTGATCGTTCCTGCTGAAGAAGCACTCAAGGACTGGTGTGCGCAAAATGGAGTAGAATGGTCTAATTGCGCCAATGCGATTAAAAATGAAAAAGTACTTGCACAATATCAGGAAGTTATCAATAAATACAATCCCGAGTTTAGCCATGTAGAACAAGTCAAAAAATTTAAACTCATCGATGCCGTTTGGGAGCCTACAAAAGTAGATGGTTCAAAAGCGGAATTGACACCGACTATGAAGTTGAAACGTAGGGTGATTCTCGAAAAATACCATAATGATATTGAAGAACTTTATCAATAATTTCTGAATAGGTCAGATTATTCAATTCAGAATTAAGTAGAAGCCATTCCGAGGTTCTATACAGAAGACCGGGATGACTTCTATCTTCTACTAAATACTTGCTTCTCTCCTCAAAGCCGGTTAAATTGCCCTCCAATATCCCCCCAAATCAGATTATTTTTTTCTGTAAAGTATTTTTCCCTCATTTTTATTCATTTATTCAAGGCTTTAACGCTTTTTGGAGAGATTTTTGCGGGAATAATGATCGGGCTGTTTAAAAAACGGCTTAACAAAAAACAAAGACTGAAATGAACATTATAACAAACCGTTTGCTGGTTGTATTACTTGCTGGTGTATGCTTCCTTTTGGCATCCTGCCGTAATGATTTTGACCCTATCGAAAAACCTAGTGATTTTACCAAAGAAAGAAGAGAAGAGTTAGGAGACCTGATTCAGGCTGCCATTGCTCAACGTCCGGATGAGTTTCCTGTCTTGCCCAATATTCCTCCTTATGATACGACCGTTTACTGGTTTACACAAACTTTATACAATCAGGCAACCAATGTTTTGCGCCTTGATAACCAATCAGTGGATGATAATCGCTGGGATATGAATCGTCCCTGGCGTGTCACGATACTGGATCAGGAATCATTGAATGCTTTTTCTATTCCCGGCGGACATTTTTATATCACGACGGGCTTACTTAAAGCGCTCGAAACAGAGCATGAGCTTTATTATCTCCTTACTTTTGAAGGGATGTTGATGAATGAACGATTTTTGATTAATCGGCTGATCTCGGAACATAATACCAATAAACTTTCTAATATCGGAAAGCGTATCCCCAATAATGATGGGACAAATGCCTATACATTGGGCCGTACTTTGAGTGAGCTGGCTTTTGAAAGTGATGAGGTGATGGAAGTAGATGCACTTACAGCGGATCAAATTTGTGAAAGTTCTATTTTTAACCGCTTTGGAGTGCTTTCCATTTTGGATAGATTACAAAATAATCTCGCCTTTAAATGGCTGGAAACGCGATACTATGATACACCAACGCGCCGGGATTATCTGCAGAATGTATTGGATCCGGAATCCGGATGCGGAAGTTTTACGCAAAATGGCAGTTATAAGCGTTATATACTGAATGTATTAGAATAATAAAAAGTAGTTTATCTCCCTAGATGTACCAATAAGACAGAGATGTCGGAAGGAGATACTCCACTGATTCTACTGGCCTGACCAATAGTTCTGGGGCGCATCTCCGATAATTTTTCTCTGGCTTCTGCTGAAAGTGAAACGATAGATTGATAATCAACATCGTTTTTGAGTTTTACCTCTTCCAGGCGATTCATTTTTTCGACCATTTCCTGTTCCTTTTGAGTATAGCCGGCATATTTCACATTGATTCCGGCCAGATTAATACTTTCCGAATCGTAATTCTCGAGGAAATTTCCCAGCGTGGAAATATTTTTTCTCAAATCTTCCAGATCGATTCCGGGGCGCAACAGTACACTTTGGATTTTGACTTTTTGCTTGAGTGGCGCAGAATTTTTCTCTGCCAAAAAGCCGTTGATCTCAGATGGATCAACACTGGTATTTCGCAAAAACTTCTCGATCGCTGTTACATTTTGTTCTTTTTCCGAAACCCGTTCCAGACGGCCTTCCAGGTTTTGCATACCCAATGCTTTGACCATCGGAGTCAAACGAAGATCGGCATTATCTTGTCTTAAAAGAATGCGGTATTCGGCTCTCGAAGTAAACATGCGGTAAGGCTCGTTTGTGCCTTTATTGACCAAATCATCAATCAGTACTCCGATATAGGCTTCCGACCTTTTCAGTACAAAAGGCTCTTCATCATTAATAGTGAGATGGGCATTAATTCCCGCCATCAAACCCTGACAGGCTGCTTCTTCGTATCCAGTTGTTCCGTTGATCTGTCCGGCAAAGAAAAGGTTTTTGACCAACCGCGTTTCGAGTGAAATACTTAATTGGGTTGGAGGAAAATAATCGTATTCGATAGCATATCCGGGTCTGAACATTTTCGCATGTTCAAAACCTGGAATTTTTCGCATGGCTTTGTATTGAACATCTTCGGGTAAAGAAGAGGAAAATCCATTTACATAAATTTCCACGGTGTCCCAACCCTCTGGTTCTACAAATAGCTGATGCCTTTCTCTTTGTGCAAAACGATCAATTTTATCTTCGATGGAAGGACAATATCTTGGGCCAGTTCCTCGAATGCGGCCATTGAACATAGGAGAGCGATCGAATCCAGTTTTTAAAATTTCGTGAACTTCCGGATTGGTATAAGTGATATGACAAGGTCTTTGCTTGACTAGTTTAGGCGTTTCCGTAAAAGAAAACTTTGAAGGATTTTCATCTCCTGGTTGTACTTCCATTATTTCCCAATTGAGCGAACGGCCATCTACCCGGGGAGGCGTACCGGTTTTCATTCTTCCGGCTTCAAAGCCGAGCGAAATGAGCTGTTCGGTAATACCTTTTGCTGCCCGCTCGCCTGCACGTCCTCCACCAAACTGCTTTTCTCCGATATGGATCAGCCCGTTCAGAAAAGTTCCATTGGTTAAAACGACAGATTTACTTTCTATTTCCAGGCCGATAGAAGTCGTAACGCCTTTTACTACTCCATTTTTTACGATAAGTCCGGTAACCATCTCCTGCCAAAAATCTATATTGGGATTGGCTTCGAGCATATTCCTCCACTTTGCGGCGAAAAGCATTCGGTCGCTTTGCGCCCGCGGGCTCCACATTGCAGGTCCTTTGGATCGATTCAGCATTCGAAACTGGATCATAGTATGATCAGTAACAATGCCTGAATAACCACCCAGTGCATCTACTTCCCGAACGATCTGTCCCTTCGCTACCCCTCCCATAGCAGGATTGCAGGACATCTGTGCGATAGTCTGCATATTCATTGTTGCCAATAAGACTTTTGAACCTAGATTTGCCGCTGCAACTGCTGCTTCACAACCGGCATGTCCGGCTCCAACCACTATGACATCATATTTTGGAAACATATATTTCGTTTATTTCTGTTGACTACTAAACCATTTTCCCGAAAATTCCCACAAAATTACAACATTTTGACTCAAGAGCCAAGTGTCTAAAGTTTGCCTGACCAGCCATCAATCCTTCCTTTACACGACTATTCCGCTAATCATATCCCCATCTTCGCAACAGCATTCGACATAAAATCGTTTAACAATTCGTAACTTTGAGTACAAGAATTTTATATTTTCTTACAGACCTCTGAATTGTGGAAGTTCAGGGCTGCAAACTTTATTAAAAGCTTATGAAACGCCAGGCATTAGAAACGGAACAGAAAGCATTGGAGATCAATCTTGACGATCGGGTCTATGGTACATTCTCGGAAATTGGCGCCGGACAGGAAGTAGCACGTTATTTTTTTCAGGTAGGAGCCGCTGCAGGCACTATTGCCAAGACGATGTCGGCATATGACAAGGTGTACTCGGATAAAATCTACGGTGCAGAAGCTTCTGGAAGATATGTATGTGAATCCCGTTTGTACAAAATGCTGGATCACGAATACGATCTAATGGTTTCCCGATTGCAGAACGAAAAACCGAATACCAATTTTTTTGTTTTTGCGGATACTGTAGCAGCTGTCAACTATACGCGGACGATTAAAGGAGATGGTTGGCTGGGATTGCGGTTTCAATTACATCCTGATGCCAAACCCAATGATATCGTCTTGCATGCCCGGATGCTCGACAAAGATAACCAACTCCAGCAACAGGCGATTGGTGTTTTGGGCGTAAATCTGATTTATGCTTGCTACCATTATTACGATAATCCTGAAATATTGCTCGAATCTTTAATGGACAATCTAAAAGACAGGATTGCAATTGATATGATCCATATTACTGGTCCTGATTTTCAGGGATTGGATAATCGCTGGTTGAGCCTGATGTTGATTAAGCATGGTTTGAGTACTGTTGCCATGTTCGGGCCAGATAAAAAAAATATCCATGCTTCGGAGTTTTTATACAAGAAATCTGTTTTGGTAGTTCGGGGAAGCTATCGGCCGGCGACTTTGGTTAATCAGGATATGATCAAAACCAGTTGGGATCAGTTTAGGAATGCCGATGGCGTTGATCCGCGAAAAGCCGTATTATTGGCAGAGATCACACTGGATAATCTTTGCTCTACGGGAGAGCTTGATGAAAAAGATTTTCTGGACCGGGCGGATATTTTAAATGCCTTGGGGCAAACGGTAGTAATTTCGAATTGTGAGGCTCATCAAAAATTAATTAATTATTTATCGGATTATAAAATTCAGAAACTGGGCCTGGTTTTGGGGGTACGACAATTATTGGAACTGATGAATAAAAAATATATCCAAAATAGGGATGGACGGCTCCTGACTGCTTTTGGAGAACTTTTTACGCGTAATGTAAAAATGTATGTTTATCCCTCTATGCAGGAGGGAAGTGAAGAATTAATGACTTGTAGAAATTTACCTATTCCCGAGGGGATCAAATTTTTATTTCAACATTTGATGGACAGTGGACAGGTTTGTGATATTGAAAATTATCAAAAAGATATTCTGCATATTTTTTCTAAAGATGTGTTGGAAATGATTAAGAGGAATGAAACAAGCTGGGATGAAATGGTGCCGGATAAAGTAGCCGATTTGATTAAAGAGAATTACTTATTTGGTTTTCCAAGTCAGCAACTGGAATTTGAATATTAAAAGGCTTGTATCCTGGCGGGCTAGTAATTTTATATGAAAAATTATATGAAATATCTAATTGTAGTGATGGTGTTTTTTATTGCCTGCAATGGCAATACCTCTTCGGAAGATTCGGTTAAAGCGGCAGGTATGGAGCATAATAAAGCACAACAGGTAAATCTTGTGGAAACGGTAGAATCCCTTGTAAATCCGGATATCTCGATTGATTACCTGATGGGCAAATTTGTTCCTTCCGAAGATCAGCGATTTACCAGTATTTCTGCTACTCATGCTTCCAATACCAATATGTTGCTCCGGAAAGAGGCTTATGAGGCTTTTAAATCTATGTATGGAAAGGCGAAGGAAGCAGGCATTAACCTGAAAATAATATCAGCAACCAGACCTTTTAAACATCAAAAAAGAATCTGGGAGGCAAAGTGGAATGGTAGTAGAAAGGTGGAGGGTAAAGATCTTTCCAAAACGATTATCGATCCGGCTAAAAGAGCTTTGAAGATTTTGGAGTATAGCTCTATGCCCGGCTCTTCCCGTCATCATTGGGGAACGGATATTGATATTAATGCTTTGAATAATGAATATTTTGAAAAGGGAAAAGGCAAAAAAGAATACGACTGGTTAGTTGCTAATGCTCCGGCTTTTGGATTTTGTCAACCATACTCTTCAAAAGATGCGCAAAGACCAAATGGGTATAATGAAGAAAAATGGCATTGGTCATATCTGCCTATTGCAAAAGAACTTACAGAACAGTATAAATTGCGGATTAAAAACGAAGATATTGGCGGCTTTGCCGGGGCTGAAGTAGCAGATCAGATCGGGGTAGTTGAAAAATATGTACTTGGTATTAATAAAGCTTGTTTGTAAGTAATAAAAGTCTGTGAACTGCTGAAAAGTCGTTTTAATATCAAAAAGATATTTTTATGGCTCAGGGAATGAAATTTAAACCTGCTCTTGTTCCAGTATCTTCTCCTGGCTGTCGATCCTTTCCAAAATTTACTATCTTTGTAAGACCTCCACACTAAATAACTTTAGCGTAAATAGTCAATGGAATCAGAAAGAGTGATCGGTAGATATACCGGAGATGAAAAGGGGCCTTTATTGATTGTATTTGGTGCCATGCACGGGAACGAGCCTGCAGGGGTAAAGGCTATGGACTTAATGCTTAAAATGTTGGAAGTGGAGCCCATTACCAACCCCCAGTTTAGATTTAAAGGGCGACTGGTCGGATTAGTCGGAAATGTTCGGGCAATGCGCCGGGGGGAACGGTTTATCAATAAAGATTTGAATAGACAATTTACACTCGAAAATATTCGACGGGTACAAACCGCTGCTGTTGATACCCTGGATTCTGAAGATTTGGAACTCAAAGAAATTCTGGAAGCTGTTAATCAGGAGATTGCGGATTATCAGCCCGAAAAGCTGGTTATTCTTGACTTGCATACCACTACTGCTTACGGAGGAATATTTTCAATTCCTACAGATGATGAAGAAAGCATTAGAATCGCTCTGGAACTGCATGCACCAGTTGTCAAAGGTATGCTGAAAGGGATCAAAGGTACCTCTTTGCATTATTTTAATAATGATAATTTTGAAATAGAAACCGTTGCAGTTTGTTTTGAATCCGGGCAGCATGAAGAGAATTTATCAATCAATCGGGCTATTGCAGCGATTACCAATTGCACCCGGACTATCGGCTGTGTAGATGCAGTGCATATTGAAAATCGCCACGACTCATTATTGATTGAATATTCTAAAAACCTTCCCAAGCTGGCCCAGTTGATGGAAATACATTCTATAAAACCCGGAGATGGGTTTGAGATGATGCCTAATTTTAAAAATTTTCAAAAAATTAAAAGAGGCGAATGGTTAGCCAAAGATAAAAACGGGAAAATCCTTGCTTCTACAGATGGACGAATTTTGATGCCATTATACCAAAAACAAGGAGAAGACGGCTTCTTCCTGATCAAAACAATGGAAGGATACTAATTTTCCATCACGGCCCGCTCCAGGCTGTCAATTATCGTTTTCAGACCAATAAAAATATGGTCGGCCCCTTCTTTAGTAATTAATTCATCATCGTCGTAAGCAACAGCATCTTCTACGAAAGCCAATAAATCTTCCTGATTGGTTTGCTCAAAAAACGGATCGAGTTTTTCTCTGAAACTACGTGCTTTGCTATCATTGAGTATTTCCCAATTGGACTCTTCCAGGTCCTCGATTGTTTTATCCGAAATATTCTTTTGCTCGGGATGTACCTGTAAGATGGATTCGAAAATAACTAGCGTTAAAAATAAAAGATATTCTTTTTCTTTTTCTGTGAGCAGATTAAATCCTTCCGAAAATAAATAGGCAAAAATGGCAGGCTGTCTGGCTTTCAACCTCTCAACAGATGGGGATAAATCATCAGCTTCACCGATGTGATTGGCTTGTTGATCAATGAGGGATTCCGAAATAAATTGCATTTTTTTGAATTATAATTGTCACTGATAAATTTTGGACACAGAGTTTTAACTTTCTTCGAAGGCTGTGCTGCTTCTTGAATGCTGCATGGGATTTAATATCCTAAAATATCGATTCCTTAACAGGATTTACAGAATTTTGGTTAATTGTTCGAGTAATTGCTCCCGTTTTCTAAGCGACACTTCGATTTGTTCTCCGTCGATCATTTCGACCATACTTTTTTTACCTTTCAAAAATTTTCTGACGGCACTGAGGTTGATTAAATGCGATTTATGAATTCGCATAAACCCTTTGGGTACTAATAAATCTTCGTAGTGTTTTAAAGTTTTGGTAATGAGCACCGACTTTCCATTCTGGAGATAAACATAAGTATAGTTCCCCTGGGCTACACAATGAATAATGTCATCGAATTTTACGAAAGTATAACCATCAATAGTCGTTAATGCAATTTTATTCACCTTTTCCGCGAGAAGATGGTCCTTTAAGGTATTTAATTGCTGTGGTTTGAAATTATTTTCATTGAAAGCTTTTTTGACGGAAGCCTGTAATGCTTCGATTTCAATAGGTTTTTGGAGATAATCGACCGCAGAATAGCGAAAAGCCTCCAGCGCATATTCTTCATAAGCAGTAGTGAAAATCACCGAAAAACTAATTTCCCGCTCTTTGTAGTAATCGAGAAGAGCAAAACCGCTCTTAACAGGCATATGGATATCAAGAAATACCAACTCCGGTTTTAAAGCGTCAATTCGCTGAATGCCTTCATCAACCGATTCAGCCAGGCCGATAATTTCCAATTCGGGACAATATTCATCGCATAAGCTTTTTAAAGCCTTTCTGCTATTGGGCTCGTCATCAATAATCATACATTTCATGATGCGGAATCATTTAATTTAAAATAGCAACCACTTCATTTACGATATCTTCAGGATCATCCGAACGCAGCAACAATTGCTCGATTTGTACCATATCCAGACAGCTTTTTTGCGGATCGAATCGCTCCAGAAAAGAAGAAACCAATATCGGAATCATATTAAACATCCTCCGTCCTTTGTACAACAGATATTTTTTAACTTCAAGATTATACTCTACAAAGTAAAAAGCATTTTCTTCATTTACAACTCGACAATCAATGATTAATGGAGATTGTAAAAGCGCTTCGGACTGATTTCCATAAAACTCTTTATCAAAAAAAGGATAGGTAAGCATCTTATAATTTAATCCCCTGGATTCGAAAACATCGGCGAGCTTACCCAGTTTTTCGTAAATTAACACCGAAAGTAAATTGGCATCGGTTAATTGTTCCAAAGGCCGCCAGGTATCGGAAGGAACATCGTAGAAGTCCATAGAGCCCAGCCGTGTTTTATAATCGAATTTCTTATAACCGGGAACAATATAGCCCGGATAATAATAATGCATCCCGTTTTCCAGCCCGTACTCTACTTCCTTGATCATCGTATAAATACCCAGGCTGTACCTTTCGTATTCGGGATCAAATAAGCCCATAATACTGGCCATGCTATTTAAACCCAGATCAAAATAGCTTACTGCTATGAGCTTATCATCATCGTAAACTGTAATTTCCCGCGTATTGTAAATATTATCTTCTTCGAGCCCAAAAAGAGACTCCCGAAGTGTACCCGGGATATATCCTTCAAATCTATTTTTATGTTTTTGATATAGAATTTGACGATCTCCTTCAAAATATGGTTCACCTATTTCTACTCTGAATAAGCGATCGTTTCGCTTAAGTATTTTGCGCATACTTTTTTTGAAAGAAAAATTCCGCAGATTCAACCTCATCCAGATTGTTGAATAAACATCATTATTAAAACAAAGAATATGGCAAGTGAAAATCATCTGCCCCATGCGAAACCATCCTTTGTTAAGATACGCGTCCAGTTCTTCGGCTTGTATGTATATAGGTGTATGTAATTCAGTATACATATAAGCTGGAAATATACTACAAAAAACGCTTTTTCCATTGGGATATATCTAAAAAGTGAAGATTGTTTATACGGTATGGAGGGAATAAGACAACTACCAAATCGGGCAGTATTCGAGATTGATTTTTTCCTTGTAAAAAATCCGGGTAGTCTCTTCAAATGACTTGGTATAGTCCGAAATAAAAAACTGGTGATTTGATTTTCCTTGATCGTTAAGCAGGTTTGATTCGGTTAATTTTTCGCGAACTTTTCGAGCGGTGACCTCATTGGAGTCGTATATTTTTACATTTTTTTTGAAAAAAGTCTCTATGTTTTTTCGGATTAAAGGGTAATGCGTACAAGCCAGTATTAAGGCGTCAATATTCGCAAGAATGGGGTTGGATAAATATTTTTCAATAATGGCATGACTGATATTATCATTAAAATATCCCTCTTCGATCATAGGAACCAGTAAAGGTGTAGCCAGGCTTTGAACCTCCAAAGAGGCTTGGGCTTCCAATAATTTATAAGGGTATACGCCACTATGGGTAGTCGCCTTGGTAGCGATGATTCCGACTTTTTTGTGATTAGCCTGTACTACCGCTTCTACCAAAGGGTCGACCACATTAACGAAGATCGTCTGGTCCTGAAAAAAATCCAGTAATACTTTGTAAGCTGCAGAAGCTGCAGAATTGCAGGCAATGACAATCATCTTGCATTGCTTTTCCAGTAAAAATTTGACGATTTTAAGGCTGTAATAGCGAATGGCATCGGCTGATTTGTCGCCGTAGGGAAGGTGGGCCGTATCCCCAAAATAAATGATTTCTTCGTTTGGTAAATGCTTAATAATAGCATTGGCGACCGTAAGGCCGCCAATACCAGAGTCAAAGACTCCTATTGCTTGTGTCTTTTTATGAACTTGTATCAAGTTATTTTTGGCTTGATATTAAAGCATTCCAAGTTTTGATTTCACTTGATCGGTAAGATTCGTGGACTCATCTGCATAAAGCAAAACCTGAGCATCTGCATTAAAGACCATGGTATAGCTACCTTCTTTGGCCACTTCCTTGATTGCCGCATCTACTTTTTCCAGAATCGGGCCATATAAGGCTTCTCTTTTATCCGCAATTTGCTTTTGGATATCCTGTTGAAAATCAAGAATTTCTTTTTCTCTTGCGGCTAATTTTTTCTGCGCTTCCTCTTGTTGAACGGGAGATAATTTTCCTGCTTCAAAATCTGCCTGTAGCTGAGCCGCCTCTTTTTGTGCCGCAGCATATTTATCTTCAAATTTCTTTTGTAATACTTTTTGAAGGCTTTCTAAATTGGCATCCGCTTGTTTGGTTTCAGGAAATTCTGCCAGGATTTGCATTGAGAAAACATAGCCGAATTTTTGCGCCTGAAGTGTAGAAGTCATACACATCAAAGCGACAAATAAAAAACTTATTTTAATCAACTTCTTCATGGATTTATCTTTTTTTGTTTAAACGTTTACAGTGAACTTATTGATGTCCCAGCTTAAAAGAATTGCAAAATTAAGGCTTTTTAGCTGTATTTTATGAGACATAAGTACTTATTTTTTATTAATCCCTAATTCTTTCATGACTTCCTTCGTTTTATCATAACGAGGATTTGAAAAGAGCATTCCCGATGCCGAGCCTTTATCAAAAATGAAATCGTATCCGCGACTATTGGCATAGTCCTCAATGGCTGTATATACTTTTTCCTGAATAGGCCGAACCAAATCTTGCCGCATTTTGAATAATGAGCCATTAGGACCGAATTTATTTTTTTGTAATTCTCTTACTTCATCTTCTTTTTTAGTGATTTCTTCCTCTCGCTGGCGTCTTACCTCATCACTAAGCAGTACTTGCTCAGCTTGATATTTATTATAAAGACCTTTAATCACATCGTATTCTTCGGCAATCTCTCTTCTCCATTTAGCGGCCTGATCATCGATTTTATTTTGTGCTTTTTTGTAATCATCCATGCTATCCAGAATTTGACTTACATCCACATAGGCAATTTTCTGTGCATAGGAACTCATCGCAAATAACATCGCAAAAGCAAATACAAGAGATAGCTTTCTGCTCATTTTTTTTAGTGTTATTAAATTCATTGTCGTGTGGTATTTTACATTATTGGTTACATGATAGGCATCAGAATAGGCTGTTTTTAAATGGCTTATTATTTAATACCTGATCTCTTTTTGAAATTTATTTAAAAATTGAAAAAATTATCCGCAATCTTTATCCGCAAAATCTCTCATCTAGGACTGTCAAAAATACAATTTTATTGTAAGCTTTCATGATTTTAGACTTCTGCTTTCCTCATTGGTAACAAGCTTAAAATGGCTAGTATTGACTTAATAAGCCCTTTAAGTTGTAAAAAGAGCGTTTTTATAGATTAAAACGTTGTTGAAGGTTCCGGTTTTTAACTATTGTTTAACGCATTTGGGAGGACGATGCCTGCACAAAAAGAAAATGAAAGCCGGATTTAGTCAAAAGCAGAAATATTTTGCACCTTGATAATAGATTTTGAATTTGATGCTCAAATTGCTAAAGGAAAAAGCAGATATTTATCCGATTTTCTAACTATTATAAATCCAAATGACTGATAAACATTACATAAGCCCTAAAAAGCTTAGTCTCGAAGACGTGTCAGAGATCATTCGCAGAAAACTACCACTTTCTTTGTCCGAAGAGAGTATAGAATTAATAGAACGCTGTAGAAATTATCTGGATAGAGAATTGGAAAAAGCAGATGTACTGCACTACGGAATCAATACCGGTTTTGGTTCTCTTTGTAATGTTCGGATATCGAATCAGGAAACAGAACTTTTACAGGAAAACCTGGTAAAATCTCATGCTTGTGGTCAGGGAGATGAAGTGCCACCCGAAATTGTCAAACTGATGCTTTTTTTCAAGATTCAAAGTCTTTCCTATGGGCATTCTGGGGTGCAATTACAGACAGTCGACCGATTGATAGCCTTTTATAATAATGATGTGCTGCCGGTAATTTACCAGCAGGGATCACTGGGAGCTTCGGGAGATTTGGCACCTTTGGCTCATTGTTCTTTACCATTGTTGGGTTTGGGAGAAGTTTATTATAAAGGTGAAAAAATGCAGGCCTCAGAAGTGAATAAGATGATGTCCTGGTCGCCGATTAGATTAAAATCCAAAGAAGGCCTGGCCTTGCTGAACGGAACTCAATTTTCCTTGGCTTATCTTTGTTATAATGTCCTGAGCGCTTATGAGTTGTTATCTTTGGCTAATTTGACCGCCGCGATTTCGCTGGATGCTTTTGATTGTCAATTATCTCCTTTCGATCCCCGCTTGCATAAAATACGTGGACATCATGGACAAATCGAAACTGCCAGAGTAATTCGGGAGTTGCTGGAAGGCAGCCAGATTCTTGCTTCCGAAAAAGACAGCGTTCAGGATCCATATGCTTTTCGCTGTATTCCCCAGGTACACGGCGCCAGTCAGGATACCATCAATTATACTTCCGAAGTATTGCTTAAAGAGATAAATGCAGTAACCGATAATCCGAATATTTTTCCGGAAGATAATGATATCCTTTCCGGCGGAAACTTCCATGCTCAGCCTTTGGCCCTGGCACTGGATTTTCTGGCTATTGCGCTGGCCGAACTGGGAAATATTTCTGAGCGAAGAACTTTTCAATTGATTTCAGGAGTAAGAAAGCTTCCCGGCTTTTTGGTGCCTAAGGCCGGGCTGAACTCCGGGCTGATGATTCCTCAGTATACTGCGGCTTCGATTGTAAGTCAAAACAAACAGCTTTGTACGCCGGCTTCGGTAGATTCTATAGTCTCGAGTAATGGACAGGAAGATCATGTAAGTATGGCAGCGAATGCTGCGACTAAGGCCTATCAGGTGGTCAAAAACGTGGAAAGTATTCTGGCTATCGAATTTATGACGGCTGCACAGGCTATGGAGTTTCGGCGACCTCTGCGCTCTTCACCGATATTGGAAAATATTCTCGAAAATTATCGAAAGGAAGTTCCCGCTCTGGAGGAAGACCGGATGCTGTATAAAGATATAAATACAACCAGGGCTTTTATGCGAAAGTTGAATCTGGAAGGATGAGGTTTGATTTTCAATACTCGATTTTTACAAATTGAATAAGGAATTCTGAAAGCAACAGCTATTTATTTCGAAACCAGATATCTCTTTGCGGAAAGGGAATTTGTACATTTTCGGCTCTGAATGCCCGGTCAATTTCAAATCGTAAATCGCTTTTGACATCCTCAATAATGACGAAATTTCTCGACCAGAAGTGCAATTCAAAATCAAGCGAAGATTCTCCGAAATTTGTAAACCGGATTAATGGAGCCGGAAAATCCAGTACATATAAATTTTCCTTGGCAACCTTGAGTAGCAATTTTTTGACAAGAGCAGTATCAGAGCCATAAGCCACACCAACAGATATTTTAAACCGCACCTTATCATCATAATGGCTCCAGTTAATTACTTTTTCAGTAATTAGTTTAGAGTTGGGAACGATCACGGTCACATTATCTCTGGTTTCCACTACTGAAGTACGTAAACCTATTTTTTTGACAGAGCCGATCAGACCATCCACTTCTACCATCTGGCCGATCTCTACGGAGCGTTCGAAAAGTAAGATAATCCCCGAAAAAAGATCATTAAAGGTTTGTTGTAATCCCAAACCAACACCAACCAAGAGAGCTGCCAGTCCTCCCAGTAGCACGGTCATTTCCAAACCCAATGCCTGTGCCGCTATAAAAAAGGAAAGCACATAGATGACATATTTGACAATTTGATTGATGGCATATTGAGCGCCAAAATCAATTTCACTTTTTCTAAAATAACTGAATAAAACCAGTTGAGTAATAATCCAGGCAAACAACTGAGTCAGCAGGACAATAAAAATAAGGACGAAAATACTGGAAATCCTCAGTTCGAAGGACCCTTGTTCAAAGAGTATATAATCCTTGAAATCCTGTAAAATTAAAATGATGGCGAGTATGTAAAGTGCATATTGTACTTTTCTGCTGATCCGCTTTTCACTAAATTTCTTATGAGGAAAATATTCATCGGAGCTAATGCCTTCCCGGCTTTTCTCATAGTTGTAAATCAAAAATTTAGAGAAAAACCAGTCCAGCAAGCGAGCAAACTGAATAGTCAGCAGTGCTTGTAAAACCGTGGTAATATTTATAGTAATTGTAGTCGTTTCGTGAAAAACATGATTGATATCAAGGCTCCAAAGCAAACCAATTGCAATGATCAGTAATAGGATGAGCCTAAGAATATGAATTACCTTTTTTTTGCTTTTCAGTTGATCAGGGGTGTCACCAAAAAACCTCGGTAAGATTTTTTTTACAACGAAAAAGTATAAACTTCCGAAAATAATAATGATCAATAAGGCCGATAGTACATTCTGGTAGGTAAAATCTTTATCCTTAATGGTAAAAAACGTCTCACTGAGCAATTCTCTGATATTCATAATCCGGATTTGTGAACGCTTACTAGCTTGTTTGCACTTTTGTCTTTAAAGCACTTAAGCGCAAATTTGTATTTTTAGCACAAAATACTGCCTTTGACAGATACAAAGTAATAAATTTTAATATCATTCTTCTTAAGACGAATCATGATTGGGCATGAAGAATGAAAATGGAATAAAAAACGCTATGACTATCCAGGGAAATATAGTAGATATTAAGCGAAAAATAATCTATTTCGGAACTATTGAAATAGAAGAAGGACGAATCAAATCAATAGAAGCAAGCGCCGGAGAAAGTGATCGGTTTATCCTCCCCGGTTTTGTAGATGCTCATGTACATATTGAAAGCTCCATGTTAGTACCTTCGGAATTTGCCAGACTTGCCGTTCGGCACGGCACAGTCGCTACGGTTTCCGATCCGCATGAAATTGCTAATATACTGGGCGTAAAAGGGGTAGAATACATGATTGAAAATGGTGAAAAGGTGCCCTTTAAATTCAATTTTGGAGCACCATCATGTGTTCCTGCCACAACTTTTGAAAGTGCTGGTGCACTTGTAGATGTGGAAGATATTAGGCATTTACTGGCCAGAGAAGATGTCAAATACCTGGCGGAGATGATGAATTATCCCGGTGTTTTATTGGCCGATACCTCGGTAATGGCTAAAATTGAAATAGCAAAGCAATTCGGAAAACCTATTGATGGACATGCACCCGGGCTTCGGGGCGAAGAAGCCCGCAGATATATCGAAGCGGGGATTAGTACGGATCACGAATGTTTCACTTATGAAGAAGCCAAAGAGAAATTGGAGCTGGGAATGAAAATTCTGATACGTGAGGGAAGTGCAGCTAAAAACTTCGAAGCACTGATTCCGCTACTCAATGAATACCCCGATGAGATTATGTTTTGCTCGGATGACAAACATCCCGATGATCTCATCGAAGGATATATTAATCAGTTGGTTGTTCGGGCCTTGCACAAAGGTTGTAATATTTATGACGTATTAAAAGCAGCTTGCATCAATCCGGTAGAACATTATAATCTCGATGTCGGTTTGTTAAGCCTTGGAGATCCCGCTGATTTTATCATAGTCGATGATCTTCGCTCATTTAGGATATTAGCGACTTATGTCAACGGACATTTGGTAGCTGATGAACAAAAAGCTTATATTGAGCCCGTCCCTATCCCGATTATTAATAATTTTGCAGCAATGCGGTGTAAGCCTGAAGATTTTCGTATTCCGGTTGCCGGAACAGACATCAGGGTAATTGAGGCAATTAACGGAGAAATTGTCACAAATACTTTGACTTTACCGGTAAAAGAAGCAGATGGTTTTGCAGTATCTGATACGGAACGGGATATTTTGAAAATAACAGTGGTAAACCGGTACGAATCAAGCGCACCTGCGCTGGCCTTTATCAAAAACTTTAATTTGAAGAAAGGGGCGATTGCTTCTTGCGTGGGGCATGATTCGCATAATATCATAGCTCTTGGCGTCGATGATGAGGCAATCTGCCAGGCGATTAATCTGATTATCGAAAACAAAGGGGGGATATCAGCAGTATCGGATTCGGAGGAGCGGGTACTAGCCTTACCGGTTGCTGGAATTATGTCGGATCGGGAAGGTCTGGAAGTAGGACGAGCCTATGCTGAGATTGATTTATTTGCAAAAGAAATGCTCGGGACCACATTAAATGCACCTTTTATGACGTTATCTTTCATGGCATTGCTAGTAATTCCGAATCTTAAATTGAGCGATAAAGGTCTTTTTGATGGAAAAAGTTTTGAATTTATGCCACTATTCGCTTAATCTCCCGTATAATACTTTACGCTCTGGTTGTTTTTTCAAAATTCTTATAAAAAAAAATCGAAATTAAGTTTTTGGATACTCTGTTTCGACAAAGTACCTTTGCTATATCCTCCTGCCCGCATTATGAATGAAGACAAATGATTTGCTAAAAGAATATAATCCTAGACAATGAAAATAATAGTTTCGACCCTATCGATCTGTCTGATGTTCTCCCTTGGTCTCTTTGGGCAAAAATTTACCATTGATAAATTAAAAGGTGGAATCAATAGCGAATATGATGAGATATCTCCGGTTATTGATATAAAAGGGGAAACGCTCTATTTTACCCGGGTCGGGTACCCGGATTTTAATAAAACCCTGGTAGAAAAAGGCGAAGATCTTTCGGAGGCGATGGAAGACAATAAATATCGTTCCTATCTGCAATCCGTCTATTCTGAAATTGCAAGCAGAAGTGTATACGATCCGGAAAGATCGGATTTTAATCAGGACATTTGGATTGCCGAGAGCCTGGAAGACACCTTTGATCACATTATACACCCTTCCTATCCCCTGAATAATGCCCTGCCTAATAGTGTATGTGCAATAACACCGGCTGCGAATGAACTGGTGGTTATTAATAAGTTTAATGAAGATGGAGGGATGAGTAAAGGTTTTTCGATTATCCGAAAGCAAGCTGATGATACCTGGTCTTTTCCCGAACCGATTGAAATAGAAGGTTTCTATAATCTGGGATCGGAGGTGAGTATGATGATTAGTAATGATGGTTCGATCATGGTTCTGGCAATGCAAAGAGGTGACTCTTATGGAGAATCTGATTTATATGTTTCTTTTAAAAAAGGAGAACGGCTGTGGAGTGAGCCCAAGAATCTGGGATACCAGGTGAATTCAATCTACCGGGAATCCACGCCATTCCTTTCAGATGATAATAAAATATTGTTTTTTGCCTCCAACCGAAAAGGTCCAAGAAGTGGTATGGATTTGTTTATGATTGAACGCAAAGATGATACCTGGCAAAACTGGAAAAGACCGCGCCGGTTTGTAAAACCAATTAACTCTGCTTTTGATGATAGTCAGCCGTTTTTTAATGCGGCGACGGGGTATTTGTATTTTACTTCAAAAAGAGATGGCTCCAGTGATATTTTCCGGGCAAAGATATCTCCCCCGAATCCTCCGGGAGTATTGGTTAAAGGGAGAATCTTTAATGCAAAAACTAACAAAATAGTTTCGGCTAAAGTTATATCTGGTCCCCAGGGAGTAGAATATAAAAACCTTTACATTTCTGATGATGGTCATTATGAAATAATGGTTCCCAAAGGGGTTGTATTTACTTTGGCGGCGAACAAACTGGGCCATGAAGGGAAAGAGGAATCCGTATTTTTTAAACAATCGAATGTCTATTTTAAACCTTATCACCTCGACCTGTATCTCAATCCCGAAGAACTGACTGCAGGAAAGAAAATAGATCTGGAAAAAATATATTTTGCACAGTCTAAAGCACTGGTACTCGAAAAATCTTTTCCGGCACTGAATCAACTGGCGGATATCCTTAAAGAAAATGAGTACCTGCGCATCCGGATTGCCGGACATACCGATAATCAGGGCGAAGAGCATTTGCTTATGGAACTGTCTCAAGATCGGGCAAAAGCTATCAAAGCCTACCTCGTAGGAAAACATCATATCGAAGCATCCCGGATTGTGACAATAGGTTTTGGCGCTACCCGACCGGTAAACGATAATTCGACGGATGAGTTAAGAAAGAAAAACCGGAGAGTAGAAATTGAAGTCATTGACAATATTGGCCCTTCCGTAAACTTATTCAAACAGGTTGACGAAGAGTAAAGTCAAAAGTTTGCTTTATAGCCAGATCTGCTTTGAGTTCAAAACTGAAAATAATAATCAATACCCTATAGAAATTTTCCTGCCAATTCCTCAAATATTTGCTTTGAGCCAAAACAGGGCTTATGATTTGTAATTTGAGCATTGATTTAAGACCTTTGCACCTATGAATTGGGTATTTCGATTTTTGGCATATTTTGTCTCCATAGTGTTTCATCCGCTATTGATGCTGACTTATATGCTGATCTTGTTATTGATTATTAATCCGTATCTATTTGGTGCATCGGTAATATCACAGGTTGATGTATTCATCCTTACCATCTTTTTTTCTACGTTTGTTTTGCCGGGTTTTTCCGTTGTTTTGATGAAACTCCTGGGACTGGTAGCTTCTATAGAATTAAAAGACAAGCAGGAACGTATTGGGCCTTATATCCTCGCAGGTGTATTTTATCTTTGGATTTATTTCAACCTTCTTCATAATCCGGATATACCACAGGCTTTTAAGATATTTGCTTTAGGTGCTACGATTGGTCTTTTTGGAGCCTTCTTTTTCAATTTATTCTTTAAAGTTAGTATGCATGGTGCCGGTATGGGCGGACTCATTGGCATGATCATAATCACGATGCTTTGGTACAGCTACGAAAATTTTACCATCTATTTGGGAGGTGAGGTTTTTCAAATGAGTATGCATACGGTCTTCATGCTGGTAATTCTGCTTAGCGGAGCGGTAGGGACAGCCAGACTGTTTCTGGGCGCACATCAACCTAAAGAACTCTATAGTGGCTTCCTGATCGGGATTTTCTCTCAATTCATTGCCTTATTGGCTATTGGTTAGATTTTTTTGACGATTTGGATGCTTTGGGATATTTCATCCCTTTAACTACTCTTTCATTATTGATAAAAAAGAAGAGGCTAAGTAAAATGCATAGTATAAAAAGCAATATGCTGATCATTGGCAAGATTGAATCGAGATTGGAGGCACCTGAATTATTATAAAATATAATAGTGCTGATAACTGCCGTTAGCATAAAAAATATAAAAAGGATAAAATTCACACTGATTCGAGCCCATTTCATTTTTAATAAAAGTCCCAGGCCTGAAAAGACCAATAGTACTCCAAATATTGCAGGCAAGATCACTCCGAATATTTCATCATCACTAAGCCGCCATCTATGATTTCTTTTTTCTAAAAGTGTAAAAAGCCTGTATGCAATACTTAGTCCCAGGATACCCAGCGTGAGTAAATTAAGGGCGACAAAGGCATGTAATGGAATTTTATTTTTTAGCATAAAGGACTATTTTTGCAATCCTTGAAAATGTAAAAACAAACGACTATGCAAGATATCAAATCAACAATAGAAAAAGCCTGGGAGGACCGTTCTTTGTTAAAAGAAGCTTCTACCAGAGAGGCGATCAATGAAGTTATAGAATTTTTGGATAAGGGAAAGCTTCGGGTTGCCGAACCAAGTGAAGATGGTAACTGGCAGGTAAATGATTGGGTGAAAAAGGCGGTGGTGATGTATTTTCCGATCCGGGAAATGAAAACTATGGAAGTAGGCCCGTTCGAGTTTCACGATAAGATGGCTTTGAAAAAAGATTATGCCGGACAAGGTGTAAGGGTTGTACCTCATGCTATCGCCAGATATGGAGCCTATCTGGAAAAAGGAGTGATCATGATGCCCAGTTATGTAAATATCGGGGCCTGGGTTGGTAGCGGATCAATGGTAGATACCTGGGCAACGGTAGGATCGTGTGGACAGATTGGCCGCAATGTACACCTGAGTGGTGGTGTAGGGATTGGCGGAGTATTAGAACCCTTGCAAGCAACCCCGACTATTATCGAAGATAATTGTTTTATTGGTAGTCGCTGTATTGTCGTAGAAGGCGTGAGAGTCGGGAAAGAAGCCGTACTTGGTGCGAATGTAGTGCTAACGAAATCGACCCGAATTATAGATGTAACCGGTTCAGAGCCTGTTACCTACAAAGGGGAAGTCCCGCCGAGATCAGTAGTTATTCCCGGTTCGTATACCAAGGAATTTCCCGCGGGTGCTTATAATGTTTCTTGTGCTTTGATTATTGGAAAAAGAAAGGAAAGTACAGATAAAAAAGTATCGCTCAATGATGCACTTCGCGATTTCAATGTAGCCGTTTAGAATTATACAGTTGTGTCATTGTATGCTTATGGGATTAGAAAAACTAATGCTATAAGTATACAACAACACAACCCTATCAAAAATTATATATCAAACTTGATTCCCTGTGCTAGTGGAATCTCCGTGCTGTAGTTTATGGTATTGGTTTGTCGACGCATATATGCTTTCCAGGCATCAGAGCCGCTTTCCCGACCACCGCCGGTTTCCTTTTCTCCTCCAAATGCACCGCCGATCTCCGCACCACTGGTCCCGATATTGACATTGGCAATTCCACAATCCGAGCCTGCTGCCGAAAGGAACAATTCTGCATCTCTCAGGTTTGTTGTCATAATTGCGGAAGAAAGCCCTTGCGGAACATCATTCTGTAAAGCTATCGCTTCGGATAATTCCTTATACTTGATTAAATATAGAATCGGTGCAAAGGTTTCGTGCTGGACAATATCGTAGTGATTCTCTACTTCAGCAATACATGGTTTTACATAGCAACCGCTTTCAAAGCCCTTGCCTTCCAATACACCGCCAGCAACGGCAAATTTACCACCTTCAGCTTTGATTGCTTTGATAGAATTGAGGTAGATTTCAACAGCATCTTTGTCGATGAGTGGTCCGACATGTATTTTCGGATCAAGCGGATTTCCAATTTTCAATTGCTTATAAGCTTTAACCAGTGCTTTTTTAACCTGATCATAGACACTTTCGTGAATGATTAATCGCCGGGTACTGGTGCATCTTTGCCCACAGGTACCCACTGCTCCGAAAGTTGCACCGGTCACTACAAGGTTTAAATCAGCATTTTCGGTAACGATAATCGCATTATTTCCACCCAGTTCCAATAAGCTTTTTCCTAATCTCGCTCCAACAGTAGCGGCTACGATCTTACCCATACGAGTACTGCCGGTAGCAGAGATCAAAGGCACTCGACGATCAGTAGTCATATACTCCCCAACGGTATAATCACCGTTGATTATACAGGATACACCTTCGGGAACTTTATTGGCTTTCAATACTTTTTGGAAAATATTTTGACAGGCAACACTACATAGAGGGGTCTTCTCAGAACCCTTCCAGACGCATACATCACCACAAACCAGGGCAATCATAGCGTTCCAGGACCATACTGCAACCGGGAAATTAAAAGCAGAGATAATTCCTACGATTCCCAGTGGATGCCATTGCTCGTACATCCGGTGGCTTGGTCTTTCAGAATGCATGGTCAAACCGTATAGCTGTCGGGATAATCCAACTGCAAAATCACAGATATCAATCATTTCCTGTACTTCTCCAAAACCTTCCTGGAGGCTCTTACCCATTTCGTAAGATACCAGACGTCCCAGTGAATCTTTATGTTTTCGCAATTCTTCACCGTACTGACGGACAATCTCTCCACGCTGCGGAGCGGGAATTGCTTGCCATTTAATTTGCGCTTTTTGAGCCGTTTGGATGACTCGCTCGTATTCCTTTTTCGAAGTTACGCTAACGCTTCCAATGTAGCTTCCGTCTACCGGAGAGTAGGACGCTATATACTCTTTCGAACTGGCAGTTGATTTAAGTCCGGTACTGGTCCCGTTGTTTTTTTGTTTAAGGCCCAGTTTTCTTAAGAAATCTTTTTTCATTTATAAATATGGTTTTATTTCCTGAAGTTGTTTAAAAATGGAACTTGCAAATATATTATCTATCTATTTTTAAATAAATCCGTATTATGATTTTTGTTTTTCAGCTTCTGAGTCTTGAAGACGGCGCAAATTTAGATAAATTTTAAAGTCTATTTTAGTTTAATTCCAGCTATGTCGGGTCTAGGTAATCAGGGGCGAAATAACTCCGGATGACTTTGAGCTTCCAGGGCTTAAAAACTGGCCTGATAAATCTTTTGAATCCGCTCAAAACCTCCGCTACAATGTTCAGAAATTCAACTGTTTAAGCCTTTCCAAGCAGATGCTTGAATAGCCGGACCTGCTTGCCTTATTATCGGGCTTAACATATTTTAACCAATATTGAAGTCTATTTAACAAAAGGCTAAGTAATATATACGGCAAAAAAAGGGTTAATGTTTTTGTTGACAAACCGACTAAGTGGAATAATTCCCGGAGAACCTAAGCGTCAATAGTTTTTTATTGGCAAAAAGGCAGGAAACATTCGTCTTTTTTCAACAAGCTAACCATGAGAAAACGACCACGCTGATTTTTGTTGAAACTGTTTGAAGTGTTCCCTTTTTAGCGAAAGCGATTTTAAAGTCATATCCATACCGTGATTTACATAGGCAAAACCGATTTTAAAATCAAAAAAAGGTCATCCTGAAAACAGATTCTTTTTCAGAATCAGACTATCTCAAAATCGTGAAGGGAGGACTGCCGAAACAAGCAGACTCCTTTCGCTTTTAAAGCCAGGATTCATCGAAGTCAACCGGCTCATTATTTTCGTCTATATAAGTCCAGAATACGTAGAACAAAAGATGCTGCTTTTTGAATATTGCAAAAATATTAAAGATATTGTGTAATATTTTTACAGCTCATATTACGTATAAATGAAAAATCCTTTTCCAATCATATTGATTGTTGTCGGTGTGTTTCTCCTGTTCAGTGGGAAATTCGGATTTTTTATACCCGCACTTGTCTTGTTTTTTATTTTTAATGCTACTCAAAATAGTCAGAAAAAGCAAAGACGCAGAAATCAACCCCGGGGAACAGGGTACGATCCTTATCAGCAAAGAAGACAAAGGCCAAGGTACGAAGAACGCAGGCGTCAGAGTCCTCCTCCAAAACCAAGGCAAAAGCCCAGACCGAGACCAAAGCCCAATCCCTATAAAAATAGCGGAGTAACGAAGTATAAAGATTTTGATTACGAAGGGGCCATCGAAGATTTTAAAAAAGCTCTGGAGATTAACCCGAACGATATTGCAACACATTTTAATCTGGCTTGTGCCTATTCGCTGACAGAGCAAAAAGAAGAAGCTTATAAACATATTGATCGTGCCGTTAGTTTAGGTTTTAAGGATTTCAACAGGATCAAGACCCACGATGCTTTTGCATACATCAGGATACAGGAGGATTTTGAGGCTTTTGAAAAAAATGGTTTTCGGATGAGTGCAAAAATGGATATACCACAGGAAACTACCGAAGGTGTTGATCCTTTGTTATTGGAAAGGCTCAAAAAGCTAGCGGAACTCCGGGATCGTGGGATTTTGACCGAGGAAGAGTTTTTAATCCAGAAGGAAAAACTGCTTAAATAAGTTAATTCGAAAATAAAAGCAGCAATATATAAAGGGCAAACATATAGAAGGATTTGTATTCGGGCGAATGATAGATTCCTTAATTTAGAATTTTATAAAAATATCGCAATCTCAACTTGGATCGTATAGTATGAAGGATAAGAATATTGCGGGCATATTAGCACTCTTTTTTGGTTTGTTTGGGGTACATCGTTTTTATCTGGGCCAAACAGGTTTGGGCATTTTGTACCTGGTATTCTTCTGGACGGGAATTACTACTTTAATTGGTTTGATTGATGCTATCGTTTTCCTTTCTATGGATCGGGATGAATTCGATATGAAGTATAACCGGCAACGGGTCTTCCCGGATCATCGCCGTTATGATACTGATTTTTCAAGAACCGAAAGAAGACAATACCGGGCCGAACAAAGAGAACTCAGACAACAACGAAGAGTGCAAAGAAGACAACAGGATACTCAGCGAACTCCTCAATACCGGCCTCCGGTTCGGAATTCGAACCCCGCCCGGCGCAATAATCCATTTAAAGCCTCCGGCATCCAGAAATATAAAGACTTTGACTATGAAGGAGCTATTGAAGACTTCAAGAAGGGACTTTCCGTAGAACCTCAGGATATAGCTATTCATTTCAATTTGGCTTGTGCTTATTCCCTTATGGAAGAACGGGAAAATTCCTTTTTTCACCTAAGTAAAGCAGTTGAATTTGGTTTTGTTGATTTTAAAAAAATCATGGAACACGATGCGCTTGCTTATCTCAGGATACAGGATGAATTTGATATCTTTAAGAAAAACGGTTATCGCCTTAATGTAGCTCCACCCCCTCCCATACCCGCTCCGGTAGACACCGAATCGAAAGAAGAATCCAATACTGCCGAGCCAGAAGGCGATTTGCTCAACAAGAATGATATCCTGTTGGATCAAATCAAGCGCCTGGGAGAACTCCGCGAAAAGGGCTTGCTGACCGAGGAGGAATTCGAAATTCAAAAACGAAAGTTGCTGGGCTAATTTCAACTTCAAAAACACCGGTTTCACCGATATTCTTTGCCTGTTTTGATAATTGCACTTAGGTTTGAAGTGTAAATTAAATTCAGGGTTTGAAACCTCTGACCTAATCAAATCAAAAGAATGATCATGAAATCAAGAAATGTTTTGATGCTTTTTGTCCTGTCCGTTTTTTTGTTTCAGGGCTGTATACCTTCTTTGCATCCGCTCTATACCAAGGAAAAACTTCTTTTAAAAAAAGAACTAAAAGGCCTTTGGATTGATGATGATAATACGGATGCTGAAATAGAGAACCTGTTTTTTTCCAGCGATGATATACCAATGGCGAAAGACCCCGAGGTGAAAACTCCGGGAGTCTGGATATTTGAGGAAAATAAAAAGCATAAAAAGTATACGCTTACCTATTATGATGAAGATAGAAAACCCGCCATTTTTGATGTACATCTCATAAAACTGGCAGGAGATTATTTCTTTAATTTTTATCCGACAGATGATATTAAAATAGGAGTCAAGGGTGATCAAATTGACTATTTTGATAAGCGATTCAATGATTTCGAGAGTTTTCACTACTATCCGGTCAATTCTTTTGCAAAAATCAGTTTCGAAAAAGGACAAGTGAAAATCGCTTTATTTAATGCGGACTATCTTGGGAAACTGTTGGATCAGAAAAGAATAAGAATCAAACACGAAAAAACCCAGAGTGGCTATATATTGACGGCTAAACCAGAAGAACTTCAGAAGTTTATTCAAAAGTATTCGGATGACGAAAAGGCTTTTCCGGATCCCGTGACTTTGACCCGCCCGCTCTAAAAAATGCTCATGTTGCGAAAACAAATATATCCACTACTAAAAAGCCGAGTGTTCCAGCACCTGGCTTTTTGGCTTTTTGCTTATGTCCTTTTAGCGGGTTTCTTCGCCAAGGAGTACGGAGGGACATTTTTGAAATTGAATATGATCTATACCGGACTCTTTATTTGGAGCATCATTTTAATAGTGTATATCAATTTACTTTTGCTGATACCCGGCTTTTTACAAAAAAGGAAGTGGTGGATTTACCTTTTTTCAATGATGGTACTTATCGGTTTGGGTATAATACTTAATTTGTTAACCTTCGACCATCTGAGTGACTGGTTATTTCCCGGCTTTTATTTTATCTCTTATTATGAAGTGCGGGATATTTTCAATTTTGTAGTGATTTTTTTAGCAACTACCACTCTTTTAAAACTGGCAAAAGGCTGGTTCGAATTATCTGAACAAAGAAAGCAAATCAACCGTCTGGAAAGGGAAAAACTGGATGCCGAATTGCAAGCTTTAAAAACACAGATCAATCCGCATTTCCTTTTTAACAGCCTGAATAGTATGTATGCACTGTCCTTGGATAAAGATGAAAAAGTCCCGGATTTATTATTAAAGCTCGCCTCGGGCATGCGTTATATGTTATACGAAACCAATGAAAATTTTGTGCCCCTGGAAAAAGAACTGGAATATTTGCAAAACTATCTGGACTTGCAAAGGCTGCGAACGGATCATAGAGCTGATATTCGTTTCAAAATTGAAGGAGTCATCAGGGAACAAAAGCTTGTTCCCCTGGTATTTATCCCTTTTGTGGAAAATGCTTTCAAACACGGAATCAAAGGCGATATTGAATCCGTTTTTATTGATATATTTTTAAAAGTTGAAAAAGAGCGTTTATGCTTTGAGGTAACGAATAACAAGGGGCAGGTAGACGAGGTCCCCGGGATTGCGAGCGAAGGGGGAGTAGGGCTAAATAATGTCAAAAAACGGCTGAAACTACTATACGGCAAGCAATATGATTTAATAATCAATGAAACAAGTTCCACTTATCAAACCATTCTGAAAATACCTGTATGATGATTAAGTGTATGATTATAGATGATGAACCACTATCTGTCAAAGTAATAGAACGATACATAGCCGATCTTCCTCAACTGGATTTGCTGGCTACTTGTTCCAGTGCCATTGAAGCGATGGAGGCACTAAAACTAGAACCTGTCGATCTTTTGTTTCTGGATATCAATATGCCCAAGCTCTCGGGGATCAGTTTCTTAAGAACATTGCAAAATCCACCTCTGGTCATTTTCATCACAGCCTACCCGCAATATGCTGTTGAAGGTTTCGAGCTGGAAGCACTGGACTATCTTTTAAAGCCTTTTTCCTTCGAACGATTTTTAAAAGCTGTTAACCGGGCGGAAAAACAACTGGAAAACGCTCAAAGCGAAACGGCTCAACAATACGTTTTGGTAAAAGCAGATAAAAAACATTATAAAATAGATTTTGCAAGCATCATTTATATACAGGCTTATGGAGATTATGTGAAAATTTGTACTAATGAAAAGACTCTGGTAGTCAAGGATCGGCTTTCTAACATAGAAAAATCACTTCCAAAAGATCTTTTCCAGAGGATTCACCGATCCCATATAATAGCTTTGGCCGCACTTCGTTTTATAGAAGGCAATCAAGTGCAAGTAGGGAATATAAAACTGCCAATTGCTGCAACATACCGGGAAGAATTAATGTTAAGGTTAAAAAATCCTTGACTTCTCACAGATCAGATTATCTTTGCCTGCACGAAAATTGTCATCGACAAGTTATGGAGATATGGTTTTTGGCACTATGTATGAAAGATATAATTATATAATTCCTACAATTGCGAAAAATCACGTCATTTATGTAGAGAGAAAATTACAACAAATATGATCGCATCAAATCTTTTATCTCAAAATATAGTCCCTTTAAAAACATCGGATACCGGCGAGGAAGCGCTAAGCATTATGAGTGATTTTTACGTTAAGCATATGCCTATCGTTAATAATAAACAATTACTTGGTCTTATTTCTGAAGATGACATTCTGAATCACGATATTAAAGAGGCAGTCGGTTCCTATCAATTATCAATGTCTCGACCATATGTGAAGGAAGGCGATCATATTTTTGAAGTGATGAGTATCATGAGTGAATACAATCTTACAGTGATTCCCGTCATTGATGTCGAGGACAATTACCTTGGGCTGATCTGTCAGGATGATTTGCTGAGATTCTTCGCGGGAATAGGCTCGTTCACTGAGCCGGGCAGCATTATCGTACTCGAAATGAGTAAACGGGATTACAGTCTTTCCCAGATCGCACGTATCGTAGAGTCGGAAAACGCAGCCGTACTAAGTAGTTTTATTACAACTAATCTGGACACGATGAAGATCGATGTAACCCTGAAAATCAATGTCCAGGATGTTTCAGCAGTATTGGCTACTTTCCAAAGATTTAATTATACTGTAAAAGCAAGTTTCCAGGAATCTGATTACTTTGATTCGCTGCGAGACCGGTACGACTCTTTGATGTCTTTTCTTAATGTCTAAGCCTGATCTGAGCGGATAGAATTCCGAAAAATGCCTATTTTGCGGGCCTTATGTGGAAATCTGTTTTTTTACCTTTTTTCCTGTTTTTATCTGTTTCTTTGTTTGCTCAAAGCCAATATGTTACGATCAATGCTATTGAAATCGAAGGCAATCGGCGTACCAAAGACCAAACGATTCTACGGGAGATGGATTTCACCGTTGGGGATACCATTTCACTCCGTAATTTGCAAAACCGGCTTGATCAGAATAAAAATTACATCATGAACACCGGCTTGTTTATCCTGATGGATATCAACATCCGAAATTGGGATTATTCCAATAACCGAATTGATCTGTATCTAAGAGTAAAAGAGTCCTGGTATATTTATCCTTTTCCGATTTTTGAACTGGCAGATCGCAACTTCAACGTATGGTGGGAAGAAGAGGGGCGATCGTTTGACAGAGTGAATTATGGTATTCGTTTTGTCCATCTCAATACGACCGGACGCAAAGATCCCCTTAAACTACAAATTCATCTTGGCTATACACAGAAATTTGAACTGGTGTATAGTTTTCCTCAGTTGAATAAAGGGCAGACTTTTGGGGTAATTGGTGAGTTCTTCTATGCCAGAAACCGGGAGATTGCTTATCGGACTATTGGAAATAAGCTGGCATTTCAGCGTCGGGAAAACGAATTTCCACTTCAACGTTTTAGATCCGGTGCGAGCTTTTTCTATCGACCTAAAATCCGCTCAACTTTTTATGGAAAGCTGGAATACCAAAAAAATACCATCACGGATTTCGTAATAGAGAGTTTGAACCCTAATTACTTTTTAAATGGAGATACAGAGCAGAGACTCATGTATTTGCGACTGGAATACGCTTATGAAAACCGGGATATCAAACCCTATCCACTCAAAGGAAATTTCTTTTCTACTGTTCTGGAAAAGGAAGGCTTGGGTATTTTTAAAGAGCGCAATGGGATGTACCTCACTTCTGCTTTCGGGCAATATTTCAACCTCAACAAAAAGTGGAGTACCGAAATGATATTTAAAACCAGAATTGCACTTATTCGCGAAGAGCAACCTTATAATAATTACTGGTCATTAGGTTACCTTGATGATGTCTTAAGCGGGTACGAATTTTATGTGATCGACGGATTAGATTATTTTTATACGAAGACAGCTTTGCGATTTCAGTTGTTTAGCAACCGGGTCGACTGGGGAAAATATATGCCCATTAGTACTTTTCGGGAGATGCCCGTTCGGGTCTATCTGGTTTTGAATAATGATTTTGGCTATGTCAATAGTACGCAGTTTAATGAATTTAATCCGCTGGTCAATCAATTCCTTTGGGGCGGTGGTTTAGGACTAAACTTTGTACTCTTCTACGATAAGGTAATTCGCATCGAGTATAGTCTTAATCACTTATGGGAAAAAGGGCTATATTTACATTATAACTTATCATTTTAATGCAAGTAGTAGTATACGGCAGACAATTAAAAGACAAGGATATTCTTTATGTGCAGGAGCTATTTGACGTTCTTGCAGAAAGAGGGATCAATACCTATGTATATACCGAATATCTGGATACTCTGCAAGATCGGATTCAGTTTAAAAGTGCAATCGGAGTATTCGAAGGTTATCTGGATTTCAAAACGCGTAAATTTGATGCTCTAATCTCATTGGGTGGTGACGGCACGATATTAAATGCGACAACTCTTATCAGAGATAGTGATGTGCCTATTCTCGGGATCAATCTGGGGCGGCTCGGGTTTCTCGCCAGTATTGAAAAAACGAAAATCAAATACGCCATAGATTTGTTCCAGCAAGGACGCTACAATTTTGACGAGCGTACCATGCTTTTTATGGAGTCCAATTTTCCGCTATTCGGAGAGACGCGATTTGCACTGAATGACTGTACATTATTGAAGCGGGATACTTCCTCTATGATCACAATCCATACCTTTATCAATGGAGCTTATCTGACCTCCTACTGGGCAGATGGAATTATTATTGCTACGCCAACCGGTTCTACGGGCTATTCCTTGAGTTGTGGAGGACCAATAATTTTTCCTAACTCCGGCAATTTTGTGATCACCCCGGTAGCGCCGCATAATCTGAGCGTCCGACCGATTGTTATCTCTGACACTTCAGTGATTTCTTTTGAAATTGAAGGCCGGGCCGAAAATTTCCTTTGTACCCTTGATTCACGCTTTGAAACTGTGACTAAAGAGCATCAACTGGCGGTGCGAAAATGTGATTATACCATTAAACTGGTACAGCTGCAAAACTCAACTTTCATGGAAACAATGCGAGACAAACTTACCTGGGGGCAAGACACGAGGAATTAACTTAGATATTCAATATTCAATATTCAATATTCAATATTCAATGTTCAATGTTCAATGTTTTTTCAATGATGATATTTTAACAGTATGTTGATTACTTTTAATTTTCAAAATACATCTTATCAGGCGGATCTTAGCCAACCAATAGATATCTCTATTCCCTTAAAAGAAGGTACAGATACGGTCAACTGCTTTTATGCTCCATTGATGGAAACCTCTCCGGTAATTGCCGGTGATTTTATTGGCTCCACGCAGCAGGGAGGACTGGTCAATTTCTTAAATATCCGGCTGAATCCGCATGGTAACGGGACTCATACCGAATGTGCCGGTCATATCACTAAAGAAGTGTATACGATCAACCAAAGTTTGCGCAATTATCACTTCATAGCGAAACTGGTGAGCGTTTATCCTACCAAACTGGAGAATGGTGACCGGGTAATCCTGAAAACGCAAATGGAAGCACTGCTCAGGGAAGGCGAAGCAGAAGCACTGATTATCCGGACCTTACCCAATCATGAAGATAAACTCACCAGGCATTACTCCGGGACCAATCCGCCTTATATCGATTATCAGGCGATGGAATATATCGTATCCTGTGGAGTACAGCATCTTTTGGTCGATCTGCCTTCGGTTGACCGCGAGGAAGATGGAGGAAAATTACTGGCGCACAAAGCTTTTTGGCAATTGCCGGACAATGTGCGGAAAAATGCCACGATTACGGAACTGCTTTTCGTTAATAATATAATCAAAGATGATTTTTATTTGTTGAACATTCAGATCAGTAGCCTGGAAATTGATGCAAGCCCAAGTAAACCGGTTATTTATAAAATAAAATCTAAAATTTAATATTTTTCAATTTGACATGTTTTATTTTTTACTGTAATTTTGAAAGGAGATTACAGATGGAAATAGATCAATTTTAACCAGAAATGCCTAACCTTACTTCAACTTATTACTCGAAGATATACAAAGAGTTCAAAGCTATAGATGCTGCGGAACATTTGTCGATCGTACGATTTTATGAATCATATGAAAGTGATATCCCCCAGCTTAATTTTAGTGAATATTTTGAACTATTGATATCCTACAGTAGTGCCTTGTTTGAGATTGGGGCTTATCAAAGTCATGTCAAAATCGTTGACACTGCAATTCAGCTTTCTATTATCAATAATATTAAATTTTATAACGGGCAGGATATTTATACGGATTTGCTCTTTAAAAAAGCAGCTTCTTGTTATCATCTGATGGATTATGATCAGGCGGAGCATATACTCAGAGAGCTGGTGAAAATTATGCCTTATAATGATATGGTTCAGCGCTTCCTTAAAAAATGCTTATTGCGAAAGCGGCCGGAATATCTCAAAAATGCCCGGGGATTAGCCATTCTAATGCTCCTGGTTACAGCTCTGCTTATTGTAATTGAGCTATTATTTGTTCGAACCCTGATGAAAGATTATACTGCCTTTTTTGAGATTATTCGAAATACAACTTTTGGCTTATCGATCTTGCTGATTTTTGGCAGCGAGTTAATGCATCGGACTCAGATACATCTCTGGGTAAAGAAATTTGTAGTCGATTGTAAACTCCGAAAAGGAAGACGTGAAGAATAAGTCATTCCGAATTTTAGCATCTCTAAAGGGGTTTATAGAATATCGAAAGTATTTAAGTTCCATGGAAAAGGTATTAGGTACAGACAGGGGATCGCCTAAAACCCAATACCTCAAACCTAATTGCCTGACATCTACTCTACCAAACAATAAAATAGTGCTATAATATTCATTTTCGCGCTGGGTCTTAACAAAATTCGGATGACTCATATTATCCTTTTCTTTATTAAAGATTAGCTCGCTTTTCTCAGATAAATATTTCCACAAGTAGAACTAAGGTTTACGTCATCACCTCCGCCATTGAGTGCAGTCTTGACTTCTGTTTTTATGCAACTGCGGTGATGCTTTTTCTTATCCTGGACAGATGCATCGTAATCAATATCAAAATCTGTAAAAATCTCTCCGCGTCCTGTACTTAATTTTAAATCGATTGGATCATCTGCATTACGCGTTACATCAATAAAACCTTTAGTCGTGTTGATATTCATTGCCGCATCCAAACCTTTAATTTCGACATCTCCTTTGGTACAAAGGTCAATCGCCAAATAAGCAGGCATTTTAATAGTATATTTAATCTCGTAATTCACAGCCTGCCAAACTCCGTCTTTCTGACCAATTAATGCAAAATTATCTGGTACATCCAGCACACCATCTTCATCGGGTTCTATCACAACGGATGGTAGTTGATCATAATCCAGATGAGATTTGACTTTAAAAACGGAATTTTTTCTTTCAAAATCCAGATCATATCCTTTATCGGTATTTTGATTGCTAAGCTTGATTTTGGCTTCGATGAGTACTTCGTCTTTATCCCAGGTTCGAATATCTATGTTATTGGCATAAGAAAGTTCCATATCCAGCGTATTTTCTTTTGAGACTTTGAAAGTCTTTGTTACACTGCTTTGCGAAAATGAAAAGTGGCAATTCATCGTTATTATAAGAAGAAACAGGATTAAATTTTTCATAAAACTTCATTTAGAGTTTAAAAAAAGACAACGCCGGTTCTATTAGCTACCGGCGCTGTGATAGGTCAACTAATCAAAAGATATTTCTTGTTTGATGGAAAGGAAGCTTTTATACTAGCTTTTTCTCAGATAAATATTGTCGCGAACAGATTTTAAATAGACTTCTACCCCTCCGCCATTGATGGTTCCTTTAATGCTTTTTTCGCCGCACTTACAGTCCCAGTCTTTTTTGTGCTTTTTATGTTTTCCCCCTTTTTTAACTTCCTCTTCTTCAAGCAACTTTATATCGAAATCTGTAAAAATGTCATTATTGTTGGACATCGTCATTAGTTCGAGATTCGCTTTACTGCTTGATGGAAGTGTAATATCAATAAATCCACTAACTGTATTGATTGAACTGGGGCCGGCCTGAGAGAGACGTTCGAATTGTATTTCAATTTCTCCCCGGGTGCTGTTAGCGACAATTGGGCCCACAGCTTTTTTTATACTAACCGGACTTCGATTGACGCTGATTTCCATTTCTCCTTGCATCGCTTCAATTTTCAAAGGAGTATTTTTTCGACCTGAATTTTCAACCAACAGTTTTGCTTCTTTGGGAATTTCCAAACTAATATCAAGTAGGTCCGAGGCTGTTTGCTTAATCGTGATGATGTTATTGGATTCTTTAACTTCCAGCCCCAAGCCGGTATTGTCCATTGCCGTACGTGAAATTGGTCGCAATCCCTTAGCACGTTCTGGCAATGGTTTCATACCACTGGCATTCAGCTTTATTTCATTACCACTAATACCTTTAATAACTACATTGGCATCCGTTAGGTATACTTCCACTCGTTTGGCACCCGTAGACTTAAAAGCTTTGGTAAAAGGTTGTTGCGCATGTACTCCGCTGAGCGTAAGGGTTAATAGCAAGATTGAAAAAACTAATTTATGCATGGTAAATTTTTATAGATGGATATAATTGTTGTCTACAATAAAATTTCTAGTCCGGTTTGAGCTTGCTGTTTAACGGCATCGATAATATCTTCTTTTTCTAATAGTTTAAGCATTTCACCAACCGCACGTCTTTCATTTAAGTGGACTAATATATTGATCGCTTTAATTTGCATTTCGGGATTGTCCTGGCTGGCCAGGGCTACTAAAAAGGCATCTCGTACTTTGGTTTCCTGGCCAAACCGGGCCAGGGCCTCCGCTGCATGCAAGCGTACATTGGTGTTGGGATCAAAATTCATTGTGCGAATGAGGGCGTCAATTATTTTTTGATCCGAGCGCTCAACTTCATAGCTATAGTTTACGGCTTTGATTCTTTGGCTGGCAGATTCTTTTTGCAATAATTGTAGCATAATGACTTGTGTCTCTTGCAAATCTTTTTCAATCTGAGAAAGTTGTATTTGCTGATCATTATTCATGTTATTTCCTAGCCAAAAACCACTCAACAATAAGGCAAAGCCAGCAGCAATACCAATGATAATTCTGCTTGATTTTGAGGGCCCTTTTTCCCGGCTGTACTGATTCGCTTTTTCCGCTTCCAGCATTTCGTAAAAGTTATGGGATAATTTTTTGGATGGCTGATATTCTGGTAATTGATCAATATCTTTGAAAAAGCTACGGTATTCCCTTAGTTGCGCTCTTAATTCCACAGAACTTTTCAAAGCACTTTCAAAAGCTGCAAGTTCTTCCGGAGAGAGCCGGCCTTCCAGATAATCGATTATTTTATTTTCCGAAATCATAAATACTTCAAATAAATTTGTCTTAGCTGTTTAATTGTACGGTAAACTTTGACTTTGACCGCTCCTTCCGAACAACCTAGCAAGCGGGCAACTTCAGCGTATTTCATATTTTGAAATCTGGTTAATAACAAAATTTCCCTTTGCTCATCGTTAAGCCTGTTTATAGCTTTCTCAAGAAGGATGATTTGCTCCTTTTTATCCATATTTATCGAAGTATCATCTTCAATCTGCAGGAATTTTTGTTTATCAATATCCTCCATTGTTTGTTGACCGTACTTTTTGTAATGTTCTAAACGGACATTGCGGGCAATTTGAAAAATCCATGTTTTAAAACTGAAAGCCGGATTATAACTATTGCGATATCTAATGACTCTTTCAAAAACATTTTGGCTTAAATCTTCGCTTAGGTTTTGGTTATAATTAATTCGAAAGAAAAAATTATAAAGACGACGATGATATCTTTCAAATAAGATTGACATGCTATCAAGCTTACCATTCTTTACAGCCAGCATTAGTTGCTCATCCGTCATTCGTGAGTCAAATGTTTTCGAGTATTTCCGTATAGCTAAAAGGTTTGGTGAAAGATACTTAATTGTACCTGGTTTTACTTAAATCAAACCCGTCAAAGCTACATGATGTAAAAGTTTGAGAACGACTAATCATCTCTAAACGATCGTCAGTATATTTAGGAATATTTATCTTTTTAGAAAAGGTTACAAAGAATGCTGGAAAAAATTAATAATTAGGAGTATGAGACTTTAAACATTAGAACTTCTCAAGCTTCGGATACCTGAAAAGCTATCTGATAAGTGCTACATTGCCGCGTTTTTCGACAATGCGCCCATTGGTTTGAGTAATTTTAATAATGTAAACATATACGGCGGAAGGGTAATAAAAAAAACCGTCTCGTCCGGTCCAGCCTTCTTCCTGGTTATCCGTTTCGAAAATTTTCTTCCCCCAGCGGTCATAAATTTGCATTTGATAGTCGACCGTTTCTCCAAATACAATACGTGGTTTGAACTCTTTATTAATGCCTTCGGGCACAAAAGCATTGGGTGCGAGAATATCAGATAATTGTTCTACACAAAAGGTATTGGACTGGGAAGTAATACTTATTTCAATGCCATTTGGATCAGTAATAACAGCATTTGCGACTACGTGATAACAGACATTAAATTCGGCAGGAATGCTGATGTCTACAGGATCATTGTACGTGGTAGTATTGCCATTAACCGTTTCAACAAAGGAAATCAGACCATCCACTATCCGGTAAATATCATAGTTAATAATTTGCCCGTCAGGTCTGTTAAAAGCAGTCCAGTTAATGATATTTCTTTGATTTTCCTGTGCAGAGCCGGAAAGATGAATGCTTGAGACTTCATTCGAAAGCCTGATACTATCACAATCATCTGTGGTCTTGATCCTGAAATATTTTCTCTCCTGACTTGGATCAACCAGTGGGTCCAGGGTACGTTCTGTTTCTGCATCCAGACTACCGAAAGGAGTGTAAGCATCAGCAGTATTAAAAGTACCACTCTCCGTTCTTTCTTCGAATTCTACGGTAGCTACCTCCGCGTCCGTATTCCAAACCCAGGTCAATTCAACCTGATTGGCGAGGTTGACGCTGACATTCTTCAAATAGAGGGTCCTGACGGGTTCTACAATATCCAGATCAATACACTCGATATTAGAAAGCGCAACAATCCCGGTATTTTGTTCAATATTTCGAATATAAAAGCAATATTTATCGCCATCGTTAGTATTGGAAAACAGATACACTGAATCGGAAGCGCTTAAAGTCTCCAGTAATGAAAATGGTTCGTCATTGACGGATAACCATAATTCTTGTTGGGCGATTCCATTGACCCAATTGCGGTAACGGTTCCAGTCAAGCCGGATACTCTTTTCGCAGATGTCCACTACATTATCCAGAAAGATCGTAAAGTGGGGCAAATCAAAAACACTGGTATTCCCGCAGGCATCCATTGCCAATACGAAATAGGATTCGGACTGGTTTAAGGGATCAGCACCAATGTCCGTATAATTGGTTACGAGTGCACTGACAGTATCAATCGGCAAGGCGCCGACCGGAGACGTTCGATAGATGATGTAATTGGTAACTTCCGGAGAACTACTTGCTGTCCATTCAATTTCTACATTATTTCCATTTACAGACACTACATTGATCGGAGAGGCAAGAGGGGATTCATTATTTAATGTATCAGATCTGATAACAGGCTCTCCCGGACAATTGGCATTAGTCTCGAAGTAGTAATAAAAGGTAGTTCCAACAGGGTTGCTGTGAAAAAAATTGTCAGTACTTTGATCTGTTATAGAAGCTAACAAAGTATAAGGTCCATTGATATTTTCACTGAAGTAAATATCATAACTGATAAAAGCGCCACAGGTGTTAACAGGGGTTTCCCAAAACAGGGTATCGTTGCGGACACATTGAAAATCCGGTGGAAAAACCTGCGCTTTTAACTCAAGGCATAAAAAAAGGAATAATAATGGAACAATATACTTCACTGAAATTTTATTTTCATTATTCAACCAAGAAAAGTCAAACCTCCGGAATTGAGCATATTATTGATTGAGGGTTTTTGAAAATTTTCCTTCAAGGACCTCCATGGTATAGGTGTCTTTAAGCTCATACTCCATGGTCAGTGCATTACCTATCGTTTTTTTAAAATAAACCAAACCGAGTCCTTTTGCGTAGATTTCAATTCCATTTGTTTTTGTTTCCAAATGGCCATCATAAAAATCGTCAAGTATTTCTTTTACACCAAAAGTTACCGCCTCATAAGTCTTTCCTCGATAGGTATAAGAACTCATACCAATATAACGTCTATTTCGGATGAGTGTTGTAGTATGCAATGGCTCTTCGTTGAAAGTCCATTTCATTTTTTGTAAAAATATTCCTCCGGAATCCCTGACCTCAAAAGGAAAAGCATTATCGTATTCTATAGCAGCCGGATAACGGATTTGATTGCCGGTCGAATCGAAATCATAAAGGAAATATTCCTTTTGCAACATCCCATTTGTTACCAGTTCTTCGATAGAAAACTGCTCTACCTGAAAAAACTGATTGTAAATATTGGATGTAAAATAGGTCGCAGTATCCGTTTCCAGTGTGCTGAAATAATAATACTGTACGCCAAAAGTGTCGTTGTTGATTGGTTGATATTCGTAAACCAAAGGCGATTTCAAAGATTCTACAGGATAGTAAAAAGATTGGATATTGTACTTTTTTTCATCGTCCTTGGATTCCCCATTGCAAGAAGCAGCAAGGATGGATAGCAGCAAAAAACAATAAATTGAAAAGCGTATAAATTTTAAAAACGACTTATTTCGCATGTAATTTAGAGAATTTGTGATTGAGAAAACAAAAATAAAAAGCTTCACCCGAGTAAGAAAAAAAATAGAGAGATAATGGATAGGTGTGCCGGCAAAATAAACAGGGACAATGATCACTAGAGATTAAAAAATTATTCTGGACGTTATTCGTTATTAGCTTTTCGACTTCCGATTTTCGATTTTCGAAACACGATTTCAGTTTAGTACACTTTAGACAAGCGCTAAGCAATATATGTCATATCTACTACAAGAATTTTAACAATGTGCCATTTTGACATATTATATTAGATAAAATCCGGGATGGTATAAATTATGTGCATTGAAAACCGTTTTAGTACCGGGTTTAGCCGGAATGATTTTAACTTTAGTCCTTTTTTAGTACTTATGAAAAAGACTAGGCTTTGAAAGCACTCTTCTAAACTTCTATTGGTATCTTTGTTCACTACAAATACAACTAAACAATAATGCTAGATTTTATATCAAAATCACTGAAAAAGGTCTTTGGTACGAAGTACGACCGGGACGTTGCTGCGTATAATCCAATTGTTGAACAAATCAATGAGGAGTTTGAACGATTGAAGTCCCTGAGTAATGATGAACTTCGGAATCGTACAGTGGAGTTCAGAGCACGTATAAAAACTCATCTTGAAGGAGTTGATAAAGATATTGATACGCTAACAGAAGATGCCAGAAAAACAACGGACTTTGGTGAAAAGGAAGAACTTTTCAATGAGATTGATCGCCTTAAAGGGGAGAGAGATAAACACCTCGAAGAGATATTGAAAGAGATTTTACCCGAGGCATTTGCTGTAGTGAAAGAAACTTCTCGCAGATTCATGGAAAACGACTCTCTTGAAGTAAGCGCTACAGATCACGATCGGGATCTGGCAGCCAAAAAAAGCTACATCTCTATAGAAGGGGATAAAGCTATCTGGCAAAATCAATGGATAGCTGCCGGTGGAGAGATTACCTGGAACATGCTACACTATGATGTGCAATTAATTGGAGGAATGGTACTGCATGATGGTAAGATCGCAGAGATGATGACGGGGGAAGGAAAAACATTGGTTGCTACCCTACCTGCTTATCTGAACGGGCTTTCCGGATTGGGGGTCCATGTAATTACGGTAAACAATTATCTGGCTTTGCGGGATAGCGAATGGGTCGGACCTATTTATGAATTCCTGATGCTTACAGTAGATTGTATTGATAAATATCGGCCACATTCGGATGAAAGAAAGAAGGCCTATGCCTGTGATATTACTTATGGAACGAATAACGAATTTGGTTTCGATTATTTGAGAGATAATATGGTGCGTTCGCGGGATGAAATGGTACAGGGCAAACATCATTTTTGTATGATTGATGAGGTCGACTCGGTGCTGATTGATGATGCACGTACGCCTTTGATTATTTCCGGTCCGATTCCGAAAGGGAATGAGACTCAGGAATACATTGCACTTAAACCGCAGGTCGAACGATTGATCGCTGCGCAAAGAAAACTGGCTACAGAATATCTTGCTAGCGCAAAAAAATTATTTAGCGACGGAATTATCGGAGTCGAGGAAGATGAAGCAGGTATGGCGCTGTTTCGCGCACATAAAGCGCTACCGAAATACCGCCCTTTGATCAAATTCTTAAGCCAGGAAGGGGTAAAGGTTTTATTACAAAAGACAGAGAATCATTATATGCAGGAGCAGAATAAGCGGATGCACCTGGTAGATGAACCACTTTTATTTACGATTGAAGAAAAAACGCGTAGTGTAGAGCTGACGGAACGAGGTGCCGAATTTATGGCCAAAGGTGGAGATGATCCGAATTTCTTTGTGATGCCGGATATCGCTACCGAAATGCAACAAATTGAAGCAAATGAAGAAGTCGACAGCAATACCAGGCAAGAGCAGAAGGAAGCACTGATTCAGGATTATTCGGTTAAATCCAAACGATTACACTCTGTTAATCAACTGCTTAAAGCCTATACTATGTTTGAGCGGGATGAAGAATATGTTGTGATTGATGGGCAGGTTAAGATTGTGGATGAGCAAACGGGACGTATGATGGAAGGTCGCCGTTATTCTGATGGTCTTCACCAGGCTCTGGAAGCTAAGGAAAATGTAAAAGTAGGAGATATCACACAAACATACGCAACAGTAACTTTGCAGAATTACTTCCGAATGTACCACAAGCTTGCGGGTATGACCGGTACTGCAGAAACGGAAGCAGGGGAGTTTTGGGAAATTTATAAATTGGATGTCGTTGTTATTCCAACGAATAGACCTATAATCAGAGATGATCGGGATGATTTGGTGTATAAAACAGGCAGAGAAAAATACAATGCAGTTATTGATGAAATCGTTGGCTTGAGTCAAGCCGGTCGTCCGGTATTAGTTGGTACTACCTCCGTGGATATTTCGGAAAAGCTGAGTCGCATGCTCAAGCTCCGTGGAATCGATCATAATGTTTTGAATGCAAAGCAACACGCCAGAGAAGCGGAAATTGTAGCGGAAGCCGGTCGTCCGGGAAAAGTGACCATCGCTACGAATATGGCGGGCCGGGGTACGGATATTAAATTAACCGATGAAGTGAAGAAAGCCGGAGGTTTGGCAATTATCGGTACCGAAAGACACGATTCCCGTCGTGTAGACCGACAGTTGAGAGGTCGTTCTGGACGACAAGGTGATCCGGGCTCTTCGCAATTCTATGTATCTCTTGAAGATAATTTGATGCGTTTGTTCCAATCCGAGCGAATTGCCAAGCTCATGGACAGGATGGGGCATAAAGAGGGGGAAGTGATCCAGCATTCCATGGTTTCCAAATCTATCGAAAGAGCGCAGAAAAAAGTAGAAGAGAACAATTTTGGTATTCGAAAACGGCTTTTGGAATATGATGATGTAATGAATATCCAAAGAGAAGCCATCTACAAAAAACGTTTCAATGCTTTGACGGGTGATCGTCTGACCGTTGATATTAATACCATGTTTACAGGGCTTACTGAAAGTCTCGTGGATATTCACCGGAATGGAGGCGATTATAATTCTTTCCGTGAAGACTCTCTGCGTCTTTTGGGTTTTGATCCGGAAATTGATGCTGCTGAGTTTGCAGATGGCGCACATAGCGAGATCACTGACCAGTTTCAGAGCCAGTTTTTAGCATTTTACGAAAAGAAAAGCGAACGGATAGCCGAGATTTTGATGCCGGTTATCAAGCAAGTTTACGAAAATGAAGGCCATCGTTATAAACGTATTGCCGTTCCTTTTACAGATGGACGTAAGAAGCCTTTACCTATTTCTGCCGATCTTAAAAATGGAGTAGAATCCAGTGGAAAATCTGTAATGCGGGATATTGAAAAAGCCGTTGCACTTTCGATAATCGATGATGAGTGGAAGGAACATTTGCGTTCGATGGATGAATTGAAAGAGTCTACACAGGCTGCTTCTTTTGAGCAAAAGGACCCACTGGTTGTTTACAAAATGGAGGCTTATGAACTCTTTGAGCAATTGATCTATCGAATCAATGAGCAGGTAACTTCTTATCTGGCGAAAGGGAAACTGATTTTAAGAGAAGAGAGTGGATTAGAGGAAGCCAGAGAACAAAAAACCGATCTTAGTAAAGTTCAAACCAATCGCCGGGAAGATGCAATGCGAAAAGCGGCCGCGGCGGCCGCAGGTAGAGGCCGGGAAAAACCGCAAACTTTCAAAAGAACCGAAAGAAAGATTGGTAGAAATGAAATGTGTCCATGTGGAAGTGGCAAGAAATACAAACATTGTCACGGTAAATAACAAGCAAAACTATAATGAATAGATGGAGGCCGGGAATTCTAAAATTCTCGGCCTTTGTTGTTTTCGAAGATTGAAATTTCCTGGCCTGAAAAAGTTAATAACAAAACTATTTCAAATCTTAATGCTTCATTTATTGGCTTCTTTTCCTATCTTGCAATTATCAGTCAGATGACTTGATTGCTCGTGTTTATTTTAACAATTTTGAATGATTATTCGGCTCAGGTTACATGGATAACCTGAAAGTCACAAAAAATCATCCCAACTACATACGAAAAAAGGGCTATGATAGAAGTGATGAGAAATAGCATTTTTTAAATGTAATTAGATGAATCTTGCAAATGTGATAGATCATACAATCCTTCGACCGGATTGCAGATTAGATGAGATCAAAAAAATATGTGCGGAGGCTGAACAATTCGGGTTCGCATCAGTCTGTGTACCCCCGTATTTTATTAAAGAAGCAGCTCGTATTTTGGAAGATTCCAAAGTGAAAGTATCAACAGTTATTGGTTTTCCAATGGGCTATTCGACTACACCGGCTAAGGTAGAAGAAATCAAACGGGGAATCAACGATGGAGTGGACGAACTGGATGTGGTCGTCAATATCTGTGCAGTAAAGGAAGGGAACTGGTATTATGTTAAAAGCGATCTTGAAAGTATGACCCTGGCCGCTCACCTTAAGGGCAAAGTGATTAAGGTAATATTCGAGACCAGTATTTTGTCAATGCAAGAGATTCGCGAATTGTGTAATATTTGTGTAGAATTAGGAGTTGATTATGTGAAAACCTCAACAGGCATGAATGGAGGTGGCGCTACCAGGGAGATTGTTGAATTTCTAAGAGCGGAATTGCCTTCGCAGATTAAAATAAAAGCCTCTGGAGGAATTCGTACCGCAGAACAGGCTAAAGCATTTATCGAGGCAGGCGCTGACCGTTTAGGGACTTCTGGTGGAGTGGCTATTATTCAGGAAGTTGGGGTATAAAATGGATATAACGGTAATTTTTGATACAAAAAGTACAAAACATTGAATACGGGATACAGATATGCCTTTTGTAGTATCTCTCAATTATCGAACTATTATAAAATCAAACTGAATAAAATGTTTCGTATCGTTTCGATTTTGATGCTTTGTTTAGGTTCTTGCTTTGTAGCTGATGCTCAGGTAGAAGTAAAAGAAGATTTTCCCATTGATATGCTGATGAGCAGATACGCCAATCAAAATCAGGCTAAACAATCAATTGGCGGATGGCGGATTCAAATCATGGCCAAAACGGATCGTTTGGCTATAGAAAGGGAAAAGGAAAATTTCCTTCTGGAATTTCCCGGTGTAAGTGTTGACTGGACGCATTCCAAGCCTTATTACCGACTGAGAGCTGGTGCATTCCAGACCAAACTACAAGCAATTCGGATGCTGCAAGATATCAAAGATAAATATCCTGGGGCTTTTCCGGTTAAAGATAGTATTCAAAAGGAGGAACTCCTCTCATCGATCTAAAACATACTGTCTGATCTAATCTTGAGATCACATCATGAGTAGAAGAGATACTTTTGCGGGTAGGAATATAGATTGGATGACTTTAGTGTTGACGCTGGCACTAATGCTCATAGGCTGGTTGATGATTTATGCAGTTGGATACGATAGTCAGAATCCTGAAAACAATAGTTTCCTTAAAGGAATTGCCGGAAAACAAGCCATTTTTATTACGATTTCCACATTTGTTATTTTTGTTACCTACATTATCGAATGGAAATTTTGGCAAACATTTTCTTATTTGATTTATATGTTGGGTATCCTGATGTTGTTAGGATTGTTTGTTTTTGGGCATGAAATAAAAGGCGCAACTTCCTGGTACAGGATCAGTTCTTTCACTTTACAACCTTCGGAATTTGCCAAGTTTGCCACTAATATTGCCCTCGCTGCTTACCTCAGCAGGTTTAATACGGATATTCGAGAGTTTCGCACCCAGGTCACAGCCTTCGGTCTGTTCCTTTTACCTATGTTTCTCATCCTGCTACAGCCGGATGCGGGATCTGCTCTGGTTTTTCTTTCATTTTTGATCGTAACGTATCGTCAGGGCCTGTCCGCTAATTTTTATATCATCGGCGGCGTCTCTATAACCTTATTGTTATTAGGACTGGTCTTTAATCCTCTTTCGATTATTCTTGGATTGCTTTTGATCAGCATATTGATATTGATTTTTAATGTGAAAAAGAAATTTTATCTGCTGATTGGCTTTGCAGTCTTTCTGGCCACAACTTTATTTATTACTTCCAAAGGTTTATTTACTGTTATCTTTTTGATCAACATTGCAGTCTTTCTGGGATTTTTGATTTATACCTGGATGGACAAAAAAAGGGCTTTGGTTGCTCGTCTGTCAGCTATCCTGGCAATTGGAATTCTAATGGTATTCTCTGCGAATTATACTTTTCATAAAATCCTGAAATCCCATCAACAGGATCGGATCAATGCCTGGTTACAGCCTTCCAAAACGGATGAGCTTTATAATGTAGTACAATCGAAATTAGCTATTGGCTCCGGAGGCTTTTACGGCAAAGGCTATCTAAAAGGAACGATGACTATGCTGGACTATGTTCCGGAGCAATCTACGGACTTCATCTTTTGTACAATTGGGGAAGAACAGGGCTTTGTGGGCTCGGTCGGAATTATTGGGATTATTTTTCTCCTGATTTACCGGATTGTTACCCTGGCCGAACGACAGCGTTCCGAGTTTGCCCGAAACTATGCTTATGGCGTAGCCGGTATTTTGTTTCTTCACTGTTTTGTCAATATCGGTATGACGATGGGGCTTGTACCTGTTGTCGGTATTCCCTTACCTTTCATTTCTTATGGAGGTTCTTCTATCCTGGCTTTTTCATTGATGATTGGAGTACTCTTAAAACTCGATAGTCAGCGTTTTACGGCCTGATATTCTTATCTTTGCGCCTTTATGAAGTTTACAGTTAAAAAATTTGATGAGCAGACGAGTGCCCGTGCCGGTTTGATCGAAACAGATCACGGGAATATTGAAACACCTATCTTTATGCCTGTAGGGACGGTGGGGACGGTAAAAGGAGTGCATCAGCATGAATTAAAGGAAGAAGTTCAGGCTCAAATTATTCTCGGCAACACTTATCACCTCTATCTGCGCCCGGGGATGGAAACCATGGAAAAAGCCGGAGGCTTGCATCGCTTTAATGGCTGGGACAAACCAATCCTGACGGATAGTGGAGGCTATCAGGTTTATTCTTTGAGTGCCCGTCGGAAGATCACGGAAGAGGGGGTTACTTTCAGATCGCATATTGATGGCTCTAAACATTTCTTTACCCCTGAGGGTATCATGGATATTCAGCGAATAATTGGTGCAGATTTTATCATGGCTTTTGATGAGTGTACCCCTTATCCTTGTGAGTATAAATATGCAAAAGCTTCCATGGAAATGACCCATCGCTGGCTTAAGCGATGTTGTGATCATTTTGATAATACCCCGGATCGTTACGGATATAAACAAACCTTGCTCCCGATCGTACAAGGGAGCACTTACAAGGATTTGCGGAAAATTTCAGCGGAGACAATTGCTGCTTTTGACCGCCCGGCAAATGCGATTGGTGGCCTGTCGGTAGGAGAACCTGCAGAGGAGATGTATAGTACTACAGAAATAGTTTGTGGAATTCTGCCAAAGGATAAGCCGCGTTATTTGATGGGAGTAGGAACACCTGCCAATCTTTTAGAATGTATTGCACTGGGGATTGATATGTTTGACTGCGTATTGCCTACCCGGAATGCCCGGCATGGCTTATTGTATACTGCTGAAGGCATTATTAATATAAAAAATCTAAAATGGAAAAACGATTTTAGCCCGATTGATGAAAACAGTAATAGTAGAAGTAGTCGCAACTATACCAAAGCATATTTAAGGCATTTAATTCATAGTAAAGAATTATTAGGCGCACAAATCGCGAGTTTACACAACCTTGGTTTTTTTCTCTGGTTGGTCGGGCAAGCCCGGGAACATATACTTGCCGGTACTTTTCCCGTCTGGAAAAAAGATATGCTCGAAAGGGTTCAAAGGCGGCTTTAAACTTGTTAATAAGATCAGTAAAACATGAATTGAAAGAGCTTATCGTTTATAAGATATGCAGTTTAAGTATTTAGTAAATATAAAATTATTCTTTAAACAACACCTATGCATACTTGATGCCGGCTTCTTATCTGACGATAACTAATTAAAACAGATAGTGTAGGACTCCGTTTAACCATGTTCAAAAAGATAGATAAATATATTATCAAGAAATTCTTATCGACTTTCTTTTTTACTATGCTCATCTTTTCGATGCTGTCGGTTATTATTGATGTCAGTAATAATATTGAAGATTTTATTGAAGAGGAAGCTTCGATCAGACAAATCATATTTGACTATTATTTGAATTGGGTACTATGGATTAATGGGCTCTTAATCCCGCTATATGCTTTGATTGCTGTGATTTTCTTTACTTCCCGGATGGCTTATAATTCGGAGATTATCTCGATCCTGAATGCCGGAGTGAGCTTTCGAAGATTGATGCGACCCTATTTACTGGCAGGAGGATTCATCATGTTTTTACATTTGCTGGGTAATCACTATCTGATACCTGCCGGAAATCAGATCCACTATGATTTTCAGCATAAATATATTTGGAAACATAATGATAAGGGGAAGACGAGTGATGTACACCTGTTTATTGGGCCGCAAACAACAGCATATATCAAGCACTATCGAAAGCGAGATTCCACGGCAAGAGATATCAAGGTAGAGCGATATCAGGATAATAAACTTGTATACCTGTTGAAAGCAAAGAGTGCAGAGTGGATTGGACCACCTAATCGCTGGAAGCTAAAAGATTATCAGGTACGTACCTTTGATGGGATGAAAGAAACCTTTGAATTAAAAGCTAAGGAAGAGCTGGATACTACCTTAAATATTGCTCCTGAGGACTTCGTGGATTATGTTAATCAACATGAGATGATGACCACTTATCGACTGATTAATTATATCAACACTCAGCAAGCTCGCGGGATTAAGAATACTAAACGTTACAAAGTCGAGTTGCATCGCCGTACGGCTGAACCCTTTACTGTTTTAATCCTGACCATTATCGGGATGACCATAGCTGCCCGTAAAGTAAGGGGAGGAATGGGCTTTCACTTAGCCCTGGGAGTTGCTCTGGGAGCTATTTATATTTTTCTTTCCAAATTCTCCGCTACTTTTGCTACCAATGAAAGCCTGCCTCCAATTATTGGCGTCTGGTTCCCGAATATTGTTTTTAGCTTGATTGCAGTACGTCTGGTCTCCAGGGCTCAAAAATAAAAGCTGAACAAAAATTTTACAATTCTTCTACAAAAGGAAGCGAGCCTGCATTTTTGTTTAACAGTATCCCTTCATTCAATGTAAAATATCTCTAATTCTACTATTTTGAAAGCTGAAATGTCAGCTTTTTGACGTTCTTTCAATTTTTATTGAAAATAAGATATTTTTTAAAAATTTTACTTTCTATTTTTTAAATGATTGATATTCAATAATTTATATTGATTTTGATAAATAAATGTCCCTAATTTAGATGTTTATACATGAATTTTTGTTTAAGCGTTTTTTGGAAATTGTTAAACAATTTTATAAATTTGATTAAACAAAGTCATTAGAACCATTTAATTATCAAAAAATCTAGATTATGTCCACCATAGAATTCAATAATCGTTTTGATGAGATGACCAATTTGCTAAATGCATTTGCCTATAATCTTACCAAAAATATGGAAGATGCTAAGGATTTGTTTCAGGAAACTGCTTACCGGGCAATCACTAATCGCGATAAATTCCGACCAGGGACCAATTTCAAGGCCTGGTTATTTACTATAATGAAAAATATATTTATCAATAATTATCGTAAAAAAGTGAAAGCGAATACGATCATGGATTCTACAGATAATATGTTTTATATTAATTCTGGAAGTGTAGTGATCGGAAATGAAGCAGAATCCAATATTATGATGGAAGAACTGGGGAAGATGATCGGAGAATTGGATGATAGCATTAAAGTTCCTTTTATGATGCATTACAGCGGATTCAAGTATCAAGAGATAGCTGATGAACTGGAATTACCACTTGGAACGATAAAAAGTAGAATATTCTTTGCTCGAAAAGAGCTGAAAGATTTGATTAATGCGCGTTATAATGTAGCAGACCTGAGGTTGAAACTTAGAAGAAGCTAAACAGCATTTTTAAAATAAATATCAAAGGGACGGTGACGACTGAGTTTGTCACCGTTCTTTTTATTTTTGCACCGAATTAAGGATTGTATAAAAGTGGCAGACAAAAAAGCATATTTTACTCAAAAACTATTGGAATGGTTTGAATACAACCATCGCCCAATGCCCTGGAAAGGGATTAAAAATCCGTATTTCATCTGGCTTTCGGAAATTATTCTACAGCAAACCAGGGTAGAACAAGGGATGCCATATTATGAACATTTTATTGAAAAATATCCTACGGTATTTGATCTGGCCAATGCTACAGAAGATGAGGTCATGAAATCCTGGGAAGGACTGGGCTATTATTCCAGAGCAAGGAATTTACACACTGCTGCAAAGCAGATTGTAGAAGAAGAGCAGGGGCTGTTTCCAGCTACTTACGAAGCTATTAAAAAGCTGAAAGGAGTAGGCCCTTATACCGCTGCGGCTATAGCTTCTTTTGCTTTTGACTTGCCCTATGCAGTTGTCGATGGTAATGTTTACCGGGTACTTTCAAGAGTTTTCGGGATTGATACTCCCATTGATACTACTGTTGGGAAAAAACGATTTGCAGCTTTAGCCGAAGAGCTGTTGAATACGGAAAAACCGGCGGCATATAATCAGGCGATGATGGATTTTGGGGCAACGCATTGTACGCCCAGGAATCCACAGTGCGAAAGCTGCCCTTTTCAAAAAAAGTATTGTATCGCATATCAGGAGGGACAGATCGATACATATCCGGTCAAGTCGAAAAAAATTGGCAAAAAACATCGTTTTTTTAATTATCTCATTATCCGCCACGGCAAAACGCTGCTGTTAAATAAACGTACACAAAAAGATATATGGACCAATCTCTACGATTTTCCGCTGCTGGAGCAAGATACTTTGCTCGATCAAAAAGTGCTCGAAGCAAGGGCTCGGGAAGGAGGTCTTTTACCGGAATCCGCTCAGCTCATTAAATATTCGAAACCTTTTCGGCAGACCCTTAGCCATCAAAAAATCAATGCGAGATTTTGGGAATATGAAGTAGTGGACCTGGATTTTTATAAGAAATCACCCTTCATTTTTGCAGAAAAAGATCAACTTGATAAATTTGCATTCCCAAAAATTATAGATTGGTATTTAAAGGATAATTCGCTATATTTAGAATTGTTTTGAAAACATAAAAAGGCTCTTTTTTTACTTTTTTTCGGAGAAGCATTTTTTTATAAATCCTTGATATTGAGGATGAAAAACCTGTTTCTTAATCCTGTTTGTCGGGGGGGAAGAAAAAATTTGAAAAAAATTATGGAATTTCCAGCCATCCGGAGTCTATTATAACTGAACGCTTTAATCTATCAGGATTTACGTTTGAAATAACATTCGGCAATTTGAATTTTTATATCTCTAATAATAAATGCCGTATCTTGGAAATTCAATTCATTAAAACAAAGAACAATGATTAACAAAGTAATTTTAATTGGAAATCTCGGCAGAGATCCCGAAGTACGCAGGTTAGAAAGCGGAGCAGTTGTAGCGAAGTTTTCGGTGGCGACCAATGAGAGCTATAAAGATAAAGACGATCAATGGCAACAACGTACAGAGTGGCATGATGTAGTAGTATGGAGAAACCTTGCGGAGAGAGCAGAACGCGACTTGAAGAAAGGTAAAATGGTTTATATAGAAGGTAAACTGACACACCGCAAATATCAAGACAAAGAGGGCAATGATCGTTATATCACAGAAGTTTTAGCCAATACGTTCCGATTATTAGAACGACGGGAAAATTCGGCTAACAGTTATAGCGGTAATATGCCTACCGAAGAACCTGCAGCAACAGTCAAAAGCCCGGAGACTTCCACTCCTGCAGCTTCTGATGATGATGATTTACCCTTTTAATAAGCAGAGATAAAATTTGAAATGGGTGCAACGAAATAATGCTGCACTCGTTTTAAATTTGATTTGAGCATATTTTACCTCGGCAGAGTTTCGATTATAATTAAAAAATAGCCTACATTATTTGAATAAATCCAATAGTTTGGATCCTGAACCTTTTCTAAGTCTTAATCTGGGTTTTTTATTATTCATCCCCCTGGAAATTTCTCCTGTTGGCTTGTCCTTTGGCATCATTACGGTGCTCATTCTCTTGTTTTTCTCCGCTTTGATTTCCAGTTCTGAAGTGGCCTTTTTCAGCTTGACAATTAATGACCTGGAACGAATCACACAAGAAAATTCCAAAGCAACCGAACGTATTCTCAAACTTAAAGAACAGCCCCGGAGCTTGTTAGCAACTATTCTGATAAGCAACAATTTTATCAATATCGCAATTGTTATTGTTTCTGAATATTTGCTCCGTTTTCTCTTGACTGTGGAAACCTGTAATAGCTGGCTGGCTGGATTGCCGGATCCTTTATCTGGTCTTATTTCCGGGAGAATACTTTATTTTCTGATTACAGTGGTTGGCGTTACCTTTCTTTTGGTTTTATTCGGAGAGGTCGCACCCAAAATCTATGCGAAAATCAATAATGTCAGCCTGGCCCGGTTCATGGCAGGCAAATTACTCTTCTTGATGCGGATCTTCAGACCAGTCAGTTCATTATTGATCAGGGGAACAAATGTGATTGAAAAACGCCTGAGCGGACGTACTGCCAGCGGTAATCTGACCAGTCGGGAGGATATCGATCAGGCGATAGAACTTACGGTCAAAGATGATATGCATGGTGATAAAGAAATAGACATTCTTAAAGGGATTGTAAAATTCGGAGATATTTCGGTTAAACAGATCATGCGATCAAGAGTAGATGTGGTTTCTATTGATTTTCGGACCAATTACCGGGAACTGTTGAACGTAGTACGCAATGCAGGGTATTCAAGAATACCGGTTTATGACGAAGACCTGGATAATATCACCGGGATTCTTTATGTCAAAGACTTGCTGGAACATCTGGACGAAGAAAGTGATTACGAATGGCAGGAATTGATTGAAACGAATGTTTTATATGTACCGGAAGCAAAAAAAATTGACGACCTGCTCCGGGAGTTTCAAAAGGAGAGAATGCATATGGCGATTGTTGTCGATGAGTTCGGTGGAAGCTCCGGTATTGTGACGCTCGAAGATATTATGGAAGAAGTGATAGGGGAGATTAAAGATGAATTTGATGATCAGGTTGAAGTAGAATACCGAAAACTTGATGACTTTAACTATATTTTTGAGGGTAAAACTTTACTAAATGACGTTTGCCGTGTTATAGGTGTAGATACGACGACTTTTGATGAAATAAAAGGAGATGCAGATTCTGTGGCTGGTTTGATTTTAGAGATTGTGGGGCAAATTCCTAAACGAGAATACGAATTGCAATATGATGATTATCGATTTAAAATCATTTCTGTAGATGATCGACGAATTAAACAGATTCAGATCACCCTGCCCCCATCATAACAGAGAACCTGCCCAAAAAGCATTGACTGGTCCGCCCCAGTGCTCTTTCCGTTGACTCTTCGCTTTTTACCTAACTGCTTTCGATTGATCCGGGATGAGCTTTGAAAAGGGAAACGATTATGAAACAAAATATTGAAAAATGAAGCAGAGAGCACTTTTATTCCTTCTTGGCTTTTTTCTTTCTATTTGTGTACAAGCGCAGGATAATGGTCTTTACAAGCAGCTTGTAGATGAAGCATGGAAACTGTATGAAGCTAAAGATTTTCGAAAATCTGCCGAGAAATACTCCGAAGCATTCGCAGCTTTGGGGCATAAAGGCATGGTGACAGATCGTTATAATGCCGCTTGTTCCTGGGCGCTTTCCGGGCAGATAGACTCTGCTTTTGTTCAACTGTTTAAAATTGCCGGAAATGGTAATTATGCGAATTACGGGCATATTACTTCTGATACGGACCTCAATAATTTGCATAATGATCAAAGATGGAAAGAAGTCCTGAAATTGATCAAGGCCAATAAGGAAAAAGCTGAGGCCAATCTGGACAGAAAACTGCTTGCTGTTTTGGAAAGTATCTACGAAGAAGATCAAAAGTATCGAAAACAAATTGGTGAAATTGAAAGCAAGTATGGCTGGGAGTCCGATGAAATGAAAGCACATTGGGAATTGATTGCCGAGATAGATTCAATCAATCTGATTGTCATCAGAAAAATACTGGATGAAAGAGGCTGGCTCGGGCCGGACATAGTAGGGGATAAGGGAAATTCTACTTTATTTCTGGTCATTCAGCATGCGGATATTGAAACCCAGAAGAAGTACCTTCCTATGATGAGGGCTGCAGTAACCAAAGGAAATGCGCGTGCCAGTAGCCTGGCTTTGCTGGAGGATCGTGTCGCTCTCCGACAAGGGAAAAGACAAATTTATGGTAGTCAGGTCGGCCGGGATAAGGAAACCGGAGCATATTACGTTTTACCTCTGGAGGATCCAGATAATGTGGATAAAAGAAGGGCAGAAATGGGTTTGGGGACACTTCAATCTTATATTTCGAATTGGGGGATGACCTGGGATGTGGAAGCTTACAAGAAAAAACTGCCCGAAATAGAAGCTAAACAAAAAAAGGAATGAAAAAATAAATACGCTTTATCCCGCTGAAAAGTGTAGCAAGAACAATTTATATCTAACTTTATTTCAAAAAGTAAACATTAAGAATTGATAAAAAATGAATAAAATCCTCGCGATCCTTCTTTTTAATATTTTTCTCATGAGCGCTTGTGATGATGTGGTATATACGCCGAAGCCACGAGCCTATCCGAAAATTGATTATCCGGTAAAAGCGTACCAGGTGTTTGATGAAGATTATTGCAAGTTTACATTTGAGTATCCGCAATATGCAAAGATTCAGCAGGATACGCTGTTTTTTGATGAACGCCCTGAAGACCCTTGCTGGTTTGATATTTTCCTTCCTTCCTTTGATGCCCGAATACACTGCAGCTATTTTCCAATCGGAGAAGAAAACACTTTTGATCAATTAAATCATGATGCGTTTGAGTTGGCGGATAAACATAATCTGAAAGCGGATTATATCGAGGATTTTATTATTAAAAAACCCAATAGAGTGAGTGGCATTGCTTTTAACCTCAAAGGGGCTGTCGCTTCTCCCTTTCAATTCATTTTGACAGATTCCACAAAGCATTTTTTACGGGGATCACTTTATTTCAACACCAAGGCCAGACCAGATTCTTTGGCTCCGGTGGTCGATTTCGTGAAGAAGGATATCATGCAGATGATTAATACTTTTGAATGGGCAGATTGATTAAATAATGTCCGGGAATCTAATTTAATACAAGCGGATGCAGGAAATACTTGATTATAACCAACCGGAAACAGATAATTTAAAAGGGAGAAAATATCGCCCCCTGGCCTTGATTATTGAATTAGTTCCCTTTCTGTTAGGTGTTCTGGGACTTTTATTCTCTATTGCTTCCTTGACAATTATCAGTTGGACTTCGCTTTCAATGATTTATTTGGCTATGAGCTGGTATCTTTTCAAAGGAGCTAAGTTTGAAGTGGGGGCTATTTTTTATGCACTTTTTACAGGCCTGGTACTTTCGATTATGCTCTTGGGTATTTTATTTGGAGTGATGAAATGGGAGGGAGCTTATGAAATGCTTGTGGTAGCTTTTACAGCAGCCTTACCCGCCATTCTGGTTTCCGTTATTTGGTATTTCTTTCGAAGAAAAAAATATTTTGAATATACGCTTAGTCTCAAAATTTTGTCTAGATTGATTCTTGGAATCATCATGATGATGTTAGCGCTAAATTATGCTTCGTACTAAATGCTGACCTGGTCTATATTTCTTCTGGGGGAATAAGGTGTTTTTTTATCAACAAAACCAATTCGCATTATTATAGTTGGGAATTCATTATCGATTGGGAGCTGCTTCCTCAGATCATCTGCTAATGTTGTAATTTCACAAGGGGGATTCAGATAAGCATTTGCAATGCCCATTTCGGTTAGTTGCAATAGAACCCTTTCCAGGTAAAACCCTAATGCAAGCCATTCAGCGATACTGTTAGTCTTGGTAGTCAGTAAAATGAAGTGGGAGGAAGAATTAATTTTCCCCAGATCAGATTTGTTTTGTTTTTTAGGTTTTAAAAAAGACTTCACAATCAGTTTCCCAAGCATTTTGGGCATGGAAGGGGAGCCCATTACTTTATAAGTAAGGCCATTCCGGGTTTTTTCAACTTGTTTTTTATTGAATCGAATCCATGATAACAGCTCATCCTTAAAACGATTATCGCTCATTTGGATTGCATTGCCCTTTTGAATGAACGCACTGATGGTATTAAAGCCCGGCGTCCCTTTTTTATAAAAATGGATATTTACATTTTTTTCACCAGGAATCTTTCTAATTATTTCAATCTGCTCATCTTCGATCAGTTTGCCGTTATAATAGTTTCTATTGGATTGCCTCAGTTCGATTAACTTGATAATATTTTTAGAAGAACTGGTTGCAATCTCCTCTAAATCTATACGAATGAAATGGATGCCTTCCGGATTTGTTTTCAGGGACCACTCGGCCTTATAACCAAAAAAAGCGGCAGCGGCACAGATATTTTCACCGGCACAACCCAGACTGATATACAACTCCCGGTGCTCGGGGTCTACTACTGGAAGAGCGAAATTAAAATCGGGGTAAATTTCAATGTAGTTTTCTCCGGTGAAGAACTTCCAGGGCTGGCTGTTGTGCCCGGAAGGTGCTTTGATTCCATAAAATACTAGTTGTTCCTTTTTCATTGATTTAAAAAAGACTTTTGCACGGCTTGTATTGGTGCGAAAGAATGTCAAATAGGAAGATAAAACGGGTATAAAAGCAGGATGCTGGCTTAAATCTATACTGGATACTTGAATTTTAAGATTCCGTAAGCTTGCTTATGGACTATTGGCTTTAAAAAAGCTAACTCATTAATTCATTTGGGGAATCGCTATCCGCTTGTAAATAGGCTTTAATAGTAGATTTAAAAAAATCATTAGTATTGTTCGAAGCAGAGTTCTCGAACAATACTCTTTCATCAATCAGCAAAGCCGGGATCGCACCAACCCCGGAATTGATGATTGCGTCTATTTCGTTGACCTCCTCTAAAATGTATGTTACCTGTAATTCTTGAAATATCTCTTGGATATGGTGCTTCCAGAACTGATAGAGCAGATCATCTTTGATTCCTATTAATTTTATTTTTTTCATTAGGAAAACTAACTGGGCACAGTGGTCTCATCTAGCGCTTTAATGATGTCATAAGTTGTAATAATCCCAACGATTTCATTGTCTTCCATAATTGGAATAGCATGGAACAAGTTTTCTTTAAAGACTTTCAGAGCTGTACTGATCTTTGAATCAGAATCAAGTTTAGCTATTCCTGTGGTCATAATATCTTCGGCAAGGTAGTTTTTCAACCTTGTCGTGTTGATAATCTCATCATAATTATTCTTACTGAAACCTTTAACAAAATGAAGTAAATCGGTTTTACTGATAATCCCTAAAAGATTTTTGTATTTCACAACCGGAACATGATGAATCTTGTTATTGTCGAAAATATCTTTCACTTCCTGAAGCGTGTCTTTAGGACTTACCGTAAGAAGCTTTGTTGTCATAATAGTAGATACTGGCGCTTGAATATTCATACTGTAAAAATTTATTTATTAAAGAAAAAATCCGATATAAATTAAAAAGGTTATGATTCGATACACATGCTATTCTGATTCGTTGAATCACCTCTTTCTTCATCTCCAAAACCTCTAACACAAAAATCATTGTTATAGGGTGAATACTAACTGACTTTCGTCATGATAAGATGTGATTTTAGTCATATTTTTCTTGTTTTGTCAGATTCTTGGTTATAATGCACCAGCTGGTCGAAATTACGGGTACGAGCTACCGTGCTGGTATATATTATACGCTTGGGGGAAATTAAATTCTGCTTTAAAAAATACCACTTTTTTGTTTATAATTCAGTGTAAAACACCTCGAAAACCTAGAGAAAATAGCAGATTTTGGAACTTGTGTAATCGAATAATTGTCAGTTTTCAACTCAAAGGACAATTTCCAAACAGACTCTAATATTTTGACTATCTTTCAATGCAGAAATGAAATAATTACTAATTGTGAACGAGCAGCAACAGTCCAGGATGGAGACCGAAGAAGCTAGAAAGTTGAGTGCGATTTTTCAGCATTCGCAAGATGGGATTATTATTATTGATTCCAGAGGTATAATAGAATCTATAAACCCGGCAGCAGCTGTCCTTTTTGGTTATACGCCTGAGGAAGTAATCCAAAAGAATGTCAATATGCTGATGCCCGAGCCCAATCACTCGGCACATGATGGCTATATTCATAATTATCTCGCTACTGGGATAAAAAAAATTATTGGTATCGGTCGGGAGGTCACCGGCAAGAAAAAAGATGGTAGTGTATTTCCTTTCTTTCTGAGTGTCAGTGAAGTACAGCTGGAAGACAGAATCATCTTTACAGGTTTTATCCACGATATTTCCGATCTGAAAGCCAAGGAATTGGAACTGGAAGCTAGTAAAAACAGACTCAATGCTATTTTCGAAACGGCTGTTGATGGCATTATCATTATTGATGAACAAGCAATTATACAAAATGTCAATCCTGCGATTTCCCGTTTATTTGGTTATTCAAAAGAAGAACTGCTCGGGCGAAATATAAAGTTTCTAATGCCTGAACCGCATCATTCCGTACATGATCAATACATCGATAATTATAGAAAAGGTGGAACCGCCAAGGTGATCGGAATCGGTCGTGAAGTACTGGGGAAGCGTAAAGACGGGACTATTTTCCCCTTTAAACTGGGCGTTAGTGAGGTGAAAATCCAGGATAGAGTTATTTATACCGGCATTATACATGATCTCACCTCCGCCAAGAAAAAAGAACAGGAGATCCATGAACTTAATCAATTATTAGAACAAAAAGTTACGGATCGCACAAATGAGCTTTTCGAAACAGTTAACCGCTTACTGAGTACTAATAAGAAGCTGGAATTTGAAATTGCTGAACGTAAAAAAGTAGAGGAAGCACTCAGAAAATCAGAATTAGAGACACTGCAGGCATTACAAAAAGAGAAAGAACTGGGAGAGCTAAAAAGTCGCTTTGTATCTATGGCTTCTCATGAGTTTCGAACCCCCCTGAGTACCATCCTTTCATCGGCTTCACTTATTAGTCGATACGAAGCGAGTAGCCAGCAGGAGAAGCGCGAAAAACACATCAATCGGATCAAGTCTGCTGTTAATAACCTGACGGGAATTCTCAACGATTTTCTCTCTCTTAGCAGATTGGAAGAAGGAAAGATAAATTATCATCCTGAAATGTTTTATTTGCATACACTGATTCAGGAAGTAGAAGATGAAGTGCAGGGCATTTTGAAAAAAGGGCAGCTTGTTAAATACGAGAATCTTCTGGAAGAAATGGAAGTTTATTTAGACAGGCGTTTGATGAAAAATGTATTGATCAATTTATTGTCAAATGCTATTAAGTACTCCCCGGAAAATAAAACCATTTTTGTAAATACTAAAACGGATAATGATCAACTCATAATTATGGTGCGTGATCAGGGAATCGGTATCCCTATGAGTGATCAGAAATACTTGTTTAGCCGGTTTTTTAGAGCTACTAATGTTACTAATATTCAGGGAACAGGTTTAGGATTAAATATTGTCAAAAAATATATTGAGATCATGAAGGGAAGTATTAGCTTTGAAAGTAAAGAAGGAAAGGGGACAAGTTTTACCATCTCATTACCAAAAAGTCCAATGAAAAAATGAGTAAAATCTTAGTAATAGAAGATAATGCGGAGGTGCGAGAAAACCTGGCAGAAATTCTGGAGCTGTCTGATTATGAAGTGGTTACGGCTGAAAATGGGAAAGCGGGTGTGGAAAAAGCACTGATTGAAAAACCGGATCTTATACTCTGTGATGTAATGATGCCGGAACTGGATGGCTTTGGGGTACTGCGTATTCTGGAGAAAAGAGCGGCAACTTCCCAAATTCCCTTTATTTTCCTGACTGCAAAAGCAGAAAAGACAGATTTTAGAAAAGGTATGAACTTAGGGGCAGATGATTATATCACCAAACCTTTCGACGATGTGGAGTTGCTGGATGCTATTGAAATGCGACTGAAAAAAAGTGAGCGCATACAACAAGTTTTTGATGGAACTAATAAAGGCTTAAGTACTTTTATTAATGAAGCTAAAGGAGAAGAAGCTTTAAGAGCGCTTTCTGAATCCAGAGAGTTACGCCACTTTTCCAAAAAAGACTTACTCTTCAAGGAAGGAGACTATCCCCGGCGATTATTTTTCGTAGCCAGCGGGAAAGTTAAAGCTTTTCGGATCAACGATGCTGGCAAAGAATATATCTCCAAAGTATATAGCAAAGGAGAATTTCTGGGATATAGTGCTCTCTTAAAAGATACTCCTTATCAGGAATCCGCAACGGTCATCGAGGATGCCGAAATTAGTTTTATTCCAAAGGAAGACTTTTTTACCTTATTGTATAACAATAGAGATTTTTCCGCCCGCTTTGTTAAAATGCTTGCTAATGATGTGGAAGAAATAGAGGAAAAATTGCTTAGTTTGGCTTATGACTCTATTAGAAAACGCGTTGCAGAAGCATTGGTCACTCTTTTCAATACTGCAAAAAATAGTAAGCAGGAGGATATATCTATCCTTAGAGAAGACCTTGCAGCTATGGTCGGAACGGCTAAAGAATCGGTCATTAGAACACTGTCAGATTTCAAAAGTGAAGGACTTATCAATGTTAAAGGCAGTGTGATCAGGATCATTAACCTCTCTAAATTAAAAAACCTACCCAACTGATGATTCATTGGTTGGACTTACTATTTTGTAAATAAGCCTTTGATACACCTGTAAACGCTATAGAATGAATAGCAGGCTTGTCGCCAATTTGTTACCCTGATTTCTTTCCTCGGAATATCTTTAATAAAATCCTAATCCGGAAAATACACCATTCCGGGTATAGCGCTCGTTGAGCGAATAGCATAAATTTGTACTCAATCTTGCTTACAATTTATACCAACCCCTTCCTATTTCCAATTAAACATCCTCCGTTTTAGCTAAGCCTGTGTCAAGTGCCCGCACTTTTCATGGACCGACATTTAATATACCCCTCGCCAAAACTTACAATCACATGCTTATTTGGAAACGTATCTTGTTCAGCGCTCTTTTTGCGTGCTTTCTCCAAACCTCCTTTTCTCAAAATTATCAATTACAAAAACTCGGAAAAGCAATTAGCTCTCCACAATATGATGAAATCGCACCTTGTGTTAGTCGTGATGGCAAAACACTCTATTTTACCCGCATTGCTTACCCTAAGTTTGAAAAAGCGCTTGTCGAAGAAGGAGTTAATCTTGAGCGCTCGATGGACAAAGATGCTTATATGGATCGACTTTCAGAGATTTATTCTATCCTTGACGGGAAACAGGTAAAGAATCCCGTTACTTCCGAATTCAATCAGGATATTTGGGTGGCTCATTCCGTAAGCAGCGAATTTGACTTATTGGAACATCCTTCCTATCCTTTAAATAATGCTTTACCCAATAGCGTAAGTGCATTGACGCCTAATGATGAATTGATCATTCTCAATCAGTTTGCCCCAAACGGCGGCATGCAAAAGGGTTTTTCAAAAGTTACTAAATCCGATAAAGGCGAATGGCAATTCCCTGAACCGGTAGGGATTGATAAATACCATAATTCTGGCGCCGATGTGAATCTGACCGTAAGCAGCGATAGCAAAGTTATGGTGATGGCTCTGGAACGGGCGGATAGTTATGGAAGCACAGATTTATATATTAGTTACAAAAAAGAGGATGGAAGCTGGACCTATCCGGAAAATCTTGGACCTTCGGTCAATACACCTTATCGCGAATCCGCACCTCATCTTTCAGAAGATATGTTATCCCTTTATTATGCTTCTGACCGGGATAACCCGGGAGGTGGAAATGATATTTATGTGCAAACACGTCTTGATGATAAATGGAAACAATGGTGGATGGCAAAACGCTTTGATACACCAATCAATTCCGAGGGAGAGGATAGCCATCCTTATTTTAATGAAGCGACTGGTTATTTATACTTTACATCAGACAGATACGGAACCAGTGATATTTTCAGAATACAAATTGCCGCACCTAAAGGGCAGGTCCTGTTGGCAAGTAATCACAACTTTGTGGATTTGTCTGTCGGCAGTTCTATTGAAATTAATAAAATCTTCTTTCAGCAATCTACAGATATCGTTTTGGAAAAATCTTATCGTCAACTGCATAAGCTTTATATGGTAATGAAAAATAGTCCGAGTTTGAAGATCAGAATTGGAGGTCATACCGATAATATTGGTGATAAAGATTTATTATTTAAACTATCCGAAGATCGAGCTATTGCTATCAAAAATTATTTAGTAAACAAAAAAGGCATTGAAGCTTCTCGGATCGAGGTATTAGGATATGGTTGCACACAACCCTTGAATGATAATTCTACAGAGGATTTAAGGAGTCAGAACCGTCGCGTAGAAATTGAAGTAATCAGTAACGATCTGGTATTTTTTACCGGTACGAGATAAGGTTTGCTACTGGATGTTCTAAAGCAAAAAACTTCCCCCACCTTTACCTATAACAAAACTATCCCCCCTCCTGAAAAACGGATGATTATGAAAATGTGGAAAATTCTTTTCTACGGAGGAGTATTACTGTTTAACTCGAGCTTAAATGCTCAGGATTATGTTTTACAGAAACTGGACGGGTTTATTAGTTCGAATGAGTATCATGAGATTGCTCCCTGTATTACTAGTGATGGCAAAACACTTTATTTTACACGCCTGGCCTATCCTAAATTCGAACGGACACTTATGGAGTCCGGGCAAGACCTTAGTGTTGAACTAAAATCTGATGCCTACTTTAGACGAATGGCATCAATTTATAGTATTTTGAACGGCAGCCCGGTTGTTGATCCCGTCAACTCCGAGTTTAATCAGGATATTTGGATAGCCCATTCTGTTAATAATGAATTTGATATTTTGGAACACCCAGGTTATCCCTTAAATAATGCTTTGCCCAATAGCGTATGCGCGCTTACCCCTTCGGATCAGCCAATTGTACTCAACCAGTTTGTTCCGGGAGGTGGTATGCAAAAGGGCTTTTCTTTGGTCCCCAAAACCGAGAGCGGGGAGTGGGCATTCCCGGAAGCGATAGGCGTAGATCAATATCATAACTCCGGAGCGGATGTAAATCTCACGATGAGTAGTGACGGTCAGGTAATGATTATCTCTATGGAACGGGAAGATTCCTACGGAAAAGCGGATATGTTCATTAGCTTTAAACAAACGGATGGCACCTGGTCCTATCCCGAGAACCTGGGAAGAGGCATTAATTCCCCTTACCGGGAATCTGCACCGCATCTTTCTCAGGATATGAAAACACTATATTTTTCTTCGGATCGTTCCTATCCCGGAAGAGGTTGTGATATATATGTCCAGGAAAGGCTGTCTGATAATTGGAAAGACTGGACCAGTCCGCGTAAATTCCGTTCTCCAATTAATTCATCCGGAGATGATAGCCATCCCTTTTTCAATGAAGCCACTGGTTATTTATATTTTACTTCTGACCGGGAAGGTACTTCTGATATTTTCAGAATTCAAATAAAAGAACCCAAGACTCCAAAAACACCAGAGCCGGAAACGCCACTTGCCGTACAACAGGATTTAATCCCTTTGACAATAGGATCAAAGATTGATTTTTCAAATATTTACTTTTTACAATCCCAGGCACAAATTCTCAAAAAGTCTTATAATGATTTACATAAACTTTCCATCATACTGAAAAACAACCCCAACCTGGTTATCCGCATCGCTGGGCATACCGATAATATTGGCGATCCGGATTTATTATTAAAACTTTCGGAGGAAAGAGCAGAGGCCATCAAGGGTTTTTTGGTGAATAAGAAAAAAATAGACCCGGCTCGGATTCAAACCGTTGGACATGGTGCTTCCAAACCTCTGAATGATAATTCAACCGAGAAGCTGAGAAAGCGTAATCGTAGAGTCGAAATAGAAGTGATCCGCAATCAAAAAGTTGTTGATACAAATTTAGGTACGCGCTAAACCTTTTTTACAGAAAGAATACTAAAGATATTTTTGTCTCATTTCTACATGTAAAGTCCTATTTTTGTTGATTCAAAAGTGGGACTTTTTGTATGATAAAAAGAAAATCTTACCGGCTCAAAGCCGGGAACATTGCCAATCTTAAGATCGAAACCTCGGAACTGAAGCCTCCGGCAAAAGGAGAAGTAACGATAAAAGTACAATCCATTGGATTTAACTTTGCCGATCTTTTTGCCATATGGGGTTTATATAAAGCTACCCCCAAAGGTATATTCACTCCGGGTTTGGAATATTCGGGTGAAGTTGTTGCACTCGGAGCAGATGTGCGAGGACTTCAGGTTGGAGATCGCATCATGGGCGTAACGCGGTTCGGTGCCTATACGACTCATCTCAATATTGATTATCGTTATGCTATCCCACTACCGGATGATTGGACCTTTCAGGAAGGTGCTGCTTATCTTGTACAGCTATTAACGGCTTATTATGGATTGGTATATCTCGGAAATATCCAGCAAGACAGCACGGTGCTTATTCATTCGGCAGCCGGGGGCGTTGGTATCTGGGCCAATCGCATTGCCAGACAGTTTAATGCTTATACAATTGGTACGGTAGGTAATCCGGCTAAATTGGATTTTTTAAAAAAAGAGGGCTATGCCCAGGGAATTGTTCGGGGCGAAGATTTTCCGGAAAAGCTGAAAGAGGCACTTGACGGAAGACCACTCAACCTGGTCATGGAATGTATTGGTGGGAAAATCTTTAAAGCAGCTTATAAGCAATTAGCACAAATGGGTCGAATGATCGTTTATGGCTCAGCGCGTTATGCCTCGCCGGGTAATCGTCCGAATTATCCGAAAATGATCTATCAGTTTATGACTCGTCCTAAGATTGATCCGCAAAAAATGATTGAAGAAAATAAATCTATTATGGGCTTCAATTTGATCTGGCTTTACGACCAGGTAGAGCTGATGCACCAAGTGTTGGAAGAGGTCAGCAAACTTGATCTGGGGAAACCACATGTCGGGCACGAATTTGCTTTCGATGAACTAGTTGAAGCGATGAAACTTTTTCAGACTGGTAAGACTATTGGAAAAGTGGTCGTAAATATAGAGAAAGCCTAAAAGGCTTCGCTACTCAATAGTCAGATGATGAAAACTGGGTAGCGAAGCACCATACGTATTATTCGTTAATAAAAACCGGGACGCCTAGCTGGTCACCGGCTTCCAGTTCATGGCTACCTAAACCAAGGTCAATAAACCTTCTCGGATTCCCACCGATCTGTGTATACTGTGTATCTTCCGGGAATTTGATTTGCCAATAATACGCACCAGGCTCTAATTCAAAGAAAACCTTGCCCTCATCATCCGTTGGTTTTATGATCAGAAATAAAGATTCTTCATCTACAGTCTGGTCCTTGCTAAGACCTATTAATGCACCATCAACGGCTATACCTTCATAAAAGATTTCAAAACTTAGATTACCTGTCGTCGGTACAGGTTCAGGATTCGTTTCATCATTTTTCTGACAGCTTGCCAAGCTTAATAAAAGCAGCAAAAAAGCAATTGGATTTTTCATAACATTAATTTTTTTGATGAATAATAAAATCAAATGAACGGGTTTAACATCAGTTCTATAATGTTATAGTGAGTTGGAGTACTCTGGCGGAATTTTTTTTGATCTTTTTTATTGGGATGGAAAGATTTGACTATCAATCAATTTTAAGAATTGTACTATATATGCGGAAAATCGATTAACAGTGTCGGCATGGATTGGGTGATGATCACTGGTTTTTCTAAAGACTGATCAATAGAAATGCGGCAAATGCTTATATAAGAATCAGAACAGGGTTTTAGTAGCTTCCCAAAAAGCTTAAAACTTCAAATGCTTGATAGTCTGTGATCTGTTGATTAATTGCTTCAAAGAATCGATTCCAATTCGCAGATGCAAATCGGCAAAATTCTTGGTGACCAGAATATCGCTGGCTTCGGTTTTTACACCTTCAGGAACCATAGGCATATCAGAAACTAATAATAAGGCACCAGCGGGGATTTGATTTTTGAAAGCAGCAATAAAAATGGTCGCAGTCTCCATATCAATACCAATCGGCCGAAGAGATTCCAGGTAACTTTTAAAATCCTCCCGGTGTTCCCAGACCCGTTTGTTAGTAGTATATATGGTTCCGGTCCAGTAATCCTGATCATATTCGCGAATGGTAGTTGAAATAGCTTTTTGCAAAGCGAAAGCGGGTAAGGCAGGGACTTCGGGAGGCAAATAATCGTTGGACGTTCCTTCACCCCGGATAGCTGCTATGGGGAGAATTAGATCGCCGACCTTGTTTTTCCTGCTTTTTAATCCACCGCATTTACCGAGAAATAAACAGGCTTTTGGCTTGATAGCTGTAAGTAAATCGATGATCGTACCGGCATTAGGGCTACCCATCCCAAAATTAATAATCGTTATATTTTCTGCAGTTGCAGATAACATTGAACGATCCTTTCCTTTTACTTCTACATTATGCCAATCAGCGAATGTATAGACATACTTGCTGAAATTTACAAGAATGATATATTGTCCGAAGTCTTCGAGAGCTGTTCCTGTATACCTGGGTAACCAATTGTCTACTATTTCTTTTTTTGTTTTCATATCTCAAAATAACAAGTCTATACTTATTTTTAATCTTTCCATCTATAAAATCCTTGCTTTAGCATTTTTGTAAACCTGACTTTATGATCAAAGTAATAGTTTTTACACGAATAAAACATTAAATCAAAGTACGGCAAGACTTCGTAATAAACTTCAAATCTCTATCCAATCACAAGGTTAATAATTTTACGATTGAGCGGGAAGGGAGGTATTACAAATACAAATCGAGCAGATTTTAGATTGACTTGTAGATGTTTTGGGCAAAATTGCGCTGTCCGGGAGATTTGTGAAAGAGGGAAAAATCGATTTTCGTTACCCCGAATTTCGAATAGTGAAGATCGAGTAACGAAAATCGAATACAAAAACTATCTGGTTAGGTACATTGAACGATTTCTGTCCAATTCTCTAAAAAATGGATCAGTCGTATCTTTGATAAACCGAATAGCCTCTCCGGTAGATTTCATCTCGGGACCGAGATTCTTATCTACATTCGGGAATTTATTGAAGGAAAATACCGGAACTTTGATGGCGTATCCATCCAGCTTTTTCTCAATATTAAAATCTTTTAACTTATGCGTACCTAACATGACATGCGTAGCAATTTTTAGATAAGGTACTTGATATGCTTTGGCAATAAAAGGTGTTGTACGTGAAGCCCGGGGGTTTGCTTCAATTACATAAACCTTTTCATCCTTGATAGCAAACTGAATATTGATCAAGCCTTTTATCTTTAAAGCAAAAGCTAACCGTTCGGTATACTTGATCATTTGATCGATTACATTTTGCGATAGGCTATATGGAGGCAATACGGCAGAGCTATCTCCCGAGTGAATACCTGCGGGTTCGATATGCTCCATGATTCCCATAATGTGAACCTCTTCGCCATCGCAGATTGCATCTATTTCTGCTTCTTTTGCTCTTTCCAAAAACTGGTCGATCAACACCTTATTGTCTGGCAAGTGTTTGAAGATGCTCAGTACATGTCTTTCCAGTTCCTCATCATTAATTACAATCCGCATTCGTTGGCCTCCCAATACATAAGAAGGGCGAACAAGTACCGGATAACTTACCCGATTGGCAATAGCTAATGCCTCATCTGCATCATCTGCTACACCGTATTTCGGATATGGAATGTCCAGTTCTTTTAAAAGATCAGAAAAACGTCCCCGGTCCTCTGCCAGATCAAGTGCATTATAACTGGAACCAATAATGTTTACACCACTTTTGTGGAATTGCTCCGCTAGTTTCAGTGCAGTTTGACCTCCTAGCTGAACGATAACTCCTTCTGGTTTTTCTAAATCCAGAATTTCTTTGATATGTTCCCAGTATACCGGCTCAAAATATAATTTGTCAGCAACATCAAAATCGGTGGATACAGTTTCCGGATTACAATTGATCATCACTGATTCATAACCAGCCTCTTTAATCGCAAGTAGTCCGTGTACACAGCAATAATCAAATTCGATCCCCTGACCGATTCGGTTTGGCCCGGAACCCAATACGATTATCTTTTTCTTTTCAGAAGGGATACTTTCGTTTTCTGTATCAAAAGTAGAATAGTAATAGGGCGTTTGTGCTTCAAACTCTGCTGCACAGGTATCTACTAATTTATATGTTCTTCGAATACCTAATTGCTTTCGCTGCCGGTTCACTTCTTTTTCATCAATACGCAATAACCAGGCAATCTGTGCATCTGAGTATCCGGTTTGTTTTAATTCTCTGAAAAAATCCTCTGGAATGTCTTCTGCTACATTAAACCGCATTAAGCGCTCTTCCATTTTTACCAGGCGCTTGATCTGCTTGATAAACCAGGGATCAATATGCGTTAGTTTTTGTACCGTTTTTTCCGGAACACCTAAGCGAAGGGCATCTTTCAGGCGATAAATACGATCATCACTCACTTGCTCCAATCGGTCGAGGATATCGGAAGTTCTGATCCATTCTTTTTTATCCGCACCAAGGCCAGTTCGGTTATTCTCTTGTGATTGACAAGCTTTTTGTAAAGCTTCCAAAAAGTTGCGACCGATTGCCATGACCTCACCTACTGATTTCATTTGTAGCCCCAGGCGGTGATCCGCACCGTGGAATTTAGCAAAGTTCCATCTAGGCATTTTAACGATCACATAATCTAAAGTAGGTTCGAAGTAAGCAGAAGTGGTCTTGGTAATCTGATTTTTTAATTCATCCAGAGTATAACCAATAGCCAGTTTTGCTGCAATTTTGGCAATAGGATATCCGGTAGCTTTACTCGCTAATGCCGAAGAACGAGAAACCCGGGGATTAATCTCAATAACAATGAGTTCTTCCGTTTCCGGATTTTGAGAAAACTGAATATTACAACCTCCGGCAAAGTTGCCCAGAGAACGCATGGCCTGAATGGCTTCATCTCTCATTTGTTGATAAGCAGTATCGGAAAGCGTCATTGCCGGAGCTACCGTGATACTGTCTCCGGTGTGAATACCCATTGGGTCGAGATTTTCTACTGTACAGATAATCACGACATTATCATTGGCATCGCGAAGTAATTCTAACTCAAATTCTTTCCAGCCCAGTACGGCTTTTTCCACTAAAACCTCGTGGGTTGGAGACATATCCAACCCTCTTCTCAATGCGGCATCAAATTCTTCCTCGCGGTGTACAAATCCACCTCCGGTTCCTCCTAAAGTATAAGAAGGGCGAATCACTAATGGATAACCAATTTTCTGTGCGGCGTCCTTTCCTTCTAAAAAAGAATTGGCAATGTATGAAGGAGCAACACTAAGACCAATATCAATCATATGCTTTCTGAAAGCTTCCCGATTTTCGGCAAGTTCTATGGCATCCAGATCAACACCCACTAATTGGACATTATATTTATCCCAGACACCCTGTTTACCTGCTTCAATAGCGAGATTGAGTGCAGTCTGCCCACCCATAGTCGGAAGTACGGCATCAATTTGGCGTTCTTCAAGAATCTGGACTAAGCTTTCGACAGTAAGTGGCAATAGATAAATGTGATCGGCAGTGACTGGATCAGTCATAATAGTTGCCGGATTGGAATTGATCAGGGTAACCTCTATTCCTTCTTCACGAAGAGAACGAGAAGCTTGAGTACCGGAATAATCAAACTCGCAAGCCTGACCAATGATAATAGGTCCGCTACCGATGATGAGTATGGACTTAATCGAATTATCTTTTGGCATGAGCGTGAAACTTTTAAATACTTCCAACTACTTATAAGTCGGAGGGTTTTTAAATTTTGGCTGCAAAGATAAGCGATGAGGGGGATAAAATGCGCGTTTAGTAATTTTTTTTATTTACGTGTATGAGATTGGCTGATATTCGCTTTTTAAACTCAACTAATAATAACCCAGGTTGTGATGAATGGGCGGAAATAAGAAGAATGAATTATAAATGCGTTGCACAAAATGAAGAATTATTGGCTAAGCAGTTATTTTACGATTTCTATATCCAGATTGTTGGAATAAAACTCCATCTCGGTGATTTTGGTGAAATTCGTTTCTTTAGTTTTTATTAATTGCTTTTTGATCACCATCAAACGACCTTTACCGGGAGATAAACTGGCAATTTTCTCCGAACTCAATGCAATGGAGTTAGATGGGGTTGGCCCGGAAACAGTTATCGGGAATGCTTTATTTTGTTCATCCGTGAATAATAATACGAGTTCTTGATCTTTGCTAAGTGCTTGCCCTTCCCAAATCAGGTTTATCCCTGCTGTTTTTTTTACTATTTCTTCTTTTATGTAAAATGCAGTAATTGGTTCCATCTGGACAGTATGCTTATGGATACCGATTTGTTCGTTCCCGAATTCAAAATCATATTGAGTGCTGTAAGGAGCCGCTTTGCGAAAGCTATATCTAATGCCGTAGGACTTCCCAAGATTTTGAATTTCCATTTTATTCTTTTCAAAATTCGCCTCTTGTAAAACGATTGATCGGGCTGTAGAAATAGTATCTCCCTGTTTGAAAGAAGCTTCTGCCTTGAGCTCTTTTTCCGCTTGCAGATAGCGGACGTAAAATTTTGCGAAAATATGCTTTGCCTCTTCTTTGGTTTTTACTTTTGCTTCAGGCTGACAATTTAGAACAGGGATGATCAGTAAAATAAAAAAAATATACTTTAGGAGTCGCATGGTTTATAATCGAATTGTAGTTTATTGTTGAACTATTACATTAACATAGGGACAAAGCTTTTTTTCGATTCTAGATATTCGAATTTCGAAAAAACGGCGAAAAACGAATAACTAAAAACGATTGATATTCCTGAGGAGTCTTTAACTTCCTTTCGTTGATTGTCCCTAAGTTGATATACCAATACATATAGTTATTAGTAATACCGGGCTTTTGAAAGAATTCAAATATAATATTAATCATTGAAAAGCAAAGTCTATACCTTTGTTACTGTTTAATTATATTCAAGGCTAAAAATATATTTTGGGCTTTTGAAGTACACCTTTTACTTGTTTAAATAGGACCGATGAAGAAAAGGGCGCTTATAACGGATGGGGTTCATCCCCTTTTACTGGAGGGATTGGAAAAACTTGGATACCAATGTGATTATCACCCTAAAATTAGTTTGGAGGAAACCAGAGCAATGATTAAACCTTATGAAGGACTTATTATTAACAGTAAAATTCTGGTGGACCAGGCATTTTTGGATAAGGCGGATCGACTGGAGTTCATTGGGCGTCTGGGTTCAGGAATGGAAATAATTGACCAAAGGTATGCAGCGCAAAAAGGAGTAGCCGTATTCAGTGCTCCTGAGGGCAATTGTAATGCGGTAGCCGAACACGCTCTTGGTATGTTACTGGCATTGTTTAATAATTTATTGCGTAGTGACACGGAAGTTCGGAAAATGTTATGGAATCGGGAGAAAAACAGAGGAATAGAACTGATGGGACGGACTGTAGGTATCATTGGTTTCGGGCATACTGGTAGTGCTTTTGCCCGGAAATTAGCGGGTATGGGCGTTCGGGTACTGGCTTATGATAAATATAAAAAGCAATTCGCAAAGGATTTTCCACATGTAGAAGAAGTGGGAATGGAGCGAATATTCGCCGAAGCTGATATTCTTAGTTTTCATTTACCTTTGACGGGAGAAGTTATCCATCTGGTAAATGATGAATATTTAAGCCAATGCAAAAAGGGCGTCATATTGATTAATACTTCAAGAGGGAAAATAATCCCGACGGAAACCTTGATTAATGGCTTGAAATCAGGAAAGATAGCCGGGGCTTGTCTGGATGTTTTCGAAAATGAGAAACCTGCTTCATTCTCGGAAGAAGAAATAAAAATGTATCAAGAGCTTTATCAATTCGAAAATACTATTTTGTCTCCTCACGTAGCGGGATGGACCATTGAGTCTAAACGTCGCTTAGCTGCTATTCTTCTGGATAAGATATCAACTATAGTCAAAAAGCGCTAAGGCTTTTCTATCTTTGTCATATCAAAGACGAATTGATTTTTAAAGCATTTCTTATATATAAAATTGGCCAGCAAAGCTGACAACAAAATCGTTTTCATTATCCGGGTTTTAATATTTGGATTTTTTTGAAACCTGACTTATTCTAAAAAAACGGAATTTTAAAACCGGGTTTAATTCCTAAATTGTGCTTGGAAGTTTTTATGATGTGAAAGTTTTGCTTTTAAGTCCATTAAAACTGCTCGTTAAAGTCAATTTAACGCATTTCTAATTATCACCGTTGAACAATACCTAATAACTGACAAGTTGTTATTTCCATCGTTGGCTATGGATGTATTCATTTGTGCCTTAAAAGAAAGGTAGCCTTCGGATTAATGTATAATAATTTTCAGAAGCTATTTTGTGTGTCAATTTATCGACATGCATACTTCTATTTTCTTTGAAAAAAAAGTTAAATTTCTTAACATTGTGCGTTATTCCGAAATTTGAATATATCAGCAAATTCATTACTGTTGAAAATATAAAGCGCTCCCAGTGTGAGCCTTTATTTTTTTAACAATATTTAAATGTTCAAAAACAATATTGTATGACACGTATTTTACTACTCTCACTAAGCTTCTTATTGTTTGGTGTTTCGTTAGTTGCACAAACTTCTTCTATCTATGGAAAGGTTACCAATGAAGAGACGGGCGAAGAGCTCATCTATGCTAACCTCGTTCTTAGTAAGAATGGAGTTTTTGTAACAGGGGCATCAACAGACTTTGAAGGGAATTACAGTATTACTATTGATCCGGGAACGTATGAGGTGAAAATCTCTTATACAGGATATACGGATAAAGTTATTACTGGTGTCCTTGTAAGACAAGGACAAGGAGTTAAACTTGATATCCAGCTTCTGGAAGGGGTGACGGCTGATGTGGTCGAAGTGGTTGGTTACAAGGTTCCCCTTATTGATAAGGATAATACTTCTACCGGTTCGACGATTACCAGTGCGGAAATCCGGAACCTGCCTACTAAAAACATTACAGCACTGGCAGCAACCACTGCCGGACTTTCTCAGGTAGATGAAGGGGATGCTGTGACCATTAAGGGATCCAGATCAGATGCAACCGATTATTATATCGATGGTATTCGGGTTAGTGGTTCTTTGATTCCTCAATCAGAAATTGATCAGCTTCAGGTAATTACCGGAGGTATTGAAGCCCAGTATGGGGACGTTACCGGAGGTATTATTTCCATTACAACCAAAGGACCTTCTTCCGAATTTACGGGAGGAGTAGAGTTAGAGACCTCCGAATTTCTTGATTCTTATGGATATCGTTTGGCTATGGCCAACCTCAGTGGGCCCATCCTTAAAAAGAAAACCGGAGAATCAATTCTCGGTTTCCGTATTTCCGGTCAGTATATTCGTCGTTTGGATGATGATCCGCCGGCAACTGATATATACATAGTAAAAGATGAGGTATTAGCTGAACTGGAAGCAAATCCACTTAGAAGAATTGGTCAGTCTATCGTACCTGCCGGGGAATTCCTGACCAATGATGATGTTTTCACTCAGGATTTCAAACCAAATGAAGAAAATCAACGATATGATATCACGGCTAAGATAGATGCTCGTCTTAGCGACGCAATTGATATCGCAATATTCGGGTCATACAATCGAACGGATAATCAATTTAATCCTACTTCCGGTGCCTGGTTATTAAACTCCGGGAATAACCCAACTAATCATGACAGGCGTTATAGAGGTAATTTCCGGTTTCGCCACCGGCTAGGTGCAGGAGGGGCTGTAGCAGTGGATGATAGTGGTGAAACTGCTTCTAAAAGCTCTTTAATTAGAAATGCCCAGTATACACTTCAGTTCGGCTACGAAAAACGTTTTGGAGATCTATCTAATCCAGTACACGGAAGAAACTTTTTTGATTACGGACATGTCGGTAGATTTGATATTAACTTCCTCCCGGCAACAGATGGTCAGAGTGACTGGTCAGGAGCTCAAGATATATTTGGATTCAGTGTAGCACATGGTGGATTTAGAGAAGAATTTGTAGGCTTCACTCCTAGTGAGATTAATCCCGGATTAGTGGCGTATAATAATGTAGTAAATATTGAGGATGCTCCTAATGAGGATGCGTTTGTTTTGATTAACGGGCAATATAATACGACAGGCCTTGGAACAGTTTGGGATACCTGGACCAATGTAAATCAGCCATATAACTTTGCCAGACAAATCGATGAGGATTTAATTACGTTTATAGCAAATAGTTCTTTTGACTTTTTGCCTGGTGGTTCTGAAAAAGGTCGTCATTCCATCCAGTTCGGAGTAATTTATGAACAAAGATTCAACAGACGGCACCAATTGAATCCGTTTGGCTTATGGCGAGTAGCCAGACAACAAGCAAATCGTCAAATCCTGGGAGTAGATACAACCAATATAATTGGAACATATACCCCAGAAGCACCTTGGGGCACTTTCCTTCCAGGAATTGAACTTCCGGAATTTGATAAATTTGTTGATGAAAATGCTGTAGCAGGTAACCTTTTTTATAGAAGAATAAGAGAGCTTACCGGCCAGGGAGTTAATGAGTATGTAAATGTTGATGCCCTTGATCCTAGTTTACTTTCATTGGATTTATTTTCTGCACAGGAACTAAATGATGCCAATAATTTTATTCGTCTTGATTATTGGGGATATGACTATACCGGAAATAGACTTGGTAATGATGTAGCTTTTGAAGATTTCTTTACGGCTAGAAATGCAGAGGGGATTCGAACATTCCCGGTTGCTGCGGATCAGCCAATCTATGCAGCTTTTTATGTCCAGGATAAATTTACATTCAAAGATATTATCTTCCGCGTAGGTTTACGTGTAGATCGATTTGATGCAAATACAAAAGTGATGAGAGATCCATTTTCTTTGTATGCAATCCAGACTGCCGGAGAATTCTTTGATGGAAACCTTCCTGCAGGTGTAGAAAACGATTATCTGGTATATACTGAAAGTGCGACTTCTGATGCGGTTAAAGCATATCGTAGAGGAGAGAACTGGTTCTTCGCTGATGGTTCTCCCGCCAATGATGGTAGAGAGATTTTTGGAACTCAGCCAGTATTTCCAAAGCATGTTCAAGATAACCCGGATATTAAAGACGAGAATTTTGATGTTAATTCTTCTTTCGAAGATTATGAGCCACAACTTAACTGGATGCCACGTTTGGCTTTCTCTTTCCCGATTTCAGATGCAGCTAACTTCTTTGCACACTATGATATCTTGGTACAAAGACCGCCATCCAATACTCTGGCAACGGCTTTGGATTACTTTTATTTCCCGGAACGTCCGGATGTAAATAACCCAAACCTTAGACCAGAGCGTACAATTGATTACGAAGTGGGATTCCAGCAAAGACTTTCGAATAGCTCCGCAATCAAGATCGCTGCTTACTATAAAGAAATGCGTGATATGATTCAGGCTAGAACGTATTTGTTTGTACCAATCGTTAATCAATATAATAGTTCGGATAATCAGGATTTTGGTACGGTAAAAGGATTTACCTTCCAGTATGACCTGAGAAGAACGAATAATGTCCAGCTTACAGCTAACTATACCTTGCAATTTGCAGATGGAACGGGTTCCAGTGCAACTTCAGGTAGAGGTATTACCGCCAGAGGAAACCTGAGAACCTTATTCCCTCTTAGTTTTGACGAAAGACACCGTTTTGTTACGACACTTGATTATCGTTACTCTTCTGGCAAGTTTTATAACGGACCTCAGTTATTTGGTAAAGATATCTTTGCAAATGCCGGATTAAACTTCCAGGCTATTGCAGTTTCCGGTCGTCCTTATACAGCTACTAGTCTTCCAGTACAGTTTGGAGGCGTTGGTAGAATTGGACAATTAAATGGTGCGCGTTTGCCCTGGAACTTTACGCTTAATCTACGGGTAGATAAAACCTTTAGAATATCTAAGCCTGATGCAACCAGAAAATTGAATTTGAATGTCTATTTAAGAGTTCAAAATCTTTTGGATCAGCGAAATGTTCTTCGCGTATACTCTGCTTCTGGATCAGCAGAGACAGATGGTTTCCTCGCTTCTCCTGATGGTGGCGAAGCAATTAGTACTATTGATCAGGATCGTATTGAGTCTTTCTTGGCTTCGTATCAATGGAGAATACTTAATCCTGATTTCTTTAGTCTTCCAAGAAGAATCTTTCTGGGTGCAGAATTTATTTTCTAATGAAAGAAGAGATTATTATAAAAGCATAAAAGAATTATATCATGCGTTATTTAAAATATTTTTTCGTTTGCTTGTTGTGGTTGGGTTTGAGCCTGCCCGGCAATGCACACATTAACCCGAATAAACAGGGCGCCGCCTCTCAGGGAAACAGCAATGCTGCTTCTTTGCGCGAAGATTGTGCTGTAGCTAACAGCCAGATTGATTTGGATATCAATAATGTCCGCGCCCGTTTGCTTGTTGGTGGTGACATTTGGTGGGATGGTAATGAAGGACTATATGTGGTACCTAAACCGCCTCCCGGTTCTAACCTTAATCCGGTTTCTTCTATATTTGCCGGGGCCGTTTGGCTGGGCGGATTTGATATTGGAGAAAACTTAAAACTAGCGGCTCAAACTTATGGAACGGCTACTGGGGCTTCTGACTTCTGGCCTGGCCCGCTTACTACAGTAGGTACGGTTGGCGCAGATACCTGTGAAAATTGGGACAGATTTTTTACTATAAGGGGTAGTGTTATTGACCAGCATATTGCTGCCTGGGAAACAGCGCTCGCGAATGGCGAAACAGAGCTTGATCCTAATACAATTCATCCGGACCTCTTAAGCTGGCCGGCGCAGGGGAATGATTTTTTCTTTGATGAAGTGGGTTTTGAGCTTCCGGATCGACCTTCTCAGGGACTGGCTCCGTTTTTTGACGAAAATGCTAATGGTGAGTATGAGCCTCACCTTGGAGATTATCCGGTAATCGAAATTAGAGGCTGTGAAGAGTTCCCTCCACAGTTCCCGGATGAGATGATTTTCTGGATTTATAATGATAATGGAAATATTCACACGGAGACCAGTGGTGAACCATTATCCATGGAGGTACAGGTACAAGCCTTTGGTTATCAAACAAACGATGAAGTAAATGATATGACTTTCTATCGTTATAAACTGATTAACTGGGGGATTCAAACATTGGACAGTACTTATTTTGCAATGTGGGTTGATCCTGACCTGGGTTGCTTTACTGATGATTATGTAGGATGTGATACCGCATTGAGTTTGATGTATGTATACAACTCTGATGCCTTAGACGGTGAATCTAGTTGTCAGGATTGCCAGGGTGTATTTACTTACTGTGAAGAGATTCCAATACTTGGAGTTGATTACTTTAGAGGACCACTGGGACCGAAAATATTCGTAAACGGAATAGATGATAGCGATGGTTTAAGGACGCCAAATATTGGTGAAATAGCAGATACTATTCTGGAACTGGGAATGAGTTCCTTTACTTATTATAACAATGGAGGGGTAAATCCTCCTCCTCCTCCAGGGACGGATGACCCCGGTTCTGCTCAGCAATTTTATAACTACCTGTCGGGTTCATGGACTGATGGAACTAGATTTACTTTTGGAGGAGATGGATATAATCCAATGAGTCAGGACTTCATTAATTATGCCTTTACTGATCCGCCTGATGATGTAAATGGCTGGTCAATGGCGCAGGAAGGTCTCGCTGATGGAGATCGTCGTACAATTCAGGCTTCTGGACCATTTAGATTGGACCCCAGTGCTAAGAATGAGCTGATTATTGGAGTGGTATGGGTTCCGGATGAAGACTATCCTGCACCAAGCATTAGCCGCTTACAAAGTGCGGATGAGGTAGCTCAGGCACTTTTTGATAACTGTTTTGATATTACCGATGGGCCTGATGCTCCGGATGTATGTTTTATCGAATTGGATGAGGAAATTATTATGACCCTGTCTAATGAGCCGACTTCCAATAATTTTGAGGAAAATTACCAGGAAGTTGATTTGCGTGCTCCACCTTCTTTGCCGGACGAAGAGAAATCTTACAGGTTCGAAGGCTATCAGGTATATCAATTAACTAATCCTAATGCAGATTTTAGCAATCCTGATGAAGCTAGATTGATCTTTCAGGTTGATATTCGAAATGGTATAAGCCGAATTTTTAATTGGTTTCCTTCAGAAGTAAATAACCCAATACCTGGCGGGGAAGTAATTTTTGTTCCTGAAGAGATGGTTGATGGTGCGGATGGAGGAATTTTTAAGACATTTAGAATAACGGAGGATCAATTTGGATTAGATAGTCGAAAATTAATTAATCATAAAAAGTACTATTTTTCAGTTATCGCTTACGCACATAATGAGTGGATGCCCTTTGACAATACCCCTCCGGGTACAGGTCAGCAATTCCCTTACCTTGTTGGTAGACGTAATATTGGTCCTTCGGATGGGGTTCTGGGATATACGGTTATACCGAGACCAATCGTCGATCGCAGACTGAATGCTGAGTACGGCGATGGTCCTGTTGTTACCAGGGTTGAAGGTATTGGAGTTGGTGGAAATTTCGTAGATGTCTCTGATGAGACCAGGGAAGCGATGGTTAATGATGAGACTGGAGGCAGAATTACCTATACAGGAGGAAATGGGCCAATCAATATAAGAGTTTACAATCCGCTGGATATTGTAGATGGTGAATTCGAATTAACATTGTTTGATGAAAATAATGATAACGACCTTGATGATACGATTCATTGGAGGTTAAGAAATCTTGATGATCCCAGTTTTGAGGAAATATCTACCAAGAGCATTGATCAACTGAATGAGCAAACTATTGCGGAATATGGATTTTCTGTTATCGTTGCCCAAACGCCGGATGCAGGTGATCTGGGTAGTGGTTCAAATGGTGCAATAGGTTTTGATCTTACCTATGCTGATCCTAACGGAGAGCAATGGCTGTCCGCTATACCAGGTGATTTAGATGTTCCGTTTAACTATGTAGGTGGTGAAGGTGTTAATTCAGTTGACCCTGATCGAGGGTTGACGGATATGGCTTCAGGCTTTTTCTACCCGTATAGAATACTAGATGTTGACTTGTTAACTCCATCAATTTCACCAGCATGGATGAACGATGGAAATACGAGTGCTGATGCTCAGAACTTTTTGCAAACGCTCCCCAATATTGATATTGTATTTACTTCTAATCCAGACCTCTGGAGCCGCTGTGTGGTTGTAGAAACTGCCAGTAGACATTATACTGATGGTTTAGCTTTACCGACAGAAGGTGATGCCGGAAGCTTTGATTTAAGAGCAAGTGCTTCTCTAGGAAAAGATGGAACCCCCGATAATACAGGTAATGGTATGAGCTGGTTTCCAGGTTATGCCGTTGACGTTGAGACCGGGAAGCGTTTAAACATCTTCTTCGGAGAAAATTCTACTTATGATTGTGATGCTTTCCCAACGATTTGTCAGGATAATATTGTTGATCCTGCTATATTAAACGGTAGAGATATGATTTGGAATCCTTCTAGTCAGGTAACAATTCCTGAACTTCTAAATCAGGCAGGAATCTATGCTTACATAGGAGGAGGTCAACACTTTATTTATGTTTCCGGAACGGAATATGATGAATGTGCGGAAATTGCTCAGCGGTTATCAACGGGTAGCGCTATTGACCAGCGGTTTATAGCTACCGGCATCAAATGGGCCGGATTCCCCTTATTGGCACCAGAGTCCAGATTACTTCCTGTTGATCAGGGAATCATTCCTAATGATGTTGTAGTCAAATTAAGAGTGGATAATCCATACAGAGAAGCTGTTGGTACAGGAGAGAATAATGGTTTGAATAAATATCTATTCTCTTTTGAAGGTGTTACTGCTGATCTGGCAGAGACAAAAGATGAGATTAATAGCCAGTTAGATGCTATTAATGTAGTACCTAATCCTTATTATGGGTTCTCTGCTTACGAAACCAGTCAGTTTACCAATATAGTTAAGATTACAAACTTACCTCCTAGTTGTACAGTCACTATCTTTACCTTGGATGGTAAATTTGTTCGACAGTATGTCCGGGATGAGGTAAGAGAACCGAAGGGCATGGGAGAAGCACCGGTTCTGTTGGATCAGGTTTCTCCTGCACTGGAATGGGATTTGAATAATTCCAGATTTATTCCGGTAGCAAGTGGTGTTTATTTGATCCACATTGATGCCGGACCATTAGGGGAGCGAGTAATTAAATGGTTTGGTGTAGCCAGACAATTTGACCCGACAGGATTATAGTATAATTTTATAGTCTATTGAGTTTCACATTTATTGTGAAACTCAATAGGCCTTTCTTCAAAGATTTTAAAATAAAGATAAAATGAATAAATATTTATACACATTTCTTGTACTTGCAATTAGTCTGTGTTTTACAGATACCGCTGAGGCAGGAAATCCTGATCGTCAAGGGGAAGCTGGTGCGGGGCAGTTGTTGATGAATCCTTGGGCAAGATCAGCGGGTTTACATACCATGACTACCTCTTTTGCCGGAGGTGTTGAAGCAATGAGGATCAATCCTGCCGGTGTAGTCCGGGTACAAAATACAGAATTTCTTTTTGCTAATACCAGATATTTCGAGGGCACAGACATTGCTTTGAACGCTTTTGGATTTGCCAAAAAGATTGGAAAAAACGGTGCTTTTGGAGTTAGTTTGATGGCTGTTGACCTTGGAGACATTCCAGTTACTACGGAAGAACAACCTGAAGGGACTGGAGCAACATTTTCGCCATCTCTTTTCAATCTTGGGCTGAATTATGCACATATTTTTGAAAATAAAGTTTCTGTAGGTATTACCGCTAGAGTAGTTTCTGAGTCCACTGCAGATATCTCTGCTTTTGGATTTGCAATTGATGCAGGAGTACAATATGTGACGGGGCCACAGGATAATTTCAAATTCGGTATCTCTTTGAGAAATGTTGGTACCCCTATGAAATTTACCGGACAAGGACTTTCTCAACAAGCCGAAAACCCGGGACCAATACCTTATGAGTTGACTTTTTTCCAGAGATCTCAGCAATTTGAACTTCCTTCAGTTTTGAACATTGGAGGTTCTTATGATTTTGTGATTAATCCGAAACATAGGGTAACCGTGGTAGGTAATTTTACATCTAATTCTTTTTCTCGTGATGAGATTGGAGGTGGTGTAGAGTATGCTTTTAATAGCATGGTGATGCTTAGAGGTGGTTACAAATACACGCTTGGTTCGCAGTTAAACGGGGGTGTCGAAGCACCTATATATTCTGGTGTTAGTGGTGGACTTTCTATAGAAGTTCCTTTCAGAAGAGGCGGAACCACTAAATTCGGTATCGACTATGCTTATCGTCATACCAGAATTTGGAATGGTACACACAACCTTGGCGTGAGACTGAACTTCTAAGATATTTTAGGTTTGGGTATTTACAATATGACATAAAATACCTATCTTTAAGAGTATATTTAATGCAAGAACGTTTCTATCTGCACAGATAGAAACGTTCTTGGCTTATATTACAAAGAGCATAAAAGTAATTTTTATCTGACAAGCGCATTGAAAACATATCAAAATATAACTTTCTTTCTCAGATAGAAAACTTTTTCTTAACTTATAATCTTCCATATATTTTAGGCTTTTCTGTGAGTCTCTTCCGGAGACAGTTATATCCGTAACGCTGCTTAAAAGGCCTTGAAGGTTAAGATTAAAAAATGATAATTATGTCAAACGTAATTTATTTAACAAAAGAAGGATACGAAAAGCTAACCTCAGAGTTAGAGGAATTGAAATCAACTGAACGACAAAAAATTGCTGCTGCAATCGCTGAAGCAAGAGAAAAAGGGGACTTATCTGAAAATGCGGAATACAAAGCAGCCAAAGATGAACAAGGCATGCTTGAACTTAAGATCAATCAGTTGGAAACCAAATTGGCTGTTGCTAAAATTCTGGATACTTCTAACATTGATACGTCTAAAGTAACCCTGCTCACGACTGTTACGATTAAAAACCTTGCGGGTAATAAAAATTTGACCTATACCCTGGTGCCCGAAGCAGAAGCAGATTTAAAAGCCAAGAAAATTGCTTCCAATTCTCCGGTTGGAAAAGGTTTAATAGGGAAAAAAATAGGTGAAATTGCCGAAGTAGAAACACCTAGAGGAATTATCAAATTTGAAATTGTAAATATTACAATATAAAATGCCGAGTATATTCACAAGGATCGTCAAGGGGGAAATCCCTTGCCATAAAGTTGCAGAAACAGTTGATTATCTCGCATTTTTAGATATTAATCCTTTGGTAAAAGGACATACATTGGTTATTCCAAAACTGGAAGTAGATTATATTTTCGATATTGAAGATGATTTACTCGGGGGACTAATGATATTTAGCAAACGAGTAGCCAAAGCGATAAAAAAAGCTTATCCGTGCGAAAGGATAGGGATGGCCGTCATTGGCTTGGAAGTACCACATGCACATATTCATTTGATCCCAATGCAAACGATGGCAGATGTTAACTTTGCAAACCCCAAGCTAACACTCTCTCACGATACTTTAGCAGAAATTGCACAAAATATAAGTACGGAATTTGTCTGAAAGGCTTGCTATTGCTTTACTCGCCCGGGATTATCCCTGGCAAAACTATCCCAGTTATTATACTTTTTTCCACTAGATAATAGACTGGAAGACTGGAAATGATGGCAAACTGCAGTAGCCAATGCATCCGTAGCGTCCAGGGTTTGTTGCTCCAGTTTGGCATTCATAATTATTTCCAGCATAGCGGCGACCTGTTCTTTTGAAGCATTGCCTTTACCCGTCACGGACTGTTTTATTTTTTTGGGAGAATATTCAGTCACTTCTATCCCTTTTGTGATTCCAGCGGCTATTGCTACTCCTTGGGCACGACCCAGTTTAAGCATAGATTGTACGTTCTTGCCAAAGAAAGGAGCTTCGATTGCCATCTCATGGGGTTGAGTCGATCCAATAATCTCTTGTAAGCGTTCAAAAATTTTTTTCAGCTTCAATTGTTGTGATTCAAGGTGATTCATTTTTACCACCCCGATTTTAACCAGGCTGATCTGATCTTTCATTACCTGAATGATTGCATAACCAAGAAAGTTTGTACCCGGATCAACTCCTAAAATGCGTTTTACTTTTGACATCGGTCCAAAGATACTACAATTCTTTAAGAGCCACTTTCTTGCACCATCTTCTGAATAAAAATATTTCAGCGTTTTTACTTCTGTAAACTACTTCAATACAGATGCTGTCACCTTATTCCTGTCTTACAGTATTTTAAGATGTTCTGTGATTCAAAATTGTCCCTTTGCTTGATTACTTTTGATGTTCAAAGTATCCAAGCTAATATTTAATTTTGATAAAAATCCTGAATAATAAATTACTCAACTGGTCAATCAAACTGCTCATTACCGCATTGATGGCCTGGGTACTTTATTACCAGATATTCGCTAAAGAAAATATCGATCAAATCTGGGAAACTTTTCTGAAAACCCTCCGGTCTCAACCCTTGGGCTGGCTAATGGCTGTTATTTTTCTTATGCCGGTCAATTGGATTTTCGAGACTTGTAAATGGCGTCTATTGATTCAGGGCTTTGAGCAATTGTCTTTTAAAAAATCGTTGTCTGCGATTTTTGCCGGAGTGACGTTCAGTATTCTAACGCCAAACCGGATTGGAGAATATGGAGGACGAGTCTTGTTTGTTAAACCGGAAAATAACTGGAAAGCAGTAGTTGCAACCCTGGTTGGAAGCTACAGTCAGTTATTGGCAATTCTGAGTTTGGGGATTTTAGGATTTGCAGTTTTTGTCTCAAGGCACCTGGAGCTGGAATCCTATATTTTTAGATCGGTATTATTTTTAAGTTTCACCCTGGTTCTGATTATGTTATTTTGTTTTTACAATATAGATGTCATCATTCCGATTGCCAAGAAAATCCCCTATTTACATAAACTCAAGAAATTTGTTAAGAATGTAAATGTTCTTCGAAGTTATGATACCCAACTACTCAATAAAGCGCTGCTTTTTGCATTCTTACGTTATATGGTTTACAGCTTACAGTACTATTTGGTGCTTAGATATTTTGGTATTGAGATTAATCTTTTAACCGGATTTTCTGGTATCGCAACTATCTTTTTGTTTCAAACGAGTATTCCACTTCCCCCCCTGATGGGACTTGTAGCAAGAGGCGAATTAGCTATATTCATTTGGACTCATTTCAGTGCAAACGAGATCAGTATACTTGCAGCTACCTTTATCTTATGGATAATAAATATCATTGTTCCAGCGTTAATTGGGACGATATTTATTGGAAATGTCAATATCCTTAAATCACTGGGCTATGGCAATCAACGGACTTAAAAAACTGTCTCTGGGACTTATTTATATTAGTTTTTTATTATCCTGGTCCAATTCTGCTGAATCAGAAATTTCTCCTGTTTCTGAAACTTGTAATCTTGTTAATACCGCATTTCAATCCGGTGAAGAACTAGTGTATAAAGTTTATTACAACTGGAATTTTGTCTGGCTACCGGCGGGTGAAGTAATCCTGCGGGCTCAAAAAGATAATGGCATATATAAACTGAGGGCTTATGGAAGCACCTATAAAACGTATGAATGGTTTTATAAATTGGAATATGATTATGAATGCGAAATTGATACCAGCACCTTATTACCCAAAAAGGCGCTTCGCCGGATAAACGGAAAGAAGTATAATCATTATGACGAAATGTATTTTAATCAACAAAGGCGGAGAGTTGTTTCCCATCGAGGGAGAACTAAAGATCAAACCAGAAGACGAACCTATCATTTAAAGCCATGTACACATGACCTTTTGTCCCTCATTTATTTTGCACGAAATATGGATATGAACGATATTGAAAAAGGGCGGGAAGAAACTTTTAATATATTTTATGGTAAAAAAACCTGGAGGTTGAAGGCACAGTATGAATCCCGGGATTCGACGAAAAGAATTAAAAAACTGGGCCGTTTTGATACCCTGTACTTCACTTCGGAAGTAATGGACGGAAAAGTTTTTAAAAAAGATTCCAGAATGCAAATCTGGATTAGCAATGATGCCAATCGAATCCCCTTGCTTATCGAAGCTCCCTTGTCCGCCGGAGCGGTTAAAGTTGTTCTGAAAGATTATCAATGCTTGCGAAATGAATTTAATTCAAACGTAGAATCATCTAAAAAGTAAGTCACTTGATCTAATTAAACCTTTCACAAAGACTTAATTATCTTAGCTTTCCTTACTTTTATTATCAAAAGGTTTTAGTACCTGTTAAACACCTTATTATGGGTCGAAAGATATTAACCTTTATCGGTATTGTGGCATTAATTATTGCGGTTTTCATGGGCACTCGGCAATATTATACCTGGGGTGAAGTAAGCTCCGAAGAGAAGTCCCAAATCTTATTGGAAAAAATAAAGACAGTTGCTAAACTGGTTACTGTTGAAGGTTATTTTTCGGAAGTCTATTCCTACGAAGATTACTGGAAATACGATATTAGCCTTTTTCAAAAAAGGGCTTTAATCCGTGTGAAAGGCAAAGTCTCGGTTGGATATGATCTGACCAAGATGAATATAGAAGCTTTACCCAATCAAAAAACTTTGATCATCAGTAACCTGCCCGATCCGGAAATCATCTCTATTGATCACGATCTCGACTACTATGATATTAGCGAAGGAACCTTTAACTCTTTTACTAAAGAGGATTATAATAAAATGAATCGCAATGCGAAAGAGAAAATTCGTGAACAGGTTGCTCAGAGTGATCTTTTTCTGGCTGCCGAAAAACAAAGTAATGATATGCTGGATTTGATTCGCTTTATGGTAGAGGGAGCAGGGTGGAAGCTTAAATTTCAACCTCGGGGAGAACGCATTAATCTTGATACTTTAAAGCAATAAATATGGTGAATGAGCTAACATTTGAAGATTTATTAAAATGGAAAAAGCAGGGCGTGAATTTCCAATTAATAGATGTTCGGGAAGAAGAAGAACACGAAGCCTTTAATATTGGCGGGGTTTTAATTCCTTTAGCCGATATTATAAATAAAAGGAATCAACTTAAAATAGAGCTTCCGATTATTTTTTATTGTAAAAGAGGCATTCGAAGCCAAATTGCTATACAGAAACTACATCGTTTTTACCCTAAAGGAAATTTCTATAATTTGAAATCCGGAATTGGCATTGGAAAGAAAGAATGATCATTGGATTCCAAAAACTATTAACGATCTTTTAACAAATCCTTCCCAACCTCTGGTCTTTTTTGTTCGTCTATTTTGATGTAATAAATAATGATCAGTTATGAAAAAAATAATCTTATTAATCCCGGTTTTTATTTCTTTGTTTTTTTACACGGCTTGCCAGAAAGAAGGACAGATTGAACTCTGCACTGCCGTTCCACAAGAAGATTGTATCTGTACGGAAGAATACGCCCCCGTTTGCGGATGCGATGAAGTAACTTATTCCAATGCCTGTAGAGCGGCCTGTAATGGAATCCTGGATTATACTCCCGGCCCTTGCAGGTAAAAAAATTATTGATTCCTGAATCGCTTTAAATCCAGAAGTTATGAAAAATTCAAAATGGTGTTTTGTCTTATTTCTTGCACTCGTAGTTTTTACTGCCTGTAATAAAGATGATGATGATATTTTATTGCAAGAGGAAGATTACCTGATTTTCGGCCATTTTTATGGCTTTTGTCAGGGAGAGACCTGTATAGAAATATTCAGGCTTGATGAAAATACACTAATGGAAGATACAAATGATAATTATCCTCAGATGGATGATTTTTATGAAGGTGATTTCACCTTGCTTTCTGATGAGAAATTTCAAATAGTTGCTGGTTTGGAAAGTCAATTCCCCTTAGCTTTATTAGATGAGGCGGAAACGGTTATCGGACAACCCGATGTAGCAGATGGTGGTGGACTTTATATAGAATATAGTAAGGACGGAGTGAGGGATTTTTGGTTAATCGACCTGGTAACGGAAAATATTCCGGAAGCCTATCGCGAGTTTGTAAATACTGCTCTGGAGAAGATTCAGCAAATAAATGAATAGATATACAGCTCAATTATCGGACGGAATACACTGTAGAGTGTAAAATATATGATGTCAAGTTTTTGAGGGCGCTGTTCTAATGAAGCAGCGCCCTTTTTTCATTATCTTTATGAATGTGAAGCAACGTTTTTTGAGAATCGAACGTAATGACTTAAAACCCTTCAAACTAAATTGAAAGAGACCACGCATAATATATCCCTTATTATACAGGCTTGTCGGGCGGGAAACAGAGGTGCGCAGAAACGCCTGTATCAGTTGTTTTTTAGCTATGGGATAAGTGTTGCGCTGAGATATTCAAGTTCCCGGGCTGAGGCAGAAGAAATATTGAATGAGTCTTTTTTCAAAGTGTTTTCCAAAATTGATCAATACGATGATCAATACGAATTTAAAAAGTGGTTTAGAATGATACTGGTGAATACCTCCATAGACTATCACCGGAAGTATAAAAAGCTAAAAACACAAGCTTCAGATGAGATTATGCCATTGGACTCAGATGATAACAAGGGCTGGCATAATCTGGTTTATGAAGATATTTTAAAAGAAATTCAAAAGCTTCCTCCGGGTTACCGACTAGTTTTCAATCTATATGCAATTGATGGATTCAAACACCATGAGATTGCCGAGCAACTAAACATTAGCGCAGGGAGTTCAAGATCCAGTTTTGCAAGAGCTAGAAAAATCTTACAGGAACGATTACAAAATAATACAGAAATCAAAAGAGCCAGTAATGGGGAGTAATTTTGAGCAATATATCAAAGATGCCATGGACAATCCACCGGAGTTTCCCTTCGATGAGAACCTTTGGAATGATATGGAAGCTCGTCTGGATGCTCAGAAAGATCAGAAAACTCCATTTGGCTTCATCGGGAAATTGCCATTGTTTTTATGGGCAGCTACCATGACAGGTTTGTGTATTTATTTTTATGCCAATCAAAATAATAATTCAAATCCTCCATCGAGTCCTGAACTTGAAGAAAAGAAAGAAATATCAGTTGAGCGCCATGTGACGGTGATTTACGATACTATTTACAATAAAATTGTTGTTAATCAACAAAATATTCAGCCCTCTACTCAAAGTAATAACAAAGCTCCGGTATATTCGACGGGTTATTCATCCGCTCAATTTGCTTTGCTCCTGGATGAAAAAGAGCTTTTTGAGATTTTTGAAAGCCGACCTTTATCGGCAATGACTATTGCTGCTAATCAGAATTTCCCATCCATTGGATTGTCCAGAGAATCCGAGCCTGCCGCTGCTGAAGCTCTGACTTCATCGGAAAAGACATCGATCCAGAAAGAGTTTGACCTGACGGATTTTGCTTTTGTGACTATGCCTATTTCCCAAATCCCGACACTTGAGCAAAAGCCATTTATGGTTAGCAATCCGGTTGATTTACCCGCTATTAAGGTGAAAAAAATGCGTAAGAAGAAAGTACGCTTATATCTCCAGCAATTAAAACCAACTCGATTTGCGCTTTCGGGTACGACCGGAACCTTTGCTTCGCTGAACCTTGGCGGAAGTGGTTTTAACCTGAGAGGAAGTGCACATGCAGAAATTGGAATAGGAACGCGCTTGAGCCTGATTGCCGGAGTAGAATACTTTGCTAATGATTTTACACGGAGATTCAAAGAGGATGATGAGTATCCGGTCATGGGATTTCCGGATTTACCGCCAAGCAGCGGTGAAGATATACTTTTGAAGATTCAAGGGGATTTTAACTATCTGCAAATACCTTTTGGGATTAAATATGCTCTATTCCCACGTAAATATTTCAATCCATATATTGGAGCCGGTTTAATATCGGGAAGGACCAATCGTTCCAGACTGGAGTATGAATATCAATCCATACAGGGAAGCTACTCTGTAAGTGAGGGACGTTTATTGTCCCGTAATTTTGAACTTAGTGCTTTCTGGTCCTCTCTTGGATTCCAGATCAGAATGAATCAGCATTGGAGCCTTATCCTGGAAGGAAGTTCACAGTTCGCACTGCATAAAGGTACTTTCAAATACGAAAATCTACAGCTACTGAAGCTAAGCACAGGTGTCCATTACCAGTTCTGACAAATATTAGTTACTTCATTATTCCTGTGAAAATTTATTGGACTTAGCTTATCTTAGGTTTATTTTAAACAATATGCCCTGATATTTCTTTATTAAAGGCAATGCAAGGAGATAATCGAAAATTGTGTCTGATGAGAGCATTATTCCTCTTTTTTATATTAATGTTGTGTAGTATAAACAATGGAAAAAGTCAGGATCGACCTGTTTTTTTACCAGAAGATATTGATGGTAGCAGCTTGCGATTGAAATGTCTTTGCAAGCCAGGAGTGGTGAATAAATCAAGAAGCCGGGGTTTGGAATTATCTTTTATTCATACTAATACGAGTACGCTTGAAGAAGAGGAGGGCTATCCACTGAGTCAACCCTTGAGCCGGCTCCGGCTACAGAATTTTAATTTCAAACTAAAAATTCCTGTTGTTAATAAAGAAGGATTTAAGCTTATTTTAGGGACGTTTTATCGCCCGGAACATTACGACTTTGAAAGAATTGGTGTAGATTATGCCCAGGTATTTAACCGGATTAATGGTCGAAATCTTAAAAGTACGGGATTCGATGGCTTGCTGGTTAAATCCCTGAGCGAAACAATGTATGGCTCTTTTCGCTTGCGCACGATGTATAATGGGGATTATTCTGGCATAATCAATTTTGATAATAGATACTCGATATTTAATGCATCCATGTTGTTGGGGTTCAAAAAACGGGCAGAGAAAGAAATGGGGGTGGGGATCACCTTTTCGAAAAGTTTTAGAAATACCATTGTTCTGCCTTTCTTTTTGTACAATCATACTTTTAATGGAAAATGGGGAATTGAGACGGTTCTGCCTGCTTTGGCATCCGTTCGGTACAATCTGACAGATCGATCGATTTTTTTAGCCGGGATTCGTTATAACAGCCGGAGTTATTCGGTGGGGACAGAAGAATCCCTTTCCGGAATTTATAATCTCAATCATTCAGAGTTGAGGATGGGGCTTTCCCTGGAGCAAAATATCCATCCATGGGTCTGGCTGGATATCAGTGCCGGATTTCAATATAACTTTAGTACCGATTTTGAAGCAGTGGGTGAAAATATATCCTCCTTTCAGGTAGAACCGGGTAGTTCTCCTGTTTTTAGAATAGGAATTTTTATCAGCCCGCCTAAAAGCTAGTTCAGGAATGACGAGATACTGAACTTTTAAGCTTTAGGGTGGTTGAATGTTAGGTAAAACATCTATTTCTAAAAGACATATCGAGTAGAATAACCATTAATAATTTAAAACTATCATAATACCAATGACAAACTTAGTAGCAGGAGATAAGGCACCATTTTTTGAAGGTGTTAATGAAAATGGAGAGACCATTAAACTTTCCGATTTTAAAGGGAAAAAACTTATCCTCTTTTTCTATCCAAAAGATAATACGCCCGGTTGTACCGCTGAAGCTTGTAGCTTGAGAGATCATTTCTCAGAGTTAAAAGCTTCCGGATATGCCTTATTGGGCGTAAGCCCGGATAGTGCCAGAAAGCATCAGAATTTTATCAAAAAATTTGAACTTCCTTTTAGCTTGTTAGTGGATACGGAACTTGAAACTATCAAAGCCTATGGCGTTTGGGGGCTTAAGAAGTTTATGGGGCGAGAGTTCGATGGAGTACTGCGTACTACTTTCATTATTGATGAAAAAGGTATCATTGAACGGGTGATCACAAAAGTAAAAACAAAAACTCATGCAGCTCAGATTTTAGAGCCGGTGAGCTAGTCTAAAATTTTGGTGAACTGTGGAAGGTGACAATAAAGAGGATCGCAATTTTTAGATGAATGCTGATTTCTTCATCCAGATCATCTTCCACAATCCATTCTCTTGGATCACCCTCCCAATCCATTGCCATATCAAAAGAACCATAGCGATCATTTTTCAAACGCCATTCGTTGAAATTGTTACCCCATCTGCTCTTCAAAGTAATGGTTTGGGTATTATTGGTAATGCGCCACTCAGTGGGATCGTCTTTCCATAAAGTTCTTGCAGTAATGATTTCGTCGCCACCACTAATTTCCCATTGATTGGGATCGTCTTTCCATTTTATACGGATGGAACCAGACTCGTTCCCAATAGTATAATCCCACTCAGTCCAATCCAGTTGCATCTGCCATCGCATGGTGATTTCCCCTTCGAGCTCTTCATCTTCGGTATAAATTTTCCATTCTGTAAATTCATCGCTCCATTTTGTCCCAATCCCGATAATATACTGAGCATGTACACCGATGGTAATAAAGAGCAATAGGATACTAAGCTTTATTTTCATAAAAGAAATGTACGGAAATATGGTTTTAAAAGCCAATTACAGTTATTAATATGGTACGTTTTAAAAGAAAATTAACGGTTTAACCAGTAAAGGACGGGATTGAATAACAGAAAAAGAAAACGCTCCAATTCTAGCAAAAGAATCAGGAGCGCTTTGGGGATGATCAATTTATAAACTAGAATGGAAGATCATCGGTATCAGGGGTGTCCATACCCACAGGTTCGTCATTAGCACCTGGGAAAGCATTATCGGGAGCGGATTGAGATGCTTCCGAACCAACTTTTTCAACTCTCCATGCATCGAGATTGGTGAAATAGGTAGTACGACCATCTTTCGTGTATTCTCGACCTTTTAGAGAGAAAGTAACTTTTATTTGTTTTTCTTCCTCAAAGCCATCCAGTTTTTCGCAGTTGTTTTGAGTCATTTGAAATTTGATCAATTGAGGATATGCTCCATCTTGAATTTCAACGACAAATTCTCTTTTTCTGAAAGAATCGGTTATCTGTTGGGTATCGAATTTTTTGTATAGTTTGCCTTCTACTTCAAAAGCCATTATAAAAGATTTTACGAGAGCTTGAATCCACAAGCCTTGATTATTGATGAAGCAAAAGTACTAAATTAAGTATTGATTAAAAAATAAGTTTGGGCTTGTTTAAAATTCACTACAAATGTGAGTATTAATATAGTTTTAGGCAGGCAAAGCTCATACTTATGATCACAGAAAGCCTGGACAAATATCCGGATTTCAAAAAAATGACGGTACAAAGAGAAAAATTATCCGATAAAGTAATTGCTTATGTTACAGTTTATAAATATCTGTTGGATTATTACACAAAATAGCTCTATGTCCACGAATGGCAATAGGTGCTTTGATAAGATTTGAATTGTATTTCAAGATATTAACCCAGCTTTCATCATCAAATTCTTTTCCCCGGATATGCTTTTGATAAAAAGGGTTCGCTTTATTCAGAATTTCTTTTGGATGCAATTCGAGAGCATTAAGAATGGTCTGCCAACTAGTTGTCGTGGAAGGGGCTTTGGCAAATGCATAAGCTCTGACATGAGGTACTACGCTTTGGGCATGAGCTACTGTTTTTCGGTCAGAATTAGATTCGGGGTTGTAGTATATTAATATTTCTCTGCTATGCGTTTTCATGATCGAAAATTTTGAATAAAAGCTTTTAAAGGGGTTAAATGTTTTGTCAAATATCTAAAATACGAAATTTTGACCATAAAAACAAAATAACCTGTGTTTTCCAGAAAACACAGGTTACTGACAGAAGAAGTAATTTATTGAGAATTACTTGCTAATAAGCTTTTGCAAAAAGTACTCTTTTCCCCGACGGTTTTCCGGTAAGAATACACTTACCTTCTTCGGCTTCGGCATCCAGAGGAATACATCGCAGGGTCGCTTTGGTTAGCTCCTTAATTTTTACCTCTGTTTCTGTCGTACCATCCCAATGCGCAGATAAGAATCCGCCCTTGCTTTCTAAAATCGATTTGAATTCTTCGAATGTATCGACTCTGGTAATATGTTCATCCCGGAACTTTAAAGCCCGGTTAAACAGATTGTTTTGTATTTCTTCCAGTAAATTTTCAATGTGATCAGCAACACTTTCGAGATTGTGTGATGACTTCTCTCCTGTATCCCTACGCGCAATTTCTACTTGTCCGTTTTCAAGATCTCTTTTCCCAATACCAATTCTGACGGGAATTCCATGCATCTCGTGTTCTGCGAATTTAAAGCCCGGGCGTTTTTTTGCATCGGTATCGTATTTAACGCTAATTCCTTTTGCTTTTAAAGCCTTCATGATTTTTTCGGCAGCTTCATCAATCTCTGTACCTGGTTTGGGTATTGGGACGATAACGACCTGTGTTTGTGCTAATCTTGGAGGGACAACTAATCCCTGATCATCGGAGTGCGTCATAATGAGCCCTCCCATCAAACGGGTAGAAACTCCCCAGGAAGTTGCCCAGACGTATTCTTGTTTTTGATTCTCATTCAAGAATTTTACATCAAAAGCTTTCGCAAAATTTTGCCCCAGAAAATGAGAGGTACCTGCCTGTAATGCTTTTCCATCCTGCATTAAGCCTTCGATGGTATAGGTATCAACAGCTCCGGCAAAACGTTCATTGGCACTTTTCACTCCCTTGATTACAGGCATGGCCATATATTCCTCTGCGAATCTGGCATACAAATCCAGAATTGTCAAAGTTTCCTGGATGGCTTCTTCACTAGTAGCGTGAGCGGTATGCCCTTCTTGCCAAAGAAATTCTGCAGTTCTCAAGAATAAGCGAGTTCGCATTTCCCAGCGGACGACATTGGCCCATTGATTGATCAAAAGTGGAAGATCCCGATAGGAATTGATCCAGTCGCGATACGTGTTCCAAATGATCGTTTCCGAAGTAGGGCGAACAATCAATTCTTCTTCCAGTCTTGCCGCAGGATCAACAACAACACCTCCGCTAACAGGATCATTCATCAGGCGGTGATGGGTCACCACTGCACATTCTTTTGCAAATCCCTCTACATGTTCTGCCTCTTTACTTAAAAAACTTTTGGGGATGAAAAGGGGGAAATAAGCATTGGTGTGTCCGGTTTCCTTAAACATTTTGTCCAATTGACTTTTCATGTTTTCCCAGATTCCAAAGCCATAAGGTTTGATAACCATACAGCCTCTTACTGCGGAATGATCAGCCAGATTAGCTTTTCTCACAATATCATTATACCATTGAGAATAATCTTCGCTACGACTAGTAATTACTTTTGACATGGAAAATTTTTGATTTTAATATTAGTTCTATTGATCGGATTAAACTGGTTTCATTAGGATAAGGTTCCACTATATGTTGGAATTTGCGTAATTCAGCCGAACAAAAGTCGTTTTGATTTGTTATAGACCGACAACTCAAACAGGTGTCTGAATAAATGAATGTATAAGACATTTTAACACTTTTCTATCCCAAAAAACAGGTATTTTAATACAGTTTTAACTAAAAAAGTGGCGTAAAAGTAATAAATTACAACTGTAACTTGTAAGAGAGTCACAGTAATTACACTTTAAAGTTCTTTTTATGAAAATGTATAAAATTTCAACAGTATTAATCGCAATTTTTACGCTTGGCTTGAGTGTAAATGCTACGGCGCAATTTGACGATTTATACTATAATCCGGACACTGATAGTGGTTATTTTGACGGGGATTCGGATGACTACTATGCTGATGCTGATAATGGGTATTCTTTTGATGATGAAGAATACGATTATGATGCTGATAATGATCGATTTTCAGAGTATGATGATCGCTATGACTATTATTATACTTCCCGTATACGCCGTTTTCATCGGCCATTTTATGGGTTTGGTTACTTCGATCCAATCTATATAGATCGCGGATTTTACGATCCGTTTTTCTCCCCTGGGGTAAATGTTTATATTTATTCAAATCCTTTCAATTTCTACAGTTACAGAAACTGGAGACGATGGAACAGGTGGAATAGATGGAACAGCTGGAATGGTTTTAATAGCTGGAATGGCTTCAATCAGTGGGGAGTGCCTGGCGGATTCAATGGCTTCGGACCTGGTTATGCAAGTGGTTTTGCCTTTAATACACCTAATTTTGGTTTCAGCAGCTTTAATTATGGAGGCTTTAATAATGGCTTTTCCAATGTAGGAGGCTTTGGTGGATACAATTATTGTGGGCCATCCTGGAGTAACCCGCTTGGATTTACTTCCACCCGCTCCGGTTCATCCGATGCCGATATTTATTACGGTTCCAGAAGGAGCGGTGCCGGAAATACAGTAAGTGCCGGCTCTCCAAGAGTGAGTCCTAAGAATAATGCTGTAGGAGCCAATAATGTAAGTCGCAATGGCGGAACTACTGCTCCCAGACAAAATACCGATGTTAGAAGAAGTGCAGATAACACGACTAACAGCGGAGCAAAAGATGTTTCCAGAAGAAATTCCCGCTACGATGTTTACGATGCAGGATCAAATTCTCGTGCCAATAATACTGACAAGAGTAGAAGATCATTTGGTAACGACACGCGTACATCCAGAGATGAAAGGAGTAAAACCAATAGGAGTATCTATAATGGAAATAAAAGAAGAAAGGATGCTTCCTCTTCTCAATCTCGGGGATATGATAGAAGCCGTTCTACCAGTAAATCATCTCGCAGAGGCTCAAATGCCAATCGAAATAAGCGAAATAACACCTGGGGCGGCAGCAGTACAAAACGCTCTTCTTCCAGAAGAAGTGGCAGCAGCTGGAATAATTCCAGAAGCAGAAGTAGCTCCAGAAGTGGTGCTAGCAGATCATCCAGCAGAAGCAGAAGCATGGGTAGCAGCAGGTCTTCTTCCCGCTCCAGATCAGGAGGTTCTAGAAGAGGACCAAGATAATAAGACTAATTAGTATAATAAATTCTAATAAATATTGGTTAAAAGTGGGTGAATTTGCACATAGAGTTCACCCACTTTTTTTTAACCGAATTTAAAAGAGATTAGTCATTCATTGATATTCTTTCTTGTCTATATTTTCTTTTCAATTCGTTCATTCCTATAATTGTGTTTTTTTCCTATTTTGATAAATGCCAATCTGCGAATGCAGGTCTTTTTAAGAAATTATATTAGATAATGAAATAGCATTTTATAAAAACACCTTCGAGCTAAGATCAGATAGAAAGCAAATAGTAATGAAGAAAAGGGGCTCTGATTGATTCGGAGAAAAAATATATAAATATGAACAGGAATATATTATTATTAGCGGCTTTGTTTATCGTTTCTGTAGGGAGGACCCAAACTACTTCCGACGCTTTGCGTTATTCGACATTTGATGTAAGTGGCACGGCAAGGTCGATGGGAGTAGGCGGCGGTTTAGGAGCTTTGGGCGCAGATTTCTCGGTAATCAGCACCAATCCGGCAGGTTTAGCAATGTTTAGAACCTCTGAATTTACATTAAGTCCTTCAACTTATACAGCAACAACCAGGTCCGATTTTCAAGGAAGTGGAAGCCCGGTCAATAAAGAATCTAAAACAAGGTTTAACTTTAGCAATATTGGTTATGTGACCTCGGCAAGATCCACTGCTCCGGTTCGTTCAAAATGGAAAACGGTGAATATTGCCATAGGTATGAATCAGCTGGCCAATTATAACCGTGAATTTTTCTTTAGCGGGAGTACAGAAGGTTCTTATACTGATAGATTTGTAGAATTAGCTTATGATGAAAACGGTATTCCGCTTTTACCGGATAATCTCGATCAGTTTGAAGCAGGTTTGGCATTTGAGACCGGAGCGATTTATGATATTGATTTTGATTATGAAAACGGGGTTCAGCAATGGACTAATGATTTTCAGTTGGTGCGAGGAACGGAAGTTTACAAAGAGCAAAGAGTGAATACGAGAGGGTCGATCAATGAATTAAACTTTGCTCTGGCCGGAAATTTTAACGAACGCCTTATGATAGGGGCATCTGTCGGCTTGCCTTTTGTGAATTTCTCGGAAGAAAAAGTATATCAGGAAGATGATCCAAACGATGAAGTCCCAATTTTTATACAGAATACTTTTCGGGAAGACCTGACTACTTCTGGTGTTGGTGTAAACTTCAAACTGGGGATGATCTATAGAATGAATCAAACCGTTAGAATTGGAGCAGCTGTGCATACTCCGACATCCTATAATTTGACGGATAATTTTTCTACAGAATTGGAGTATGTATTTGATCAGGGATTTGGGCCTGAATCTTTTGTCGGAGAATCTCCGGATGGGGCATTTGAATATAAGTTAAGAAGTCCCTGGCGATATATCGGAAGCGCAGGATTCATCATTAAAAAACAGGGTTTTTTGACGGCGGAAGTAGAGTATTTAAACTATTCCGGCGCTAATTTTAATCTGACTGCTAATAGTTCCGACCCGGGAGATGCAGCCTACGAAGAAGAACTCAATGGACGAATTAATAATGAATTTAGTTCTGCTATAAATATTAAATTCGGTGGGGAATACGTTTACAAAATATTTCGTTTCAGAGCTGGCTATGCTATATATGGCACACCTTATGCAGATGATACGGATATGAACAATGCCTTGAGCTTTGGATTGGGTTTTCGACAAGAAAAATTCTTCCTGGATATGGCATTTAGACGATTAACCATTGATGAAGGATACATACCTTACAGATTATCGGATGCAGGCAATGAGCAATTTATCGATAATTCGACCAATAATGATAGAATTATAGTAACATTAGGATTTAAGTTCTAATATTTTTATACGGAACATCTCAGATATACAGATTATTTATTTGAGATGTTCCCTTTTCCGTTTTATGAGCAAGACCAGGTACTTATTAATTTTTGTTTTCAACTGTGTGTTGTGCCTGAATGTTTCTGAGGCACAAAAAGATTCTCTGGGATGGGGAACGAGATATCCGGCTATTGACGAACGAGAGGTCATAGAAACGAAATGGCGGTACACATATGCAATTCATCTAGAATCTAATACGATTATCCATCAGGCGGAAAATTACTACGACTACTACCTTCACTTCAGATATGATTATACCTATGACGAATACCTCAATGGCAGATTGACACGGGGAACCTGGAGTCTTGCCGGGAGTGAATTATTTTATAGCTTTAAACATATCAAAAAGTTTGAGGTGGCTCTGATCAATAAGTCGAAATTGGTATTGGAATTCACTCAGGCGAATAGCAAAGGCACCTATCAGTATCACTTCATTCGGGTAGAGAGTAAAGAGGCACCTTTTAAAAAAGCTGCTAATGAATTGCCCGATGTAATTGTTGAAACGGAGAATAGCCGGAAAAAGGGCAAAAACTGGCTGGGCTTCAAAAGTAAAAAAAAGAAAAAGCGTAAGAAAAAACGCAAAAAGAAATCCAAAGAGGAACCAATATATATTAGTATTGAACTGATCGGAGGAGGATACTACGGTGGTCTGGATCCGGTGTTGAAAGACTATATTCATATTAAAAGTGATGGTCGTCTCATAAAAGAATTCAAAAGCCTGAATAGTGGGCAGGTTGTTACCAAAAAAGACATTCCCCGGGAAGAGCTGGAACAATTTGCTGAATACATCATCGCTCAGCAGTTTTTTGAATATGAACGAATGTACGATTGCCAAACTGCCAATTGTCAGGAACGGAAAAAAGACAAACCCACTCCAATTCCTCTCCGTCTTGCCGTAGCCTATGGCGATAAGAAAAAAGTTGTAACTATTAGCATCTGGGGACTTGATGAAAGCCGGATCAAATACGTCGATTATCCGCCGGCTCTGGATAATATAATCGATGCTATTCAGCGTATGGCACATCGGATCGATGGTTGATCCATTAAGTCAGTTTTTGGCAAAATTCTCTGCACACTTTGTCCTTTTTGCGTATGATTTTTCTGGAAATATACCTACCTTAGTGAAATAGTTATCATGACAACTAATTTATTATGCACTACCATTCATTAGGAAAAATACCACAAAAAAGACACATTCAATTTCGGAAGCCCGACGGCAGCCTGTACCATGAAGAGCTCTTCTCAACGGAGGGTTTTAGCGATACTTATTCATTGCTTTACCATGAAAATCCACCTACACAAATAGTACAGGTTGGAGAACCCTTTTCCGTAGCTCCAAAAACGATTCACGACAAACAACTCAAGCATCGAAGCCTGCAAGGCTTTCAGATCGCACCCGAAGCGGATTACATCAAAAGCCGCAAACCGGTGCTTGTAAATGATGAGTGTAAACTTGTATTGGCAGCACCAACTGAAAGTATGGAAGATTACTTTTTTAAAAATGCGGATGCAGATGAAATAATCTTTATACACGAGGGGACGGGGACATTGCGAACAATGTATGGCAATTTGAAATTTGAATACGGGGATTACCTGGTTATCCCGAGGGGAACCGTTTATCAATTGGAATTTGATAATTCTAATAATCGTTTGTTGATAGTGGAATCATCGAGTCCGGTAATTACTCCGAGAAGATATCGCAATCAGTTTGGACAGTTCATGGAGCATTCGCCATTCTGTGAAAGAGATATTCGCAAGCCGGAGATTCTGGAAACCCATGCTGAACAGGGAAATTTCAAATTTTTTATTAAAAAACAGGATAATATCTATCCATATCATTACCTCAGCCATCCTTTTGATGTCGTTGGATGGGATGGTTATGCTTATCCATATGCTTTTTCGATTCACAGCTTTGAGCCGATAACTGGCCGGGTACACCAGCCACCGCCTGTACATCAGACCTTTGCATCCAGAGCTTTTGTAGTTTGTTCCTTTGTACCTCGTTTATACGACTACCATCCTTTGGCCATCCCTGCGCCTTATAACCACAGCAATATTGACAGTGATGAGGTTTTGTACTATGTCGATGGAGATTTTATGAGCCGGAAGCATGTAGAACGAGGTATGATTACTTTGCACCCCGGAGGAATACCACATGGTCCGCACCCGGGAACTATTGAAAAAAGTATCGGTCAAAAAGAAACAGGAGAATTGGCAGTAATGGTGGATACTTTTAAACCCTTATTAATGACGGAATATGCTGCGGGGATTGAAGATAAGGAGTATTATAAGAGCTGGTTGACAAACAACTAGTGTTTAAATGTTTTAAACTACTTAATGCATAAAAAAAGAGCTGCCCAGTAAGTTTACTTAGGCAGCTTTTTATTTTTGTGTTTCTTAGTGATGTCGCTCAGACTTTGATTTCTACGTCTATATCGTCGGTATGATAACAAAGTACTGTCGCTTGCAAAATTAAGTTTCTCATAAGTTTCTCATGTTTATTTAAAAAATAATATGCAGTGATTAAGAGCCAGCAAGCAATGTGAAAGTAGGACTAACTTTTTGATAATCAAAGAAAAAGAGAGATAAAAGTTTTAAAATCTGTAAATTTAGGTAGAATGCCTATCGTGTATAACCATAGATAGTGATTGTTTTTTCATAATTGCTTTTAGCCAGTCATCCAGTAAAAACTCTTTAAGCAGATTGAGTAATCCGTCCTTTTGTATCTGTGAAGCGCGTTGTTTTAAATCGTGAACCAATTGATAAACCTCGGCCTCTGGTGTAATCAAACGCTGGAAAAAATCGAGCATTTCGGTATAAAATACATCCTTGCCTTGTTTGCGAATAGCCTTCTTTTTGAGCGAATTGATTTGCTGTTGAATAATCTCGAAGTCTCTGGTTTCATAATGGCTGATCAATTCTAAAATATCAAAGAATAAGGCAAAACTAGGACTCAGCTGTTTAGACATTGCGTGTAAACGCCTGAGATAGAACTGTACTTTTTGAGGATGATCAAGAATAATATGCGATAAGGTAAAGTAAATAAAACAAAGCGCGGGCAGGCTTTCTTCACTTTGGTTATGCTTTTTAATATGTTTGATAATGATATTCTCAAAATCATCGAGGATCAGAGCATAATTACCCTTTTGGAAATTATATTTGATTTCCAGATAGTAGACAAAGATGAGATTGCGTTCCAGAAAGGGGTATTGTCTGGTTAGTGTTTTGATTTTTTTGATTCCTTCGATCAGTTCTTCATGGCGTCCGGTTCTACGGCAGCAAATCATAAAATTATACAGAGCGGCGTAGTAATAACTGGTATGATTCTCAATAAAATGAGGGTTCGCTTCAAAGAGAGCCACATTTTTCTTTTTAAAATCATACTCCAGCTCTGGATTGTCATTCACTAATTTGTTAATCAATGAAAATGAGCTATTTAGATAGTAGCGTTCATTAAACGTAAGTTTGCCTTCAGTGATTTTAGCTTCTTCTTTCTCAAGTATTCTGATGTAATACTGCTCTTCCTCCGGCGACAATTTTTCCGTAAGTTTATTATTACTTTTATCGCTGAGCGTGAAATTGATTTTTTTCAAACGATAAGTATTCTTGATCTTATCCGTATATTTATCGAACTCTTCCAGAATGGGATAATCCGTTATCTTCATTTGCACATTGAAGAATGAACTGATCATAATTTCGTAAGATAGAATCGCAAAAATGTATTCCAGTTCTTCATATTTCAGACAAATCTCTTTGACTTTTTTTACTCTGCCCAGTGCAAGATTATACAACTGCTTATCCATTAGAAGCTCAATTTCTTCTAATCCTATACGTATTTTACTCCGAATACTTTTTTTATTATGATAGGAAATAAGGCTCTTAAGAATAAGATCGGTAAGCTGAACTTTGTAAACTTTTAAGTTTTTAGAAACTTTTGACTGATGGAAATTGCTTTTGACTTCTTCTTCATCATAATTTTTCATACCATTGATAAAGTCGAAAAGCTCAGTTGTGATGCTCTTATCGGAAGCATAATGTCTTTTGAAATAACGCTTTTCAGAAGCGGTCATCGCCTGTATAAGCTGGAAAAGGTTATCAGTAGGGACTTTCATGGGAATTGAAGTATTTTTTGTTTACTTGTTTAAATTAAAAAAATGCTTATATGTTCTTTGTCAATAGTCAACGACTTGAGCTCATATATTGTTAATCGTTTTTATAGAAATCAATCGATTATGGTTTCATGATCAAAAAACTTTAACTGGATAAGCGACCGTTTTACTAATCGGAGGTCGGACTGTTTTTTAGTTGTCGGGGTTTATAGCTTTAATGATTATAAAACTAATAAAGCTCTGGGTGGCATTGAAATACGATGTCGATAAACCGGGCATAGTATTTCTTTGATAAGCATTCAAATTGGTGAAAGGAATATATTCTTCTGTTATCCCTTTCTTTAGTGTGAGGCATCGTGGTTTTTGTTGGGTTAAATAATTATTGGATTAACTACAAAATACAATTACTTTGTTAGCTGTCGCTAATATAGTAATTAAACTCAAAAAAAAGCAAGTAAATATCTTAATTCATTGAAATTCAATTTAGTATCTCCCTTAAATGCTTTAGAATAGAAACCCTTTGGATTGTATGAAAACCTTGAATATTAATAAGCTGAGTATAAAAAAAGTGAACAAGAGGATTGGTTCATTGATACTCTTTTGTTCGGAGATAGCTCTTTCGTAAGCAATATCCTCGTGATCTGCATCATGGAAAGAGAAGTCATGGACGTTGTTGATATTATTAAGGTCGAGTTTTCTGATAATCTTCAAAGACAATTCCCGATCTGTTTCTCGGACATGAAGCCCTATCCCCGCGTTTCCCATTGGAAAAGCGGTTATGGTATTCGCATTAGAAATAAAGGATTTGATACCGGATTCTCTTAACCGAGCGGCATAAAGTGCTGCTTCAGATTCTATGTAAAAGTACTTGACCGCGATTATTCTTCCCTGGTAATACGGTTCTTCTCCGAAATAACTCAGAATGTCCCCATTCATAGTTTCAGGTTTTAATTGAATTACAAATATGGATATATGTATAGTTGTTTAAGATGTGAAATCGGAATATAGTGGAAATACTAGTAGTATTGTTCAACAATAATAAATCGCTATTCGGAAAAATCTTTTGTTCTATATTTCAGCTTCTTTCCGGATCATCACCAAGCGTTTCATCTGGAACAAAAATCTGAATTTCGTACAATCATTACTGTTTTCAAACAAGACTAATGCTTAAGATACGATTTTATTTGGAAAGGATAAACAGGGAAGGTCCAAAATTGAATAGAAGTATTCGGAGCAAAACCTGATATTCGCTTCCCATCAGTGCTGTTGGATGGATTGTTCAAAACCGATGGAAAGCAAATACCATATAATGAATGAATTAAGCATTGGCATTTTCATCCTCTGCGGCGGCAGCAGCAGCGGCAGCTTTATTGATCTGATCAATCTCCTTGTCAATATAATAAAGACTTTGAGGACCACCACCGATCAGCTTAATTCGATCTATTACTGTACGCATTAGTGCTTCTTCCTCTCTTTGCTCTTCTATATACCACTGCAGGAAGTTAAGTGTCGAATAGTCGTTTTCTTCATAAGATAAAGCAACGAGTTTATTGATAGAACTTGTAACTTTTTGTTCGTGCTCGTATACTTGTTCAAATAACGATTTGGCTGAATCAAACTCCAGGGGTGGTTGTTTTATCGAAGGTACTAAGGCATGACCGTCCACCTCACTGATATAGTGAAAAATTCGAAGCATATGCTCCCTTTCTTCTTCGGATTGTCGATGCATGAACTTTGCACTCCCTTCCAAACCTTCTTTATCACACCAGGAGGCCATTGACAGATATAAGAAAGAAGCGTAACATTCCAGTTCTATTTGCTGATTTAGTGCCGCTTCCATTTTTTTTGAAATCATGATTTCTCGATTTTACAAATTGACTAATATTCTTAAACAGCTCATAACCGCACAAGTTTACATTTTTTTAAGGAAAAGTAATATTTCTGCTCTTATTTATATTCTGACTAAATAAATGAAGTGCTGCCGGCTTTTCAATAATTGATTTTAGCATATATGTCATCTTTGATGGGCTGACATACCTGGCTTTGAACGATTAGTATTTTATGACTTCCCCGCGAAAAGAATCCTTACCCGAAGTCAGGATCAAATAATAAAATCCGCTCCCTAAATCGGATAAATCAAACATTCCGTTGTTTAGTGAGCCTGAAACAAGGTGGCGACCAAGATGATCAAACACCTGAACAGCTCCATTTTCTATCCCGGAAAAATAAACGGGGCCAGTGCTAGGGTTTGGATATATTGTGATATGGGGAAGCTCCTGAGGTGAAGCAATAGAAACGGGCAGAAATTGATAAACCTTAGTAATGCCAGTATTATAATCACCTGAACCGCTAATAACAAGCGTATTTCCATCTTCGGAGATTGAAAGCGCGTAACCGAAACGATCACCATTGGACTCTCCCTCAATGGTCGTAAATACTTGTTCCCAATGATCATCAATTCGGCTGAATAATTTTACATCTCCGATAGGCATAAAATTATTATTTGCTTTTGTTGATCCAATAGCTAAAAAACTTCCATCGCCAGAAAGGGCGACAGCTGATCCCAGTCTCTCGTAAGCATCCGAGCCCTGAATAGTTTCTCCGATTTGTGTCCATTGCGTTCCCTCCCATTCAAATACTCTTACCTGACCGGCCTCAATGTTTCCATTGCTATTATAAACTCCCGAACCTACCGCAATCGTCGTTTTATCTGCCGAGATCGCCAGACTATAACTGTCCAAAGCATTTGATTGAGTACCGCTGATGCTTTCTCCTACCTGATTCCAGGTATTTCCGTCCCAATCGAAAACACTGGCTTTTCCTGCCCAATCTATGTAATCATCACCGTTGCTAAAAGGTGCGCCAACAATGAATCTACTTCCATCTGCGGAAAGTGCCAGGGTCGTACCAAACCAAAGATCACCGACTATTCCTTCGATATCCTGACCAAGTGCTATCCACGCATCGCCTTGTCTTTGGTATACTTTCGCATAACCTGTTTCCATGTACCCGGAATCTTGGGTTCCACCACCAGCAACAATATTTCCATCATAGGATAAATCAACTGAAGTACCAAAACGATCACCTCCCGAATCGCCGTGAATTTCTTCAACCTGTTCCCAATTGCTACCATTCCAGTCAAAAATTCTTACAGTTCCCTCTTCTTCAATGATCCCTCCATTGTCCACTGGTGCACCAACCGCAATGGTATTCCCGTTGCCGGAAATAGCTACGGCAGTACCGAAGTTTTCGTTCGTTATTTGCCCACTAATATTTTGACCTAATTTTTCCCATGAGGAACCGTTCCATTCAAATACACTAACGTATCCGTTTCCAACGACATTATTACTTTTTTGGGGAGCGCCAAGTATAATTCTTTTGCCATTCGCAGAGATATCCACCGATGTACCTAAAAAATCATAGAACTGATTTCCAAAAATAGTATTACCTAACTGGGTTTGTGCAGGAGTAGAAAAAACGGACAAAAGCAGAATGAACAATAAGAAAAAGTATTTATGGTATTGCATAATTTTAGAGCTGAGTATACGTAAAAATCAAATCATGTAGGCGACCGCGAATGTCAAAACAGCTATGATTAAGCCATACATAAAAATGCCATAACATATGCGTAAATAGCGATATTTCTTGGCCAGTACAACCCCCAGGTAATATAAATCCCGGGTCATTGAGCTATAAAGGAAATCAGGATCTTTGATCATTTCCATCATTCCCCAGTGGAAATCATCAATTTTCATATTATAGAAGTTACCAAAAAATAAAAGGTTTGAACGTTTGGCCTTGATATCTTCAACTGTAAACTTACCCTCGGTGATTTTGGGCCGGGTAGAAAGTGTAGCAAAGATAACGGCCAGCAAGCATACGGCCAGTAAAACCATCGTTGGAAAAATAAGCCGTGGGTCATCTGAAAATCGAGGGGTGAGGACAGATAAAGTGATCGAAATGACAATTGCATTAATACTCAACATGATATTCGCCTTATTGTCTGCAATCGAGCTTAAATTGACATGCGTTCGATAAGTGGTTCGATACATCGTTTCTACTCCACGTCCAAGGTTCAGGGCCTTAATATCCTTCTCTTGCTTATCCGTATTTTTCTTTTTTTTCTGTCCTTTGCCTTTTTCTTTCGTGATATTGGAAATATCATCTACCGTGTAAACCTCATGAGGGTTGAGTCTGATTTTTTGTTTGTGAAGCTGACGGATATGTTTTTCTTTTTTCTGCCCGTAGATTTGCTGAGCTACCGGGGTATGAAAATGATGGTTATTCATAAACGCTAATTCAAAATCCACCCATTCCTGATCCGTCATTATGATTTGTTTGGTCAGCGCCATTTCCTGGCGCACTTTGCTGCATCGTTCCCAATAGACTTTTTGCCCAATATGCCCGAGGTCGGCATCACATATAATTCTCTCTAGCAAGTTTTGTGGCTGATGAGGCATTTTGGTAGCCATGATGCAAGCCTCGATTCTGTTTAACTGGGTTTCATCATAGCCTCGATTGAGCAGGTATTCCCGGGCATACTTGGCACTTCTTTCTTCGTGATCAGTAGCTCCTTTGTCGTAGCCGGTATCGTGAAACCAGGCAGCCAGGATCAACGTTTCCATATCTTCTTCTTTCAGCTCGTATATTTCTCCAATTTGCCTGGCATCATTGACAACACTAACAGTATGCTGTACATCGTGATAAGCATATTCTTTGGGAACTTGTTCCGATATGAAATTAGTCACATAAGCCTCCACTTCCAGCAATAGCGAATTTTCTACCTGCATTTTCTAAATTTAGATTAATGTAAGACAAAGGAATAGCCCTAAGTCAAACTCCTGGTCTAATTTAACGAGCTTTCCGGGGAAATAGTGACGTAAAATATCAAAAAAATGTAAAAGCCTGTGAATATAAGTCCTTTGTCTTTCAAAAATAATCCCCACCCCTTCTGCTTAAGGGATAATTAAATGCTCATCGATAGAAATGTCGCTGGATTTTGCCGATTTTTTCATATTGAATTTATAATACCATATTCCAAACAGGATGCTAATATACCAGGGAAAACCGGTTACGGAAAGAATGCCATTGTTGAAAATGCTAAATAAAATGCTAAGAAGTATCAGTGCTACTGTACTGACAATAATCTTTTTGACTCGTACACTTGTATCAAGTTGATTAATAATTTTGATAGAAAACCACAATAATAACCAATAAGGGAGCGAAAAAAAGAAACTCACCAGATAGACGAGCCCGAGTAGTTCAAAGTTATTCATGTAAAGCAGGCTGTCTCGCTTAAGCATTAATTCGTAAAGCGATGCCTTACTGCTAAGATATTCTACGCTGATCAGGATAATAAAAAGTACGATGGGCGTGATGAACCAGCTTGTCAGCCATATTTTGAGGGAGTAAATAAAACTCTCTTTAGTTGTCATTAGTAATGTATTTTTTGTTGCGATAATCAGCATAGTTCCACGACAGCCAGCTTAGATTTTTCTGCTTGTACAAGAATTGTTTTTTCTTATGCTCGATAGCAGTCTTGATTCTTTTGCTTTTGATATCCGGTAATAATCCTTTCCTTTTTTGATCCATCAACAGATAAATATTTTTGTCAGATACATCTTTGAGCAAAAAGGTATAATCCACTTTGTTTTTGCTTTGATGATTAAGATTATACTTTGTGATCATGACATCCCAGTTAACAAAGCAACACAAAATAAAAACAGCATAAGCAATCCAGGCATTAGTTTGGAGCAAATAATAAAACGTCTTGACTTTTCGAATCTTAATAAGCATGGTGAGCAGACCAGCAAAAACCAGTGTCAGAAATATTAGAACGCCAATTCTTTTATAAGCGAGGCCATTAGCTTCGATATAGCGATAGTTTTTGATAAAAAGCGTAATCGCAAGTATGGCGTTTTGTACGATCCATAAATATCCCAGGGTTTTGAGTTTCTCGTTTTTAGGAAAGAAATTGAGGTTTTTTCTGAAAAAAAAGGAAAGAACGATCATCGCTAGAAGCAAGGCAAAGATCAGCATATAGGTTCCTTCGTGAACCATTGCTTTCATCTCCGTCGGGGCTAATTCATAGGGCTGCCCCATCCAGTAATTTTTTATATCCAGAATATTAACAATCAGTAGCAATAGATTTAGTGAAAAGAGTAAAATGAGCCCGGACTGGAATTCATTTTTCAAAGCGATCATACTTCGAATCAGACCTGGAGTACTGCTTTTTCGTCGCATCAGAATGAGCTGATGTCTTTTTTGTAAGTTTTTAAAAAAAGGGAAATCACTTTTTACTAAAATCGCAATGGAAATGAACAGACCAAAGATGAAGAAAAGCATCTGAGGAATTGAAATATTCCAGGAAAGCCAATCGAACAAATTTGCCCAAAAATTATTGGATAATGTTCTGAATTCCGGATTAGCGAAGTGATAGATTCCGTAGAATAGGGATAAGATGACTAAAGGAATCAGGCTAAGCCGGAAATTTCTCCAGACCGGAGCTAATTGTAAGGACTTTCCGGGGATAGGCCTGCTAAAGCTACGGATCAGGTTTATCGGTGCTTTTCCGAAAGAAACCACGGACAAGAAAAAGCCATAAACTAGAAATCTGAGTTCGGATTGTTTTGCCAATCCCAACATCGTCGTGAAAGAGAGTAAATGGATAAGCTTTGCGAAAAGAGAATTGTTCCAGACAATTAAAACGGCTGTGATTAAAGTGCCCAATATGGTCAGTCGTGTGAGACCTTGGCGCATGCTATCAGTATCTTTAATAATCAAAAAAGCGATTGCGATCAGGTCAAATAATAAAATGTTTAGCCCCATTTTTTCACTCCAGAAAAGACTGTAGAAAACAATACTCAGCAGTATTATATAAATCGTTCCAAAAGGTTTGGTTTTCATAGCTTCAAGATTTTGATGTTCTTAAAAATGATTGGCGGTATATTCAATAATAAATTCGGCCTGGCCTATATCCGTTCTTTCATATCGTATTGATTCGTCACACCATTGTAGCTTACCAGGTATTTCATTTTGAAAAGCATTGATATAGGTAGCAACGCGTTGACAAATTTTCGTATGATCCTTCATTGCTTTGCCGAGCGCAATATTTTTGGTAGAGATGATTTTTTCTTGCTCTCCTGGGCGGAGGGTAATCATTTGCTCCAAAGGATTGTTTTGATCTTCCGGACTTTTGAAAACTATTTTAATGGGAGCATCCGTCTTATTGATGGCATAAACATCGTATTGATACGAGTCGCTACAAGCACTTAGACCCGTCATAAGTAAGAAATAAAATAAGAAGTTGATTTTCATGACAAATTTAGTTTTGATCTGTCCTTTTTATAATTAAAAACAATAGTTGTGCTTAGCGGAAAATCCAATTATGATCAAGTCGAAGCACCAACCGAAATCCAACTCGTTCATTCTTATCGGGGTTTGCTAATGAGTGTATTCAGCGTCAGGTAACCAATCATCAAAAAAACAGAAAAGATTACGGTAATATTGATAGCCATAGTGTCTGTTAAACTCGCCAGGATATCCTTACACAAGAGCCAGGGCTTCGTCAGAATATCCCAACTGTTCCAGCGTAGGCAGCGTCCCAAATAAATACCGAAACCACAAAGCACCGTTGCACTAATAGTAAACAACCAGCTTGTTTTTTCTGAGTAGATTCTGGCAACAAAAAGCCTGATCTCATGCAAAGAAATCAAACCAAGCATCAGACCTGTCCAGGCAAAAGAGACAATGAGCATCATATCATACCAAAAAGGAATGGGGTAGCGATTACGCAAATGCAATAAATCCGTGATGATATAAGGCGCGTTCGGAAAAAATATCAACCAGAATAGAATTAAACCTCCGGCAATGATTTTTGAACGACTTAGTTTATAAAAGCCTTCAACGGAAATGGAGACCCAATAAGGAATCCAGGCCAGGAATAAATTCCACACTAAAAACAGAAAAGTCAAACCACGGGAACTTATGATATCTCTGGGAGATTGAATGCTTTGATAATTAAAATCCATATAATAAATTCTTACAGCGACGAGTGCCAGACAAAAAGCTGTACTCAGACTGAGTATGGCAAAGATTTTTACTTGTTGATTGGCTTTTGAAAGCTTTTTAATCGGATTTTTCATATTTTTTTAATTGTTAGTTTATTTGAAATGAAGTACCAGTTGAGATGGCTGGCAAGCCAGTAGTGCATGCGTTCGATGAGTCTTGGTTTTTTATGATCACTTAGAGCAATTCGAAACATGGCTTGATGATAATGCGGAGCGTATCGAAGATCATTCGGTATGAGTTTGTTATAGGTTTTTGCCAAGAAACAAATCAATTCGTAAACCCGTCTTCCCGGTTTCAATTCAAATAATCTTTTTGTAGCAACCGGTAATAAGGCCTCTGCCATAATTTCACTGAAACGTCGAATAGGGTAGGGAGTACTAAACAAGGTTTGAGTAATCGCTTTTCCTGCAGCGCTTAATCTGAGTGTCCCGCTTTCAATAATAGTAAGATATCTGTTGTAAAATGCGGTCAGGTTCTTTGGGTATTGGTCAATTGGTATCCCCATAAGTTGAGCCGTAATTTTACTCTCTTCATAAAACTGCTCTTTTTCCGCTCTGCTTAACTTATGTACCGTTTTTTCATAAAGGTGAATTGTTGTATCAACTAGTGTAGCAAGTACCCAAAACAGCAAGTCGGGCTCAGCGGCGCAAAATGGGTTAATAATTGTTTCGTCCTCGGTTTCCCATACCAACTGACCCCGGATCATGCTGTGAATATTATGTAATCTTCGGGCAGATTGATTCGCTGTAGGGATATCCCCAAACCAGATTCTTACCATAGAAAGGAAAGTCCGGTGCGATCTGCCTGCCAGATCTTTTTTAAAGTTGCTATAATCGGCTACTCCTTGAGCAATTGCCGGATGAGCAATTTGCAAAAGTAAAGCACGCATACTGCCCAAAATGATACTGGGCTCTCGATAGAGCTTCCAAGTCATACTTCCCGGCCCGAAATATCCCCTGGACAGATTGCGATGTGATTCGCCCAGCCTGGAAAGCAAAGCGCTGTGCATTGCTCGCTGCCCCTCGATCTCCGCCTGAACAGCAGGGGCTAACTTTTTTAGCCGGGTGATTTTTTTTACTCGATTTTGCATTATTATATTTTTTGTTGTTTTGTTGAAAGTACTTTGAAATTCAAAGTGAATAATTAAAAAAAATTGCTTTTTCCGCTGCTTTCTAATCTTTTATCCTCAGCAAGGCTTCCAGGGCATCGAGATGATCATTAAAAGCTTTTTTCCCTTTGGCCGTAGCTCGATAGCTGGTATTGGGTCTCTTGCCAATAAACTGTTTGCGTACCTCTATGTATTCGTTTTCCTCCAAAGCTTTGGCGTGACTGGCCAGCCTGCCATCAGTCAAGTCCAGCATTTCCTTAAACGTCTTGAAGTCAACCCATTCGTTTACCATGAGCATGGACATGATCCCGAGCCGGACTTTATTATCAAAAGCTTTATTGAGATTGGCGATTATTTTTTTCATAGCTTAAGCCCGGTCGTATTTATAGTACATCAAAGAACCGTAAGCAATATGTAAAATACCAAAGCCAATTGCCCATAATTCGAGGCCAAATCCCGGAAAGAACATTCCGAATAAGCCGAGTAATACTTCTGCAATTCCAAGGTTACGAATTTCGTTGAGTGTATATTTGCTGGCGTTGATACAGGCCAGGCCGTAGAATACCAGGGTGGCCGGTGCAACAAACTTGAAGGCATTATTATAAGCTAAACTCAGGCAAAAAAGCCCGCCTGCGATTAAAGGAATGATCATATTGATCAATAGGCGAAGCGACGTTTTATCCCATAACTTTTGCCCTTTACGCTTGGCCTTTCTCATTGTAAAAAACAAAGCGGAGCAAAGTGCCAAAGTAAAAACACTGACTGCAATGACCAGCATAAAGTAAATGGGTGATAAACCAAACAGAGGGGAGTCCGGTCGCAGTGTATAATATTGGACAGCTTTGAACGGAACTACATCAAAATAATAGAAAACAAAACCAGCCCCAAGCAAAGCAAATAATCCTGCCGAAACACCGGATAAACCACTTAGAGAAATAAACCTCGAAGATCGTTCCATCAATGAACGTATCTCACTTAAGGCTTCTAAATGCTCATTATTTTTATTCATCACCATTTTTTAAAAGTACTTTGAATTTCAAAGTAAATGAATTCTATCTACAAACGCAAGAAGTAATGATATATTTTTTAAAAAAAGAAAAATTGTAATAATCCTTCGCTGGTAGCTATAATAAGTCTGTCGTAGGCCTGAAATCCGCTCCATTATACCTTTTGCAAGAATCCGTATCGATATAGTGTTTACCTTTCAACTGAGCCATTTGACTGAAAAATTCTTAAGAATTTTCGGCTTTACAATAACGTATTCATATTTAACTGGATAAAGAAGTACAGGTACTTGTATCTAAGAATCTCTTTACTATTTTTTATGAAACAAATAATTATGAACACAATTACGATCACAGCTCAGGCAAACGGAAGTTCGCAACCTCCAACCACCAACTTCCCCAATACGCTTCAAAATGGTGATTTCACTATTAATGGAAAATTGAGTTCCCCGGTTGTGGGTAATGGCGTAGATGAATCTACTAAATGGAATTTTGATTTCAGTAATGATCCTAATTTTTTATTTTTCTCCAGTTCTAATGCACTGGTTTCTGCTAAACTTACTCTTTTTTTAACGGTAAAAGGATATGTTCAGACAGATGATGTACGGATTGATGGTTTTCCGGGGGTGGCGGGACCAATTCCTTCTTTACCGCCAAATACCATTTCTGTCGTTACGATTAATTTATTAAACGTTAATTCAAGTTATTCCTCTAGTGGTATTTTGGGGGCGCTTTATAGTGGGACACTTGGGGTCGTTCCAATGATTTACCAGGATGATGCGATTATCTCTCATGCTAAATTAGAATTAACACAGCGATTACCTGTTTATCAATACGCCATCAAAATAGTTTGTGGTAAAGCCGATGGAAAAATACTTGCCAAAGGGATATATCATACTGCAATTAATATCCACAACCCTAGTTATAAAATGGTTACTTTTCGCAAAAAGTTTGCAGTAGCATTACCTGGAAAGCCCGGGGACGTTACCAGGTTCTTTGATGCCAGACTTGGCTCTGATCAGGCACTTGAGATTGATTGTCCAGAGATCATGAAGTATACTAAATGCAAAAATTTCGTAAAAGGTTTTGTAATTATTGAAAGTGATTTCCCTTTGGATATTGTAGCTGTCTATACTGCAGCCAGCAGCTATGGAAAATCGGAAGAGGTTCAATCCATTCATTCTGAACGTGTCAAACCACGAAAACGTCGCTTTCGGAAACCTTCAACTATAGATAAAGGTCTTTCCTCAAAAAGTCACAAGGATAAAACCTGATATTATTAGGTGGAAGTATTATTTATTGTAAAACTAGATTCCGAATACTTCTTTAGGTAGTTTCATCGCATCAATGAATTTATCTAAAAAAGAAATATTCATGTTGTCTAAGATTGATCTTAAAATTCGGTAAGGCTTAGAGGAAAAACCTCTGAGCCTGCCGTTCTTTATACTTCACATAAAAGGGTAAATACTCAAATTGGACCATGCTACCGACAAAGTGCAAAACGGCTATAGGTAGGTCATAAATCTCCTTTTTACTTACCAAACGCCAGCTAGTCGCATTGTATGGCCCAACCAACAAATGCAAAAGAATTACTTCAGTTTAACGAATTTTCTGGATTCAGGTTTGCCATAATAAAAGTCTTTCAATGTTTCGAAAGATCACCTATATCTTTATTGTTCTTTTTCAAAATAAATAATATCACACTGATTCAAATCCGAATTGAGTATAACTTCCTGAATACTATGCCCATCGTCAATAATCAGAGCGGCTGTATTCGGAGGATTCTTGCCCAGGTCATCGGCATAGAGTAGTAAATAGTTCTCCCCTATATTCGGATCAATTTTCATTTCCAGGGCATAAGGCTTGGCTTTGAGGGTATAATTTTTAACCAGCCAGTTGCCATTATAGTTCATAGAGACAATATCGCCATCAATTTTATTATGGTCATAAATCTTTATGGTAAAATCCGTGTTTCGGACTTTTATAATACGACCATCTTTGATCTTTCTACGAGTCAATTCTATGGGCTTGGCTTTGGGTTGATCGACAATTAATTCTTTATTCGTAGGGGGAGTATAGCGAATAAAACCTCTCTTTGAACCTTTTGTTACCCTGGCCAGGCCTTCTTTAAAATCGTAGGCTTTATCAAATTGGGGCTCAATAGCTATGCTCCCGTCGGTGCGAATATAACCCCACTTGCCGTTCATTTTTACGCGGGCCAATTTTTCGTAAAAACGGGACGCCTCATCGTATTGAGGTGGAATCACAAATGCGCCTGTACGATCAATAAAACCCCATTTGCCATCTATTTGTACCGGAGCGAGGTTATGCGAAAAGCTAAAAACATTTGTAAATTTTGCAGGAATGACAAATTCCCCTTGCTTATTGATAAAACCATATTTGCCATCTTTTTCCACTTTTGCTAGACCATCTGAAAAACTACTGGCATAATCATAAACCGGTGGAATAAGCAGTTTACCGTTTTTCCCGATATAACCCCATTTTTCCCGGATTTTGGCACAAAATAATCCCTCGGACTCCGCTAAAAGATATTCCAGCTTTGGTTCAATAATGAACTTACCTGTCGTATTGATTACCCCCCATTTACCCTGGAATTGAACCGGAGCCAGGCCATCCGAAAAAGTACTGGCGGATTCAAATTTTGCAGGGATAATCATTTTCCCCTTTTTGTTAATAAAACCCCAAAGTTTGTTCATACGAACGCAAGCCAGGCCCTCCTGAAAGGGGCTCGTCACTTCATACTGAGCTTCGATAACGAAATTTCCCGCACGATCAATAAATCCGCTTCGGGAATCCATAGTCTGAAAATTGGTATAACCTGCCGATGCAACATCTTCCGAATAAGCATCAATAATATTGAATTGCGGAGGAATATGTATTTGGCCCTCTCGATTGATGTATCCCCTTTCAAAACCTTTCTTGACAATTGCCAATCCATCACTGAAATCACTACATCGATCATACTGGTTAGTTGTAAATGCCCATTCGAAATTTTGCGCACTTAAAGTTGAGCATAAGAAGACAAGAAGAATAACCTGATATATTCTGTTCATGGTTGATTTTGATTTACAGGATACTAACGATTTATGTATATTATCCTTGTATACCGAATCAGAAGATTCGATGAATCCATCCGCAAAGATAAGGGGATTTTTACTCTAAAATTGGAGAAAAAGAAAACGGTCAAATTACTTAACCGTTTATCTGGAAATTTAGACTTCTTAGAAATCTCTCGATGTTAATTTTTATAGAACGATATCTTTAGTTCATAGCTTTAATTTTTTGAAGCCTGAAAATAGTTGTAGTTTTCTTATTTCAAAATTGTCTAAAAGATAGCATAGAAGAGCTCAGAACTGATTTTTCTTCTCGAACCAGGAAAAAATGCTTACAGTAGTATTTAAGTATCTTGGTTTGGAAAAAAGAAAAGGATGCATACACATCCTTCTCAATTACATTTATCTTTCCTTGTTATCCATTTCAAGTAAGCACTTTTTGATGATTAGTTTTTTCTGAGCTGATATTTTGAGTTTTATTAAGAAAAAAATCTCAAAACAACTCTCTACTGTTTAATTATTGGATAATAATAATTTTGCACTCCTTGCCTTAACTGAAGATGATAAATACCAGATGGCAAATCTGATAAGTCTATTATGATCGGGTTTATATTATGCTCCAACGTTTTTTCCCGAATCAATTGCCCTTGTCGATCAAACAATCTTAATCTCATTGCTTCCCGGTTATTCCCTGATATGATCTTGAAATGATCATTTATCGGATTTGGATATACGATAGGCCTGTTCGATTCCAAAATGGGGATTTCAACCGAAATGATATCGCTAAAAGTTATATGGCCATCGAGGTCTATTTGCCTTAGACGATAGTAATTCTGAGGAAGTAGAACGGAATGATCTGCATGATTGTATACGGTTTGTTCACCGGTTTGTATTTCATCATTATAGATACTTATCAGGTCTTCGAACAATACTTCATCGCTACTTTTTTCCAGAACAAAGTGATCGTGCTTGTCTTCTGAACTCGTAGCCCATTCAAGGTGAATACAATGTTGATTTTTCAGATACATTGCTCTGAAATAGATGAGATCAAGGGGCAAAGGATTAGCTACGGATACGAATTCCTGGCCGGGATTCGCCAGTCCACAAGTACCTTGATCGAGCGTCTGCCATTCAAAATCAACATAAGAGGTCCCTGTTCCCTGTAGCTGGAGAGAACTCCCAGGAACAGTTAATGCGCCTATATTTTCTGCAGTTAACCCTGCCCCCGGACCGTCTACTGCCATCAAAGCTGTATTATAACTTATGAATTGGACGATTATATCATTATCGTTTACCAGAATTAAGCCTCCGGTATTGGGCTGCAGGAAGACGATATCCACTTCAATGATATTATAGCCGGTTGCTGTGACGGAGGAAGGTATAGCCCCCGTCAGAGAAACCGTATCCTGGGCGATACCATTATCATCATAAGTCGTCACGAACCAATCGGTAAGGTCCTGATCCGGTGCAGTAGCGATTTCGACACAGTTATTATTACTGAGATAATCTATCTCATTAAAAAACACACTTTGACCAATCAGAACTGAAGTCCAAAGAAAGATGAAGGAAAAGAGTGTTGTTCTTAGTAGCATAAGTTTTCCAGCTTTAGTAATATAAGTCAAGCCACAAAGCAATTACAGCAAGGTGATTGAAAAATAACTAATCAATAAAAAAGTAATAAGGCTTTGAATCAAAGCCAGACTAGGAAAGATAATGTAGTAAAATTATTGGTTTTTCGGGTCAATTACAAGAAAGTTGGTATTTTATAATAATTACACAGTTCTTCCAGCGTTTGCCGAATGTTGGAAAAACGATCTTTTTGAGCAGAATCGATTAGTTTTTTAAGTTTGCGGGCATACTGCTCCCGGCCGGTACTAATCCATTTTGCGGCATAATAAAAACCGTGGATCGTCATATCATTTACCGGGTTGGTCACTTTTTTATTTGTAGCTTTTCGATAGCGAAGGTAGTTCTGCTCTACGTTTTCATAATTTTTCAAACAAAAATAGGCTGTACCCATGATCGTATAAATCGCATCAACATAAGCCTGAAAAGAGATTTGCTGGTAAGTGATCAGTGTTTGATTGAGTATGGCAATGGCATTCTTCAAGGCTTCTTTTTTACCATCGACTAATAATAACAGGCAGTAAATGGTCGTGACATTAATATAACGGATAGTGAAGTTTTGTTCGATTTGTTGATTATCTAAAATCGCTTTGCAATCCTGCTTCAATTGCTCTATTCGTTCCCGGATATCCTCGGGCATCAGGTCCTGATGATCATCCCGGTAGGCTTTCATATAATTGGAAATATAAAAATTGGCCTCGGCATTGATCATAAACATTTCCGGTTGGTTGATATAACTGTTCCAATAAAGAATGTCTTTATCCGAGCGCCAAAGCTCCTGGGATTTTTCCAGAACTTCTTTGATATTCAATGCCTTCAATTGATACCTCAATTTGAAAAAGCGCACTCTGTCTGAAAAGTATACCAAATATGGAAAAACCAGATAGTTGTTTTTCTCTAACTGGTCTTCGATATTTTCCAGCAAGAGATAAGTCTCTTTTTCAAAAAAACGATCGTCTTTATGGAAATGCAAGAAGAAACAGTAACAACATTTACTGCTGACCTGTACGATGATGCTTGGATGGTCAAAATGCTTTTTGAAAAAATCGAGATTATTTTCGATATCTACCTGACCGGGTTTTTCTTTTAAATGATAGGTATTGTAAAAATGTTCAAAAAGCCGGGATATAGTGAGCTGATGCTGTAGTGCTATCCTGGCTTTTTGTAAGTAAACAGCGGCTTGTCTGGAGGATTCCATGAGGATACTTTGTTGTCCCAGAATGTTTAGAATTTTTGCCTGGGTCGAAAAATCTTCGATTTTTTCACTCAACTCCAAAAGCAATTCTGCCAATCGATTGGCTTTGGCAAAATCGCCCTGATTAATCAGTCTTTGGAACCTGGAAATATTATGCTGTAAATAATCGGGGTAGTTCTTGGCCAGAAAAGCGGTAAGCCCAAAGGTATAATGCGCAAGTTGATAAAACTTTTTTCGGCTTTTTTCATCAATGGAAGTATAAACGGCTTTGCATAAATAATCCGTTGATTGATCTGCTTCCAGTTTACGGTCAATACTGTCAACTAAGGCCAAAGGATAGTAGGAACGGATACTCAGATTCTTGACGTGATTCCGAAAAGCATCAAAATGGAAGTCATCCAGTAATTTTATAGTCTTGACGATTGTCAGCATAATGGGTCGATCTCCTCTGAACCCAAATTTAAAACAAACAATCATAACCGCATAACCTTATACTGGATGTCTGGATAGTTTATAACTGCATACGTATTCTATCATGGACTTTTCATCTATGGGTATGGATAACAAATACCCGAGATAAGTATCTCGGGCATTTGACTATTTTCAACTTGTCGTATGAATGCGTTCATCCATTGGTTAAGCTCACTCTTGCAAATGCGCTAGTTAGAAATTACAATTTTATCCACAAAATACTGATCCCCAATTTGCAGTCTCATGACATAAATTCCTGAAGATAAATTCCTGTTCCGTTGAATGTTGGAAACCTGATTGACTAATTCCCCTGAATTAATGATTTTCTCAGAGATCAGTATTCCATTAATATTGAACAAAGAAAGTTTTGCATTATTCACCTTTTGATTTTCCAGAATAAGGTCAAAATTATTATCAATTAATAATTCTCTGAATAGGAGTTGATTCGAAGGACTGTCCGGCTTATCTTTTAATGGTAGGGACAGCGTTCCGGTGTTGACATTAAAATATACTATTCTTGTTATTTCACACTCTACCCCAAAAGGCGAGGTAACTACAAGTGTAACTTCTATTGCATAAGTTATTTGATTTCCGACATAGGTATGGCTTAATGTAAACCAATTGTTTATTGGATTGAGCGTTTCTTGCGGAGAGTCATCGCCATAATCAACAATTACTGAATTCAGCGTACAGTTTTCGGAAACAAACTGGAAATCGTGTTCAAGGAAAGGTCCTGTACCAGTATTACCTAATGGGCCCGGTTGAATACCGACATTACATATACAGGGTAAGCTTTGATTACAGTTGTTAATAGGGGCTTGTACAGATTCCTGGTATTGACAGGTATCTCCAGCTGGATTGAGTAGATCGAAAGTGAGATTTATTGTATAGTTACCATTTTGGGTATAGTTATGAACTATACCAAATGAATAAGATGGCCCTGTACCCGTTATTTCCTGGTACACTGTGTTCCCATCTCCAAATTCGATTAAGACACCGATTATAGTACAGGTAGTATCTACTGTAACTAATGCTTCTGCTGCATATCTACATCCATCATTAGCGTCAGGATGTACTGTAAGTATCGGATCTGGGCAAACACAGGGAGGGTCCAGGCTAGGGCAGCCTTCAACGTCGCAATCAATATAAATACTGTCAATTGCAATTAGGTTGTTGAGGAATCCCTCTTGTTGATAAACTGTTTTAGCATGACAAAAATTTCCACATGCCGATTCTATTTTGTGAACTACTTTATAATATTTTTCTTTTGTAGCTATGTATGAGAGCCCTTGAGTTCCGGTTTGGGTATCTACTAATGCATAGTCGCCATCTAATTCATTAGATTCGTAGATACACCAGAGATGGGTTGAAGGACAGCCATTTGCACTCAGGTTATCTAATGAATGGAGTGCTGTTGTAATTTCATACGAGTTCGCATCTATATCAAATGTATTTAAGCTAAAACCGGGGTTCAGGGTCATATCGCAACATTGAACGGTATAGCTTTTATTAACCGAAATTGGAGGACAATTATCGGGGAAATATGCGTCCAAACTAATTTCTATCACATCTCCGGGGCATATATCCAGATCACAGATTGGGCTCTGCAAAGGAATTGAACTTAGGGGCCCATAATAATCATGTGTACATTCTTGCCCGGCTACAGCTAGTGTCCAGGATGTGTAACTTATACCGGGTTCCGGTACTCGGACTCTGATGTTTCCAATTTCTTCCCAGCATACTTCATTGATGACATTGCCATTACCATCTTCAAGAACGATTTCAACATCTGAATAATTCTGAGAAATTATGATATTATCAATTGCAAAATCATCGTCAAAGGCAGTAATGGAGAAATCTTGCCTTAATTCAAAAAAATGGTTTCCTGCAGTCAGGCAGAGTTCGTGTTCTAAGGTCACCCAATCATCCTCAAACTGCACATCCTGAAGCGGCACTTCGAATTCATGGATAAAATTATTGTCAATGTATAGTAGTAATGGTATATCTCTTAATTGGTGACTTCCCCAAGTGAAATTTCGATGATTTACATCAATTCGAAAATTGTAACTGCCCTCAGATGTAGTGATAACATCTCCGTAATAAAGCTTACCTGTTGTTGGTTCATTTGGATCATTTTCGAACATCATGAAGGTTCCATCTCCTGTGCGATTGGCAGGAAGTTTAATACATGTTCCAAAATTCCAGCTATCTGTTAAAGTATATTGGTTTTCGGCACATCCATTATTTGGATGTTGAGCATAATCTGATTGAAATGGATTGGAACCGGAATCAAAATCATTGCTATAATTAGCAGACACATTTGTAATAAAAAATAGAGTAAGAAATAATAGAAAATTTTTCATAATACAAACTTTAGAAGGTTTAAGAAAGTTTGCACTATAACTTGTTAGTAGTTCATTTGTGACAGTTGAAATTTGTATTGATCATTTTTTAACAATTTGGTATAGCTAGAACCTGTTTAAATCAAATTGACTGGTCTGCTAAAACATTTTCCACTCGCCCTACAGTCTTTTTTATCCACAATAAATAAGGCTATTCCGAAATAAAATTGAATGTGCATTTCATTTTTAAGAGAGATTTATAGTAGTATTACTGGAGGAGATAAAAAAAATCTCCTTTTTTTGTCACAGAAGAGAATTTTTGAAGTTATAATCTGGCATATTGATATACTATGTTGTTCAATAGTCCTAGAAAAAATATAAGCAAAATACACAAGCAAAATTTTGGATTGACTAAATCTAATTTTGAAGAGCTTTTGCAAGGTCTGCAAAATGGAGATGAAGAACTAACTGTACATATTTACGAATATCATATTAATTCTTGTGCTAATTATTTGATGAAAGAATTTGAAATTAAAAAAAATGCTGCTCATGATTTATGCATGGAGACTTTAATGGAATTCAGAGGGAAGTTATTATCCGGAAAAATTAAATACGGAAACCTGAAATTCTTGTTTACACGCATGGCGTATAATAATTTCATTGATCAATATAAAAAGCAACAAAAATTAAATGAATGTATTCAATATTTTCTAAAAACTCAAAGCAATGAAATAGATACCGAAGAGTTTCTTAGTATACTCTTTGAATCTGTTGAATCATTAAGTGAAAAAGATGAAGTACTAATCAAGGATGTCTATCTTATGGAAAAAGACATAAAAGAATTAGCCAAAGAATATAATATTAGTTATGATAGCTTGAGAAAAAGAAAAGAAAGAGCATTAAAAAAATTAAAAGAACTGTTCTTTATTCGGTATAGTCAACAAGTATAAAATATGATTCCTGATAATTCAAAAAATGAGAAACAAAATAAATTTGAATTTCTTTTAAGAGAATCGTTGAAGAGAAATAAGAAACGAGAAATTGAAGCGCTCATTCATAAAAGAAAAAGAAACAATACGTTTAAGCTCTTAATTGGCATGGCAGCATCAATTGTTTTTCTGGCAGGAACTATTCTTGGATATAAATTTTTATCTCCGGAGTCTCCCAAAGAATTGGCCGGGCGATATATTAAAGAATTGTCATTGCAGCCTCCTCCGAATTATAGAAGTCTTGATGACTACAAGCGAATAAACACATTGCAGGCAGCATATGATGAAATGTCTAATGAAAATTATTCCGAAGCGGTACAGAAATTTCGCCAATACGAGAAAACCCATACTTTGTCCAATCTTGAAAAATTAAATTATGCTTTCTGTATTATTAAAATCAGGGATGGAGATTTACAAAAGTCTAAATCCTTATTAAGCTCTATAAACAATGCAGAATCCGGGATCGAAATTAACAGGCTTTATCTGCTAGGTTTAAATGAAGTTTTACTGGATAACACAGATGAAGCAGTTAATATTTTTGAAGAACTCCTAAAGCGTTCTGGCTTCAACAAAAAGAATATAAACAGTATTTTGAAAACTTTAAAATGATAGAAAATGAATAAAAGAATAAAGGCTTTATATTTTTGGATGATCATTTTTGTCTTGACAGGCACAAATTTCCTTCCGGCTCAGATATCTTTTAAGCAATTCAATGGAAGTAATGGGGGCTATGACTTCGTTTCGACTTATTCGGACTCGTATTTGCATTTTAGCATATTGGGTGATGGCTATTATAGTTTTGAATCTAATTTCAATCACCAATACCATCTCAATAATATACCAGCAAATGCCTATTTGTATAGAGTCGGGCCCTATGAAGATGAAGATCCGGATAGTTTAAATCATGGTAATTCCAACCAGGGATTAATAAACCCCAATATACCTCATTATACATTCGAGAATAAGATTGAGGTCAAGAAAAGCTGGAATCTGGTCCCCAATAAAAAGAACTATTATATTCTCCAGTTTGAAAATAATAATAATGAAGTGCTTAGTGGATGTGTTGAATTTCATATTGATACGACTCAGATTGCTGTAGACGAGGGAGGAATTTTAGATCAATATAATTCCTGGGTATTTAACAGAACTTTGCAAAGTTCTGAATTTTCAAATGAGGGATATGATGTAAAATATGTTTGGCAGTTTAGTGATTTGAAAATTGGGGAGCAGAGGATTATTTACATACCCGCTCAATGTTTAATATCAAAAATGGATAAGGCAGCCCTAAGAGGTGTAATCAAATATAATTGTTCCAGCATCATTACTTACGATGCCAGTAATGATGGAAACTTAAAGAATGTTAATAATTCAAATTACTTTACATTAAATGAAATAGTCAGAGGTTATCCGCATGATCCCAATTGTATAGTTACTGATCCCTATGCCTTAAGCACATTTGATGAAGACCAGACCGTGCTTTATACTATCTTTTTTCATAATGAGGGAAATGCTCCTGCACATGATGTAAGACTGGACTTCAAAATAGACAAACCTGTACATAGTATTTCTTATGTTGCATCCAGTGATCCATGCAGCATAGTTCCCAATAATAATGCTGTGATTCAGGAAGCTGAAATCAATTTTCTAGCTGTTGATCTCCCCGGGCTGGCTCAGATACATTCGCCCAATTATTATAGTACGATCGGATGGGTTAGCCTGGAGATTTGCCTTGACCCTACCACATGGCCGCAAGATTTTGCTTCTTCTTATGTGGATATTTATTTTGATAGCCTGCCTGCAATTAGAGCAGACCATACTATTTACCGTCTTATTAATCATTCGCTGAATTCCAATTGTTTCGACGACCCGAATCTTATAAGAGAAGAAGCCTCGACCAATCTTGCTGATTTGACGGATATCAAAATATTCCCCAACCCTACACGGGATATATCAATTATTGAATTGCCGGAAAATATGGCGGGTGAAACCAGGGCATACCTTTATGATCTTTCTGGTAAACTATTATGGAACGATATTTTAAATTCCACCCGGGAAAAAATAAATTTGTCCGCATTTAATAATGGAGTATATACCCTGGTGCTAAGCGATAATCTCGGAAATAAAGAAACCCGGTTTATTTTAAAATATTAGACTGTATTAAATATTAGCTTCAGCATTTTAGAACAGGTATGAATAATGATTTTTGGGCTAAATATTAACCTGATATTATTTAATATTAAATGTCAGCGAAATAACAATTTAAAAAGCAGATTAAAATCTTAGAAATGTTTAATTTACTTGAAAAAGTAATTAAATATGTTTGTTCCCCGGGGTAGGCTTAGTCTGCTTTTCTTAATTTTAATATTCTGTTATTCGAATTTAATACAATCTCAAAATACCTCTTTGGCCAGTACCATAGATTCCATCCTGGTAAATATGGAGGAGGATAAAGCCTTTGCCAGCCTTAATGCAATGGCCACAGGCTTTTTAAATCATGGAGATTGGGAATCCTGGGAATCCTGGGAATCCTGTAAAAAAGGAATAATCAGAAAATTGAGGGAAAGAAATTCCTATGACCGGATTTTGGATAGTTTAGAAGTCTGGAAGTTGACGGATGATCTACCATCTGAGCATTTGGCCTACCTAAGCTATTACGAAGGTTATATTGCTACAAAAAAAGGGAATACCATTCTGGGAATAGCATTTTATAAAGAGGCACTTTCCCATTATCAGGCATTGGAAGATTTTCATAAATGCTATAGTATTTGCAGAAATCTTGGGCATAATATCTCAAGACTTAATGACCACCCCAGTGCCCGTAGCTATTACAGTAAGGCTTTAGCTTATGCGGAAATGCTGAAATATCCGGAAGCAAAAAAAAGATGGCTGAAATTAGACATTGTAAATTCTTATCTGTATCAAGGGGAATATGATCTCGCCTTGAAATTCTTAAATGAAAAACTTTCTGTTGATGCATCGGAAGCGGATATACTGTTAGCAAAAGTGCGAATCTATATAGGGAAAAATAAAGTAGCCCGGGCAGAAGAATTATTCCTCAAAGTTGAAAATTCAAGGGAGAATAATTATGAATATTTGTCAACTCAGGCGGAGCTTTTGGAAGCTAAAAATAACCTGAATGCTGCAATTAATGTAAGAGAAAAAATTATAGAATCCTGGGGAGGGGGCTTCAAAAGAGATTTTTATGGTGAAAAGGTCAAATTATCTACTTTGTATGTAGGGAATAAGGAATACCTGAAAGCAGCTTCCCTTCTGGATACGATAATCAATTTTTTTGTGCCGGAATTTAAACCTGAACAGGATGATGTTAATAGTCTTTCTATGGCTACACCTTCTATTTGGTTGGTCGAGGCACTTCAATTAAAAGGAGATATTTTTTATGAAGATTCCGGCATACATAATTTGAGAAAAGCCAATGATTATTATCTCACTGCTTTTAATATTTTATTAAAACTTAAAAATAAATTCAATTCGGATATATCTAAAAATACCTATAGCCTATTGAGTAAAAAAATAGCTGCTAAACTGATGATGATTAATCATGAATTGTTTAGTGCATCAAAACAGGAAGTTTTATTCGATCAGGCATTTCATATAGCCCAAAATGCAAATGCCTTTGTCTTAAGAAACGCAATTGAAATCAGAAATTTTCTAAGCCATGCTACGATTGATAGAGAATTGAAAAATAGGTTTTTAAAGTTAGAGTTTATGGTTTCTCAGACAAGGGATACAATAGACACAAATATTCTGGATGAATATGATGAAGTCAAAAGGCAAATTTATGAAAAATTTAAAATCCTGGATGATTACCTGGCTGAAACAACGGTAAATTTAAAGGAAGTTCAGAATTCAATTCAAAAGCAATCGGTCTTTGTAAAATATTTTTTTACAGATAAAGAATGTTATATTTTTTTTATTGGTAAAAAGGACTATGATTTTTTAAAAATTAAACTTCCGGAAAAATATACTTATTGGATAAACTCGATTTCTGAAACAATATCAAAACCTGCAAATTCCAATTTAGAGAAAAAGTACATTGAAGCAAGTAAGCAGATTTATAAATTACTTGTTGAGCCTGTTGCGAATAAAAATAATCAAACCGAACATTTTATTATCGTACCGGATGCCGAACTCAGACAAATTTCTTTTGCCGGGCTCATATGGAAGCCGACCAAAAGCTGGATTGAAATAGACAAATTTCTAATTAGTAAGTATTCCTTTTCTTATTTGTACTACTCTTCTCAAATCAGGAATTCAAAAGGAAAGAGAAAAGGAAAAAATCAAATCGTTGGTTTTGGCTTAAGTTATGATGAATCCTATCTGAAGCGGGCCTCTCAAGTATTGATGAGAGATTTCAATATAGGGGAGTATATAGCAGAACCGGATTTAAAAGAACTGGATTATGCAGTGACCGAAGTCAACGAAATTTCATCTAGGTTTGGAGGATTAGTTTATGAAAATGATTCGGTCAATAATAAGGTTCTTAAAAAAAATCTTCGGGGAAACAGCATCGTACATTTTACCGGTCATACCTGGATCGACGAAAATGATTATTTGAATTCTTCTTTGCTGATTTACCCCGACTCTGTAAATCAGGATATCTATTTCAGTAATAGTGATATTTTACAATTGGATCTTTCCAATGAACTTATTGTCTTGAGTACTTGCAAAAGCTCTTCTGGTAGACTTGTAATAGGAGAGGGTATTATGAGTCTGGGAAGATCATTTACTTACAGTGGTTCAAATGCAGTTGTTGGAAATTATTGGAAGACTTCCGATTACTCCTCTTTTAGTATCATGGAAGCTTTTTATGAAAACCTACAAAAAGGACTTAGTAAGGATATTGCCTTAAGGGAGGCTCAGTTGAACTATTTGGAGGATGACAATCTGAGCAATCCTTTGGTGCGATCTCCGGTGCATTGGGCCGGCTGGGTTTTGTATGGTAGCTATGATCCCATTGCATCAAGCAGTAATAGCATATTTTTAGTAGTATCTATCCTTCTATTAGTACTTAGCTCTTTTTTCTTCATAAGGAGGAAAAGAGGTGCGAAGTAAATTCCATTAGAACTTGAAAAGCAAAAATGTATTTTAATAAAACCTTTAAAGAGGATTGCGGATAATCATAGGCTTAGTTATACCATATTTTTTACCAGACTCTCCCAGGCTCTTATAATATTTTCATTTATGGCGGATTTCCATTTTTTCCTGGGATGCTCTTGAATATATTTCAAAGCTGCTAATTGTCTGGGGGAAAAAATGGCATTGGGCGATTGACCTTTACCAATCAGACTATTCGCGCGTACTGCTTGCAAAGGAGTCATGGGAAGGAAACGATAACTGCTCTTGTATAAATAATATTTGGTTTCTCGGTCTATACGGAAGCCTGATTTTTCGGATGCGTATTCTGAACCCAAAACCTGCTCTGCACTCAACTGCTGATTGAGATTATCAGTATAAACATGACTGGCGCAGCTTTTGGTTTTGGCGGCTTTGAGCAAATCTTTGTATTGAATTATACTGGGAGCAAATTCTACTTTGACCACTTCACGTCCATTCATAAAGCCTGCATGTGTTTCCACTACGCCTTCAATATCCGCAATCTTTTTCTCTCCGGACCAAAAGCAGTACATGGATAAATAGGCCGTTTCTGTTCCTTCGGCGCGCGCCGAATGTTCTTCTTGTAAAAGACCAAGATAAGCGGGAACTGCTATATTTTGTTTTTTCAAGACTTTAATCATGGCCTCTGCTACACCCTGAACGGAATAATTACCACTGATCCGGTCAATTAGATTTTTCCTTTTGTCATCAATGATACGAACGACCGGATTGTTCCAGGAAGGTTCCTGGAAATAGTCCATCACTTTTCGATCTTCTCCGCCTTTATTATTGAAGATAGCCAGAGGAACAAAATAGGTTTCAATAGCTTCGACGATCAAAGGATGACTCAAGACATCCTGACCGTAATTCCTGCAGGTAGCACAACCCGGAACTTCCTGGAAAAGCAGAAAAACAGGCTTGTTTTCATTGCCTGCCTGCCTGGTAGCTACATTTATATCTCTTAACCATTTAACTTTTCCCAACTCTTTGGGTTGAGTGTCCTGTTTTTCTAGTACAGTTTCTGTTTGATAATTATGCTCTTTCATAAGTCCGGCACCGATAAAGATGATGGAAATTAAAATTACTAGATTAGACATATCCTTTTGCGTTTTATTACAATACAAAGATAGCGAATATGTATCCCGAAAGTATCACAAGAATATAGTTGAGCGCTTAAGTGCTGTTGGGGAAACGACATTTTACAGTGCTGAATCGCGAAATGAAATAAGGTATTGAAATGGATATTCACTAAGCATTATGTGTAATAATTTCGAATAGATGCCGTAATTTTTTGTTAAAATAGATTTCTATCGATGAGAAAAGGGGAATCAACGTTATTATCATAAGGTAAGTACTGTCAGGTATCAGATTCTCTTAATATAATTTTCCAAACTTTGAATCATATATATAAGTATGAAAGGTCTAATACAATTATCGTTTGTTCTTTTGCTCATTATGGGTGCTTTAAATCTATCTGCTCAAATAAAACCTGCTCCGATCCAGCCATTCCTTCAAGGACAGCCGGATAGCATCCTGACTAAAAAGCAGATGCTTTTCCAGGCGATGAATATGGAAAACAGGTTTACTTTTCCAAAGCGGGATTTTCAAATCAATAGTTTACCACATCAAAAAAAGTTCGATTTTTTAAACCCTGATCAATACAGCATAAGTCCGACGGGGATTGTAGATGTGTTTGGCACTAAATATCATATCCGGATTAAAGAACCAGACATGTCTACTGTCGAAAATATGCCCACAAAAATCGTGAAGTAAGAAAAATTGCTGCCGGACTTTTAAGCATACAGGCAGCAATCAGGTAATGATTATAATTGTTTAAAAATCTATTTGAAAACTGAGTACAGGCGTAAGGCCGGATTGATCACGCCCGATCCAGTTTTGCGTATCAGGATCGTAGGTCCGGTCGATCCCGTCTTCATTAATTCGGTTAATTACGTTTTGCACATCCAAAGCCAGAGTCCAGGCTGATTGAGGATTGTCTTTGCGATAAGCGATCCGGATATCCGGGCGGAAGTAAGGGGCAATGCGATCTTCAAAAGGCCTGCTCCAATCCCAGGGCGGGTTTTGCCCATCTCCCCTTTCTCCGGGAATCAAAGGTGTAATTCTCGCGCCTCCGTTGAATAATAATTTAAGTCCGGTTTGCAAGGTGGCATTATTTTTAAAACTAAACTCTTTTCCTCCCATGAATGTAGCTGTATAATTGCTATTGTATCGGGTATTATGAAACGTACCGTTTTGATCTGAATAGGTTGAATTGAATACAGAGCCGGATAAGAGGAAAAAGCTTTGATTTCTAAAGGATTTTTCAATCGTAATATCAATACCGATATTCTGTCCCTTTCCTTCGCTGACCAATGGCTCGATTGCAAAACCGTCGATATCATTGAGAATAGATTGTGTACTGTTTTCTAATGAGCTTACCGGTACGTCAAATAGTCGCTGATAATAGGCCTCGATATGAAAACGGGTACCACTACCGATTGCCTGATCGTAAGCCGCTACCAGATGATGCGATTTGATTAGTTCTAAATCCAGATTGGGCTGCTCTCCTGCATATCTGGTAAAGTAAGAGCCAATAGGCACCATTCTACTATGCAGGCCATAAGCCAGACTAATGCTCCTTCTTTCGTCGAGTTGGTATTTCATGGCCAGACGAGGCTCGGCGGACCAGGTGTTGTTTAAGGTTAGGAACATAGCATGCGCACCGACATTAACTGTAAGCCTGGCAGTGGGGCGAAAGCGAAATTGTAAATAGGGCTGAATTAAAAAAGTGTTTCCTTCTTCGTCTAACCAGAATGAGCTGCTGGGAGTTAATATATCATCGACATGATAAAGTTTGTAGCGAATATTGCTTAAGAAAAAACCAACTTTCATACTGGTTTTTGGACTGAATTTTCTTTTGTAAAAACTTGTAAGACTCAGCCTGGAATTAGTATAAGCTTCATCATTGATGTTGAAAGGGCTTCGTTCAAGATTTAGTGTATCATTTCTAAAAATGATTTTTTGTCCCATTACTGCCAGGGAAGTTTTGATATAAGAACTATCATTGACCAGATAAGTATGAGAGGCACCAATTGCTCCCATATCGGTTTGAAAATCTCTGGTAAATTTTTCACTGAAGGTACTTTGCTCATCCAAATCATCTATTGCTCTTTCAAATTCGTCACTTAATCCGCCGATTCCCCAGATAGATAAGGTTGACTTATTATTCTTTGATGGAAAGAACAAGTTAAAGGATAAATCCTGAAATACATTATCTGCCCGGGGGTTAACCAGGTGAATCCCCATCTGGTTGAGCAATCCGAGTGTGGAATAGCGATAGTTGATTAGATAAGAACCCCGGCCTTTTTTGAATGGCCCTTCGGTAGAGAAATCCAGGCCAAGCATCCCCGCCCGAAAGGAATACTCGCGTTTTTCGCGATTTCCTTTTCTAAAATTAATATCAAAAACACCTGAGAAAGCATTTCCGTACTCAGCGGGGAAAGCGCCGGTGGAGAAATCCGAGTTGCTCAGCATACTGACACTGAAAACGGTAATCCCTCCGCCCGAAGAACCCCGGCGGGCAAAGTGATTGGGATTTGGAATATCAATCCCTTCCAGACGCCAAAGTAAGCCAATTCCGGAATTACCCCGAATGATAATATCACTCCGGCTATCTCTGGACGGCTGGACTCCTGGAAAACCCATTGACATTCTGCTAGGGTCATTGGCACTGGCGGCATAACGCTGCGTTTCTTCTACTGAAAAGGACCGGGTACTGACAATGGATAATTCGTTTAAAGGGGCATTAGATTTCTGAAAAGCGGAGACCACTACTTCTTCCGTCGTAATAACGGATTCGGTGAGCGCAATATTTAGAAAAACTTCTTTTGCGGAATTGACAATGATCGGCTCACTGATATAGGTTTCATAACCGATATACGTACAGATCACTTTTTGTCGACCCACCGGAACGTTTTCCAGAATAAACTTTCCGTCGATATCGCTCACAGTACCAATTTCTGAAGTGGCGTTTTCGAGTTTAACTGTAGCACCGGTTAAGACTTGTCGGGTATCCTTATCGATAATTGTTCCACGGATAGTCTGGCTTGGCGTTTCCTGTGCCAATAGAAAGCAAGGAAACAAAAATGCGGTTAAAAGTAGAATGATTGCTTTCATAGAAAAAAATTAAACTCTTTCAAAAATACGTTTATCTCTGATACTTCCTCCGTGCATATAAAATAATATTCCGCCGGAGGCTTGCCCTTCGTAGCTTGCGATTAAATTGTTTTCTTTAGATAAGCTAAGTAAGATTACTTCTACCTGCTGTCTATAAAAAAGCAGCGGTACACCTTCAAACATTGAGTTATCTTTAATTCTTAATTGTCTTCCTACTCTGTCATATCTAAAGGTTTTTATAGATAGAAGGTCTTTACCCTTAAGTAACTTGAACTGTATCCTTTTTTCTGAGATTACTTCGACCTCTATTAATAATTCTTTGTTTTTATGATCTGCAATTTCGTAAAATCTATCTTTAAAAAAGGGCTTTAAATGCCTCCAGAATGATTCTTTTTGATTTATGGCAGAATCGATAGATACATTTGAATACAATCCATTGATAGCCGAGGGGCTGGACATTTGCTCATAATTGGTTTCTTCTTTAGGAATCAAAATTCCGGAGAAGCAACCAGAGAGCATAACAATAATTAAAAAAGTAACTCCTGGTGGAAACAGTTTCGATTTTTTCATTAGCTTAATTTAATATTGTTTGTATGCAATTTTAATCAATGCTATCCTGCTGACAAAGATTAGGAAATGGATGAAGGGATCACTATTCATCTCTGGCGCTTAAAAACATTAATTTATACGTGTATTGACAAAACAACTTAGGGACAATGTTCACTGGAAATAAAATAATCATTCGGAGCTTTGTTCGATATTCGATATATTCGATATTCGTAATTCGTAATTCGTAATTCGATGCTCGATATTCGATTTTGTTCCCAGGATTTCATGGGAGTACATTTAGCTTTAATATTTTGTTGTTAGCCCCTTATGAATTTGAGACCACTGCATTTTGTGCAGCTTTTATTTTTGCGGATATCTGGAAAGTCAAAATGTGATAAAACATGATGAAATCAGAAACCAGACTTAGAAAAGGATATTTAAAAGTTGCCGGTTTATTTTTTTCAAAAACGAAATGACCGAACCAGGCAAATGAATAAGCGATTATGGGCGCAATCGCAAGCAACCAAAGTGGCCCTGCAATGATTCCATACAGGAGTAGTGCTATAAAAAATCCCGTTCCGATAAAATGCAATGTCCGGCTAACCAGATTACTGTGTTCCCTGAGATAATAAGGATAAAATTCCTTGATTGATTGATAGCGTTTTTCCATTTCTTTAATTTTAATTAGCAAATACAAACGCAATTTCAGCAAAAGCTAAAGCTGAATAGAAGTAAATATTACCAGCGGCAAATATTTTTTTATTAAATATTAATAAGGTCCATAAAAATTGAAAAATTTAAAGAATCGTTTTTGATGTATAGATATCTGCTAACTTTGCGGAAAATTGAAATATGGAACAGCAGTTATTAGAAAAACTATGTGTGCAGGCTTGCGATCTGGTAAAGGAAGTAGGGCTTTTTATCAAAAAAGAATTAGGGAAAGTACAGATGCAGGAGATCGAAGTGAAAGCACTCAACAGTTTGGTAAGTTATGTTGATAAGGATGCGGAACGTCAGTTAGTAGAAGGTTTGGCAAAACTGATTGAAGGGGCTACTTTTTTAACAGAGGAAGAAACCATTGAACAGACATCGGGGATGTATCAATGGATTATCGATCCGCTGGACGGTACAACTAATTTTTTGCACCAACTTCCGTTCTTTTCGATTAGTGTGGCTTTGCGTTATCGCGAGGAAATAGTGCTGGGGATTGTTTACGAAGTCAATCGTGGGGAGTGTTTTTATGCCTGGAAAGGAGGAGGCGCATTTCTAAATGACCGGCCAATTCAGGTAACTAAAACTCAGGAACTGGCTGATTCTTTAATTGCTACCGGTTTTCCTTATTACGATTATGACTCGATAAAGGCTTATCTGGCGGTACTGGAAACATTAATGCAAGGTACTCGGGGGATTCGCCGGTTGGGATCGGCTGCGCTCGATCTGGCTTATGTAGCCTGCGGCCGGTTTGATGCCTATTTTGAGTACAGTTTGAATGCCTGGGATGTTGCTGCCGGAATTATCTTGGTACAGGAAGCAGGAGGTGTTATAAGTGATTTTCAGGGGCAAGACGATTATCTTTTTGGAAAACAAATGGTCGCCTCTAATCGGGAACTTCAAGCAGATTTTCTGCCTCTGATTCGTCAAAACTTCTATCCAATGACATAATTCTGTCTATGCTGATCTCTATTTTATCGAAGAGTCACGTTTTTTCAAATATTAAAAACTATTTTTGATTGCGGATTAATTATACAATACCCGGTATTGGAAGGACGAAAAACGCAAAATGAATCTAACTGAAAATATAAACATTGCATTAAGGTCGGTAAAATCCAACCTATTGAGAGCTATTCTGACGATTTTGATCATCGCATTCGGGATCATGGCTTTGGTGGGGATTTTGACCGCAATCGATGCTGCGATATTTTCACTTCAGGATAATTTTATCCGGATGGGAGCCAACTCTTTTGAAATCATGCCCAGTAATGAGGGGGCAAGTGGTAACCGGGGAGGCAGGCGTGCTAAAAGGGGGGATGCGATTACATACAAACAGGCAATTGAGTTTAAGGAAAAATACGATTTTCCTGCCCTGGTATCCATCAATGTATTTGGTACTTCTCTGGCTACGGCAAAATACGATGATGAAAAGACCAATCCCAATGTTCGATTACGCGGCATTGATGAAAATTATATGACGGTTAAAGGTTTTGAGATAGAGTATGGCCGAAATTTTTCAGTTGCTGAAGTAAATTCAGGAAGCCACCGGGTGATTATCGGGATGGATATTGTCAATGCTTTATTTGATGAAAAACCGGAACGTTCTCTCAATAAGACGATTTCGATAGGTAATATAAAATACAAGGTTATTGGTGTCTTGAAATCAAAAGGAGCTACTCTCAATAGCAGTGAAGACAGGATTATTTTTGCTCCTTTGTTAAATGTCAAGCGATATTACGGAACCCGGAAGCGCAATTATAATATTTCTGTTGCGGCCTTTAAACCGGAAGATATTGAAGCTTCGGAGGCGGTAGCCATTGGAACTTTCCGGAAGGTAAGGGGCTTGAAAGCCTCTCAAAAAAATGATTTTGAGATATTTAAAAGCGATAGCTTCATTTCTATTTTAAAGGAAAATACCGTTAAATTTCGGGTCGCAGCAATTGCTATTGGTCTGATTACCCTACTTGGAGCTGCTATTGGCTTGATGAATATTATGCTTGTTTCAGTGACAGAGCGCACCAAAGAAATTGGCATCCGTAAAGCCATTGGGGCAACCCGAAGCAATGTACTCATTCAATTTTTGACCGAAGCCATTGTCATATGCCAGTTGGGAGGCTTGATTGGTATTTTTTTCGGGATACTGATCGGCTTGCTGGTTGCACAGTTTATGGGCGGTAGTTTTTTCATTCCCTGGGCCTGGATTACAATGGGAATCTCCGTTTGTATGGTCGTTGGCTTGGTTTCCGGTTTATATCCCGCGCTAAAAGCTTCCAGGCTGGATCCAATCGAATCGCTGCGATATGAATGATCCTGGCCATAACTACTTCACCTTGTAATTTCCAAGCTTTGTTACAATCAGTTTAACTTAAACGGGGCAATGAGTTTAAACTCGGGGATAGAGACTCTGAATTGCGAGCCATTATCTTTATTGAGCATTAGGAAAGTACCGTACATTTTTCCAATATCAGAGACGAGTGGAGACCAGGAAACATACTGGTGAGATTCACCCGGGCTCAGGATGGGTTGCTTGCCAATAACTCCTTCGCCTTCTACTTCCCGGACCATTCCGCTGGAATCCTTGATGTACCAATGGCGGCGTAATAACTGGACCGTTTTACTACTTCGGTTTTCGATATTGATACGGTAGGCAAAAATATATTTATTCTCCATTGGGCGGGAGTAATTCTGCTGGTAGAAGGTCTCTACCGTAATTCTAATACCGTTTGTAGTTAATTTATCCATCATCCTAAGATGTTGTTTTTTGTTATTCGGTAGTACCGATAAAGTCGAGCACCAGTTCTTCCGCTTCTTTTAATGCAACATCCAATACATCATTAACTAAAATTTCATCGAATTTGTTCGCGTATTTCAATTCTTTAGTAGCCTTCTTTATCCGCTTTTTCAGGCTTTTTTCATCTTCGGTTTTGCGATTTTTCAATCTTTCAATTAAAACTTCTTTCGAAGGAGGTTGTACAAAAATTGCAAGTGCCTGATCTTTATAAACTTTTTTTATTTTTTTTGCGCCTTGTACATCAATGTCGAAAAGGATATGTTTTCCCGCTTCCCAAAGCCTTTCCACCTCAGTTTTCAAAGTACCATAAAACTGATTTTCATAAACTTCTTCCCATTCTACAAAGGCTTTCTTTTTAATCTTCTTTTTGAAATCTTTCGGACTGAGGAAATAATAATGAATGCCATCCCTTTCGTATGGGCGAGGGGCTCTGGTGGTAGCGGAGACCGAAAAAGCGAGGAAATCAAATTTCTTCAATAAGTGTCGGGTAATCGTAGTTTTACCTGCTCCTGAAGGAGCGGTAAAAATCAGAAGTTTACTCATTTAAACCAAAGTTATGCGATTCTATTCTCAGTTGTATTTAATCATCAGTTTTACAAAACGACCTGGTTTATGCCTCAAACTGTATTTGCTACCTGCTCTTTGATTTTTTCAAGTTCATCTTTCATTTGAACGACAATCTTTTGAATGTCCGATGAATTTGCTTTAGAGCCCAAAGTATTAATTTCCCGCCCCATTTCCTGACTGATGAAGTTCAACTTTCTTCCTTTGAGGGTCTCTTTTTTACCGAGTTCTTCGTTAAAATATTTGCAATGTTGAGACAGGCGAACCTTTTCTTCGGTGATATCGATCTTTTCCAAATAATAAAGAATCTCCTGTTCAAAACGATTAGCATCGATATTATCTTTGCCTACATACTCTTCCATATGCTTGAGAATTTTTGTTCTCAAACGCTCAATCCTCTTTGTTTCATGGGGTTCTACTTCTTCTAATAGTTTTTGAATAATCCCGGTCCGCATTCTACAATCTTCCTCCATTGCTTGCCCTTCTGCTTTTCTGAAATTTGTAAAATTTTCGAGCGCTTCTTTTAAGGTATTACTAACTGCCTGCCATTCTTCTTCGTCGACATCCTCATCTCCTGTGGCAATAACATTAGGGATTCTCAAAATGGCCTGCATAATATCCGAAGGGGGCATTTCCAGGTTCTTTGACAACTCTTTTAGTTCTTTATAATATTTTGTAAAAAGTGCTTGATTTAGAGCATACTCACTATCTCCGTTCATAGATTTGATATCGACAGTAATATCAATCTTTCCTCTTTGCGCTATTTCAGTAATGATCTTTCTCATATCCGGCTCCCGATCTCGATAGTTTTGTGGAATTTTAAACCGCAAATCAGTGAATTTACTATTTAAAGAACGCACTTCAATAGTAATCGTTTTTCCATCGTAAACGGAAGATGCTCGGCCGTAACCTGTCATTGATAATAGCATATGTGTGCTGCTTTTACTAATTCACTTTGTCCGTTCATGAAAATATTTTTGAGAACGGGAAAAGAAAAGGTTTGTGAAACTTAACTCTTTATGATTCACTTACTTTGAATATTCTAACTTAAAAGTCTGATGAATTATAATTTTACAAAGATAACCAAAGCTGTCTGAATTAAGGACTTATTAAAAAATAACTTCATTTTTAGTCATTGAATAATCAGGACAAAATACATGCTGAAGAGATAATAAAAGCCTGAATTTAAAGACTTCTGACTTCTCTACAGTTGTTTATGAATAATAAAAAAGATAAATAATATTAAATTATAAGTGTATTAACTTGAATATGAAATGAAAAAAACTGAAAATAAAGTCCTGTGAAATTTTCAATTAAGAATAAAAATTCCGAAATTTGCCACGCTTTAATGCTCCCGACATAAATTCATAACTAATTATAAACCAAACAATAACGATGAGAAAAGCTGACTTAGTTACAGCAATTTCAGAAAAGACAGGTGTCCCAAAGGTTGATGTATTAGTAACTCTTGAGACTTTTTTCAAAGAGGTTAAAAATACTTTGGCTGATGGTGAAAACGTCTACGTTCGAGGTTTTGGAAGCTTTGTGATTAAAAAACGTGCAAAGAAGGTAGGCCGTCATATTAAGCAAAATAAGGCGATTGTCATTCCTGAGCACTATATTCCTTCTTTCAAACCGGCGAAGGTCTTTGTTGAGCAAGTGAAAGATAATGTGACTTCACTGCCAGAGGAAGAAAAAATGGATTAGTAATTAACTTGTAAATTAATAAATGTCTCGACTACAGTTAGCCGTCATACTTGGATCTTGTTTATTGTTTGCCGGTCTTTATTTTGGTGGAGATACCAAACCCGAAGCGCAGAAAGCAGTAGAGCAGACCAGAGCATTATCAGCAACAAGTACATCTATTGAGTCTTTACTTCCGGCCGCCCGGCAGCAACTTTCCGTAGATACTTCGACAATGGTGATGGGACTTGAAAAAAAGTTGCGCTCAGCAGTTACGGATACTACAAAGGTAGAATCCCTGAAGAAATTGGCAGGTATATGGTACGATGCGGGCCGGGCTGATATCTCCGGATATTATGCACAAGAGATTGCCAATATTCTGAATACTGAAGATGCCTGGGCAATTACCGGTACTACTTTTATGATCGGAGGACGTAAGGCAAGCGAAAAGAAAATCAAGGATTTTTGTTTTGAAAATGCAAAAACCGCCTTTGAAAATGCAATTTCCCTGAATCCTGCTAATTATACGCATAAAGTTAATCTCGCACTTTGGTTTACTGAAAATCCTCCACAGGCTAATCCGATGAAAGGAATTCTGATGTTGAGAGATTTAAACCAACAAGCACCCGAAAACGTTTTGGTGCTTACAACTTTAGGTCGATTGTCAATACGAACTGGTCAATTTGCCAAAGCGGTCGAAAGATTGGAAAATGCTGTCCAATTAGAGCCTGATAATAAAAAAGCTAATTGCTTATTAGTAGAGGCCTATGATGGACTAAATAATAAAGAGAAAGCAGCAGAATATGCTGCAAAATGTATTGATGGATAGCTGTGTAAGCAGTTGGAAATCGAAAAGAATTAAATTATTAAAATTTTAAAAGATATTAATTATGCCTTGTGGAAAAAAGCGTAAGCGGCACAAAATTGCTACTCACAAACGCAAGAAAAGACTTCGTAAAAACCGACATAAGAAGAAAAACAGATAGGGTTTGGCTTTTTAGCATATAAACCTGGCAGCAATTGTTGTTGGAAAAAATCTGGTTTCTTGTGCGGAACTCGCCTGACGATATGTATTTTAAATATATCGTCAGGCTTTTAAGTAATTGAAAAGGGGTAAACGATATGCTTGTAAAATCTTTTTTGGATTTACACCCCGATTTGCTCAATTATAAATTCAGGAATATATGTTGTTCGGGATTCTTTCGAAAAACGTAGATTCAACTAAAATGGGCTATCAAATATAAGTCATTTGGCAATAGTATTTCAATTTGCTTTTCAAGCCTGATCAGAAAACATTTGCCTTTGTACTTAGATAAGCGCAAAGAGAATAGTTAACACTCTTGTCCAATTTTTTCCTTTTGAGAAAAGTGATATAGGACTGATTTGCTGCAAAATCTGTTAATCACCTATTTCCCTTAATTAAATGGAGTAGAGATTGTGGAAAAAGAACTAATTATAAATTCAACCCCTACCGATGTCGAGATTGCATTGCTCGAAAGTTCGAAGCTTGTTGAATTACACTATCAAAAAACCAATACCAATTTTACCGTAGGAGATATTTTCCTGGGTAGAATTCGTAAACTTATGCCCGGTCTGAATGCCGCTTTTGTGGATATCGGACACAAAAAAGATGCATTCTTGCATTATACCGATCTGGGCCCCAAACTGCGCTCCTTACTCAAATTCACTAAAGATACCATTGACGGAAAAACGCCTAATCAATATCTCGACAATTTTGAGATGCAACCCGAGATTATAAAGACGGGTAAAATTGATCAGGTGATGAATAAAAAGCAGCCCATCCTGGTGCAGGTTTTAAAAGAACCAATCTCGACCAAAGGACCTCGATTGAGTTGTGAAATAACGATTCCCGGCAGATTTCTGGTACTTACCCCATTTTCAAATGTAGTGGCGGTTTCTAAAAAAATTGCCAATGCCGAAGAGCGAAAAAGGCTAAAAGTTCTGGTCGAAAGTATTCGGCCAAAAAACTTTGGACTTATTGTGCGTACGGCAGCAGAGGGCAAAAAAGTAGCCGATTTACACGAAGAATTAGGCTTTATGATGGCCAAATGGGAGCAAGTGCATAACCAATTGGTAAAGGCACAGCCTCCGATGAAATTGCTCAGTGAGCTGGATAAGGCTTCGAGTATTCTGCGCGATATTCTCAATGATTCTTTTAATAGAATTATTGTCAATGACAAGGAGCTGTACCATAATGTTAAAAACTTCATGGCCTCGATTTCGCCCGAGCAGGTGAATATTGTTAAGCATCATCGAACCGGGAAGCCAATCTTCGAAGCCTATGGTGTTTCCAGGCAAATCAAATCATCTTTTGGAAAAACGGCGACAATGGCTAGTGGTGCATACCTGGTTATTGAGCATACCGAAGCCATGCATGTAATTGATGTGAATAGTGGGCACAAAGTAACCAATGGGAATCAGGCGGAAGCGGTACTGGCCGTAAATCTCGAATCAGCGGAAGAGATTGCACGACAAATGCGATTGAGAGATATCGGAGGAATTATTATTATCGATTTTATCGATATGCGTGTACCGGAGCATAAGAAAATCCTGTTGAAAAAAATGCGGGAATTTATGCGCAAGGACAGAGCTCAGCATACGATCCTGCCTTTGAGCAAGTTTGGACTAATGCAAATCACCCGTCAGCGGGTGCGTCCGGAAGTGAAAATTAATACCGCCGAAGTTTGTCCTTCTTGTAAAGGTACTGGAAAGATCAATCCTTCAATTCTGCTGGTTGATGAAATTCAGAGAGATTTGGATTTCATTTTACAATCCAGACCCAATTCAAAAATCAAATTGGTTACACATCCTTTTATCTATGCTTATCTGACCAAAGGATTATGGAAAAGTATTCAGGTAAAATGGTTTAAAAAATATTTTAAATGGATCAATATTGAATCCAATGGGGATTTTCAATTGACAAAATACCAATTTTACGACGGCAACTCTGATGAGATCAGACTCTAACTAGGGTGGACAACCACAGTCACCTGCCCGGCAGGCCAGTGTACTTAGTATAAATAGTAGGCATATTAATTTTAAGAGCGTCTTAGAAGGTATTTTCATGATTCATTTCGCTTGAATGTAGTGTAGAATTTACCAATTTCCTGCATAATCCAGGGTCTCTCCACTGAGAAACTTGAGGTAATTGTATTTCAACCGGGTAATTTGTCGAATGTGAAGGTAATCGTGTGCCAACCAATTATTGATGAAGTGATGTGCGGTGACCTTGCCTAAACTGGGATGGATATATGAATTTTCCCACTGCGGTTTTTCCAGTTTTCGCAACCAGTGCACAGACTCCGTACGTTCATCCAGAAATTTATGTAACATAATTTCATAATTGCGCTCAATGTATTTACGTTCCGTAATCCATTCGGCTGGATTAATAGCAGGAGGCAGGATACCGGGTGTTTCAAGCGTCGTTCTCAGGCGCGTACGAAAATCCTCTTTTTCCTCATCATAAAGATGGCAGATGATTTCTAATAAACACCAGTGATCAGCTGAGGGCCGCCATAAATAAGCTTCCCTTTTTTGATCTTTGAGAAGATTGAAAAAGATGGAATGATTGTTTTCCAGTGCATCGATAATGTAATTATAATCCATATCGCTTAGTTAATTTAAGTTGCGACTCATTCTTGAAGAGAGAAAATGGCTTAGTTCGTCAATTTGAAAAGTGTATTTACAATATCCGCTTCTGTGATGATTTTTATATTTGGAAAAATGGCATTGAGTCCGTTCGAAAACTGTATTAAATCCCTTTCATAATACTGATTAACTGCTTCCGGATTTCCGGGAACGTAGACGAAAAGAAAGTGGATCATTTTCTCTATAACAGATATGCTTTCCAGGATAGTTCCATATTGTAGTGGACTATCTAAAATCAAGGCGCCACCTTGTAGAACTATACCTCCGGGTAAATTATAAGTCAATTCGAAAGCCTGAGCCGGCAGACGCGCAAATTTAGCACCCGGATGATAACCCTGCTGCCCTAAAATTTTTAAAAATATAATTGCCTGATCAGTATGCTTCAAATTCGTAAAATGGGCATGAATTATATCAGGAGAGGGAGCATGAGGGAAGCTGTTTAAAATATTTTCAAGATTGTTTGAAACATTATTAGTTATTTCAAAAGTATTCTCTGGCTGTATTTTGTAAGAGCGCAATTGCAGGCACTGGGCTTCGTTCCAGCTTTCCTTTTTTAAAAGTATGAGCTGTTCAATAACTTGATCAAATACTTCCTGAAGTGTACCATTGGCATCAATTTCTACGATATTTTCATCTCTTTTGGTACGCAAAAAATCAATCGCAGAAAAATATTTTGACCTGGTTTCACTCAGGTCCTTTTCGAAAAGTTCCTGTGGCTTGTTTCTATGTAACATTCTTTGATAACAAACCTCATTACTGACATTGAAGAAAAGAATCAAATCCGGTTTCCTCGCAAACTGATTGACTTGCATGACATATTCAAAAGGGTGGTTTTTGCTGGATTGGTATACCAGGGAAGAAAGGTAATAGCGATCACAAATCAGGATATGATCGGCTTTTTCCAACCAGGGATTAATTTCCCGATCACAATGATCCAGGCGGTTGGCAGCAAAAGCATAAGTCAGTGTCTCTGGAGAGAACTGAAGAATCTTTTTTTCCAGAACTTGTCGAATAAAAAGACCCGCGCAGGAGGCATCATGAGGTTCAAAAGTTTGTTTGACTTTTTTTGAGAAAACAGTTTCCAGGCAACTGACCAGCTGTCTGGAAATGGTTGTTTTGCCGGAACCGTCGAGTCCTTCAATAACGATAAATAATGAATTGTTGTTCATAGTAAAATTATGCAGCTAAAGCTACGTCCTGAATGTACTGACAAAGATCGGAAATTAAAGGTAAAGCCCCGGAAATTTGAAATACAAACGGAGCATGAAGTTTTCCGGTTAATTTAATTCTTCCTGTGTTTGTACATTGGTTATAAAGAGGCTCAAATATACCCAAAATTCGGGATGACTCCCGTTAGATATATTTACAAATCTTAATTGAAATCGTGGGAAATATTGAAATCGTGTAATACCATATCCATCAAGGGATCTTGTCCGGGAATATGGCCTTCTTTGAGTCGATATCCGTTGAGTTTACCTAACTGATTCCAATAAGCAGCGGTAAACCCACCACGGAGGCTTTTGACCAAATCATAGAAAGGGGTATTGAGTTCTTTTTCAATCATCTTAATCAAAATCTTCCCTTGTGTTTTAGTCAAATTTTTTAGAGGGGCTTTGAATTCTTTTTTCAATTGCTTGTTGAGTCGTTTGATATGCTTCTTTCGCTTTCGCTTGCTCATGGTCTTCGTCACATGATCCACTTCCCGAAAAATTTTGATTGCTTCGACGGCGTAGGGATATACTTTATTCGCATAATATCGATATTTTCGATATCGCTTGCGTTCGGCATCGTCTTTAAATCTCTGGGGGGATGAAACGGAAACTTCGCCCAGGTCTACGATCATAATAGTATCCTGCTCTGTAATCAAAGCAGAAACAACCACACCATCTAGCTCAATCTGCTCAATTCGCTCTTTTGAGGTTTGAGCACTTATCCATCCGGAGATAAATAATAAGCAACATAGGATTGACAGTTCTTTTTTCATGGAAAATCGTTTCCTTTTTGACTATTTAACAATCGGAGAGTTTCAATTCCTATTCCTAAATTACTCTTAAAAACGATCAAATGCTGCTAATTATTTGTTAAAATCAGATTTCTGTTTACTTATCATTATTCGTCATCCGATTTTCGAACAGCGAATAATGATAAATAAACAGTGAAATTACTACTTTATCTTGTGATTATATTTTTTAGAATACTTGCGATAAAGCGCTTTTTGCTTGTCATCGAGGCTGATTTCCTTACCGCGAATAAAAGCAAATTCAAGATGATTACCCCGATAATCCAGCGCATCTCCGGTACTGATAAAAAGCGTTGCATCCTTGCCGGGAGTTAAAGAGCCAACAGTCTTGTCAATGCCCAGAATTTTAGCAGCATTTAGACTAAGAGCGCTAACTGCTGCTTCTTTGTCTAGTCCAAAGCCAACGGCATGGCCGGCCTGAAATGGCAGATTTCTTTCCTGCATAGGAGAGTCCCCCATGTAAAAGCAAAAGAGCACTCCTGCTTTTTGGAGTATTGCAGCGGTTTTGAAAGTTTGATCGATATCCGAATCAACAGTAGGCGGAAGATCATGCGCCTTATTTAAAATCACTGCAGTATTATTCTCTTTTAAAAAATCAGCAATCATCCAGGAATCCCTGCCGCCGACAAGAACTGCCCTTATCTTATGCTTTTTAGCGATAAGTACGGCTTGCGTCATTGACTTAATATCATTGACATGGATGTAGAGTTTTTTTGAGCCATTAAATAAACCGCGCATAGCTTCGAATTTCAGATTCTTCGCAAGTCTGTTTTTGGCATCAATATAGGCCCGTGCTTCAGTCAGATAATCTTCAATTTCTGTTACTTGTTTATCATAATCCTTATTCTTGGAAACAGTTTGGGTTCTCCAGCTCCAGCGACTGATTCTGGGCCAGTTGAGATGAATCCCTTCGTCGATTTTATAAGCGGCGTCTTCCCAGTTCCAGGCATCTAGTTCTACGATACTGCTCTGACCAGAAATCCAGCCTCCACGGGGAGTAATCTGGGCAAGTAGCACACCATTGTTGCGAGTCGTAGGAATAACTTCTGAGTCTGTATTAAATGCTATGATGGAGCGAATATTCGGATTGAGATCCCCCAGTTCGTAAGCATCGCGGGTAGCACTAACCGCTCCAATTTCAACCAGACCTAGCTGGCTGCCCGGAGCTATAAAACCGGGGTATACATGCTTGCCTCCGGCCTCGATAATCTTTCCAAACTTGTTGCGATCGATTCTGACGGTTGAAGCATCTGCAACATTAGTAATCTTTCCATTTTCAAAAGTGATAATACTATTTTGAATTACCTTTCCATCACCGATATGAGCTATAGCGCCAATAATAGCTATAGCTTGATCTTGCGGAGGGGCAGGGGTCTGTTGGGCAAATCCCGATGAGAGGACAAAAGAAAATAAAAGTGTTTTTATAATATATTTCATAATTGTGTCTTGATTAAAATTCAAAAAATAAAACAGGCTGGCTTTTCTGCATTAGTCGTTCATTTCATCTTCCATATCATCACAATGATAATGGTGCATTCTACGTCCTTTGAAAGCCTGTGTTTTACCACCTCCTTTTTTCTCTGCTAGCATTTTTTGAATCAGGCGATTGCGTTCAGTGCTGATTTCAATTCTTTTTTGTTCATCCTCTTTTCGATCAAAATATTTTATCCCGTCGATAAAAGTCATCTGGGCTTTGGCATAAACCGATAAAGGGTTTTCCGACCAAAGTACTAAATCGGCGTCTTTTCCGACTTTAATACTTCCCACACGATCCTCAATGTGGAGCATTATAGCGGGATTGAGGGTAACGAATTTTAGAGCATCTTCCTCCGAAAGGCCACCGTATTTCACTGCTTTTGCTGCTTCCTGATTGAGACGGCGTGCCATTTCAGCATCATCTGAATTGAAACTGGTAATTACTCCCTCGCGATGCATAATTGCACCATTATAGGGGATAGCGTGGATTACTTCGTATTTATAAGCCCACCAATCCGCAAAAGATGAACCGGCGGCACCGTGTCTGGCCATTTTATCGGCTACTTTATACCCTTCCAAAATATGGGTGAAGGTATTCACTTTGAAATTCATTTCATCGGCAACCTTCATGAGCATATTAATCTCTGATTGCACGTATGAATGGCAAGTAATAAATCGCTCACTATTTAATACTTCCAGAACGGTTTCCAGGTCCAGGTCGACGCGATGATCTGTTTTACCTTTTTTTGCGCTATACTCTTTTGCTCTGGTAAAATAATCGCGATAAACCTGCTCGACGCCCATACGTGTACCGGGAAATCGGTCATTGTTATTCCAGGTAGAGCGTTTCACATTTTCACCCAGGGCGAATTTGATAAATCCAGGAGCCCCTTCCAGCTTCATGGCTTCCGGAGCCAAACCCCAACGCAATTTAATAATTGCGGATTGACCACCGATAGGATTACAGGAGCCATGCAATAGCTGTGCGGTAGTAACTCCACCGGCTAATTGGCGATAGATATTGATGTCTTCCGAATTGACGACATCTCCGATACTTACTTCGGCTGTACTCTCCTGAGTACATTCATTCACTCCACGACTTATAGCAATATGTGAATGTTCATCAATAATGCCCGGAGTCAGATGCATTCCTGTACCATCAATTATCTGTCCTCCCTGAGCTTTCGGTGTATTGCCAATGGCCGAAATTTTTCCATTCACAACGAGAACATCTGCATTTTTCAAAATACCCTCCTGTTCGTTTGTCCAGACAGTGGCATTTTTAATCAGATAAGTGTTTTGTGTAGGTTGCTTGGACCAGCCATGTGCCATAAAAGGATATAAAACGGGCCCGCTTGCATCATCCTGATTACCTTCCTTTTTATTGTCTTTCTTTTTCTTTCCTTTTTTCTTGCTTTTCTCTTTACTCTTTTCTTTTTTATCTCCGGTTCTGGTTGCCGTCCAGGAGACCCAGTTACCATCGATCGTTGTCGCATTCCCCGACCATGTTTTATCCTCATCGGATGTGGTACCGGAAAGGCGTATGATTTTCGTTTCTTCTTTACTGGGAGGAAAAGAGAGCGTGATGAGTCCTTTCGAATAATTGTGTTTTACATCAATAGAAGTTGTATCATTGATTTTAATCTTCATTTTGCCATCGACAACGAGTTCGAAGTTTTGTTGCCCGACTTTAAGTGCATAAGTACCATCCATATCAGGTTCTTCGAGGTCTTTTAAAACGAAAACTTTTCCGTTAATCCAGTTGTGGTGGATTTTGGTTTTTTCGCCAAAGATATTTCCGGAAGTGATCAAAAAGTTGGCAAGCTTACCTGCTTCCAGGCTACCAATTCGATCGGCTACTCCCATTAGTTGAGCCGGAGTATGGGTTAAAGCCTTGAGTGCCTGTTCTTCGGTCAGCCCCTGCTTGATTGCTTTTTTGATATTTTTCCAAAAGGTACTTTTCTTCTTTAGGCCTTTAGTCGTCCATGCAAAATCGATCCCGGCATTTGCCAGACGAGCGGGATTAGAAGGCGCCAGTTCCCAGTGTTTCATATCCGAGAGTGGAATGGCCATGGCATCGTAGGGGTCTTCTACATCATATGCTGATGGAAAATTCAGGGGTAGGATAAATGTGGGCTTAAAAGCTTTAATTTCCTGTAGACGTTTATATTCATCGCCATTCCCTTTGAAAATATAATTAATCCCAAACTCTTTCCCCATCTTAGCTGCACGCAGGACTTCAAGTTTATCGCGAACATCAAAAATCTGAGGAAGCTCAGAGATTTCGTTCCAGGCTTCGAGGGAAATGTTTTTTTCATTTTTATGACCATGCTCCTGGTACCATTTTGCATCCATATAGGTTTGCCGGAAAAGAGCAATACCACCCATTAAAGAACCCGGATAACTCTGAGTGGATACGCCTTTTTTAAAAGATAAAACATGTGCAGCTTTCTCTTTTAATAAAACGGTATGCTCACGTCCGCTTCCTAAAGTAACAAATGTGGAGGTTCCGCGACTTAATCCATCCTCCTGATGAGTCATAACTGCGGAAAAACCATTATCCCGATAATCTTTTGCGGCTTTTTCATCAATTGTAAAATGTTCATGAGCGCGGAACTCCGGTTTCAGTGCCTGATTCCAGGAATAAGCCCCTTTCTTTTTACTGAGTTTCTGCTGCCCGGCCGAGAAATATCCGGCTCCGCCACTATTGCGTTCTCTTTTTGCTTCCGGAATACCGTAGCTTGAATACATATCAATAAATCCGGGGTAGATTGTTTTTTTATTTTTCAAATCGATCACTACTGCTCCTTCCGGAACAGGAATTCTGCTTCCTATTGCTACGACCTTACCATCCTTGATCACTAAGGTAGCATTTTCGATTTTTTCATTAAAGGACTTATAAATCGTTGCATTAGTGAAAGCATAATGTCCGTCGCGATTATCATATACGCCATTTTGCGGGAAAGTAATCTGAGCTTGAACCGATAAAAGGAGTAAGGAAAATAGAAAGGTAAGGGTTGAAAGTTGTAGTTGTTTTTTTATCATAATCAAAATATAGGGTTTTAGATGATTTAAGTTGTGGCAATAATATCGTAGAAGCCTATAACAGAGAGTTTATTGTATTTGGAAAATACTAAAACACTGATACTTGATCACTATGAAAAGGCCTTAAATTTTCTTGAAAATAAGGGATATTTTAGGTTTAGTCTCTATCCATAAATCATTTTTCTGCCAAGCTTAGTATTTTTGATCCTCAATGTAGTATTAAATAATGAATTCAACAGTAGAAACCACAGGCTTCATCGAAAAGCTAAGGGAAAGTATCGGGCAGGATACTTTTGTAAAAATGACCCTGAGTAAAATCAGCAATCAAGCGGACGGGCTTAAAAATATTTATGTACGGTTGATTAATTTGAAAGGATTAGATTATTTTTCTCTGACCATGCGCTATACGACACGGGATGAAGTAAAAAATTATCCAATCGAAGAGGGCATTGCATTAATTACCTTGTGGCTTGGAGACCGGGTATTAAATGCCAATTTAATGACTACCAAAGCGGATTATACATTGCTGTTTAATAAAAAAAGAAAAGCGCGGATGCTGGTGAGTAAAGCAACTTTTTCTTCTATTCCGGAAAAAGCTCATGATCGAAAGAAAAAACGGACGATCAATGCGCAGGGAAATATTTACTTGCGGGAATTGGGCATTAGTACGAGTGAGGGAAAAATTTTGAAAGAAGGACAAAGGAAATTTAAACAGATTAATAAGTATATCGAAATACTCAGCGGATTAGTTCAGGATAACTTTTCTAAAGAAGAACTGAATATTCTGGATGTTGGAAGTGGGAAGGGCTATCTGACTTTTGCCTTCTACGATTATTTGAAAAACACTCTACAGAAGAATCCGCATATTATGGGGATCGAGCTACGCCAAAAACTGGTTGACTTCACCAATCAGCTCGCAGAGAAATGTGGCTTTGAGCATCTTCGATTTATTGCAAAAGATATTAATGATTTTGAAATTAAGGACCTGGATATTTTAATCGCTTTGCACGCTTGTGATACTGCCACGGATATTGCGATTGCCAAGGGGATGCAATCAAAGGCTAAATTGATTGTAGTAGCTCCTTGCTGCCATAAACAAATCCGCAAGGAAATGGATTGCCAATCGGAATTAGCCGCGATCTTGAAGCATGGAATACTGGAAGAACGGCAGGCCGAGTTGATTACAGATGGCATTCGGGCTTTAATTATGGAAGCCCAGGGTTATAAGACCAAAGTATTCGAATTTATTTCTACGGAGCATACTGCAAAAAATCTGATGATCGTAGGAGCCTTTACCGGAAAGCGAGATGCGGAAGCAATGGCAAAGGTCCGCACAATTAAAAAAGCCTTTGGGATAGGAAAGCATTATTTAGAGAAACTGATAGGAGGGGAGTAAAATAGAAATTGATTAAAAAAGAAGACAAGGGACAAAAGCCCTCATCTTCCTCTAACACTGTATTAATTTAATTTACATTTTTAATATAGCATTTGATATGGGCCCTTCACCATCCCATAGGAGGTGTCCCGATTTTTAATGCGGGTTCAAATTTATCTAAATCGGGAGGTATTTCAAATCCTGATCTTATGTACCCCGATTACACTGATTGGTTTATATACCAGCTCTTTAATTGGTGTGGAGAATGAGGTCAAGCAGTGTCTCAATATTTTAGATGACAGGCTGAAAGCCGGAGGCTTTAAAGCAAAATACTTTGTGATCAGCGGAAGACGATGGAAACTGGATAATTACCTGCTTAACAAATTTGGTGGCGCATCCCGGAATAGCCAGCACCTTCGGGGGAAAGCTATTGACATCATTGTTTTAGATATCAATCAAGATGGAATTTGTGATACAAAAGATGTAGATGTCATTTATAAGATTATGGATCGGGAAATTATCAAGGATCGGGGCGGACTAGGGACCTATAAAAATCAATCCGGTTTTAACCCTGAACATAAACTACACACTTTTCTTCAAAATATTCTTCTTCAAAATATTTGGAGACGGGGTAAATCTCTATGTATTCCTTCCTGGGTAACGCCCGGATTTCGGACTGTATATTTCCGCCTTTCAGCGTGATCAGGCCATTGGGAATGGCATGAGATTGTTTCTTTTTCAGTAGCCTGAAACTCCAGTTGATTAATTTGTCAAGACTTGCTACTGCCCGGCACACTACAAAGTCGAAATGGTGTTTAATCTCTTCTGAACGGCTATGCTTTGCTTTGGCATTTTCCAGTCCAATGGCTTCAATAACTTCATTGACCACCTTGATTTTTTTGCCTGTTCCGTCAATGAGGGTAAACCGCGTTTTCGGAAAAAGAATAGCCAGAGGGATTCCCGGGAAACCACCACCTGTACCTAAATCCAGGATTTCTGCTCCGGGAACAAAAGTGACCACTTTGGCGATTGCCAGGGCATGTAGGATATGCCGCTCTACAATATTGTCAATATCTTTACGAGAGATAACATTGATCTTGTCATTCCATGCTCGATACAAATCCGGGAGCTGCTCGAATTGTCGCAATTGAGTTTCGGTAAGATTTGGAAAATATTTTAAAAGCAGGTTCATTTTTATATCATTCATAACCGGTAATAAAGCGCTCAAATGGATACAGCGTTTTGAGTAATTTGATTTTGTACTTGATACTTGTACTTGCGTTTGAGTTTTCTGATAAAGTAGTGCGTAAAGATAGTAGCTCTGTATTTAAAAAAGAATCGCCTGTCAAAATCATTTGAGAGATTGACAGGCGAAATAGTTAATAGATTGTATTAAAGTGTAAAGTTATCCTTCCATTGCAACCGGAATTTGTTCAGTAATACTTACTTCTTTTTTTGCCTTTTTAGGCTTGGACCTTCGTTTGGTGGATTCCAGATAAGCCTGGGCTTTCGGTGTTTGCAATAGTTGGAATAAAATTTCTTTGGCGCGAAATAATTGCGCTTTTACAGTTCCTAATGGGATGTCTAATTCTTTTGCGATTTCATCGTAGCTCAGTTCTTCAAAAAACCGTAGCTCGATCATTAAACGGTATTTTAGGCTCAGTTCTCCGAGAATATTGCGCATCAGACTCAGGCGTTGAGAGCGGATAAATTGCTCTTCGGGGTCCAATGCGGTGGATCGAATGTTACTTGAAAAATCGTGATCGCTGTTTGGTTCGATCGGGTCGTCAATTGACAAAAGGTGTAATCGCTTTTTGCGAATGTGGTCGATACAATTGTTGATTGCAATTTTAAACAACCAGGTGCTGAAGGCATAACGCGGCGCGTAACTTTTCAGCTTGTTAAAAGCCTTTCCAAATGCCTCTAATGTAAGATCGTCGGCATCATCGCGGTTGTTAACCATCTTAAGCATCATGTGAAAAATTGAACTTCGATAGCGTTCCATAAGCAAAGTGTAAGCTTTTTGACTTCCATCTATTGCTTCCAAGACTAAATTATAATCTTCTTGTGCGCGAGGGGAGAGGTTCGTCGTTTTTACTTCTGTTTTTACTTCCATCGATTTGTATTTCCAGTCATTAAAACCGGAGAGAAAACCAAATAGTAAAGTAAGAGTCCGAAATCAAAAAAAGGTATCCATCGAACGAGGCTACTATCCTGAAGTTTTTTGAAAATTACTCTGTACCATAGGATTATAATTGATGTTCTCACCAGATATACTAAAACAACCACAACAAATATTGTGCTAAAATTTAATATTAAAAGCACAATGCCTCCTAAATAGTACAAGAAGTGACTCAGAGTATAAAGACCCAGTAATGCCTGGTGTTTCAAATTATAGTGTTTCCCTGTGGTCAAATGTCTTGCTTTTTGTCGGTAATATTCCTTCCAGGATTGTTTTCCTTCCGAATACATAAAGCTATCCGGCTGAATAGCGATTCGGGTGTTTTTTGAGGTAGCAACTTTATTGATGAACAGATCATCATCTCCTGACATCAGATGGTCGTGGTCATTAAATCCATCTGCTTTCAGAAAAAGCTTTTTTCGGTACATCAAATTTCTGCCAACTCCCATGTAAGGCATACCGACAAGTGCGAAAGAAAAATATTGTGTAGCTGTAGTAAGTGTCTCGTATCGAATCCACTTGTTTAATAATCCTTTCGCTTTTTTGTACGGACCGTACCCTAAAATGATATCGGTCTGGTCGTCGAGATGGCTGACCATCGTTCGGATCCAGTCAGGGGTATTTGGTACGCAATCCGCATCTGTCAATAAAAGAACTTGATTTTTTGCCGCTTCGATTCCCCGGGCCAGTGCAAACTTTTTTCCACTACCTTTCGGTTTATCTTTAAGCGTAATAATATGCAAGATAGGATATTTTATATGAAATTTCAATAATATGTTAGCGCTTGAATCTGAGGAACCATCGTTTACAACGATTACTTCAAAGGAACGGTAGTTTTGATTTAGGATGCGGTCGAGATATTTTTTCAGATTTCCCGCTTCGTTCCTTGCACAAATGATTACAGAAACCGGAATGTCACCATTTTTAGGGAGAGACTTTGAGTTTTTTTCATTTTTATAAAAAACCAAACGCGAATAAAGCACTATCCAATAAAACATTTGAATCGCGAATGAGAATAAGAAAACCCAAAGGATAATTTGATAGAGCATTTAGAGCTTTTTGGAAATGAGGTTAACTATCACCTTTCTTTTTTCTATTAAGGTAGCAAATTGATCTGAAGCTTTTTTCTTAAAATTAATGGCTCTCCAATCCTGGAAAAGTCGCTGAACAGCAGATTTGTATTTCCAGGCAAGCCAGCCCATTGGCAACAGGCTTAGAAAATATATCCAGCCTGCGTAGGGAGCATCCAGAAAATGACTCACCAATTTAGTCTGAATATAATAAAATAAAGGCAGGAAGATCAAGCCGGCCAGCGTCATCACTGCAGGTTTGTATCCGGGATAAATTTTCAATCGCCGGGCGAGTAATCCCGGAATACCAAAAGCCGGAAGGTTATTGAGCCATCCGTAAAGAAAAACAGGTATACCAGGGAGCAGTAATAATATTCTCAAAAAAATATTGGATGACCTGGTGAAGGTCGCTAAACTGCGATCTGTTAAGTTATTTCTTTTCAGTAAATCGAAATAGTCTCTAGCTTGTTGAAAAAGCTGTTGGAAACTTTGCTCGTCCAGATTCAGCATATTTTCCAATATCTTCTTGCTACGGTGAAAATGTGGAATATCTTTCAGGGGCTGCTCATTTTGGATCAAAATCTGGGCATAAGACAGGAGCTGATCCTGCTCTTCTGTTTCCGTATGATAAAGCAAATCTTGTAAACCTGATTGCAAATCCGAAGTGAGCTTTTTTGCAGCATGAAAAGGATTTTCTTGATATGCAGCTGCATAGTTTTTAGTATAAATCGGTTTGCCAACGTGGATAATCAGGCTTTTTCGAAATTCTAAAGGAGATTCATAAATTAATCCAACAGGTAAAACCTGGATTCCCAGCGAAAATTCTTTTTTGCTATCGGCACTTAAAGCTATTCGCGCAGTACCGGTTTTCAGTTTTCGCAATCTGCGCTCAACGACACTTGTACCTTCGGCGGCAACATAGATTAATCCCTTATTAGCGAGATGTTCATCTGCCCGGACAAAATTATCGACATTATTAATCCGCCTGCCGTTAACGTCTTTGGGCCTTTCTATCGGGATACAATAAATGTTCAAAAAGGCGGCAACTGTCGGGTTTTTGAATAGCCCTGCATTGGCCAGAAAAGCTACCCGCCGCGGACATTGTAAACCTACATTTAAAGGATCCATCAGCGTACTTGGATGATTGGAAACCAGAATACCCGGAGCTTTAAAATGTAAACCTTCCTGATTGATGATTGTGATGCGGGAATAAAAAATTCGGTAACTGATTAGCACCAGCAATTTCATAAATAAATACAGAAACGCTGCAATCCACTTCATCAGGCACGAAAGTTTAGCAAAAAGTCCTGGACATCTTTATCAAACAATGGAGCTTCATTAAAATGAAAAGCGACTTCAACCGGCAGAACGTAAATGGGTAACTGATTTTTGAAAATAAAATCGCGGTGCAACTCCAGCCGCATGGCATCTTTCTCTGTTGTCAGGATAATTTTGCGGTCTTCTTCTATTTTGTCAAATTCCGTTTTCAAATTAGAAATATCGAAATTATTAAAAAAATGGTGATCCTCGTATTCCAAAGCTTTAACGTAGTTCACTTTTTCGTACAGATAATCCAGTAAATAATCCGTATTGGCAATTGCACAGATTAATAAAACATTGGTATTCTCCTTGAGGGGATAAACATAATCCCGTCGCATAAAGAAGTAAGGATGTCCATATTTATAATAAGAGAAATAGATTCTTTGACGAGGAAGTGGTTTAATCTCATCAATCAGTTTAATTTTTTCGGCTTCGGAAATCTCGGGCGGACATTTGGAAACGATCAGGATATCGGCGCGATGATAAGCGGAGCGCCATTCCCGCAGCCTTCCACTGGGCAATAGATAATCCCGGGTAAAAGGCAATTGATATTCTGTTAGTAAAATATTCAATCCCGGTTTGACAGATCGATGTTGAAAAGCATCATCCAGGAGTATAGCCTGAATGCCCGGGTTTTCCATTATGATTTTGGGGATAGCAAAGGTACGACTCTCTGAAACAGTGACCAGGATATCGTTAAATTTCCTCCGAAACTGCAATGGTTCATCACCTACAAGTTCGGCATTATGACGTGGGTTTACAATTAGAAAACCTTTGGTCTTTCGTTTGTATCCACGACTAAGGGTAGCCACGTTTATATATGCTCGAAGCATGCGGATCAGGTACTCAATATGCGGGGTTTTACCTGCTCCACCCAGAGAAAGATTACCAACAGAAATGACGGGTATGTCAAATTCTACTGCTTTGAGTAGTTCATTACTGTAAAAAAAATTACGCAGGCTCACTCCGATACCGTAAAGCAGTGAAAAAGGCGCTAATAACAAACGTACTAAAGGGTTTTGAATCATAACATTAGGAGAATCCTGGGATATTTATGTTTACTGAAACACAAAGTTAAAAAAATGATCAACTTAGTCATCAATTTGCTTTTTTACGGGTTTACTATTTAAAGTTCAATTAAAATATAACCTTTATTATGAAAAATCTGTTTTTGCTATTTGCTCTTTTCTCAATGACTTCCTTTTTTTTAAGTTGTGATGATGATGACGATTCTGAAATAACAACCCCCGATGTTATTGAAAGTTATGTCATGAATAACTTTTCGGGCTATGAAATAGAAGATATTGATGAAGAAACACTTTGTGTTGGTACAGCTGTATATGAAGTAGACATAGAAAATGAAGCGGAGGATGACCTGGAATTAGTCTTTGATATGGAAGGAAATTTCCTCTTTTCTGAAACTGAAATTGAGCTCAGTCAACTTCCCGAAGCCGTTAGCAATGCAATTAGTACAGAGTATCCTGATCATGTATTAGAAGAAGCTGAAAAACGGGATTTAAGCAATGGTGATGTCCAGTATAAAGTAGAACTGGAAGGGAATATTGACCTGGAGGTATTATTCGATTCGGAAGGTGAAGTGATTTGTGAAGAGGAAGAATGATTTTATCCCGGATAAAACAAAAAAACTGATTTACTCAAACTGGATATAGTCTATTTCTATTTGGAAGCCACCGACTCTTTTTTCATTAGTGATCAAGCCCAGGCGTATAATTTTATTTAGATCGGATTTATCCAGTTGAGTACCGGTTTTCTGCCCAATTCGATATTGTTCAAAATCTTTTAAATTTAGCCTAACGATTTCCCAATCGCTCGACTGGGTGGTAATGTCTTTTTTAAAATAGGGATAGTACCAGCGCTGATCCGTTTCCAGGGTTAATGCAATTTTTATCCCCTGGCTTCTCAGCCTGATTTTTACCTGCTCGAATTGAGAAAGATCGATTTTCTGGAACCTGCTTTTGAAAGCGCTAAACCCACCATTGTTTTCCAGGGATACTTTTCCTTTGAATACAATGCTATTTTCTTTGACTTCTACAAAACCTTTAGAAAGCCCTCCCATCACTCCATCATTAATGACTCGCCAATTCATCCCGGCTTTACCGGTACCAAAGTCCAATTTTGGAAGTGTAATTTCGGAGGTTATTAATGATAGGATTAAGAGCATGATCTGCATATTCAGGATAATTTATACAATAAACCTAAATAGATGCAAAACTGTTTATCCGATTTTCGGATTTCATAAAATAAATCACATATCCTTATGGCGTTCCCAGTAATTCTGGTCCTCGATTTCGTCGATGATCTGTAGGTAATTGGCGTAGCGAAGCTCACTGATTTCACCGGATTCAATAGATGCCTTAACGGCACATTTGGGCTCGTTGCGGTGACTACAATCGCTAAACTTACAATGCTCAGAAGCCTCGAATATTTCTCTGAAATTGTGGGTGACATCCATAGGTTCCAAATGGCTAAAGCTCAGCGTTTTGATTCCGGGAGTGTCAATAATGTAGCCGCCATCGGGAAGTGGAAACATCTCGGCAAAAGTTGTGGTGTGCTGGCCTTTGCCGGAGTAGTCTGAAAGTTCATCGGTTCGCAGCTCAATTCCGGGGAGAATAGCATTAATAATTGTCGATTTCCCTACTCCGGACTGTCCCCCAACAAGTGAAATTTTATCCTTCAAATGTATTTTTAATTGCTCAATTCCATGCCCATCGGTTGCGGAAACATTGAAAACGGGATAACCAATGCTTTCATAAACTTCCTTTAAAAAATCGAAAATGGCTTCATCCTCTTCATCCCAGAGATCGGATTTGTTAAAAACAACCGTAGTCGGGATATTATAAGGCTCGGTCATGAGCAAGAAGCGGTCGATAAAACCTTGTTTCAGGCTTGGGTTTTTAATCGTTACAATTAAAAGAGCCTGATCAACATTACTGGCAAGGAGGTGTAAATAATGTTTTTTTCTGGGAGATTGCCGAACAACGTAATTTTTGCGGGGGAGAATGTTTTTAATTAAACCACGTGCTTCTTCAGACTCCATTTCTATTTCGACATGATCTCCGACAGCGACAGGGTTAGTAATTTTCTGGCCATCTAGCCGAAATTTTCCAATTATACGACAGGGAATAATTGATCCGTCTTCTATTTTAACATCGTACCACGAACCGGTGGACTTTATAACTTTTCCTTTCTGCACTTCAAATGTTTTTGTAAAGATAGTAAAACCCGGAGATCGTGGAATTAGTTCCGCACTAATTCCCCAATCAGATTTTTGGAAGATTATCCAAATTTTTAAAATGCGATATAAGGATAGGATAAAAAGTATATTCAACAGGGGTAGAACCGTTTTAGCTGGACTGGTATTCGAAATTGCGAGATGGATTTACCTCAGGGGGACTTAAAAATCTAGACCGTCGCATTAATGCTATGGATGGCATTGGACATTTCGATAATGAGATTTGGATCTTTTTCGATGGCATTGCCTACAACGATAACATCTGCTCCGGCTTTCGCCTTTTCTACGGCCTGTTCGGGTGTACGGATTCCGCCACCAATGATGAGGGGTACTTTGAGTCCACTGCTTACGGTTTCGATCATCGAAGTACTGATAGGGTTTTTTGCTCCGCTCCCGGCATCCATATAAATAAATTTGAGTCCGAGCATTTCACCGGCAATTGCAGTGCATAAGGCAACATCGTCCTTGGAAGAAGGAACGGGACGCGTATTACTAATATAGGAAACTGTAGTTTCTACCCCTCCATCAATGAGCATGTAACCGGTGGGCATGATCTCGAGTGGACTCATTTTGAGATAAGGAGCGGCCAGTACATGATTGCCTATCAGCAAATCTGCATTCCTACCTGAAATCAGAGAGAGAAAAAGAATTCCGTCTGCTTTGTAACTTAGCTGAAAAGAATTTCCAGGGAACAAGATCATTGGGATATTACAAACTTCCCTTATTCTTTGCAGGCAATGATCCAGCATATTATTGACAATAAGGCTACCTCCTATAAAAAAATAATCTACTTTGGCCATCGCTGCCAATTCGAGAATCTGATCCATTTGTCCCAGTTTTACTTTGTCGGGATCAATAAGGACAACAAATTTTTTCTCTCCCTGGTCTTTGGCCCGTTGTAAACTTTGGTGTAGCTTTCCTTGCATGCTGTTTTTAGGATGTTTAAGCTGCAAGTTAGGAAAAAAAATGCTGTTCGAAATACAAATTTGTATTTCGAACAGCAAGCACTGCAAAATGAATAGTAAAATACAATTTTCCGCTTAGGGTCTTTTCTTTACCAGGACCATTTTCATAGTATCAGCCTTGGCAACTTCTTTGTAAAAATTGCGAAGATCGCTATAGTGTTCTGCCGGTAATTCTACGGAATAAATTTCCAATAAACGATCGTATTTGATTTGATTGCCTTCAACACTAATATGTATCTGATATTTCCCGAATTCGGATTCCAGATTTATTTCTTTTTTAGGAATACTTTCCAATTCATATCCCTCGGGCAAAGTAAAGGTGTAAATATCTTTTTCCCGAAATTGATTTTTGACATGTACAGGATGGATGCGCTCTTTTATTTCACGCGGGACATTATCAAAAGGATTTAATTTATTAAGTGGAATAAAAATTCTTTTTCCCGCTTTGGAAGAATAACGCGGAACGGAAATATCAAAATTAATAGTACATTCCGGTTTTTTATCATCGCTTTCAATTAGTAATTGCTCAATATTAAAAGCACTTAAATCATAATGTTCTAAAAATCGCTTTTCCAAATCTTCCGGGGAAAGATTATTTTGCATGAACCGGTAACGATCGTGTTTAGGGCCAGTACATTTGATCTTTTGTTTGATTACAGCGCCTCCCTGTTGATCGATATTAATACTCGCATGATTAATCTGGTTATTTTCTTCCAAAGAAAAACCGGGTGTTCTAATGATTTTACCACCTTCTTCGGAAAGCATTAACACCTGGCGATCGTGATTGGCATAACCGAGATAATTGGGTGGAGCATCAGAGCTGGTACATTCCAGCCAGATATCTTCGGATGGAATATTTAAAATAACATGATTGGCAAAATTAAAAGTGGCAAACTCTTCCAGCATTTCAGCCTTATCCCATCGACTATGGTAGATCAGTGTTTGATAGGCATCAATCCCGATTTCCTTTAGCATTGACTTCATAAAATTTGAAAGCGCCTTGCAGTCGCCGTACTTATTTTTTTCGACGTATTCGGCATCAAAAGTTTGCCATCCTCCAATACCAAGTTGTACACTGACATAGCGAGTGTTTTTCTGAAGATAGTTGTATAAAATACTGATTTTTTCCTCATTAGTTTGTGCATTAGCAGTGATTTCCCTGATTTTGGCGGCTAAGTCGGGACTGATTTTATCCCTGTCTTTATTTAGTTCATAAATAAATTTACCCAATGTATTCCAATCGCTCGCTGTACCCGGGTATTTATCAAAATGAAATTCAGTCGGAGCTATTTCGATCCGGGGGACAATTTTATCGGTATATGGAGCATGGGGTTCCCAGATGAGTGCAGGGAGCCGGGTAGCTTTCCAGGCATAAGTGATTTTATCGCCCGTTTTTGTGATCATTGGTTTTATATCCGTATTTCTCGATAAATGCCTGAGCTTGAAATCGGCGGGCGTTTGGATAACGTATTCAAAACTTTCGACTGATTTTTCAAAACTTTGCAGAGAACCAGCAGGATAAAAAGGAAAATTCTTGTAACTGATTTCATATTCAAGTTCTATGGTATATGGAAAACTGCTGTGATGCAATTCGATCGTCTTCATACGATCATCTTCATAAATAGAAAAGCCGGAAATAGAACTTCTATCATTAAATTCCTTGCTTTTTACTTTTCGAACCAGTTTGCCACTGGCATCGTAAACCCTGGCGGAAAGCTTGTTGATTTTTCGGAATTTGTCATATCCCACATACTGTTGATGTTCTCTGGAATCATCATTTAATAATGTAACCACATATTTTCTATGCAATATTGCAGATCGTGTATTCTGAATCTCCAGCTTCATGTAATCCTGTCGTACGACTTCACGCGCATTTTTTATGAGCTCACCCGGAATGCTAAGTGCTGCATATTCTTCCAGGTCTACTTGAGCAGAAAGAAAACCGCTGTTCCACACACAACAAAGCAGTACAATAATTATTTTTTTCATAGTTTTCATAAATCAAAAATTATAAAATAGGAATCCGCCTCAGTTTTTTATTAAGTGATTTTTTTCAAAACGATTTGTTCGCCCTGCTTCTCCACAATCACATCAAAAAAACCTTTGATAATATTATACTCTTCGGGTTCGAAACGCACTTTTGAAATAGTTACTTTACAAACCACCTGAATAGTATTTCCATTTTGACTAACTAAATATTGAAACTGTCCGCCATTGCCGTCCATTTTGAGATTTATATTTTCCGGTAGTTCTTCGACGCTATATCCTTCCGGAATAGTCAGGTTCAATATATACTGATCTTTGGACTTGACAGGGATATCCACCGGAAAAGTCCGTGTTTCCTGTTTTAATGGATTCTCCTCAAATCCTTGCCCCAACATAGGAGACAAATAGATCATATCGCCGGCCACCTGAGCAGCTTCAGGGATATCAACCTGAAGCTTGCACTTTAAAGTTTCGGAAATCTTTTCTACATTTTCAAAGCCAACACTATTGATCTTGATATCCGGGAATGTTTCCTGCCAAACTTCCTTGATATGCTGATGATCATTATCTTTATTATCCATATATTCATTGCGAACGCCAATTGCACAATAACCTTTAAAACTTTGGCTTACATCTCCTTTTAAAGTGCCTTCCGAATCTAAAATCAAAGTTGCCATAGTTACTTCCCGGTCGCTCGGAATTGGTATATCAATCCACTGTTGTAATTCTTTATCCACTAACCAGCCTTTGTAATTGAGTGAATTATTGCGTAATAAACTGGCTGGCCGATAAGGGCTGCCTACATCGAAAAGGTAAGATCGCTCAGCTATTTGTACATAGGCAATAACGTGATTAAATTGATCTGATTTGGGATAGTGCTCCATTGGGCGGCCATGATTACGAGTACTAATCAATACGGGATAGGCATTGATATCCAGTTGTCTGCAAAGAGCAATCAGCATGAGATTGAGTTCTCCGCTCTTGGCGGATTTTTTTTCAAAAGCATCATCCAGGGAAAGAGAAGAGTAACCATAATATTTATTCCAGACTATGTTTGTACTAATAAAGTTATAAATAGTCTGAACCTGCTCTTCTGGCGTATTGGCATTTTCCAGGGAAGGCGCTACTGCAGCCATGAGTTTTTTAGTAAACCGTTTTTTATTAAACTGAAAACCGAAGCTTTCACTGTTGATTAATTCTTCTGCTTCTTTGGCCCAGGTGCCTGTTACATCACGGGTAGGTTGATCGGGAAAGGTTAAGTACTGTAATTGCAATGAAAGCTTAGCGTAATAATCGCCCATGGTAGTGATAAACTTTTCCGGTTTTAAAGCTGGGACATTCTCCATGTAGTATCGCTTTCTGCGCACGACGGCCTCGACGGAATTATTACCGACAGATCCACGCGAGCGTTCTCGGCGTCTGAGTCTGCTGTTCGTCATAGTCCCGGGAGTACTTGAAGGTAATTTCAAGCTTTTGGATATTTCTTCGATATCAACCTGTGGTTGCAAGCCCTGATTAAAAGAAATATAATTGAACCATTCGGGAATTTCTGTTCTGAAATCACTGATCCGCGTTGGGATATCCGACTGGAAAACCCAATCGGTGAGATAATAAATCAGGTCTGATTTTTTTGTGTATTTATACTCGATAATACAACCTTCTTCCAAAGCGGGAAAGGCAAACTTTTTTTGTGACCAATATTTATTGATTTTTTCGTCAAAAATATCTTTTTTACTCAGGCTTACTTCTTCTCCATTGGGTAAAAACACCTGGGCTTTAATATCGTATATTTTTTCGCTTTTTTGATACGCGTAATAAGGTATACTGATATCGCCTCTTTCAAAAGCAGATTTTTTGAATAATTTGATTCTGATGTGATGTTTGAATACATAGAGATAGTCTCCGGTTGTCAGATCAAATTCCAATGTTCCATAATCTGCGAGTACAACTGCCTCGGCATAGGGATCCGTATCATAAGTCGTCATCTTTAGATCTGATTTACTAACTTTTCCCCATTTTATCGGTGCTTTTTGAGCATGGAGAGAGACAATAAATAGTACAGAGCTAAAGAGAAAAGCATGTAAAGTTTTCATAATTTTGTTGTTTATAGAATAATACAATTCTGAAAAATAAAAACAGTAGAATCAAATAGTTCGATAAAAGCAGGATTTGGCAGGAAGATGGAATATTGTCTATCGGGAAATAATTATTGTATTCCAAAACGAAGCCTTGCCTTTCAGGTGATCGACATAAATATATGTATTTTATTTTTTAAAAAAATTCAATATGTGCTATAAAATATAATTATTTTGGAAAAAAGCATTACAATACAAATTACAGAATTAATTGCCCGGGACTTTGGACTCGAAGCCGGCCCGGAACCGTTGACGGAAGAAGATCTTTTTAATTTACTCGCCAATGAAGTAGCCTATATGATCGAACATCGTCTGGATTTTCTTTTAAGCCTGATGTACCGGTTGGATGTAAAAGAACAGTTGATTAGAGAGGCTTTGGCTCCCGATGCTCCTGAAATGGCAAATATTGGTTTGGCCCGGTTAATCTTGCAAAGACAAAAGGACCGCATTTATACAAAAATGAAGTATAAGCAAGCACCGCTGGAAGATGAAGAAGACCGGTTTTAAGATCATTTCCGAAATGAAAAAAACCATGCCAGGATATTTAGCATGGTTTGCAAGAGATTTTCAAAATCTCCTGAAGGAACCTTATAAACGTTATTAACATACATTTGGATGTATGAATGCTCAGGGAAATAGGATAAAAACATGGTGAAAAAACTAACCACACATTAGCATTCCACGCAATATTTTCATGTTATGCATTTCTAAAACATTTAAAAACAAAGGATTATTGTAGGGGAGTAGCACCTTTTGATGTTTATTCCGGTTTTATCGACGAACTTTGATAATTTGCGACATTAATGCAGTTTGCTTTGCCCATTCATTTCGGAGTATTTGAAAAACTGTTAAAAGGTTCAGGCCAAATTGGTCTTGTAAAATTGGGAATGAATTTGGTTCAAACTCCTTCGTACTAATCAAAACTGATCATATGCGTAAATTAAAAATCATCTGCTTCTCCGCATTAGTATTTCTTACTCTGGGAAATCTACGGGCCCAGGATGCTTACGAAAAATCAATTGGAATCCGGGGAGGTTTTTTATCCGGTATTACTTATAAACACTTTCTTGAATTTGCCGGAGCAATTGAAGGGATTTTTGGTTATAGTTTTCAGGAAGGTAGAAGATTGACAACGCTCACGGGATTATACGAACACCACTTTTTTGTTAATTATCAAACCAATCTCTATGCAGGTGGAGGGCTTACGCTTGGCATGAGAAAAGAGGACTTCAGAGTGCATGCCGAAGCTATTGTGGGGATTGAATATATGATTGAACGATTTCCTTTGAGCTTGTCTTTGGATTATAAACCTGCTTATGATATATTCGGAAATACTTTTTATTTTGATGAGTTCGCTATCTCGGCACGTTATATCTTTTGATATACAGAATTAAGTAGGCAATTGAACAATATTTATGTTAATCAAAACCCGGGGAATTATTTTCAGAACAGTGAAATATTCGGAAACGAGTATTATTGCTGATATTCTGACCGAGGAAAAAGGGCTACGATCCTACATCATTAGTGGTGTACGATCAAAAAATGCGAAAGTCAAGGCAAGTGTATTACAGTTGATGACTTTGGTAGATATGGTTGCTTATCATCGGGATGATAAAGAACTGACGAGAATCAAGGAAATTAAGATAGCGCATGTTTATCGATCTATTCCTTTTGATGTAGTCAAGGGAGCGGTAGGTTTATTTATGCTCGAACTGGCCAGAAAAACGATTCGTGAGCGAGAGGAAAATAAACCGCTTTTTGATTTTATCTACGGCTCTTTTCAGCAACTAGATGCTATAGAGCATTCAGTAGCCAACTTTCATCTTGCTTTTATGATTGAACTAACTGCTTTCTTGGGCTTTCTACCCGGAGGCACTTTCTCCGAAGAAAGCCCGGGCTTTGATCTCTCCGAAGGTGTTTTTACCTGGGGTAATGAAGGGAGTCACCAAACTTTGGATGTGGGACAAAGTCAGTTATTGGATACTTTTTTAAAAACACCGATGAGCCAATGCCATACCATTCCACTAAATCGATTGGAGCGAAAGAACTTTTTAAATGAAATGATCACTTTCTATAAATTACATGTCGAAAACTTTGATGGCCTCAATTCCCATCGGATTCTGGAAGACGTATTAGGCTAAAGGATTGCCTTGTATGTGATCAAATCCTTCTTGATTGCGCCTTGCTCTGTTTGCCTGTTATCAACAAAAATCTCCAAAACTAAAATATTCCAATTCCTCAAAACGTTCTTACCTGCGAATCCTAGGGCTGATCATTATGAATAAACAGAACCAATCTTCAGACAATAAAGGTTTTCAGACGAAATGGGCCTACCTGAAAGGAGAATTTCGCCAGTTTCAAAGTGATTTTCCCAAGATAGCACTTGGCTTAAAAGCATTGCTTGGACTTGGCTTGACCGCTTTGATATCAATGATCGTTTTTTTGTTGATGCTGTATTTTGGGGCTTTTGGGAGAATTCCTACTGCTACTGAACTTAAAGATATTCGCAATCATGAAGCATCTGAGATTTATTCGGTTGATGGCGTATTGCTAGGGAAATATTATGTGGAAAACCGGGAAATTGTTGATCTTGACGAAATATCGCCCAATATCATAAATGCCTTGATCGCTACGGAAGATGCCCGTTTTTTTGAGCATAAGGGAGTGGATTTCCGGGCTATCATGCGAGTATTTCTCAAGACTATTCTGCTCGGAGACGACTCTTCGGGTGGCGGTAGCACCATCAGCCAGCAACTTGCTAAAAATATTTACAAAAGAAAAAAACATCGTTTTCTAACGATACCCATCAATAAAATCAAAGAGATGATTGTCGCTCGTCGTCTCGAGAAAGTTTATAGTAAAGAGGAGTTGATCAATTTGTACTTAAATACCGTTCCGTTCGGGTTTAATATGTACGGGGTGGAAGTAGCTGCCAAGCAACTATTTAATACCACGGCAAAAGATATCGAACCACAGGATGCAGCGGTGATTGTCGGCATGTTGAAAGGTAATACTTTGTACAATCCTGTCCGCAATCCGAAAAATGCTACCAAGCGTCGGAATACCGTTTTGCAACGGATGAAAAAGTATGGTTACCTGGAGGCTGAAGCTGTCGACTCTCTGCAACAGTTACCGCTTGAAGTAGAATACCATAGAGAAGGAAACAATCTCGGGATGGCGACTTATTTTCGTGAACATCTTCGTCAGGATTTGGACGACCTGATCAAAGAGTATAAAAAACCCAATGGCGATAGTTATAATATTTCTACCGATGGCCTGAAAATCTACACTACTATCCATTCCCGCCTGCAGCAATATGCCGAAGAAGCGGTTTCCGAGCAAATGACCCTTTTACAAAAATCCTTTGACAAACACTGGAAGGGCAGAAAACCCTGGGGCAACGAAAAGGTGATTAATAAATTAGTGGAAGCATCACGACGTTATCAATCACTTAAAAAGGCTGGAATTTCGGAAAAGGAGATCCAGGCAATTTTTGATAAACCTGTTCGTATGCGTATCTATACACATCAGGGAGAAGAAACGAAAAAAATGAGTCCGCGTGATTCAATCAAGTATTATTATGCGATGCTTAATGCCGGTTTTATGGTCCTGCAACCGGAAACCGGTGCAATTATGGCCTGGGTAGGGGGAATTGATCACAAGTATTTCCATTACGATCATATTAAGGCACGCCGACAAGTCGGCTCTACGTTTAAACCTATTGTCTATGCTAAAGCGCTGCAGCGCAATATTGAACCCTGTGAGTATGTTAGCAATCAACTGACCACTTATGTGGATTACGATGATTGGACACCGCAGAATTCGGATGGGCAATATGGTGGCTTTTATTCAATGGAGGGGGGGATTACCGGATCTGTTAATTCTGTGGCAGTAGATCTCATTATGCGGACCGAAGTAGATTCGGTGATTGATTTGGCGAGGAAGATGGGGATTACTTCCAGAATACCCAAAGTACCGGCAATTGCATTGGGAGCAGTTGATGCTTCACTCTTTGATATGGTCAAAGTTTACGGAACACTGGCTAATCGCGGAGTACGCCAGGATCCTTATTATCTGACGCGGATTGAAACCAGCGATGGCACAGTCATCGCAGAATTTTATAAACCACTTGCGGAAAGAGTTTTGGAAAGAGATAATGCAGATATTATGGTCAATATCATGAAGTCTGTAGTAGATAGCGGGACGGCCAGGCGACTTCGGTATCAGTATGGAATTACAGGAGATATAGCCGGTAAAACGGGGACTACACAATCACATGCGGATGGGTGGTTTGTTGGGTTTACGCCAAAACTGGTTGCCGGGGCCTGGGTAGGAGGAGAGTCTCCTAAGGTTCGTTTTAGAAGTTTGAAACTGGGACAAGGAGCGAATACAGCACTTCCAATTTGGGGACGTTTCATGGGCAAGGTTTATAAAGACAAATCTTTAAAAGCTTTTAAAAAAGGCGTCTTTCCAATTCCTTCGATGGAAGTACTGGAAAGACTGGATTGTCCACCTTATTCCGAAGAATTGCCGCTGCTGGTAGAAGATTCATTAGAAGAACTGGAAGATGGATTTAATGCCCGACTGGATCGTTTATTTGAATCACTGAAGTCGAATAATAAGCAAAAGCGTATTAATGAAAGTCCGGGAAGAAGGACAGAAGCTCAAGCGAAAGAATCTGAGCGTATCCGTCGGAAAAATGAAAAAATACGGAAAAAGAAAGAACGTAAGAAAAAGCGAAAAGAATTCTGGGACAAGCTCAAACGCAAGAAGGAAAATTGACCCAAACTATAATATACCCATAGACCATTTCATATTTTGGCAATAGGAACATAGCACTTTTATCATAGAAAACTACTAGACTGGCAATATTACAATTTGTCAGGTTTTAAAAGTTTGTTCGACAGCTATTTTCCTGTCCGCTTACCCTTCAACTTTTACTTTATGTAGTATGCGGTTAACTTCTCCCGATAGAATTCCCGAGTCCTGATAATACATAAAGCCATCATAGATAATCATCTTTTCTACAAAATCGCAACTGATCTTGAATGCTGCATTTACGGTTCCATCAACCAGATTGATTTCGTAAAAACGTTTTCCGAGTTTATCTCTGTAAATCGTGTAAAATTTTCCGGTTTTTTGATCTTTCAGTATCTTTTTCTCCCAGTGCTTTTCTTTGTGATAGCTAATGGGGAATTGCCTTAGCAATTGACCATCCAGAGTATAAAACTGTAGGAAGTTCATCGTATGGTTGAAGATGCAAATTTCATTACCGGTATTATAAAGCGGGGAGTAAATTGGCGCGTAGAAAAGCGCTTTCCAGGAGTCTAGTAACTCCGGGCGGGTAAGCTCTGGATTATCTGGGTATGCATTTGCGGCAGAGAAATACTGCTCCGACTGGCCATATTGTCCCAGTTCCTCAGGCATTCGCATAATATTTAGATCATCAACTACTCTGACCGAGCGGGTAATTTGTTGCTGTGTTTTAGATACGAAATCGAATTGAGCGTATTGCCCCAGAAGCTTACTTTTTTTCATGTAAACATAATGCTCCGAGGCTTCTACACAGGGTTGGATAAATTTATCAAATTGCGCTCTGGGATATCTGGAAATTAAATTGATACTTCTTGTTTGAATATCTACTTCTATGATCTCTTGTTTGCCCACCAGGTGAATATTGCCCAGACAACTTTGATGTAATTCCTCAAAATCTCCTTTTATTTTGATCGGAATACTGTGCAAAACTTTGCCTTCCAAATCGCACAATTCCAAGATGTTACCTGTACTGAGTCCCTGGAATTTGACCAGTAAAATCATATCATCTTTTATGATGAAATCCTTTACGGTAAAAACGGGTTGAGTAAGCTTTTCAATTTTGGGTTCAGCAATAACCTCTACGCCGGGTAGGAAAATAGAACTTTGCTTAAGAAAGACTTCCAATTCTTCTGTAGGGGGACTCTTTATTTCCAGTAAAAAATTTTCATAACCAATCGAAGAAAAAATCAGCTTAACCGGGAAAGATTTGACCTTCAGTTTGAAATTTCCATCAATATCAGAAAAGGTACCGTTACTGGATTCCTGATCAAAAATATTTACGGCAACGAGTGCTTGTTTTGAATTAAAATCTTTTACCGAACCTTGAATCAAAAAAGACTCTTGCGCTTCCATTGATGTGAAGCATAAAACCCAACAGATCAGAGCGAGAAATATTCGTTTCATAATTTTAAAATACGACTTCTACAAAAAACAAGAATATCCATCTCCAGGCATAAGTCAGGTTTGAAACCAGATACTACCGGTGCTGGCATATTAATTTGTGTGGGCTTCAAATCGGTCAATCCAGTAAAAGTAGTGGATAAGCGGGAGGGTTTGTCAATACAACCTGCCTCTTAAAAAGTAAACACAACAGTTCCTTTCTTGTTTACTTTGCTTTCTCTATAATCTTGCTTTCAAAAAGTCTAGAGCCAATACATTAGCTTCCTGTGCTGCGGCCTCTTTGTATCTGGGGCTACTCGGATTAGCAAAACCATGCTCTGCATCAAACTGTCTGGTTTCTATATTTTTGCCAATGGCTTTCATTACATCCGAAAATTTATTGACGATTTCAGGTGTAATCCAACCGTCTTTTTCAGCAAATAAACCGAGAACATCTGCTTTAAGCGGCGTTAATTTAGCGGGCTCGGATACCGGCATTCCGTAGTAAATGACACAACCCGCTCCCCGTTCTTCGGCCAGAATGGAAGCTTTCAGTGACCATCCACCTCCAAAGCACCAACCTATAGTAGCAATTTTAGCATCCTCTCCAACGTATTTCATCGCTCCACGAATAATCGTATTTAACCTATCTTCATTTACTCCTTGCATAAATTTAGCAGCATCCTCCCGTTTATCGGTCACTTTTCCATCGTACATATCCAATGCAAGAACATTTACACCTTCCAGTTCACTGTAGAGGCGGTCTGCTTCTTTTTTGATATGATCGTTGAGCCCCCACCATTCATGCACTACGAATAGGGCCTTATTTGAACTCAGATCGTTAATAATTGCATAAGCTGATCCCGGTTTTCCATCAGATGTTTCGAAAGTAATCATCTTTCCTTTTCCGGTAAATTCCAGTTTTTCTGGTTTTTCGTGGGCTTCCCTGAAGGCTTCCTCTTTAGTAAACTTGGCCATACTGTCGGTGCCTTTTTGTGCTTCCGGGCTTTCTGATCCACAAGATGAAAACATTAATGAAAGAGCAATAAATAAAAAGAGAGAAATTCGGATAACCATGGTAAATAGGGTTTAGTAAATATTTTTGTATCAATTGGATGATAATTGAGTATAAACTTTACACAAGTTAATAATAAAAGCGTATTGGCTTATACAAGTAGGGAGAAAGCTATAACTTGCGCTCAATTTTGAAAAACAAGCTGACTTTATACAGCGTTTTTAATTTAAAGATTATCAAATAAAACAAATGTCGACAGTTACTAAATCAGCTATAAAATACGAAAAGGGGAAGTTGTCAAAAAAGCTGTTAATTCAGTTATATGAACAACTACTCAAACCCCGTATGGTGGAGGAGAAAATGCTTATCCTTTTAAGGCAGGGAAGAATCAGTAAATGGTTTTCAGGGATTGGCCAGGAAGCTATTTCCGTGGGAGCAACTGCTGCTTTGAAAGAAGGGGAAGTGATGTTTCCGATGCACAGAAATCTTGGTGTGTTTACGACCAGAGGCATTCCGCTCGAAAACCTTTTCGGTCAATGGCAGGGTAAGTTGACCGGTTTTACAAAAGGGCGAGATCGTTCTTTTCACTTCGGGACGATGGATTATAATACGGTTGGGATGATTTCGCATCTCGGGCCTCAGTTATCTTTAGCCTCCGGAGTTGCACTAGCTAATAAATTGAGTAAAACCAAAGCGGTTTCTCTTGCTTTTACCGGAGAAGGTGGCACCAGCGAAGGGGAATTTCATGAAGCTTTGAATGTAGCTGCAGTATGGCAGTTGCCTGTAATTTTTATTATCGAAAATAATGGATATGGATTGTCTACTCCCGTATCTGAGCAATACCGTTGTGAAAACCTGGCCGACCGGGGAATTGGTTATGGAATGCGTTCTATGACAATTGATGGAAACAATATCCTTGAAGTTTATACAACGATTTCTAAACTGGCTACGGACTTGCGAAAGAAACCCGAGCCGGTACTGGTAGAATGCCGGACATTTCGGATGCGTGGACATGAAGAGGCTTCGGGTACGAAGTATGTTCCCAAAGAATTAATGGATACCTGGGCCAAAAAAGATCCAATCGCCAATTATGAAAGCTTTTTATTAGCAGAAGGTATTCTTACCGAACAGAAAATAGAAGATTTAAGAGCGCGCTATAAAAAGGAAATCAATGATGCCCTGGAGAAAGCCGGGCAGGAGCCGATTGTTTCTGCTAATACAGAAAAAGAGTTGGCCGATGTTTATAAACCTCATGTTACAGAGGCAATTCCTCCTTCCGGGAGTACAAGCCCGAAGCGATTTATTGATGCGATTTCTGATGGATTGAGACAATCCATGCAAAAGCATAATCAGTTGGTATTAATGGGACAGGATATTGCGGAATATGGAGGTGTTTTTAAAATAACGGACGGATTTGTAGAAGAATTTGGAAACGCGCGCGTTCGAAATACTCCTTTGTGTGAAAGTGCTATTGTAGGAATTGGGATTGGATTAGGCTTAAAAGGCTGGAAATCAATGGTCGAAATGCAATTTGCTGATTTCGTTACTTGTGGGTTTAATCAGATTATAAATAATGCAGCCAAACTGCATTACCGCTGGGGACAAAATGTAGATATGGTTATTCGCATGCCTACAGGAGGTGGTGTAGGGGCAGGACCGTTCCATTCTCAAAGCAATGAAGCCTGGTTTACACACACTCCGGGACTTAAAGTTGTTTATCCCTCTAATCCGGTTGATGCCAAAGGATTGATTAATGCTGCAATCGAAGATCCCAATCCGGTCATGTATTTTGAACATAAAGGTTTATATCGTTCGGTCAGTGCCGAAGTGCCGGATGACTATTATACTACCGAAATCGGAAAAGCGGCAATTAGCCGAAATGGGACCGAACTCTCGATTATAACTTATGGCATGGGGGTGCATTGGGCTTTGAAAACGGTAGAAGAAACGGGCCTGGATGCGGAGATTATTGATTTGCGCAGCTTGCTCCCATTGGATTATGATGCCATTGATACTACCGTTAAAAAAACGGGTAAAGTGATTATTCTACATGAGGATAGCCTCTTTGGAGGGATCGGTGGAGAAATTTCTGCTTACATCACGGAGCATCTTTTTGAATATCTCGACGGACCGGTAATGCGTTGTGGAAGTCTTGATACACCAATCCCTTTTACGATTCCTCTGGAAAAAAATTATTTGCCCGAAGAGCGGTTTAAAAATAAATTATTACAGCTACGGGAGTATTGATGCTAGAATAGATGTAAGGTTTAAATGTTGGAATGACATTTTTTGATTAATTAAAATTCAATCATTCGGGCATTTTTAAAAGAACAAAACATTAGCATTTCGGTATATTTCTTATTTTTGCGATTCATTTTGAAAATTAAAAATCAGAAGAATGAACTTAGAAGAATACGTTGCGGTAAGCGGATTGCCGGGTGTGTACAAGATGGTGGCTAATCGCAGCAATGGTTTGATTATAGCTGATCTGGATTCGGGTAAAGGAAGATTCGCTTCTGCCAGAAAGCATCAATTTACACCATTAGCCTCTATCGGAATCTATACTATAAATGATGATACCGAAGAATTAAAAGTGGTTTTCAGATCGATGCTGGAAAAATACGAGTCGCTTCCTCCGGTAGCAACTAATTCCTCGGCTGATGACTTATTCGATTATTTTGGAGAAATCCTTCCCGGTTTTGACCGTGACAGAGTATACGCGAGTGATGTCAAAAAAATAATCAAATGGTTCAATTATCTCAATGATCGCAAACTTCTTTCATTGGAAGATGATGCAAAATCCGAAGAGGAAGAATAAATCTTTAGCGTTGGTCGGACAGTAGTTTTTTCTTTTCCTCCAAATCTTGCTCAAGTGTTTCGGAAAAGCTCAGCAAGAGCTTGTTCATCCTGGCGACGCTGAATTGGTTATCCGCATCGACTTCCAGAGAAAGGAACATTTGATAGATAGCATGCTGGGATTTGGATCGTTCGGTGTCAGTAGTTTTCCGCTTGGTCTTTTTAGCAGATGCTGACTGTTGTATATTCCTTGATTTCATATATTCTTGTGCAGCCTCGCTTCTTCGGTTGCTTTCTGCCTCCCTTCTTTCTGTTTCATTTACCATTCTGGGTTGGAGCTTGGTCTTTGGACGTATTTTTTCTGCGGTTTCCGGGCTTGGCTCTTCAACAACTGCCTTACTTTGCTCGATCTCTCGACGCATTGTTTCCTGAATCATTTGCTTTGTTGCCTCGATCTGTCTTTGATTGCCCGATTCTATCGCTTCAAAAAAGACTTTATGCTGTTCCTCAAATTGCTCTATTTCACGGGTATCAATCTCAATTTGCCTTTTGGAAACAGATTTAATATTCTTTTTCTCGATGTTTTGAGCCTTGAGACTGGTTGCCAGTAAACAGATAATAAACAGACCAATAATATTTTTCATTACTCCCTGGTTAATTTTGAATTAAATACCTGGAAAGTAACTGCAAAAAATCGACCAAAATTACAATCCTGCAAAAGGATCACTACCAAGCCCCATTCCGGCTAAATCATTAGTGGCTTTTAGATTGGAAATGTCAAGATTTAACACCGCACTTTGGTGATAAGCGGCAATTTGAGCACCGGTAGAAAGCCTCTGCCAATTTTCCCAGGTGAATTCCATCCCTCCTATGGGAATAATCTTTACCCACATTTTCCATTTCTGAGGAAGCCCCTGCTCATCCAGTATCCAAAGATAAGAATCACCGGGGGTTACCCCTCCGGAAGTATAACTTACCATTAGCCCTTTTTTACCATCTTCCAAATCGACAATGCTACGCTCCGTACCAGGATCAAAAGCTTTCGCAGGCGCATTAAGCCAAAAAGAATCATTACAGAAAAACTCCCAGGCTTTTTGTACCCTCTTGTCGGCAGCCTCTCCATCCAGCTCCGAACCATTTACATAAGCTTTACCCGCGACCTGTTTAGTATTGAGCAAGACTTCGGTATCATCCCAACTTACTTTTACATAATGCCTTTTTTTATCCCATAAATAGTGGTGCATACCTTTGAAGGTCCATTGTACGTATATGGTAGAATCCCAGGCTGTTTTGTCAATTGCCCGAAGCATCTTTTCGGCTAAAACATCAGCTTGCGGGCCTTTCTGTCCGGATGGTTTGGGTTCATTATATATGAAAAAAAGAATGACCAGAATACCGATAACAACGAGTAGAAAAATACCGAGTCTTTTAAGCCATTTCATTGGATTAATTTTTTTACACAATGTACTTAAAAACCGTTAGATTCGTATAAAAAATGGTTTGGGCATTAAAATTGAACTAATAGCCGGTATATGCTTATTTTTGCATGGACTAGTGAGATCCATCGCTGTTCAGTATAAATAGGCTTGATCAAATATCCCAATACGATGTACAACGGAAAAAAAGTAGTGGCTGTGCTCCCCGCGTATAACGCGGCACTTACCCTGGAAAAGACGTATAAGGAAATTCCTTTTGACTTGGTAGATGAAGTAATCCTCTGTGATGATGCCAGTAGTGACGGGACTTCCGAACTGGCCAGAAAAATAGGAATTCGACATGTGATTATCCACGAAAAGAATAAGGGCTATGGTGGTAATCAGAAATCGCTGTATAACAAAGCGATGGAAATAGGCGGAGATATCGTAATCATGTTACATCCCGATTATCAGTATACTCCAAAACTGATTCCAGCTATGGTAAATATTATTGGAGACGATCTTTATCCTGTGGTGCTGGGCTCCCGAATTCTGGGCAAAGGCGCATTAAAAGGAGGAATGCCAATCTATAAATACATTGCTAATCGATTATTGACCTTCGGTCAAAATTTACTGATCAATTATAAACTTTCAGAGTATCATACGGGCTATCGGGCGTTTAGCCGGGAAGTTTTGGAACGCATCAACTTTAATCAAAACTCTGATGATTTTGTTTTTGACAATGAGATGCTTTCGCAGATCATCTATGCAGGATTTGATATAGCTGAAGTTACCTGCCCTACCAAATACTTTGAAGAAGCTTCTTCTATTAATTTTAAGCGTAGCAGCCAGTATGGACTAGGGGTAATTCGCGTATCAATAGGCCATTTTCTACAGCGTTTAGGTTTGTTGAACTTAAACATGTACAAACAGAATGCTCCGAAAAAAAAACGCAGCGCTAAAGAAAAAGTGAGTTAGATACTATTGGCTTACTTAAGACTTCTCTTCATTAACCAGCGTTAATGCTTTACGTCCCAAATAAATAGCAGCTAAGACGAGGGTATATGTTATTGTCGCAGTCATAATTCCGTGGCAAAGATAGATATCTTTTCGTAAATCAAACGAATAAAGTTAAATTTATGCGGCCTTCTATCAGAAGAAATGACGTCAAACGACATATTCAGTGATGTAGATAATATGAATCCAAAAAAACTCAAAGCATTTCTCGACGAACAGGTATTTCGCTTCAATGTGCCTGGTTTTATAGAAAATGATCCAATTCAAATTCCCCATCGCTTTCAAAGACTTCAGGATATTGAAATCACGGGCTTTTGGGTGGCTATGCTTGCATGGGGACAGCGTAAAACAATTATTAATAAGTCCAGCAACTTAATAGATCGAATGGGGGGAGCCCCTTATGATTTTATTCTCAATCACAAGGAGAAGGACAGGAAAGCCTTTTTGGATTTTAAACATCGGACCTTTCAGGCTACGGATACTTTGTATTTTTTAGAATTTCTTCAGAATTACTATCGACAATATGATTCATTGGAAGATGCTTTTGTCCGATTTATGAATCCGGAGGAAGAGACCATGGAAAATGCGCTCAAAGGATTTCATGAGCTGTTTTTTGATCATCCACATGCTCCGCAACGTACCCGAAAACATATTGCTACACCCGCGCGAAAATCGAGCTGTAAAAGGCTCAATATGTTTTTGCGCTGGATGGTTAGAAAGGATAATAAAGGAGTCGATTTTGGTCTCTGGAATCGAATCAAACCCAATCAATTAATGATGCCGCTTGATGTACATGTTGAGAGAGTAGGCCGTCAGCTTGGACTCCTAAAGCGGAAACAGAGAGACTGGCAGGCAGTTATAGAACTAACAGAGCAATTGAAGAAATTTGATCCCGAAGACCCGGTGAAATACGATTTTGCTCTGTTTGGAATGGGCCTTACCGAAAAACAACTGCCCGGTTAATGCTCTGGTTTTTTGATTTACTCTGTACTCAAAACTTCTCCTGGATTTTGTCTGGTAGTTTTCTGTAAATGATAAAAAAGAACGATCATGGAAATGCTAAAGCAGATAATTGCCGATAGAAATAGATATTGACCGTTAAGTTGAATGCGGTAAGCATAATTTGCCAACCATGCCTGCATCAGATAAAACGTCAGGGGTACGGCAATGACGATAGCCACAAAGTATACGGAAATGAATTCCCAGCCTAATACCTTCATCAAATTGAAATCTGTTGCGCCCAGTATTCGTCTTATACTGAGTTCTTTGATCTTTGATTGTGTGGTAAAACTGATCAAACCAAATAAACCGATTAATGAGATGATGATTGCGATTACGGTAAAGCAGCTCACTAGCTTACTGAATCGCCGTTCTCTTTGATAGGCTTCTGAAAAGGCTTCATCTACAAAATTAAAAGTCAAAGGATCTGCTGTGAATTTTTTCCAGATTTTTTCTATTTCAGTAGTGAGTCCGGAAAGCTGTTCAACCTCAAGTTTTATCAATATATTATCCGGGCTTACCCTGGTTCCGGGCGGAAATATGAAAAAAGCAATTGGCCTGATCTGTGAATGGAGGCTTGTATTATGGTGATCTTTAACCACACCAATCACTTTTCGATTTCTACCTCCAATATTGATGTATTGACCTTCGAGTTCGCCTAAACCAATTATATTCTGGGCTTTTTCATTAATAATGACGGAACCAGCAGAATCAATAGCAAAATCCGATGTGAAGTTACGGCCGGAAACAAAGTCGATACCGGTCAATTCAAAATAATTCTTATCCACTCCTACAATTTCAATATTGCTCGTCCGCTCTTCGAGAGAATCTGCCCAGTTTAGCCCCCAGGTATTATTATGTTCACTTGGAAGGTCTTCACTGGTTGTAGTCACGCCGAGAATTCCGGGTAACTGAGCCAGTTCTTTCTGAATGACGTGTAATTTTTTTTGTAGAAATCGATCATTCACTGGGATGTGCATAAGTTGACTGGTATCGAATCCCAGATCGAAATTCTTTAGATAACTATACTGTTGAAAGACGATCAAAGCAGATGCTACTAATACCAGAGTGATCAGGTATTGAAAGCCGAGAAACATTTTTCGGGTCAGCGTATTCAGGCCAGTTTTAAATTGTATAGCGGAATTACCTTTGGAGAAAAAATTGAGTTTCGCTATCGAAATAGAAGGGAGTAAACCCGTGATTATGCCCAATGCGATTATGGAGAGAAAGATAAAAAGCCAATCCCCCGGAGATAAATCATAATAACTCAAATCCAGTTCCAGAAAGGCGTTTAAGCGTGTAATAGATAACATCATTAACAATACTGCAGCAATTCCGGCGCAACCAGTAAGAACAACGGACTCAATGATAAACTGCCGAATGATCCCTAGTTTTTTGGTCCCTAAAACCTTCCGGACGCTTACTTCTTTAGCTCGCATAGAAGCTCTCGCTGTAGTGAGGTTAATATAATTGGAAATGGAAATAAAAAGGATCAGCAAACCAATCGCTCCAAAAATATATAGAAACCGGATATCACCTGCTGTTGAACTCCTCTGTATGCCTCTGGAATGGAGATGAATATCGTAAAAAGCCTGAAAGGCCATGCTGTTTGTTCTGCCCATTTCGGGGCCCAGGCGGTCCGCCATAAGATCGGGCAAAGCCGCTTTGATTTCCGGAAGACGGTTTTCCGGTACTTTGATATAAGTTCGTAACCAGGAAAATCCCCAGGACTTGATTAATTTACTGTATAATTCTTCGGCATTAGCCATTGCTCCAAGGGCCCGGAATTGTATATGTGAATTTTTGGGCGGATCTTCAATTACTCCGGATATCCGCATTTGATACTCCTGATCACCATCGTAGACTTTTACCTTCAATACCTTATCCAGGGATGTTGCTGTTCCAAAAAGTTGTTCGCTTAAGCTTCGGGTAATGACAAGGCTATTTAACTCTTTCAGACAGGTTTCAGGATTACCCTGTATCATTTTAAAAGAAAAGAAATCAAAAAAAGTAGAATCCGCCCAGTAAAATTCATCGATGAGTAGCGGATGCTTATCGCCCATTTTAACCGGGTCATTCCCAAATCTGCATACGCTGATAAACGGGAACGTTTCCGATAAGGATTGCCCGTGCTGAGAGGAAGTAACAACTGTTTTTTTATCATTTACAGGATTACTCCTTAAAACGCGATAGATGTGCTCCCCTTCCAGATGCATTTTATCAAAAGAGAGCTGATCCTTAATAAATAAACCAATATAGAATACTGCTGCTATACCCAGGATAAGTCCGCTGAGATTAATTGCAGAAGATAATTTATGCCGGAAAGCGTGGCGATAAGCCATTTTGAAATGATTTTTCCACATAGCACTGGATTGAAAATATTGGAAGAAAGGCAATCTATACCATCTCGGAGAGAACAAAGCCCTGGTCATAAATCTTCTTCGGGCTTTTCGAATTCCAAACTTCATGATGTCTCGCTCGTAAAGCTCCATTAAGTCTCCTTCCAACTCATCGAGAAATTCTTCTGAGCAAGTTTTTTTCAAAAAGAAAAGAGCCCACTTGGGAGGATTAGCCATATTGGAAAGATATTTTTGGTAATAAGCGCCATAATTGTTCGCGTTGCTGGCGGATCAGTTCTAAGGCTTTCTGACCTTCTGATCTTATTCGGTAAAGCCTTTTGCTTCGACCTCCCCGAACCGGAGAAGCAGGACCATTATAAGACTCTATAAAACCTTTTTTTTCAAGACGGCTGAGTGTGGTATGGATGGAACTTACACTTACTTTGCGGTTGATTTGTTTATCAATCTCATCCATTACATTGACGCCATAAGCGGTCCCGTCGAGAATACCGACAATTAAAAGTACCAACTCTTCGAACTCTCCCAGATGTGTTCCTTTCATGATATAATTCGTAAATGTAGGACAAATCTAATTATTTCATTCGTAAATGTCAATGATATAAAGCTGAATTTATTCTAAACCCGAATTCTTTGGTGAGTAACTGAAATTATTGAAATGGTTTGACTGGAGAAAATAAGTAGAATACGGATGGGAAAAAGAAATCCCGAATTTTCATTTGAAAATTCGGGATGACTCCTATTAAGGGTATAAATATTTTAGGGATTAATCTTCGCTAATGCTGATTTCCTGGATCGTATAAGTATTGCCGGATACTTTCATATAAACATATACCCGGAATACCTTGCCACTTGCTTTAAGATTGCCGATAGTATATTTTGAACCAGCACCTTTAGAGGTTCCATCGTGGACTTGAGTATACGATTGAGGTTTGTTTTTCGCAAAAAAGTTGGCTAGAGCCTTCTTCGCTTGCGCTTTGTCAAAAAGATTATCGTCATCCAGGATTGATACTTCTACTTTATCATCAAAATATTGAGCTAAAGTATTTGCATCACCATTACTTATTGCTTTGGATATATTGCTCAGATTATCGGGCGTCACCATAGCAATAGAGGGAGCGATTAATAGAACGAACAATAACTTCTTCATGATTTCAAGTTTTTAATGTAAATGGGTCTAAATTCATGCCATCGCATATTTAGACGCTGTAAATCTATAATTTATACCTGGTTTAGTCAAGAAATACAAAAATGAAAGGCTTTTTATGCTGACAACCGACTAAAAAAATAATGGGGTTCGATTAGTGTGTATATGTAAATTTCTGTAAATCAGAATATTAAACTGATTTTGAGCCGTTTTTATCAACATTTCCAAAACAGCTATATAACGATTTAAAATTCTGTTAAATTATAGTGAAAATGTTAAAAAAACAGAATTTCAATGGTTTTTAAACTTTTAGAAGCAAAAGATATCTTTTTCTTTTCCATCAGAAGAAATAGAAATTTTATTAAAAAAAGTATTTTTGGGACGCCTATTAACCAAAGCCTGATACCTCTTATTTATTTGACATTTTTGTATCGAAGCGCGTAGTTTAGCATCGATTTGATATTGCTTTGTAAATCGTATTAAATAATGGAGAAAAAAGCAATTCTTGTTATACTTGATGGCTGGGGACACGGCCCAAAACCTGAAGTAAGTGCTATTGCTCAGGCGAACACTCCTTTCGTGGATAGTTTATACGAAAAGTACCCTAATTCTGAATTGATCACTCATGGAGAAGATGTTGGCCTGCCCGATGGTCAGATGGGCAATTCCGAAGTCGGGCACATGAATATTGGTGCGGGGCGAGTAGTTTATCAGGAACTGGCTCGGGTCAATAAGGCTATTCGAGAAGGGGACTTACAAAAAAATCCAGTCTTACTCGAAGCTTTTCAATACGCAAAAGAAAATGATAGAAAAGTACATTTCCTGGGTTTGCTTTCGGATGGGGGCGTGCATTCGCATATCAATCATTTGAAGGCCTTATGTGATATCGCTACAGAGCAGCAACTGGAGAAAGTTTTTATTCATGCCTTTACGGATGGTCGGGATACTGCACCCAATGGCGGAGTGAAATATGTAGCGGATATGCTAGAGCATATTGCCCATCAAAAGGTCAGCATTGCTTCTGTGACGGGACGTTATTATGCGATGGATAGAGACAAGAGATGGGAGCGAATCAAATTGGCTTATGATGCTTTGGTTCGCGGGCTTGGAAAATATACGCAGGATCTGATTGCAAGTATTGAGGAAAGCTATGCCGAGGGAATTACAGATGAATTTATCAAACCAATCATATTGGCGGATGAAGATGATATTCCTGCTGCCCGGATTGAGGAAGGAGATGTGGTATTGTTTTTCAATTTCAGAACGGATCGCCCCCGGGAGTTAACCGAAGTGCTTTCTCAACGGGATTTTCCCGATTTCGGGATGAAAAAACTTGATCTCCGATACCTCACCATGACTCGCTATGATGAAACCTTCGAAGGGATTGATGTACTTTTTAATAAAGATGATATTGAACTACCCTTGGGAGAGGTGCTGGCAAAAGCGGGAAAGACACAGACCCGAATTGCAGAAACAGAGAAATACCCGCATGTAACTTTTTTCTTTTCCGGAGGAAATGAGAAGATACTGGAAGGAGAAAAACGGATTATGATTCCTTCTCCCAAAGTAGCGACCTATGACCTGAAACCGGAAATGAGTGCCTTAGAAGTTACAGATGCGATTATAGAAGATATCAAAACTAATCGACCAGATTTTATTTGCCTGAACTATGCCAATACAGATATGGTTGGTCACACAGGGGTATTTGCAGCAGCCGTTAAAGCGGCAGAAGTGGTTGATGAATGTGTAAAACGATTGGTGGAAACTTCCCTGGAAGCAGATTATGAGATACTCATTATTGCAGATCACGGAAACTCCGATTATATGATTAATGAAGATGGCTCTCCCCATACCGCACATACCATGAATCCCGTACCCTGTATTTGGCTTGGCAATCATATAGATAATAAAAAGCTAAAGTCAGGCAGACTGGCAGATGTAGCACCGACAATACTTGAGTTGATGAATATGGAACAACCGGATTTGATGACCGGACAATCGCTAATTGAAAAATAATGATGAGAAAAGTCAATTATCTTTTTGTTTTATGGATATCTATCAGCCTGTGGACTTGTACGGATAATTCCAATGTAACGATTCCCGGTCAAACACAATTCTTTGATTTGAAAAGTTATTTTGAGCAGGAATATAAACGTTTGGATAAAGTTGAAAAGGTTATTAAAAAAGCAGATATCGCGGGGCAAGTGGAAGAGAAAACGGTTAGCGGAATTGATTTCAAAACCGAGCTGGCCCTGTTTGTTGATTCTGATATCAACAAAGTATCCTGGTTGGATAAATACGAAGTAGATAGCATACACCATAATAATCAACTCAGCCAATTAGTATACAAAGCAAAGGATGATCAGTTGAAAACCAATAAGCTTTCTATCTTCTTTGCAGAAGAGAAAGTCCGTAGAATTGAAATCATTCGGAAAACCGGAAGCATTGCGGCTACGCTTAAGCAGGAATTAATCTATGAGCCAGCCATGGGATATTCCGTTAAAAGCATCCAGCATACTAGTCTTTCCGAGCCTTACGTTCTAGCACTGGATGTACGTTTTGTACAGTAGTGGTATTCTTTATTAGCTCTCCATAATGATTAAGTGTAAGAAGGATTACCCGCCGATTGCGTTTTCTATTCTCCGGCAGGTCCAGACCTTTCTGGCAAGTATTGCTCTGAGCCGGACTAGCTTCACCACAAGCTTTCGCCATGATTTGTGAGCTGCTGATTCCTTTTCGTAACAGGTATCGCTTCACAGAACGAACGCGGTTTTTGGACAAACCGACATTATACCTGGCATCTCCCTTGGAATCAGTGAATCCTATAATCGCAACGCTTAATTTTGGATTTGACTGGAGTAATTTTACTAAAGTGTCTAACTGGTGTTGAGCTTTAGCATTGACCCTGTAATCATCAAAACCGAAATAAATAGTATTGTCCTGGCAAATCTTCTTTGTAAATTGCACAATGGCTGGCATTTTATTATTGTTGGCCTCTAAATTGACTACGCTTGCATTTTGAAATCCCCTGAGAACAAGTCTGTCCCTGACTGCTTTTGCCTTTTGATATTCGTGGAATGTAGCCCTTAAGTAATAATGATGAATATTGCTCTTATCCGTATTCAGATAAATATCATTGATTCCGGAAAATGCAAAATGAGTGAAGGGAATTTTTTTAGCAAATGTGCCGATTTTGACTTTGTAAGTAGTTATTGCATGGAGCTGTACCGTAAAGCAACAACACAGTATAGGGTACAACATAGTGTGTATGCGCATGGTTTAGACAGTTTTGATTAAAAAGTGGGATTCAACTAGGGTGCAGGGCTAAATTAGAAGTTTTTCATATTAAAACAAAATTAAATATGTTAAAATTATACATTTCTTTATCTGTTAGTCCACTTGTTAAAATAATGTATCTGCTTATCCCGAATTTTAGTTGATTTCTTTTACTTTCGCAAAACAGTATAAGCTTTAAACTGTTCACACTGATATGAGTACAGAATTCTATAATTTAAAGGTAAAAGAAGTGATCAGGGAGACGGTAGATTGTGTTTCCCTTTCATTCGAAATCCCATCGGATTTAAAAGAGGTTTTTGAGTATAAACAGGGACAATACGCCACCCTTCGTTTTCAGTTAAATGGTCAGGATGTTCGTAGGGCCTATTCAATGTCGAGTAGTCCTCTGAATGAGGATTTTACAGTGACCGTAAAAGAGTTAAAAGGAGGGCTGGTTTCAACCCACATTAATAAAAATATCCAATCCGGGATGGAAATCGCAGTGATGCCTCCGGATGGCAGGTTTTTTACAAAGCTCAAGGAGGAAAATCGCAAAACGTACTATCTCTTTGCCGCAGGAAGCGGAATCACTCCAATAATGTCGATTCTGAAAACGATAGTTGAAAAAGAACCACAGAGTGTTGTTTTCCTGCTTTACGGTAATCGAAATGAGGAATCCATTATTTTCAAGGATCAACTGGATCGTCTAGAAAGGCGCTATGCCGGACAATTGTTTGTTGAGCATATTCTTAGTCAGCCTGCAAAGGAGAAAAAAGGCGGTTTGGGAAGCTTTTTCAAAAAAGCTGTAACGAACTGGCAAGGGAAAATCGGGCGGATTGACCGGGAGCATGTTACTCAGTTTTTAGAGCAAAATCCCCCTCGCTTTCCCGATCTGGAGTATTTCATTTGTGGCCCGGGAGAAATGATAGATACGGTTGAAAATGCCTTGAAAGATCAGGGGATAAATGATAAGCACATACATACGGAGCGCTTTACAAATGACAGCCCGAAACCTGCAGAGGATTCAGCTGCAGCAAGTATTTCCAGTGCGAAAGTAATTATTCATCTCGACGGTCAAAAAGTGGAAATGAATATTGATGATAATAAGACAATTTTGGATAAGCTCTTGGAACAGAAATACGAGCCACCCTATTCCTGTACTTCCGGAGCTTGCTCTACTTGCATGGCCAAGCTAATCAAAGGTAGCGTCTCCATGGATGCCTGCTTTGCACTGGACGAAGATGAAGTTGCTGAGGGTTATATTCTCACCTGTCAGGCACATCCGACAACTCCTGAAATAGAATTGACCTTTGAGGTGTAAACTTCGGTTGAAATGAAGCGGAAGTTTCCTGCATTTAAAAATATAAGAAACTTCCGCTTCGCTTCAAATCCTACTAATCCTTATAGAAAATCCACTTGCCAATCTCCTTGAAACTGACCTTTTTTCCGTACATCAAAATGCCTACACGATAGATTCTTGCAGATAGCCAAACGAAGAAGATCGAAGTAGCGGCTAAGACCAGCATGGAAACGATAATTTGCCAGGTTGGAGGCATGAATGCTAATCTGGCGGGCATGACAATCGGAGAAAACAGCGGGAAAATCGATGACCAGATAGCGAGGTTACTTTGCGGAGTCGTAACAACGACCATCATAATGTACAAGGCAAGAATAACCGGGATTGTAATTGGTAAAGTGAGGGCCTGTCCTTCTCCCAGATCATCTCCCATCGCGGAACCTACCGCGGCAAAGAGTGAGGAATACAGGAAGTATCCTCCAAGAAAATAAAAGAGAAAAAGAGGTAGGATGCCCCACCAGTTTTGCTTGCCGAGTTCTGCAAATAATTGCCGTCCCATATCCTGTGCTTCTTCAACATCAATAGCCGGTGCAGCTCCCGAAGCGGCACTGATTTGCTCGGGATTGAAGTCAAATATTAATCCAACCAGAAAATAACCAATTGGAATCAAAATTGACCAGATCAGTACTTGCGTTAGCCCGACTCCGCCTACACCAATGATTTTGCCCATCATCAATTGGAATGGTTTGACGGAGGAAATCATAACTTCGACAATACGACTCGTTTTTTCTTCCATGACACTCCGCATGACCATCATCCCGTAAATGAAAACAGTAATATACATGATGAATCCCATGACACCGCCAATCCCGGCGCCAATGATGCTGGCAAAGGTGCTTTCCCCTTCGTCATCATCTTTGATCATACTAACCGCTGATTTCAAACTACTCAGTTGCTCTTTATCCAGCTTGAGCTCCCGCATTTTATAGTCACGTATCTTTTCTTCGATTTTATTTCCGATTCGGGTATGCAGATCAAGACCCAATTGTTTTTTGGAATGATAGTAAACGGAGAAATTTTTAGTCTTTAGATTTTTTACATTAGGCACTTTTAAGATGATATCGTATTTCGAATCATCCAGATTTTCAACGAGGTCATCAAAGGTTTTTTTCTCTAAAGTAAAAAACAGATTTTCCTCATCAGCCGGCTTTTTGCCATTTAAAATATTGTGTTGATCAACAATGGCGACATTGAGCTTCTCATCATCCTGATAAGAAAAAATAAAACCCACGATGATAAAAAACAGGACAAATGCAAAAGGCGTTAGAAGAGTCGCCAGGATAAAGGATCGCTTTTTGACTCTTGTCAGATATTCTCTTTTTATAATTAGCAAAAGTTTATTCATATTGATTAGTTGTTTCGATATTCGTTTTATTTAGCAAGGCATTCTAGACACTAACAGGCTCTTTTATAGATTCGACCTTTTTAATGAAAATCTCATTGAGACTGGGAAGGATTTCGTTAAAGGAGGGGATAAAAACGTTCTCTTTAAGCAAGTTTTGTAAAAGCAGGTTGGAATCCCTTTCATCAGCCACTTTTACGGTGATGCTATCCTCCTTTTGCTCAATAATATTAGCTATTTCCGAGATGTGGCCAGGAAGCCTGCCTCGAAAATCTATTTTGAACAAATTGTCTTTATACTGATTTTTAATATCCTTTACTTTACCTTCAAGTACGTTTTTACCCTTATTGATCAGGACAATATATTCACAGATTTCCTCAACCTGTTCCATGCGATGAGTAGAAAAAATGATACTTGTTCCCTTGCGATTGAGTTCGTAGATTTCATCTTTGATCAGATTGGTATTGATGGGATCGAGTCCGGAGAAGGGCTCGTCCAGAATCAAAAGTTTGGGCTCATGAACAACCGTTGAAATGAACTGAATTTTCTGTTGCATTCCCTTTGAAAGTTCCTCAACTTTCTTTGGCCACCAGTCCTGTATTTCAAATTTTTCAAACCAATAGTCAATTTTTGCTTTTGCTTCTGATTTTGAAAGGCCTTTTAGTTGCGCGAGATACATTAAATGATCTCCAACTTTCATTTTTTTATAAAGACCTCTCTCTTCGGGCATATAGCCGGTTTGAGAAGGATGGCTGCTATTGAGCTTTTCACCATTGAAATAAACGGTGCCAGAGTCGGCTCTGGTGATGGTGGTAATGATTCGAATTAATGAAGTCTTTCCGGCTCCGTTAGGTCCTAATAAACCAAAGATCGAGCCCTCTGGCATATCAAAACTGACATGATTAACGGCCATATAGTCTCCATAAGTTTTAGTGACATCGTCGATTTTTAAAATCCCCATAATGTTTTATCCTGATAATAGTGTATGAAAGGTTTCTTCAATATTGACTCTAAATAAGTGAATTTGCCTGGAATTTCTATTGAGTATTTATTTTTTTCGATAAAATAAGATTTTGAACTACCTTGTTAAACAAAATTCCAAACCTGTGGTTCGATCTGATGCTTCAACCTGGTATATTATAGTGAATCCCGTTGCGGGAAATGGAGCAGTTCAAAAGCTCATGCCCCGGATAAAAGAATTGCTTCTTTCTGAAGGGATTGAGTTTGAATTGGCAGAAACCGAATATAAACGACATGCTATAGAGCTAAGCAAAGCGGCCATTGAAAGAGGATTCTCTAAAATCATTGCAGTCGGAGGAGACGGCACGAATAACGAAGTTGTAAATGGTATCTTTTCACAAAATGCACTTGCGCCGGGTGAAATAACCTATACTTTGCTGCCCGTAGGAACGGGCAATGACTGGATCAAGGAGCATTTAATTCCCAGAAATTTATTGCTTTGGGCCGAAATGCTCAAGAAGGGACATACCCGGTCACAGGACGTAGGGCTGGTGTCTTTTCACAATAATGGGATTGTTGAAAAACGTTATTTTGTCAACGTAGCCGGAATGGCCTACGATCCCTTCGTCCTGGCCGAAATGGAAAAAATAAAAAGGCCACTCAATCGTATTGCCTACCTTTTTTATAGTCTTATCTCCATCTTTAAATATAAATTACAGCCAGCTCGTATTCGCTTTGATGATCGGCTTATTGAGGATGAGTTCTATCTGATTAATGTCGGAATATGTCGCTATTCGGGAGGTGGAATGCAATTGGTACCCCATGCCAGACCGGATGATGGACAACTGGCTTTGACCCTGGCCGGAAAGCTGAGTAAAATGGGGGTGATTCTTAATTCCTATCGGTTTTATAACGGTAAAATTGCCGATCATTCAAAGGTAGATACTTTTCATACGGAACGTGTAACTGTAGAGGCTTTGGATGATCCAATTGCTCTGGAAGTCGATGGCGAAATCATCGGTGAAACACCGGTAGAATTTAAGATTCTTCCCGGAGCATTAAGGATAATTGTCCCGGAGGATTAGGCCGCCCGGCCTTTATTCAAGGACCCTTACTTCTATCCGATCATTTTCGTCATGGGCCAGTTTAGGGCAATCCACGCCGTTAGAACATTGATTTAATAATCTGGTTTCGCCATATCCTTTAGCACTGATTCGATCATTCGCTATGCCTTTGTATACCAAAAAGGCCATGATTGACATTGCCCGTTTTCGGGAAAGGTTGTGATTGTCAATATCATCCCCGAGAGCAGAAGTATGGCTACCGATTTCTACTTTGAGGTCGGGATACATATTCAATAAATCAACCAGCACGGTCAGGGATTTTGTGCCTTCCGTGGATAATAAATAAGAGCCTTGCGGATATTTGACCCCGGAAATAATGAATCGCTTTTTCATCACCGGCTGATTGTTTTGTAAATGTTCAGCCAGGCGAGGAAGCGTTTCCGGAGTCTCCGCCAGCATGGAGTTATCATCTCCCATCAACACAGGAGGTTTACTTTTTTCCATTTCCCGGTCGAGGATAGTGGCCTTATTTTCTGTTTTTTCATTATCTGCAAGCTCCTTCGTTTTTTCCGAAACCGTCAATTGGGTATTATCCTGAGATTCCTTTTTTACTTTAGCAAGGGGTTCGCTCGTAGTTTGGGGCTCATTTGTTTTTGAGGGAATCCGGGATTTCTTTTTTTTCTTCTTTTTAGAAGGGATGATCAGGTTTACTCGCTTTGACTTATCAGATTTGGAAGCCTTTTCAGGCTGATCGGCAATCGAAGTTTCTGTATTTTCCTTCTGAGCGGAATCCGTACTGGTTTTATTTTCCCTTTCGGCATCTGGTAGCCGTTTTTTTTCTTCTTTAACCGCTATTTTCCGATCCGGTAATTCCTCTGACTTCGGTGTATTATTGACCAAAGGCTCTGTGGGAGCCGTTTCTGTTATTTCATTATCTGGCGGAACAATGACCTGCTTTTCATCTATAGGCGGATTAGACATCTCTTTCGGTTCTGTCTTTGCAGTATTCTTTTCGAGATCTGCTTTCCGGATATCTTCCTGTTCCTTGTCCTCTTTTACCCTTGGTGCTATATTAACCACTGGTTGTTCCTCTACGACTGCCGCTTTTTCCTTTTTCTCTTCTGATTTAGAAGTAGTTATTTCTTCTTGTTTTGGCTCGACCGGAGTGCTTTCTTGTTGAGCAACCCAACTGGCATCCCCTTCGAAATCCAATGTATCCAGATTTGCATTCACGCCTTCCATAACTTCAAATAAATAAATATCATCATCCCCGCCATCCCGTGAAGAAGCAAACATTCCAGACGTTAAATCATCATCAATGGATATGGAAATATCATCATAAGAACTGTTAATCGGTTTTCCGACATTGACTGGTTTTTGCCAGGAGCCATCTTCTTTTAAATTTGAAAAAAGAATATCAAAACCTCCAAAGCTCAAATGCCCTTTTGAACAAAAGAACAATTTCCCGGAAGAATGAAAATAGGGAAAAGCTTCGTTTACAGGCGTATTGACAATTGGTCCCAGATTTATAGGTTTGCTCCAGCCATCCCCTTTCTTTTGACACATATAGATATCGGTCCCCCCCAGACCGCCGGGTTTGTCCGAAACAAAAAACAACTTTTCTCCGTCGGGAGAAATTGCCGGATGCATATAATTATGTTCTTTATTACAAAAAGATAAACGCTTTACGTTTTTCCATTTTTGTCCTTCTTCTGATTGAGCGGTATATAGCTGAATATTATAGCTATTATCTTTGGCGGCATCCTGACTCGAACGGGAGAAAACGACCGTTTTTTTATCTTCGGTAAAACTTACCGGACCACAATGCTTATTGAGGTCATTTAACTTTTTGGAAAAATTGCCAGGCGAATCGTATTGTCCTTCTCCCAAATGCGCACTGTAATAGATTCTTTGGTAATCTCTGCCGGTCCAGCCGGATTTTTGTTTGAGTGGATTGATGCCCGTTGAACGATCCGAGGTAAAAACAATGCCTTCATTGAAAAAAAGCGGAGAAGAATCATCAGCATCTGTATTATGTGCAAAACGCTTTAATGCTACATTCGGGAAATAGGGTTCTAAAGACTTTACCTTATCGCAGGCATAAGCCATTCGAATGGCATTTTTATCATCCGGCTCTTTTTCATTATACTTTAAAAACCAGTTTTTTGCCAGGTCATATTTCTCTTTGCTCATTAGAGCTTCTGCGTAATAGAAATAGGTGATGGGGCGGGCTTTTTCATCTGCGACGATTTTTGCGTACCATTCTTCGGCTTTTGCCATTTGATTGGTCATCCGATAGCAATAAGCCAGTTTTGTGCTTGCCGCCAGGCTTTCTTTTTGACTTAATACTTCTTCATAGAGGTTTATAGCCTCTTTATATTGATTAAGTTTGAAATAGTTATTCGCTTTTTTTAACTGTTTCTTTTGAGCTATTACACCAGTTGACGAAATACAAAAAATAATGATAATTAACGTTTTAAAAAGATTCATTCCCAAGCTTTTTTGATAAATTAGGAGTGAGGAATAGAGTTTTTGGATCAATTTTGAGCATTCCTGCACACATAATTTGAATATTTAGTTTCTTTGGATGTCCTTATTTATCAGTGGCTACAGCAAAAAATGTGCTACATATTTTTTTCAGAGCTATATATTGGTCTTGTTCTAAAATAAGAGTTGCTATTATGAAACTCAGATTTTGCTCCCAATAAAGCTCTTTTAGCAGCGTTTAGCTATAGTAATTAGGCTAGAAAAAGCTGAAACATAGGCAAAAAGATATTTTCAGATGACGATTTATTTTTTCAAACAAGATCATTGTTATAAAGGTATAATTTTTTGATGCGTATATTGTGATTTTTGTTAAAAAACACACATTATCAAGGATTAAGATATATTAATTATGCTAATTGAATGCATTTCAAACGACTTTGAACCCAATTTATTTCTTACATAAATGTTAATAAACATGAAAAAAACAACTATGCTTTTATTAGTAATGTTAGGCTTTTCCTGCCTGCTTACTGCTCAGATTACTGAGGAAGAACGCTCTATGACTCAGGGCATGAACTCGGCAATGATTATGACAATTCCCAATGCGGATGATAAGAATGTAGAAAAACTTTGGAAGAAGTTTATGAAATCCAAAGATGCGCGGACGAAGAAGGTTAAAAAATCGGAGGAATGGTTTTCCAATAGTGCAGATATTCCTTCCATAGGAGGCTCAAAAGATGTAAATGTTTATGCTACTTTTGAGCAAAGTGGTGGAGATGTACGGATGACAACCTGGATCGAAATGGGTGGTGCTTATCTCAATAGCCAGGATCACCCCGAAAGATATAGCGCAGGAGAGGATTTTTTAAATGCTTTTGAACTGGAGGTTTACAAAGATGGGGTCAGAAAAGAAATCAAATTAGAAGAAAATAATCTAAAGAAACTGGAAGGAGAGCTTAAGAAGCTAAAGAGAAACAATGAGCGCTATCATAAGGAAATAGAGGATGCCAAGAAGAAGATTGCCAAAATGGAAGAAAATATAGAGATCAATATTGTTGAACAGGAAGAAACGAATACCAAGATTGACGATCAAAAGAGAATTGTAGAGCAAACCCGCAGGAAGCTGGATGTCCGGGAGGAGAATTAACTCAATGAATAATAAATTATTTCTATGATTTGATGAGCAGGCAGATGTTTTAATAAATATCTGCCTGCTCTGTCACCAGTTCATATTTTGACTGTCTTTGGTATTGAATTTAGACATACAATTAAGATGAAGATTATAACTACAGCTATTCTTACGCTAATCATTATTACTAAGCTATTTTCACAACAACTCACCAAAGACCAGGTGACAGAGGATTTGAATCTGTTAATTCAAAGTATAGAAACGTATAATCCGGCCTTGAAACACTACAGTCCTGATTTCAATGCTCAGGCAAAAGCGATTGTCGAATCCGTGCATCAGGATGTCTCTTTGATTGATGCTTTTGCACTTTTTAACAGGATAGGAGCATTAAGTAATGAAGGGCATTTTCGAGTAGATGCCAATAAGGTGTTTAAAGGCTTGCTCGATAATAAGATAAAATACTTGCCAGTTTCCGTAAACATTGTTTCCGGGAAGATTTATGTCCGGAATATCTTCACCGAGCAGCCACGGCTTGAGCCTTACGATGAAATTCTTTCCATTAATGGCAAACCGGCTACGCAAATTTTACAGAAACTTTATCAACATATTCCTTCCGATGGTTCTATTTCTACTTATCAATCTCATAAAGCAAGTAGAGGCTTTGCTTGGATGTATTATATGTTTGTTGAGCAAGCAGCAGCATTTAACATTACATATAAATCGCTGCAGTCCAGTGGGGAAAAAACACTTGTTATACCGGCAATTACGAGGGGAGAGCAATTTGAAAACCTGAAAAAGAAATCAGGGGATTCTAAAGATAAGACTAAAAAAGAGAAGAGTATTAATGATTTTTACGAGCTGGAGATAGGAGAGAACTATGCATATCTACAATTAAAATCCTTTGATTTTAGATTGGTCAACGAATACGAACTGGATTCCAAAAAGTTTTATAAACAACTGTTTCAGGAAATCAAAACCAAACAGGTTAACCACCTGATCATCGACCTGAGAGATAATACCGGTGGGCGTACTGAATTTGCAGATGATATGGTACCTTATATTCAGCAAAACAGGGAGGATGATTTTTTAAAGAAAAGTGTATCCTGGAAAAGTAAAACGAGAAAATATAAATTTCCCAAGAAGCATAAACTGGCTTATGAGGGAAAGATTTATGTGCTGGTTAATGGGCTCACTTTTTCCGCTGCCGGGAATCTGACCCGTTATTTGAAGGAATATGCAAACGCAATGATTATAGGAGAAGAAACAGGAGCGAGATATGAAGGCTATGCCGCAGGCTCCAGTGAATTAGTCGAATTGCCAAATTCCAGGATTAGCGTATATATTCCCAGATATCATACCCTTTTTCCAAAATCTAAAATCCAGCAAACCCGTAACCGGGGAACCATTCCGGATGTTGAAATAGCGGCTACCACTCAGGACATGCAAGCGAACAGAGATAAGGTGTTTGAACATACCCTGGAATTGATCAATAAACATTGATTGCCTTTCTGCCCTTTTGGATTTTTAGACTAACAATTCTATTGTATCAGCTTTGTTTGTAAGGACCTCAAGCTTGAATATTCAAAAATGCTTGCAAGAAGAAGGATGGCCTGTTCTTTTGTTTGAGATTTGCATTTTTTTGCGTATTTTTATGAAGGCAAAAGAAGCTTTATAATTTATTTGTTGATATATTTCTACGCTTTTTAAATTTACTCGTACAGGTATGTTAATTATTAAAATGTGAATAATTTTGCACATCGAGCGGATTTTTGTGTTGAAAGATTCATGTTATTGTGGAAAAGTGGCCTGGAGGAATTATACATTTGATTAAATGCATATGTTTTCTTTGGTTTGAAAAAACAAGCTTAATAAAGCAATCAATCTATTTTTTGAAAAAAACTATATATATAAAAGAATAGCAAAAAAGCTAAACTAAAAAACAGGCCCAATTATTCACAAGTTATCAACATTTTGTAATAGGCTTACCAACGTCTTTTCCACATTAGAAAATAACTATGTTGGAAATCACTTTAGTCTTTTTACCATTTAAAATTTACTTTTGTCCACCTTGAGAGCGCTATGTGAATTACTGTTCACTATTAACTATGAAAGAAAACAGCAGAGAAAGAGAGTTTTTCTCAATCTTTTGAACCCAATAAAATATGTCAGATTCTAAATACCCCGTAAAATCTATCGGGGCATACAAAAAGAAGGGAAACGATTTATCCAATTATGTATTCGGTAAAGTACAACCACAGGCACTTCCACTGGAGGAAGCTGTATTGGGGGCCATTATGCTCGATAAAGATGCCTTGCCGGTTGTCCTTGATATTCTCCAAGCCGAGAGTTTTTACTCCGATGGGCATAAACAAATCTACAGAGCAATGCTCAAGCTCTTTGAAAGAACACAACCCGTTGACCTGCTGACCGTTACAGAGGAGTTGAAAAAAGCAGGGGATCTGGAAATGATTGGAGGCCCTTACTACCTGGTTGAACTGACGAACAGAGTTGCTTCTGCGGCCAATATCGAATACCACGCCCGGATTATTTCACAAAAACATATTCAGCGAGAATTAATTAGTGTCTCGACCAAGATCATTCGGGATGCTTATGAAGATACTACAGATGTTTTCCAATTATTGGATGATGCGGAACAGGGCTTATTTCAGATCACTCAGCAAAATCTTAGTCGCGGTTACGAAAGCATTGGTACGATTGCCAGTCGGGCATTGAAATCACTGGAGGAACTATCCGAAAAGGAAGAAGGGCTGACTGGAGTACCTACCGGGTTTACGGATCTCGATCGGCTGACTTCCGGATGGCAACCCTCGGATTTGATTATCGTAGCAGCCAGGCCAGGGATGGGAAAAACGGCTTTTACGCTGGCACTCGCCCGAAACGCTGCACTCGATTTTGGAAAGGGCGTTGCGATATTCTCATTGGAGATGGCAAATGTACAATTGGTACAGCGTCTTATTTCTATGGAGGCGGAAATCCCGGGTAGCAAATTACGGAGTGGCCAACTGGAAGAGTATGAGTGGCAACAATTACATAGCGCTATTGAAAAAATGAGTGAAATTCCTCTTTTTATTGATGATACTCCGGGGATTAATATCTTTGAACTAAGAGCAAAGTGTCGTCGACTTAAGATGCAACACGATATCCAGATGGTGATTATTGATTACTTGCAATTGATGACTGGTGGTCCGGATCAGAAAGGAGGAAACCGGGAGCAAGAAATCAGTGCGATCTCCCGGGCCCTTAAAGGACTTGCCAAAGAACTGCACGTTCCGGTAATCGCGCTTTCTCAGTTGAGTCGTGCAGTAGAAACGAGGGGAGGGAATAAACGGCCTCAGCTCTCGGATCTTCGTGAGAGTGGTGCGATTGAACAGGATGCGGATATTGTTTCCTTTATCTATCGTCCGGAATATTATAATATCCTGGAAGATGAGGAAGGGCAATCGCTTAAGGGAGTCGGAGAAATTATTGTAGCCAAACACCGTAACGGGGCTCTTAAGACAGTTAAATTGAAATTTACCGATCACTTTGCAAAATTCTCCAACTTGGATGATCCCAATTTCAATGAATTACTGGGAGGCGATAGCAATGATGGATTCCCGGATAATCCGACCAATATGATCACCCGTTCCTCCAGAATGAACGATGATGATATCCCCTTCTAGCAATTTTTCCTAAAGCCTTAAAAACAAGGCTTTATAGGTTTTAATTTAACCAGCTAATGTCTAAAGAGAATAAACCAGAAGAGCAAATAAATACCGGGGAAGGGGTACGACTTAATAAATATGTAGCTCATTGTGGTATTTGCTCTCGACGGAAAGCTGCGGAATATATTCAACAAGGCCTGGTAAAAGTTAACGATACCATCGTAAAAGAGCCGGGTTACCGTGTACAGCTATCCGACCAGGTATTTTTCAAAAATGAAATCATTCAGCCGGAGGTAAAAAAAGTATATCTCTTAATGAATAAACCCCGGAATACGATCACTACCGCAAATGATGACCGGGGACGCCGGACAGTACTTGATTTGATTGGTGATTCTGTTGATGTTCGAATATTTCCGGTTGGTAGGCTGGATCGCGAAACTACGGGCCTCTTACTATTGACTAATGATGGAGATCTTACAAAAAAGCTGTCTCACCCCAGTCATGAAGTAGAAAAATTTTATCATATCACCCTGGATAAACCGGTTAAAGAAAACCATATCCGTCAAATTCGGGAAGGAATTACCCTCGAAGATGGATTTGTACCGGTTGATTCCGTTGGCTACATTACTAATGCAGGCAAAGAAGAAGTAGGGATTGAAATACACATCGGAAGAAACAGAATTGTCAGAAGGATTTTCGAACATTTCGGTTATGTTGTTAAAAAACTGGATCGTACCTATTATGCGGGGCTGACTAAAAAGAACTTGCCGCGGGGCAGGTTTCGCCATTTGACGGAGAAAGAAATCCTGATGCTTAAACATTTTGTCTAAGGTTCCCTCTATTTTTTATTATACCTGCAGATGTATATAATGAATTTGACAGAATATTAGCACTTGTCTTCCTTTTTTGAAGCAATTTCCCAAAAAGTGTCGCTTTTATCCTCGCCGGGGCGATCCGGGCAGGGGAAATCCTTTTCAATCAAAATATTGAGCTTTTCCGTATCAGAAACCGGATAAGCATATTCCATCCCTACCTGCCCGGTCGTGATCCATTGCTGTGCTTCTTTCTTCGGAATGCTGACTCTAAGCTCATTGTCCTGTAAAGAAGCTTTTAAGTTTTCTGCGCTTTCACTAATCTGTAATCCAAAACTAAAAGTGATCTTGTTTCCCAACTGAATATGTTCTTCAAGATTACCATTTTCAGCTAATTGTGATAGTTCTGATTTACGAATTCTTATTCTGATGCTATTATGGGTAGTTCGAAGTTTCATCTCTACAAAAGTTTATCAAAATTAATAATTATCTCCCGCCTTTACCAAACTCGCAGGCTGACCTTTTAGATGTCAATTCCGATGAAATTAAAATTTGCTTAAGCTCAATAGGATTTCTTCTTTAGCAAAATTTCACATATTAAACCGCCGGAAAATACGTTTAAAGCTAAAACGGTTAAAATTTTAGCGTATTCTCTTATTAGACAGACAAAGAAATATGACTATATTTGATTGTTTATTAAAAACAATAGCGTTATGAAACATTATGCAAACATACTATTCGCTGTCTTTTTGGCGGCTGGCTTAAGCACTTCTAAAGCCAATACCACGGTTGACTATACTTTTACAATCCACATTGGAGCATTCGTTAATGCTAAATTGACGGATTTCGAAAATATACGCCCTTACGGCTATTTATACACGCAAAAATTTAATAATCTTTTGCAGATTTACATGGGAGATTATTCTTCTGAGGCAGCGGCGTCCAAAATACTTACAGAAGTCAAAAAAAATGGTTACCCCGATGCTTTTATCACACGTAGAAAACTGGATGATGGGGAGCCCGGCTCAGTTATTCAATTGGGGATTGAAAAAATAGGAAGTAATATCGACTGGTCCTATTATATTCAGGCGGGACCTTTACAAGCTTATCAGGATGGGAAGGATGTCAAAATTGTGACTGGTCCTTTTGAAAATCTGGAAATAGCTCAACAACGTTTGATTGCTTTAAGACAAATTGGTTTTGAAGAGGCTTTTGTAAAAAATGTGAATACCGTATTACTGCATGAGGTTACAGAGTTTGAAACCGGAGGAATTGCTACGCCAACTACTTATGAAACAATTATCGCCCCCGGAGAACCTGCTGAGGAACTTGTTATTGCGGAGATTCCGTCTAAGAATAAAAGTACGGTTCCGGACTTGATGACTCGTAAAAAGGGGCTTTCTAAAAAAGGTGGTATCCTAAAAGAAGAGGCAAGACCTAAAACTTACGAGGCGGTAATTGTGCCAAAATCCAAACCTGCTACTCCTGTTGAAACAGCTCCGGCACCTGTAGCAAAGACTAAAGCCAAAAAGAAAATAGCTTCTAAAACTTTGGCAAGCCCAACGATTCGTCCTAAAGTGAAAAGGACTTCTGTTCTTCGATTACAAGAAGTACTTAAACAGGAAGGAACATACAAAGGAAGCCTTGATGGTTATTACGGGGCCGGTACAAAAAAAGGATTCGAAAACTTTTATGCAAAAGATCGGGAAATCCGGAAATACCGATTGCTTTCCGAAATTTATTCGGAGGAAGAAAGTGAAACAAACGAAGTACAGGAGATTATTGACGAAATGGAGAACGATATGGCTATTGGTGTAAGTAAACTGAAAAACCATAAATCACCGCTTTCCAAAGCGTATCAGGCCTATGGTATTTTTAAGTTAAGTGGTAAAAACAAAGAAACAGATCGTTTGATGAATCAGGCCATTAAAGAAAGTTTTTCCAATAATAAAATGAAAAACAAGGCGCCTTTTGATTATAAAGCTACTTATTCTTACAGTAGCTACAAGCAGTTTATTAAACATCTTCGATATATTCATAGCGCTAGTGAGGATGATATTGCGGTACCTTGCTGGTTGTTTGAAAACCATAAACAGGATGCTATAGCCGCTTTTGATCCCGCAAATGAACTGACTTCCGGGGACTATAAAATTCAGGATTGTGGAAATATATTAAATTGGGAAAGCCTCAGATTATTGAAAACTATAATGATGGAAATGACGCCTGAGCCAGATAAATTAAGCAAAAAAGAATTAGCCGTGGCTCAATCAAAACGAGCTGGTTTAATCTTGTTTCCACAAGCTCAAAGTGTTGAAGACTACAAGAAAATTGATGCCTGGAATACTAAGTTATGGGAAGGGCTTGATCAATGGGCTACTGCTGATCCTTTGCATCAAAGATTTATGAAACCATTGAAAATAGCTTATTTCCAGTCCTGGGCTTTGCTGGAAGATCACTTCATGAATCAGGGTTTAAGTCCAAAAGAAGCCAGAGGACTTTCTCTCTGCGTACTCGAAACGATTGTTGATCCATATCTTTCAAGATATTATTAAAACACAATCAAGTAGATTCAGTTTTAGTAAAATTGGCAAGGGCGGTCATTTCATAAGCAAAATGACCGCCCCTGGTATGTCTTGAAATTCAAACTTTTATTTTGCAAAAAAGCTAAATCGAAACCGCGTTTCAATCGTCTGCTGCGGAACGGCTTTTAGTCTTAGCTTCACAAAAATATTAAATTTCGTATGTTCAAAAAACTGCTTGGCATCTACCAGCGTGGCAAAAATATCTAAATCTTCTCGGACATTATTCTGCACTACCGGTAGCCAGAAAATCTCTTTCGACTGAGTCTCATCATCTGTAAAAATTTCCACCGATACATCCTGAATAAAACGATAATCCCCAATGCCGGAAAAAATAGTCGACATCCTGGCAGTACCGGGATTGATCGCTCTCAAATCCGAAGGGCTAACATTATTGGCAGAAAGATAATCGCCAATGGATATATTGTCCAGATAAAAATAATGGGTTTCTAATGTATTTAATCCAGCAGGAATCGTAAACTCCCTTTCGTAGGCCATTTCGAATAAAACTTCGTCGTTTTTATTACAACCGCTGATTATAAAGACTGCTAGTAAAAGTGGAATTATTTTATACATAAGACATCAATTTCAAATTGGAAAACTTCGAATCCCGACCTCTAAATCTTCTTCTTTCTTATCTAACGCAGGATTTTATCAAAATTATTCATTTGTTTCAAATTTATAATTATTTTTAGTCAAAGCTTATAAACTCTTTCTGCCAGCCGACAGATTAAAATTTTTGTAAAAAGCTATTCAACACCTTCAAAATTAATTATGGGCGAACAAAAAGTCTCTCTTTTAACTGATCAGGCACAAATGCATCGCTTTGTGCGCTACCTGTTAGACGATGTGCAGGCATTACAATATATGATTGAAAATGATTGGTTTGAAAAAGGTATTACGCGTATTGGAGCTGAACAGGAAATGTGTTTGGTTGATGCAAAGACCTTTAAACCTGCGCCCATTGCAATGGAAGCACTGGATACGATGAAAAGCTATCCCTGGGTAGAAACGGAGCTGGCGAGGTTTAATCTTGAAACCAATATGACACCCCGTGAGCTTAAAGGCAAATGCCTGAGCCAGATGGAGCAGGAAAATCTCGGCAACTTAAAAAAACTCAGGGCCAAACTGGCCAAGCTGGACGCTAAACTGATTCTGACGGGGATTCTGCCAACTTTGCGTAAACCGCACCTGGGGATGCATAACCTTACGCCGAAGAAACGCTATTTCGCCTTGATGGAAGCGATTAATCGACAGTTGATTGGCAATGCCTATGAATTGCGGCTTACAGGGATCGATGAATTACTCGTAAGGCATGATTCCCCCTTGCTGGAGGCTTGTAATACCAGTTTTCAGGTACATTTGCAGGTAGCCCCTGAGGAATTTGTTCAAATGTATAATATTGCTCAGGCATTGGCGGCACCGATTATGGCTATTGCCGCAAATTCTCCAATCGTCTTCGGAAGACGTTTGTGGCACGAAAGCCGGATTGCGCTTTTTCAGCAATCCCTCGATACGCGTACAACCCACGATCACATGCGGGAACGTTATCCAAGGGTAAGTTTTGGAAGTGACTGGCTGCGAAAATCTGTACTCAACATTCATCGTGAAGATATTGCACGCTTCAGAGTGTTGATCAGTGGAGATATCGAAGAAAGTGCGATTAAAATGATCAGTGAAAATAAAGTACCCAAGCTCCGTGCATTGCAAGTACACAATTCTACGGTTTATCGCTGGAATCGTCCTTGTTTTGGGGTTAGCCCCAATGGGAAACCACATCTTCGAATTGAAAACAGAGTCTTGCCTTCCGGACCGACTGTCATAGACGAAATAGCCAATGCTGCACTTTGGATCGGTGCAATGGTCGCTTATGGCAAACAGTATAAAGATATCTCCAAACACATCTCTTTTGATGATGTCAGAGATAATTTTGGAAAAGCTGCCCGCTTCGGTATCGATTCGACGTTTACCTGGTTTAAGGATAAAAAAATATCTTCCTGCGAATTGATCAAAAAAGAAATTCTTCCAATGGCCAGAAAAGGTCTGGAAGATTCTAAAGTAAATAAATCGGACATTAGCCGTTACCTGGATATTATTGAAGAAAGAGCTGATCAGCATATGAATGGAGCCAGGTGGCAATTACGTGCTTTTACCAAGCTTATTAAAGAAACCAATCAAGACGAAGCTGCAACAGTTATGACTGCAGCTATTATTCAAAATCAGGAGCAGGAACTGCCCGTTCATAAATGGAAAATGCCGGAATTATCTGATCTTAAAGAATACCGACCTTCAAAAATCACTGTTGAAGAATTTATGATGACAGATTTATTCACAGTCCAGAAGGACGATATCATTGGACTTGTTGCCGAAATGATGGACTGGCGAAAAATACGTTACACCCCTGTTGAAGATACCAAGGGTAATCTGATTGGATTAGTCACATCCAGACTTTTGCTTCGACACCTGATTCAGAATCCGGAACTCAAAGGGAAAGTGACTCTGGTCAAGGATATTATGATCAAGGATCCGATAACCATTAAACCGGAAACCACTATTACCGAAGCGATGAGGATTATGCGAAAGAACAAAATCGGATGTTTGCCTGTCGTAAAAGGAAAAGAATTGATAGGCTTAATTACCGAAATGGATTTTCTCAGAATTTCCGGTCGCCTGATAGAGAGACTGGAGGGGCAGTAGGTTTTTTGTTGAAATGGTATTCCAAATTTTTATTGGTATAAAAATGGTCTTGTAAAATTTTAATAAAGTTTACAAGAGTATTTTAGACTTGACTATAGATTGTCAAGAGGGCAATTTTTATCTTTTTTTGGGTAAAAACATTTACACTATTTTAATCATTATACTTTTAAAGGCGCGCTTAAACTTGCAAATAGATAAAAGCACTTTGATAGTACTTTTCAAATCCGCTTTTGCAACTTTTATGGTATACGCAAGGTAGATAATGGTTGTTCTCAATTAACAGTTTTAAGAAGAGAAAAACAATTGGTCTTGTTTACGAATAAGAATGGATAGCATTTTTGTTTCTGATGAAGCTTTTTCAGAGCTTATAACCTTTGGTTATCGGCGAAAAAGCCTGCTGTCCCGGTAGTCAGGAACTAAAATTTTGGACAAAAAGATATTTTCAGGTGACGATTTATTATTTCTGAATAAGACTATTATCTAAAAATGCTATTTTTGTGGCCTACTGTCAAAATCAGCAGGTTTATTAACCAAAAAAATTAATCCAATATGGCTTTTGATATCGATATGATTAAGGCTCACTACGAGTCGCTTCCTGGAAAAATCGCACAGGCGAGAGCGGTTTTACAAAGACCCCTGACTTTATCCGAAAAAATTCTTTATAGTCACCTTCATGCAGATTCTCCCTTGCAAAACTATTCCAGAGGGAACGATTATGTTTTCTTTTCTCCTGATCGGGTAGCTATGCAGGATGCAACTGCTCAAATGGCTCTACTCCAGTTTATGATGGCTGGTAAAAATAAAGTGGCAGTGCCTTCGACGGTACACTGTGATCACTTGATTCAGGCCAAAGTAGGAGCTGAGCAGGACTTGAAACATGCACTTGATACCAGTTCTGAGGTTTTTGATTTTCTTCAATCTGTTTCAGAAAAATATGGTATTGGTTTCTGGAAACCCGGTGCGGGGATCATTCATCAAATCGTTTTGGAAAATTATGCTTTCCCCGGAGGGATGATGATCGGTACGGATTCACATACCGTAAATGCCGGTGGCCTGGGAATGGTCGCCATTGGTATTGGAGGTGCTGATGCGGTAGATGTGATGGCAGGAATGCCTTGGGAATTAAAAATGCCCAAACTGATTGGTGTGAAACTGACTGGTGAAATGAGTGGCTGGACCTCTTCTAAAGATGTTATTCTTAAAGTAGCTGGCATCCTTACTGTAAAAGGAGGAACCGGAGCAATTGTTGAGTATTTCGGGCCGGGAGCAGAGTCGCTTTCTTGTACTGGAAAAGGTACTATCTGTAATATGGGAGCGGAAATCGGAGCGACAACTTCTACTTTTGGATATGATGACGCTATGCGTCGGTATCTGATTGCAACCGAACGGGCAGAGGTAGCTGAATTGGCAGATAGAGTTGCTGAGCACTTAGCCGGAGATGCAGAATGCTATGCTGATCCTGAAAAATATTTTGATCAGGTAATTGAAATTGATCTTTCTACTTTAGAACCACATATCAATGGACCATATACCCCTGATCTGGCCTGGCCGATTTCTAAATTTGCTGATGCCGTTAAGGAAAATGGCTATCCGCAGAAATTGGAAGTGGGGCTGATAGGATCATGTACCAACTCTTCTTATGAAGATTTGACCAGAGCAGCTTCACTTGCCCGACAAGCAGTAGAAAAGAACTTAAAAGTACAATCCGAATTTACCGTAACACCGGGATCTGAGCAAATTCGATATACCGTTGAAAGAGATGGAATTCTGGATGACTTTGAAAAAATCGGAGGCATTGTTTTAGCCAATGCTTGTGGGCCATGCATCGGACAATGGGATCGACATACGGATGATCCAAGTCGCAAGAACTCCATTATTACTTCTTTCAATCGTAATTTTACCAAACGTAACGATGGTAATCCGAATACCCATGCTTTTGTTGCATCCCCTGAGATTGTGACGGCGATGGCTATTTCCGGTGATCTGGCTTTTAACCCCTTGACGGATTCCTTGGAAAACGAAAACGGAGAATCAGTAAGACTCGAACCACCTACTGGAATCGAATTACCTCCTAAGGGTTTTGATGTGGAAGATCCAGGGTTTGTGGCACCACCGGAAGATGGCAGTGGGGTAGAAGTGGTCGTCAATCCGGAATCTAATCGGCTCCAATTACTGACGCCTTTTGAACCGATTACAAATGATCAGTTGAAAGGAATGCGCGTATTGATCAAAGCAAAAGGAAAATGTACGACAGATCATATTTCTATGGCCGGTCCATGGCTGAAGTATCGGGGACATCTCGAAAATATTTCCAATAACTGCTATATCGGTGCTATCAACTATTTCAATGAAGAGGCAAATAATATTTTCAATCCGGAAACTGGAGCCTACGGCCCGGTACCGGAAGTTGCAAAGTATTACAAGGCAAATGGAATTGGTTCGGTGGTATTTGGAGAGGAAAACCTGGGAGAAGGTTCTTCCCGCGAACACGCTGCAATGGAGCCTCGTTTCCTTGGAGTGAAAGCAGTGATCGTAAAATCTTTCGCCAGAATCCACGAGACAAATCTGAAAAAGCAAGGTATGTTTGCACTGACTTTTGTTAATCCTGCGGATTATGATAAAGTACGTCAGGATGATAAGATTGATTTATTAGGATTTGATGAAATGGCTCCGGGGAAAAATATGACAGTTGTACTTCACCATGCTGATGGCACTTCCGAAAGCTTCGAAGTCAAACACAGTTATAATGAGGCGCAAATTGAGTGGGTAAGAGCTGGTTCTGCCTTGAATAAAATAAGAAATGAAGCAGGTGTAGCCTAGCCCGATATTTCTTGGGCTTGTGGGCGGCAATGCCGTTTGCTAAGTTCAGGAAAGTATAAAATAAATTACGTGAAGGCTGATCCGAAATTTTGGATCAGCCTTTTCTTATTATAATTTTCTTGTTTTAAAAAATTCTGCATAATTTAACAATGCTCTTTGATTCGTTTATTGAGAGATATGTCACAAAAGCCAAATAATAAGATTAAGGAATTATTGGATCGGCTCGCTACGGAAAGTTGGCAACTTGAGTTGGTGGTATCCGGTTTTGTCATCTTTTTGGTTGGAGGAAGTTTTGACGGGATTTCCCATCTGGCAAAAAGAATAAGAGTTATCGAGGACGGACTGGGTATGAAAATTGAATTCTTAAGTATCTTTCCTATAATCTTAAAAGGCTGTGCGCTCTTTGTTTTTATCAATTTAATCCTTCATGTCGTTTTTCGGGGAATGTGGATCAGTGCAATTGGGCTTCGTTCGATTTCTGGAGATATCGATTTTGAGGAATTGAAATTTAACAAACCTTTTGACCGTTTTCTGAAAAAGAAACTGGGATCATTTGATAAATATATACAGAAGCTGGAGGATATCAGCAGTGTAATCTTTGCTTTTACTTTTTTAATCATCTTTATGATGATTTCTGTTGCTCTTTTCCTTTTGAGTTTTCTTTTCTTCATTTACTTTATTGACCGTTTTGGAGGGATTATTCCCGAAGCATTAGAAATGCTGATTTTTGCCCTGGTCCCTGTATTTTTGTTATTTGGTCTTTTTTATTTTTTGGACTTTCTCACTTTGGGATATTTCAAACGCAAAAGGTGGATTGCTAAATGGTACTTTCCCATTTATCGTTTGATGAGTGTTATTACCTTTTCCTGGTTTTACAGGCCACTTTATTACAATCTTGTTGATAACCGTTTCGGTAAAAGAGTAGGGCTTTTACTGGTCCCTTACTTTTTAGGGGTTGTTATTTTTGCAACTTCTGCTACTAATATCAATCAATTTTTTCCCGAAGATGCGGAAAACCTGAGTTTAAACAATTTTTATTACGAGGATATGCGTGATGAGATGGAAAGAATTCGAAAACTATCTATCCCTTCGAAATATATTAAAAATGGTTTTCTCGAATTATTCCTGGTATATGATGCTGTAAATGATGATGAGGTAATTGAACAGAAATATCCCGGTTTTCGGGTAGAAAAAGAAATAGGATTTCAAACGGATATAAATATTAGTATCAATGATGATAATGAGGAAGTAATCACCTATACATCTGCGGATTCCCTATTAATAGCGGTATCAAGTCTTTATGAAATAAAAATAGATACCACGGTATATACTGATCCGGATTTCTTTTTTTATGTAAATGAAAGATTCGGTGAACAAGGGCTTAAGACAGTAATTGATCTGGAAAAGCTCAAACGAGGAAAACACACCTTGACTATCCGTCACTTGTCTTATAATTATGGCTTAATGAAACCCGTTTGGCAACCTTATGCAACAGTGCCTTTCTGGATTGAATAAGCTATCCGTCCTGGCCGGTTTTAGCTTCATCTCTTAATGCTCTACGCAAAATCTTGCCTACATTGGTTTTGGGCAAATCATCCCTAAATACCACTTCTTTAGGAACCTTATAACCCGTAAGATTTTCGCGGCAATAGGTGATGAGCTCTTCTTCGCTTAGCGATTTATCTTTTTTGACAACAAAAACCTTTACGACTTCTCCCGAGCTTGGATGAGGACTACCAATGGCACAAACTTCCAGTACTTTTGCATGTGCTGCAATAACCTCTTCGACTTCATTGGGAAAAACATTGAAGCCGGAAACCAGAATCATATCTTTCTTGCGATCCACGATTTGGAAAAAACCATCCTCCGACATTTTACCTATATCTCCTGTACATAGCCAACCATCCGGAGTAATCGTTTTAGTAGTTTCATCCGGGCGATTATAATAGCCTTTCATAACCTGAGGGCCTTTGATCTGGATTTCTCCAACCTCTCCAGGGGGTAAAGGCTGCCGGTTGTCATCTACGATCCGCATATCTGTCGATGGAACCGGTACGCCAATCGTACCAATCCGGCCAGTACCATCTAAAGGATTGAAACTGGCTACCGGGGAAGATTCTGTCATACCATATCCTTCGGATAAAACACAACCCGTAACTTTCTGCCACTTCTCGGCAACTGTTTTTTGAACAGCCATACCTCCACCGGCGGTTACTTTTAATTTGAAATCTACTTTTTGAAAGTCTTCATTATTAACCAAAGCATTGAATAAGGTATTCACACCGGTCATTAAACCAATCGGATATTTCTTGAAAGCATCAACTACTGTGCTTAAATCCCGGGGATTAACGATAAGTACCGTCTGAGCACCAATACTGAGCAATGCTAAACAATTGACGGAGAACGCAAAAATATGATACATTGGTAAAGGAGAAATGACTACTTCTTCTCCATCATTTAAGAAAGGAGTCATAACTGCCCGGATCTGAGCCATATTGGCCAGAAGATTTCTATTGCTTAGCATGGCGCCTTTGGCGATTCCTGTAGTTCCACCGGTATACTGAAGCAGGATTACTTTATCCGGACTTTTCTCAAAACTGGGTAATGTAAACTTTTTTCCCTGCTTGACAGCTTCACTAAATGAAACGGTATTGGGAATATTGTACTTGGGAACCAGGCGCTTGATTTTGCGAACTACAAAATTGGTGATCGTTCCTTTTACGCTTCCTAACAGTTCACCTATACTTGTGATAATAACTGTTTTGATGGGGGTGTCACCAATGATTTTTTCCAGATTTGCTGCAAAGTTTTCCGCAATCACTATTGCTTTTACCCCGGCATCATTAAACTGATGAAGCATTTCTCTGGGAGTATACAAGGGATTGGTGTTAACGACAACAAGCCCGGCCCGTAATGCCCCAAATAATGCAATCGGATATTGCAACAAATTCGGCATCATCAAGGCGATTTTATCCCCTGTCTCAAGCCCTCGGGAATTCAGATAGGCGCCAAACTGCTTTGACTTTTTGTCCAATTGATCGAAAGTGAGATCTTTTCCCATGCAGGAAAATGCTACTTGCTTTCTATACTTTTCAAAAGTAGCTTCAAACATGTCAACGAGGCTCACAAATTCGTCTGGGTTAATATTTGCAGGAACGCCACTGGGATATTTCGCTAACCAAGGTCTTGAATCAGTCATTTCTTATTTACTTATTTATTAGTTCTTTTGGTATGAAAAATAGCAGCGGGTACAGTAAATCCAAAACCTGTTACACTGGTATCTCACCTGTCCAAAACAAAATTTGCTACTTGTAGCTGAAAAATAGAATTTTGGACAAGCGCTAAATTTTCTGAAACTGCTTTTTAATCAGTATATTATATTATAATCCGACTAAAAATACTAATTTTTTGCTGTCGAGAAAAACTATTCTTCCCTAGTATTCAAATAAACACCTGATCTTCAATCGTTTTTACTTTTTTTATCAATAAAAAAGCCTTACCTTTGCCCCGCTAAAAAATATTCTTAACCCGTTTATTATTTTTTATTCTGTTTTAGCACTATATTAAGGTATAGAAGAATTAAAAAAAATAAACTACAAATTCGAGAATCCCTTTATGTCAGACGAAAAGGATCTCAAAACAGAAGAGCAAGAACCAAAAAATGCTCCTGTTGAAAACGCAGAAGATACTTCTGTAGATGAAATCTCTGTTACCGAATTAGTAGAGGACCCTATTGCAAAACACTTGCAAACCGCTCACGATGATTTTGACTGGACACAAACCAAAAAACATGGTTTGCCTTATTCTGAAAAAGAAATCGAGGATTACTTAAACCAGTACGAAAGCACGCTTAATGCGCTTATCGAAAATGAAATCGTAAAAGGTAGCGTTTCAGCTATTAATGACGGTGATGTTGTACTCGATATCGGATTCAAATCTGATGGTCTTATCTCTCTTTCTGAATTCCGTGATATTCCTGACTTGAAAGTCGGTGATATGGTAGAGGTTTATGTAGAGCAGCAGGAAGATGAAAGAGGTCAATTAGTACTTTCCAGAAGAAAAGCAAAATTATTACGTGCTTGGGAAGGTATTGTCGACTCATTTACCAATGGTTCTGTAATTAAAGGTACTATTGTCAGTAAGACCAAAGGTGGTTTGATCGCCGATTGTGGAGGTTTGGAAACATTCCTTCCTGGATCACAAATTGATATCAAGCCGATCATTGATTACGATGCCTATGTTGGTAAAACAATGGAATTCAAAGTCGTTAAGATCAATGAGCAAATCAAAAATGCGGTAATTTCTCATAAAGCCCTGATTGAAAGTGACCTTGCCGAGCAAAGAGAGGCAATTATTGGAAAACTGGAGAAAGGTCAGGTACTCGAAGGATTGGTTAAAAACATTACGGACTTTGGAGCATTCCTTGATTTGGGAGGTGTTGATGGCCTTCTTTATATTACGGATATTTCCTGGGGACGTATCAATCACCCTTCAGAAATATTATCGCTTAATCAGAAAATTCAGGTCGTTGTACTTGACTTTGATGAGAACAAGAAGCGAATTTCTCTTGGCTTGAAGCAATTACAACCTCATCCATGGGAAGTGTTGGATGCTAATGCTGCCGAAGGTTCTGTGGTTAAAGGTAAGATTGTAAATATTGAAGATTATGGTGCATTCCTCGAAATTCAGCCAGGTGTTGAAGGTTTGATTCACGTTTCTGAGGTAACCTGGAGCAATCAGCCTATCAACGCTCGTGAATACTTTAAATTAGGACAAGAGTACGAAGCAAAGATTGTTACTATCGACCGTGAAGAAAGAAAGATGTCTTTGAGTATCAAGCAGCTTTCTGAAGATCCATGGAGTGAGATCGAGAAACAATTCCCTGTTGATAGTCGGTTTTCCGGAGAGGTGAAAAACCTGACACCTTATGGAGTATTTGTAGAATTGCAGGAAGGAATTGGCGGTATGGTTCACATTTCGGACCTTTCCTGGACAAAACGATATTCGCATCCATCTGAATTTACAAAAGTTGGTAATCAGATTGAGGTAGTTATCCTTGATATTGATAAAGAAAGCCGTAAACTTTCTTTGGGACATAAGCAGATTGAAGAGAATCCATGGGATACTTTCGAAAATGTATTCCCTGTAGGTTCTTACCACGAAGCCACGGTGGTTAGAAGAGATGACCGGGGTGTAATCGTTCAATTGCCTTATGGTCTGGAAGCATTTGCTCCAATCAAGCACATGAAGAAAGAAGATGGTAAACTAGCGAATGTTGAAGAGCAATTGACTGTAAAGGTAATTGAGTTTAACCGTGATGATAAGCGAATTCTTGTGTCGCACCTTCGCTATCTGGATGATATCAGAAGAGAAGCTGATGAGACCGTGAAGAAAGAAAAAGAAGAGATAAGAAATAAAACTCGTAAAGCAGTCAAATCCACTCAGGCCAAAGTTGAAAAAACTACACTTGGGGATCTTTCTGTTTTCTCACAGTTAAAAGAGCAATTACAAAATAAAGATACTGAGGAAGCACCTGCTCCAAAACCGGAGCCAGTTGCTGAAAAGCCTGCAGAAGAAACTCCTGCTGCCAGTGATGCAGATGATTACAAAAAAATCGAAGGGATCGGACCTAAAATTGAAGAATTACTTCACGGAGCAGGTCTGAATTCTTATACACAATTAGCAGAGGCATCTGCTGATGCTATTCGTGAAATTTTGGAGGCTGCGGGTAATCGTTACAAAGTTCATGATCCAACAACTTGGCCAGCACAAGCTAAAATGGCTGCCGACGGAGAGTGGGATAAGCTAAAAGCTTGGCAAGATGAGTTGGATGGAGGAAAATAATTAAAATTATTTATTCCAAATATTAAATCCCCGGTCATCTGACTGGGGATTTTTTTTGCCTTGATTTACCTGAGTTTTCCACAACTCTAGGTATGTAAGTGGCTTGGATAAAAGGCTATAAAAAATTAATTGCATCAATTTGGAAACAATATCATATCAAGCAAGTCTATAAGGTCCAAAAGGCTAAATAAAAAAATAAAATATTATAAATTACTTGAATGTTTAAATACTTGTTAAGTATAGGTTTGTGAAATATTATTTCATCCATTTGACAAGGAAAGCCTGTTCTTCAAAATAATTGATATTTTTTTATAAAAAAACCGAATAAAAGCTTGACATGAACTCTAAAACAATCTATATTTGCACTCGCGTTTCGAAAGAGACATTTCATAGACAATAAGTTTAAAGAAAATATCGAAGAAATCCTCTGGTACACAGAAGAATTAGTATTAAGATTTCGGAAGGTTAAGAAGTTCATTGACACTGTTGAAAAGCAAGATAATTTTAGGATTATCTGCAGCACAAGAAAAAAGAAAGTGAAGACGCGAATCGCGCTTTTCCTGATAGGGGAGAGCGCAAGAAAGTTTAAAAAGAGTTTAAACAGGATACACTTCAACGTAAAGAAT